>CAWKDK010000001.1:0-155177 GCA_963848375.1 Terriglobia bacterium
GTGATTGAGGAGGTTGGAGGCGCGGGGCGGAATCGAACCGCCGAATAAAGGTTTTGCAGACCTCTGCCTTACCACTTGGCTACCGCGCCTTACTTGAAAAAGATCCTTCGCTTTCGGCTCAGGATTTCGGCAGCGGGCTCGGACGCCCGCTAAGCGCCTCAACATCAAAAAACCCTCGCTCGGAGGGGTCGGCACTGCTTGAATTTCTGGAGCGGGAGACGGGATTTGAACCCGCGACTTCGACCTTGGCAAGGTCGCACTCTACCACTGAGTTACTCCCGCTCAGTAAAGCTCATTATATCGATTCACTGGAAAAGAGGCAAAACAAAGGACCTACGCAGGGCGTAGCTTACCGTCTTTCAATTCGAATTCGATGCCACGCCACAATATCTTGTGACCCACGAAACTAGCGACCCAGATCGCCAGGGCGAACACATCGCGCAATGGAATGAGCCAGAAGTCGCGCTTCAACTGAGGATCCTGCAGTATCGTCTTTCCGGCGGTCAACGCAACTGCGACTCTCATCAGAACCGTGGCTGCCAGCAAAATCCAAGACCATGATGCCCCTGCCGAAAACAACACAGCAAATGCGGCCCACACCAGCGGAAACGTGACGATCAATCCAGCATAGCCCCACCGGCGCGAGTCGCGAATGGCGCGCGCCCAGCGCAACTGGTGATCGAGAAACTCGCGCATGGTGTAGCCGGGCAGAAAGTGATCGACCACAACTTCCGACACACGTACTTCGAAACCCGCTTGAGCGATGCGGGCGCCGAGTTCGTAGTCGTCGGCGAGATAATCGAGCAGGGGCTCGAATCCGCCGGCTGCATCGAGCGCCTTGCGCGTAAACGCCAGGGTTGATCCCAATCCGAACCGAATGCCTTGCAGCTGACGCGCAGCCAGCACAGCCGGGCAGAAATCTGTGCTCGTTCCGATTGATTCCAAACGGGAGCCTAGCGTGTGTGATGCAACACCTCGATACAGGCAGGTCACCATGCCGACATTTGTATCCGAAAATGGCGCGAGCACGCGCCGCAAGTAATCCGCAGGCACACGAATATCGCTATCACTTACCAATAAGTGATCGTATCTGGCGACACGTGCCATCTGCAGAAGATTGCTGACTTTCACGTTGGTGCCGAGAATTTCCGGACAGACCATCAGTTGAATTTTGCGCTCGGGAAATTCGCTGGTGAGTTTCTCGACGAGTGCAACGGCGGGGTCATTGGCGTCGCTCACTCCGAAGATGATCTGGTACTCCCCGTAGTCCTGGAGGCAGTAGCTGCGGAAGCTCTCGTACATCTCCGGATCGGTTCCGCGCAGAGGTTTCAGAATCGTGACTGGAGGTGCGAAGCCCGACGCATGCCGCTTCCGCCGGCAGTCGCGTAGGAATGAGAACATTCCAAAGAGGCACAGACAGTAGTAGGCAAGGCCTGCGGCCGCCAGTCCTGCAGTCAGAACCGCAAGCGATTTCAGGAGAAGATGGATCAAGGATTGCGTTTCACTCGCGCAGAAACTCGACTACTCGTAACGCAATGCTTCAATTGGATCGAGGTTCGCGGCCTTCCATGCAGGGTAGATTCCAAACACCAACCCGATTGCGCACGAGGCGAAGAATCCGACGCCCGCCCAGAATGCGGACATGCTGGCCGGCAGCGACGACCAGATGAGTCGCACCATCAAGGTGAGAAGACCACCTAGCACCACGCCGATCACGCCACCCAACGAGGTCAGGGTAATCGCCTCCAGGGTGAATTGCAGCAGTACATCTTTTTTGCGCGCGCCGATGGCTTTGCGCACACCAATCTCGCGCGTTCGTTCGGTTACCGATACCAGCATGATGTTCATCACGCCGACACCGCCCACGATCAGCGCCACGCTGGAGACCGCAAACATAAAGACGAAGACGGCGCCCGTAATCTGGTTCCAGAAATCGGAGAGCGATTCCTGCGTGAAGATTGAGAAATTATCGGGCTTATCCGGCGCAACTCTACGACGACGGCGCAACAATTCGCGCATCTCGTCCATTGCCTTGGGCATGTCGTCGTGACTCGTAGCCTTCACCGTGATCCAGTGCTGCTTCAGCTCCGGATGCAGCTTGCGGAAGGTGGCCAATGGGAACCGCACGATGTTGTCGTCAGGATTCTTGCCGCCTCCGAAGGCGCTCTTGATCGGGGCACTCACGCCCACCACGGTGAACAGCTTGCCTTCGATATCGATTTCTTTCCCGAGAGCAGACTCGTTCCCGAAGAGTTCCTCGGCCGTGTCGTGCCCCAGGATGATGACCGACGACCGATTCTCGTCTTCGCTTTCGTCGAAGAAGCGACCTTCGCTCATCTGTATGTCGTAGACTTCTTTCGCCGATGGGCTGTCGCCTTCAAGGATGGTGTTCTTCGCGCGACGCCCGTTGTACTTCACCACATAGCTGCCGGTGTTGAACTGCGGTTCAAAGTACCGTACTCCGGCAGTGACAGCCTGCACGTGCGGCAAGTCCTTCATCGCTTCGGCGTCTTCCCAGGTCAGCTCTTTGCGGGTGCGCATCTCCTCGCTGGGACGGCTGAAGCTGAACACATCAATGTGAAAGGCCATGACCAGGTTCGATCCCATCGACTTGATGGAATCGGTCACGTTTGAATTCAACCCGTTTACGACAGATGAAATCGCGATCACGACTGCGACGCCGATCACGACGCCGAGCACAGTCAATCCCGAGCGCATCTTGTTCTTGGCGATGGTGTCCATCGCCATTCGCACAATCTCGCCGTAATCGCGTTTGGTCATTGCCATTTAGGTTTCTGCTCTCAGGGCAACAATGGGGTCGAGACGCGCCGCACGGCGTGCCGGATAGACTCCGAAGAAAATGCCAACACTCGCTGAGACAACTAGCCCCGCCAGTATCGCCCAGCCCTTGATCTCCGAAGGCATGCCGATCAAACCGGTGACAGTTTTGGCAACGATGATGCCCCAGAGAATTCCCAGCACACCGCCGACCACGGCCATCGTGCTCGACTCGATCAGGAACTGGCGCATCACGTCGTTACGCTTGGCGCCGAGGGCTTTGCGAATTCCAATCTCGCGCGTACGTTCTGTAACCGACACCAGCATGATGTTCATGATGACGATGCCGCCAACTACGAGCGAAATGCTCGCAATGGCGATCATGGCAATGAAGAAGCTGCTACTGATGCTCGACCATATGCTCAGGAAGCTGTCGTTCGTGTCGATCGCGAATGTATCCGGCTTGCCGGGTTGATCGTGTCGCCGCGAGCGGAGGATGACCCGCGCCTCGTCCATGGCGGTTTGCAATTGCGAACCTACTCCTGCGGCCTTCCCGGAAAGACGCACACTCTGATGCTCCCCATACTGCTTCATGTACGCCGTGATCGGGATGAGAACGTAGTTATCGCGACTCTGGCCGAGGGTTTTGCCCTCTTTCTTACCCATGCCGATCACGCGATATTCCTGGCCATCGATGCGAATGAACTTTTCCAGCGGATCGATGCTTCCGCCCATCAGGTTTTCCAGAATGTCCTGGCCAATCACAGCTACGTGGGAGGAGTTCTCCACGTCGTTTTCGGTGATACCGCGGCCAGCCACGATCTCTTCGTCATAGATGGTCATCATTGAGGCAGTCATGCCACGGACCATCGTGTCCGACGAAGCCTGGTTCTCATAACGTACGTGACCGCTGGAGTTCGTAATCGAAGCCCCCACGTAACTGCACTGTTTGCAGCCTTCGCTTACGGCGCGGTAGTCATCCATAGTGAGATCTTTGCGGCGCTGGCCTTCGAGGTAAGTATCGATGTCGGTGACCACCCCGGGCATTTTGCCGATGATGAACACGTCCGCGCCCAAGCCAAACACTTTCGTTGCCACGTAGCCATTAATACCTGCAACGAAGGTGACAACAGCGATCACTGCCGATACGCCGATCACCACGCCAAGCAGCGTCAGCACTGAGCGTAACTTATTCGCCCAGAGCGACTGCAATGCAATGCGGATGGCTTCGGCCGTGTTCATGATGGGTAGCTAGAAGTCTATCAGGGTACGCAGCTCTTCCCTAGTTCAAGGACGTCTGACGCCTGGAACGGATACAGTACTCCGCCCGATCAGATATACGCGTCGGGCGGCGCCAAAGTTCCTTCCGAACGATAGTATGGGGTCTCTATATAATGCTGTAGTTGGCAGCCGGATCGGACGGTCGCCGGCGCCGGTTCGCCGGTGCGGGAGGAAAGTCCGAACTCCGCAGAGCAGTGTGCCGGATAACGTCCGGGAGGCTGGCGTAAAGGCCAGTCGACGGCCAGTGCCACAGAGAACATACCGCCTTGGCTTCGGCCGGGGTAAGGGTGAAAAGGTGCGGTAAGAGCGCACCGCCCGCCCAGTAATGGTCGGGGCATGGCAAACCCCACACGGAGCAAGACCAAATAGGGAACGAGCGGGCAGCAATGTCCGCACGCGCCGGCTCGGCGCGTCAACCGCAAGGCTCCCAGTAATGGGATGGAAGTTCCGGGTAGGTCGCTGGAGCCGCATAGCAATGTGCGGCCTAGAGGAATGACCGTCCTGCAAGCTTCGGCTCGCAGACAAAATTCGGCTTACAGATCCGGCTGCCACAAAACTTCATGGGTCCTTCGACTTCGCTCAGGATTTCGGCAGCGGGCTCAGACGCCCGCTAAACGCCTCAACTTACAGATCCGGTTGCCACAAAACTTCATGGGCCTTCGACTACGCTCAGATTTCGGCAGCGGGCTCAGACGCCCGCTAACGCCTCAACTTACAGATCCGGTTGCCACAACTTCTCGTCCTGCCGCGCGATCCGCGAGAATTCTCAGTCCGGCTCGATTTCCGGTAACTGGCGCTTCACCACGCGCGGAACATCTGGAGGCGCTGGAATCGGCAGCGTGAGGTCAACGGTGCCCACGTAGTTGCTGAGCTGGTCCTGGATACCAATCCGCATAGAGGTAGCGGCCACAGGCACATCCACTTCCTGGTGGACGCGAACACCACCTGTCATTGCGTCTTTGTAAACTTCAGGCCGCAGATCGCTCATGCCAACACTCGAGACTCCCGACAGTGGGCGACCATCAGCAGCGAAAGATGCAATCATGAAGGTTAGTGCGCTGCGATAAGTCCCATTGCTCAGAGGAAGGAAGCGCAGATCGGAGCTTTCAATGGCGTAGTCGATGGTGTGGTGTTGTGCCTCCACCTGCGACGGCAATTTCGGATTCTTCGCCGAAGCCAATAGAATCTCGCCGGCTTTCGCGCTGTCGACTTTCGCTCTGGTCCCCACCGGCACAACTCGCACGGAGAAGCGAATCTGGTGCGACTGCGGCGAGCCGTACTGCATGGCTACGACTCGGATATTGTGGGCGACTTCCTTCATCTTGGCCGGCGAATTCGGATCGTCAGCGAAGTATCCGGGCCGGTAATGAAGGCGGTATCCCTTCTCCGCAGGGCTACTTTGATTTTGCGGAAGCGGCCATCGTAGTTTCTTGTTCGAAGGACTGTAGGACAGGGAGTAGTAGTTCGATGCCTGCTCAGTCGCCATCCTGATCGCATCGGCAATCGCGTTTGAACTGAAGAACGCGGTTCCACCTGTATCCGACGCCATCTGGTTAAGCGCGGTCCGCTCCGCATTCACTCTGGCAAGATCCTGCACTGCGTCCTGCTGGAAGGCGATATTTGGCGACAGCATAGTGTCTCCATTTATCGGGGGCAACCCCGGAGCAACCGTTATTCCCTGGGTCCCCGGACCAAGGCCCACGTTGCTATTCTCAGCCGAGATTTTTCCGGTATCCATTCCGCGAACATCCACGGGATAAACCGCAACCTGGCTATCCGCAAGAAGTTTGGCCGCGAGGTGCACTCGGCCGCTGTAGTTGCGGTTGTCGTTCATGGGATTCTGCAAATCGTTATTGAATGACGCAATCGGGAACGACCCAGAGAGCCACACCACATTCTTTCGACCTGGTATGCCGGAGAGGTATCCGGCCAATTGCATCATCGCATTGAGTGTGATTCCGACGCGGGCGTCCGTGTCAGTTGTTTGCTCTTCGGTCTTGATTGCCTCAATTCCATGCAGCAGAGCGCCCCAGCTGTTCATTGGATCATTCGCCGCAAGATCCTTGATACTGTTCGCCGTCTTCTCTATCCCCTGCTCTGCGGTCTGCCAGCGAGCTGTATTCGGCACGCTCTTGTTGCCGCTCGCTGCGGCCAGGAGTTTATTCTCGTCGGAAGTAAAACCTTGAATCAAATGCAAATGAGAGTTCTGATCTCCGGTGAGCGTGCAAAGCGCAAATTGCGACGTCTTCCCCTCTGCGGCCTTTGCCTTTAGAAACTTGATCAACTGGTCGCGGGCGTAAAGCTGATCTTGTGACGGCGTGTTCAGCAGATCGAGTAATACCAGCATGGTGGCCCCAGGGGGCTTATCGCTAGCGTTGCTGAACATGTTCGGCGCTTGCTTCGCTGGTGCGGTGTTTTTTGATACGTCTTCGCTATACTCGTGGAACGAGCGAATCTTCTGGCCGCTCCCATCTTCGCTCAATTGAAAATCTTCCTGTTTGAGCCCTTTTACCGGATGTCCCTTGGAATCGGTAACTACGACGTCGACAGCCACAGCCTGCGTGTTGACTCGGAATGTCGTAAGAGGCGCGCCCTGATCTTCAGCTTTTGCCGGAGGCGCTTCCGAAGAGGACGAAGCAGTAGAGGGTAACGCCGCGGAAGCTGGTGGGGTAATCGGAGGAGTGAGTAACGACGGCTGAGGCTCGTTAGTCGCCATAGCCGGTTGATCAGGACCGTCGTCGCTTTCCTTGGGCAATGTGTAGAGGCCAGGAACATCGGCCTTCAGCGCGGAAAATTTCGCTTGCTCCTCAACTGAGGTTGGCTGTAGATCATAGACCTGAATGGCAGACTCGGCCAGGACCGCTAACTCGCGGCCATTGGGAGAAAGCGAGAAGTTCTGGCCGCTCATGACGACTGGGCTAACCAAGATTGACTTCACCGCCGTACCACTCGCCGTTTCGAGAACCTGAACGTTCTGCTCCAGGCTGAAATCAGGATTCTCTTCGTCAGTCGTGTCAGTCGCAACTTTTACATAAGGAACGTGGCTCAACGTGCTGACGGCGACGCGGCTGTCCTCAGCTGAACCAGCGACAACCGGAACGAAACGGTCGCGTGCCCAATGCTGTCGCCACAACCGGTGGCCGCTGGTGGTGAACGCACTCACGCTGTACTCGCCGGTGTCCGAGCAGCATCGCCCGATGAGCAATGAGTTGCTGCTCAGATACCAGATTCTCGGCACACCTCGCGATCGAACCCGTGCAATATTGCGGCGTTCCTCCGGCGAGGGCCCGTAACGGACGAGCCACAGATCTCCTTTGTGAACCGTATCCGCGTACCCAGTACTGGTCCCATCGAGATTCACTTGTGCACTGAGTTTGAGAGTTCGCTGCGGCGCCAGAGAATCGCGATCCAGAAATTGGAGAGTGAATCCGGGTTTGGCTTTCGTTTCTGGAGAGGAGGAGGACTCGGTAGAAGAAGCCTTGGGAAGATCGTCGGCAGTCTCGACGAGAATCTGACTGCTGTCGGGAGTGACGGAAACCCACAACAGGTCTTGGGGAGATTGCAGCAGCAGTTTCTCGTGCAAGTTGGAATCGACCAGATACAGGCTATTCAACCGACGCAGCAGAAATTGCCCGGAACCCATAGGCCATAAATACCGGCGATGGTCATGCAGATACCAGTCCGCTGTCTGAACAACTTTGCCGCTGGGAACTTCCAGGATGACGGCTCGAATCAGACGGTCGTCATGCGATGGAGGACAATCTGGATGGCGTTGAAAAAGTTTCTTGGGATTAAACGTGAGCAGGACGTGGTTGTCGTCGACAAAGTCCAACGTCACGTTCGCGTCGCCGACTAGCCTCTCAGTCCGCGATAGCAGCGGATATCCGGTACTGGCAATGTCGATTACTGCAGATGGCTTTGGATCGGTAGGCTTCGCATTTTCTTCAGAAGATGCGAAAGAGAGGGGTAACAAAAGCAGGGCGCATGCAATCCACGATACTGGCCTGGAAGAGCAAAGGCGTTTCCCACATTGATTGATTAAGCGAACTGAACTGAAGGACATGCCTGCCATCCCTGGCTTGATTACGAGGAAAAACGGAGTCTCACCCTTGCCCGCTGTTCCACCAACCGTGAAGCAATTTTACCTTGTTCCTGACTCGCCAGGAGAGCTGCGTACGCTGTTTATGCGAATTAAACTCCGCAACCATTTCGTGACATTTCGCTCGCTAAAGTGTTGGCGTTTGGGCGCGACGGCTGCGGCACTCCGTTACAACACTGCCGGTGCACTCTCCGAAGAATGATCGCCGTTTCGATTCTCACTGATTGTGAGTTGTGTGGGGCCGAAGTGCTTGTAAAGGACGAGTGCGACGGTGCCTCGCAAACGCGACATACGGGGATCGGGGGCAGGCCGCAGACGAGGAGGTTTACCAGCGCGCACTGCCGCGGCGACTTCCGCCTCGATCGCCGGACCGTAGCGGTCCCACATGCGGGTGAATTCGCCGACAACCACAATTTCTTCGGGCGACAGTCCGGTTACCACTAAGCGCAGTCCGCGTCCAATCTCGTGAGCCATGCGATCCAATGCCTTCAGCGCTGTCCGATCTCCGCTCTCGGCGAGAGCGAGCAGCTCCTGAAAACTGAGGACGCCTCGACCCTTATTTAATTGCTGGAAGTAGCTCAACGCGGCGCGGTTCGATCCGTAGACTTCCCAACAACCGCGACCGCCGCACGAGCAGACGGGGCCATTGGGGTCCAGCGAAACATGGCCAAACTCACCGGCTAGTCCGTGAAGTCCTCGAGCCAAGTGTCCGTTGATGAACAACCCGGTTCCGATACCCTCCGAAACGGTGACGACCACCATATCGCGAACTTTTTCCGCATTACCGAACCAGACTTCCGCAAGTACGCAGGCGTTGGCCGCATTGTCCAATTCAACCTGCATCCCCGTAGCTTTTTCCACGACGCCCTTCAGGTCGAAGTTGGACCACTTGAGATTCGGCGCAAACATTACTCGACGCGAGACTGGATCGATGCGGCCGGGCAGACTAATGCCAACACCCTCGAACAATAGATCAGGATGCGCATCCATTCGCCGTTTGATAGCAGCAGCCAGCTTAGCGGCCGTCTTCGCCGGATCCTCAAGAGTAGTAACCATCTCTTGCGATAGGAATCGAGCGTTCACATCAGCGACGGCAACCGTTGACTGACTGGGACGGAGGTCGGCAACGACGATCGCGCGTCGATCGTTCAAGCGAAGATAGGTGGGCCTTCTGCCGCGCGGGAGCCTGCCAACCGCGCCGTAGACGACCCAATTCTCCTCGATCAATTGCTCGGTAATGAGCGATACGGTGCTCCGCTGCAATCCGGAAATCCGCGCCAGGTCTGCGCGCGAGATGGGTTGACGACGTCGAATCAGATTCAAAAGGACACCGCGGTTGATATTCCGGGCGATCTCGCTCGATGCTACTTGCGTGTTGGTGAAGCTAATTCTCGCCATCGTGGGCTCGCATCAAACGCGTCCGTCTCAATTGACGGTGAGAAGACTGTCCTAAGGCCGTGCGTAGTTATTTGTT
Source organism: Terriglobia bacterium (assembly GCA_963848375.1). Taxonomy (GTDB): domain Bacteria; phylum Acidobacteriota; class Terriglobia; order Terriglobales; family Acidobacteriaceae; genus JAJPJE01. The sequence goes on from CAWKDK010000001.1 coordinate 9,633, forward strand.
GTGATCAGAAACTAAATCTTTATGGAGGTGAATACCATTTGCAGTCGACCGAAGTCAACTTCGTTGCCTGTTGCAAACATTCTAGCGCTTCTGGCGCCATCTATCTTTTGACGATTATCCGCAGCTGGACGCGATAGGCGGGGAATGGGGACGAAGCAGATCTATTGCTGAATTGACGGCGGAGCCACCGACATTTTCGGCGTGAGGTTGATATCCGACTTCTCGTGTAGCTGCTGCACTTTCTTGAACTCCTCTTCGGCTTGAGTCGACTTGCCCATGGCCTGGTAAACGTGTCCCAGGCGGTAGTGCGCGTCCGGTTGTGTGGGATCCAACTCGACGGCCTTCCGTAGCGTCGCAGCGGCCTCTTCATTCTGTTTCTTCTGAGTTAGAAGAACACCCAGATCCATGTAGGCCATCCGCAGATCAGGTTTCAACTGGATCGCCTTCCGAAGCAGTGGCTCAGCTTGATCGGGATTCCCTGCCTTCAACTCCGTGTCGCCCAGGTAAGCCAAAGCCTGCGCATGATTGGGATCCGTCGCCAGTTCCGCCTCGAACTCCTGTTTGGCTTTGTCGTAGTCGTGAGATTTCCAGTACAGAAAACCTAGCCCGAAGTGAACATTGGGTTCACGCGGAGCGATCTTCGCGGCTTCCTGGAACTCAGCTATCGCCTCCGCGGTTTTGCCTGTCCCATCGAGAGCTTGGCCAACGAGTATGTGTGCGGAGGCCGAGTTGGGATCGCGCTGCAGGATGGTGCGGAATCCATCCACTGCGCAAGCGTACTCGCGAGCCCACAAACAGCTTTGCGCGAGGACCTGTTGAAGTTCGAGATTAGAAGGATCCGCATTCGCCGAGATCTTCAGATTCCGGACGGCGTCGGCGAATTTTTTATTGCCATACTCGCTGAGTCCAAGAAGTGTGCGCGCCTGCATGTTGTTTGGATCGGCCGCGAGTGCAGCTTTGAGCGACGTCGCGGCGGCGGCAAAGTGGCCCTGTTTGAACTCCGCAAGCCCGAGGTTCAACTGCATGCCGGGAAGCTTCGGATTCAGACTGATCGCCTTCCTGTACGCGGCGGCTGCTTCCGGATATTTCTCTTGTTTCGCGAAGACTATGCCCAGGCTGGCGTATGCGCCGGCATCTCGAGGGTTCTGTCGAATTACTCCTTGCCAGGCTTGGGCAGCCTCGGCAAGCTTCCCCTGCTGTTCCAAGGCGATTGCTTCAGATGGGCTGGACGATTGCGCGCTGAGCTGCAGGGCGACCAAGAGCGCACAGAACTGCCAGTTTGAACTGCCAATGAGTCATGAGAGGAAGAAGACAATCTTCAACGAGCTTGCGAACTAACATCCTAGCGTCTTCTGGCTAAGACGCAAAGCAAGCCGCTTTCGCTGGTTGCTAAATAAAAACCCTGTTCGCACCGGGAGATGCGAACAGGGGAAAGTGAAGCACAGCGACCCGATGAGGACGCTGAACTTAGAACTTTGAAAACGTGGCTCGTCGGGTCACTCAAGCCAAAAGAAGACTTGGATGGCCAACCATACTCATTCTGGTCTGATAAATATTCTGAAGCTAAATGAGTAGCTGCCAATCTATCTGGTAGAAATATGCCAAACATGATGAGGACATTGCTCATTTCCCTTACGGTTGCTGCGATCGGTTGTGCAGTGAGCACGATCACCTACGCCGAGGACGCGCATGGCGGCCCAATTCTCGTTGAGCTCTTTACTTCCGAGGGTTGTTCGAGCTGTCCCCTGCCGATGCGTGGCTGCGCGCGATTGACGCATCTCAGCCGCTTCCTGAGCAACTGATCGTGCTCAGCGAACATGTGGACTACTGGAATCACGATGGTTGGAAGGATCCATATTCCTCTCATCCTTTGACCGAGCGCCAAAGCGACTATGAGAGGATCTTGCGCGAAAACGGTCCCTACACGCCGCAAGTCATCGTGGACGGAACCAGCCAGGCGAAGCTGGGCGATGCAAACGAGATGCGTCAGGTTTTTGAGAAATCGGCGGCATCGCCGAAGATTCCAGTGAATATCACCTCGGTGAGGTTTGGGCTAAGTGTTCGAGTGCATGTGGACGCTGATGGCCACACCACGACTCGCAATACGGATGTGTACATTGCCATCGCTCTCGATCACGCAGAGTCACAGGTTTTGCGCGGAGAAAACAGCGGTCGGCACCTGATTCACACTGCGGTTGTGGTGGAGCTCCAGAAAATAGGATCTCTAAAGAAGGGATCAACCTTCAGCAAGGACGTAGAAGTAAGACTGAATTCTCCTATCGATCCTAAGGACCTGCGAGTCGTTGCATTCGTGCAGGAAGCCGGCCGGGTAGAGTGCTCGGTTCGGCTTTGCGGAAGCCTAAGCGAAGCAACTCGGATTGTTAGCAACCAGCGACTTCTCTGATTCAGAAATTGGTTCACACGGCGTGTATGTGCTTGTGAAACACACCTACCACTCCGCCGATCTCGCCACCAACAAGCACCGCGAATAGCGCCGCCAGCGGATGTAGTTCTAGCTTGGCTCCCATGATGCGTGGCGAGTTCACATAGTCCTGCAGAAGCCGCCAGAGGCCAAGGAAGAAGCTCAAGATTAGAAAGATCTGCATTCGCGGAGACGGTTTCGCCAACTTTTGCAAACTAACATCCTAGCGTCTTCTGGCCAAGACGCAAAGCTAGCTGCTTTCGCTGGTTGCTAAATAAAAACCCTGTTCGCACCGGGAGATGCGAACAGGGGAAAGTGAAGCACAGCGACCCGATGAGGACGCTGAACTTAGAACATCAGCTTCGCGCCGAGTTGGAACACTCTCGGATCGAATGCAGAGGTGACTTGGCCAAAGTTGCTTGCTTGCACGTTGGTGCTGATGCCACCGTTCATGTCGCCACGGAACTGCGTATGGTTGAACACGTTGAAGGCATCGGCACGGAACTGGAATGCGCTGCCGCGCGATTCGCTGATCACGAAGTTCTTGAACAGCGAAAGATTCCAGTTTTGACGTCCCGGACCACGCACAGCGCCGTGTTCGGCACGTTGCCCCAGGTTCCGGCCGCAGGTGCTGCGAACGCCGCCGGGTTGAACCACTGGGTGACCGTATGGGGGTACGAAACGCTGGCAGCCAGGTCCGGACGATTAATGCAGTTCGGAACCACGTTGCAGACGCTCGTAGAGCCACCGGAAGTCATGTTCAGAGGTGCTCCGGACATGACGTTTACGATGCCGGAGAGCTGCCAACCGCCTACAACTGTCTTTACGAGGTGGCTGGAAGCATTGCGGAAGAACGGCGCTTCGTATACGAAGTTGACGAAGGCGACGTGGGTGCGGTCAAAGTAAGACGGTCCCACATCGTACCTCCAACCAGCGTACGGATTGGATACATTGGAAAGGTCGCCAGCGCTGTTGCCGGTATTGAAGGCATCAATTGAGCGGGAAAGCGTGTAACCCGCGCTCAACTGCAGGTCTCTGGTCAACTGTCCGTTGACACTCACCTGAAGTGCGTTGTAGTGACCATTCGCTTCGTTCTGTGCCATACGCAGCGAACCATAACCGAGATATGGTACATCCTGGTTGTACTGGGTTCGGCTGTTGCTGGCGACTAGGCCGGGTAGCAGCGCGGCGCTCGGGAGTTCCCACTCCTGATAGTCGCTCTGATGCCGCGTCTGGGTGCCAACATACGTTGCCGAGAGAACGGTTCTGGCGTTGAGTGACCGCTGTACTCCAGCACTGTACTGGTAGCTCACGGGGAGCTTGTACATGTTGGCGTTCAGGCCGGTGATGTTGCCAACCAGAACTGGGGCACGCATCGGTATTTCCGGTAGCAATGTTCTGTTTTCGGATCCGACAAGGAAACGTTGTTGAAGGTAATCGAATCGCTGAACGGCTGATTCGGACCGGCATTGTACATGTCGTTGCCCTGGATGCGCTCGGTACATGATGCCGATGCCGCCGCGGATCACGGTTGAGCCATGACCGGTCAGGTCATAGGCGAAACCGACACGCGGACCGAAAACAGCCCAGTGATTGTCCACCAAGCCCTGAGGAATACCATTCTTGCCGGCGATAACCAAGCCCGTTCAAATAGAACTGATAGCCATTCAGGATCGGATTCGGGCTGCTGCCCAGGCCCGGGCTTGCACCTGTGCAGCTCGCGGTCGGCGTTGCCACTCCCGTGCAGATCGTGCCGTCGCTGGCCAGAAGAGCCGCGTTGGCAGGACTGTAGAGATTGGGATAGAAGTTGGACTCGCGTCCGTTGGCTTCAATCGGTGTGCGGAACTCCATCCCAACGCAAGCCGAGATTCAAGGTCAACCGGCTGGTTGCGCGCCAGTTGTCCTGAACGTACAGTGCATAGGCATTTTGGTTCCAGTGACCGCTATCCTGAAGTGCGTTCTCGCCGTACTGGTTTGCAAGTACCAAGCAGGAAGTCCGCAAAGTCGTTCCCAGTGTACGAACCATTAAACTGGAACGCCCCTTGGGTAGGCGCAAACAGATCCTGAATCTTCTTGTACATCAGGAACATTCCACCAATCTTTAACTGGTGGGTGCCCTTGGTCCAAGATACGTCGTCAGTGAACTGGTAGGAGTCTGCCTTGTTTTTCCAGGGCATCCAGTTCGATTGGTAGTTCGTTCCGGTGCTGCCGCTGAGTTGAACCGAAGGCATACGGTCCAGTTCGTTAGGCCCGGTAAATACCCGATTGAACGCGAACCCAGATGGCGCTGCATAAACGCCCACTGGCGAGATGTTGATGCGGTTTCCGTTGTAGTTAAACGCGACTTCGTTCAGCAACCGCGGGTTGATGATGGTGGTGTAGTGCACGACGGCGCTGTACGAGGGGTTGTTGAAGCTGCTGCCGATTGTTGGAACGTTGTCACCGCTCCAGATCGTGGTGCCAAATCCCTGACCAACTTGTTCAGAGATCCAGTGACCGAAAATGGAGTTCTTGCTGTTGAATTCATGGTCGATGCGAACGATCTCTTCACGCACATCAGTCGGTGTGCTGGGGCTTCCCTGGAATTGCGTGCCCGTTTGTGGGCGCTGGGAAAATCCCTTGAGAGAGCATTAGCTGAGCATTGGGATCCAACATGCAAGAAGGAATGGTGTTGTTCGGGGAATGCGGCGCCCTGAGTAATTCCCGCTGGAGCGACACCGCCTGGACAATTCTTGAAGAGAATTGAGGGTTGCAATTTGACGTCGCATGATCAGGAACATTGATCGCAGTGGCACCGAAGTTGCCGCCATAGGTGCCCGGTACCGGAACGGTCTGGTTGTAGTTGCCGCCCTGACGCAGTGAGCGCCATTCCATGTTGTAGAAGAAGAATGTTGGGTGGCTCTTTGCAAACGGAAGCTGCCCGCCGACGTTAAAGCCATAGGTGTTGAAATTCAGCTTGGCTTTTTTGGCGTTGAAGTAACCCTTTGCATCCATCGCGTCGTTGCGGTTGTACTCCCATAGTGAAGCATGGAAGGTCTTCGTTCCCGACTTCAGAACTGAAGTCACCGTGGAACCGGCGGAAAGTCCGTACTCCGCGCTGTAGTTAGAAGTCATCTGGCGGAACTCGGCGATTGATTCCAGAGAGGGCTGAACGCTGATACCGCCGGCGCTGCCACGGTCCAGATCTTCCCCACCATCGAGCATGTAGAGATTGCCGCCGACGCGCTGTCCGTTAACGCTGACGGACCCATCGCCGCCGACCGGAGTTGGCGTCTGGAAGTCGCCCTGCAAGCTGCTTGAACCGGTGGTCAGATTGACGAGGTTGTAAAGGCTTCGGCCATTCGCCGCGAGATTTGCGACCTGCTTACCGGTAATGACGTTGCTGACCTCGCCTGAATCGGTTTGAACGCCAACGGCAGCCGCTTCCACGGTTACCTGTTCTTGCGTAGAACCAATTTCGAGTTTGAAATCAAGGCGGGATCGATCGCCAACTTGTAAGACGATGTTGTTCTGTTCAATTCGCTTAAAACCTGACGCATCGACACGGACGCTGTAGTGTCCGATGCTGAGGTTAGAAACGAGGTATTGGCCATCGCCATTGGTAACAGCTTGGCGGGCCTGGCCGGTTTCGGTGTGCGTGATCGTGAGGGTTACATTCGGTACAGCAGCGCCCGACGGATCCGTTACGGTTCCGACGATGGTCGCTTCTTGCGCGAATGCCTGGGTAGCAAAAAGACCCAGGAAGAGCAACGTGATTGAGAGGTGGAGAAATTTACAGCGTTTTACAGCTAGAACTATACTTTCGACAGTCATGGGCGAAAGTCGCATTGCCAGCCTCCGGACAGATCTTTCGTATTCAAGTTGTTGTTATCTTGTGTAGCCCCTAGATCGTTAACGTTAACGGCCGGGTTCGTGAACGTTAACGATCCAAGCTTGTACTCTGACTCCGGCAGCCTTGTCAAGGGAAAGTTCGCGCCGGAAACTACAAATTCATTGATGAAGTCTTCAAAAAACCAGTGACTTACCGCGATAGTCACGAAGAGGATTTACATTGACTCGCTCCCGACGCGCATTCTGCGTTACATTTTGGAAGCTGAACCTTTAGTGGAGATTTGCGTTTGAAGCGAGCCTTGCGGGACTCTATCGACCTCATCTGTGTGGTGCTTTTATGCGCTGGGACAATGCTTTGGGGTCAGGATCGTCGACCTGTATCAAGCGAATTAGTCGTCGGAAACGCAGGCCCCAGTCCTCGATTCCAGGTCCGATACGCTTCTCATACCGGCCCATCGATTTCCGTCTCAATAGTGACGAGACGCCCCAATATCACGCCCCCGAAACCATGGCGGGAGGGGTCGCTGTTTTTGACTACAACAATGACGGGAAACCGGACATTCTCTTCGCAAACGGCGCAAATATCAATAGTCTTGTTAAAGATTCCCCAAAATATTACAACCGGCTCTTCGAAAACGACGGGAAAGGTCACTTCAAAGATGTTACCGAAAAGGCCGGACTCAAGGGCTCTGGGTACGATACTGGTGTAGCCGTCGGCGATTACGACAATGACGGCTTTGAGGACATCTTCGTTGCCGGGGTATATCGCAATACGCTCTATCACAACAACGGCGATGGCACCTTTACCGATGTAACTGCAAAGGCAGGACTCAACAAGCCTGATCCGGAATATGGTCCCCTGTGGTCAGTCGGCGCGGTCTGGGTGGACGTCAACAACGATGGATTGTTGGATTTGATCGTAATTAACTACCTCAAGTGGGATGCGGAACACGAACCCGTGTGCGGAGCATATGGGCATCGCGACTATTGCCATCCAAAAATGTACAAGCCAACTCCGAACCAGCTCTTTCTAAACAATGGTGACGGCACATTTCGCGATGCATCCGCGGCGTCAGGTTTGCGTGCATATCCCGGCAAAGGTATGGGCGCGGCGGTGGCCGACTTCGATCTGGATGGCAATATTGACGTCTTCATCGCTAACGACAAACTGGTGAACTGGTTATTCCACGGAAAAGGTGGCGGGAAGTTCGAAGAGATAGGTTTCGACGCGAATGTAGCGTTGCGCGAGGATGGGGTTTTCATCTCCGGGATGGGCGTCGATTTCCGCGACATCGATAATGACGGCTATCCCGACATATTCCTGGTCGCGCTCGATAACGAAACTTTCCCGATCTATCGCAATACCGGCCACGGCAGTTTCGTCGAAGTGACCGAGTCGAGCGGCATGACCAAGCTGAGCGCACCGATGGCGGGATATTCACCCAACATCGCCGATTTCGACAACGATGGCTGGAAGGATCTGTTCGTCAGCCGCGGCCACGTGCAATCGCTGGCATCGGCTCCGCGCATTATGGTCGAGCAGCCCAATACCGTTTTCCGAAATCTCGGCGGAATGAAATTCGCAGCGTTGACCGCCGAGGCTGGGTTCACTTCACAACCTCCGGCGCGGCACCGCGGCTCGGCAATCGGGGATTTCGACGGTGATGGCCGGCTGGACATTGTCGTAACCGCGATCAGCGCTCCAGCGGAAATTTGGATGAATGAAAGTCCCGGCAATCATCATTGGCTTGAATTCAAGCTGCAAGGGACAAAGAGCAATCGCGACGGCATCGGAGCGCGGATCAAGGTTGTGACAGCAGACGGGGCACAGTACAACCATATGACCACCGCCGCCGGTTATGCATCTTCGAGTTCTGGGCCGGTGCATTTCGGCCTGGGGCGGAATGCATCCGTAGACCTCGTTGAAATCAGGTGGCCTTCCGGAATCGTCCAGCAAATGAAGAATGTCGCTGCCGACCGAATCGTCACGGTTAAAGAGCCGGCGGAATCAACCGCTCCTTAATTGCCGTTTTCTCAGGCGCGGAGATTGCTTCTCACTGGCTTGCTGCCTCTAACTGAGCTACTTCCTTTTGCACCATTGGGACTTGCGGACTGTTCGGGCTTTCCTTGAGGAAGAGCTGGTATTCCACGATTGCGGCCTGAGCTTGATTCTGCATTTCAAGTATCTTGCCGGCAAGCAGATGCACGTCAGCGAACTGCTCATGGTTCGGAAGGGTGTGTGTACGTCGAGCGTCGGCCAGGGCCTTGTCGTATTCCTTATTCATGTACTCGGAACTGGCCAGTAACGCGACTGCGTCTGGTATGGACGGATTTAAGGTCATAACTTTTCGCAGAAGCGATTCGGCTCTCTGTATAGTTCTTGTCCTGAAACTCCGCTCGCGCGAGGTACGAAATATCCAGGAACGAACGTATCGTCGACCTCTATGGCTTTCGAAAATAGAACTTTCGCTTTCACCCGATCGCCCGACTTGACAGCAATGATTCCCTCCGTCGCGTAAGCGCGCGCATACTGGGGATAAATCGAAATCGCCTTCTCAAATCTCTGCTGCGCTTTCGTCCATATCGCCTTTGGCGAAAGCCTCCATACCCTTCTGCAGTTCATCTCGAGCCTTATCGGGAACGTTCATTTCTGCGATAGAAATTGTGGGCGCGAGCTCCCGGCGACTTATTTCTGCTGGTCTGTCGGGGCACTGGCTTTGACGTTCACGGTTTCCATATAAATCTGCTCACCATCTGGAATTCTGATATCGGCAGTCGTCGTCTCGACACCCTGGCCGGAGACCTGTATCCGATAAGTACCACCGCTCATCACCAAAAAATCGGCATTCCCGGTCCCGATTGGTTTGCGCCGCCGATATCGGTGTCCCGCCATTGGATAACAGCTCCACCTGAAGAGGCCGGTTATATTCCCTGTCTTGCGGGGTTCGAACTCGCACGGTGAGCTGGCACGTATCTGTATTGTTTTGTGCCAAAGCTGCGCAAGATAGTGCCACCGCAAACAACGCCGCAATCGCAATCCGATGCATGACCGCCTCCAACCTTCGTGCGGAAACTTTTACGTGCCCGGGGACTCCTACTTCATATCTGTCGCCGTCTTGCGGGATAGCCGGCGCATGCAGACAGGTACTTTGGCGCAATCACTAAGCTATTGGTTGTCTCTGCCTGCCGTTTTGCTCCCTCGCTAATTCAGGGTCGCGTGCTCCGACCGACAATATCACAGCTCACGAAATCCGAAATCGACGGAGGGTTTTGCGAAAACTCAGATTCTGCTTAGGTGTGTACGCCACTGTGCCGGCGCGAGAGCACGGCTGGCGGACGGAGTCGCACCAGGCATCCGTTGTTGCGTTGGGTCAGTTGTAGAAGAGACGAGAGGAACGTTGTTAGCATCGTGAGGCGATATGTATCACGATCGCCAAACAGACCGTCGACTTCCTGGCAGGCCTCTCGCGCTGCGTGGCGAAAGTGGCTGGCTCGACAAGAGGCACTACGTTGACTATTCGCCGCCTAGCGTCTGGCACGCGCCCGAAATGTGCTTTACCTGCCCGACGGTCAATATAGGTTGGTCAATTCCAGTTGCGTCTGACCCTATGCCAGAGCCTATCGCACCGGGACCAGAAGTGCCTGTGATTTGGACTTCGTGGCCAATGTGCGCCGTCAACTTCGACATGTCGCCTAAAATGCTATAGGTTCTGCCCGATTTCTCAGTGATCGTGTAGTTCCCGTCCGATCCTTGCAAACAGCCTTGCACGGTTCGGTGGGCCGATCCGGCGGTTCCGACCGGAGAGCTATCTTGCGCTTGCAGCCAAGTGGCGGGTAGCAGCAGTGCCAGGGCCAGCAGAAGTGTTTTAGCCATGGTTATCGTTCCTCTTGCTTGATCCTTGATCCCATAAAGGCGCGTCGAGTTTCCCCGAATCCGCTTAGGCGCCGGTAAGTTGACAGGAACACGGAAACGCTGCCGGCAGCGCAATTTGATTGACAATCCATTTACTTAGTTGAACACTTAACTAATTATGTCGCGCCGTCCCACCCTAACTCGCGAGCGCATTGTCGAAGCCGCTCTCTATCTGTTTTGGCTGCAAGGGTATGCGGGGACTGGGCTGGCTGAAATCCTCACCCGCGCCAAGGCTAATGCCGGGAGCTTTTACTACTTTTTCAAGACCAAAGAAGAGCTGCTTCTCGCCGTACTCGATTTGTATGTCCGGTCCTTGATGCCGGTGGTTGTTCAGCCGGTTCTCACGCAGATCGCGGATCCCATCGAGCGCGTCTTCGGCATTCTCGACTTCTATCGCCGCAATCTCATTGCGACGGGATGCACATATGGCTGTCCAATCGGACGTTTGGCGCTGGAGATTCCTGAAGAACAGCATCGCATCCACAAGCGCCTGGCCGACAACTTCGATGGTTGGACTGCCGCGGTCAAGAACTGCCTGGAAGAAGCGGGCGATCGTCTCCCGCAGAACACCAATCTCGAAACTCTCTCGAAGTTCGTCCTCACAGTGATGGAAGGTGGCGTAATGCAGGCGCGCGCCCATCGCGCCGTTGAGCCTTTCGATGCTTCCGTCGAACACCTTCGCAATTATTTTCAACTGCTCATCGCGCAGCGCGAGAGAGCCAACCTCAACCAGCCAACTGCCGCAGATCGCGGATCCGTGTAAGGAGATCGATGAAACTCACACGCAGTTACCTTTCAGCATTGCTGTCCACACTTGTGTTTGTCTCAGCCGGCGTCGCTCAGACGCCGAACAAACCAGATGCCACGAATCCCATCCATTCGTTGAGCTGGCTGGTTGGAGGAGTCTGGACCGCCGACGCTACCAAACTGGGACCCGGCATGCAGCGCATCGAAACACGCTACCAGTGGTCGGACAACAATGCCTATTTGCGGTTCACCACGCACTTCGTTTCTGATAAAGGCGCCGCCCATACTTACGACGGCAACTTGTTCTGGGATCCGGCCGGCAAGACACTCGCTATCTGGTACATGAACGCACAAAATGCCGTCACACAAGGACCTATGCAGATCGACGGTGACAATTGGCGAATCACGTTTCGAGGCGAGGATTTCGAAGGGAAGATGGCGGACCTGCGCGTTGATGTGGTTCGCAAGAGCAATGACAAATATCGCTGGACTTTGCAGGAAAAACAGGCAGAGCAGTGGAAGGAACTGCTTGGCGTGGATTACGTGAGAATGCCCGGCGTCTAGCTTGCTGAGTCGCGTGGTAGGCCCACACGTCAGTTCCGTGTGGGCTATTTTTGAATTCGAAACCTGTAACGTTCGTCAGCGACCGAATTCAATCTCGAGTTTATCTCCCGGCTTCAATTTCACCTCGCGGCCTTTTTGCAGCAAAAAGAAAGTAGTCGCGCCCGCCATTCCAGCATATCGAGCTGTCCCGGCGCTGATAGCCGTGCCGCCGATCGCTTCTGAAAGATCATCCGAAAGCTTGGCGGCCAATGCGGTCCCGCCAAGTTGAAACACCAGGCGCTTCTTGCTGACCGTCGGACGCAGCTGTCCTTCCGCGCTGGTCTTCACCGCATCGCTATCAGTTGCCGTTACATTTGCGCTGACGGCTTCGGCCGGCGCGCCGGGCAACATCATCCGCTCAAACACCATGAACACCGATCCAGATCGCATCGGGCGCCGGGCACGGACCGTCTTCAAGTGTCCCTCGAACACCGTCCCTTTCGGCAGCACTGCCTGCCCATCTTTTGCCGCGGGTTCCTCCAGCAATGCTCGAAACGAAGTTCCTGTAGGCAATTTTGAGCTGACTTCCGACGCCAAGCTCAGCGTAAGGCGTAGACCCTCGAACGAAGCGATAGTCCCAGGTAAGGCGGTAATCTTCGCCGGCGTCGTTGGCTTCAATTCGTTCTGAGCAAAACTCGCGCTAGCCAGCATCCCAGCGACTAGAACAACTAATGCAGGCGCGCGGAATTTCGCCAACGATAAGAAGCCCGAAGCGCGCGTTGTTTCCGATAAGCTCATAAGTGATCCGCGGACTACTTGCTGCTTGTGAACGACTTCTCTACCTGCGCGTAGAACGCGTTGTTCCCGGTACGCAGATCTTTGCCGTACGAGAATGCAACACCCACGCCGAGCACACTGACCTTCGCTTGCGCACCAGTGTCGCAAAGCCACTTTGGAGTTGCCAGCGCCGCCGTCGTATCGAACATCTTACCTGTATCGATGAACGGACCCAGCTTCAATCCTAGCAATCCGTTGCTGTAGACGTTCTTGTCCAATTCCCAATTGCTGAGAAAATAGCTGCGGCCCAGTGGTGCACTTCCCTTGATTCCGTCGCGTGTGCCGATGTGCGCGCGCAGCCATAGATCGTTGTCGCGTTCCAATCCGAGCATGAACAACTCATCGAAGGGCTCGTTGCCGAAAGTCTTGCCCACGCTGATTCGCGATTGCATCTTGTAGTCATCTCCACGGGCCTGTGGCAGCCACTGACTGTCGACCTCACCCTGCAGCTTCGCAAACGATTGCGACGGCTGCGACCAGATTCGCGCCAGCTGCGAAGTGCCGTGCGTCTCCATTAGGAAACGCTTTTCAGGAAGCAGCAGCAGTTCGTAATTGATCCGCGTTGTTTGTTTCAGCTGGTATCCGCTCAGTAAGAGATTTGGAGTAATCGCGGTTCCCGGATTCACGCTACGGTAGTCTCGATCAGAAACCTCAGCACCCACAGACCATCCCCAGCGTCCGTTATTGAACGAAGCTATCTGCGCGCTCGCCGTCTCACGCCGCAGGTTTAGCGCACCGAGCACCGGCGCCGGACCGGTGAACGAATCGCGAACTGCCCAGTTCTCGTTTCGTAAATCGAGACCCAGGCTGTATCTCCACTTCGGATTGGAACGTAACGGTCCCGGAAAGCGTCACGGATGCGCGGCGTTTCTGGGCATCCCAGCGCAGCAGCGAAACGAGATTCACCGCCGAGTTCCCCAGGTTGTAATAGGCGGGATAGATGGTTTGATAAGGCGCTCCGCTGAAGGTCGAAATCAGAGCCTGCAATTTGCTGTCTCCGAATCCATTGCGCTCCTGTGCATTGAAGCCCAGGTCAAAGTTGCCGTCGTCGCGCGCTGCTAGCTTGAAATCGAAGACCGGGAAAATGTCGAGTCCCCTGACACGCGTCTCGCTCGTGAGCAAGTCGGGCAACGTCAGTGTGCTTCCGGGAGCGAAGGCGAACGCGCGATCCAGTAGTGCGGCACGTATTCTCGGAGCGGGATCGAAACCTACGTTTTCGATTTTCGGTTTGCCGGTGCGATTCCAATACTTGAGCGCTGCGTTCAAATTTCCCTGTAAGAAGTAAATCGTAGCGAGGAAGTTGTTGGCATAGTCATCGCGCGGATCGAGACGCAGTCCCTGTCGCAGGCAATGCACCGCGAGTCGGATAGTCCTTCTGTCGAAATGCGACGCCAGCGAGTTCGATCGGAAATCGTTTGTCGTTCGGCGCCAACCGTCGGCCGATCAGGAACGCATTGCGAGCCTGATCCCATTCCCCAAGTTGCGCGAGGGCGCTTCCGTAGTAGTAGTCGAGGTCTGCGGAGCGAGTTGGCATCTTCTCGACCGCACTCACGACCTCAGGCCAGCGGGCCTGATCAAAGAGGTGCTTGATTGCGTCCTCTGGATTCGCAGTCTTCTCCGCGAATGCACAGCCGCTCGCCAGCAAAAGAATTAGACAGAACCAGCGCCACACTACGGCACACTCGGATTGGGTACGGCGAGCAGCATCCAGTTATGCGTACCGTTCCACTCTTTTTCAAAGCTGGCCTTGTCCGTCCGCAAAAGCTTTCGCTGTGCTGGATCATTGAGCATCACGACGCTCTCCCGCTCATCCAAGCCAGCAACCACCACGTAGTGCAGCAGACCACTGCCGGGTTTGAGAGCGACAATCAACGGACGTCCTTTTTGCAAATGTTGCTTCAAGTCTTCCCACCGGCCGCTGATGGCAAAGGTGCGGAACTCATTCTGTTGCAGATATCCCTCGAGCTTCGAGGCGTAAATCCCACGAGCTTCGGGCGAGTACAGCTTGCGGAAAATCGCGTCAGGATCGGAGGCAGACTCGGCAAAGCTTCGAGCGCCGTGGCTCGACCAGTACTGCATCACCATGGCGACGCTGGCAGCACCGCAGCCATCCTTGGTCTGTTTCACGAAAGGTACATCGAGCCAGATTGCTGTGGGCTCAGCCGAAAACACAAAGCCGCAGAGACATAGTAGGACCAGTCCCTGCGGCCAATGCTTCCACATGAAACGAACTATCGAACAGCAACGATGATCAGCACGAGCACTGCGATCGCCAGAATAATCCAGATCAAATCGCGATTGCTCAGAGTGCCGGCGGCAAAATCAGCCTGCGCTTTGTCAGCACGTTGCGCCAGATTCGCGAGTTCGTCATCGCTCAGGCTGGAGACGGCGTTCTGAACTTTTTTGGGATCGATGCTCGCCGACTTCATCGCCTTCTCGGCAGTGGAGGTCGAGAGAAATCCGCGCACGGAGGTCAGGTTGTGCTGGCGGTCGCGCGTCGTCGCTGTGATCTGCTTCTGCAGATCGGAAGGAGAAACTACGTGGGTGTCGGCAAGCAGGTTTTGCGGAATTGCAAATGTCACGATCAAAACCAAAACCGCCGCCACTCGGGCACCCGTCCGTAAAAAAGACATTTCTTAAGATCTCCTACAAGGAAATTTAGCGTTCAGAGTACCACGCACCAGCCGCACATCTATATCAGGTTGAAACCTGATTTCGATTACGAACGGTCGTTGCCCGCCGGCGAGTTACCGTATAAACGATTGCACTGCAACCGGTAACGCTGGCAACGCAATTCTGGTACTATGGTCTGAGTAGATGCGGAAATCGGGTGACTCCGCTGCCTGTTGGCACGAATCGGGTCTGATGGTTCGAGGTGGTGCTTGCCGTCTAGCGTGCGGGAAGTACCTGAATCTTGCCCATCATGCCTCCGGCCTCGTGCTGCATGATGTGGCACTGGAAGAGAAACGTCCCCACAATATTCGGATCGCGGAAATCCATGCGTAACTTCACCTTATGGTGGGGAGCGCCTGCCTCGGACCACGGAACCTCAATGGTGTCGCGCAACGTCGCGTCATTTACCGGATGTCCGTCAATCTCGAGCACGCGGAAATGTATCTGGTGAATGTGGAACACGTGCGATTCCCGCGTTCGATTTTCGATGGTCCAGTCTTCGACTGTGCCGCTCCTCAACACGATGTTCGGCTTTTGTCCCATGCTGAAGGTTTGCGGAGTCTGTCCTTCCACGGTGATAAAGAAGCTCACGGGGGAGTTGAAGTCAGGACCCTGTCGTTCTTCCGAAAAGTAAAGCGTCCTTTCGATGGCAGGTTTCGATTCCAGAGCTTGCCCGGATTTCGTGAAAGGCACGCCAGGGACCTTCCCCAAGCGAGGCAGCTCAGGAGCATCTTCGGCGGGCGTAATCTTGATAAGCGGACGAACGGGATCGGATTCGCCATCCGGTCCGGTATCGTGCGCCAGGCTGACCAAATCTCCGGCCTCGCCGATCTTGGGAGTGGTCACAACGAATTCCGCGCGCGCGCCCGGACCCAATTGAATTGTTGTTCGCGTTTCTGGTCCAGTTGGAATCGGCACACCATCAACGGCAAGAAGCTTGAACGCCTGCGGCTTTCCATTCACCAGATACTGCAGGACGAAAATGGAATTCGCTGCCGTGTTTGCGATTCTCCACAATTGCGGTTCGTCGGGTTTCACGCGCATGGTCGGCGTCACATAGTTGGGAAACGTGACTGGCGAGTAGTTCACCGAGACATCCCAGCCCGGTTGTCCGAGTCCTTCCGACTCGGCGCCAGCAGCAGCAGTCGCCGTCACCAGTTGATCGCGCAGCACGATCACTGCTTCTGGCAGCCCGGCGACAGAAGGGACCTGGGTTTCAATTCCATCAATGATCAGCGCGCCCGTCGCTCCGCCCAGTACCTGGCCTTCGCTCGAACCATGCGGGTGCGGGTGATACCAGTACAGTCCAGGAGGCGCGTTCTTCGGAATCGGCACATCGTAGTCGAAGGTCTGCCCCGGCTGCACCAGCGTTTGGATCACTTCATCCTGATGACACACCGGCGCAGTGTTGGTCCCGTGAAAGTGAATGTTGGTAGCATCCGGATCCATCGGCGAAGAGTTGCACGCGTCTATGTGCGTCGACTCCTTCGACTCGGCCGCCAGATCATTCTTCAAATGAATGAGCAGCCGGTCGCCTGGCCTTACATGGAGGGTGGGCGATTGTTCGCCTTCATCGCTAACGTAGCAATAACGAACGAGCCCCAATGTGTCCGTGGCTCGGCGAAAGTGGAGTGTGACCTCCAGTCTTCCTTTCGAGCTGTACAAATTAGCGGGCTGCTCGAGAACGGTCCCTGGTTCACTTCGTGGACAGATCAGATCAGCGGGATCGCCTTGTGCTGACGAAATCCCAGCCAGAACTGAAATCAGGCATGCACACCCCCAAGATGCTTTCGATCGGAGAATCAAGCGCGCGAGAAGTGCGAGGGTAGACATCGGCGGCCAGATGAATGTCTCAGATGCGCCCGAGCTGCTGCCGGTTTGTTCTCCACTGAGCGTTGGCCGGCAACTGCCGGAATGACAGCTGCCGACTGTCTGCCTTCTAGTGCAGCGTTTTAACGTAGGTTACGATTTGCCAGATTTGCGGATCTCCCAGCTTCGACCATGAAGGCATTCCTCGCGCCATGTCTCCGTTAGCCAACAACCAGTGCAGGTCGCCTTCGGTGGCCTGCTGCTGGACGCGCTCCGTACGCAGGGACGGATGCTTCTTATTTCCCATCGCTTCCTTGCCATGACATGAAGCGCAATGGTCCGCAAAGAGGAGTCTTCCAGCTGCGACCGCATTCTCCTGATCGTGAAAAGGATTACTCTTCTCCCGGTCTTTAGCAGGTACTTTGCCGAGCCATCTTCCATCTGCAACTTTCACGTCGGCCATCGCAACCACCGCCAGGAGAAGAAATGCGAGCGTTCTATATCTCCATCTGTGTCTCATCAGAAACTCCGATCAATGGCCAGACTTGAAGTGGCTGAAGAACTGTTGAATTTCGTATGAGACCCCAAAGCGGTACAGAACCGGAACGCTGTAATCGTTTAGCCCAAAATGAGTCCCGAAGGCTAGCGTTACGCCATTAGGGGCTTCCCAATTAATCGAGGGCCCGAGGTATTGCGAAGTCTGGTGCAATCCAAAGGTATGCCAGTCTCCGAGGCCTCCATACATCTCCACACCGGCCTGAAATTTCTCGCGGCAAAACGTGCATTCTTTCGAGCTTGCGACCAACTTCAGGGGCCGACTCACTCCGATCGGCATACCCGAATTCCCAAGGCTCGTTCGTCAGATTCTTCTCGGCAATGAAGTTTTCGCTGATATTCCAACCGCGCACGTTGCTTCCGAGAATCAGCTTTAGTTCCAGTTCCCTCTCCACATCCGCTCGCGACTCGGAATTTGGATCGAAGAAATCGGCTATTCCATCGTGACCAACGATCTCTCGCAGCGACTTGTCGGCACTGGTGTTTTCGTACTCTACGTAGAGCACAGGGTTTACGGGATGTTCCCCCATGAGCGGACGAAACCGGTTTTCCCACCGGAACCCAGTGAAGATGGTGCTGTCGTTCTGGGTCGCCTGTCCATCCAGATAGAACTCGGATGTCCACCAGGTCTTCACGCCGTATTCGAATTCAAGTGTGGATCCCAAGAACGCATTACCCGGCTTCGGATTACCGACCACACTGAACGACTCGATATCCAGATTTCCAGGTTCTTCCATGTCCTGCGAATAGAGGACGAAGTACGGCTTCTCCTGAGCGAAACTGGAAGCCGTGAGGAATAAGAATGTACAGAAAGAAATGCCAAGCAGAGCCTTGCGCATAATAAGTAATCGAGACTGTCTTTCGCCTTTCGTTTATCAGCCGAAATTACTTGCGACTGAGTCGCAAGTAAGCTACACTTAGCCTAAGGTCTGGATACGCTCGAGTCAATCCGGGGCTGACGATTTCGTCGCGACGCGATTGCGAATCATTGCGACGTCAGAAAAGGTGCTGCCGTGCCTCTTCCTCAAACTGAAATTCCAGGGCGCCTGCAGGCGCAGCTTGCTCAGCGTGGTGTCCGCATGACGCCGCAACGACGCGCGATTCTCAGCGTCATCGAAACGGCGAAAAAACATCTGGATGCGGGCAGCATTCTTCGCAAGGCTCAGCGCATGGACGCCTCAGTGGACCGCAGCACCGTCTATCGCACGCTTGATCTGTTGAAGCGACACGGCGTGATCGACGAACTGGACTTGATGCATATGGAGGGTGAACGCCATTTCTATGAGCGAAAGACGGGAAGAGACCACATTCACATCGCCTGCCTGCGCTGCGGGAAGATTACCGAGTTCGAAAGCGAACTCTTCGAGAATCTGAAGAAACAGCTTGAACGCGACTGCAGCTTTCACATCCTGGTGGCGCGTCTTGAGGTTGGGGGTTACTGCCCGACGTGCCGGCGCTAACGCCCTTGTTGCGACTGAGTCGTATCAAGCGTGAGACGGACCTGGCGCGAAGTCCTTCACTGCCGCATCCAGTCCGCGCTCGTACAGCCGAATCAATTTATCCCAAGCCGCATTCGCTTCCTGGTCGATCTGCTTGCGCGCGGCATCGGCGTCAAACCACGCCAGCGATTCGCGTATTCCTTCGGCAAATCGGGTCGTCGCGCAAAAATCCGGGACAAAGCGCTTGATCTTCGTGTTGTCAAAAACAACGCTCACCGCCTTGTCTCCCGTGAGGCTTCCGGTTTGGTCGGGCAGACATGCGGAGATGAAATCCGACGCGATATGAACCAGTTTTGGCTCGACTCCTGCGGCATGACCCGCAATGCGGTAGTACTGGTCCCATGTCATCACTTCATCGGAGGTGATGTGAAACGAATGCCCGATCGTCTGCTCATTGCCCAACAACCCGATTAGGCCTTTTGCGAAATCGCTGTTGTGCGTGATTACCCACAACGACGATCCGTCGCCCGGCACGATCACTTTCTGCCCGCGCAACATGCGATCGACGATCGTGTAAGACTTCTGCCAGCTATTCACTGCAAGTGGGATCAGCGTTTCTCCATAGGTCAATGATGGACGCACAATCGTTACCGGAAACTGTTCTTCACGGTACGCTCGCAGCAATCGCTCTTCGCATGCGATCTTGTCTCGCGAATACTGCCAGTAAGGATTGGCCAGCGGCGTAGATTCGGTGATCAGATAATGTGTCTGCGGCTTCTGATAGGCACTCGCCGAACTGATAAAGATGAACTGCCGGGTTCGCCCACGAAAAAGCTGCAGGTCGCGCTCGACATCAGCCTCAGTAAAGGCAATCCAGTCCACGACGGCGTCGAATTGCGTGCCCTCCAACTCGCGTGTCGCCGCGGCAATATCACGAATGTCGAATCGGAGAGTCTTTACAGAGGGAGGAACACTGGTTTTGTGTTGCCCGCGAACCACGAGAGTCAGGTCGATTCCACGTTCTGCGGCCAGCTGTGTGCAAGCCGTACTGATAATTCCGGTTCCGCCGACGAAGAGTACTTTCATGTTGGCTTTGTAACAAAGTGCGCCGCCGTCTGCCAACCTGTTCTACGCGCTCGTCATTGCCAGTTCGTTGGCCCGGCATACGCGATTTCGGCCCAATCGCTTTGCGGTATACATAGCCTCATCCGCCGACTTAACCAGGGCGGCCACGTTTAATCCATCTTGCGGATAAGTCGCGATCCCGATCGAAGCGGTAATCTGCCGGCGATATTTTGTCAGCGACGCCAACTTCTTAATATGCGAGCGGATCTGGTTAGCTTTTGCGATGGCGCCCTCCATCGCAGTATTCGGAAGCACTACCAGGATCTCTTCTCCACCGTAACGGCAAGCGATATCGTCGTCGCGCGAGTGCCACAAAATGGTTCCTCCCATTCCTTTGAGCACCGCATCCCCGCAAGCGTGGCCGAACTGATCGTTGAGCAACTTGAAATGATCCAGATCGATCATCAACACCGACAGTGCGGTGTGGTGCCGCTCGGCGCGCTTCAGTTCGCGCGCTAGTGCCTCCTCCATATAGCGCCGGTTGAAGAGCCCGGTTAGCGGATCGCGAATCGCCTGTTGGCTTAATTCGCTGCGCAGCCGCAGATTTGCGAATGCCAGCGAAATTTCCTCGCAAAAGGCAGTCCCCATATACGTCATCCGTTGCCAGCCGTTCTGCCTTTCATCGTTGTTGGCGGGACCCGGCATTTCGAGATAGATCAATGCAACCAGATCTTTTCCCGCGATGACTGGAAGGGCCAGCGACCTTCTGGCCGAGATCCCGGTTCGTACCGCCTTTACCAGCTCCTTCGCAACCATCTCCGGAGAATCAGAAGGCCGATCCAGGCGTGTTCGCGCAAGTAGGCCATTGATGTCCGGCCAGCTGCATACGGTCTTCCATTGATGACCTGTATCGGGCCGGTAGATTGCTCCGATGGTATTGGGAAAGAGAACAGAACCGTACTTCGCAACCCATTGGTAGATATCCGACTCCGAGCTGCACGACAATAATTTGTGCGTGAACTCGCTGAACGAAAGCAGCCTCTGATTGTGCGCTTCGCGTTCAGCAAGTATCTGTTTCAGTTCCCGAGCCGATTCCGACTGCTGCTGCTGCGCCAGATCCCGCGCCCGGATCTCGGCCAGCAACTGTTTGCGAAATGTCTTGTGCGTAGTCAGTATTCGAGAACCCAATGCCGTGCCGAGCAAGGTCACTAGTGGGAAAACAAGCAGGTGGGCAGCCCGTACGGACACGAACGCCGACATCAGATAAGTACCCGACTCCATCACCCCTTCACAAAGGATGACCATCAGAAAGATCGCTCCCGCGCTGTCATTCCAGAATCGCGGGTGGATACCATTCGAATTTCCCTCAGGCGGTTTCATCCCTATGACTGGGCGGTCTTCCAATGATGCTTGCCGTACGTCTGATTTAACTGTTCTCGTCCCCAATTCCAAGCCGAATAGAAGCGGGCGGCCGAACGCCGTTCCCATTTGCGTCTCGATTCCCAAAAGAGCGTCTCGCAAAACTGAAGTGCGCAGGGAACAAATTGATTGCTTCACGCATATCTGGCCACTCGAAGTGGCCCGCGGCTTTCAGCCGATGACCACCGCAGAGATGAAGGCCTAGCGGGAACAAGTGCAGTTCTGGACGTCCGATGGCCGCTACGAATTGTTCAAGACAACGAAGAAGTACGACGGTGACGAAGGCCGACGCCAGCATCACTATCCACCGGCTGAAAAACTGCCGGCCTGAGGAAATTGGCAGTTGCAATCAAGACCGAAGCACAGGAAGCGAGGGATCTGGTAGTCAGGGTTTTTACGAACCACTGCGCTTTGCTTGAAGAGAATCTGCCGCCTTCGCCGCCGCCTCGCTGACCAGGAAGCCCATCTTCGGATGACTCGGCTCCATGTCCATCGGCAATCCGTTGTGACGCAATTCGTCCGACGTCAGGGGCCCAATGGATGCGACAAACATGTTGGTCATTGACTTACGCACTTCATCCGCAAGCTTCATCTCGCCTGCTACCAGCATCAGGTGACGCACCTGCACGGAAGTGGTGAAGAACACGACATCGATCTCGCGCTGTACGAGCAGCTGCACGGCATTTCGCAGCGGACCCACATCCTCCGGCAGTTGCCAATCGTAGACTGGAACTCTTCTGACGCGCGCACCCCGCTCGCGCAGTGCCGCAAGCAGTTCGTCGTTCGTGGCGCCGTACTCTTGTACGGCAATCATCTTGTCGCGCAGCGGCACGGCCGCCGCATTTGCATCCAGCGCCTGCAGCAGTTCGCGCCATGTGTTCGGTTCCGGCGCAGTCAGAGCGATCGGCACTCCCAACGGACGCAGCACACTCACCGGTTTGGGACCGCGCGCAACCACCGGAATTTTCTTCAGCGCTTCCAGATAGGCGTCGCGAAGATTCGCGCTCTCCGCCACTCGCAGCACGACCTGCGCTCCAACTCCGGTTAGAAACACCACCGAATCGATCTTCCCGCCGATGACTTCCCGCACAAACGCCAGCGCTTCATGATTGTCTTCGAGAGGCACCTCGCGCATTGAGGCAACTACTGTAGGAACACCTCCGGCATTCGCGATCAGCTTCGCCATCTCCGCGCCGCGACGGCTCTCGAAAGAAAGCACGCGCAGCCCATCGAATCCGTTTTTCGAAACGTCACCCATCACGGCTATAGACTATACGTAGCTCCGGTTTCACGGCAGCTTTTTGGAGGCATTATCAAGACGATCGGCTTAATCGGCGGCATGAGTTGGGCATCCTCGATCGAGTATTACCGTTTCATCAACCAGGAAGTGAACCGCCGCCTGGGCGGCCAGCACAATGCGAGGAGCCTGATGCTGACGGTTGATTTTGCTGAGATCGAATCGTTGCAGGTCAGCGGCGACTGGGACAAGCTCGCCGAAATTATGGCCGATGCCGCTCGTAAGCTAGAGCGTGGCGGCGCCGATTGCGTTCTGATTTGCGCGAACACCATGCATCGTTGCGCGCCGCAGATTGAATCTGCCGTGAAGATCCCACTCATCCATATCGCTGATGCCACCGCCGATGCGATTCGGCAGGTGAAACTCAGCACTGTCGGTCTGCTAGGAACGCGCTACACCATGGAAGGAGACTTCTTCCGCAACCGTCTGGCGGAAAAGCACGGGATCACCGCGCTGATTCCTCCCACGGAGATGCGCGACGAATTGCACCGCCTGATTTACGACGAGCTAACTAAGGGGACATTCACAGACTCATCGCGCCGATGCTTCGTCGAGGCGATCGAGTGGCTGCAGGGACAAGGAGCCGAAGGCGTCATCCTCGGCTGCACCGAAATTCCCTTGCTTGTAAAACCGGAGCACGCCTCGGTTCCGCTGTTCGACACAACCGCCATCCACTCTCGCGCGGCGGTAGATTTTGCGCTCTCCTAGTTTCCGTCTCACGAGCCCTTCTACAGTCCCGTCCACCCTCGTTTCGATTACAATTATCTATTCTGGCCCGAATACCCGGGCCGGAACAAACGCTGTTCCTTTCTGGAGTGAATCCTGTTTCGCCTGCCGATGTTTTCTGTTTCTCGCGCTTTGATTGCAGCATGCGCGCTGCTAGTTCTCTCCAGTGTTGGTTTTGCCGATGGCGATCCCGCGGCCATCACTCTTCCTGCCGGCGACATCGTTTCCCGGTTGTTGCTGCGCAACGCGGAGCGCACTGCGAATCTCGTGCGCTTCACCAGCACCCGCAATTACGACGTCAGCTACAACGGACTTGCGCACAAGCAGGCCAGCATGCAGGTCGCCGCTACCTACGATCACGGACACAAAACCTTCAGCATTATCTCGGAGAGCGGGTCGAAGCTTCTGCTTGATCACGTTCTGCATAAGCTGCTGACCAGCGAGCAGGAAGCCGATGCCACACGAAGCCAGACGGCTCTCACCCCTGACAATTACGACTTCTCACTGGTGGGATCGGAATCGAAAGATGGGCGCAACTGCTATGTTCTCGAGGTCAGGCCGAAGCGCAAAAACAAGTATCTCTACAGCGGTAAGATTTGGGTGGATGCGAAGGATTTCGCCGTGACTCACGTTGAGGCGCATCCGGCGGTGAATCCGTCGTTCTGGATCAGCGGCACTGACATCGAACACCGCTACCAGAAAGTCGGCGATTTCTGGCTGCCACTCAGCAATCGATCCGTCACCAAAGTTCGCATCGGCGGACAGGCTGTGCTGACCATCAATTACGGCGACTACAAATTGAACCCATAGTTTCTCTGATCACGTCCGTTCGCCTCGACCGAGATCCCGACCATTTATCTGTTCTGAACTCCCGGTCCTCTTGGTCGCAAGAGGCGCCATCGAGAGCTCTATTCTGGACAACTCGTCTGGCGATCCCCGCCTCTTATCCAGTTCTGCACGTAGAATAGGACTACGCCCCGTAAGTGCGCGTTCTCCATAAGGCAGAACAGAGAAAACGGACGGAGCTGATAGGTGGAAAATGATCGAAACAGTATTGCGAGTAGCAGCCGATTTTCTGGAAGACAGCAGTAAGCGCGCGCAGAAGGCTCGACGTCAGGCAGCGAAGGCGTCCGAGGGTTTTCGCGACGAAGTAAGTGACCGTGCCCATCGAGTGAGCGACCACGTCGCCGATCACGCGCAACGTGTTGCGAGAGTTGCGCGCAAGCGTTTTGGCTATGAGCCGGAGCCCTCGGTTGGCAGCCGCTTTGTGCTCTTTCTGGCGGGACTCGGCGTAGGTGCCGCGCTCGGCGTCCTGCTGGCGCCCAAGTCCGGCGAGGACATGCGCCAGTCGATCTACGACCAGGCCAACGACGTCGCCGACCGTGTGCGCTCCAGCGTAGGCCGCGGCGCGAACTCGGAACACTTCGACGACTACGACACCGGCACGCACTAAGCTGCCAATTCTGTCGCGCGAATGCAGGCGGTATGTTGAAATAGGGACATGCCGCTCGTGCTTGCTTCTGCTTCGCCGCGTCGACAGGAATTGCTGCGCGCGGCCGGAATCGCGTTTACGGTGAAGCCAGCCAATGTGCCGGAGCAGCGGCTACCGGGTGAGCCTCCCACGGAATATGCAGAGCGCCTGGCGCGGGACAAGGCTCGCGCCGTGTGGAAGCGTGCGCAGAACCATTCCAACCTGTTCGTCCTGGGTGCCGATACCATCGTCCTCGTCGATAATCATGTCCTCGAGAAGCCTGCCACCGAAAGGGATGCGGTTCGTATGCTGCGCCAGCTCTCCGGCAAGGTGCACTGCGTGATCACGAGCGTCTGCCTGATCGGTCCTCGGGGCCAGGGTAAATTCGAAGACGTACGCTCGGAAGTCACACGCGTTTGCTTCCAAACCATCTCGGAAGCCGAGATTCGCGAGTACGTTGCGACTGGCGAACCGATGGACAAGGCTGGCGCCTATGCGATCCAGGGCATCGCCTCGCGCTGGATTCCTCGCATCGAGGGCTGTTATTTCAATGTAGTGGGGCTTCCAATCTCCCTCGTTTACCGGATGCTGCAGGAACATTCCGCCGTAAAAAACGGAGTAAAAAGCGGAAATGGGAGTGCAATTTCCACTCGACACCGCAAAGTTTCTACACACAACTAATTACGGCCTGGGCCCTAATCCTTTAAGAACCAATGGGTTAGGTTTGGCAGAATTCCTGCTCTGGGAATACGTGGCAGAAACTGTCGAACTTGGTCAGTACCGCCTGAACTTCCCCATTCAGGAGGGCCCGATGGGCCAGCGAAATCCGAAGTTGCTTTGCGTTGACGACGACCAACAGTCCCTCTCAGTTCGCCGGGTGTTTCTTGAAGCGTTTGGCTTCGACGTCACCACCTGCTCCAGCCCCAAACTTTCGCTTCGCTACGCTGATCTGACGCCTTACAGCGCGGCTATCGTGGATTTCCAGATGCCGGAGATGAACGGCGGCGAGCTGGCGGAAGAACTGAAAAAACGCCATCCGCAGATGCCGATCGTGATCCTTTCGGCCCTTTCCGCTCTGCCGGAAGGAACGCCGGACTCCTACGATGCCTTTCTTTGTAAGGGCGAGTCTGGCTTCGCGCTGGTCAACAAGGTTCAGGAACTGATCTCGACTTTAGAAAAAGACGAAACAGTCGTCGAGCGCAAGCGGCCAGGGGTAATGCGGCGCGTTCCCGCGATGGCAGGAATTGTGGCTGGAATCGTGGCGGAGAAGATCGAATCGCGCCGCGGACAACACAGCAACGGCCTGCACCTGACCAAGAACCCAGTTTCCTAAGATTTCTGTTTTTCATACACCCGCGGAATGCCGGCATCATCATTGTCTACGGCTGACGCGGGTTTCGCTTTTGGTCTGGCTTTCGACAGTGCGAGCGGCAAGCGCTCTTGAAGCTGTCGGATAGAATGAAGGCTTGCCGGGAGCAAATGCTGGTGAGAATCCAGCCGACCGATTCAGCAAGACAGGATTGGCGTCGTCTAACTCTGAAGACATCCCGGCCGTTTTCGCTCCTGCTCTCAGCTTCTTTTTGGCGTCCTATTCGTGAAACGTGAAACCCGAAACGTGAAACGCGCTTAGTGCATGCCCTTCATCATTGCTGGAACTGGCGGTAACGGTTCCCCTTCCTTTTCGGCTCCCCAGCCTCGGGACGACTGATCCAGGTACAACAGTACCGCGCAGATCGCGGAACCCACCAGCAGGATTGCGCCTAATCCGGGCTGTTTGAACAGAATTTTGCCCATGCCGAACAGCGCGAGGTAGACCATCCCGCAACCCAGTATCCAAGCGATCAGGTTGCGACCCAGGTCACGTGTGGGATTGACTTCGGGTGTCAGCGCCGCAACCGGCTTCCATCCGCGCACATCCGGACGAACTTTACGATAGAAGCTCTTCAGGACTTCCTCACCCTCGGCTTGCGTCAGCAAGGTGACTGCGATCGTGACAAGGACGGTAATCACCGTCGTGGTGAGTGCCGACTTGGCGAAGATCACGGGACCGCTACCCACGAAAACCGGCTGCACCGATCCTGCAGCGGCCATTTGTTGCCACAATCGCAGTGACAATGAAACCACCATCGCCGTTCCCATCGCAGCAATCTCACTCCAAGCATTGATTCGCCACCAGTACCAGCGCAACAGGTAGACAATGCCGGTGCCCGCGCCGAGTTCGAGCACGAATTCCCAGCCCGACTTGATTGACGTCAGCAGCGCGGCCACGATGGCCGAAGCAATCACCAGCAGAACCGTCGCTACTCGCGAGATGGCAACGTAGTGCGACTCAGTTGCTTGCGGCTTGATGAAGCGGCGGTAGAAGTCTGACACGAGGTACGACGCACCCCAATTCAACTGAGTCGCGACCGTCGACATGAATGCGGCCAGGAATCCGGCAATGGCAATCCCACGCAGCGAATGCGGCAGCTGCTGATTCAACACCAGCATGTAGCCCGATTCCGGATTCTGTCCCGGCCCGCGCAACTCCGGATGCAGCACGATCACCGCCAGTCCAGTGATGATCCACGGCCATGGCCGCACGGCGTAATGCGCCACGTTGAACCACAGAACGGAAAGCAGTCCGTTCTTTTCATCTTTGGCGCTGAAGATGCGCTGCGCGATGTAGCCACCGCCACCGGGTTCCGCTCCTGGATACCAGAACGCCCACCATTGCACTGCCATGAAAACGACAAACGTAATGATCGGCAACGTCCACAGATTCTCAGCCGTGAAAGCCTGCGAGAAATCGGGGAAGAGCGAGGTGGCGTCCGAAGCGCCTGTCGCTCCTCGCATCGCCGACAACTTCGCCAGCATCACGTCCATACCGCCGATGGCATGAACCGCGTAATAGGCTACGGCGATCACGATTGCCATTTTCAGGATGAACTGGAATACATCGGTCCATAGAACGCCCCACAGTCCACCCAGCGCGACATAGAATCCGGTGAACGGAACAAGAAACAGCACGCAGATCATGAGTGCCCGGAATTCGGTCATTCCCAGGGTCACGCTGACAATGCTGACCATTGCCTTCGTCACCCAGCCGAGGATCAGGCAGTTCATCAGCAGACCGAGATAGATGGCGCGAAAGCCGCGCAGAAACGCCGCCGGTTTGCCGCTATAGCGCAGTTCCGCGAATTGCACATCCGTCAATAGACCAGAACGTCGCCACAGGCGGGCGAAGAGGAACACCGTCATCATGCCCGACAGCAGAAAGCTCCACCAGATCCAGTTGCCGGCAATTCCCTGCCGGTAGACGAGGCCTGTGACTAAGAGCGGCGTGTCTGCGGCGAAGGTCGTGGCGACCATCGACGTTCCAGCAAGCCACCAGCTGACGCTGCGCCCGGAAACGAAATAGTCGTCGACGCTCTTGCCCGAGCGGCTGCGAAAATACAAACCCATCAGCAGGGTGATTCCCAGATAGGCGACGATTGCGGACCAATCCAGCAGGGTAAAATTCATGGCGTCCTATTATGACCCGGAACGGCGGAAAGCGCCGGTGATGTGACTGTCCGGCGAACCGCTCTATAGCATTCCGTGAGGCCCACACGTTGTCAGATTCGGGCAGAGGATGTCAAAAAATTTCGGCTCAACGAGAAATAAAAAAGGCGCCCTCGAACAGGACGCCAATCCGGAGTACATGCCGAAACAAAGTCTTAACTGATGAGTTTTCCCATTCCCTGAAGTGCGGCGCGAATCTGCATCACGTTTTCGATGTCTTCCGATTCAAGCAGAACGAACTCCATTCCATAGCTGTAGCCGTTGCGATCCTTCACATCCGCTCGAGCGCGAACCGGCTCACCGGAATATGGAGGCGTAAATTCAACCTCGATACGATCTCCGATTTGCAATTCCACGCCAGCAGACACGCACAGTCCGCCTTCGTTCAGCTCATTGCCGCGGGCGTCTGCAATCTTCGTCTTCATGCGGTTGTGCACGATGATGCGCACGGGGACGTCGAGCTTATAGCGTTTCCATCGCCGTGTATTGACCTGGCTTTCTGCCGTGTTCTGGGGAATTACACTTACGATTCTGTCCGACATGATCTCCTCAGCTGTTGCCGGCTACGCTAGTCGCGCAGCGATTTGGGATCTGACGTATTGTGTGGCGACTTGCCATTCAGAACGCTTATGAGCTCTTGCCCACAGGCCGGCGTTCCCACGGCGTGCTCGCGAATAATCTGCGTCGCACTCAGATTGCGGTTGTACAGATTTGCATTCGCTCCGTTGTCCTGGCGCAATGTAGAACCTTCGAGCGAGATTCCGGCAAATAGTCCACGCGAGCGCGAATAAGAAAGAACTTCGGCGCGCATCACGATGTCGGTTGCTGCGGTTGCGTCGCGCCCCTTGGGGCCAGCCGCCGCGGCTGCGTCAGCGCCGAGCTTCACTTTGCTCTTCAGCAGCGATGTCGCACCCTTCGGATTCATCACCAGCAGCACGAAGTCGGTCTCCTGACCGCCGAGCTGAAATCCAATGTTGGCTCCCTCGAGCGCGTACATCGCAGGAGGTCCCCACAGTCCGGTGTAATTCTGGCCGGAACGGCAAACCATGGCTCCGCGTCCGAAACTGCCGCCGATACCGAGTGCCAACTTCTTCACTCCGGGCAGCACGATCACGCATTCTGCCTTGTTCAGCAGGTCCTTCGGTATTCCATCGGGAATGTCGAGAATTTCCTTCAGTACTTTCCCGGACGACTCCATGCGTTCGGTCTCGTGCTTCCCGGCGAAACAAAGAGTTGGAAGTAGTAACGCGAAGATTACGGCTGCTGATGTGACCCGGCCCATGCTTCGATATTCCTTGCTGCGAAGTCCTCAAGCGCTGCACCAGTGGGACGATTCGCAGTAGCTTCTAAGTTACCGTACCGTGAGAATTCCTCCAGATTACTGAAGGCTCGGGTACATGTACCGAAGTAAGAAGTGATGAAGTGAGAAAGTTCGAAGTAAGAGGCGAAGTTCGGCAGTCGATTCCGAAGCACGAGGTGAGGATCGGCGTACTTCTGACTTCTTGACTTCTGACTTGTTACCAGCCTCCACCGCCACCACCACCGCCGCCTCCGCCAGATGAGCCACCACCACCCGCGCCGGAACTTGATCCAGGCGCGCTGGTTGAACTGGAGATCGCGCCGGTAAGTGCATCTCCGATCGCAGAAGTAAATGCTGGTGTGCTCACTGCGGCGGCCACCGCGCCCGCGGTAACGTAGCCTGCGGTTGTCGCGTTGGTGCCGCTTGTGACGGCTGCGGCGAGTTGGTTGTTAAACTTCGCCGACCATTCGTCTTCGATGTCGAGTGCAACCGCGTACGGCAAATACTTGTTGAAGGTTTCGAGATTCCAGTTAATCGGCGCAAGGCGTTTGATCTCGTCCTCTTCGGTTGCGGCAAGGAAGAGCTTGAATCCATCGATCTTGTCGAGTGCGACGCGACCGAGGCGCGTGGGCGCTTTGAGTAACTCGTGGTACAGGAAATTCGAGGCAATCGCCACCGCCATGATGATGACCGTCGTCGAGGAAGTGGAGTTCGCCAGCACGCCAATGCCGAAGACTTCTCCGGCGAGGAACGGAAGCGCGAACAGCGTCATGAACAGCGCTCCGCCAGCGGAGAGAATCATCTTCGGTCGCTTGCTCTTCAGTACAGCCTTCCAGAGATTGATCACCATCGCCGACAAGGCGATGACACCGGCTGTCCATCCCGAAAGCCATACGCACATGAACAGCGCGACCGGCTTCAGATCGTTGTCGGCGAACATGACCATCGCGATGAACATTGCGGCGGTAAGAATCAGGCTGGGCAGAACATAAATGCTGTTGCGCACGAAATAGATCTTTTCGAATCGCGCGCTGAGCAACTTCTTAAGGTCGCCGATTGCGCCGCTGATGATTTCGTGATTTGCCGGTGAAAGCAGCAGGCGGTTGTTGTTTGGAAAAAGCCCATGGGCGACCACTGCTTCGCTGTCGGTCAACTTACGCGCGGCTAGCGCGTTGTTGGTCTTCACGAGTGTGTACTTGCCCGCGTCGTCCTGTTCGATCCGTAAGAAATTCTTGGCGGCAAGACCGACGACTTCAGCGGCAAAACAGCGATTATCGAAACCCATTCGCGCGACTTCACGAACTCCGGCGGGCGACAGATCGTCGGGAGGTAAATATTGTGGAACGATGGTGCCGGCGTGCGGATCTCTGCCGACCATCAACCAGGTAATCAACTGATAGATCAGGATGAGTCCGAGGCCGATGTAGCCGGCGAGGCTCGCTGCATTGTCCTGTATCCAGAAGTAGCGTTCCTCGTCGGGAGAAGGCTGCTGCATGTAGCCTTTGTCCCACCAGGCGACGATCGTGAACCCATCATGCGGATTCAGTGAAGCTTTGGTCTCGAAGAACAGGTCATCATTGGCAAGCTTGCTGGCCTTGAAGTCCCGGCCTGTGTAACCTGCCGGACCGGTGTAACCGTAGGTTTCCACCACGCGACGGGGAATCGCCGCGGGCAACGTCACGGTCGCGGTAGCGTGATCGATGGGAAACTGCCAACCGTTGCCGGTGACGTTCCAGTAGAGCTCATCATGGTCGGGGAAGAAACCAATCTGACGCGCGGTCTGATAAGTGATCTGATAAACGTATTCGCCTGGCGCGAGCACCGCGCCTTTGCGTCCAATGACGACGCGCTTGCCGTTGTGAAAACCCTCGACATGAAAGGCTTCCGGACTTCCATCGCGCATTACGCTCATCACGTCGAAGGGGACGTTGTAGTTCTTACCCTGGTGATCTTTGTAGTGAGTCGGGAAGTCCCGATAGATGCCGTGGACTATTTGCTGGCCTAACGCGCGAACTTTGATGGTCTCCGCGACGACTAATGATCCGTCGTCGTGCAAAGTGATCTGGCTGTCGTAAGCGAGAATGCGCTCGTCGTTAGTCTCGTCTTGCGCGCTGACCCGGGGACACACGACTGCGGCCAGCAGGAAACAGGCAAGAAGAAGTTTGAGAAATCGCATGTTGCGCGCACTCCCGAAATTTGCCGGCCCGTTTCTGGCGGACCGGCTAGCGCAGACACTACGGCGCATCATGCTTTATGTCACAAAAGGGCACCTGATGAGAATCACCTATGGTGGTTACGAAGGGATTGAGTCTGTCAGTCGATCAGTCTCTCAGTTCGTCAGTCTTTCAGTCGGTCCGCCCGCAAAACCGTGAAGTGATTCCGCTGTCACACTGGAGGCTGCTGATCGACTGAGAGACTGAAAGACCAGAAAAGCAAAAGGGCGCTCTGCGCGAGCGCCCGTATTGTTTGGTGCTTCTCTGCGTCGAGTTACGCGGCGACGCGGCAAGCATCGATGGCTTGCGATTCGGTCTCAAAGACGTCGAGTACGCGGATATAGACGCGTCAAGTCGACGAGCTTGCGGATGTTTGCCTGCAATCCATACCAGGTAACGTTTCGTCCCAGTTCATGGGCCTTTTCAACGCATGAAACCAGGGATCCGAGGCCGGCGCCGTCGATTACATTCACGCCGCCCAGGTTCACGACGACGCTTCTGTAGGCACGCAGCAATTCTGCTACGCGATCACAGAGAGCCTGTGCTTCTTCTCTGTAAACGAGGCGTCCGCTGCAGTCGAGCACGGCAACGTCACCATACGATCGCGTTTCAAAATGCAGTTGCACTACGTTCCTCCTCTGCTTTGCTGCCCAGTTCATTTTGGTCTCTCGCTTAGTTCTCTTCAGCTCAGTTTCAGGATAACGAAGGTTGATTACGAATTGATGAAAGCCTCAGTGCAGAACGTCCGTTGTACCTTAGTAATCACGCCTTAACGGCGGCCCGAAACTGGTTATGTTGAATAGACGCAGCGAATCGAAAATCGTTAACGCCCTGACAGTGATTGGATGAACAGGCAGTCTGAAGGACGCGAAATAAGGGACGAATTGTTCGCCAGCCCGAAATTAAATTTCAGGAAAACGGCATTTGTTGGGACGTTGTGAGTTTTTCTTCACGAAATTGTCACTCAAGTTCCTCGCGGTGAGTTCGACCGCGAACACCTCCAGTGCACCACGTCTGTCACGCTGAACGCATCCAAGTCTGAAGATCTCATAATCAATTAGGAGTGCATAGTGTTGGAGCAGAAGCTTCCCAATCGCTGGACGATTGCCATCGCCGCCGTGGTGATGCAGATTTGTCTGGGCGCGGTTTACGGATGGAGCGTTTTTGTTAAGCCATTGGTGGCAACTTACCATTGGCCGCTTACCCGCGTATCTCTGACGTTTACGTTGTCGGTCGCCTTTCTCGGCATTGGAACCGTGATTGGCGGATTGTGGATGGATCGTGTCGGCCCCAGAAAGGTGGCGACGGTTGCAGGCGTCCTTTATGGAATCGGATATCTGGTAGCTGCGTGGGCCGCAAGCAGCGGTTCGCTCGCAATCCTCTACGTTGGTTATGGTGTCATCGCCGGCATTGGAATGGGCATGGGATACATTACGCCCGTTGCCACGATTGCCAAGTGGTTCCCTGATCGTCGCGGACTGATGACGGGCATCGCGGTCTGCGGATACGGTGCAGGCGCGCTGGTGATGAGTCCCATCGCGGCACGAGAGATTTTGCGATTGGGAATTTCAGCTACTTTCGCAACGCTCGGCATTGTGTACCTTGTGCTGGTAGTGGCAGCGGCACAGTTTTATGCGAACCCTCCCGATAAATGGCGCCCTGCGGGATGGCAGCCAACCTCGGCAGTGGCCCGCTCTGCGACTACGGTTGATTTCACGGTGCGCCAGGCGATGCGCACATGGCAGTTCTGGCTCTTATGGGTGATGTTGTTTCTGAGCGTGTCCGCAGGAATCATGATCATCAGCCAGGCATCGCCGATGGCACAGCAGATTGCCGGCCTGAGCGCGATTGCAGCGGCCGGAATCGTGGGCCTGATCTCGATTTTCAACGCGATTGGGCGCGTGTTCTGGGCATGGGTGTCCGACTACATCGGGCGCGCCAGCACGTACTTCCTGATTTACGCAATCTACACAGTAGCTTTCTTCTTCCTGGTCCGGGCACATACGCCGGCGACGTTCGGCACGTGCGTGGCGCTGGTGGGCCTGTGCTACGGCGGCAGCTTCGGCGTGATGCCGTCGTTCACGGCCGACTTCTTTGGTCCAAAGTACATGGGCGGGATTTACGGCTGGATTCTGCTGGCATGGGGGGCCGGCGCGATCCCTTCGCCGATCCTGATTGCACGCGTGCGTGAGTCGACAGGCGTGTACGCTCCGGCGATCCATATCCTGAACGTCGTGGTGCTATTGGCGCTCATTCTGCCGATTCTCGCGCGGAAACGTCCGGTGCCGCCCGGACGCGTAGTGCAAATGCAATCAAGATCGGTGGCGTAGGAAAGTGGTTAGTGATTAGTGGTTAGGAGGCGGTTTTCCAGAACATCTGTTTTTGGGATCGTACTCGATGTGAATATGGGCGGCGGTGGTAGCGGGAGTTGCGCCAACGCCAGCTTCCCAAATCACGTCGAAGCCAAGCGGTGAGAGCGACGATTTCAATTGATCGAAAACCTGCTGACGTTCGGTTGCGCTCAAGTGAAGAGTGCGGAGATCGACGGCGCGCCCTAGCGGATGAAGTGACCCTGGATTGTGATGACCATCGCAGGCGGAAGTCACGATACAGTCCTTATGACAAGCAGCAAAGGCGTCCGTGGCGTACCCAAGCGCAAACATGATGTGGGGATCGAGAGAGTGCGTTGAATCGGAGACGCAAACTGATGCGTCTTTAAGTAATAGCGACAATGAATT
This sequence comes from Terriglobia bacterium, assembly GCA_963848375.1. GTDB lineage: Bacteria > Acidobacteriota > Terriglobia > Terriglobales > Acidobacteriaceae > JAJPJE01. The sequence continues at coordinate 44,174 of CAWKDK010000001.1, forward strand.
CTCCTCATCTTTCCTCCGCCTAAGAACGGCGCGAGGAAGAAGCAAAAAGAACGTTAGCTTCCTCTTTTGGGAGGGTCTGTACCCTTTTCTTGGGGGGACCCCCTCCCCCACCCTTAGCAGAAAACAAAGGGGTTGCGGGCGGCCACACCCTAGATAGCGCAGCCGCAAGCACTTACACATTCATAGCGGGAAACAAACAACTTAGGTCAGAAGTCAGACTCAGAAGAGGCAAAAGCAAGAACTCTCATTTCCATCCTGTCTTTAATACTTCACCCTGTCTTTAATTGTGACAAATTCGGGGGGACCTACTAGACACTTTGCCGAAGATTATTTCTGCCGAGGAATGAGGGATTTGCAGGGAAATTGGTGAATTGCGGGGCTTGACAAGATTGTGTCGCCCCTCCGGGGCTCGTGAATAATTGCTTGTGTGACCCAGACCTTACGGTCTGGGCTTACGAATACCGCCGCTCCGCGGCTCTTTGGTTCGCAGCACACTGTTTTCGTGCGTGCCGCGTGCATCGCTGGTACGGAAATGCAGAGATGGATTCGCTGCGCTCACCATGACGTAGTGGAGTGGGACGCTTAGGTGGACGCAGGAATGTTGGTTGTGCGGACAGGGCAATCCAAATGCGGGTCCGCGGGCTACGTCCGCTCGTGGTGACAAAACCAGACGCTCGCTTCGCGAACTGCCCGGTCAGGGTTGTTGGATCAGTTCCCAGATTCTGGCGAGGTGGTGGTCATCGTGCTCCGCGACGAAGTACAAATGATCGACCAGGCGCATGGGCTGCTGAAGGCGCGGATGCAGCATGGAGCGAGAGTAGAGAGCTGGGTCGAGCTGCGCCAGGCGATCGAACAAGCCTGAGCCGGGCGGCGCGGAAGGCGGCGAGTATTTCGGTTAACGGACGTGCGTTGTGATTGGCTTCGTATGTCCGGCGGTTGCTCAGATCCGCGAAGGTGAGCGTTTCTCCACCGGTCAGGAAGTCGTCGACGCGCGACATCCACAGAGACTCGAGGTCGAAGAGATGCCCAGCGTGTTCCTGCGCGGACCACTTGTCTTCTGTCCTTGCGATTAGCACATCGCGGGAGATGCCACTTGTCATCTCTTGGAGACGAGCGGGTGTACCGCGCAAGCGGACACAGAGATTGGGATATTGCTCCAGCGGGAAGGTGAAGGCGAATTTTCGTTCAAACCAGACCGGGACTTGGCTCATGGGCAGTGGTTTAGATTTCGGGAGATGGAGAATTGCGTCAATTTTAGTGGGGTGATCGCGGTGTGATTCTCGACGCACAGAGCCCCACTCAAGCCACTGGGCTTGAAATGGGCCACCGCCGGGTCTTTAGTGGTGCACTTTACGTAATCTTGAACGCGGCTTCGGTCCCGCTGCAGAATGGGTAACTCGAACCTCAGATCAACGGGCTTGAGCGGTGCAACACAGCGTTGCAATTTCATTCAGGAGCACACTCGTGCCGATCCTGCTGCTAGTCGGTCTTGGCGCTCTCGGTTGGTCGGGCTACAGTTTGATAACTGGGAAAGGCTACTACAAAGGCTGCCCTCCCGGTGGCTTCGACCGTACCGAGGACCCTTTTAGTTTCTGGGCTCCCACCGTCATTATTTTCGGGGTCGGCGTGTTCGCAATTCTGACCTCGCTCGGGCTGATTCACTTCCCTCTGCAAAGATAACTGACCACATTTTGACTGCGTGCGCACCGGAAGCGCTGGCGGAATTACAACTCTCGATGTTTCGTACTCATCTTGTTGGAAGGGTGATGAAATGGCCAACAAGAACGGGAAACGCGGTCTGGCGGATCCAATCAGTATCAAGCCCTTCGGCAAGGATGATGACCAAGTCAAAGTGATCGTCGAGACTCCGAAGGACAGCAATAACAAGTACGCATTCGATCCCGAAGAGCGGATATTCACGCTCAAGACTGTGCTCCCGGCCGGAATGTCGTTTCCCTATGACTTCGGTTTCGTGCCTCGCACCGAAGCCGAAGACGGTGATCCTCTCGACGTCCTTATCTTCATGGATCAACCTGCGTATCCTGGCGTTTTGCTCAAGTGCCGACTGATTGGCTTGATAGAAGGTGAGCAGACGGAGAAGAACGGCAAGACGGTTCGGAATGACCGACTGCTCGCAGTCGAGCAGGGGAGCCACACATACGCTCACCTGAAGCACGTGAAAGATGTGCCGCAGAAGCTATTGGACGAGCTTGGCGAGTTCTTTGTTAATTATCACAAGCTCGAAGGCGGTAAATACACGACGCTGGGGATCAAGGGCCCCGGTGGCGCGCGAAAAAAACTCGCCAATACGAAAGCGGCGGCTTAAGAGTGATGCCGCAATCTTTGTAGCCCGTAAATGTCTACCTTTGAATCAGGCTAGTGTGACTGGCGACGCACTTCCAGGCGGCATTCTGGTGAATCCATGTGTCAGTGAAACGGCCGGTGTGCTCGTAGGACTTTCCGTTATAGAGACCCTTGGTGTGATAGATGCCGACGACGATGGCGGTATCGCCGTAGAACTCGACCTTGAGATCCTGCACGCTCATGACAGAGGGTTTGAACTTGGGATCGTGAATATCGGCGAGGAACTGATCGCGGGAACTGAGTTGACCGTCCCATTCCGTGCTGACGAAGCGGTCGCCGATCAGACTCTGCAATGCGCCTGAATCGTGCATCAGTTGGGCCTGATTCCACATTCTTTCGAGCGCGATGAGCTTGCCTTCCGAGTCGGAAGACTGATTATTCTGCGCGAACAAACAAGACGACAGAAGCAGACCGCAAAGGACCAGAGTCAGTTTCATTCGAGGTACGTTTCCTTCGTGCAACATGAGTAGCGGTGAATTTCGACGCATGGGGCCCATTTTGCGAGGATTCTACTCCGGTGCTGACGAGAAACGAACGTCAATAGAGGTGACTGAAGAAGCACAGGTTATGGATCGGGAACCGAACCCGATCAGGAAAGATAACGCGAAATAACGGCGAGGGCGCCGAGAGCGATGGCGATGGAAATCCTTGCCACACGAGGCACGCGCATGACAGCCCGCGAAAGCAAGCGGCATTCGCGTCGCGCACGAGTTCTCACGGCTTTGAACGAAACACCTTGCGGAATAGGTTCGGCGGCACTTGCCATGACCTGCCGATTGTCATACGACTTGGACTGCGGCTCCAGTTACGAACGTACTGTCTGCGAACTCTGGTGCGTTCGCCTCATCCAGAAAGAACACGGCCAGACGTTATATCCGTCGTAAGTGGGAGTAAAAGTCTGCAAATTGTGCGGCATGCGCAAGTAGCTGTCGCGCCAGTAAGGAATCAACCGCTGCAGAGCGCTCCGATGCGCAATGTGCACGGCGCTGCTGGACCAAAGAACCTCGAAAGCAGGGTTGAATGCCAGGAAGGCCTGCAGGAGGTATTGCTCTGCCCAAAAACAGAGATTGTGCATCACGAACTGCCGGGGATAATCGGCGGGCAGAAACACGTCATGCACATGCACCACGACTCCGGGATGCAAGCGCGGGAGGATCTCCAGGTACTCATAGAGGACATCGCTGCCGACGGAGACGACGTGGCTCGAGTCGAGGAAGAGGATATCGCCGTCACCGAGACGGTCGAAGAACTCCAATGGGATTTGTTGCGCCGGCCGTTCGATGAGGCGGGTGAGCCCGGGGAATCCTGCGCGTAAGACAGGGTCAGGAAACGGCTCGATGGTAAAGAGCTTGCCGGGAAAGCCTTCCTGCGCGTTCCGCAACAGAGCCGCCGCGGAGAGGCGCGTGCTGTTCCCGCCGCCGATTTCGATCATGCGACGCGGCTTGTAATGACGAACCATGCTGTAGGCAACTTCCGCGTCGACGGTCTCGAAGAATCCATTGTTGACATGAAACTCAGTCGGGTCGTCGGATGCGGATTCGGGAAAGTGCATCTCTTCACGATATTTTTGGACGAACGAGTCAAGGCGCTGCAATTGTTCGTCGAGGCGCAGATCGACGCCGACCATCGGGGAAAGGGCCTGCCAGTTGCGGTGGTCGAGCTGGCGGAAGTCAGGAATGGGCCAATAAAAATGATTGGGGGTGAGATTAAAGCCGGCGCGCTGCATGGCGCGGAATCCAGCGGCGAAAATGGAACGCACCCACGGGTGACTGGTGATTCCCCGGCGGGGAGGGCGGCGGAATCCTGGCTCGAGCGGCGGAGACGGAACGATGCGTGGGCGTTCTTCCGTGGCAATGGCGGCTGGCGAGTCGATGAGATCGGGGCGGGTGCTCGCAGTATTTCGCATTTTGTCCTCGAGAGGCGTTTCGCCGCACGGCTGGGCAGGCATACACGACAGGGGCGAGCGGCCTGCGTTGGATACTTAAATTGTCGCAATGAATGCTTCTACGTTCGACGCATGCGGTCAGCGCAGGTTGCCACGAGCGGATGAGGATCGATGATTTGAATCGATTGCCGAAATCAGCGACTCTCAATACGATAAAGAACAACTTCTTTCCGAGAACATTTTGAGGTTAATGGGTGAATCGATACTGGATGGCGAACATTCTTCGTGTCTGCTGCTGTTTTCTGGTCACGGTTGCTGCCTTAGGGCAAACGAATGCTCCGGCGCAAAAGGATTTTCCCGCGCAGGTGCTGCAGGATGCCGGACGCGTGCAAAAGGCAGCGCTGGCGGGCGATTTCGGATATCGACTGGCGGGGCATCTCGCTGACAACATTGGTCCACGGCTAAGCGGCTCGCCGCAATACCAGCAGGCTGCCGAGTATGTAGCGGAGCAAATGCGGCAGTTGGGCCTGGAAGTCACGATGGAAAAAGTGATGGTGCCGCACTGGGTACGCGGCAAAGAGTCCGCAGAGCTGGTCGAGTTCCCTGGCCAGGCTCCGAACACAACTCAGAAGATTGTGCTGACGGCACTCGGTGGAAGTGTGGCGACGCCGGCGGACGGCATTGTTGCTCCCGTGGTGGTGGTGAGCAGCATGGAAGAATTGAACGCGCTGGGCCGCGAAAAGGTGAGCGGCAAGATCGTGCTGTTCTACGAGAAGTTCGACGAGCGCATGGCGGCGCAGGGATTTGGGCTGGACGCGTACGGTCAGGCGGTAACCTTCCGTGCATCAGGACCTTCCGCGGCGGCACGATTAGGTGCGGTGGCTGCACTGATTCGCTCGGCAGGCGGCGGAGCTTTTCGACTGCCACATACGGGCGCAACTCACTACGAAAAAGATGTGCCGAAAATTCCAGCAGCGGCGCTGACGTCCGAAGATGCCGACTTGATACAACGCCTGTCGCAGCAAGCGACAGTGAAGATGCACCTGGTCCTCACGCCGGAGACGTTGCCCGATGCCGTGGGATGGAATGTGATCGGAGATTTGAAGGGCAGTGAACATCCCGAGCAGGTGGTGATCATGTCAGGGCATCTGGATTCGTGGGACCTGGCAACGGGCGCGATCGACGACGCGGCGGGAGTTGGGATTGCGATGCAAGCGATCGAGACGATCAAGCGCCTTGGGCTGCGTCCGAGCCGCACATTGCGGGTGATTGCGTGGGCGAATGAGGAGGATGGACTGAAGGGCGGCATCACTTATGAGGTCGATCATCAGGCGCAAATGGCGAATCATTATGCGGCGATCGAGAGCGACCTGGGTGCCGGACATCCCGTGGGATTTTATTTTGCAGGCGATCCGAAGCTGAAGGAGATCCTGAAGCCGGTTTCCGAGGTGCTCGAGAGCTCGGGCGCAGGACTGGCGTACCAGACGGATGAAACGGGATCGGATCTGATCCCGATGAGTGTTCAAGGCGTGCCGAATTTCGCTCCAATGCAGGACAATCGGACGTATTTTTTGTATCACCACACGCCGGCCGACACGTTCGACAAGATCAATCTGCGGGAGTTTCAGGAGAACGCGGCGGCGGTAGCGGTGCTTGGGTATGCGCTGGCGAACTCCACGGCAGTTCTGCCGCGCCAGACTGGCACCATGCCAGACTGGCTAAAGGAAGAGCAGGAAAAGTATCGGAAGGCATCTATCCGTTAGCGAGTCATTCACCGCAGAGAACGCTGAGGAATACAGGATGAAAGTTGGATTTATTGGATTGGGGCAGATGGGTCTGCCTATGGCTGCCAATTTGAAGAAAGCCGGGCACGAGGTGATCGGGTATAACCGGACACGCGCGAAGGCAGAGCAACTGGGCGCCCGAGTGGCAAATACACCGGCGGACGCGGCGCGCGATGCGGAAGTCGTTATCACGATGCTCGCCGATGACGATGCCGTAAGAGAGGTGGTATTCGGCGCGGACGGTTTGGCGAACACGTTGCAGCCGGGAGCTATTCACGTTTCGATGAGCACGATCAGCGTGGCGATTTCGCAGGAAATGGCGGAGGAGCATCGCGAGCGTAAGCAAGGGTATGTATCGGCGCCGGTGTTTGGCAGGCCGCAAGCGGCGGAAGCCGCGAAATTGTTCGTCGTGGTGGCCGGCGAACCAAGCGCGGTGAAGAAGTGCGAGCCACTGTTTGCGGCAATGGGCCAACGAACATTCCCCATGGGAGATGCGGCTCCGAAAGCGAATGTGGTGAAACTGAGCGGCAATTTCCTGATTGCGTCGGTGATTGAGTCACTGGGCGAGGCGTTGTCGCTGGTACGGAAGTACGAAATCGATCCTGAGAAATATGTCGAGATGCTGACGAGTACGCTGTTTGCGGCGCCGGTCTACAAAACGTATGCCGATCTGATCGTGAAAGAGCAATTCGAGCCAGCTGGATTTCGTCTGATACTGGGATTGAAGGATGTGCGGCTGGCGCTGGCCGCAGCCGAGGCACAAGCGGTGCCAATGCCGGTGGCGAGCGTAATACGAGATCATGCGCTCGAAGGCATTGCCAACGGCATGGGCGATAAGGACTGGTCGTCGCTGGCGCAGGTGGTTTCTAAGAACGCCGGGCTGTAGTAGCAGAGAGCAGGTAATGTTGTGATCGTCCCTACGCGGGCGAGGGCGCCGCCCATAGTCAGCTGGCTTTCTCGTCGAATTCGTCTTCGCTGGGATCGGGAATGCTCGAGGGCGGATCGCTGGTCGGAAACGAATCGGCGAGCGTTTTATCGAGCGTCTTCTCGCGCACGTCTTCCTGCTTTTCTTCCTGTTTCTCTTCTTCCTTCTGCTTTTCGCTCTTCATCAATTCGGGGCCGCGGCGACTGCCTCGCTCTTCAGAATTGAAGGTTGAAATCTGGGGATCGTTCTTTTTGGGCTCTGACATGTGCGCCTCAATTGAGCTGTTCACAATGTTGGAGGCTGGCTTCGGTCGAGTGGTTGGCCGGTAGAGTTTGCACGGGCGAGAACCTGACCTGAGCGAAGCGAAGGATGGGCTGCAACACGCGAGTCTCACGTTGTAAGATCATGAGCTGGAATTCTGCTGCTGATCACACCGGCAATCCAGAAGTGGTTTGGCCTGGAGCCGCAAGGAGCCTGATGCGCCATCTTCCCGTGCTGCTTTCACTCGTTTTTATTGTCAGCATCTTCACCCTTGCAACTGCCTCAGCCGAGCCCCAACCTGCACCGCTCATCGCGAATGTAGAGAATCGCAAGACGATCAGCCTGAATGGGACATGGCACTACATTGTCGATCCCTACGACAATGGCTACTACAACTATCGGCACGAGCCGCGTGGCGATGGCTATTTTCTGAATGCTCATCCGAAGTCAAAACAGGAACTGGTGGAGTACAACTTTGCAGCTTCGGATACGCTGCAGGTTCCAGGCGATTGGAACAGCCAGAAGAAAGATCTGTTCCTGTACGAAGGGACGGTTTGGTATGAGCGCACATTTCTCTATCACAAGCCGGCGGATAAGCGGGCATTCCTGAGCGTCGGCGCGGCGAATTACGAATCGCGAGTGTGGGTAAATGGGAAGGAAGCATGCGTCCACGTGGGCGGATTTACCGGGTACAACTGCGAAGTCACCGATCTGGTGAAAGATGGCGAGAACTTCGTGGTGATCTATGTAAACAACAACCGGCATGCCGATGCTGTGCCCACGGTGAACACGGATTGGTGGAATTACGGGGGAATCACGCGCGACGTAGAGCTGGTGGAAGTGCCGAAAGTTTTTCTGGAAGACTACTTTCTGCAACTCAAGAAGGGATCGCAGAACGAGCTCGCGGGCTGGGTGAAGATGAATGGCGGATCGCGTCAGGTAACTGTGCGCATCCCTGAGCTGAAGCTGGAGAAGCAGATTCAGACGGACGCAAATGGCCGCGGGGAGATCGCGGTGACGGTGTCGGGGCTGAGCTTGTGGTCGCCGGAAAATCCGAAGCTTTATGACGTGGAATTTGATGCGGCTGATGAAGTAGTGCGAGATCAGATCGGGTTCCGGACAATTGAAGTGCGCGGACAAGACATCCTGCTGAATGGGAAGCCGATTTTCCTGCGCGGAGTGTCGGTTCACGAAGAAGCTCCATACCGTTCGGGCCGAGCGTTCAGTGCCGATGATGCCCGAACGTTGCTGGGCTGGGTGAAGGAGATGAACGGCAACTACGTTCGCCTGGCGCATTATCCGCACAATCGGAATATGACCCGCATGGCGGACCGGATGGGACTGCTGGTGTGGTCGGAAATTCCGGTCTACTGGACGATCGACTGGACGAATGCGTCGACGCTGGCGAATGCGAAGAATCAGCTGACAGAGGAAATCACACGCGACAAGAACCGAGCGTCGATCATTATCTGGTCGATGGGAAACGAAACACCGATCAACGATGCTCGTATCGCATTCATGCGCGAACTGGTGAAGACGGCGCGGCAACTGGATTCGACGCGGCTGATTTCGGCGGCACTGGAGACGCACTACTCCGATCCGAATACAAAGCTGATTGACGATCCATTGGGCAGCGATCTGGACGTGATTGGCTGCAACGAGTATGTGGGCTGGTACGAGCGCACGCCGGAAGATGCTGATCGCATTACGTGGAAAACGCCATATACCAAACCGCTGATCATGACCGAGTTTGGCGCCGATGCTCAGTTTGGACTGCATGGCGATCCCGATGAGCGCTGGACCGAGGAGTACCAGGAAAGCGTGTACCGGCACCAGATCGTGATGCTAAACAAGATTCCTTTCCTGCGGGGGACGACACCGTGGATCCTGATGGACTTCCGCTCGCCGCGACGGGTGCTGCCGGTAGTGCAGGATTTTTATAATCGCAAGGGGCTCGTGTCAGATCGCGGACAGAAAAAGAAAGCGTTCTACGTGATGCAGGAGTTCTATAAGCAGAAGGCAGCGACGGCAGGGACACCGTGAATGCACAGATCCCACCTCTGCCAAAGGAAGGCAGAGATGGGGCACCCAGAACCAGAGACTAATCAGCCAACGACCCCACTCAAGCCAAAAGAAGGCTTGAATGGGCCACCCGAGCATGAGTGGTGGGCCGCCCCGGCACTGGGGCTGCGGTTGGAAGTAAGCTGCTGGGCAGTGTATGGTAATTGTGCTCCCGACGAGACCGAACGCGGCGAGCATGCATAGTGCTTGGGGCACTGAGCTTTCCGGAAACAATCTATAGGAGGACTATCAATAATGAGCTCTCGATTGAGCGTACTTTTGCTTACCGTATGTCTGCTGCTCGGCCTGGCGGCCTGCAGCAAGAAACCGGAAACTGCAGACAATCAGCAACAGCAGCCGCCGGCGACCGCTCCCGATAATTCGGCGAACGCACCAGCGACGACGCAATCTCCAGCGAATACACCCGCTCCGACGCAACAGGCGCAGACGCAGGCTCCGGCGGCTCCGGCTGAGACACCAGCTCCGCCACCACCGAAACCGAAGATCGTTCCAGCGGGAACGGTGATCCGGGTGCGCCTGAACGACGCGATTGGATCGAAAACTGCGCAGGCGGGGCAGACATTCACCGCAAGCGTGATGGATCCGATTGTGGTGGATGGAAGAACGCTGATTCCGGCAGGCGCGACCGTAGCGGGCGAAGTAACCGACGCGAAGTCGGCGGGACGGTTCAAGGGCGCGGCGGAATTGGCAATCACGATCCGCTCGGTGAGGGTGGGCGGTGTGGCGCACACGCTGGCTGCGTCAACGGTGAGCCAGACGTCGACGGGCAAAGGCAAGAGATCCGCGGCGATGATTGGCGGCGGCGGTGGTGCTGGTGCGCTGATCGGCGGCTTGGCCGGAGGCGGTAAAGGAGCACTCATCGGCGCGTCTGGCGGGTGCAGGCGCAGGAACGGCGGGAGCGGGACTTACCGGCAACCGCGAAATTACGCTGCCGGCAGAATCGGCGGTGAGTTTCAAGTTGACGCAGTCGCTGCGCTTGTAAAAGCAGCGATTGGTGGTTTCGGAAGGCGGCCTGACGCGGCCGCCTTTTTTAATTTCACGATCTACGAAATACATGGTTCCTTCGCTGCGCTCAGGATGACCCGAGGGAGGGTAGAGCGTCAGTAGTGAAATTGCGCATCGGGTATAACTGACATATTGGAATGACGACTCTGGAATTCACGATTGTGGTGTGGCTGGGATCATTTCTAGCCGGCTTTCTGGGCGCACTGACCGGACTCGGCGGGGGCGTAGTGGTGGTGCCGATGCTGGTGTTAATGCTGGGCGTCGACATACGGTACGCGATTGGCGCTTCGCTCGTGTCAGTGATTGCGACGTCGTCGGGCGCAGCAGCGGCGTATGTGCGCGAAGGATATTCCAACATACGCATTGGCATGTTTCTGGAGATTGCAACGACGATAGGCGCGGCCGTGGGCGCGCTGATCGCTGCCAAAGTTTCCGGAGGAGCGATCGGATTCGTGTTTGGACTGGTGCTGCTGTACTCGGCATTTTTGTCGCGGCACGATCCTTCCAAGCATGTCGTCAACAAGCCTCCGGATGCACTGGCGACCAAGCTGCGAATGAACAGCGATTTCCCCGGGGCGGATGGCAGAGAGGCCTACAACGTGTACCAGGTGCCGGGCGGATTCGGACTGATGTTCGGAGCCGGCATGCTGTCGGGACTACTCGGGATTGGGTCAGGCGCCGTGAAAGTGTCTGGCAATGGATCAGGTGATGAAGATCCCCTTCAAAGTCTCGACCACAACCAGCAATTTCATGATTGGAGTGACCGCGGCGGCGAGTGCGGGAGTCTACCTGAGCCGTGGTTATATCGATCCGCGGCTGGCGATGCCGGTAATGCTGGGAGTACTGGCAGGCTCGCTGGTGGGAGCGAAAGTGCTGGTGCGAGCGAACGTTCGCGTGCTGCGTTATGTGTTCGCGATAGTGATCGCCGTGCTGGGGATCGAGATGCTGTACAACGCAGTGACAGGAAAATTGTGATGGACGCGCAAGCGAGCTGGAACGATCAGAAGATCGAACAGATTATCGGAGTATTGCTGCGCGTGGGTGTGAGTATGTCGGCGGCGCTGGTGTTCGCAGCGGGGATTGCTTACCTGTGGCAGAACCATGCAGTGCGCGTCAGTTACCAGCAGTTTCATGGAGAGACTGCGGAGCTGACATCGGTTGCGGGGGTGGTTCGCGGTGCGGCAAATCTGGATACGCTCGCTCTGATGCAACTGGGATTGCTGATTCTGATTGCGACTCCGGTGGCGCGAGTGTTGTTTGCGGCGTTTGCGTTCGCACTAGAACATGATTGGCTGTATGTGATTGTGAGCTTGATTGTGTTTGGAGTGTTGCTAGCGACGTTAACAGGGTGGGTGATGTAGAGCGTTTCACGTTTCAGGTTTCGCGTTCAGTGACTTTTGGTTGTTCCCACCTCTGCCAAAAGAGATGGGGCACTCTCAATAGCCTGTCCTACACAAGAATAAGGGGCAGGCGCGAAGCCTGCCCCGGCGGCACTGTGGTCAGCGCCGTTCTGTGTTCTGAGGAGGAGGGTTATTTCTGGTCGCCGGAATCGTTAACGATTCCGCCAGCCGGTCCTGCTTTTTCCGCCTTCGCCTTCTTCACGGCAAGTGTCTTATCGACCCACTCGTCGGCCGTCTTGAGGTCCTGCGTACGAGCCGCGGGATCGCCGCACTCGATGTCAGCTTTTTCGCGCCACATCAAGTTGAGGTAGGCCATTGCGTCATCGTAGTCGGGACGAAGTTCGATGGCTTTGTTCAGCATCTGCATACCTTCGTCAACGAACGGCATGTTCTTGGTCTGAACTTCCTGACAGACTTTCTTGTCCTTGGCAGCGAGGGAATCCTCGGGCTTCAGGCCGAGCTTGTTTCGCTCTTCCATGCGAGGCTGGTAGGCCTGCGTCCAATCGATGACAGCGATCGAGTAGTACGCCTCGGGATCGTTCGCGTCGACCTGGATCGCCTTGCGGAAGTAGTCCTTCGCCTGATCGAACTTTTTCTGCTGCAGGTAGAGCGACGCAATGCTCTTGATAGCGATGATGTTGCTGGGATCGCGCTGCAGGACGTTGTTGAATTCCGTGATCGCCTGTTCCGCCATACGGTTATTCTCCGGCGTGTCGGCGCCGGGAATGTATTGCTGCTCGTAAGCTGTCGCCAGGTAGAGGCGCGCATTGATGAGGCTCGGATCGAGTTCTACGGCGTTCTTGAAGCGCTCGATGGCCTCTTCATATTTAGCGTTCTTGTAGGACTGAACGCCCTTGTTGAGCTGATCGCGCGCGCGCAGTTTGCTGCATCCAGTGGCGGAGAACAGGGTGAGGGCGGCGGCGACCAGGGCCAGTAACTGTAAGCTCTTTTTCATGATATGTATTAGTCCCCCTTTGCAGGGTCTCATGGCGCTCCAAGGCGCCGTAATTCTATTGCACTCGCCGATTTCGCTCTGCGCGACGAGGTGGAACCAGTGGGGAAGATCTTCCCTGAGGCAGGACAGGCAAGATTGCCTGTCCTACATCAACTGTCTGAGGTGGAACACCGCATGATAAACGGCAAGATCAGTAAGCCGCGTATCGGAAGATAGCCGCAAGTGGATTAACCACCCGCCTCGATCTTCGCCGTGATCAAGCCAACCTTGTCGACACCAGCGCCATGCGCGATATCAATGACCTGCGCTACATCCTGGAACGGCAGATCGGTGTCGGCCTTCACGAACATCACCTTCTCAGCGCGAGTCTTGAAGATCTCGCTGAGACGGCTTTCCAGATTATCCCAGCTCACGTCGTCCTGATTGATTTTCAGGGTTGGACGATCACCGCCCCCCTTGATGACCTGAACAACGATGGTGCGGTCAGGAGCCTGATTCTTGGGGGCATTCGGCGGAGGCGGTTGAGGTACGAGCGCATCCAGTCCGTGGGGAGTGAGCGGCGTGATGACCATGAAGATGATCAGCAGCACCAGCAGTACATCGATGAGGGGGGTAACGTTCATGTCCGCTGTGGGACCGCTACCCGAACCTCCAGCTGTCATTGCCATAAGGTATCCCTGCTATTCTCCGCCTGCGTTCGCGCCGGTCGGTTTGGTAGCACCTGGGGGCGGAGGCGGTGGAGTAGTTCTGCGTTGTTCGGTCAGGAGGCCAAGATCGTCGACGCCGGCAGCGCGGACATTGTCGACGACTTCGACAACGTTGCCGTACTTGGTGCGGGCATCGGCCTTGACGAATACGCGCTTGTCGGTGCGGCTAGCCAGCCGATCCTTCAGTTTGTTCGTCAATTGATCGGCCGCGATCTTGTCGGTGCCGAAGAAGATGTCGCCAGCGCGGTTAACCGCGATGAGCAGCGCATCTTCTTTATCCGCATCGGCCATGGGGACTGGGTTATTCGTCTTGGCCAAGTCGACGCTGACGCCATGCTGCAACATGGGCGTGACCACCATGAAGATGATGAGCAGCACCAGCATCACGTCCACCATTGGCGTCACGTTGATGTTGGAGTTGATCCGACCGCCTTCATTTCGTGTTGCTATCGCCATAAGATTCCTTGTACTTCAGGCATTCCGGGGATTGGGACCCTCCGATTGAGGGCCCCGCAACCACCAATGCCGTTCCGAGATCCGGCGCGATGAACGAGCCGGGAAAAGCTGCGCAGCCTACTTGCGGACGGCGCTGCGGCGTTTCAGGAAATAGTCGATCAGTTCGCTGGACGAGTTATCCATTTCGACATCGAACGCTTCCACGCGACCGGTCAGATAGTTGAACATCATGACGGCCGGGATGGCGACGAACAAGCCGATAGCGGTGGTGATCAGAGCTTCAGCGATACCGCCGGCGACTGCAGCCAGACCGGTTGCTTTCGACTCGGAAATACCACGGAACGCGTTCAAGATACCGACGACCGTACCGAACAGTCCGACGAAGGGGGCTGTCGATCCGATAGTAGCCAGACCGCCCAATCCGCGCTTCAACTCGGCGTGAACGATGGCTTCGGCACGCTCAAGAGCGCGCTTGGAGGCTTCGATCTGCTCGCCAGGGATTTCGGTGGATTCGCCGTGGGCCTTGAATTCCTGCAGGCCAGCGGTGACGACCTTCGCCAAGTGGCTCTTCTTGTTGCGCTCGGCGATCTTGATGGCTTCGTCGATCTTGCCTTCGCGGAGAGCGCCGGCAACCTGGGGAGCAAATGCGCGCGACTGTTTGCGGGCAGCGCTGAAAGCCATCCAGCGATCGATCATGACGCCGATGGACCATCCCGACATGATGAACAGGATGACTACGACGCACTTTGCGGGAATGCCCATCAGGTGCCAGATGGAAATCGGATCCCACTGAATGGTGCCGCCTTCCCCTTGGAAGAGCCAGAAGGCCGCGGTGTGTACGTGACTAAGCATTGCAGTTGATACATGAGCTAGCATTGGTAGGTTGTTCCTCCTCAGAACTGATTCGAGCGTGTATTGCTAATCCCGCACCCGTCAGACGACAAACAGGCTGGCGAGCTATCCCTTTCCGGCCTATGCGCTCCATGCACGCTAGACAAGGAGTGCGACCGGGAAGTTTTACGAATCCAAATTCAAGGATTCGAGCAGCTCGCAATTTCCGCGACAAAGGGCAGGAATAGACCTGCCCGCGCTGCCAGTGGCTTTAACCGCCAGAAAGCGTGAAGTTCACCGTAATTTGAGTATCCACTTCGACCGGCTCGCCGTTCAAAAAGTAGGGCTTATAGCGCCACTGCTTTACGGCATCGATAGCAGCCGTGGTCAACATTGGATGCCCACTGACGACGTGAAGGTTTTGTATGGCTCCGTCTTTCCCGATAACCGCCTGGAGAACCACGGCTCCCTGAATACGAGCCTGGCGCGCTAACGGCGGATACTGGGGACGAACCTCGTGAATCAGCAGACCTTGCGACACGCCTTGCGAGACGCGTACGCGCTGCGGAGTCACAGCCTTCGGTACCGCTCCGGTGCTAGCAGTGGCACCGATGATGCCGCCAATGACGCCACCCATGGAGCCGCCCGGTACGCCACCCGGAACGCCGCCCACGACGCCGCCGCTGACTGGCGGAGGCGCTTCTTCTTCCTTAATCATCTGGATTTTTTCAGGAATCTTGGTGGGGGTGCGCAATTGACCGTTCACTACGTCGGTTTGGACGGGTTTAACCACCCTCACGGGAGCCGCAGCCGGTGGTGGAGGCGGCGGTGGGGGAGGTGGCGCGACCAGGAAGGTCATCAACTGCTGCTTTGGCAGCGCCTCCGTATAAATGAGTGGGATTAATACCAAAACCCCAAGCAAAGCAATCTGGAGGATGAAAGACAACATGGTGGTGGCACCACGCTTGCCTCTCTTCCTGCCTCCGGATTCAATTAGGCTGTCTTCAAACATGGCCTGATCTCCGTACTATCTACTTCCCTGCTTGAATAACTTAGACACCGGAACAGAAAATTTTGCTCCCAGTTTCGGGTAGATTGGATTCACTTTTTTTCAAACTGGAAGCCAGCAACCAGGGCCTAAATTCCGGAAGGTGAACAGCACAAAACCTGGTGGAATTTCCACCGGTTTTGCTCACAGACTGCAGCCTCAACAGCAAATAGCAGCAGCTATTTGGGGCAGCTTGCCTGCGGAGAGGTCACCTCCGCCCATCAGCTCCAAGGAGTCGGTCCCCAAAACCCGAAAATCCGGGTTGGCTGTGGAGGCCGAGAAGCTTCTGGAAGACCCGCAACAACACCCAAGCCCAATAACAATGCCAGTTTGGTACTAACGAGCCCGTACTTTTTCACGCCGGGCAGCCGGAAGAGAAGCCGCCTGAGCCTGAACCCCTTTACGACGGACCCGCCATTCCTGGTAGGCCACCAACATCGGGGCCGCTATTGCGATCGACGAATACGTGCCGATCAGGATTCCAATGACCAGGGCAAAGGAAAATCCGCGAAGCACTTCGCCGCCGAACAAGTACAACGAAAGCACCGTCAAGAACGTAAGACCTGACGTGAGGATCGTTCGGCTCAAAGTCTGGTTGATGCTCTTGTTGACGATATCAGCCAGATTATCGCGGCGTAACAGTTTAACGTTTTCACGAATTCGGTCAAATACAACGATCGTGTCGTTCATCGAGTAGCCGACGAGCGTCAGGATCGCGGCGATGACCGTGAGTGAAATCTCCTGATTTGTGAGGGAGAATGCACCCACCGTGATGAGCGTGTCGTGAAAGACAGCGACTACAGCAGCAACGCCGTAGATCAGCTCAAAACGAAACCAAAGGTATACCAGCATTCCTGCCAAAGAGTAAAGTACGGCGAGTTTGGCCTGGGTCTGAAGCTGCTTGCCGACCTGCGGGCCAACGATGTCAACATTGCGGACACCGAAGTCGGAGAGATAGAAATCCGACTGCAACGCCTGTACTACGGGGGCGCCAACCGCATTCAATTTGTCAAAGGAACCGAGCGCACCGCCGTTGTCTTTGTCACGAATGGCGACGATCTGCTGAGCGATGGGCGCGTACTTCTGGGCAGCATCGGAGCCGAAGTGCAATGGATCTTTGGAGACCAAACTATCAAGGATGCTCTGGTAGCTGGAGTTATTCAGGTCCGTGCGGGTGCTGTCGGGCGCTGACTCCAAAGCATTGATGATGGTGTTCTTACCCTGATCGAGCGCCGCCTCGCTGGTCTCCTTCTGTTGAAGCGCAATGAGGAGCTCGTTGTTAGCAGCCTGACCGAGACGCTGCAGCTTGAAATCGCGAAGTCCGGCATGATCGAGCGCAGCCCGGATCTTACCGTCATTCGGCGGATGGGTGAACTTTACGGTGACGATGGTACCGCCGCTGAAGTCGACGCCCAGCGGTACGCCATGCCAGAAGAGCATGGAGAGAATGCCGGCCACGCTGAAGATCAGCGAGAAAGAGAGGAAGTACCATTTCTTACCAAGAAAATCGATGTTTGTATTGCGAAAGAATTCCACGAATCCCTCTGGATCATTGGACGGAGTTCCGTCCGAACTACTTTAGTCTTTGGTCGGTCGTCGTTAGTCGTTAGTTCTAAACCGTGCGATCCGGCTAATCACTACTGACGACCCATTCCTTATTCCCACCCGTCGCCAACAGAAGGCGCGGGTGGGGCACCCGAAATCTATCTCTACTGCTACCCAAATTTCTCTTCAACAACTCACTAAATCGATAACGGCTCGCCTGCTTTGTGATTGTTCAGGTGAGCATCGAAAATCACGCGCGACACAAAGACCGCGGTGAACAGATTCGCCAGCAGACCGAAGGTCAGCGTGACGGCGAAACCCTTCACTGGTCCAGTGCCGAACATAAACAGAATGACGGCCGACACGATAGTCGTAACGTGCGTATCGACAATCGTGATCCACGCGTGCCCGAATCCCTGCTCGACTGCGGATGGCGGCGTTTTGCCATTGCGCAGCTCTTCGCGAATACGCTCGAAGATCAGAACGTTCGAGTCCACACCCATACCGACGGTAAGGATGACGCCAGCGATACCGGGCAAAGTGAGCGTCGCGCCAAAATACCCCATGAATCCGAGCAGGATGATGAGGTTGAGGATCAGCGCCAGATCAGCATTGATACCCGATCCGCGATAGTAGATCAGCATGAACACCAGCACGGCGAGCAAGCCAATAAGGGCCGCGGTCACGCCGTGACGGATCGAATCGGCACCGAGCGACGGACCGACGGTGCGCTCTTCAAGGTAGCGGATGCCCGCAGGCAGCGCGCCGGAGCGCAGGATCATGGCCAAGTCTTTGGACTGCTGCTCGGAGAAGGCACCGGTGATGCGGCCTTCGTCGTGAATCTGCTCCTGAATGGTCGCGACTTCCTGAACTTTGTTGTCGAGAACCACGGCAAGCTGATCGTTGACGTGCGAGCCCGTAAAGGCGGCGAAACGGCGTCCGCCTTCGCCAGTCAGCAGGAAGCGAACGGCCGGGCGCTGATTCTCATCGCGTGTGGGTTGAGCGTCGCGCAGATCGCTGCCGGTTACGGCAGAGGCGCGGCTGACCAGATAGTACGTGTCGGCCGGCGTGCTGGCATCAGAGCCACGAACACCGATATTGCGCCCCTTAAGCAGAACTGCGTCTGGGGGAAGAACTCCGCCATGCGCCTGCAGAGCTTCCTGCTCGCTGGCGTAAGGGCCACCCAGCGATTGCCGGATTTCCAGCATCGCGGTGGACTGCATGATCTCTTTCACGCGGGCCGGATCGTCGACACCGGGCAGCTGGACGAGAATCTGATATTGGCCGAGACCATGCTCCTCAATGACGGGCTCGCTGACACCGAGCTGGTCAATACGATTGCGGATGGTTTCGATGGCCTGAGCGACCGCGCGATTCTTGAGGTCGGTAAGCGCAGAGGGCTTCATCGACAGCACCCAGGAATTGTCGGGGCCGGAGCTCGGCACGTAGTCGGGTAGACGTTCTTCGACTACGCGGCGGAGTTCGCTGCTCGACTCGGGCGGAACTCCTTTGATCTGGACGCGATCGGGCGCGTTCTGCGGATCAGGCTTGCTGATCTCAGCATAGGCGACGTTGCTGTCCTTCAGATCCTGCTTGAGGCGTTCAACGGCATGATCGGAATCAGCATTAACGGCATCATTGACCATCACCTGAAGAATCAGGTGAGTGCCGCCCTTGAGATCAAGGCCGAGGTGAATGCGACTTTGCAGGCTGGCGAGAAGGCCGGAACCGGACAGGCTCTGCGGTATCCCAAAGATACCGAAGAGAAATACCACCATGACTGCGACGATGAAGACGGTTTTCCAGAGAAGGTTCTTTTTCATGGTAACGACAACTGCTATTCCTAATTCAAATTCCCGCAACGAACACGGGACGGCGCGCTAGGTCTTAGCTACTTCTTCTCCCGTGGTGACGGCAACAATGGCGCTGCGGGCAACTTCGAGGCGAATATTATCGGGCGGCACACGAAGATGAACATTATCGTCGCGCAAGGCCACGATAGTGCCGCGAACGCCACCACTGGTAGTGACGCGGTCGCCGGTCTTTAATTGTCCCAGCATTTCCTTCCACTGCTTCTGCTTGCGTTGCTGCGGGAGAATCAACAGGAAATAAAAAATGGCGAAGATCAGGATCAGCGGAGCCCAGGCGAGATAACCGGCGCCTCCGCCTGCTGACTGCAGAAAAGCACCTGCCAATGAGAGCGCGTGCATGTTCATTCTTCCGTAACTGCCCGTCCAGCGCACGTTTCCGATGGCCAGACAGGTCCGGTCTTACTCCGTTCTTAATTGTACCTGCGGGAACTGATTGGCACTGCCGACCAGCTTTCCTATCCTGCGGGAGCTGGGGCCTACCTTTAGGTCTTCCCTTTAGGTATGAGCAGGGGAGTTCAAACCGCGGGCCCGCACACCAGAAAGAAACCTGGAGAATTCCCCAAGTTGAATAGCATGACGCACGGCTTTCATGGTGTCAAGGTAGAAGGCCACATTGTGAATGGTATTCAGGACTTGTGCCAGCAATTCACCTGAGGAGTACAAATGGCGCAGGTAAGCACGCGAATATCGGGCGCAAACACGGCACTTGCAATTGGGGTCGAGCGGGCTTTCGTCGAGAGCGTAACGCGAGTTCTTGATGTTCACTTTGCCCTCAGAAGTGAAGAGCAGCCCGTGACGGGCGGCACGGGTCGGGAGAACGCAGTCCATCATGTCGATGCCCATGCCGGCGTATTCGACGATCTCTTCGGGGGTGCCAACGCCCATCAGATAGCGCGGCTTTTCCTGCGGGAGATGCGGCTCAACGGCTTGAACGGTTTCGTAGGTGAGGGCGCGTGGCTCGCCAACACTAAGGCCTCCGATGGCATATCCGGGAAAATTCATACCTACGAGACGCTCGGCGCATTCGCGGCGGAGGTCGGGATACATGCCGCCCTGGACGATGGCGAAAAGGGACTGGCTCGTTTCGACGTTTCGCGTTTCGCGTTTCGCGTAAATGCCATGGTCCCCGTCAGAGTTGCCAACATGGCCTTTTCCTGAAACGTGAAACATGGAACGCGAAACGCCGTTGGCCCAGGGGACTTCGTGCTTGTGGTCTTCGAAATAGCGCTGGGAACGGCCGGCCCAGCGCAGGGTCAAGTCCATCGATTGCTTGGCACGGGAGCGATCGGCGGGATGCTCGGTGCACTCGTCGAAGGCCATGATGATGTCGGCGCCGAGGGCGATCTGGATCTCCATCGACTTCTCGGGCGTAAAGACGTGGGAAGAGCCGTCGAGGTGCGAGCGAAATGACACGCCTTCTTCGCTGATCTTGCGGAGTTCGCTGAGGCTGAAGACCTGGAATCCACCAGAGTCGGTGAGCATGGAGCGATCCCACGACATGAAGCGGTGGAGTCCGCCAAGCTTGCGGATGTTCTCGTGACCAGGGCGCAGATAGAGATGGTAAGTGTTGCCGAGAATGATTTCGGCGCCCAGTTCTTCGAGGATGTCCTGAGGAACGGCCTTCACTGTGGCGACGGTGCCAACGGGCATGAAGACCGGCGTTTCGATCTCGCCATGCGGGGTGATGATGCGTCCGGCGCGAGCGCGGCCATCGCGGGCTTCGACGGTGAAGGAGAGGGACACTGTTTCGATTGTATCGAATGCATTTTTCACCACAGGGGCACAGAGACGCAGAGAAGATCGGGAAATCTGATAATCGGGAAACCGAAAATCTGAACCACCATCTACGACCCACGTAGTGGCGAACTCACGTGGAGCGTCGTTCGCGATTTTCGATTCTGCGGTTTTGAGATTTCCCGACTAGTTCATCTCTGTGCCTCCGTGTCTCTGTGGTGAGACGGGCCTTTCTGTAGAATTGAAGCAATGTTTATCGATGAGGCCAAAATCAAAGTAAAGGCCGGCGACGGCGGGAACGGCTGCATGGCGTTCCGGCGGGAGAAGTTTGTTCCGCGCGGCGGTCCCTCGGGCGGCGATGGTGGCCGCGGCGGCGACGTAGTGATGGAGTCCAGCGAGCGTCACAACACGCTGGTGCATTTCCGATTCAATCCCGAATACAAAGCTGAGCGCGGACGTCACGGTGAAGGTTCGCAACGTACGGGTCGCGAAGGTGTAGACGTGGTGCTGAAGGTGCCGGTGGGAACGATCGTCTATGACGAAGCTACCGGCGAGAAGGTATTCGATTTTTCGCGTCCAGATGAGCGCATGGTGATCGCGCGCGGCGGACGAGGCGGACGCGGCAACGCGAGGTTTGCGACATCGACGCATCAGGCACCGCGCGAATGCGAGCCGGGACGTCCCGGCGAAGAGCGCGTCCTGCGGATGGAGTTGAAGCTGCTGGCCGACGTGGGGCTGGTGGGATATCCGAATGTGGGCAAGTCGACGCTGATTTCGCGGATATCGGCGGCGCGTCCGAAGATTGCGGATTATCCGTTTACGACGCTGGAGCCCAACCTCGGCGTGGTCGCCGTGGGCGAAGAGCCGGAGGTGATCAGCTTCGTGGTCGCCGATATTCCCGGACTAATTGAAGGCGCGCACACCGGCGCGGGACTGGGCACACAGTTCTTGCGGCATGTGGAGCGCACGCGATTGCTGGTGCACCTGATCGATGTGTCGGACGGCAGCGGGCGTCCGGATCCGGCGAAAGATTTTGAAGTGATCATGAATGAGCTGGTGAACTTTGGCGCCGGACTGGAACAGAAACCGATGATCGTGGTGGCGTCGAAGATCGACGCCGTCAACAAGGACAAGCTCGCCAAGCTGAAAACGGTTCTGCAAGAGCAAGAAGCATTCGTATGAGCTGTTCGAGATTTCAGCGGTGACCGGCGAAGGCGTCGAAGATTTGAAGTGGGCGATGGCGCGCAAAGTGGAAGAGCTGCGGCGGACGTCCGAGCCGGAACCGGATCGACTGGAAGATTTTCCGGGCGAACGGAATGCGGTGTAGGGCTAGGCTGCACAGCCAGTGACGCGGAGACAAGTCGCGTTCGTCAAAGACAGAGTCGCTAAACTATTCATACTGGGCGAGTCGGCTGGTACGGCGCATTCGCAGGCAGCTCACCTCGCGTGAGCACAGTCATGCGCAACTCACCTTGTCTCAGCGTATCGTCAGTACTGCCATGCGAGATGCCATTCCGCTGAATCTCAAAGCAGATCGGCGGCGTTAAGTCGTGTGCAGGTCGCCGATGTGGCCGAGATCCCCGTCTACTCGCTTGCAGGGTGTGAACTCTAGTCGCCGGAACGAGCAGAGTTCACGCATCGAATTGTGCGGTGCGAAGCCCGGACAGTCGACTCGCGGATACGGCTGAATCTGCTTTATCGCAACCGAAACGTATCGCGAAGCAAGGCGGCGATCTGCATGCGCGTACCGAGTACGTAACTGCAGATCAGTCTGCGTTGAGCGATGGCGAGCCCCGGTTAGACGGCCATCGCAACTCACAGCGGCGAAAACGACTGGTAAAGCTGACACCGCGCGGGTTAGACTCGGACGGAATTCTTATTCGGATTGATCTCCTTCTGGTGGTGCGGCTCCGGCTGGTGTGAGCGTCAGCGGAGCACTCAGTTTGAAGCTGAGCTGTGCTTCCGCAGGAAGCTCGATCTGCTTGTTGCCGGTGAAAGCACCGCCCACGAATCCAACGCCCCCGCCGAGCAACGCACCAATCGCGGCGCCTTTGCCACCACCGGCCAATCCGCCGATGAGCGCACCGCCTGCGGCGCCGCCTCCGGTGGTTGCAGCTGTCCTCTTGCCCTTACCTTTCTCGCTCAGACCCTGCATGGAAGCTTGTATCGGATAGCGTTTGCCGTGGACAGTGATGCTGGTGGCAGCAAGCTCCAGTCGAGCTTCCCCTTTGACCTTGCCCTTAGATTTGGCGTCGACGACTTTGCCGGTAACGTTTGCTCCGGCGGGGATGACTGTCTTCCCATGAGCGACGATCGGGTCCGCGAGGGTGGCGGTGAAGGGGTCGCCCGCCTGAGCAGTCTTGGAACTCAGCGGTTGAGTCAACTTAACGTCGAGTACTGTGCCTGCGGGGATCACAACCGGCTGGGGCTTAGGCTTTTCCGCGGGAGGAGGCGGCGGAGCTTGAGTCGGCGCAGGTGCAGCAGCGACCGGAGCGGCGGCGGTCTCGGCGGCAGACGGAGCTGCAGCCTGCTGAACGGCAATTTCGTCGTCGACAGCCGATACGCCTGGCTCGGCTTTGGCGATCTGCTCGGCTTTAGGCCGTGCAGCAGGATTTGTGGCTTGTCCGTTCAGCGTGACCTGACCGTTCTTCGAGACTACGGTGATATTCGCGTCTTTCGTGTCGGGATCGGCGGCAAGCTTCTGCTGAATGTCCTTGGCTACTGTTTCGTCGTCGGGCTTACGTGAGCAGCCGATGGAAAGTGCCAGAAGAGTAGTAAGCAGCACAAATGCAAGTACCGGCTTGGGCATAATTGCCTCCCGAGTTCGGGGCTCGAAACGACCTGATCAGATTCCCAGGGAGTTGCTGTGTTGCCGCCGCATGGGAACCCGTGCACGCGTCGAACCGAGACCCATGTCCTCAGAGTGATAGAAAGAGAAGCACAGCGCCGAGTTGTGCGATGTCGCCGGATTTGACGAGATTTCGGGCTCTGCATTCTTCGCGAGTTAGGATTGGGCGCGGGCCTCTTCAAGTTCTACGTATTGTCTTTTGCACTTGAAACTGCGCACGAGCTACGGGAAACTGATTCTTCTGAATGAACGTAGCCCTGTTCGGCGGCACTTTCGATCCCATACATCGCGGACACCTCGCCGTGGCCAAAGCCGCGCAGCGGGAATTTGGAATCAAGCAAGTCCTGTTTGTCCCCTCGTCCGCTCCGCCGCATAAGCACCCGCTCACTCCCTACATTCATCGTTATGCCATGGTGGCGCTGCAGGTGGCGGGCGAGAAGGGCATGATGCCGTCACTGCTGGAGTCGCCGGAGCAACTGGGCGAGAACGGAATGGCGTATTCGATCGACACGGTGCGGCGCGTGCGGGCAGAGTTGAAGCGGAACGACCGGCTGTTCTTTATCATTGGCATCGACGCCTTTCTGGACCTGGCGAAGTGGCGTGAGCCGGTAGCCCTGTTGCGCGAAGCTGAATTTATAGTTGCCAGCCGTCCGGGATATTCGCTCGGGGATATTGGCGATGCGCTGCCGGAGTCCTTGCGTCCGCCGGAGCCGGTGCGACGTGTACTGCGAAAGCAGGCTGCCAAGGGAGAAGTGGTGCTGCCGGGAAGCACGATCCACTTGTTGCCGGATGTAAGCGAACGGGTTTCGGCCACACAGATAAGAAATGCGGCGGCCAAGGGCGGAAGTCATCTGGAGAAACTGGTAGGCGCGGCAGTTGCCGACTACATCCGAAAGACAGGTCTCTATCGAACCGAGGTGGAGATCAAGCCGGAGAAACGTGGCAAAGTTGTGCCAATGGCATTGCCGAAGCGGCAACAATCGTTATAGAAGCATTGAATCCCGTTAGATGAGGTCGAATGGCCAGGAAAATCGATAACAGCCGAGTCCAGGTACTGGAAGCGGTCCACGCGTGCGAAGACAAAAAAGCGGAAGACTTAGCGATTCTTGAGCTGGATAAAGCATCCGGCGCCTTCACAGATTTTTTTGTCATCTGCTCTGGTAGCAACCCGAGGCAAGTTCAAGCCATCTCGGATGAGGTAGAGCAGAGACTCAGTCGTGCTGGGGAACGGCCGGCGAACGTTGAAGGTTATAACCAGGCGGAGTGGGTACTGCTCGATTACGTCGATTTTGTAGTTCACGTGTTTTCCCAGAAAGCACGGGACTTCTATAATCTGGAGCGGCTTTGGAAGTCTGCAAAACGGTTCCAGCCGTCGGAATTCGCGAGCTCGAGCAGCAAAAAGGCAACGGCCAAGCGACCGAGCAGTTCACGGTCGAAGCCCCCGTCCAGCAAGGGCGCCCGACCGCGAACGCGCAAAACTTAGTCACCAACCCTTCCCCAGCGCTGTATGTCTGCGGCGGCATGCGCGATGCGGTGCTGGCCTCGTGGATCGCGGAAGATCCGACCTCGAAACAGTTGTTGAGCGACGTGCAACGGATCGCGCCGACGTCGGCTACGGTGCTGATCCGCGGCGAAGGCGGCACCGGCAAAAAATTGCTGGCGCTGCTGCTGCATTCGCTGAGTTCGCGCGCGACACGTCCGATCGTTCATATCGACTGCGCCAACCTCGGTCAGACATTTCTCGAGACCGAACTCTTTGGATGCGAGGCCGGCGCGATTCCCGGTCTTGCTGGACCCAAGCCCGGCCAGTTGGAGCTGGCGGGAAGCGGGACAGTCGTGCTGAACGAGGTGGCCGCCCTGAGCCTGCCTTTGCAGGCGAAGCTGCTGCGCGCGATTGAGGATCAGCGGACCGAACGGGTCGGCGGCAATCGCAGCGTGGAAGTGAAGGCGACGATCATCGCGCTGACGAGCGTGGATTTGGAGCAGGCGATGGCGCGGCATGCGCTGCGCAAGGATCTGTATTACCGGCTGAACGTAGTGCCGATTACGATCCGCCCGCTGCGGGAGCGATCTCAGGACGTCACCGCGTTGATCGAACATTTTCTCGGCCAGGCACTCGAGGTCCACAAACAGCCTCGCATGAAGTTCACGCAGGATACGCTCGCGGCGCTGGCCGAGTATGACTATCCGGGAAACGTTCGCGAATTGCGGCAGATCGTAGAACGAGCCGTTCTGTCGGCGACTCCGCCGGAGATCCAATTGGACGACCTGCCGTGGTATTTGCGTCATGCCAATGGAGCTCCGCAGATGTCGCTGGAAGAATTGGAGCGGCATCACATCGTGCGCGTACTGGAACATACGCGCGGCAAGAAAACACAGGCAGCGCGGATATTGGGAATCAGCCGGAAGACGCTGCTGGAGAAACGCAAGCGGTATAACTTGGGGTAGTTTGGGGGCACCCACCCGTTCGCTTCGCGACGGGTGGGGCACCCACCCATTTCCGATACACTGGTCGCGTGAAACTGCGCGTTGCTTGGATCGGCAAGACCAAAGAGCCTGCGTACCAGGCACTCACCAACGAATATCTAAAGCGGATTTCTCGCTACAATCCGATCGAACCGCAGGAATTTCCTAACGAAGCGGCACTGCTCAGGTGGCTCGAGAAGAGTGTGCCAAAGCCATTTCTCGTGTTGCTCGACTCTCGTGGAAAACAGGTCTCGTCGGAGGAACTGGCAGCATTCATCAGGGACCATCAGGATCGTGGAACGTCACAGATGATGTTTGCGATTGGTCCGGCGGATGGCTTCAGCGAAGAGGCGATGCGATTGGCGGGAATCAAGCTATCGCTCGGAAAGATGACGCTGGCCCATGAGTTGGCGCGAGTGGTGATGCTGGAACAGATCTATCGCGCGTACACCATCCTGAAGGGACATCCGTACCACCTGGGCCACTGAGGTCCAGACCAAGTCGCAATTCAAAAGAAAAAGGCAGCCGGGTGGGGCTGCCTTCGTTGAGCTCGCGGTGCGAGCTACTTGGTCTTCTTGCGCAGACGGATGAACGCGGCTGAAATCCCCGAGCCGAGCAACAGCATGCTGGAAGGCTCCGGAACCGCAGCTGTCGTGTTGATCGTGCCATAGTAATCGAGACCGTACGACACGCCAGCGCGCTGCGCGACGTCGAACTCCAGTACGTTATCTCCGGTTAGGAGGTAGTCCGTAGGCAGATTGATGACATACGCACCTTTACACCCGATAGCGAAATCGGAGCAGGTATTGTATGTGTTGTTCGTCGTTGTAGCCTCAGCGATCAAGAGATGACCGTTCAGCAGTACAGACGTCGAATCGTCGGCCATGACTTCGATGGAGCCGGAGGTCGGCGTTCCCGATAAGCTGAAGCTGTCGAAAAAGCTGGTTACAGTTCCGTTCGCGACCTGGACGTAATTGGAAGCGTTCGTGTTTCCGCTCGTGGTGAACGAGACCCACGAAGACGTTCCGAGGGCATGCGACCAAGCGGCATTGGGATCGATGGCGATAGTTGGACTGCCAGAAGAATTAGTCTGGCCGGGCGCTGCGGCCGTGCCTAAGCTGGCAAGAGTGACACTATCTGCATAGACGACTGTGGACGCAAGCAGCGCGATCGCTGCCAGAAGAGCTATTTTCCCGAGGGTTCGTTTCACCGCTGTTTCCTTCCTGATTCGGCCTGAAAGCCTGGTTCAATCCGAGTTGCAGGCCAGAGAAGAAGATGCTGCTGATTGGTGCGCCAGTTGTATCGGCAGAAGTCGTTTGTCACGAATCGTGCCTTTTTCACACCAAGCGCAGAATATTACGACTCAGCTGCAAAGATCTGTCCCATGGCTGCAACCGCAAGCCAGGCAGGAGGAGGGGAGCAAATGGTCGGGGGAAACAACGCCCCTCCCGATTGCCGAACCTGCCCACAACTTACAAGTTGTTCCAAAATGGGTAATTAATGACAGTTTTTGTCATCATCCCCGACGCCATCGTAAGTGCAACCTGAGTACCAGATCTGGGTATTGCAACACGTAGATTTAGCAACAATCCATGTACGCTGGAAGTTGAGTATGTGCAATAGATTGCACATATGTAGGCAAGATACTGTCCTGAGCAGGGGAAAATGGATGCAGAAAGGCAGCCCGGTGTTTAAGTATTGGAGAGCTTGGAGACGAAGTCGGCAATCTTGATGACCGCCCGGTGAATCGTGCCGCGACCGATTTCCTTGGTCCCAGAGCCGGAGTTCTGGGACGAACTGGGGACGACCCAGGCGCTTACCCGCATGATGTAGAACCGACCATCGAAAGACTCCAATTCGGCGCGAGCACGGACGCGTGAGCCGATTCCTGTCGCAGCACGATGTTGCACATTGATGGCGGTACCGACGTTAATTTCGCCATCTTCCGCGTAGGGCTGCAAGGCGTGAAAACAGGCGGTTTCCATCAGGCGGATCATGTCGGGCGTGGAATAAACGGGAGGCAATTGGCTGTGGTGAGCCGTGAGCGTGTGCCTGAACTCGACAACCTCTTCGACTTCGGCGTGCGCGCCGATGGGAACGGGACGTGACATGGGAATAGAGTATCCGCGAAAAAAATTACCGCAAGCGCGGGATCAGCGGATTCTAAGCATATCGACGAGAATATGGTTGTCGTTTATCCATTTCTGGGCAATCTTTGCCCCTTTTGCCTGTTCTGCAGAAGTTAGCTTTTGGGAGAGCGCGTCGAAGGAGGCTCTTGCGCGGGAATCTCCACCAGCGGCGATATAGTACCAACTAAAGGCGGTAATCGGATCTGCTGCGACGCCGTTCCCTTTGGCATACATATTCCCGAGGTAATACGCTGCCGGGGCATAGCCTTGTTTCGCAGCCTTCAGGTACCAGTCGCGAGCGGTTTTGTAATCCGGAGATCCGAGTTTATTGCCTTCGTACAAGATGCCTAGGCAACAGGCGCCTGCAGGGTATCGCGCATCCGCGGCACGCTCGCAACGATCTCTAGCCTTGGTGATGTCTGCAGGTGCGCCCTTTCCATCAATATCCATTTGTGCAAGCCGGATCAAGGCCATCGGTCGCAAATCGCTCGCCTTTTCATACGCAAGGCGGGCGGCCTGGTAATCCTGCGGCAGATCTTTGCCTGAGCTTTTCATCTCCCCGAGAAGTAAATACCCCTCGGCTACCTGGTCTTTCGAGATTTCGGTTTGCATTCTTTCAACAGCATCTTTAGCGGGAGAGCTTCCGGCATCAGCTGCCGCGGAGAAGAAGGCGAATGCCGTCGAGTCATTGACAGTCACGGTTGTACCGTTAAAGTACGCCGCCCCCAGATTGAAGATCGCATCCGCGTACCCGACGTCGTGCCGCTTTGCGATACCACTCCACCGCTTCGTTCGGGATCCTTCTCGACTCCATCACCGATGAGGTAGCGAACTCCGAGCTGGTTCTGCGCTTTGGGATCGCCAGCCTGGGCTTTTGCGATGAGTTTGTCGATTTCGGACTGTGCGATACCGAACTGGGTTAATGAAATTGAAATAAGGAAGAGAACGATTCCGAGTTTTTTCATGCTGGCTGTCTGGGTCAGGACAACAAATCTTACACACAACTGTGTTGAAAATCTGCGAATAGTTAATTCTGTTCCACCGATTGCGTCTCCGATTCTGGGCGGAAATCATGAGCGAGGAGAAGCACCATCCAGTCCTGAACTTTTTCCAGAAGTTTTTCGAGGACTATGCGGGAGAGGCGCTGTTCGACCCGGATCTTGCTGGCGCGGCGTGGCTGATTTTTCTGGAGTCTTGTGTGGGGATTTACATGATGATCGTCGATCCGCAGTTCGGTGGAATGCAGCGAACAGCGATCTGCTTTCGATCAACCTGATAGTGGCCGAAAGTATAAAGCCCCAAGCAAGCCTGGGGCTTTCGTTTTGATCCAGCCGATCGTTGCTACGCAGCTCGCGTCTGCCGCTGGGCTTCGATGCCGTCGAGCGCAGTCCAAAGAGCCTTCGCGGCAGCTTCGGCGGATGCGAGTGCTCGCTCGGCCATTTCTGGATTTGCTTCCAGCCGATCTGACAGCTGCTCGCGCCAGACGTTCGAGTGATGCACGTCCGCGGTGGTGTGCAGCGTGAAGTAGCCAGTGGTCTTGCGATCGGCGCCATACATCTCTTGCAGTCCGCGAGCTTTTTCTTTGGCGACACGCGGGACCTGGGACTCGTAGGCATAGAACGCGGCGAGTGCTTCTTCCGGTGAGCCGTTCTGGGCGACGCTGCGAAAATGGGAGATGAGAGCCTGAATCTCTGGGATCGCCTGGGATGCGCGCGCCTCATCGCGATCGGCTCCCATGCCTTCGGCGAAGTCCAGCCACATTTCGGAATGCGGACGTCCGCCTTCGATGGCTTCTTCATCGGCGAGATTCGCCAGAACAGTGCGGCGGAAAGCTCCGTCTTCGAGGCGCGCATAAAAAGCCGCGAGGTAAGTCGGGAAGGCGGCGACGTGGTGATAGTAGTTGGCGGCGTACTCGCGCAGGTCTTCACGAGTCAGCGAGCCGGCGCTCCAGCTTTTGTAATACGGGTGGCACAGCAGGTCGTACTTGGCGACACGCTCGTGCAGTTCAGTCCAGAAGGCATTTGATTCCATGCTCACCCCAATGTGAGAAAGATGGGATTCATCATACGGGGAGTGAATGGCGGTAACAAGCGTTGAAGGCTTAGCCGCAGATAAACGCAGATGAACGCGGATTAAAATCATCAGAGTGAGTCAGCTCCTATTCTGAATATCTGCGTTGTTCAGCGTTAATCAGCGGCTAGGTTTCGCCTGATAAAATCGAAACAGAGCGAGCAGCGTGGGGCTGAGCGCCAAGATCGCAGCAATGCCGAATTTCAACGAACATTTCGACGTAGTGGTAGTCGGCGCAGGTCACGCCGGTTGCGAAGCTGCGATGGCTGCGGCGCGCATGGGCCTGAAGACGGCCCTGTTCACGCTGAACGTCGACCTAATCGCGCAGATGTCGTGTAATCCCGCGGTCGGCGGAATTGCCAAGGGTCATCTGGTGCGCGAAGTGGACGCACTGGGCGGCATCATGGGCGAAGTGACCGATGCCGTCGGGCATTCAGTTCCGTCTGCTGAATACGTCGCGCGGTCCGGCGGTATGGTCGCCGAGGGCGCAATGCGATAAGCAGGCGTACCGGCTGAAGATGCGCGATGTGCTGGAATCGCAGCCGAACCTGAAGATCAAGCAGGCGGAAGTTGCGGATTTGATTTTGGAGTCGGTAGTCGATGGTCGTTTGTCGTCGGCAGAAGCCGAAACAAGCAGCGATGACGCACGACCAACGACAACCGACCAACGACAAGTTGTTCGCGGAATCGTGCTGCGAGATGGGCGGCGCATTAGCGCGGGAGCGGTGGTCATCACGACAGGGACCTTCCTGAATGGTTTGATTCATTGCGGGGAGCAGCAGTATCCGGCTGGACGCAGCGGAGAGCCGCCGTCACAGTTGCTGGGCGAATCGTTGCGGCGCTTGGGATTTCGCGTGGTGCGCCTGAAAACCGGCACGCCTCCGCGGCTCGATGGCCGCACCATCGACTGGTCGCGCTTTACAGTGCAGCCCGGCGATGAAGATCCCGACGCCGTTCAGCTTTCGCACAAAGCGCGTAGCGCATCACGACACGCAGGTACCTTGTTATATCGCGTTCACAACGGACGAAACACATCGCGTGATCCGCGAGAATGTGAATCGTTCGCCGATGTACAGCGGGCAGATCAAATCGATTGGGCCGCGCTATTGCCCGTCGATCGAAGACAAGATCGTCAAGTTTCCCGACAAGCTGACGCATCAGCTTTACCTCGAACCCGAGGGCCTGAACACGCACGAGATCTACGTGAACGGGATGAGCACTTCCCTGCCCGTCGATGTGCAGCTGGCGATGATTGCGTCGATCCCCGGGCTGGAAAAAGCGGAGATGATGCGGCCCGGGATATGCGATTGAGTACGACTCGGTCGATCCGACGGAACTGACGCGCACACTGGAGACGAAGAAGATTGAGCGGCTCTACCTGGCCGGCCAGATCAACGGAACCAGCGGATACGAGGAAGCAGCGTGCCAGGGGATCATGGCGGGGATCAATGCGGCGCTTGCGGTGAACGAACAAGAACCTCTAGTGCTCGATCGCACTGAGGCGTACACGGCAATCCTGATCGACGACCTGATCAGCAAAGGCACGAATGAGCCTTACCGGATGTTCACATCGCGAGCGGAGTTCCGGCTGCACCTGCGCATCGACAATGCAGACCGGCGGTTGACGCCGCATGGCAGGCGCGTAGGGCTGATTTCGGATACGGCGTGGGCTGATTACCTGGCAAAGCAGGAGCGGGCGTCTGCCCTGAAACAGGTACTAGAGAAGACAAAGTTGTCGCGGGAGATGCTGGAGAGAATCGCGCCGGAGATTGAGGCGAGAGCGAAAGCTGTGACTCCGGGAGGTGAAGATTCTGAAGATGCGGAGCATCGAGTGAGCACTGTCTCGTCGTTTGATCTGCAATCGCTGACCTCGCTGATCGGCGCTCCTCTGGCACAGGCATTGCGGCGGCCGGAGATCGTGATTGAAAGTTTGGCGCCCGTGCTGCGCGAGCTGTTGCCTGATTTCTTTGCTGCCGAGCTGCGCTCGCCCGGACAGCCCGGCTCGGCTGTCTCCACGCATTTGTCATCGGCCGTGCGGAACGAATTGAAATCGGTCGAGACGGAAATCAAGTATGCCGGCTATCTCGACCAGCAGCAGAAGGCGATCGAGCGGCTGAAGAAAGCGGAGCAGCGGAACATCCCCGAATGGTTTGACTACGCGCGGGTAAGCGGACTCTCGCGCGAGATGAAAGAGAAGCTCCAGCACGTGCGCCCGCAGACGCTGGGGCAGGCGAGCCGCATCCCTGGAGTGACGCCGGCGGCGGTCTCGCTGGTGAATGTGTATATCGAAATCCAGGCGCGGCAGATACAGCAGGCACAGTCGTTAGCTGACTAAACTCTCCCGATCCAAAGAAAAAGCCCGATCTCGCGACCGGGCTTTGATTCATTCTCTGAGAAGCACTACTTCTTTTTACCTTTACCGAAAGTCGTTTCCACCGTCGCGCCCATGCTGGCCAGCATTTGTTTGGCGGGATCGGCGAACTGTCCAGTGGGAGCCAGCTCAAGATATTTATTGAAAGCTTCTTCAGTTCCTGCAGGCGCTTCCATTTTGTTGCCTTTGAGAGTGGCCTTGCCCATCAGGTTTACGCCCTTCCAATAGTAAGCGTCGGCCTTGGTCGGATCGGCAGCAATGACCTTGTCGAAGACAGCGATTGCTTGATCGACCTTGCCAGTATTGGTAAGGACGGCGCCTTCGTTGAACTCATAGGTCGTGGCCTTGGTTGGGTCTGCGGCAGCGGCAGCCTGATAGCTCTGGATGGCGTCGTCGGCCACGCCAGCCTTCAACTGGGCATCGGCAAGGTTGTTGTAATAAGCACCGAGCATCTCCGGTTTTACGGGCGGGTTCGTCTCGGCCTTCGCCATGTCGATGGCCTTTTTGTAATTGTCGATCGCCTGCTGGAATTCTGGCTTGGCAGCACTCTTGTCAGGATTGTTGGCTGCTTCGAGCCTCTGGTAATCACCTAACTTGAAGAAGAGCAGGTGATGAGTCTGATCGGCCTGCGTAGCCTGCGTCATGATCTGCACGGCCTTGGCATAATCCTTGGCATCAGCAGCTGCTTTAGCATCGGAGAGGCTCTGATTCAGGCCCTTGATCTTGGTATTTTCCTTCTGTGCCTCTTCCTGCTGTTTGCGTTCAGCCTCGCTGGGGACGTTCCCGCCCTTGGCTTTCTCGGCCTTCAAGTCGAAATCAATGGTGTTTTCCATTGTCGACTTCAGAGGAACGTTGTTAAAGGTGAGGACGGTGCGGTTGCCATCCATCAGTGAGAAAGTGTAGCTACCGCAGACGACACCAAGAGAGAAATAGTCGCCGTTCTTGCCCGTTTTGAAAGGATAGGTGCGTCCGGTCTCCTTGCTGATGGCCTGAACAGTCGCATTCGGCACCGGCTTGCCGTTCTCGTCTTTGACCGTTCCCTTTACCGTACAAACTTCGGTTCCCCAAGCGGCGGGGGCGATTAAGGCTACTGCCACCAGCGCCAGCAACATGGATGTGAATCTTTTCATTTCAGCCCTCCGGCTCATTTCTGCACCAGGAATAATTGCAACAAAAACGGCGCTCGCGCGCCGGAAATCAGGCGTGCCGTAACTCCGATTCCCCGATCTCGACGTAGGAAATCGGATCGCGGGCACCAGCAGTTTCAAAGGCACGCAACCGCAGCACGCAACTGTCGCATACGCCACAAGCGCGATCCTCGCGACTGTAGCATGACCACGTTAAATCGAAGGGCGCGCCGAGTTCAAGGCCGAGCGTCACAATCTGCGCCTTGCGGAGGCCGATGAGGGGGGTGATCACCTCAATCGTGCCCTCCTTGGTTCCAGCTTTAATGGCTTCGTTATAGGCGCGATAAAAGGATGGGCGGCAATCCGGATAACCGGAGCTATCCTGTTCGACGGCCCCGATCAAAATCTTCTCTGCCCCGAGGACTTCGGCCCAACTCACCGCTGCGGCAAGAAAGTGCGCATTGCGGAACGGCACGTAGGTAACCGGGATCTGCGCTCCGTGGCCGTTCGGATCGACTCCGGCGAATTCGGGCGGGGCAACGGGCACGGCAATGTTCGGGTCGGTCAGAGCCGAGCCTCCGATTGCCGCAAATACCGGATTACGTACGATGAGCCGATTAGTGAAACCCAGGCGGTCGCAGATAGCATGAAACGAACGCTGCTCACGACCTTCCGTGCGCTGACCGTAGCTGATGTGTAGCGCAGCGGCGTCATAGTCGCGCGCGGCGAGAGCAGCGCAGACACACGAATCCATCCCTCCACTAAGCAGGACGACAGCGCGTTGACGATGAGCGGACATGATCGATGTATCGTTTTTGGGATGAGCTTGCGGACCAGAAATGCTGCTTCAGATCTGGTCAACTGTTCATTTTAAGCCGCTGGTCGAGGGAAAGGCGAATTCCCTCTCTTGTTGGCCATGGGTAGCTAGTAGCTTGTAGCTTCCGGAACACTAGCTACTGACTACCAGCTACACAACCGGCGAGAACGTAACTAGACACCTTTGGTGGAAGGGTCCCAAATGAATTTGTGAATCTGCAGACCGAGACGGACGTTCAATGCGTCTTCGACGATCCAATCGGCGACTTCGCGCGGGTCGACGAGACAATGCGAGGCATCGCGGCTGCCGGTAGCGTCCTTGCGAAAGGCCGGAGAGAAAATCACGGAGCTGACTTTTTCGTCGAGGCGATGATGGCGTGTGAAGTCGCGGGCAAACTCGTAGTCTTCGCGGCCAGAAATAACGAACTTAACTTCGTCGTGCGGCGTAAGGGCATGGAGGTTTTCTAACCGAAATGTTCCGCCCTCTCCAGACTGCGGACACTTCACATCGACTATCTTGTGAACACGTTTGGGGACAAGATCGAGCGATCGCTCTCCGCTGGTCTCGAGAAGCAATTGGTATCCGTCGGCGAGAAGCTTTTCCATCAGCGGGAGCAATTCGCGCTCCTGCAGCATGGGCTCGCCACCCGTGATCTCGATGAGGCCTGCGGGGGCGAGTCGCTTCACCTCGGCTTCAACGTCCTCGAGGCTCATTTTCTTGCCGCCGGAGAAGGTGTACTCGCTGTCGCACCAGGTGCAGCGCAGGTTACATCCCGCAAGGCGAACGAAGGTGCAGGGAAGGCCCGCAAAGGACGACTCGCCTTGGATCGAACTATAGATTTCGATAATGAAGAGCATGGGAATCGACGGGGCCTATTCGAAGTACGTGGCCGTCGTAGTATCGGTTTCCCAGATCTTGACGAGCTTCACCTGCACGCGGCCGTTGGTCTTCTCGTGGAGAAGCGTGTTGCACTCCTCGTAGAAGTACTTCGCCATATTTTCTGCCGAAGGATTCAGCTCTTTGAATGGAGCAATGTCGTTCAGATACTGGTGGTCGAGCCGGTCGATGACCTGATTCATTGCGGCTTTCAGATCCTTAAAATCAAAGAGCAGACCGATATGGTCCAACTGCTCGCCGTGCAGGGTGATGCGGACCTTGTAATTGTGCCCGTGCGGGTTCTCACACTTGCCGCGATAGCCACGCAGGGCGTGTCCGGCGGCAAAACTATCTTCTACGCTGACTTCAAACATGAGGCTCTTTCTAGGCTTAATTCCTAGTTAATTGTAACAACTTCCACTGCACCACGGAGGCAGGGAGCAACGAGGAATGCAGATTCAAGACTGAAGATTTCAGATCGAAAGACCTGCGCACACGACGAACGGCTCTTAGCCTCAATCTGAATTCTTCAATGTGAAATGTCTTTAAAAGAACTCTTCCACATCCGCCAGCTTCGTGGTTCGCCGGTAGGGCGGCAGGCTGGCAAGGAAGACTTTGCCGTACTGCTTCTTGAGGATGCGATTGTCGAGCAGCGCGAGCACGCCGCGGTCGTTGAGGGAACGGATCAGGCGACCAAAACCTTGCTTCAACGTGATGACTGCAGCGGGAACCTGGTAGTCGAAGAAGGCGTTGCCTCCTTCGGCGTTGATGGCTTGAATGCGTGCGGCGACCACAGGATCGTTTGGAACCGCGAACGGCAGCCGGTCAATGATCACACAGCTCAACTGCTCGCCTTGTACGTCCACGCCCTGCCAGAAGGAAGCCGTTGCGAACAGCACCGCGTTGGGCGTCATGCGGAATTCTTCGAGCAGCGCGGATTTGGGCGCCGTCCCTTGGAGCAGCATGGGGTATTCCAATTCGCCCAGTAGGCGATCGTGCACGTCGCGCATCAGGGCAAAGCTGGTGAAGAGGCAAAACGCCCGTCCCTGGCTAATTTCGAGCAGGCGACGTATGCGATCGGCGGCCTTGGCGGCAAATTGCGGAGCGGTGGGCTCGGGCAGCTCCGGGGGAACGTAAAGCAGCGCCTGGTTCTCGTAGTCGAAGTGTGAAGGGACGATCAGCTCGCGCGTGCTTTCCAATCCGAGGCGACCGCGGATGTATTCGAAGGCGCCGCCAACGGCGAGCGTGGCCGAAGTCAGGATTGCGGTGTCGAGCTTCGCGAAAAGTGTTTGTTGCAGAATGGCGGAAACATCGATGGGCGTGGCCTGCAGGAAAACGTGCTGCGCTCCGCGAAGCTGCTGTCCATTCTTTTGTCTTCCGCCGCGGCGATCGATCCAGAACACCGTGTTGTGATCGTCGGACTCCATCAAAAACGACAGTTGCACGCGCAGTTCATGCGCACGGCGCAGAAGACTGTTTACTTCCTCCGGCTTGGGGCTGAGCGCATTCAGCTCCGATCCGACACGGCCAACGGCGTTCATCAGGCCGTCGTACTCTGTGCCATGCTCTTCGAGGAAGGCCTGTCTTTGTCCGAAGGGGAAACGCGAGTCGCCTTCGGGAAGTAGCGCGAAAAAGAACTGTGCACGCTCGCGCAAGCTGCGTAGCGATGATCCCACGGCCGCCGAGGAGAGCTTCTCGCGCTGGAGCGTCTGGTCTACGTCGCGTGCGAAGTCGTCGATCTTCGCCGTGCTGACGCTAACCCCGAAGTAGCTCGACGCCACTTCTTCCAGTTCATGCGCTTCGTCGAAGATCACTGCGGAGCAGTCGGGCAGGATGCCGACGTCGGGCGCGTCTTCGGCCGCCATCTTGATGGCCAGGTCGGCGAAGAACAGATGATGGTTGACGATGATGATGTCGCTCTCGGCAGCGCGACGGCGCATCTCGGTGATGAAGCAGCGGTCGTACTGCGTGCACTTCTGCCCGATGCAACTGTCGGCGCGCGCGTCCAACTTGGACCAAAGCTCGCTTGTCTCCGGAAGGACGCGGAGTTCGGCGCGATCGCCGTTCTGCGTTTCCTTCTCCCAGTCGGCGATGGCGCGGTACTGATTGATCTCGTCGAGCCCATTCAGGACCGGCTGGTCGGTGAGCTCGTACAACTTTTTGCGGCAAAGATAATTGTTGCGTCCCTTCATGTAGCAGACGCGAAGGGGGCTGGCAGCTCCAGGATCCGATTCTGTCGATCCTTCCGGCGCAAACAGGCTCTGCAGGAAAGGAATGTCCTTATAGAAGAGCTGCTCCTGCAGATTCTTGGTGCCGGTGGAGATGATGACACGCTTGCCACTGCGAATCACCGGTGCCAGATAGGCCAGCGTCTTGCCGGTACCGGTGCCGGCTTCCACGATCAGGTGGCGCTTTTCTTCGATTGCGGCTTCGACAGCCTGCGCCATCTCCAACTGTCCGCGACGGAATTCGTAGGCCGGGTGCGCCTTCGCGAGAATGCCGCCAGGGGCGAAAAAGCGATGGAGCGTGAATGAAACGGCGGATTGGGAGGCGGAGGACAAAGCGGAAACGGGTCCGGTCTCTATAATAGCTGTGGAAGCACGAATGCGCGGCACGGAATCGCCGGGCAATCATGAATCCGTGGAAAGCTGCCCGTCCACCGTTCTCGTCACCAGTCAAAATGCCGAAATCAATTACTTCCGCGACTGCGAATTCGCTGAGAGTTCCAACCCTCGTCATTGTCGGACGTCCGAACGTGGGCAAATCTACGCTGTTCAACCGAGTGGTTGGACGGAGGCGTGCCATCGTCGGCGATGAACCCGGCATTACGCGCGACCGTTTATACGGATTCGCGCGCTGGCTTGATCGTAGTTTTCGGGTGATCGATACGGGCGGCATTATTCCCGACGATAAGCAGCTGATTCCTTCCGAAATTTACCGGCAGGCAAAGGTTGGTCTGGAAGAGGCGGACGCCGTAGTCATGGTGGTAGACGGGCGCACGGAACTCGCTTCTCCTGACATGGAGTTGGCGCGACTGCTACTGCGCAGCGGGAAGCCGCTGTTCCTGGCGGTGAATAAGATCGACACGCCAAAGCTCGAAGCGGGTGCCGAAAATCTACGCCGGTTGGGGATCAAAAGCCTCTTCCCGATTTCGGCGGAGAACGGCAACGGCATCGTCGAGTTACTGGAAGCGGCGCTCAAGGTGATGCCTGTGGGCGCAGACGAGGCGGTGGCCATCGAGGAGTCAGCACCCGAAGCCACTGAAGAAATGGCGTCCGCAGTAGAAGGCGAAGAGGCCCCTCTCGAGCCGCAGCCCAAGATCGAAACCGCGCACGAGACGAAGATTGCCATTATCGGGCGACCGAACGTCGGCAAGTCAACGCTGCTGAACGCGCTGACCGGAACGGCGCGGGCCATCGTTTCGCCGATCCCCGGCACAACACGAGATGCGGTAGATGAAGTTGTGGAGCACAACGGCAAGACCTATCGCTTCATCGACACCGCCGGCATACGTCGCAAAGGCCGAACGGAGTTAATGGCCGAAAAGCTTTCCGTGGTGATGGCGCGCAAACATCTTGAAGCCGCTGACGTGAGCCTGCTCATCATTGACGCCACTGAGGGCGCGACCGCGCTGGACGCCAACATCGGCGGCTACGCGCATGAGAGCGGGCGGTCGGTGATTATCGTGGTCAATAAGTGGGACCTGGTGGTTGAGCGCGCCAAGGAACTGAAGACCGAAGCGGGCAAAGCGAAGACCAAGGCGGAAGTTCCGCGGCGAGCCAGAGTCATGCTGCAAGAGTCGATGCGGGCGGCCGATCCTCAGGCCTATGAAGAGGAGATACGTCGCAGCCTGAAGTTCCTGGAGTACGCGCCGGTGATCTTCGTTTCGGCCACGACTGGACGGAATATCGACAAATTGTTCCGGGAAATCGAAATTGTTTCTGCAGAGCGGCGAAAGCGTATTTCGACCGGCGAGATGAATCGCTTCCTCGAGAAGGTCGATTTCGAGCGAACGTCGGTACCCTACAAGAGTCGCGTGCGGATCATGTATATGACGCAGGTGGCGGTCGCGCCGCCGACGTTCATGCTGTTCACTGATCGCGATGTGAAACTGCACTTCTCCTACCAGCGCTTCATCGAAAACCAGATACGCAAGGCATTTGGATTCGTGGGCTCGCCGATCTGGATCAAGACTCGCGCGAGAAACCCAAAGAAATAAGCTTAACCACCAAGGACACAAAGGGTCACCAAGGGCTTCGTGTCCCTTTGTGTCCTTCGTGGTTACAATGAACTTATGTCCGAAACGGCAGCAAAAGTCCGGCTCACGGAGCAGGTCAAAGCGGCGGGTTGAGCGAGCAAGCTGAGTCCGGCGGTGCTGGACACAGTGCTTGGGAAATTAGCCCGGCAACATGATCCGAACGTGCTGGTTGGCTTCGATAAAGCCGACGACGCCGGAGTGTATCTAATCGGCCCCGACCAGGCGCTGGTGCAGACCGTGGACTTCTTCACGCCGATTGTCGATGACCCATATACCTTCGGACAGATCGCCGCCACCAATGCGTTGAGCGATGTATATGCGATGGGTGGACGTCCGCTGACCGCACTTGCGATGGTGTGCTTCCCCGAGAAGGGCGACTTCGATGTGCTCGAGCGAATTCTTGCCGGCGGCCTCTCGAAGATGATGGAGGCCGGGTGCACGATCGTAGGCGGACACAGCATTCGCGATCCGGAGATCAAGTTCGGCTATTCCGTTACGGGGATGATCAATCCGCGGCGCGTGCTGACGAATAGCGGCGCACTGCCGGGCGACAAACTCATCTTCACGAAGGCGATCGGGACGGGCGTGATCTCGACGGCGATCAAGCGCGGCAAAGCGCAAGAGAAGTGGATCGAAGCGGCCACGCGTTCGATGACCACGTTGAACAAAGTCGCTGCGGAGGTGGCTGGAAGGATTCCACCGCAGAGAACGCGAGAAGACGGAGAGGCAATTCCCTTCCGGGTGCACTCGATGACTGACATCACAGGATTTGGACTGATCGGGCATGCGCGCGAGATGGCGCTGGGATCAAACGTCAGCTTGCGGTTGTTCGCTTCGCAAGTTCCACTGCTGGAGGGTGCGCTCGAATGCGTGCGCGAGGGATTCATCCCCGGTGGGTTGACGGCGAATCGCGAATTCGCCGAATGCCTGGTCAGCTATGAAGACAGCTGTGCCGCAAGATGTACGCACGATTCTGTACGATCCGCAGACGGCCGGTGGATTGCTGATTTCCATCGCTGCGGAAGATGCCGACGAATTGCTGCGCGAGCTAAATGAGGCGTCGGTTTCGGCGGTGATGATTGGGGAAGTGCTGGAATCGAGGAAGCCGGTGATCGAGGTCGTTGGGTAGTCAGTAGTCAGTAGTCCGAGACACTTACAACCTGCATGGACGAATCGATTCGAATTCAGACTGACCTATTTGAGCATCGTGAGGTGAAATCGCACTTCATCAATCCCTGCTGTTTTGGAGAAGATCTCGCGGCGTGGCTAAAACAGGAGCTATCTCGACAACCGAACTTTAATTTTGAACTTTCGGAAAGAATTCAGGAAGACTATGGCTGGGGCCTCTGGGCGTCGCGTGGCAAAGACCGATTCTGGGTAGCTATTTCCTACGCTGGAGTTGGGCCTCAGGAAGAACCCGCTGAGTTCGTAATTTCCGTAGCGTATGACCCCGGACTAAACGTTGTTAGGCGCATCTTTCACAAACCGGATCGCCAGACACTCGAACGGCTGCGAGATATTGTCTGGCAAATCATCGGATCAAGCTCAGGAATCAAAATAATCCCGACGTTAGAGCCTCTACCCAAATAGAGACGAGGTTGTGTGGAGCGTGCAGTCCGACTACTGACCATCGACCCCTTCCTGAATCACCTTCCAGCAGCCTTCCACGTCATCCCACGTCGTACCCAAATTCCCAATCGCAATGCGCAGGACGTAGCGGTCGTTCAGCGCAGTGTGGGAGATGTAGTACTTGCCGGACGCGTTCACGGCGTTGAAGACGCGCTCATTGGCTTCGTTCGATCCCTTCAGACGGAAGCAGACGGTCGAGAACGGTACCGGCGCGACGACTTCGAAGCGTGAATCGCGGCGGATCTCCTCCTCCAGCTTTTTCGCCCAGGCAATGTGCGAGCGCAGGATTTGTTGCAGGCGCTCGCGTCCGAAATAGCGCAACAGGAACCATAGCTTCAGCGAGCGAAAACGATGGCCGAGGGGCACGCCATAGTCCATCAGGTTGATGGCACGCGGATCTTCGGTACCGGTCAAATATTCCGGCACAAGCGAGAAGGCGCGGCGCAGGATTTCCGGGTGCCTGGTG
This sequence comes from Terriglobia bacterium, assembly GCA_963848375.1. Lineage (GTDB taxonomy): Bacteria > Acidobacteriota > Terriglobia > Terriglobales > Acidobacteriaceae > JAJPJE01. The sequence continues at coordinate 86,084 of CAWKDK010000001.1, forward strand.
TAGAAGGCGCTCAGGTCGATGTTCGTCAGCAACCACTTGTGCGGGTTCACGACATAGGAATGTGCGCGCTCGATTCCCTTCAGCATCGGCTGACATTCCGGCAGGATCGCGGCGGAACCGGCGTAGGCAGCATCGACGTGCAACCAGAGTTTGTGCCGGTCAGTGATGTCGGCAATCGCGGCCAGCGGATCGATGCTGGTACTGGAGGTCGTGCCGATGGTCGCGACAACACAGAAGGGACGCAGGCCAGCTCGCAGATCGTCTTCGATAGCTTTTGCCAGCGCATCGGGAAGCATGCGAAATTCACTGTCGGTCGGGATCTTGCGAACGTGCTTCTGGCCGATTCCGGCGGCGATGGCGCCTTTTTCGATCGACGAATGCGATTGCTCGGAGGTGTAGAGAACGAGGTTGGGCGTGCTGCCTTCGACACGACTCTCGGGCGCGACGAACTCACGCGCGGCACAGATAGCGTGAAAACTCGAAACCGACGCGGTGTCGTAAATGATGCCGAACCAGTCGTCGGGCAGAGCCATCCACTGACGCAACCAGCCAAGCGCGACCTGTTCCAACTCGGCGACTGCGGGCGATGTATCCCAGTGCAGGCCGTTGGTGTTCAAGGCGGCGGCGATCATCTCGGCGATGATGGCCGGCGAAGATCCGGTGCAACCGAAATATGCGAGAAAGCCGGGATGATTCCAATGCGTGACCGCAGGAATGATCTTCTGATCGAAGTCGCGGAGGATGGCGTCGAAGGACTCGCCCTTGTCGGGACCCGAAGGCGGCAGCGCATCGACCAACTCGCCGGGCTTGGTTTTCGGCGTGACGGGATAGCGGCGCGTATCGGCGAGATAGTCGGCAACCCAGTCGACGGCGTCGTGGGCGGCGCGGCGGAAATCGGCGACGTAGGCGGACCAGTTCTGCTGGGGATCGATGGCGGCAGCAGCGCTTTCAGAAGGCTTGGTGGACATGAGGGCTCCGCAAAAAGAAGAGTCTACCTGACGCGCAGTTTTCTACTGTGACCTGTGTTCCGGGAGTGATATTTTTTCAAACTGCCATGAGACGAATCTTTTACCTCGCAGCCTTGGTCCTACTGTTTGCGACGTCGGCATTCGCGCAGCGCAAACCTGTCTACGAGGTCTATGCGATTCGCTATGCGATCACGCCTGACTACCCAATTTCGGATCTGGTGTACGGCGCCGATCCGAATCGCAAGGCCGATATCGCCATGATGATCTGGCTGGTGCGCGGAGGCGGGCACAATATCCTGATTGATTCGGGCTTCTATCACGAGCACTTCTTCAAAGACTGGAAAACGAAGGATTACGTGAAGCCCTCGGAGGCCGTGGCGCGGCTTGGCCTAAAGCCGGAGGACATTACCGACATCGTCATCTCGCACATGCATTGGGATCATGCCGATGGCATCGATCTGTTTCCAAAGGCGCGCATATGGATCCAAAAAGATGAGCTGGAGTATTACGCTGGCGAGGCTTGGGAGACCAAGCAAACGTCGGACGGCTTCGACGCGCAGGACGTACTCGAGATGGTGAAGTTGAATACCGAGGGGCACGTCGGCCTGGTGCATGGCGACGCGCAGGAGATTCTGCCAGGAATCATTTGCTACATCGGCGGAAAACACACACATCAGTCACAATACGTTGGCGTGAACACAGCGGGGGAACGGTGATCCTGGCGAGCGACAACATGTATCTGTACGAGAACATGGAGAAGCACACGCCGATTGGCGAGACCGTGGACGCAGCGTCGAATTTGCGCGCGCAAGATCGGATGAAGATGCTGGCGACGCGACCGGAGTGGGTGATACCGGGACACGATATGGCCGTGTTCGAAAAATTTCCGAAGGTGGCGGAGGGAGTGGTGAGGGTGCAGTGAGGAAGCGCTGGGTAAAAATGTCGGGTGCCCGGTCCTTTCGTTCCTTTCGAAAGGGCCGGAATGACTACGTCCGTGACACGACGTGGATCTCGTGCCAGTCGTTTAGAGTGACCGCGCCAACTTCAGCCAATAAATACCAGCGATAGCTGCTCCACAGCCATTCTTCCGGCGTTTCGACTAATCCGCGGGTCACCGGATTCCTATGCATGTATTTAAGCTTCTCGACGTGCTTGCGTGCGCTCCACACATTGAAATCGTAGAAACGCAATTGCCAGAACTGCGGCTCCTGATGCGAAATCGCGTGGGATGTGCGCTGCTTCAGCACCTGCATCACAACTGACGGATCTCCGTGGCTTGGTTCATTCATCAGCAGATGAACATGCTCCGGCATTACGACATATCCAACGATGACGAAGTCGTACTTGTGGCGCACCTCTTCCAGAATTTCCAGAAAGCAGTTGCGTGCGGATGCGTATCCGAGCAGCGGCAGCCGACGATAACAACTGAACGTGATGAAATGAAGGTGTCCGTAGCCGTAGTAGCGCTTGAGGTGTTCGCGCATCGGATGACACGGTAGTTTCTCGAGGGTAGCACTGTCTGTGACCTGACTCGCTCCGGCCCTTTCCGAAAGAAGGAAAGGACCGGGCACCCGCATTCTTAAATTGGCACTTGGTCTAGGGAGTAACTGCGAGCTCCGGTGTGGCTTCCAGCAATTTCTTTGTGTAGTCCTGCTGCGGGCGGGTGGTGATCTGCTCAGTGGTCCCGATTTCGACGATCTTGCCGCGATACATGACCGCGATTCGCGTCGCCAGATAGCGCACTACCGGCATCGAGTGCGAGATGAACAGGTAGGTCAAGCCGAAGTCGCGCTGAAGATCTTTCAGCAGATTCACGATTTGCGCGCCGACGCTGACATCGAGCGCGGAGACAGGTTCGTCGGCGACGATGAACTTAGGCCGCAACGCCAGCGCGCGGGCGATTCCGATGCGCTGCCGCTGGCCTCCACTGAACTCATGGGGATAGCGGCGAAGGGCGGATTCTTCTAGTCCGACGGCTTTCATCAACTGCGCAGCTTGGAAGCGATAGCGGGAGCGTCGGCGGTCGGGAACATGATTCAATCGGTGAGCTGCCGGGGAATCGAAGCCTGCACACGCCTTCCAGATCGACCCATGAATTCGCAGCGGCTCGGTGACGATTTCTTCCACCCTCATGCGCGGGTCAAGTGAGCCGAACGGGTCCTGAAAGATGATCTGCATCTGGCGGCGGAGCTGACGTAACTCGCTTCCGGAAGCCGCAAGTACGTCACGTCCGTCGAAGCGCACCGTCCCCGAGGTGGGTTCGACCAGGCGCAGGATTAAGCGGCCCAACGTACTTTTCCCCGATCCTGACTCACCAACCAGGCCGAGCGTCTCGCCCGCATTTATGTCGAGGGAAACGTCGTCAACGGCCCGGACTTCTCCAGAGTCTCGGCCTAACATGGTTCGAGATCCGGCATAGACCTTCTTGAGGTTACGGACTTCTACGAGAGCCATAGGATGTTTCGCGTTCCAAGTTTCATGTTTCAAGCAAATCCTTGCAAGCTATGAATGGAGTAGGGGATAGCTGGCAAGGAACGGGCGGCTCGCGCTGAGAGCGGCGCGGCGCCGCGGCCAGCTACTACTTAGCTGTCGGGCAAGTGATAGAATTTCGGGAGCTAACTCCTGACCTGATCAGGAGCTGTGGTTCGCAGTTGCATTGAGAGACCCTTTTGATCGAGCTTGCTCCTTCCATTCTGTCCGCCGATTTTGCACGGCTCGCCGATCAGATACAGGCGGCAACCGAGGGCGGTGCGTCCGTGATGCATCTGGACGTAATGGACGGGCATTTTGTGCCCAACCTGACGATTGGTCCGCCGGTAGTAGCGTCGATCCGGAAACATACGAATCTGCCGCTTGATTGTCACTTGATGATCGAGCATCCGGATGAATTCATCCCCGCGTTTGTGGATGCGGGCGCGAACTGGATTTCAGTGCACCAGGAGGCGACTCGCCACCTGAACCGCACGCTCGAACTGATTCGGAGTCACGGGGCGAATGTGGGCGTGGTGATCAATCCGGCAACGCCGGTGGAAACACTCTCGGAAGTTTTAGATCTAGTCGATTACGTGCTCGTAATGTCGGTGAATCCCGGATTCGGTGGACAGAAGTTTATCCCGGGGTCGTTGCATAAGATCGCGAATCTCGCTCGCATCCGCCAGGCACGGGGCCTGGATTATCGGATTGAAGTCGACGGAGGCGTATCGCTGGAGACGGTGGGCGATGTGGTCCGTGCGGGCGCGGAAATCCTGGTCGCTGGCAACGCGGTGTTCGGAAAAGGCGATCCCAAGAAGCAAGCAGAACAACTCCTGAAGGCAGCAGTGGAAGCCAGTCTGCAAAAGGTTTGACGCACTCGAACGAAACGAGCAATTTTTGCAGCTTTCCTTCCCAAGGTAGGTAGAGGTAATGGTCTTAAAGCGATTCGTAATCCTGAGCCTGGCCGCAAGCATGCTGTTTCTCGGTGCCTGCACGAACAAGAAAATTAAGAACCCGATCGCGAACGTCGATTCGAAACAGCCTGACAAGGTCTTGTTCGACCAGGCCATGGACGCCCTGCAGCACGGCAAGTACGACGTGACCCGGCTTACGTTACAAACCCTGATCAATACCTATCCGGATTCCGAGTACGTGGCGCGCGCCAAGCTGGCGATTGGCGATTCCTGGTACGCGGAAGGAACGTCGGCCGCGCTGGTGCAGGCGGAAAACGAGTACAAGGACTTCGAAACCTTCTTCCCGAATATGCCGGAAGCTGCGGAAGCCCAGCTGAAGATCGCGAACATCCATTTCAAAGAGATGGAAAAGCCGGATCGCGACTTCACGCACGCGGTACGCGCGCAGGATGAATACAGATATCTGATTACGACCTATCCGGACAGCAAGCTGGTGCCGGAAGCCAGGCAGAAACTTCTGCAGGTGCAGGAGGTCCTGGCGGAGCGCGAATTTCGTGTTGGACATTTCTACTTCATGCGCGAAGCCTATCCGGCCGCCGAGGCAAGATTGAAGTCGCTGGCGGACACCTACCCCCTTTACAGCAATGCGGATGAAGCACTGCTGTTGTTGGGAGACTCGTATTTGCGACAGGTGGACCAGGTAAGAGCGGCGCCGCGTTTGAATGAAGTCACCAAGGGAAACATGATCAAGAACCTGGAGAACCAGGCGGCGAACGCCTACTCCAGAATTCTTACGCGCTACCCGGTTATGCCCGCAGCACCAGAGGCGCGCAAGCAGTTGGAAGCGCTGAAGCGCCCGATTCCTAAGGCGACTCCGGCGGCCATTGCTCAGAACAAGAAAGAAGAAGAGAGCCGCGTGGAACTCGGCATGGTGGGCCGCTTCATGGACAATCTGAAGAGAGGTCCGAATACGTCCATTGCGGAAGCTACCTTGGTTGGCGATCCGACGATGATTGATCCGAAACCGACCAATGCGCCCGATTTGATTCGCGAGGCGGGCAACGTAGGAGCGCAAAAAACTCAGGGCAAGGACACCCTCGCGGTAGAGCCGGTAAGGGGCGGAGCACCGCCGCCGAACCAGCCGATACCGCGCTCCGATGCTGCTCCGGCGACAGCGGCAACAGACAATACGAACAACACTGGCATCTCCGACTTACAGCCGATTGCCGATCCTTCGGCCGGAGGAACTGCGCCAGCGGCTGGTACTCCAGCAACGGGAGCGGCGCCGGCAGCCGGCGGATCGAACGTGGCAGCGCCCGCAGTTCCATCGAATGGCGCACAGCCCACTCCGCAACAGGCGCAATCAAGCCCGGTGGATTCAACAGCGGCGAGCGACGCGGCGGCAACGCCACCAGCCCAGGTAAATGAAGCGGCTCAACCGAGCACCGGCGAATCCAGCTCCAACGCGAATGCGGCGTCGGCGAATAACGAGCAAGCGCAAAACCAGGATGTTTCCACCAGCAAGGCGAAAAAGAAGAAAGGTCTGCACAAGCTGGTGCCGTTTTAGTAAGTAACGTGAGAAGAATTCCAAGGGCGGCTGCGGCCGCCCTTTTTTTTAGCGAGCACAATTTCTCGCGGACGCCAGTTCCCGCGATGACACTGGTTCCGTTTCTGAGAACCATGTCTGCGCGATTGATGGCGAAGCAGGTACCTAAGTTCCTAACGTGCTGATACCTTTAGCCGTACCGTTGGATTGACTTAGGAATTCAGAACAGGTAACGTCTCGGTTACCCCGGCAGAACACGAGGTTTCTAGCAGTGGCGATGAAGATATTGCTCGCCGACGACAGCATGACGGCCCAGAACATGGGCAAGAAAATATTGACGGACGCCGGTTTTGAGGTGATCGCCGTCAGTAATGGTGCCGCCGCGCTCAAAAAGATCACTGCCGAAAACCCCGACATCATCATTCTTGACGTCTTCATGCCGGGCTATACCGGCCTCGAAGTTTGTGAACGCCTTAAGAACAACCCTGAAACTTCACGCAAGCCGGTGCTGCTGACCGTTGGGAAGATGGAACCGTTCAATCCGGACGATTCCAACCGCGTCCGCGCCGAAGGCGTGATGATCAAGCCGTTCGAGGCAACGGATCTTACCGCGGCCATCGAGGCGATCGCGAAGCGATTCAATATTCCAAGGACGACGGCAGCTCCACCGCCGCCACCACCACCGCCCCCCAAAGCTCCCCAGAATTTACGGAGCTATGAAGAAACGGTAATGCTGTCCCAGGACGAGCTTCGTCAGTCCATGGGAATTGTGGATGAGGGGACGCAAACGACAGCAGCCGCCAGTGCGGCAAGCGCTGCAACCTCTGCGTCTTCCGGTGCTGTCGCTCTGGCTACTCCTCCACTGGAGCTCGACAGTAGCGCGATTGTCACGGAACAACAAGAAGAGACCAAACCGGTCGAAGCGGTACCAGCGATGGAGTTCGACCCACCATCGAGAGCAACGGAGTCCGAGCATTCTCCCTTCTCGCATGCGAGTGTGGCGCGCGAAGTAGTGGAGCACCCAGCCGCACCGGTACAAGCGAGCGAGACGGCTGATTGGGATCCAGTGCTCGATGGAATTGCGATTTCCTCGAATGTAATTACGACCGCGCCGGAAGCGGCTCAAGCAGCAGACGAAGCGCAGCCGATGTTCGGATTGGAGTATGCGGTTCCAGCATCCGTCGCGCAGGAAGCGCCAGCGGCCGCCGCGGAAGAACCGGCAACGGAACCCACGATGTACTCTTCGCCGGTGCAATCGGCGGAAGAAGAACCCGAAATTTCAAGTCCAAGCGCATACCTGGCTGAAGCATCTGCAGCTATGGGTTTAGAGACCAGCCATGCGCTGGTCGAAGATACACCGGTTGTCGAGAGCGCACCTGACTTCGAGCCCAACGTAGCTCCGCCGGTGCAGGTGGAGACGCACGCCGAGAATGGCGTTGAGCCAGGAATCGAGCAGCCTTCTCCGGAGTTGACGGTTCCTCCGGACCCGGCACTGGTCGGAGGGACAGATAGTTTCTCGGACTTCACGACTCGTTTCGGCGTCGAGAATGCGGAAGTAATTCCGGTTGGAATCGTGCCGGAATTGATGGATGACGCGAGCAGTTCTTACGAGTATCAGCCGCCGGAAGAAGGACATGCCTTCGAGGGCAATGGCGAACCAGGAGCCAGCGCAGAAGAGGCTACGTCCGAGGATGTGCCTGAGGCGCTCACTCCAGTAGCGGTGAGCAGCACGGCGACCACGTCATGGGAGATGGTCCCGGTGGAAGCTGAGGCGAGTGCGCCGACTGCGGCGACTCCCGAAGCTGCAGAGACGCCCGAAGTTCCCGCTGTGACTGAAACTGTTGCCGAATCCACTTCAGTAGAAGAAGAGCCTGCTCGCTTCGAGTCAATGTCCGCGGCCGTTGTAGAAGAAAGTGCTCCCGACACGCATGTGGTTGAAGCTGCTGTCGATGAGCCTTCTGTCGTTGAGGCTCATGTTGAGGAGCCAGCTGTCGTCGAGGCACCCGCCATTGAGCCAGGCGAGAAGCCGTTCGATCCGGACGCGACGCAAGCGATTCCTGAAGAGTTCTTTACACAGAGCGAGCCGCAGCTGGAGACGACGGCTGAGCTAGTGGGCGCTTCCATACCTGAATCGACCGTGGAAGCCGTGGTTGAGCCTGAGCCGGAACCGACTGCACCTGCTGTCGAAGAAGCGGCCATTGAAGCATCTACGGTCGCTCCAGTAATCGAGAGCCCTGAGCCGACAACTTTCATCCCAGAGCCGGAACCCGCGGTTGAAGCTCATCCGACGCCGGTCGAGCCTCCGACGCCGATGGTCACCTCGGTAGCCACTGAGCCTGCCATCCTTTCAGTTGGCCCGGAACCTCCGAGCATAGAGGAAGAACACGAGATCCAAGCCCCACACGTGGAAACGCCGCAAATTGAAACTCCCTCGCTGGCAGCCGCCGCTGCAGCTGCGGGAGCTACAGTTTTGGGAGCTGCAATCACCGAACATTTCGTTCGTGGAACCGAGCCGCCGTCTGAGCCGGAAGGAAACGACGTTGCACCCGGCGATCAGACGCAGGTTTTCATCGCGAGCGCAGTTGCACGAGTTCTGGACCGCATGAAGCCAACACTGATCGAAGAAATTGCACGAGAGATGTCGAACCGTCGCAAGCCGCGCAAGGATCCTGAGGAATAACTTCTGTTCTCCTGGTACGAGGCACGGGGCGCGCTCCGTGCCTTTACTTTTCCCGGCGATTCACCGCCGGGGATCTCCGAATCATTAGGGCGGGGCGCCCAGAAATGTAAGTGGTCCGTCTGGGATCTGGCGGCATCGTATTCCCATGACATCGAAAGAAGATCTGATCACTGCGGTCTACCGATCATTCAACGCTCGCGACATCGATGCGGTCCTCGCCCGAATGCATCCAGATGTGGACTGGCCGAACGGAATGGAGGGCGGGCGTGTCCGTGGTCACGATGCCGTGCGAGCTTATTGGCAACGGCAATGGACTGTGGTCGATCCACGTGTCGATCCAACGCATATTGAAGACGATGAGGGCGGGCGCAGCGTTGTCGACGTCCACCAGGTTATTCGGGATATGAGCGGCAAGATATTGATGGATCGAATGGTTCAACACGTATATTCCATCCACGATGGTCTGATCACTCGCATGGACATTCGCGAGCCAGACACCGACGCGATTGCCCGATCCAGTGAGTGACGCGCGGCATTCGCTGCTGCAAAGCTGACTACTCCCACTCACTCCTGTAATATCTAAGGTTTACCTATAGGCCATTGATCTCGCATGCCACACGAGCTTCCCAAAGCGTACGAACCCGGCGCGATTGAAACCCGCTGGGCAGAATACTGGACCAAGGAAGAATTGTTTGCCGCAGACACGCCTGCAGCGAACAATCAGCGCCCGGTCTTCACCATTCTTTTGCCTCCTCCGAACGTCACCGGGTATCTCCACATGGGCCACATGCTGGAGCACACTGAGAGCGACATTTACGTTCGTTGGCGGCGCATGTTGGGAGACTCTGCGCTTTGGATCCCTGGAACCGATCATGCGGGCATCGCCACCCAGATGCTGGTGGAGCGGCAACTCGCCATCGAGGGCGTGAAGCGACAGGATCTGGGCCGCGAGAAATTCATCGAGCGCGTGTGGGATTGGCGCAAGCACTACGGCGGCGCCATCCTCAACCAGATGAAGCGCCTCGGCACCTCCGTGGATTGGCATCGCGAGTACTTCACGATGGACGATAACCTTTCGCACTGCGTGCGCGAGGTGTTCGTCCGCCTATACGACGAAGGATTGATCTATCGCGGCAAGTACATCGTGAACTGGTGCCCGCGCTGCGGAACGGCCATCTCCGATCTGGAAGTGGTTCACGAGGACTATCCGGGAAAGCTGTACGAGATTCGTTATCCCGTGATCGGCAGCGATGAGTTTCTGACGGTGGCGACAACGCGTCCGGAGACGATGCTCGGTGATACGGCTGTAGCCGTGAATCCCGATGACGAGCGCTACAAACATCTGCATGGAAAGCGCGTGCTGCTGCCGCTGATGAATCGCGAGATTCCGGTGATCGCCGATGAACTGGCGCAACCGGAGTTTGGCACGGGCGTGGTGAAGGTCACCCCTGCGCATGATGCTAACGACTTCGCAGCTGGTCTGCGCCATGATCTGCCGCAAATCAACATCATGGACGAGCACGGCCGAATGAACGAGAACGCCGGTCCATACGCAGGTCACGATCGTTTCGAAGCGCGTGAACGCGTGATGAACGATCTGCGCGAGCAAGGATTCTTCGTCGGCGAAAAAGACTACGTGGTGCCGATCGGCAAGTGCGACCGCTGCAAGACGATCGTCGAGCCACGCCTTTCGACGCAATGGTTCGTGGCGGTGAACAAGGAACCGAGCTCGGGCGAACCCAGTATGGCAAAGGCCGCAAGCGATGCGGTCAGCAAGGGCTTCATTCGTTTCACGCCAGAGAATTACAAGACCATCTATCTGCAGTGGATGGACAACATACACGACTGGTGCATCTCGCGGCAGCTATGGTGGGGTCATCGCATTCCGGCGTGGCATTGCCAGAAGTGCGGCGAGATCATCGTTGCGCGCGAAGAACCGAAGCAATGCAAGCACTGCACGCATCACGAACTGGTGCAGGATACGGACGTGCTCGATACCTGGTTCTCGTCGGCACTGCTGCCGTTTACGACGCTGGGCTGGCCGGAGAAGACGCGCGACCTGGAGACGTTGTATCCGACGTCGCTGCTCATCACAGGGCAGGACATTCTTTTCTTCTGGGTGGCGAGGATGATCATGATGGGCTGCCACTTCATGGCGCCGCCACATAAGCCGGGATCCAGTTCGGACACGGCTGACACACCAGAGAGCGATGCTGATCTGCGCGAGTCTGTGCCTTTTCGCGAGGTGTATATCCACGCGTTGGTGCGCGATGCCGAGCGCCAGAAGATGTCGAAGACCAAGGGCAACGTGCTCGATCCGATTCAGGTGATCGAGAAGTACGGCACCGATGCAACACGCTTCACCCTGGCAGCCATGGCTTCGCCCGGCACCGATATCGCTTTCAACGAGAGCCGCACTGAGGGCTATCGCGCCTTCGCCAACAAGATATGGAACGCCGCGCGCTTCATGTTCATGAATGTCGACCGGGCTGAAGAAGCGGGGGTGTGGTCGCTGAAAGAGTTGAGTGGCGCAACCGACCGCGGTATCGCGTCATTTACGCCTGAGACGCTGGAGGACCGCTGGATTCTCTCACGCTTCAATCAGACAGCGCAGCAGGTCAATGACGCGCTACAGACCTATCGCTTCCACGAGGCCGCGCATCTGGTTTACAGCTTCTTCTGGGGCGAACTTTGCGACTGGTACATCGAGCTGGTGAAGAATCGGCTCACGGACTTCGAGAGTGATAAGGACCGCAAGCACGCCCGAGCGGCTTGTCAGAACCTGGCGAGTTTGTTCGAAGCGTCGCTGCGGCTGCTGTCGCCGATCATGCCGTTTATCACAGAAGAGATCTGGCACGCGATTTACGATGGCAAACCGCCGGCTGCTTCGATCGCGCTGTCGGCGTATCCGCAGGCGGACCAGAAGCAGATCAATCTGCAAGCCGAACAGGAGATGGCGATCCTGCAGGACCTGATCGTCAGCGTTCGCAACCTGCGCGCCGAGATGAAAGTGGAGCCGAAGGCGAAGACACCGATCGAGGTGCACGCCGACGTGGCGATTCGCAAGCTCATCCGTGACAATGCCATCGCCGTCGAGCGACTCGCTAATGTCGACGACATCCGCTTTACCGAGCATTCGCTGGCGAAAGAAGCTGGGGCGCGCAGCACCGCGCGTTTCGACGTGCGTGTGATTTATGAACGGAAGATCGACGTGGCAGCGGAACGGCAGCGACTGCAGAAGGATCTGGAGAAGATCGAGAAAGAAATCGGCAATGGGCAGCGGCAACTCAGCAATGAGGGATTTCTGTCTAAGGCGCCGACTCATGTTGTAGACGGGTTGCGCCGGCGCGCCGAGGAGTTGCAGGTGTTACGCGATAAGGCGCGCGCCGCCCTCGATCAGCTGGGATAGTGGTTAGCGGAGAGATTCTCGCGGGCGAGGGCGCCCGCGCCACACAAAACAGGAAACATCAAGTGGACTGGAACAGCCGACGCATCACCGAGATTCTGAGGAACGCGCTGCTCGAAGATAAAGCAACGCACGATGCCACCACCCTTGCCTGTATCGATCCGCGCCAGATCGGCCAGGCACGCGTTGCTACGAAGCAGGACTGTATTCTCTCCGGTGTGGGAGCGATCGAGCGCATCTTTCAGGTATATGCGATGCTCGAGCCTAATGTCGTCGGCCACCCGGAAGTTACGACTCATCCTGAAATTTTCGATGGCGTCCGGCTGCATAAGGGCCAGACCGTCGCGAATATCCGGCATAACGCGCGGGCGCTGCTCTCCTGCGAACGCGTGATCCTGAACCTGCTGCAGCGGTTGAGCGGAATTGCCACGATCACGCGCCGGTTTGTGGATGCGGTAAGCGGAACTCGCGCCAAGATTCTCGACACGCGCAAGACGGTGATGGGACTGCGCATGTTGGATAAGTACGCGGTACGTTGCGGAGGCGGGCAGAATCACCGACTCGATCTTTCGGATGGCATTCTCATCAAGAACAATCACATCGCGCTCGCTGGAGGCATTGTTCCGGCACTGGAACACGCTCTGCGCAACCGCCAGGGATCGCAGATCGTCGAGATTGAAGTCCGCAATCTGCCGGAGCTGGAACTGGCGCTCGATCACGGTGCAGAGGCGATTCTTCTCGACAACATGAGCGCCGAAGACGTGCGGCTTGCAGTGGATCGGACAACGCATCATGGGAAGAAGATTCCGCTCGAAGTCTCGGGCGGCGTGAACTTGGAGACCGTGCGTGCTTATGCTGAAACCGGCGTGGATTTCATCTCTGTGGGCGCGCTTACGCACTCGCCACAGGCGGTCGACATGAACCTAAGGATTCAGCCGGCGTAGGGCTGTTCTGCGGCGTTAGTTCCCACCCACGAGCCAAAGAGGGCTCGAGGGTGGGGCACCCAGTTGTCGTAAGCTCTTCCCGTTTCTGCTCCCTTGATCGATAATTCCTGCATTCAACCGAACCAGACAATGCGGACTCGCGAAGCTCCGGACCACGGACTCCGGAGCGACAGCCGTCTCGGCCGCATCATCCGCATTCTTGCGGACAACGCGACCGTTGTGGTCAGCGGCACGAAACTCGCACACGAAATTGATACCAACCGCTCCGAAGTGTGGCGACTGGTGCAGCAACTGCGCGCGTTCGGAATTGAAATCACCGGACATCCTGCAACGGGGTATCAGCTGGCGAGCGTGCCGGACCTGCTGCTGCCGGAGGCGCTGGAGCCGTCGTTGAAGGGCACGGTGTTCGCGCGCGAGATCAATCATTACTTTCGCGTGGGTTCGACCAACGTTGAAGGGATGCAGGCTGCTGCGAATGGCGCTCCCGAGGGTAGCGTCTTCATCGCAGAGGAACAGACTGCGGGACGAGGGCGCGCCGGTCACAGCTGGGTTTCGGAGCCATCCAGTGGAATTTACGTTTCGGTGATTTTGCGCCCGCAGATTGCGCCTGCCGACGCTCTGCTGCTGTCTTTGATTGCGGGGATCGCGGCTTTCGATGCGGTAGCAGAGACAACGGGCATCCGTCCGGACATTCGGTGGCCGAATGATCTGCTGATCGGTGACAAGAAATTCTGCGGCATCCTTACAGAGATGAATGCCGAGGTAACGCGTGTGCGCTATGCCGTGGTCGGCATCGGCATCAACGTGAACCAGCGCAGCTTCCCGTCTGAACTACAGGCGATTGCGACGTCATTGCAACTCGCAGGCGGCCAGTCGTGGTCGCGCGTAGCTCTTGCCGCGGCTTTGCTGAAGGCGCTTGACTCGGAATACCGGCAGCTGGTTTCACGGGATATTGCTGAGGCACGGCGCTCGATCTACGACCGCTTCCAACAGCGATCGTCATATACACGCGGCAAACGCGTGCACGTGGATGAGAACGGTGGGTATGACGGAGTGACAGCGGGGCTCGATGAGCGCGGGTTTTTGCTGGTACAAACGAACGCGGGCATGCGAACGGTGCTGTCGGGTGACGTGCGGCCAGCATGAACGAGCATGCGAATCTGAGATCTTAGAATCTTTGTGACCTTCGTGTACTTTGTGGTTAACTGAGGTTCTGAATGCTTCTCGTCGTCGATGTCGGCAACACCAACACGGTTCTCGGCGTCTTCAGTGCTTCGGCGTCCGAGCAAGCCTCGCGTCTGTTGGCTCACTGGCGCGTCTCCACGATTCGCACGCAGACCGTGGATGAGTATGGCGTCCTCTTCCGCAACCTGTTTGCCGGAGCCGGTCTCGAAGTGGGGCCGTTTACAGGGATCGTAATTTCTTCGGTTGTACCTCCGCTCGATTCCACTCTGCGCGAAGTTTGCGAGAAATATTTCAAAACCAAACCGCTGTTTATTGAGCCCGGCGTAAAGACGGGTATGCCGGTGCACTACGACAATCCGCAGGAGGTTGGCGCGGATCGCGTGGTGAACAGCGTGGCCGGATTTGAGAAATACGGCGGGCCGTGCATTGTCGTCGACTTCGGAACAGCGACGACGTTCGATGTGGTCTCCGTTCGCGGCGAATATCTCGGTGGAGTGATTGCCCCGGGCATCGGCATCTCCGCCGAGGCGCTGTTTTCGCGCACGGCGCGCCTGCCACGCGTCGACCTGCGCAAGCCGCCGCACCTGATCGGCACAAACACCGTCAACAGCATGCAATCGGGCCTGTTCTACGGATATCTGTCGCTCGTCGACGGAATCCTCGAACGGCTGACGGCCGAAATCGGCAAAGATGTGAAGGTGGTTGCCACCGGCGGCCTGGCATCGCTGATTGGTGAGAGCTCGAGGTTCATCAAGCATGTGGACGACCTGTTGACTCTCGAAGGCCTGCAGATTATCTGGGAACGCAACGCGACGTTCACGGCGGCTAAGCGGCGGACCTCGGTCAAACGCTAAACGAATACCGCAGAGGACGCGAAGGATGCCGAGAAACGCTCTGTGAACCTCTGCGCCCTCAGCGGTGAAAATGTTTTAGTCTTGTCGCAGTGGAAAACTACTTCAACTACTTCACTGAAATCGAAGAGCACTTCCAGCGTCGGCGCGGCTCGGGTCTGCTGCTCAATACGCTCGACTGGGCGCTGATCGAAACCTGGAAGGATGCCGGCATTCCACTTGCCGCAGTATTGCGCGGTATAGACGAAGCCTTCGATCGCTATGATGCGCGTCCGTCGAAGACGCGCAAAGTGAATAGTCTCGCTTATTGCGCGCAAGAGGTTCTATCCACTGCCGAAGAAATGAAGGAAGCCGCGGCTGGTGGCGGCGCCTCAGCGGGCACGTCGAAAGAAGCGAAGGCTGATAGCGGATTCGAAAACGCCAGTGTCGCCGATTTCCTTGCGAAGAACGCCGATGTGTTAGCGCGGGCGGCGGTGCCTGCCATTGTCCAACCCCTGGTCGCGGAGACCGCCAAGAACCTGCGCGAGATGGCCGAGGCTCTTCGCAAGGCTCCTGGTACGCGGCTCGAAGATCTCGAACGGCGACTCACGGTGATGGAGGAGAAGCTGATGGCAGCGTTGCTGGCGTCGTCCTCTGATGACGAACTGGTGGCGATTCGCGCGGAGGCCGACCGCGAGCTCGCACCGTATCGCCGCAAAATGCCGGGCTCGCAGATCGATCAGCTGCAGAAGCAATACGTCAATAAGCGCCTGCTGGAGCGCCACAGGCTGCCGCGGCTCAGCCTTTTCTACATGTAAGCCCGCGCCGCCACGTCTTCTGTGTTGAAATGATTACTTGGAACTGACGATTGAAAAGCTGATTTACGGGGGAGACGGGCTCGCCCGTCTACCTGCTGACTCCGAGGGTCGCCGCAAGGCGGCGTTCGTACCGCTGGTGTTGCCTGATGAAACGGTTGATGCGCGCGTCGTAGAAGAGAAGCCCGGGTTCGTTCGAGCGCAACTCGAAAAGGTGATTACGCCTTCACCGGACCGCATTGCTCCGCAGTGTCCGTACTTCGGCGAGTGTGGCGGTTGCCACTATCAGCACACAGGTTACGAACAGCAGCTCCTTCTAAAAAAATCCATCCTGCGCGAAACGATTGAACGCATCGCCAAGGTCGAACTTCCGGAGATCAGTGCGCACGCATCGCCACCGTGGCACTACCGTAATCGCACGCGCATGCATGTCCATCATGAGCCGGCGTTCGCGATCGGCTACTACCGCATGGGATCGAGGAAGTTGCTGCCGGTGCGCGAATGCCCCATCAGTGCGGAGTTAATTGGACGTGCGTTGCTGGCAGTTTGGGATATCGGCAGCGAGATCCCCAAGGAAGTGGTAGAGGTGGAGTTCTTCTGTAGCCACGACGAGCAGCAACTGATGATCGAGCTGTGGGTGCAGGGCACGTCTTCAGATCTCGAAAAGAAATTTCAGCCGGTTGCTGATCGGCTGCAGGCGGAGCTGCCGGAACTTGCGTCGGTGGCAGTTCTGCGACGGCCGGGAGCAAGCAAAACCTTGAACGAAGCCGTTGCGGCGCCCGAACTTGATGAGAGCAGCGGTCCCGCTGCGCTGCTTGGCGTGTTCGGGGAATCGGCGCTCACATACCAGGCGGCGGGATTCGATTATCGAGTTAGTGCCGGATCGTTTTTCCAGACGAATCGCTTTCTTGCGGAGGAACTGGTCGCGTTGGCTACAGCGGGCCGTCGCGGAAAGCTGGCTTTCGATCTTTACGCTGGCGTCGGTTTGTTTTCGTTGCCGCTGGCCAAGTCGTTTGAACAGGTAGTCGCCGTTGAAGCTTCGCCGAGTTCTTTCGACGATCTTCGGCACAACGTTCCGGCGAATGCGTGGGCGGTGGCGAGCACAACAGAACAGTTTCTCGCGCGCAAGCACAAGCAAGCACCAGAACTCGTTGTGGTCGATCCGCCGCGAGCGGGGCTTGGGCCAAAAATCGCCAAGGCGATAGCGCGCCTAGGCGCCGGGGAGATCACTTACGTCTCCTGTGACCCGTCCACGCAGGCCCGCGATCTCAGTCCGCTGCTGAAGGCTGGATATCGAATCTCGGAAGCGCATTTGATTGATCTTTTCCCGCAGACCTACCATATTGAGTCGTTCATTCGTCTGCAGCGCTGATTGGCTTTCGAAATGCAGATTTGCCCGATATGGGAACTTCTGGCCCGCTAATGTGCGGCCCTTTCGTGTCGGATCTTAGCTCTCGCCGGGCATAATGAAATCGCTAAAACCGAGTAGCAACTTTGTACTCCCTGGAAGTGAAGCCACCTAGAGCGCCGCTGTTCCTAGCGGCTCTCTTTTTTTCTGTCGGGATTCTGTTCGCCCGCTACTGCTCGCGTCCTTCCGCGTGGCTCATCGGCGCTATCGGGGGGTTTCTAGTTGCTGCCATCTTCTTCCTAACGCGCCGCCGCGAGCACATCGCGTATGGTCTCGCCCTGCTGATCGTGACCTCGCTTGGATTTCTAGCACTCGAGGCAAGTGAGTTGGCCGAAGCGGCAGCAGCCACGGCCGCCAGTCTGGCGCGCTTCACCACAGGCGAAGAAATCACCATCACGGCGCACGTGATCAAGTCTCCGCCGAGCTTTGGCCCGGCTGCCGAGCGCACTGTAGTTGATGTGGAGACCGAGGGCCTGGAGGACGATGGCGGGGCTGCGTCGCTTCAATCGGGCATTCGGCTCTCGATTTATCGGCATGGCGGCAATGTCGAAGATGAAGACCCGGAGCAGTTCCCTCTTGTGTATGGCGACCGTGTGCGCTTTGTGGCCAAGCTGCGCGAGCCGCGCAACTTCGGCAATCCAGGGGCGTGGGATTATGCAGGATACCTGCGACAGCAGGACATCTTCGCACTCGGGTCAGCGCGCAGCGATCGAGTGGAACGCCTGCCCGGGACCTGCGGCACGCGTTACGGTTTCTGGCGCGACCGGGCCCGCCGCAGCGTGATGAGGATGATGCATCGCCTCTGGCCCGAGCAACAAGCCGGATTGATGGACGCGATGCTCATCGGAGAGCGCGCCTTCGTCGAGCGCCCCATGTCCATCGATTTCCAGCGCTCTGGGACGTATCACATCCTGGTCGTGTCAGGGATGAATGTCGGCATACTCGCGTTCGTGATCTTCTGGACGCTGAGACGACTGAGGCTGGGCGAGACGTTTGCGTCCATCATTACCATCGTCGCTTCGCTTGGCTACGCGTACCTGTGCGATAGCGGTGCACCGATTCTTCGTTCAGTAGCGATGATCTCGCTCTACCTGATTGGCCGCTTATTCTTTCGCGATCGGTCGTCGCTGAATGTTGTGGGTGCTGCCGCACTGTTTGTACTCCTCGTCGATCCGCACGGATTGTTCGACGCCAGCTTTCAACTGACTTTCCTGTCGGTGGCGGCAATTGCCGGAATTGGCGTGCCGCTGCTGGAAAGAACAGTCGCTCCGTTACAGCAGGCATTGCGGCATTTTGAGTCGACGTCGTACGATCAGCGCCTTCGCCCGCGCCAGGCACAGTTTCGTCTCGATCTCAGATTGGTGGCCTCGCGGCTGGAGCGCATTTTTGGGAGGCGTATCGCTCGAACCATGCTGCTCGGTGTGGCGCGATTCGGTCTGGCAACGAGCGAGGTAATTGTGATCTCCGCGCTGATGCAGATCGTGTTGGCACTACCAATGGCCGCCTACTTCCATCGTGCCACGATGCTGGCATTGCCGGCCAATCTCGTCGTGGTGCCGCTGACGGAGATCATGATGCCAGCGGCGGTTGCTGCCGTCAGCATTGGGTATCTTGTCACCGATGCTCGCGCACCCAGTTGCCCTCATCGCGGGATGGACTCTTGCCGGAATAACCGGGACGGTAACGACTGTAGGCCACATGCATGGCTCGGACCTGCGCGTCGCCGATCCGCGGCTGATCGTGATAATCGCTGCGTTGCTTGCGATCGGACTGGGATTCCTGCTGGCCCGGCGGAATCTGAAAATGCTTTTCGCAGGAGCAGCGGCGATTGCGGCTTCGGCCTTCTGGATCGTGGCCATTCCCCCAACCCCACGGGTACAGCCTAATGTCTTGGAAGTGACAGCGATCGACGTTGGCCAGGCCGACTCTACCCTGGTGATCTCGCCGACAGGAAAGACAATCCTGATTGATGCAGCGGGGCCGCTCGGTTTTGGGCACGCTTCCGAATTTGATTTCGGCGAGAACGTAGTCTCGCCGTACCTGTGGTCTCGCGGCATCACCCACCTGGACGCGGTAGTCATCACGCACGGCCACTCGGATCACATTGGCGGTATGCATTCGATCTTCAACAATTTCAAACCGGGCGAATTGTGGTTGGGGCCGAACACGGCTCCGCCGGTACTGAAGCCGATCATGGACCAGGCAAGAGCGCTCAATGCGGCGGTGAAAGTCTATGGCGCTGGAGATAGTTTTGATTGGAGTGGCATGCACGTGCGGGCTTTCTCGCCGCCGCGCGACTGGATGTTCTCCGAAACGCCGGAGAACAATGACTCGCTGGTCTTGCAATTTGCCTATGGAAAAACGTCGGCCCTGCTGACGGGAGATGCGCAAAAGCAGGTTGAGCCCCAGATGATTACACAAGGGCCGGCAAGTACAGTTCTCAAGGTGGCACACAACGGCAGTCTCACGTCGACGACGCAGCGATTCCTGACGGCGGTGCATCCGCAATTTGCATTTGTGTCAGCCGGTTTTCGCAACCAGTTTCATCATCCACGCCCGGAAACGCTGGCGAAAGTTATCGGCGTCACACGTCAGCGTCTATCGCACTGACCTGATGGGCGCTGTGACCTTCTATTTAGATGGAAATCGGGTTACTGCGCGGACGGGTCCTCAGAATTGATCTCGCCTTCTTCAGCGGCAGATGTGCCGCCTGCACGATACTCCTCGATCAACTCGCGGGCAGCGTTGGCTTGTGAGGCAGGAACACGGAGGACCACTCCTCCAACGCCGGGTAGGATGTCCTGGGGCGCATCCAGACCTGTCTGAATCGCGTCGATTCCGGCAGACTCCAACAGTCCGCGGACAACCATCGCTTCCGACTCTTGATCGGTATCAAATACTTCGACTAATTCCTGCTGATCCGGTTGTGGTTGGCTGGCCATGGTTCCTCCAGTAACTTCGATGCATGATACTGCTTAGCGCGAAGATTTTTCGCCCGTTCACTCCGGGAGCTTCGAGCAACGAAAAATTCTCTCGGCTCCAGCTGCTTTTCGGGCAGGCAATATCCATTTCTTGTCGCGATAAGTCATGAAAGATGAATGGCTTACATCTAGCGCAACGCGTTCGGACTCGCGCTCATCCAACGAAAACTTGAGGCCCCAATGGAGAACCAGGAGACGCTGAGCGCTTACAGGAATCAAGCGGAGATCGACGAGGAGAATAAAAAGATCCGCCGATTGCAGATCATGATGAGCATGGTGCTTTCGGTACTGAGCCAGGACCCGAACCTCACGCTCGAAGAGGCCAAGGAGTTGGTCACGAGTTCAAAGCGAGCGGCCTTGGCGATGTTTCCGGATAAGGAGCTCGCCTACGACCTGATTTATCGCCCGCGACTGCAGCGTGTGCTGAACGAGCGTTTCCGGATTCAGTAGTTGAACGTGGAAGAGACTGATGCCCGATGCATGTTCCGCGAAACGAACTACTGTCGGCGTTCGATCCGCTGTAATTGAAAGGTAATTGTTCCCCACAGAAATCGCCCGCGCATCTGCACAGGAATGCGACGAGAATCGTCGCTATACCAAAGCCAAAGTTTGCCGCGGGAATTCATGGCACGTGCGTTGCTCGCAGGAGAAACTCGAATTGTCTTAAACGTTCCCGCAGGAACCTTGACCGTCTCCCGGGCTTCGACTTTCAACTCCACGTCGACAGTCTTGTTGCCGTCGTTGATGGGGAAGCGGTACACGCCATCGTTCTTCAGGGGAAGGGATCCGGCGTAATAGATCGCGGTGAGAACATCGGTGACGCAAGCAGGAATGTCGTTCTCGACGCGCTTCGTTTCTTTTTTCTTCAGATTGCTTTCGTCGAGGATCGACTTCTTCTGCGCGTAGTCAAAGGTGATCATCGTATCGCGAGCGTGATAACCCTCTTCTGTGTGCTTGCGGATGGACTGCGAGCAGAACGTTTTCGGATCGAAAGTAGACTGAAATTGATCGTGCACCGGGTAAAGCATCGACACGAAGCCGGTTGAATTCGCGGTCGCTGAAACCGCACCGGGGATCATGGTCAACGCAACCGTGCCACCGGTCCAGATGCGCCAGTCGGCGCTGTAAACGTAGGTCTCGTTGTAGGGGAAAGCGTAATTCGCTGGTGGCGGTTGAATCTGAACGGCAGAGCCGCTATCCGGTGGGGTCGCTCGGGCGTCATTGTGCTGCGCGGCCAATGTGGCGGCGCTCAGCAGCGTGATCAAGGTGAATGCGATGATTCCCAGACGGTGGGAGCGCATGTCTCTCCTGGCTCTTAGCGTTGTAACCACAACAACTTGACCACCAGCGCTCCCAGCATTGCGGCGGTGCCCAAGGCAGCATTGTACTCGCGATGCTGTAAATATAGTGCCCGCGAAAAGCTGCCCCGTGACGCTCCAGATGCGGGTCGCAATCGCGGGAACAGGCGAGGGACGCGCTCACAGTACTCGTCGAAGCCCAGAAATTGCGTACGAAGGAACTGTTCTTCCGACCGGATGACGGGAAGATAGATTGCAGTGAAGAGCACGACACAGATCGCCACAACTATCCAACTGCGAGACGCGATGGAAAATCCGCAAGCGATAAGTATCGATCCGAGATAAAGAGGATTACGTGTGTAGGCGTAGGGTCCGGTGGTGGTCAGTTCGGCGTTCTTGCGCACGTGACCTGAGGCAGCCGCTCGCAGCCAAACGCCTCCTGCAGCCACAAAGGCGCCGACGATGATGGAGGTCCAAGTCGGATGCGCCAACCATAGAAAGAGCGCGGCGAAGATAAATCCCAGCGGCACACGAATTCGCCGCGCCACACGAGACCAGTTCAACCGGCCCCTCCTGCCGGAATTGTTTCCGACTCCAGCAGCTTCTGAGCGGCGCTAACGACTTCGTCGATGGAAACGCCCATTAGCCCTTCGTGCGTCTCCGCAGTGTGGGAGTAACTGGTCTTGCTCTCGGCACTGCGAAGCACTGTGCTGCGCGTTCCGTACGGACCATTTCTTGCCGGGTCGGTAGGACCGAAAAGCGCCACCACGGGAACTCCGAAATGTGCGGCCAGGTGCATGGGACCCGTATCTCCACCGACGAAGAGACGCGCGTGCTTCGTCACTCCGACCAACTCTTCGAGCGTGCAGGAAATTTTGCGCGCGGAACCGTTGCTCTGCTGCTCCACGGCTTGGGCCATCTCCTCTTCGCCCGGACCGTAGTTCACGATAGAAGGCAAACCTTGTTCACCCAACGCTCTGGCCACACTTGCATAACGTTCTGTGGGCCAGCACTTTGCACCCCAACCAGCTCCGGGATTGAGAATCGCGTAGCGGCCAAGTTTCAAAATCCCGCTACCTTCCAAGCGACGCAGAAACGCCTGCGCGGTTGAACTGACCGGAATCTCCGCGGAGCGGTATACGAGGTAAGGCTCACCGGTGATGGCAGCCGTGAGCTCCAAATTTTGCTCGATGATGTGCCGCCGAGTAGTCGCGACCTTTTCCGTATAGAACATCGTGGCTTGCGATTCGCGGGGCTTGGCAAATCCGACTCTTCGCGGTGCGTGCGTCCACCAGGTAATCACGCCAGAACGAATTGCGCCCTGGACATCTACTGCAAGGTCGTACCCGGCTGCTTTGATCTGGCGTCGCGAATCGCGAATCTCGCGCCACGTGGAAGCCGCGAACGGGATGTTTGCGCCAGGTCTTGGTGCGCACAATGTGCACCATATCGACGCCCGCGGGGAGCAGGGGACGCCAGCGTTCCTCGATGACCCATCCGATGCTTGCCTCGGGAAATGCGGCGCGCAGCGTGGCAAATGCTGGGATCGCATGGATCACGTCGCCCATGGCGCTGATGCGCACCAGCAGGATCCGTTCAGGTTTCGATTCTGAATGCAGTTGCGGAGAAATCACCGTGGATCGCTTTCCTTATTGATCCGCTGTCGTCGAAGGAACTCGCTTGCCGAATGATCCTTCGGATCGCCTACGATTGCTACTTGCCCGCCACAGGCTACTACTTCATCCCGCTCGGGGACGCTCTCAGCAGTGTAATCCGTTCCCTTCGCGTGGACGTCGGGGCGAACCTCACGGATTACCGCTCGCACATCCAACTCGGGAAAAACGAGAACGGCATCTACCGACTCGAGAGCCGCCAGCAATTCTGCCCGCTCGTCTTCCGGCATCGCCGGACGTCCTTCGCCCTTCAGCTTGCGAACGCTGGCATCGGCGTTCACAGCGACGATCAGCTTATCGCCCAGCGCTTTCGCCGCGCTGAGATAGCGCACATGCCCGACGTGAAGGACATCGAAACATCCATTCGCCAGGACAATACGGTTCCCTGCGGATCGCCATTCAGCAACGCGCCTGCGGAGTTCGTCACGCGAAACAATTTTGTGATTGGGCTCAGTCATCTTCCCGATCGACATCGTTCTCAGCGACGTTCTGAGCGTCTTTCTTAAGTGCCGCCAGCAACTCGTGTTGGGTGACGGTCGCGGTGCCTCGCTTCATCACCACGATGCCGCCCGCGTAGTTGGCCAGCAGTGCAGCTTCTTCGGTCGTGGCACCCGCAGCAAGCCCCGCCGTGAAAGTCGCGATCACGGTGTCGCCGGCGCCAGTCACGTCGACCACCTGGTCATCGCCGAAAATGGGGATCCCTACGGGCTTGTGCTTGCGCTCGACCGCAAGCATGCCGTCGCGTCCACGGGTGATCACCAGGGACTGCAGCTTCATCCGCTTCATCAATTCGTTCGCGGCCCAGTGCAGCTTCTCTTCATCGTGCCCGATGCGCACATGCAGAGCCTCTTCTACCTCGGGCTCGTTCGGAGTGGCTGCCGTGATCCCGACGTATTCCAGCATGCGATAGCGCGAGTCGACGGTGATAGGGATGCCATTCGCCCTTCCGATCGACTGCAGAATCTCTGGAGTCGCCGCTCCGTATCCGTAGTCGGAGACGAGCAACGCATCCGACGCACGCGCGTATTCTTTCGCGGCCAGCACTAATTCGCGCTCAGTCCAGCTGTCGAAGGCAGCTTCGGGCTCGCGATCCACGCGCACTACCTGTTGACGGCTGGTGTGCGTCATTCCCGCAAGGATGCGCGTCTTCGTGACCGTAGGAATGCCCTTCAGCTTTTGTATCCCGGTGATCGGAATATGTTTGTGCCGGAAGCACTGCAACAGCAGCTTGCCGGGCTCGTCCATTCCCACCACGCCAACGAGCAACACGTTAACGCCAAGATCCGCGAGATTACAGGCAGCGTTTCCGCCACCGCCCGGGACGACGGTCCGATCGCGATGCTTCAGGATTAGGACCGGAGCTTCACGGGAGACGCGGGAAATCTCCCCGAAGACGAACTCGTCCGCCACCATGTCGCCGAGTACGGTGACGGTGACATTCGGGAAAGATTGAACGATCTTCTCCAAACGCTCGAAATTTCGCGCAGTCTTCAAACTTGCTCTCGTAGGCCTGATTGCTGGTTCTATTCTGATTTTCTCATGCCCGCGTGTCCGGCATTGAGTACCAGCGAATGCCTACCCCACTTTAGCCGGGGGCGCACTGTTGTCTACTGCCTTCAGTAACAGCTGCAGCGCTCCATCGGAATCCAGCAACTCCATGGTGACTCGCGCCACTGCCACAGTGCCGAGTTCCGCAATTCTCGTACCAAGGTTCAAGACATCTTTTTCAGTGGTGATAAATCCGTCTGCCATCGATGCGGATTTTGCCTGCAGCAGTCGCTTGATCTGTGCGTCTCCGTATTTCTGGTGATCGCGGAAGATGATCTCTGCGGCTGGTTGCACGCCCAGCTCCTGCAACTCCTCGAGGAAAAACTTCGGCCGCGCAATTCCACTGAAAACGATCGGCCTGCTTGGCGCGTCTTTCAGATCAATACCCCTGACGTACTCGCCACAGAGGCTTGCCGCCAACGACGCTGTCGGGAATCGCAGTCTCTTCGCGAACGACGATCGCATCTGCACGGCTTAAGGAGGTCAACGGCTCGCGCAATCTCCCTAAAGGCAGCATGCGGTCGAGCATATCTTGCGCTGTGACGAGGACGATGTCGAAGTTTCGCGCGAGTTCACGATGCTGGAAGCCATCGTCGAGCAGGTGCAGCTGTGGTCCAAACTGCTGCTCGGCGCGCAGTCCCGCTTCGTACCGGGATTCGCCGACGACAACCGGAACGCCCAATCGACGTGCGATCAGGAGAGGTTCATCGCCAAACTCGGCTGCGGTTCCTGCGGGATCGACAATCGCTACTCCCTGGGTCTGTCGGCGATATCCGCGACTGAGAACGTCGAACTTGATACCGCGCTGCTTGAGCAGCTCGCCCAGGCAGATGACGAACGGCGTTTTGCCCGACCCGCCCGTGCTGATATTTCCGATGCTGACTACGGGTCCGGCCAGCCGCTCTGCGCGCAACATTCCGGCATCGTAGAGCGCGTTGCGTCCGCGGATAGCAGCGGTGTATAGCAATGTGGAGATCGCCGCCATCAGCGCCTCCGTCCCTTCGCAGCCTTGTGGGCCGAGGGCTTCACGCCCATCATTCGCTCCAGCGCCGATGCGGTGCGCTCGGTCGCGCCGGTATTCGCCTGCGCGGTTTCCAGCGCGTGCTGCGCCATGAGGGCTCGCTTCTCATCCTGAAAGAGCAGGTGAAGAAATTCCTTACCGAGGTCCTCGGGCTCGACCACATCCACAGCGCCCGCATTTATGAAAAGTGACACGATCTCGCGGAAGTTCTCGGTGTGCGGACCGACCACGATCGCCACGCCGTGCTGCGCAGGCTCCAGAATGTTGTGTCCGCCACGCGGCACCAGGCTTCCTCCCACGAATGCCAGCTGCGCAAGAGCATATACCGATGCCAGCTCGCCGATGCTGTCGAGCAGGAACACGCCAGCGCCCAGCTTCTCGCCGCCGGGCTGCCATTTCGAGCGACGCCAATACTTCAGCCCCGAGCCCTCGAGTAGCTCTGCGACAACGCTCCAGCGCTCCGGATGGCGCGGCGCGAGGATCATCAGCGCCTGCGGAAATCTCGCCAGCACGCTCTTGAATGCCTCCAAGACCAGCGGCTCTTCGCCTTCCACGGTGCTGCCGCTGACAATCACTGGCCCAACCCCGCTGCGCGCGATCTCGGCCTTCAAGGTCTTCGAGAGCAGAGACTCGGAGACAGGCTTCACGTCGAACTTCAGGTTCCCGCTGACTTGCACCTTGGCTGCCGGCGCGCCGATCTCAATCAGACGGCCGCGATCCACGTCGGACTGCGCCAGAAACAGGTCCACGTTCCCCAGCACATTTTCCAGCAGAGACTTGAACCGCCGATAACGAGGGAAAGAGCGGTCCGAGACGCGCGAGTTCACCACCGCGACGCGTGCCCCACTTGCCTTTGCCATGCGCAGGAAGTTCGGCCAGAACTCGGTCTCGGCGACAATCACCAGCCTTGGCCTCAGGACGCGCAGATAGGGACGGATCGCAAAGCCCAGGTCCATGGGGAAGTAGAAAACGTTCTTCTCGCCAAACCTGTCGCGCGCCAGTTTCTGCCCGGTCGCCGTGGTGGTGGAGATCACAATCCGGTGGCGCGAAAAGCTCTCTCGAAGCCGCTCGATGAGGCCACTGACGGCGAGCACCTCACCTACCGAAACCGCATGGACCCAGATCACCAGCGCCCCTGACTGCGACCGCTTCAGTCGATCTGGTACGCGCCCGAAGCGCTCGGCCAGCCCACTGCGGTACTTATGGCTGCGTGCCATCTGGAAAAGCCACCACGGCAGCGCGACTACGAGCGCCAGTCCGAGCAATAGGCTGTAGGCGAAATACATGCGAATCCGACATTGTATGCGCCCTGTCGTCGCGAACGGCAAAGAAGGTGCGAAAGGCGCTTTCTTCCTGCTGGTCTGACCGTCATACTTTCTGCCTCCTCCGCCTGATTGTTTCCGTATATAGCTGGTGAGGCCACGGGAAGCCGCACATGAGTTCAACCTCTCTCGGGCAGGTCGCGGAAGTCGAGCTCATCCCCGATTTCCCCACGCTTTTGCGACAGCACCAGCGCATGGTGTTCAGCATTGCGTTGCATCTGGTGCGTGATCGGATGGCCGCCGAAGAGATTGCACAGGACGTGTTCCTGAAGCTGCACCAGAACCTTTTTTCGATGAAATCCGCTGCCCATATCGAGTTCTGGCTTCGACGGGTGACGGTACATCGCGCGATTGATTACGGACGCAAGCATCGCAACGATCCGGATGTTGCGCTCGACGAACTGCAAATCCCGGCGATCGAGGTACAAAACAGTGATCCGTTTATCGCGCGGCGGTTACAGGTACTGGTTGCGTCGTTGCCGGAAAAAGCGCGAGCCGTGGTCGTACTGCGGTACCAGGAAGATTTAATGCCGGAAGAAATTGCCAAGCTGCTGGAGATGCCGGTGGGAACGGTTAAGAGTCACCTGCAGCGATCGCTCGCCATGTTGCGCGAAAAACTTGGCCGAACTTTGGGAGAAGCCGCCCTATGACTCGTCTTGAAGATCAATTGCGCGCCGCACTTCAGCATGAAGAGCCACCTGCCGGATTTGCCGATCGCGTTCTCGGCCTCGCCGCCGAGCGAGATGAACGGCGCGAACGAAGCTTGTGGTTCCAGATTCAGAAGCATGTTTGCAGTTCATCGTCTGAGCTGGGCCGCCGCCGTGGTCGTGATCGTAGTTGTCGCCAGTGGCGTCGGTTTACGAATTCAGGAGGATCGCCGCGTCGAAGGTGAAGCGGCCAAGCGGCAGGTGATGCTGGCATTGCGTATTACCGGCGAAAAATGGCAAGTCGCAGCCAAAGAGATCAGCGGCAAAACAGATACCCAGAGCGACCAGTCTCATCGCGACACTCACCCGGACACGGAGAACCAGGAATGAAGCGACTACTTTTACTTTTGATTTCACTCATGCTGCCGGCGATTGTCCCGGCTCAGGAGATTCGCCTGCCGGCGAATCTCGAAAAGCTCTCGGCAAAGGCAGTGGAAGTTGTCGAAGTCAACCTCGACCAGCGCATGTTGCAGTTGGCGGCGCGCTTCATGGATCCGAAAGATCCAGACGAGCAGCAGGCCAAGAAGATCATCGCCAACCTGAAGAGTGTCTACGTGCGCAGCTTCGAGTTCGACAAGGCTGGGCAGTACTCCGAGGCGGATGTGGCCGAGATTCGCGCGCAATTGCAATCGCCTGCTTGGAATCGCATCGTTGGAGTACGAAGCAAGCGCGAGCACGAGAATGCCGAGGTCTATATCAAATCGGATGGAAACCAGATTACTTCTCTCGTAATTGTTGCCGCCGACCCCAACGAACTCACGTTCGTCAGCATCGACGGACCGATCAAGCCTGAGGACCTCGCTGACCTTGGCGGACAGTTTCATATCCCCGAAGTCGAGATGGAGCACAAGACAAAGTCCGAGAAGGGAGCGGGAAAATGAAACGGCTTCTGATCCTGACCACGCTCTTATTGACGAGCGCCGCCTTCGCGTCTGACGACTTCAATGCCGTGGTAAAAGCCGTTGAGCACACTTATGGGCTTCACCACGTGCACATCCCGATGATGGGCATAGCGCTGAAGTTTTCGCCGGACCACGAGGCGCGGAGCATGAAGCTCGCGATCTTCGAAGCGGCGCCTGAACACCGCGACTTGTCGAATCTGCAGCAGGTGATTGCGAGCAGTCTCAGCTCCGAGTGGTCGCCGTTCGTTCGCGTGTGGTCGCGCCGCGATCAGGAGTCGGTTGTGATCTATGCCAAGCCATCGGCGAGCGGGATGCGTCTGCTGATCACATGCCTGGAATCGGACGAAAGCGTCATCATGTCGGTGGACGTCAGCGAGAAATCGTTGCGTGAGTGGATCGAAGAACCTGAGAGTATGGCGCATCGTACTCGGCACGATGCGGATGATGAGAACTGAGACGCCGTTTCACGTTTCGCGAAAAGCAGAACCGCTGCCCCGCGTGAGTTGTGGTTACACGAGCAGTCTCAGCCTAGCTCTGCGCGCAGGGCCGCGTAGAGGTCGGGAAACTGAAAACGAAAACCCATCTCTTCCAAGCGCTTGGGCTGAACCTTTTGGCTGGCGAGCAGCGTTTCTACTCCCATCTCTCCGAAGAAAAATTTCACCGCTCCCTCGGGCAGAGGAAACAGGGCGGGACGACGCAAGACTTTCGCCATGGCTTTCGTGAAGTCGAGGTTGGTGACCGGATTGGGGCTGACGAGATTGACTGGCCCGCTCACGCTGGGATGGCTGATAAGGTTCTGAATCGCGCTGACCACGTCCCGCAGCGAGATCCAGCTCCACCATTGGCGGCCATTACCAAGCACGCCACCTAGTCCGAGACGAAATGCCGGATGCATCTTCGGCAACGCACCGCCGTGCTTGGCTAGCACGACCCCTATCCTGGCGTGCACCACCCGTACGCCTGCCTTTGTGGCCGGCATGGTCGCAGCTTCCCATTGACGCGCCACTTCCGCCAGAAATCCCGTGCCAGAAGTGCTCGTTTCGTCGAGCAATTCGTCTCCACGCGAACCGTAGTAGCCGATTCCCGACGCCGATACCAGCACTCGCGGCGGTGTCTTCATTCTGGCGAGGGCCATCGCGACGGTTTCGGTTCCTCGCGCGCGGCTGTTCAGGATGCGGCTCTTCCTGTTTTCGTTCCACCGTCCGCTGACCGTCTCCCCGGCCAGATGCACTACGGCGTCTATGCCTTCCAGCGCTCCGGGATCGAGCTGGCCACTCGGGTTCCAGACCACGTCGGCGGGCGGCTTCCGACCAATACGAACTACCTGATCGCCCGATCGCTGCAGCGCGTCGGCCAGGGCGCTCCCGATCAGCCCACTTGCACCTGTAATTGCAATCCTCATTCTGGCAATGATCTTACCTGTTCGGCACGAAAGACCCCGCACCCCTGCCCGGTCAGCAGTATTGTCCTTCTCGATTCGTCTTCTTGTCAGCGGCGTTTCCGGGCGTAAAGTAACTGGTATGCGTAGTTGCCGTTTGCCGTTCTGTTTCCTGCTATTCTCCGTGATCGCCTTGGCGCAGCAGTCTGCGCCTGCACCTTCAGCACCAGCAAAACCGTCCACGTCAGATCTGCAGTCGATGATCGACGTTCAGTTTGGCACCGGCTTCAAGATAGATACGAACTTCACGCCACAGACCGGCGATTTCGACGGCGACGGCGAACAGGACATCGCTGTTGTCGCAACGGGTGGCAAGCCTCTAGGCGGAGAATCGGGATACGGTTATTCGGTGCAGGATCCCTACAACGGCTACTTCGGCTGGGGTAACCCGAAAATCACGTCGCAATTCGGCTCCGTCGATGGTGGCCCGGCGCGCCGCATCCTGGTCATCCACTCGTGGCAGAAACCCACGCCGAAAGCGAAATACGTGCTCATCAACATCCCTTTCGAAAAGTGGGATACGACCAAAAAAATGCTGAAGAAGCGTCTGATCTCCATCCTGGAAGTTCAGGAATCGACAGGGATGGGCGCGATTCTGCTTTTTGACGGGAAGAAATATCGCTGGGAGCCGGGCGACGCCGATATCAGCAGACTCTCTGCTCCGGGCAATTTTGGAACAATTTTGACAAATCTTCACGTCTAGCCCCCGACTGCCCCATAATTAACCCATGCGCAACCTCTCGCGTGCCCATGGACTCGCTGTTGGTTTCGTTTTTCTCGCCGCCCTCATCTGTTTCGCCTCTAAACAATTCGTAATGCCATCGGTCCGCGATGCGCAGACGTACCCTGCGCATGACATCCATAATGATGAGAAAGTCACGATCGCTGCCGATCCCTACGACACAAACGAGAAGAGCGCGATCTTTACGCAGAAGTATGCGGAGTCCGGATACCTTCCCGTCTTCCTGGTGGTAACTAACAACGGGGACGAGCCGGTCTCTGTACAAAGCCTGCGGGTGGAACTGGTAACCGGCAACCGCACCAAGATTTTGCCTGCAAGCATGGATGACCTCTATCGCCGCTTTTCGAAGGTCAAGCGACGTGGCGATGAGCCCAGGACCAATCCGTTGCCCTATCCATTTCCGAAGAAGGGTCCTCAGGCGGGGACGGATCGGCACGCAAGCGACGAGTTCCATGCCGCCATGTTCCAGGCCCAGGCGGTCGAGCCGCACTCGAGCCAGGCAGGATTTTTCTTCTTTGACGTCGGCGACATTTCGCAGCCTCTCTCCGGAACACACCTGTATGTGAACGATGTTCGCGACAATAACGGCCAGGAGTTGATGTACTTCGATATCCCCATGGAAAAGTACGTGGCGGCGAAGTAGCTGCGTGGAGCAGCCGACTGGCTGCCATTCAGCTACGAATTCTCGGCCGCTGGCGCTTTTCTCGTTCCTGCGACTACAATGTCCCCGGCAGCATCTTATTGCTGAGCCCCAGTCACTGGGGCGGTCAGGCGGTATCCGCCGAGCGCGGAACTGCACTGGAGGCCATGTGAGCATTACCTCAATCGGCGATTCTCGCCCAAAGATTACGACCGCGACTCTCGCGGAGCGCAAATCCAAACGACAACCTATCACCTGCCTTGACTGCCTATGACTACGCGACTGCGCGACTGGTGGACGAAGCTGGCATTGACATCATTCTCGTCGGTGATTCGCTGGCGCAGGTCGTGCTCGGCTATGACAGCACGCTGCCGGTTACGGTGGACGAGATGCTGCATCACACGCGCGCTGTGCGCCGCGCCGTGAAGCAGGCACTGCTCGTCGCAGACATGCCGTATGGGTCGTATCACACTTCTCCGGAGGACGCTGTTCGCAACGCGTCGCGCTTCCTGAAAGAAGCCGGAGCGGAAGCCGTGAAGCTGGAAGGCGGAGAGAAGCGGATTGATCACGTTCGCCGGTTGATCGATGCCGAGATCCCCGTGATGGGACATATCGGTCTGACGCCGCAGTCGGTGCATGCGATGGGTGGCTACAAGGTTCAGGGCAAGACGTTGTCGGCGGTAGAACAGCTCATGCGTGATGCTGTGGCCCTCGATCAGGCAGGCGTGTTCTCGATCGTGCTGGAAGGGATTCCGCGCGAGGTCGCGGCCATGATCACGGAGGAAGTTTCCGCACCGACAATCGGTATCGGCGCTGGTCCGGAGTGCGATGGGCAGGTGCTGGTGATCCACGACATGGTCGGACTGACCTTCAATCCTCCGGCGAAATTTGTGCGGCGTTATGCCGATGCAGGAGCGTTGATTTCCGAAGCGATCGAGGCTTTCCGCCGCGATGTGGTGGAAGGCAACTATCCTGCGGACGCCGAGTCGTATCATTTGCCGAAAGATACTGGCGCGGCGCTGGAAGCGATCCAGCAGCGCAAGAGGGTAATGAGCAAGTGAGCAGTTGTTAGTTGCTAGTTGTCAGTTGTTAGAAAGACCGCAATAGGAAGAACCTAGTCGTGACGACCTCTTTGGGCGAGCATCGCACTCTCTCGTCGCCAACCCGTATGCGAATCGTTGATACCCCAGAGCAGATGCATTCGGTTTGTGCCGAGATCCGTCGCAATGGGCGGCGCATCGGACTGGTGCCGACGATGGGCGCTCTGCACGAGGGCCATCTCTCGCTGATGCGCATGGCGCGGGCGCAATGTGAGGTAGTCGCTGCATCGATCTTCGTGAACCCGCTACAGTTCGGGCCTAATGAGGACTTCAACAAGTACCCGCGTACCTTCGATAGCGATTGCCGCAAGCTTGAATCCGAAAAGGTTGATCTGGTGTTCGCGCCCACGCCCGAGACCATGTATCCAGGCGGCGCGAAGACCTTTGTCGAAGTTGCCGAGATCAGTGACCGCCTCGATGGCCGCTCACGACCGGGTCACTTTCGTGGCGTGGCAACGGTGGTCACCAAGCTCTTCACCATCGTTCAGCCCGATCTTGCTTTCTTCGGACAGAAGGACGCCGCGCAGGTCGCCATCATTCAGCAACTGGTGCGCGATCTGAACCTGGATGTGGAGATTATCGTTGCTCCGATCGTACGCGAGTCCGATGGATTGGCCATGAGTTCGCGCAATGCGTATCTCAGTCCGCAAGAGCGCAAACAGGCGCTGGTGCTCTATCGAGCATTGAATCGCGTGCAGACGCTCGCGGATCGCGGCGAAAAGAACGCGGCCGAATTGATCGTTCGCGGCAAAGAAGTGATCGCCGAAGAGCCGTCCGTCCGTCTCGATTATTTCGAGATCGTGAACCCTCGCACGCTTGAGCCGGTTTCGGATCTGAGTTCCGCGGCACTGGTGGCAGTGGCGGCGTGGGTTGGAAGCACACGCCTGATCGACAATCTCATGCTCAGTGGCTCCGGTGACGCTGCGCCCGGATTGGGGGGCGAGGAGTAAAGAACGTTTCGCGTTTCAGCGTTTCGCGTTTCGCGAAGAAGAAATCGCGTAAAACTTGAAACGAGCTGCTACACCCTCTTGCCGGACACAAATGCATTTCCTGCGACTACAAACCTCAACTCTTCGTGCGCTGCCTTGGTGATTCCGATTCGAGGCGTGACCGCGATCTTCTCCGGACGAAATCCATCATCCACAATTCGCAAATCCGACTTGGCCGACCGTCACATCTTTGTCGTTGTCGCGCTCGCGCGTGATGTCGAACGCCTCGGCCAGTCTGCCCGGACCTGACGTGAGAGACCGCCGCAGGCTCAAGCGCTCGAGGTCGCCTTCAATGCCTCGGGCTTGCGCCATCAGTTCGATTCCCGCCAGCGGCTCCAGCGCGCGAATCAATATGCCTCCGGCCGTGCCGTCTGGCTCGCAGGAGACGTTCAGGCAGTAGTGATTGCCGTAAATGAAGTAGATATACGCACGACCCGGCGGTCCAAACAGTACGAAGTTGCGTGCCGTTTTGCCGGCCGCTGAGTGCGCAGCCGGATCGCCGATCCCAAGGTAGCCCTCGACTTCCACAATCCGCCCGGCGCGGACACGCCGGCCTTCCTGCCGCACCAGCACCTTCCCGAGCAGGTCGCGGCTTACGGTGACCACATCGCGCCCGTAGAAATCTCGCGGAACAGCTGTGAGTTTCGCGAAGTCGCGCGCGCTCTCGGCTTTCATTCTGACTACGATTTCAGCCCCGCCAGCACTTCTTTCGCGTGCCCTTCTGGCTTCACTTTCTCGTAAATGTGCTGAATCTTCCCGTCTGGCCCAATGATGAATGTGCTCCGCACGACTCCCATCACCTTCTTGCCGTACATGTTCTTTTCTTTCAGCACGCCATAGGCGATGGCGACCTTCTTGTCCTCGTCTCCCAGCAGGGTGAACGGAATGTTGAACTTCTCGGCGAACTTCTTCTCTGCCGCCGGCGTATCGGGAGACATGCCCAGTACAGGAACATCCCAGCTTTTTCGAACTTTTTGTATTCGTCACGAAACTCGGACGCTTCTACGGTTCAACCCGGGGTGTTCGCCCGTGGGAAAAAGTAGAGAACAACCGTTTTTCCCCGAAACTCTTTCAGTGAAACTTTGTTTCCGTCCTGGTCGGGCAAAGTGAAGTCCGGGGCCTTATCATTGATATCCATGGGTGGCTTCTCTCCCTCACCAACGAAGATACTACAGCGAACTCTGCTCGCTGCCGTTCCTGCATTGCTGATTTTCAGCCTGCTCCCAAGCGGCTTTGCGCAATCGACTGGGAAGAAAACGAGCAAGGGACCGCGCGCGGTAGCGGTCGTGGAATGGACGCCGTCCGGACCGCATCTGATTCCAGTCTCCATCTTGGTGGACGGCAAGTTCTACGACGCCGGACTGTATCTCGCGAATCCCGTTCCCATGGCGCTCGAGCCCGGCAATATATACGAGATCCAGAAGTCCGGCGATCCGGCCGGTCTCTTTACTGATCAATTCGGCGATGGAACTTCAAGCCAGCAACACCTTCTATGGAGTTGGCAAGATCACGTCGCAGGCAGATGTCGAGGCTGCTAATAAAAGAGCCGCAGCCGCGAAAGCCGCAGCCGCCGCAAGAGCTCCCTCGCGTTTAAGCTCGGAAGATAGCGGCCCTCCGCGCTTACGCCGCGCTGGCGGACACGGGGGGCATTCTGGATCGCCCGGCGGTTCGCCGACAAGTGGTCCGTCGATTCCGCAACCTCCGACGCAACCGCCCAGCTCTACGCCCGACAGCACCGGAGGCGACGACGATCCCGATCGGCCCACAATGAAGCGCTCAGAGCCGCCGCCGGCCGCTCCAAATGCTGCGCCTGCGTCGACCACGGCATCAACTGCTCCTCCGGTGGACGACACGGACCGTCCGGTGCTTAAGCGTGGGTCTGAAGGACAGCAGGCGGCGAGCCTCACTGGTCCGGCTGTGCCCAAATCACCAGCGACGCCATCTGTCCGGTAAAGCCACGACAACCACCTCCCCAAATCGCCTTCAGGTTGCCGTCTCCGATCCGAACTCGAATGCGCCGCATCCGTTCAAGTGGATTGGCAAACCTGAGTACGAGGAGCGAGACCAGGAAGCCACGCGCCAACTCGCGCTGCAAGCTGTGCGTGACTACGCCGCCAAGCATCCCGGCCTTCGCCCCAGCTCGGTCACAGACGACCTCGAGGTTCACGCCTTCGATCTGGACTACAACAACAACCCGCTCTTCGTTCTGACCGCAACCGTTCCGCAGGCATCCAACCCGACGCCGAGGTCACGAACACCGAAGCCAAAGGCGGTTGCGGCGCAGGAACCCCCTCCGATCGCACCGAAGAATGAGTTCTATGTCACGGTGGTTGCCCGCGAAAATTACGACGGCACCATGCGCAAGGTCTTCGTCTCGGTTACGGACAACACGCACCTCGACGTCTACCCGCGACTGGAGTTGATCGATGTCGTGGATGCTGATGGCAGTGGCCGCGGCGAACTACTCTTCCGGCAGATCTCGGACACGAGCAGGAGCTGGGTGATCTATCGCGTCGGAGTGGAAACCATGACGGCGCTCTACAACAGCGGCGCGCCGCTGGAACAGTAGGGCTTCAGTGAGACAGGCGATCTTGCGCTGCCCTGAACTCCTGCTCACCAGCACCCATCTCACCTTGAGATAGGGAGTGATAATCTCCGTTATCGACAGCTATCGCATTAGGAAGTAGTAACGCCTGCTTTAGACCGCTGCGATTAGTGGGTATGGTGGACAAGGAAAAGACGATTAGAAGCAGCACCGTCGTTTGTTTTATGCCCGTTGGTGATAATTCTTTTCACCGTCTTTGTTACAAATTGTGACAACTATGCAACCTTCTTTGCACTAGCCATATCCAACTGCGGGATTGGACGCGCCACCAATGTCTACCCAACGTGACCATACGGCGGAAGCATACTTTGCAATTGTGGCGCTATTGGAAAGCTCAATCACTTCTCCTGCCACGCGCCGTCAGATTGAGATATTCAGAGACCACTTAGAGAAAGAAATGGCGCGGGAACTCAATCAATCCAGTGATATCGCAGCAGATTGATTCACGTTACATCGACTCGATCACAAATTCAGACGAACACAGAGCTGGCCTCCACGTTATTAGCCACGTCAAGTGGTCAATGCAAGTGCTGTTTGAATTCGGAGTAGCGCGCATCTGAGAACTGTCCGTGTCCAGCCCAGCGAATAGTTCCGTCAGGCGACACGAGAAGCAGGTAAGAGTCATTCGCCGCGGATTTGGTGAAGCCCGCCAGTAGCTTCCATTCCTCCTCGCCGTGAAAGAGCGGCAGGAAGTTGGGTTGCTCGGCATTCGGGACGCCACTGCGCATGCCGTGAAGAATCAGCGGGCGAACGAGTTTTGGTGCTGACTCCAGCATGGCGATCTGGTAGACGAGGAGATCGCCCTTCACGACTCCTTGGTGTTCCTTGGCAAGCTTCCGTGCGAACGGCCCGCACTGATCTCCGGCGGCGCGGCTGAACCCGATGATGAGAATCGCCGATTTGCCCGCGAAGTCGGAAGGGAGCGAGACCTTCCGGCCGTCCAATGAATCAGCAGTGAGTTGCGGGATGGATTGTCCCAGAGCGCACGCGCACAGCGCCACGAGCGCGAGAAGAATCCGCAGACGAGCAATGTTCATGCGATCACCCCTGCAACCCGGTCGAGAGTAACACGATGACCTACTAGACTTCGCGAATCAGCGGATTACTGTCGATATATCTCGATACCACTCACTATCTCAAGGTGAGATAGGTGGTGGTATTCTCCGTTATCGACAGCTATCGCAAACTCCTGCTGATTGTGGCTCGGGGTGGTGTCTAATCGTTGTGAGCGGTTCGGATACGCTCGTTTTCATTCGCTGCACAAAGAGTAATTGGACAATGAGAAACCCACCGATGGAAGCTATTCTCCACACGATTGCGGTTAAACGCTGGAGGATTCTACTTCCAGTGCTAATGACTGCCCTGTCGGTGTACCTGATGCTCCTCGCCAAAGAGCAGCAACACTTGCTCTGGAAGATGGGTACAGGGTGGGAAGTACCAGCTAGAGTTCTCAATTCTCTTGTCAATGGCCCAGGCTTTTTCTTCGGTGGGTTGATTCCGGCCCCAATACCACATGCCCTAAACGAACGACTCAATTACGACGGAGATCGGCTGTTGGCAATTGCGCTCTTCTGGTTTCTTATTGGGCTGTCGATTGATCGGCGCATAAACAAACAAGCTCTCGATTCACATCATCCACTTTTCGCCGCAATTCTCTTTACATGTGCCGCGCTAGTTTGTTGCGTGTTTGGCTTTGGGTTTATGACCCACCTCTTCTGTCCCGGCGGCTCGGATTTTTCCTCTTGCTGGGATCAGGGGCGAAACACGATCTGGCTAGTGTTAAAAATTATAGTTAGACACCCACTCCGGACGTGGGCTGCAATGGACTTAATGGCATCTGTATGGCTACTCACCTTTTGCATTTACTTTGGTGAAAGGGCCTTCGTTGCAGCGAAGAGACGGCTCATAGCAGTAGTGTGAAGTTTGCGCACCGGGAGTTGGGTAGCGATAAATCTCTTTATCACTCACTATTCTCGTTTCGATATCGGTTTAAAGGCGCTTTCGTAACTTCCCATCACACAGTAACGCTACCTACTAGACTCCTACTCTTCCTTGCACACCGCGAACGCCCGCACCGTGAACGAAGTGCCTCCGACAATCGCCGGAGGCGCTGCGAAGAATCGGAAGGTGCGTCCCTGCAACTGCTCCAACCCGCGCAGATGCTCGACAATCGGAATTCCCGCGGCCAGCAGCTTGGTGTGTGCCGGGCGCTCCGGATCTTTCATGTCGTCGATGTTCGCGCAATCGATGCCGACCAGCGCCGCGCCCGCATTGACCAGCAGGTCGCAAGCGCTTCCCGTCAGAAACGGACCTGACCGGAAATAATCGTCGCCGCCCCAGCGACTGCGACCAGCCGGTTCGGATCAGCACGGCTTTGTTTCGTATGCG
The DNA here is from genome assembly GCA_963848375.1 of Terriglobia bacterium. Classification (GTDB taxonomy): domain Bacteria; phylum Acidobacteriota; class Terriglobia; order Terriglobales; family Acidobacteriaceae; genus JAJPJE01. The sequence goes on from CAWKDK010000001.1 coordinate 124,606, forward strand.
ATCGGCGCGAACGCCGCGGAACGCCTTTTCGTCGATAGGTCCGTCTTCCGGAGCCGAAATCAGCAAGCCAGGCAGGTCTGCCAGTTTCTTCAATGGCAGGGCGGCCAGATCGGCGCCATTCGGATGCCGGTGGAAGGGCGAGTCCACGTAGGTACCGGTATTTCCGCCAAACTCGTAAGCCGCGATCTGAAAAGTGACTCCGGGCGCATAGTGCGTCTGTTTTGCCGGCTCGTCATGCGCGAGAAAGACATGAAACTTCGGTTCGGGCAGTCCCGGATAGGCTGGCATCCCTGGCTCGATACGATGGCTGAGGTCGACAATCATGTCCCGATGGTAACAACCGGGCGCCATACACCCCCGTGCCTCGCAGGATGCCCCGCGGGGTCTCAGTCAGATGAACGGCACTTTGGCCATTCGCGCGAATCCCATCTCCATGGTTAAACTGTAGGCACGCTCATGAACGCTCGCTTTCTCGCAGTCCCTATTCTCATTACGGTTCTCGCCAGCGCCCAAACATCCACTGCTCCGGCACCGCCATCTGCATCCACTTCGCAGGACGTAAATACGCGCAAGGCGCGGCAGATCCTTGATCAGATGATCCAGACCCTTGGCGGCCAGGCTTACATGTCTGTTCAGGACATGTCGCAGGAAGGTCGCGGCTACAGCTTCTCTCACGGTAAGCCTGACAGTCTGGGCACCGTGTATTGGCTTTTCTGGAAGTTTCCCGACAAGCAGCGAGTGGAGGTGACCAAGCAGCGGGACATCGTCACCATCAACAACGGTGATGAGGGATACGAGGTCACTTATCGCGGTACGGCGATGGAAGAAAAAGAGCAGTTGCAGTCATACCAGCGCTACCGGAAGCACTCCCTCGAAAATGTTCTGCGCGTCTGGCTCGCAAAGCCTGGGGTCGCTCTCTTCTACGACGGGACCGCTGTCGCTGAACAAAAAGCAACGGACTCGATCACGGTGATGGACGGAGACGACTCGGTCACCATCTTCGTGGACCGCTACACACATCTGCCGGTGAAGAAGACTTTTACCTGGCGCGATCCCATGGATCGGCTGCGTAATGAAGAATCCGAAATCTACGACGCCTTTCGCCCCGTGCAGGGCATTATGACGCCGCACATTACCATTCGTGCCCGAAACGGCGAAACTACCACCCAGCGCTTCATTACGAACGTGAAATACAACACGGGCCTGCCCGACTCCATGTTCGACGCCAAGATCACATACGACCCGTATAAGACACCGCAGCGGAAAAAGTGAAAGCAGTTGTCAGTTGCTAGTTGTTAGTTGTCAGAAAAAGCAATTAGCAGCCAGCTCTTGGGCGCTTTTGCGGAATACACCTAAATGCTAACCGCTAATTGCTATTGGCTTTTTCTAGCAACTGACAACTAACAACTGACAACTTCTTCCTACAGCGGTATGTTCCCGTGCTTCTTTGGCGGATTTTTGTCGCGCTTTGTCTGTAGCATCTCTAGCGCCTGAATCAGCTTCTTGCGAGTTTCACGGGGCTGAATTACCGCATCGACAAATCCGCGCTCGGCCGCCACATAGGGATTAGCAAAGCGATCGCGGAATTCCTCAATCTTTTCCTGCCGCATCTCCGCGCGGTTCTTTGCCTTATCGAGATCGCGCTTGTAGACGATGTCGACCGCGCCTTCCGGTCCCATCACCGCGATCTCTGCGGTTGGCCACGCATAGTTCACGTCACAGCGAATGTGTTTGGACGCCATCACACAATAGGCGCCGCCGTAAGCCTTGCGCGTGATCACCGTGATCTTGGGAACCGTTGCTTCGGCGAACGCAAAGAGCAGTTTTGCGCCGTGCGTGATGATGCCGCCATACTCCTGCGTCGTGCCGGGGAGGAACCCCGGGACGTCCTCGAATGTAATCAGCGGAATGTTAAACGCATCGCAGAAGCGCACAAAGCGCGCAGCTTTGATGGAAGCACTGATGTCGAGCGTCCCGGCAAGAATTGCGGGTTGGTTTGCCACGATGCCTACGGAGCGTCCATTCAGCCGAGCGAATCCAACGACGATGTTCTGCGCGTAGAACTCCTGCACCTCGAAGAAGTAACCGTCATCGACGACGGCGCGAATCACGTCCTTGATGTCGTAGGGCTTGTTCGACTCGGCTGGCACGAGCGTGTCGAGCTTTTCGTCCATGCGGTCGACCGGGTCGGTGCACTCGCGCCGCGGCGCGTCTTCGAGATTGTTCGAGGGCATGAAGCTGAACAGTTCGCGCACCATCGAGAGACACTCGGCGTCGTCGTGCGCCAGGAAATGCGCTACGCCAGAAACTTCGTTGTGCGTGTGTGCGCCGCCTAGTTGATCTTTTGTGACCTCCTCGTGCGTCACCGTCTTGATCACATCGGGACCGGTGATGAACATGTAGGAGGTCTTGTCGACCATCAAAATGAAGTCGGTGATCGCCGGGGAATAAACAGCACCTCCGGCACACGGTCCCATGATCGCCGAGATCTGCGGGATCACGCCGCTCGCCAATGTGTTGCGCAGAAAAATGTCGGCATACCCGGCCAGCGACATCACGCCTTCCTGAATGCGCGCGCCTCCGGAGTCGTTCAGGCCGATCACAGGCGCGCCGACGCGCATGGCGGTATCCATGATCTTCACAATCTTGCTGGCGTTAGCTTCGGAGAGCGATCCACCAAAGACAGTGAAATCCTGCGCGAAGACAAATACGAGCCGGCCTTCAATGCGTCCGTAGCCGGTGACGAAACCGTCGCCGAAGAACTTCTGTTCGTTCATCCCGAAATCGGTGCAGCGATGGGTGACGAGCTTGTCGGTCTCCTCGAAGGTGCCTTCGTCGAGGAGAAATTCAATTCGCTCGCGCGCCGACATCTTGCCTGCTTTATGCTGGCGTTCGCGACGATCGACGCCGCCACCAGCCTCGGCAAGGCCATCGCGGCGTTTTAGTTCCTGCAATTTTTCTTCAAGTTTCATGGGCGGGGATTATAGCTGGCCCTGCACGGTCTGGTCAGCAGTGGCTCGCAAAGACCTGCGATATTTTGATTCAGGCAGAATAGAAGGCCGGCTGCGATCTAGTTCAGGCGCTTCGGGCTCTGCTCCTGCACGTCCTGGTTTAAAGCTTCCAGCAGCTCCTCGCGCTTCGGAGTTTTTAATTCCTGCTCCAGTTCTTTCAGTGCGAGCGCAACCACGTGGTAGTGATGCAATCCGCTGTACTTCGGGTCGGAGCTGAGTTCCAACCACAGTTTGTGCATGAGCTGCACATCCTGATCGCGCATGCGGGGTGCATGCGGTCCCAACAAATACTCGTTGCGCGTGCCATTGGGCTCTACTACTTCGAGTAGAAGGCGTGGCTTGGGATCCGGCAGGCGCTCCCAGGCATCTCCCGTGAGCTTGCCCTGTTCCTCGGGAGTAAGTTTGGTTGATTGGCCGCACACCACGCGCACGGACTCGAGCCGCTGTGCGGTCTGCATGATCGTATCGAAAACGTTCATGCCGGGAACCACAAGCAGCGATACCGGTTTGCCTTCCTTCTCAGCGACCGCGACTACCTTCGAGAACAACTCCTGCTCGTAGGTATCGAAGACGTCTTTGGCCTCCATCATGTTGCTGCCGCTGAAGGAATGCTCGCGCGGCGTCAGGCGGGCGGTCATCACTACGACGTCTTGTTTGGTCGTGTCAGTGCGATGAAGCGTGTCGCGCAGGTAATAGAGGTTTCGGGGATCGCGCACCGAAACCAGCACATTGCCGCGGCGAACCTGCAGCGTGCTGTGATCCAGTTCCGGATTGCCGTACACACGAAACTGTTCGTATACCTCGCTGCCCTGCCCAGCTCGTTGCCGTGCGGTGTATTTCTCGGACGCAACCAGGATCACAAAGAAGATAAGACTGAAGCTCACGCCCGCGATCGTGGCTTCCTGCTTGGTAAACAGGTTCACGATGGCCGTCGAAAAGAGGACGAGAGCGATCACCACTAATCCAAGGGGAATCTCTTTCCCTTTGATATGAATATTTCCGGGAACCTTGAATTCGCGTCCTTCGACCGGCTTGAAACGAAGCACCAGTACGGCTAGCGTCATGAACGAGAAACTCCAGATGACGCCAAACGCGTAGAGCGCAGCCAGGAAATACACATTGCCGCGGCTGATGACGACGGTAAGAACCTGTAACAGCGCAACCAGGTTCACGATCCGAAAAGTAGTGCCAAACCGCTTATGTGGTTTCTGAAACCATTGCGTCAACACGCCATCTTCGGCGAGACGATTCAGCACACCGCTTGCACCGATGATCGAGGTATTCGTCGCACCCGAAAGAATCAGGATACCGACCACTACCACGAAGCCCTGGAAGATCAGCTTTGCCAGCTGCGGACCTGCCATGTAAGTGGCTAGTCCGCCGATCAGGTTTCCAAAGTAGTCGGGACGGACGTGGTCCGGAATGATCATCACCGCGAAGAACGAAACCAGCGAGGTGAACAGCAGGCTGTATACAAAAATGACGAAGCCCGCGCGCTCCAGGTTTTTCAGCTTCGGGCTTTCAATCTCCCGATTCACCTGCGCCAGCGTTTCTTCGCCGCTCATCGCCAGCACTGAGTGCCCGAAGCCCACCAGCAGCATGATGACCGTGATTCCAGCTGCCTTGGTTCCGAACAGCCAGCCCAACGATTCGCGTGTGAAATTGATGTTGTGAGGAGTAGGAATCGGAGGCAGGTGAAAACCGATCTTGAAAATCGTGTAGCAACACCAGATGATCAAGAGCACCACCATGACGGTGGTGATCTTCATGATCTTCAGTGCCTTGTCGCTCGATTCGTGAATGCCCTCGATGTTCTTCCACCAGAAATACGCAATCGCCAGAATTGCAAATCCCGCCGCGAAGTAGTTGTCGTTGAACTGAACGGGATGATGGGTATAGCGGAACAGGTCTTTCACGAAGCCGGCGAGGTACAGGCCTGCCGCGACGGCGCTGATCGGTCCGGTAAGGATGTAGTCGAACAGCAGCGCGGAAACCGAGAAGCGGGCCAGCGCGGGACCAAGCGCCTCTTTGACGACGCGATACACGCCGCCGCGCACAAACATCGTGCTCGACTCCACATAGACAGCGCGAACCGCGTAGCTGAACATCATCACCGCGAAGATGAACCACGGTGCGCTCTTGCCGATTACCTTCTCGGCGTCGCCACCAGCGTAATAGGCGGAGGAGGCAAGGTCGGAAAGAACGATTGCCGCCACCCGCCAGAACGAGATAAAGCTCAGCATGACGGTGGTGGCAATGAATACGGGGACGGTGTGGCGCTTCAGGTTTTCGGCTGTCGTGGACATCTGCGATTTAGATTATGGGTGCTGGGGACAAAGTATCCCGCCGGGTCCAGTAAATGATAAATGCACGGGAGGATTTTGCCTGAATAGCAGTCTAGAGCAGTGCCTCGGAAACACCAAGCGCCAAGCGGAAAACCGGCATAGCAGTTTTCTTTGCGCGCGATCAGCTTTATTGATTTCCCATTAACGTGCGCTCAGGTATGTATGTGTGATCCGATCGTGCCAGCAGATCTGGTCTTCATCGATGAAGGCCCAGACAAGTCCAATCCCTAGGGCAAGGCACGAAAGCTGCATGGCACAGACTCGGAATTTTCTGGCGTTTCGTCCCACTGGTCGCATTTCGAAGGTTACAAGCCGCAGCTTTCCCAAGATCATTCCAAGGGTGCGGCCGCCGTGTACCAGCAGCAGATAGTTGTACATTGCCCAGAGAATTGTAGGGACCACGGCGATCGCAATCAGCGCTGTACGTCTGTCAGCCAATAGCGCCGGGCCGGCAATTTTCAGAGCGATAGTCCCGAACAGGGCTGCGGCTCCGAGCACCACGACCGCGTCCACCACTCCCGCGAACACGCGCTGCGGCAGCGGAGCAACATCCAACACTGGCTCGAGGAGGCGCGGATCGATCTCTTCGCCTTCCGGTTCCAGTTCGATATCTGACAATGGCGGTGGCGGAGCGGGAACGCTCTCGGGAACGTCCAGAATCCGCGGCGCCTCGAGCACGGGATCTGCGAGTTCGTACGGATTCACTGCCGGCCCAAGATAAAGCGCACGCGGAAATTCAATCAACTTTCCAACGTCGGGGATAGCCGGCGAACTGTCCTCATCGACAACTCGCGTGGGCTGAGCGAAGAGTTCGGTGGTGTCGAGGGCGGGCGTACTAGTCTCCAGCTCCGGAGCAGCACTCCCCATATTCGCAGGAGTAACGAATTGCTGACTCAGTTCGTCGGCCTGCTCGGAGTCGACCGTCACTGTTTCGGCGGGTGCACCCTCGCGTTGCATGAAGACGTAGTTCGCGGTAGTCGATTCGAAGTTGAAGTCCAGTGAGCTTTGCCCGAGCTGCTCCCGGCGGCGGGCTTTGTACCTGCTGAGGCGCGAAGTGAGTTCCTGCTTCCATGACGTTCCCTCGTCGGATTGAGGGGTGGAAGCCGCACTGCTGTTTGCGATAGTCGATTTTTGATTCATCTCATCAGGACTCGAGCTGCGTCCACGGTGCAAACTCTCTGCGAGTGTCGAGCTTGCGATCAGTTCAGCCTCGTCTTCATATTCGTTGTCAGTTACCTCGCCGAGGCTGGAGGCAAACTGCTCTTCGCTGGGATCGTAAGGATCGAGGTCGGTGAATCGGTGCGACACTTCAGGCTCGGGCTCCGTGCAGCGGCAGAGCTCACCACAAACCTTGCAGGCCATCACCGATGGAAGAAACGCCGAGAGTCGAGATCATCATACCGCCACTTGTGCCCTGCGCTATTTCGTTTCCCGGTACGCCGTGTTACCTTGCAAGTTCCCCCTGTGCGATCGCTTTTGCGCGGAACATGGGTGACCCTTTCGGGTTTTGTATTTTTTCAGGGGCGTGATGACCCTTTGCACCAGATTCCAGAGCGCAGCACTCCTGTTTCTTCTGTTCCTGATCTCTTCAGGTTCCGGACGCGCGCAAACCACTCCCCGGCCAGCGAATCCCCCTGCCACTGAAGAAGTGGTGATCGAAGCGGCACAACAGGAAAAGGTCGGGAACGTTTACCATCTCCGCGGAAGTGTCGTCATCACGGCCCACAATTACGTAATGCGTGCCGATGAGATCACCTACAACTCCGATACTGGCGATCTCGACGCCACCGGCCACCTGGTCTTCGACGGCGGTCCTCACGACGAACACATTGAGGCGAGCCGTGCTACCTACAATCGGATTACCGACTCCGGAAAGTTCTATGACGTAGTGGGCAGCACGGGAGCGAGATTTCGCGGCAGTCACGTGCTGCTGACTTCCTCGAATCCGTTCGCGTTCAAGGGAAAGGTAGTTGAGAAGGTCGGACGCGACTTGTTCATCATTCACAACGGAATGGTGACCGACTGCCGCATCGAGCGTCCGAAGTGGACTTTCCAGACGCAGAAAGCCGTGGTGTTGCTCGGCGATAATGCCAAGCTCTATCACGCCACTTTTCGCCTGATCTACTTTCCTATTTTCTACTTCCCTTACACGCGTTTGCCGGTTGAGCGCATTGGGCGCCAGTCGGGAATCCTGATTCCCGGCATCGGACAGTCCTCGTTAAAAGGAACGATCCTGGGCGAATCGTTCTATTGGGCGATCAACCGCAGTCTCGACGCTACCATCGGAGCCGAGTATTACTCGGCAATCGGCTGGGCTCAGCACGGGGAATTTCGTTCTCGGCCAAGCGCGACTTCGTTTTTCAATGCCACCTATTTCGGGGTGCTCGACCGCAACGCCGGTCCGACGGGCGTGAATCAGGGTGGAGAAGAGGTTCGCGCGGATGGCACCGCACAGCTTCGCTGGGGATTTCGCGGCGTCGCCAATATCGACTACCTGAGCTCCTATCTTTTCCGCCAGACGTTTTCAGAAAGCTACACGCAGGCCACGAACTCGGAGACGAACACGATCGGGTTCGCCTCGAAATCGACGAATGGCTATTTCTTCAATGTGATGGCCGCGCGCTATCAGAACTTTCAAAGCACAACGCCGGGTGATCTGATCGCCATCGTCCACGCTCCTAGCCTGGACATGGGAAGCGTGGAGCATCCGATAGGAACAAGCCCGGTGCAGTGGAGCTATGACACTGCCTTGCAAGGCGTATCACGAAGCGAGCCTGGGTTCCAGACCGATCCCCTGGTTGGAAGATTCGACGTCACTCCTCGTGCCGCGCTTCCGCTGCATTTTCATCAATGGGACATACGGCCCGAAATCAGCCTGGACGATACGTATTACACGCAGGGACTGGCAGCCGGAACAGGAGGCATCGGTATTCCTAGCAACTTCGGGGTAAATCGGAGGGCGGTGGAAACGGCAGTCGAGATTCGACCGCCAGTTCTGGATCGCATCTTCGAAAGGCCGGTCTTTAATCACCGCCTGAAACATGTGATCGAGCCAATCGTTACCTACCGCTACGTGACTGGAGTCAATAACTTCCAGCAGATCATTCGTTTCGATGCGCGTGACATTCTTACCAACACGAACGAAGTTGAGTACTCCATAACCAACCGGCTCTACGCCAAGCAGCTGAAAACGTCTGAGAATTGTCTCCCGGAAGAGAGTACCGCCAGCGAGTCACCGGCCGGCGGTGAACAACAGACCCTCTCCACGGGAACGAGAAGTGCGAAGTCGGGCACATGTGGCGCCGCAGGGCACGAAGTCTTCAGCTGGGAACTGATCCAGAAGTATTTCATGGATACCACTTTCGGTGGCGCGCTGGTTCCGGGCCAGCAAAACGTCTTCACGACTACGGCCGAACTTACTGGTATCGCGTTCCTGACCGCTCCGCGGCGCTTTTCTCCCATCGTTTCTCGAATGCGTATTCAGGCGGGAAAAAATACCGATATCGACTGGCATCTGGACTACGATCCGCTCACCGGCCAGATCAATGCGAGTACGGCATACGTGACGCACCATTTCGAACAGTTCTTCGTTGCCGGAAGCACGGCCTATGTCCGCGTGGTGGGCGAAACGGTTCCCGTCGCGCCCACGCCGCAAAATCCGAATCCTCCGCCGGCCCAGCTGGAATTCAACCAGTTTCGCTGGCTGGTCGGATACGGCAATCCCAACAAGCGTGGGATCAGCGCCGCGACGAATATTGGATTCGACGTTACGAATCAGTTCCTGCAGTACGCCGCCGTCCAAAGCAGCTACAACTGGGATTGTTGCGGCGTGAGCGTCGAGTTTCGGCGGTTGGCCCTGGGAGCGGTGCGTAATGAAAATCAATACCGCTTCGCTTTGAGCCTGACGAACATTGGTACGTTCGGAAACTTGCGAAGACAGGAAAGATTGTTCTGAGTGGCGCCTACGTTGTTTCCACCTGAGACGTGGTCTCAGTTTTCGTAAAGACTTTCCCGCGCTCCTCGCGTCCCAGCCATATCACAATTGCCAGCAGGACAATGGTCACAATCTCAAAGCTGGCGATCGCCCAGCTGATAGCCGATTGCATCGCGTAACGCGTATTCGATGGAGTTCGTCGGTGCTGCCATCAAGATTCCCAGTTGATATGCCAGACCCGGCACCAGCCCGCGCGTTGCGTCCGGCGAGACTTCCACAAGATGTGCGGGGATGATGCCCCACGCACCCTGCACGCCCATCTGGATCAAGAAAGCTCCGAGTGCAAGGATACCGACGCTCCAGCCGAAGGCCCACAGCGGGATCATCAACAACGCCAGCGCTAACGCCACCAGCATTCCGTAGCGGCGCCCGAACTTCTCAGAAACCTGGCCGAAGAGAATTGCGCCCAGGATCGCCCCTACGTTGTAAAGCATCACGATGTAAGCGACATTGTTCGGCGCAATATGATGCTCGTGCTTCAGAAAGTCGGGATAGAGGTCCTGCGTGCCGTGGGAGAGGAACATCATGAGGGTCATCAGCACGATGAGGAACAGGAAGCGCTTCCAGTAGCGGTGCGTCTCGCGCAGGATGGCGCCAAAACTTGGCAGCTTGTGTTGCAGCCATGCTTCGGATTCCGGCACTTTGCTGCGTATGTAGAGAGCAAGTAGCGCGGGGATGCCACCGACCCAGAACATCCAGCGCCATCCAAAATGCGGCAGGATCAACCGTGCCGCAATCGCAGCTAACAAGTACCCGAACGAGTATCCACTTTGCAGGAAGCCCGAAAGGATTCCCCGCAAGCGATGCGGCGCGCTTTCCATCGCCAGTGAAGCACCTACGCCCCATTCGCCGCCCATCCCAATTCCGTACAAAATTCGCAGCACCAGGAACATGGTGAAATTCACGGAAAATCCGCAGAGCACTTCCACGATAGAAAAGAAAATCACGTCGACCATGAGCGGAATGCGGCGTCCGTAGCGATCGGCCGCCAATCCGAAGATCAGAGCCCCCAAGGGACGGGTCGCGAGCGTGGCTGTGACCGTAAGGACGATCAACGTCTTGGAGACGTGAAACTCGGCCGCCAGAACGTCGTATAGGAAAACGACCACAAAGAAGTCGAACGCATCGAGCGTCCAGCCGAGAAAGCTAGCCGTCACGGCGTGAAAGCGGTCGCGCTGCGACATGCCGGTGGCAATTGTTTCAGCCATTTACCTTGGCCCTCGGAGCATGCAAGACGATACTACAAGTGGTGGTGACCAAAGGCATCACAAGAGGTCCTTGCTCAGCCCTCTCATTTCCGATAAACCATGCTGGATGGTTCTTCGCCGGCACATAACGGCCTTAGCGTTCGTGTGCCTATGCGTGGGCGCTTCAGCCCAGGTCCCACTGAGTTCGCTGGACACCACTGTTGCCGTTCAGAACGATGGCAGCGCCATCGTAGTGGAGCGCTTCACTCCCTTGGCTCGCGGCAGGCTCATCTGGAGAGCGCAGAACGCCGTCCCAGGCACTTTAGGACTGCGCACGGCGCGCACCATCGAGATTATCGACGTCACCGATGGTGACGGTCAGAAGCTTTCCTACACGCCAAGCAACACCGGCAACTTCCTGGAGCTTGCCATCGACGCTGGGGCAGCCGCGGAGATCAAGGTCAGCTACTCGGTCTCACCGGAGGTTCGTTTTCTCGGCGATCGCGATGAACTAGTGTGGCACGCCGGCGAGAACTGGGCAGGATCGGTGCAGAGATCTTCGGTGCTGGTTCAGCTGCCTGAAGCTGTCGCCGAACAATTTCGCGCGCAGGGTAGCTATATCGCCGATTCAGGCGTGAAGGTTGTTCCAGCGCTCGAGACCAAAAATTCCGCGCAGGTGGAGTGCGGCGTTCGATTGTCGCCGGGACATCCGTGCACCGTCGATGTGATATTCCCTACTGGGCTTCTTACCGAAGCGAGCGCCTGGAAACAGGCCGCAGCCTCGTTGAGCGTGAATCCCATCTTCGTGCTGCCCATCGTAGTGCTGGCGCTGATTGTTGGAATCCAGCTTTATCGCATGCGTCGCGTTACGCCCACGTATGCTCCGCAATACGAGCCTCCCGATGGGCTCACGCCGGCTGAGGTTGGAGTGATCATCGACGACAAACTCGATCCGCGCGATGTGGTCGCGACTATTGTCGATCTCGCGGTGCGCGGTTATGTGCGGATGGAAGAATGCCAGCCGGATGAGGGCGTCTCATTCCAGGGACAGGACTACATCCTGCGCAGCATCCGGACGAAAGATTCGTGGAGCGTCTTGGCGCCGCACGAGCGTACGGCGTTGTTTCATATCTTTTACGGCGGCGAATGGACGAAGCTGTCGAGTTTGTACCAGCGCTTCTACTCCATCGTGCCCGTCATTCGTGAAGACGTCTTTGCCTTACTCCGCAAGAAGGGACTCTACCGCTTCGATCCCGATTTCCTGGCTACGCTACAACTACCGCAATGGGCAGGCCAAGCTTTTATGATCGGCGCGTATCTTTGCATCTTGCTATTCGCTAGCAGCAAGAACTCGGCGATCATCGTCGCGGCCGCGCTCATCGTTTCCGTGGTGCTTACGCTTTTGTGGCTGAAGGCCTTCTCGCCGAAGAGCGCACTAGGCAAAAGCGCTTACGCACATGTGCGTGGCTTCCAGGATTTCATGAATTCGGTGGAACGCGATCATCTGGAGCGGGTGCCCACTGAAAAGTTCCAGAGCTGGCTGCCTTACGCGATGGCCCTTGGAGTGGAACATCACTGGACCGAAGCCTTTTCAGGCATCGCCATCCCCAGGCCGGAGTGGTACGACTCCCCAGACGAAAAAGATCAGCAAGCCGACGTACTCGGATTCCTGGTGCAGACGTTCGCGCGCAATGCCTACCGCAGTCTTCTCGCTCGACCTCGCGGAGGCATGTTCCGAGCCGCTATGAAGCAAGAGATTCCGCTGCCTGTTGCCAAGGCCGCCCGCGGTGGCTCGCGCGGCTAGCCGCCAAGGCTCACATTTTCTATGCGGTGTTCGCTGAGCGGCGGCCCCGTATGTGGCGTCTTTGGCTGATATAATCAGAAATTGTCCTCATGAAAACGAAGCATTTAGCATCAACGCCGCGCAAGCCCGTGGCGGCGCAAGAAGAGATAGGTTCTCAATTTCCCAAAATTCGCTCTACTACCGTCCTTTGTGTTCGCAAGGGCGACCAGGTGGTGATGGCCGGAGACGGCCAGGTCACGCTTGGCGAACATGTCATTAAGCACAATGCGCGCAAGATCCGGCGCATGTACCAGGAAAAGATCCTCGCCGGATTCGCGGGATCCACGGCGGATGCGTTTTCTCTGTTCAGTCGCTTTGAGGCCAAGCTGGAGCAGTATCACGGCAACCTGGGGCGAGGAGCGGTTGAACTCGCCAAAGACTGGCGAACCGACAAAGCTCTGCGGCATCTGGAAGCCTTGCTGCTGGTCGCCGATAAGACGCAGACCTTTCTGATCAGCGGGCAGGGTGACGTGATCGAGCCAGATAGCGGCATCGCGGCGATCGGCAGCGGTGGTCCATTCGCACAATCGGCGGCACAGGCTTTGCTCGACCATACGCAGCTTTCGGCGCGCGAGATTGCGGAAGCTTCGATGAAGATTGCTGGCAAGTTGTGCATCTATACGAATGAGACATTCGCGATAGAGGAGTTGTAGCCGGATCGGAGCCGCTATGGCGGGCTACTCGGGAACGCCGCTCGTAAAGAAGATCGGCATCAAAGAGAACCATCGTGTGCTGCTCATCGAGGCTCCTGCGGGATTTGGCAAGACGCTGGGCAAATTACCGGCCGGCACGAAGGTTTTGAAAGCCGCTGAAGCTCCGGTGGATGTGGTGGTTGGCTTTGCGAAGAGCCGCAGCGATGTGACCGCTCGTTTCGCGGAGACGGTCGGCCACCTCGACCAGGCGGGCATGATCTGGATCAGTTGGCCGAAGAAGGCCTCGGGCGTCGCGACCGAGTTGAACGAGAACATTGTCCGCGAGATCGGCTTGGCAAAGGGTCTGGTGGATATCAAGGTCTGCGCCGTCGACGACGTCTGGTCAGGCCTGAAGTTCGTTATTAGAAAAGAGAACCGCCGTGGCGATGGTTTGGGTTCGCGACCTCGTGCTGCGGTGAAGTAAAGAAAGTTTGGAGCAGTAATTCATGGCCATTTATTTACCGGGAACCTCAGAAGAAGAGCAGCTTGCACTGGACGATCTAACGCCTCGTGAGATTGTCAGCGAGCTTGATAAGTACGTTGTGGGCCAGCATGCCGCCAAGCGCGCGGTCGCGATTGCGCTGCGCAATCGTATGCGGCGCCAAAAACTGACGCCGGAACTGGCGGAAGAAATCATCCCCAAGAACATCATCATGATCGGGCCTACTGGCGTGGGAAAAACTGAAATCGCGCGCCGCTTGGCAAAGCTCGCGAACTCCCCATTCTTGAAAGTCGAAGCCTCGAAGTTTACCGAAGTCGGTTATGTAGGCCGCGATGTGGAATCGATGATCCGCGATCTGGTGGAGATCTCGATCGACATGGTTCGCGAAGAAAAGCTCGAAGACGTTGCCGATAAGGCCGAATTGAATGCGGAAGAGCGTCTGCTCGACCTGCTATTGCCCAGCGGCGTGGGCTTCACTACGCGTCCGGGCGACGGCGCGCAGGCCGATCAACATCAGCTTCCGGGCGAATCCAGTTCACGAACGCGCGAGAAACTGCGTCAGCAGTTGCGCGAAGGCAAGCTCGACGACCGCATCGTAGAACTGGAAACGCGCGAAAAATCGTTCCCGGCATTCGAAATCATCTCCAACCAGGGCGTCGAGGAGATGGATGTCAACATCAAGGACATGCTGCCCAACATCTTCGGCCAGCGCACCAAGAAGCGGAAGATGAAGGTCAGCGAGGCGTTCGATTATCTCGTACAGGAAGAAGAGCAGCGCCTGATCGATATGGACCAGGTTACGCGGGTTGCCGTTGAGCGCGTAGAGCAGTCCGGCATCATCTTCCTCGACGAAATCGACAAGATTGCCGGTCGCGAAAGTGGCCACGGTCCCGACGTTTCACGCGAAGGCGTGCAGCGCGACATTCTGCCGATCGTGGAAGGTACCACGGTCAACACTCGTTACGGCATGGTGCGCACGGATCACATCCTGTTCGTGGCTGCGGGCGCATTTCACGTCTCCAAGCCAAGCGATCTGATTCCGGAATTGCAAGGCCGCTTCCCCATCCGCGTGGAGTTGCAGTCGCTCACGGTCGAAGACTTCATCAAGATTCTGACCGAGCCGAAGTCGTCACTGGTAAAGCAGTACACGGCGCTGCTGGAAACCGAAGGCCTGAAGCTGGAGTTCACGCAGGAGTCGCTGGAAGAAGTGGCACGATTCGCGTTCCGGGTGAATGAAGGCACGGAGAACATCGGCGCACGCCGTCTGCATACCATCATGGAACGCGTGCTGGATGAGATCAGCTTCAACGCACCGGACATGAAAGAGAAGTCGGTAAACATTGACGGCGATTATGTGCGCAAGACTCTCTCTGACATCGTGAAGGACCAGGATCTGTCGCGGTACATCCTGTAGAGCATTGAAGATTGTTAATTGAAGATTGCAGATTGGTTACGCGGATCAATCTGCAATTTCTGTTTTGGATCAGATCCCTCGTTTCGCTGACAATAGGGCGTTGTGATTCCCGCTGGAACCCCGCCTGTAAGAACCTGTATCCTTGTAGCTTCGCATGAGCTGCTTAGGATGAATGACGACCGTTCGCCTAGTATCGACTCTCTTTTAGGTCACAGGGTTTTTTTTAGAGGTGCGATCGCACTCCTCACCTTGCCATTCACCGTTATGCTGGATGGATACCTGGTTCTCCAAAAGGGCCATACCAGCGCTGGATTGGTAATTGCGGAAAAGTTATTCCCGGCCCTCCCTCCTCCGTATCAACTAGGAAATCTTGGGTCGTTGCTACTGACGATGTACGTCGTGGATTACTTTGTTTACCTGCTACTCATATCTGCCGTTGTTTTCATCCTCAGGAAAGTCATTACTAAACTCCGTCCTCAGCCTGTATCCTCGTAGTTCCGCATGAGAGTAGCCCTTTGCCTGCTGTCGATAGCGATGCTGTGCCTGCTGATTGGGTGTGGCACGCCCGGTGCGCCGCAGCCGCCGTCACTGGGATTGCCTCGTCCGGTCGACGATCTCTCCGCTGTACGAAAAGGCGATAAAGTTTTTCTGAGCTGGACTCCCGCGCACCAGACCACCGATCACGAAAATATTCGCCATCCGGGTGTGACGCAGGTTTGTCGAGGCGTGCGCGACTTCCCCATGATCTCTTGCGAAGAAAAAGCGGGCGAGAAGGATACTCAACTTTCGCACTGGACGCGCGGGGAACAGATTCCGCGTGCGACGTTTACCGACACCTTGCCTGCGCAGCTGGAGCACCAGAATCCGGATGCCTTTGCCATTTATGCGATAGAGGATCTAAATGCGCACAGCAAATCGGCGGGCTTATCGAATCAGGTCGAGATTCCGCTGGCGCCCACTCTTCCTCCGCCGGATCACGTTGATGCGCAGGTCACGGCGGATGGGCCGGAACTGCACTGGGCGGCGCCGGAAATGCCGCCCCAATCCGATAAGCTCAAGTTCTCATATCGCGTGTACCGGCAATTTGCGCCGGGTTCGGCTCCGGCGACAGCACCGGCCCTACAACGGGGAGAGCTCATCGTTGGGGAGTTCCCGTGGAATGGCGAGAAGCAGATCAGCTTTACCGATCACAGCTTCGAATGGCAGCAGAAGTATGCCTATCGCGTGACCACTCTGACCCAGTTCAAGGGGCCGCTCGGACAACCGGTCCAAGTGGAGGGGAACGATTCTCCGCCGGTTGTCGTTGATGTTCGCGACATCTTCCCGCCTGCGGTTCCTACTGGTGTTCAGGCGGTATCGTCGGGCGTGGGGCAGAAACCGTTCATTGATTTGACTTGGGCTCCGAATATAGAAAGTGATCTCGCCGGATACAACGTGTTCCGTCACGAAGAGGGCGCCGAGCCGGTGAAGATCAACTCCGAAGTGGTGAAGTCGCCGGCTTTCCGTGACGACAAAGTCGCCCCAGGCGGTCGCTACTTCTATTCGGTTTCCGGGGTTGATCTGCGTGGGAATGAAAGCGGCCGCTCGGCCGAGACCACTGAGCGCGTTCCGCCAGAATAGAATCGTCCCACCTCCAATTGGGAAGTGGGACGCTCTTCACCTCTGATCAAATGAGCTAGCTTAGGCGGCTTTCGCTTCCACGTTTACCAGTTCCGCCAACTGATTCAACTTCTGATCTGCTTGCTTCTCTTCATCCAGTGTCTGCTGGAGCAATTGCGCCCACTGATCCCGGCCCAGCAGGTGTGCATAGGTACGCGCGCAACCGTAGCTTGCAATTTCATAGTGTTCCACGCGCTGCGCAGCGGAGATGAGCCCGGCGTCACGAACTTCAGGGTCGCCTTTGGCTTTCACCATCTCTTCACCTTCTTTTAGGATGCCTTCCATGCCCTTGCACTTCTGCCCTTTGCGATCGGCGTCGGGAATTTGATCGAAGATGCGGTCCAGCCTTGCCAGTTGTCCCTTCGTCTGCTGCAAATGTTCGCTTAAGCCGGCCTTCAATTGCGACGTATTCGCCTTTTCGATCATTTTGGGCAACGCTTCGATAATCTGCTGCTCCACGGAATAGAGATCCTGTAATTGTTCGGTCAAGAGGGCATTCAACGATTCCAGCTTCATTCGGACTCCTTTTTCTGTATAGGGTGATTTTGTACGGCCCGGGCGTGCGGCAGAATGTCGTATCGACCCATAGATAGAAGGGAGGGTCTCGTCGCAGGTTGTCCTCGAACGTGACCTTCGCGGCGAGTCACCGTATAGGGCCACCAGAGCTGCTTCTCAACTGGTTACTTCCGTTACCTGCTCCGGTGAAACGTTTTAGGCAGGTGGCCCGGACCGAAGTACTCTTACCGTGGCGATGTTCGCCTCCCGTTATCGCAAATGAGTTCTAGCTCTTCCAGCAATCCGTCGTTTGGGCGTTACGAGATCCTGTCAGAACTCGGGCGCGGTTCCATGGGCCTCGTCTATCAGGCTCGCGATCCTAAGATCGACCGCATCGTTGCCATCAAAACCCTGTTCCTGGGGCAAGAGGACGACGATGAGGCCGAATTCCGAATGCGTTTCATCCTGGAAGCCCAGGCGGCGGGCAGGCTGTCGCACCCCGGTATCGTCACCGTTTATGACGTCGCTGAGGATACCGAAACGCACGCCCCGTACATCGTGATGGAGTACGTCGCGGGACAGACACTGAAGAAATTACTCGCCCCGGGCTATGCGAAGGTCCCGCTCGAAACAGCATTGCGACTGGCGCAGGAAGTTGCCGAAGCGCTCGCTTATGCTCACGCCCGCGGCGTCGTGCATCGCGACATCAAGCCGGCCAACATCATGATCACCGAAGACGAGCACGCCAAGATCATGGACTTTGGCGTGGCCAAGCTGGATCTGTCGCAGCGCACGCAGTCTGGCGTACTAATGGGAACGCCCGCTTATATGTCACCTGAGCAGTTGACGGGGCACTCGGTGGATGGGCGATCCGATATTTTCTCCCTTGGGGTTGTGCTCTATACCATGCTGGTCGGACACCGGCCATTCCAAGGAAACGGCATCAGCACCATCGGATTTAAAGTCGTAAACAATAATCCGCTGCCTCTCACGACGATCAACCCCGCGCTTCCGCCGGAGATCGATGCCATCGTTTCACGAGCGATTGCCAAAGAACTCGACAAGCGATATCAGAGCGGATCGGACTTGGCGAACGACTTAGCCAACTTGAGGCAGCAATTGAGGGATGGCAACCAGGATGCGCCCGATCCAGGACTGCTCACGGTGACCTCGTTCAAAACGAATCGGTCGACCGAATCGTCTGCGCAGAAAACTGCAGCCCTATAACGTGCTCACCAAGGCGACCAATCCGCCAGTCCAGGCTGCGAAGCAGGGCATCTCCAAACAAAAACTCTACGCGATCGCTGCAATCGCACTCGTTGCCTTGGCAAGCGTGATTGCGTTCGGCCGTCATCGCCTGAAGCCTGTGACTGTGAGTGCAAAATCTTCAGCGCCGCCCTTTACCTCGTCGCCGAAGGAGACTGCAACGGTCCCTACGTCGAAGCCAATCGCAACGCAATCTCAAGTGACCGATGCCGACGAGAATTCGTCGAACAGTATCCTCAAGAAAGCCGCGGTTGTTGCACAGCCTGACGCGAATCTGCGTATCGATGTCGAGCATCCATTTTCATCGGGCAAGGTATCTCTCTGGGTCGACGGAAAGCTGAAATACACAGAAGCTCTGCACGGAGAGGCGAAGAAAAAACTAATCGTCTTCCGCAAAACTGAAGGACACACCTACGACAAGATTCAAGTTCCGTCGGGCAAGCACTCCATTCGCGTGCGCGTACAGTCCACGGAGCAATACTACGATCTCACCAATAGCATTACAGCTAATCTCCCCGAGAATGCCACGCAAACTCTGAGCGTGCGCTGTGAGAAGGAAGAAGTGAAGCTGGCGGTGGAGTAGCTAAACAGCGGATCGTTCGCTCTTTTCAGAGGCTTCCCGTACAACATACTTCCCATCGTTTGTAATTTCCACGTGCGCCCACGGCGTCTTCGGATCGTGCGTGAAGATCACCAGCCAGTCTTCCGGGACTGCCCGCGCGTAGAACTTCTTCTTGCTGGCGATGATATCCAGTGGAAACAGATCGAACGCCATTCCCCATGCGATGTCGAGATGCGCAGTGGTAGGAATCAGGTCAGAGATATAACACGCGCGCTTACCGTTGCTTTCCAGATTAATAGCCTGCAGATGCTGCGTGTGTCCCGGGTACACATCGACCGAAACGCCGGGAAGCAACTCGCGCGTGCCGTCGATCAGCTCCATCTGTCCTGACGCGACCAGTGGATCATAGTTATCGCTGATATAGCTGATGCGGTCGCGTTCACTCGCCCGTTGCGCATACTCCCACTCACCACGCTGAACGTAATACTTCGCGTTGGGAAACGTGGGTACGGCGCGACCGTCCCGGTAGACGGTGTTCCATCCACAGTGATCGAAGTGCAGATGCGTGTTGATGACTACGTCGATTTCTTCCGGCGCGACGCCCGCGGCGTGCAGGCTGTTCAATAGCTTTTCTTCGGGCGCGTAGATCTTCTTCATGCGATCGCCCAGTTTGTTGCCGATACCGGTTTCGATCAGCACGGTCTTTTCGCCGCCGCGAACAAGTACGGAATTAAGGCCGCAGCTCAGGCGATTCAACTCATCGGGCTGCATGCGCTTCGACCACATCACTTTGGGGATGACGCCAAAAAATGCGCCGCCGTCGAGGAAGTAGTTGCCGTCTGAGAGGATGGTCAGTTCGAAATCGCCGAGGGTCAGTCGGTGCACGCGTTCTCCTTATTCTCCCAGCTCTTCGAGCTTCTCAAGCGCAGCTTCCACACGCGCGCGCGCATCCTGATCTTGCGGCTTGGAACTTGCAAGCTTGGCGCGTTGCCGTTCGAACTCCTCGCGAAAAGGCGGCCGGTGCTCGAACATCATATTCTTAAGCGCTTCTATTTCCGTTTTCAGCGAACTGATCATTCGCTGCTGCGCTACCAGCAGTGCGCTCAGTTCATTCAGCGTATCCTTTTCGCTCACTTTAGTTTCCTCCCACGCTTTCGGTTACGCGCGGCCAGATGCTGTGCTTTGGAGCCCACCCAAGTTCTCGGAGCGCACGCTGATTGGTGCATCGCCACGACGGTGGACAGGGTTTCGATGAATCTCGGCGGGGCTGAGGTGCATGGATCATCTCGGCGAGGCGATCCACGTAATCGCCATAACGGATCGGCTCGTCACAGATATTGAATACCGATCCTGGTTCGGCGCGTTCCAATGCGGTGACATAAGCGGCAGCTGCATCTTCCACGTTCACCAGCGAGACAAAATTTTGTCCGTCGCCCGGGACCACTTCTTGCCCGGCACGCAGCCGATCCAGCAATCGATCCTGCCCGGTTCCCTCTCCCACGAAGAAGCCGCCTTTCAGGATGCACCAACGTACTGGCTTTGGCTGGCGTTGAAAAAGTACATCATCGACTCCATGATCGCCACCGGGTGCGCGATTGAGTGCCGCGCAGGAGAGCTGTCGATGTGCGTCGATTCATCGAGCCATTCGTCGCCGCCGTCCGGATATGCCATCACCACGCTTTGCAACAGAAACGTTCCCACACCCGCTTGGAGAGCAGCGCGTTGCAACCTTCCAGTGCCGCGAATGCGTACTTGGGTGTTCCGGTCCCAGGCGCCGGGCGCCGAAGGATCAGGGGGAATCGCCGTAGCCGCTTGGATCACCGCATCGCAGCCAGCAAAGATCACGGGCAATCGCGATTCCAGACCGCGCTCCAGCAGATCGGCCTCGGCGAACTGCAGTCTTTTGGGGGAGCTTTGGGCGAACAACTCTTGCGCTTTTCGCTCATTGCGAACCAGACCGAGCACCTGGTGTCCAGCAGCAACCAGTTGAGGAATCAGAGCGCGTCCGAGAACCCCAGTGGCACCCGCGACGGCTACTCGCAATTGGCAACTCCAACTTTCATCTTCACGCTTCTTATCTTAATTCGCCGAGCAGCGCTGCATTTACGTCTGCGCACAAATACTGGTGATTTCCGGCACTGCGGGGCTCGACGAATTGTGGTGGTGTTAAAGCTACAGTTCCACCCGGCTGATCTCAAGGCGCGTCGGACCGAGCGGCTATCGAGGAGGCCATCATGCCAGTTCTCAGGTTAGAAGAATTTCTTCACAAACATCAGACCCCGTTCACAACGATTATTCACTCCACCACCTATACGGCACAGGGGACGGCTGCCGTTGCTCATGTTCCCGGGAAGGAGCTGGCCAAGACGGTAATCTTGAACGCCGATGGCTGTCTTGCAATGGCAGTATTGCCGGCGAACAAACAGCTCGACCTGACGCTCTTTCGCTCGATGATGGGGGCGCAGTCCATGGCACTTGCGACCGAGGAAGAATTCGACCGCGCTTTCCCTGACTGCGAACTAGGTGCGATGCCGCCCTTTGGGAACCTCTACAATGTGCCCGTGTATGTAGAGGAGACGCTGACGCACGATAGCGAGATCGTCTTCAATGCCGGCTATCACAGCGAGCTGATCCGGATGTCGTTCCGCGACTTCTGCCAGCTGGTTCACCCGGTGATTGCGAAATTTGCGATGCGTTCCGCTGCCGCATAACGCACGAGCCTAGTCGGGACGAAACGCTGAAGGGGCGCACCTTGCTGCGCCCTTTCGTTTTTTGCCACCGGAGGTCCCGTCGGACTTTCGCGCTTCTCTGGGCTACAGCCGTTCCGCTTCGCTCAGGGTCATGTCGCCCACTCCAACGTGCGCGTTCAGACTGTACTTTCCCTGCCCGTGTGTCTGCAGCGAGCGGAAGAAACCATCGCGTTGCGCGTTCCATGCGGGAGCCTTGAGTGACCCAATGCGCACGGTCGCATCGACTTCGCCGTAATCAGCGGCCTTCGGCACATCAACCTTCAGCGAGCCAACATTGAGGTCGATATCCTTATTTCCTTCTACCGCCTGAATCCGCAGATCACCAACACTTTGGCTGATCACCAGGTCGCTGCGTTGGGGAATGTAAATGGTGGCTTGGAAATTGTGCTCTGGACCGCTCACGTCAATGCGGGCGCGATTCCCCTCGATCTTGATACCAGCGCGAACGTGGGGCGCCTGCGACGGATTCAGCTCGATGGAGATGCGGTTGTCGGGAGTGCCGCGAATCACATAACCTCCCGCTGACAGGTTGAGATCGATCCGGCCGCCGCCGGCAAACTGCTGTTCAATGTTGGGGTTGAGACGATCGGGCGGAGTATCCGAAGCAAGCGTAAATACACTGAGTGCCAGGACCAAGGCAATCTGCAACTTCTGCGCTCGATTCATACGAGCTCCTCGTGGGGAACACGTCCCCTTACCAGCCAGATACGCAGGGTGCCGCAGGAAAGTTGCAAGAAGTTCAGCCGGGTGGGACGAGTAGCACAGGGCCCGAGTCAGCCGGTTTGGCTCTCACGAGAGCAGAGGTCCAACTTGGCATTTGCCTGTTTCTGCATCCAGCGGAAGTTCCGCCTGCTCCAATAATGAGAAAGATGTGAGGAGCGGCTGATTTTGTTGAGGTGATGTGATGATCCGCAAAGTGAATCTCGCCGACAAATTCTCCCAATTCACCGAATACTACTCGCCAAAAATCGTGGGCGAAGTCAATGATGCGCACGTGAAGATCGTGAAGCTGCAAGGCGAGTTCGTCTGGCATCATCACGATAACGAGGATGAGCTCTTCCTCGTGGTGAAGGGTCAGCTTCGGATGCGCTATCTCGAAGACGGCGTCGAGCGAGAAATTCAGATCGGTCCCGGAGAATTTGTCGTCATTCCTCGCGGGACGGAGCACCTGCCCAGCGCGGAAGAAGAAACTCACATTCTGCTACTGGAACCCAAGAGCACACTGAACACCGGCAACATTCACAATGAGCGTACCGTGGAAGAACTGGAATCGATCTAGCGGCTTCGGTTCACAACCTGTTGTGCTTTCTGTACACTTGTCCGTTTTGCGGTCGCGTGTGAATCCGCACCTGCCCGTGCGGCGGAGAGCCTCAACATGAAAACCACCGTCATCTTTCTAATGCTTCTTTCAGCTGTTATGACCGTAGCTCAAACCAAACCCAAGGCCGCATTTCCTGACGCCGCGCAACTCAACCGTCTCGCGGCCCGCTTTGCGCCCACGCCCCTTCAGGTCGACACGAACGCACTCTCTGCCGGCGACAAGCAGGCGCTTCCTAAACTGATCGAAGCCGCACAACTGCTGAACGTCGTCTTCATGAAGCAATACTGGAGCGTCAATCTCGCAACTTACGAGAAGCTCAAAGCCGATAAGACTCCGCTTGGCCAGGCTCGCCTCCGTTATTACTGGATCAACAAGGGACCGTGGTCGAATCTCGAAGACAACAAGGCATTCATGCCTGGAGTTCCACCCCGCAAACCTGAGGGAGCAAACTTCTATCCCGAAGACATGACGAAGGCCGAGTTCGAGAGCTGGGTGAAGACTCTGCCAAAAGATCAACAAGAGCAAGCCACGGGATTCTTCACAGTGATCCGGCGCGACGCGGCGAGCAAGCTCACAATCGTCCCCTACAACCAGGAATATAAGGACGAGCTCACACGTGGCGCCGCCTTACTACGCGAGGCTGCGGCTCTGACCGACAATGCCAGTCTGAAAGACTTTCTCACCAAGCGTGCCGCCGCGTACGAGTCCAACGACTACTACGAGAGCGACATGGCGTGGATGGACCTTGACGCGCCGCTCGACATCACCATCGGTCCGTATGAGACGTATAACGACGAACTGTTCGGCTACAAGGCCGCATTCGAAGCCTATGTGAACCTCCGCGATGATGCGGAGAGCAAGAAGCTGGCTACCTTCGCCGCGCACTTGCAGGAGATTGAGAACAACCTTCCTGAAGATCCGAAGTATCGCAACGCGAAGCTCGGGGCCGCAGCGCCGATTCGCGTCGTCAACCAGATTATCGCTACTGGCGACGGTGCTCATGGCGTTCAGACCGCCGCGTATAACCTGCCCAATGATGATCGCGTCGTGCAGCAGAAGGGATCGAAGCGCGTGATGTTGCGCAATGTTCAGGAGGCGAAGTTCAAGAGCGTACTGCAACCCATCGCCGGACACATGATCGCCGCCGACGAGCGCAAAGACGTGGCGTTCGAGCCGTTCTTCACTCACATCCTCGCGCACGAACTGATGCACGGCCTCGGCCCTCATCAGATCACTATCAATGGCCGCGAGACCAATCCAAGACTGGAACTCAAGGAAGTTTATAGTGCGATCGAAGAGGCCAAGGCGGACATTACTGGACTATGGGCGCTCGGCTACATGATGGAGCACGCCCAGGAGATGAAGTTGGGTGACGTGTTGAAGTCCGATGCTACGGCACGCCGCCAGCTCTACACGACATTCCTGGCGTCGTCATTTCGAACTCTTCGTTTCGGAACCACCGAAGCTCACGGAAAAGGCATGGCGCTGCAGTTCAATTACCTGCTCGACAAAGGCGGATTTGTTCCCAATCCCAACGGAACGTACTCGGTGGATATGGACAAAATCAGCGGAGCCGTTAGCGATCTAACCGGCGAGCTGCTGACCATCGAAGCAACCGGTGACTACGCGAAAGCGAAAGACATGCTCACGCGTCTCGGAGTAATTCGGCCTGCGGTGCAACGCCGTCTCG
Source organism: Terriglobia bacterium (assembly GCA_963848375.1). GTDB lineage: Bacteria > Acidobacteriota > Terriglobia > Terriglobales > Acidobacteriaceae > JAJPJE01. The sequence goes on from CAWKDK010000001.1 coordinate 149,277, forward strand.
ACGTGCTCAAAGACATTCCCGTGGATATCGCTCCGAAGTTCGTGACGGCCGATCAGCTTGCGCCTGACAATTTTGCGCCGAAGATGGCATGCAAGTAACTCAGCACGGTGGAGCATGAATTCGAGCCCTGCTCCACCCGTATCTTAAAACCGCCCTACTCGCCTTCCAGCGCCTTGCGAACCGCCTCGATTTGTCCAAGGTGATACGAATTGTGATCGGCGAGTACCAATGCTTCGCGCAGAACCGTGTGCCCATCGCCGTGCGGGATCTTTGCCAATAAATCGGTGTCTGGGCTGGCGACGATTTGCTCCATTGCCTTTAAGTCAGCAAAGAACTGATCCACGCTGTTCTTCCACGCATGGCGATCGGGCGGCTCTCCACTTTTTGGCCAATATCCCGATGGCCATGGCGGAGATTTATGTTTTGGATCCCGCGTGTATTCGAGGATGTCCCATTGCGCAATGCGCAGGTGTTCAAGCAACTGCCAGGCTGTATGCGGGAACTTCGCTACTTTCACACCACGCAACTTTTCGGGAAAATCCGGAAGTGCCTTGTCCGGCGAGATATGGGCCTCGCCGCCTTTCAGCAGATCGAGAACATGCGTGCGCAGAGATTTCAACTGATCTTCGTGCATGCAACTTGGGATGCGTGACTCACCGCATGCGACTCGGAGAAATTAGGGGAGGAACTAAATCAGGAGGCGCTTGCCGAGGCCGCTACCGAGTGCCGCGCCAGCGCAACCGCGGTGACGTCATTCTCGATACGGTCGCTACCCGCCACTTTCAGAATGCGTCCCAGCATTCCACCGTTACTAAGACGAACGAACTGCGAGGTCTCGTGCAGTATCTCCTCGCACAACTTGGCCGCGGTTCTTGCTGTGCTTCGATGGAAGTACTGGCAAAGCCGCTCCAGCCCGAATTCTTCGCGCCCGGAGCGGATTTCAATCAGGCCACGCGAGACCAGCAGCACGGTAGCTTCTGGCGAAATCACTGCAATCTGCGCATCGTGGGTGGAATGGGAGAAGAGGCCAAGCGGAAGTCCGTTCGCCGATAACAGTTCGACCGAGTCGCCGTCCTTCAGAAGGCCGGGAGTGTGGCCTGCATTGATGTAAGTCAGCACGCCCACAGGTTCGTTGTAGCAAGCCACGAAGGCCGGGGTGTGATGCAGTCGATCGGTCGCAGCCAGAATCGTGCGGTTCATCAGCAGCACTAATTCGGCGATGGCGTCGGCTTCGTTCAGATCGTCGCCACCGAATAGCTCGGGGCCGCGTTTATGCAAAAGGTCCTGCACAGCCGCGGCTACCGGCATCGCTTCGTGGGCATCTCCAGCGATATCTAACAGCACAAACAACAATCGTCCGGAGGCAACGCGCACAAATTCGAAGTAGTCTCCTCCGACTCGCGCCGACTGGTAACACGCAGCCACATCTACCGTTGATAATTGGGGAACCTGTGCGGGAGCCGGCCTTCGTGCCGGTTCTGGCTGCGAGCGGGATGAAAACGGGGACCGCATGCTTCACGCGATTGAGGAGAGACAACTTACCACAGACCCGGGCTGAAATCATCCAATTCCGGGCCGGCTTGCGGCTATCCGCCGTACTTGCTGATCAGGTAATGGCCCAGTTCGTCTTCAAACTGTGAATAGTCGCTGTGCAGATACTCTTTCATGGCGCCTTCCATCGACGCCCCTTGCCCAAGGCGCTCGAGAATACGGCGCAATTCGCTCATGCCGTAGGTATCGCGAATATATTCGGTTGCTGCCATGGATTCTGCGTAGGCCACAACTGCTTCATTCGTCTGAAAGCGCATGAACGATCCTTCCAGTGCTTGCAAAGGGATCTCAATATGTTGCGAATACAGCCTTGCCAGCTGCTGGCCACTTGCCGAGGTATCACGTGGCTCCATCAATTGCGCGATACCCTCATTCAGCCATGTCGGACAACGTCCCCCGGAGGCCTGGGCGATGAACGAGTGCGCCAACTCATGTCGCAGTACGCGTGCCATCTCGCCATTCACGCCGTCCACACCTTGCACGGGGATGCGCAACTTGCCATCGTTCAATGCGCCTGTCCAACTGGGAGCCCGGGTCACATCGAAATAGGCTTCTTCTGTATAGAGGACTACGGGAATATTCTGCGACGGCGTAATTCCTAACTCATTACTGAGGTCGTTATAGTCCCCCTCGAGCGCCGAAACGATTTGTCCGCGCAGTTGATCTTTCGTGGCACCTTCGTATCGCAGCGTGAAGTGTCCGGTCTCGCGTTCGCTGAAGTTGGCTTCCGTAGTCATTTCGCGCTTCAGCTTGTCGGCGTATTTCTGCAGATTCTCATCGGGGTGTAGATCCAGAGATTTCTGCCAGGCCTTCTGCGCCTCTTTACCGCGGTCGGCGCTGTAATAGCAGAAGCCGAGTACCGCCCATGCGTCCGCCGAATCCGGCAAAGCGCGCGTGGCCTGTTCTGCGTAAGGCACTGCCTCCCGAGCTCGACCGAGCTTCAACAGGGTGAGCGCATAATTCTGCAGGATGTAACCGTTGTCGGGAACGCTGGCCAGGGCTGTTTCAAGATACCGCCGCGCGTGTTCGCGATCGCCATGATCCAGTTCGAAGCGTCCCGCGATGAAGTATCCGGCGGCAATCAGGGCTGGATCCGCTGTCTTATCAATCGCATTCAGGGCGTCCTCGTCCACCTTCCCGTCGTGCACTACCTTGAATGCTACCTTATCGGCGCCGCGCAATCCCAGTTCACTGACCTCGGGAGCGGTCGGCACCGGTGCGCTCGCCGCCGCTTCAGCACCGGCTCCGGATTCACCTACTCCGGATTCTGGGCTCGATCCATCACGGTCGATTCTCTCAACCAGCGATTTAGGGATACCATAGGTGCTGTCGTTGAGCTCGTATTTGATCTGCCCTTCTTCCTCATGGACGTTCGAAGCCACAATTGTCCGTCCACTTTTGAGGTGAATGGTATCTGCCGTGGCATGGCATGCCGCGAGGACCAGGACTCCGATGATGACTGTGCGCACGTGCGCGAATTCTAACAAAGAAAAATCGCTGTTCCGGTTAGCGGGATGGATGCCTTTGCACTCCTTGGTGCTAGCACTCGCAGTCTTCTCGTGCCCAGTGGCGGCACAAGACATTGGATTCATCAACGCGCTGCATCCAAATCCGCAGCCCGGGTTCCCCGAGCCACAGCATATCGGCAGCGTCGTCGCGAACAGTGGCGATAATGGGCCGTTGAGTCCGGCGGCTCAACTCTATCGGCAACTTCGTGACGTCGGTCTCGATCCTGCGCGCGTGTATCACGTGCGCGATGCATCCATCGATCGCGAGGACCTGCACTTCACGCTCGACGACGGCACAATCGGCTTCACCGAGGCAACAAACGGACAAATCACGGGAGTGTTTTTCGAGGGAGACGGCGAAATTCTTCTCGTACCACCCGATCGCGTAGAGCGCCGCTCGCTGGGACTATTTGCGAAGGCCGGCATTTTGGAAGAGCGCTTCTCGACTGCCTACTTCCGCTTCAACGACGATACCGCCGCCCAACTTGAGAAATTCCTGCGTCCCGAAGAAGACGAAGACAAGCAGGCCTTCCTCGAGAAATGGAGCGGGACCGTCAAGAACCTTGCCGAGGCGGATTCTCTCCGCCTGACGATTACGTTTCTGAACGGCACTGGCGCGGACGGCAAGTTTGTCAGGCGCGCGGATGACCAGATGTTGCGTGCTCGCATCTTTGGCGGACAGTACGGCGTCTTTGACATCTCCTTCGATACGCTCTCGCAGGAACAAATTAACGTTGCACAATTCGCGCATGCCCAGGGCGGCGCCGGGTTTTACAACGTATGGACATCGTTCCCAATGCGGTCTCGCCGCGTGAGTTCGCACTCGCGCACCAGCACGCCAGCCGCGAGCACGGCAACGCCGGGAACCGAGGAGGCGCAGGATCGCCTGGTCGATATCTCCTCATACACGATCAAGACCGAAATCAAGCCCGATAATCAGCTCGATTGCGACGCAGTTGTGACAATGAAGGTTCGTGAGAGTGGCGACCGCGTTCTGCTCTGGGAGCTCTCACGCTATCTGAAAGTCAAACAGGTTGAGGCCGACGGAAAACCGCTGGATTTTCTGCAGAATGAAGCCATCGAAGGCACGGCACTGGCCCGCCGCGGCAACGACGTAATGGCCACTGTCTTCCCGCAGCCATTGCAGGCCGGGCAAGAGATTCGTCTCCACTTCCAATATTCAGGATCGGTGCTGGCCGATGCCGGCGGCGGACTGATGTATGTCGGAGCGCGCGGAATCTGGTATCCGAATCGCGGCATGCATCCCGCAAATTTTGAGTTGGAGTTCCGCTATCCATCCGGCTCGACGCTGGTTGCGACCGGCAAGCGCGTCTCAGAAGAGAATGAGAATGGCATGGAGGTGGCGCGCTGGACTTCCGACCGCCCGCTGCCCACGGCCGGTTTCAATCTTGGCCATTACCGTCGCACTGCCAGCAACAACGGTCCGGTGCAAGTGGCGGTCTATGCTGGCAAGGGAATGGAGCGCGACTTCCCGAAGATGGAAGTCCCTATTCTGGCCAACTCAAAAGCTCCGGGACTCGCACAGTTGCAAGGCAGAGCCATGATGCAACAGATAGCGCCAAGCCCCGTTGCGGCAGAAGATGTGGGCACGCGCGTGAGCAAGGCTCTTGACTACTTAACCCAGGAACTCGGTCCTTATCCCTATTCTTCGCTGTCACTCACGCAGATGCCCGGTCGCACCAGCCAGGGGTGGCCGACACTCATCTTTCTCTCTAGCTACTCGTTCCTTTCGCCCGAAGAGCTGCAGCAAATGAAGCTTTCGGAATACCAAGGGCTTTTTTACTCCTACCTCATGCCCATTCACGAGTCAGCACATGAGTGGTGGGGCGACCTGGTGGGCTGGAAGAGCTATCGCGATCAGTGGCTGGTGGAGGCGCTTGCGAATTACAGTGCACTCTCGGCGTTGGAGAAAACCGATCCGCAATTCGTTCGCAGCGCCATGGATGAGTATCGCGAGGCCCTGCTGAAGAAGAATGACAATGGCGTTCCCACGCTCGAAGCCGGTCCCGTCACGCTGGGGGTTCGCCTCTACTCGTCTGAATTTCCCGACGGTTACGATACCATCAGCTACGGACGCGGCACATGGCTCTTGCACATGCTGCACAGCATGTACCGTGACGCTGATGCTCTTCAGAAGAAGAACGCCGGCGCCTCGGACAAGAAGGTCAGTGATGATTCCTTCTTCCGCACGCTTCGCAAGATTGCGAACAATATGCCGGAAGGCAAATGACCAATGCCGACGTGCAACGCGCCTTCGAAGAGAACTTGCCGACCTCACTCCGTTTCGAAGGAAAGCAATCACTGACGTGGTTCTTTGACGAGTGGGTGAATGGAACGGCCATTCCTAAGCTTGAGCTATCGAGCGTGAAGCTCACTCCGGAAAAAACCGGACACTGGTAAGCGGCACTATCCTTCAGAAAGAAGCGCCTCCAGAGCTCGTGACTTCCGTTCCCCTTTATGCGGTAATTGCAGACAAGAAACAGCCCGTTTTCGTCGCGCGCGTCTTCGCCGATGGCAATGAATCGACGTTTCGCGTCAAGGCTCCCGTCGGCACGCGCAAGTTGCTGATCGATCCGGATCAGACCGTGCTTACGAGGAAGTAAATGGGCTAGGTAATGTTGCTATCTCTGCTCACTGCCGAATACCTTCGGCAGGATCTCGGCGCCATCCTCGCAGCCCCTGACTTTGCTGAGGCATCCCGTGTTAAAAGCCATTGCTTTGGCTCGGTTGCCCGGCAAAACGCACGGTCCCATGGTCGCTACTGCCCAACGTTTCCCAAAATTCTCCTTCAGGTACGACGAGTAGTTCGCGTCACAGAATC
>CAWKDK010000002.1:0-69415 GCA_963848375.1 Terriglobia bacterium
GTAAGTCTTTGTGAATTGCTTCTCAAATTGGAAGTTGTGCGCAAACCAATCAGCGGTCAGGACGCTTAAAGAAAATTCGTTTCAGCGCAAAAGACAGACACGATCAGCTAGTCGTGATGCAGGACCGACCGCAATAGTTAGATCGCGCCAGTCTGTATTCACTTCGCGCTGACTCCAGTCAATAGATTCGGGCTCCTGCATCCAATCTTCGATTGACTGCCGTTCTTGTTCCGGCCCGAATAATTCCTTCACAGCGCGAGCAAACGCCGCCAATTCGCGTTCGGCCATAACCAGAAAATCGGGATCGGCTTCAACGAAACTCTTTGCCGGGATTGCTTGTTCTGCGTACATGTATCTCTCCGCTCGTTGGTATAGCTGCAAGGTTAGCGACGATTGAGGTTTCGAGAAACGTTGAAGAACTAGAGAATCTGGCCTAGATTTTTCTGCAGGTGTGCCTGTAGTGACAACTCAGCGAGGATTAATCGAGGTGTGAGACTCAGGCCCGTGCGATGAAATATGGCTTTTAGCCTTTGAAAGAGAGTCGGGTGCGCTTTCCGGAAGATGATCTGTCCGGGTACGACGACGGTGATCTTTGTGCCTGCTTTGCTCCCTTGGTGGTATTCTCACTGACCGATGCGGAAACCGGTTGCCCTTCTGCTGTTTTCTCTTTGCGCTTGCGTAATTTGTGTGCGCGCGCAAACCACAATTCCGTCGCCGGCGTTGCTCGTCGCCAACCAGGGTGACCGAACCCTGAGTGTCATCGATCCGCGTGCCGGCAAACAGATCGGAGTCGTCCAGGAAAATATCCCCGATGGCTGGGTACATGAGCTGGCAGCATCTCCCGATGGACGCACTGCTTACGCTCCTGTTTACGGGAATTCCGGTGTTGGAAAGCCAGGAACCGACGGGCGCAACTTGCTAGTCATCGATGTGGCTACGCGGAAAGTAATCGGCAACGTTGATTTCGGTCATGGCGTGCGGCCGCATTGTGCAGTCTACGATCCGGCAAGCGGTCTGCTGTATGTGACGACTGAGTTGGATCAGAGCGTTGCCGCAATCGATCCGCATACGTTAAAGATCATCGGCGCAATTCCGACGAAGCAGGCGGAATCGCACATGCTCGCCATCTCGCACGATGGCAAGCGCGGTTACACGGCAAATGTCGGACCAGGAACTGTGTCAGTGCTCGATATGATCGCACGCAAGACGATCGCTGTAATTCCGATCTCTGCCAACACGCAGCGCATTTCCATTTCCAACGATGACCGCTTGGTATTCACTGCCGACCAGACGAAGCCGCAACTCGCGGTGATCGACACTTCGACGAATAAAGTGGCGAACTGGATAGCATTGCCTGCCACCGGCTACGGAACGGCGGCTACGAAAGACGGCCATTGGTTGCTGGTCGCTCTGCCATCCGCCCACAAAGTGGGAGTCGTGGATCTAAGCACGCTGAAACTTACGCGCACTATCGACGTTTGCCGCTCACCGCAGGAGATACTCGCGCGACCCGACGACAAAGTTGCTTACGTGTCCTGCTCCGGCAGCCACCAGGTTGCTGCGATTGATCTCCCGCAATGGAAGGTCGAGCAGTTCATCGAGTCCGGAGATGGAGCGGATGGCTTGGCGCGGGCGGAGGCAAAATAGCCTGATCCCGTCCAAGAGCGGTTGCTTAGACTCGCGTTAGTCCCCGACGCGTGTGTATTAGTCCCGCGAGTCTCTTTCCCGGTTGATCCAGTCTGCGGATGCACGATATCTAGTTTGGAGCGCCATGCTTACGTCGCCCGCATCCGGAGAACAACGATGAAGACGCGAAGCTATCTGTTGATACTGATTCTGCTTCTGGCAGCATCGCCGATAGCAACAGCGCAAGCTAAGCCGTCGTCCTGCGACACTCGCGCGGAGAGCCGCCAGTTCGATTTCTGGGTAGGCGATTGGGATGTCGTCGCGACGAAGGAAAACAAGGCGGCAGGTATCAGCCACATCGAGCGTGCAATCGGGAACTGCGTGATTTGGGAGAACTGGACTTCGCTGGGCACAAGCGGCTACACCGGCAAAAGTTACAACGCCTACAACCCAAACTTGAAACGATGGGAACAGTTCTGGGTCGACAATGCGGGCGACACGATCTTCTTCTACGGCAACCTAAAGGACGGCGTAATGGACTTCTACACTGACGAAATTCCGCAGCCTGACGGAACCAGGTTGAAGCGGCACTTACAGTTCTTCAACCTGGGTTCCGACAAAGTTCGCCAGTTCAGTCAGGGCTCGACCGATGGCGGCCAAACCTGGAAAGTCGAATACGACCTTACCTATATCCGCAAGAAGTAGTCGTTTCTGTAAACGGTGATCGCTTGTTCTAGCGCTTAGTCTTTGTCGAGCGCTTGCCTTTCGCCGTCTTGCGGGCGGGCGCCTTCGGTTTGGCTTCTTCGCCAAACACGCGGGCGAAAATCTTGTCCACGTTCCGCAACTGCCGCCTTTGATCAAATGCCTTTTCAAGCTGCTTCTTCGAAACGCGCCCGCTGATATCAGGATCGTTCAGCACCATTTCGTGGAAGTTACCGCCTTCCTTCCATGCGCGCATGGCATTGCGCTGCACGATTCGGTAGGCATCTTCGCGAACCACTCCGGCCTCGACCAGGTCGAGCAGCAATTGTCCGCTGAAGACCAAGCCGCCGGTGCTGTCCAGATTCTGCTGCATACGCTCCGGATAGACCAGCAGAGTGTCCATAAGATTCGTGGTCTTGTAGAGCAGGTAGTCCACCAGAATGGTCGAATCCGGCAGGATCACGCGCTCAACGGAGGAATGCGAGATGTCACGTTCGTGCCAGAGCGCCACGTCTTCATAGGCAGCCTGAACGTTCGAACGCACCACGCGGGCCAGCCCGCTGATCTGTTCGCAGGTTATGGGATTGCGTTTGTGCGGCATGGCCGAGGATCCCTTCTGCTTTTCGCTGAAGAATTCCTCCGCCTCGCGGACTTCGGTTCTCTGCAGGTGACGAACTTCTGTGGCAATGCGGTCGAGCGTGCACGCGATCACAGCCAGGGTCGCGACGTAGTTCGCGTGCCGGTCGCGCTGGATGACCTGTGAAGTGATGGGCGCGACGTGTAAACCCAAGCGCTCGCAAATCATCTCTTCTAGATCGGGATCAAGATGGGCACCATTCCCGACTGCACCCGAAAACTTGCCCACACGCATCTCTTCGGCGGCAGCAGCAAAGCGTTTCAGGTTACGATCCATTTCGTCATAGAAATTTGCGAGTACCAGTCCGAAGGTGATGGGTTCGGCATGCACGCCGTGGGTTCGGCCGATCATAGGCGTGTGCTGAAACTCCAGAGCCCGGCGGCGCAGCACTTCGTGCAGGCGGTGGAGGTCGTCGCTGAGAATGGCCGACGCTTCCTTGATCTGCAGCGCCTGGGCGGTGTCGACTACGTCGTTGGAGGTCAGGCCATAGTGCAGCCAGCGCGCTTCTGGGCCGACCTTCTCGGCAACGGCGGTGGTAAACGCGATCACATCGTGGCGGACCTCTGCCTCGATTTCGTAGATCCGTTGCAGGTCAAAATCGGCTTTGCGGCGGATTGCCTGGGCAGCAGTTTTGGGGACAAGTCCGGCATCGGCGAGAGTCTCAGTGGCGGCGAGCTCGACTTCCAGCCATTTTCGGAACTTGTATTCGTCGGTCCAGATTCTTCCCATTTCGGGACGTGTATAACGTGCAATCACGAACTATCTCCTCGGGACGCTCGGGCGTCGCAATACGACAGGATCTAAGGAAAGTTGTTGAAACGTATCAAAAACCAACTATTCTAAATGGAAGAAGGGCAAGCGCGGGCGGAATCGTGACAGTGATTGACTGGCGATGGCTTCCGCGTTTAGCCTCTGCTAGCTAGGCAGCGCACAATTAGGCTGGAGCAGTAACGCGAGATCCCTCCCGATCACGCTCTCCGGCGCTTGTCTGCCGGATATAAGTGTGCGCAAGAAAGCTCGCTAAAACATAAAGGGTGGGAATTACGCATGTCTCCAAAAGAGGACATCGGTCTCCAGGATTACCGGGCTACTGCAGAATTTCGCTATCAGATCCGCCGCTTCCTGCGCGCAAGCGAACAGATTGCGCGTTCGTATGGTTTGAATCCACAGCAGTATCAACTGATGCTCGCCGTGAAAGGCCTTCCCGACGATCATGCCGCCACCATCGGAGAGGTAGCCGAGCGGCTCCAGATCCAGCATCACAGCACCGTCGAACTGGCCGACCGGCTTTCTGCCAAAGGGTTGGTTCGCCGCAAACGCGACAGCGAAGATCGACGTCAGGTCTTACTGGAGTTGACGGCGAAGGGTGAAAAGACGCTTCGGGAACTCGCCTTGCATCATCGCGAGGAGCTGCGTTCTACCGGGCCGGAACTGGTCGGGGCACTGAAAGGCGTGCTGGCCAACATCAAGCGAAACCGGCGTTAAGTCGCTGAGTTATCGCAGTCCGACCTAAGTTCTTCAGGTCGGAGGTTGTCTATTTGGAAGGCGACGGATACTGGCTGCGCGTTCCTCTGCAGCCAGTTTCCCCGCCCGTACCAGTCGCAGTACGATATACTATCCCCTGTGGGAAATAACTCAACCGTTGAACCTTCAGTGCAGCCTGGCACTCAGGCCATAGATCCGTCTTCTAATCGAGCAAGTTTCGATGGAACCAGTCTCGGGACAGAAGCTGGATTCCGTATGGTCCTGGTGTCGGCGCTGGCCGCAGTGATTGGCGTTCTGGCAGCCCTGATCGCCTACGTGCTCTATAACCTCATTGGTTTCTTCACCAACGTAGCCTTCTTTCACCGCTTGTCCTGGAACTTCGTCAGCCCGCGCTACAGCACGCTGGGTCTGTGGATCATCCTGATCCCCGTGGTCGGTGGGCTCATTGTGGGCCTGATGGCGAAGTTCGGCTCGTCCAAGATTCGCGGCCATGGCATTCCGGAGGCGATGGAAGCCGTGTTGATCAACCGGAGCCGGATTGATCCCAAAGTCGCCATTCTGAAGCCGCTCTCGGCCGCAATTGCTATCGGAACTGGCGGACCGTTTGGCGCTGAAGGTCCAATCATCCAGACTGGCGGAGCCATAGGATCGCTCTTCGGGCAGGTGCTTCATACCACGGCGGCCGAGCGCAAAGTGCTGCTCGCCTGCGGAGCAGCTGCTGGAATGGCGGCGACGTTTAGCACTCCGATCGCTGGCGTGATTCTTGCGATCGAGTTGCTGCTGTTCGAGTTCAAGTCCCGGTCTTTCATTCCCCTCGTGATTGCCAGTACGCTGGCGACCAGCGTCCACATGATGCTGATGGGCCGAGGTCCGATGTTCGTGGTTGGGCCCACGGACTTCGAAATTCCCCACGCTTTGCCCTGGTATCTGCTGCTTGGCGGGCTTTGCGGATTGGCAGCCGTTGGCTTTACCAAGCTGCTCTACGCGGTTGAGGATCTGTTTGAGAAGCTGCCAGTCGACGCCATGTGGTGGCCGGCCATTGGCGCCCTTGGCCTGGGAATCATTGGCTATTTCGTTCCGCGGGTGCTCGGCGTTGGCTACGACACCATCTCCGATATCCTGACCGCCCGCCTCGCGCTGGAAGTCCTGCTGCTGGTGATGATCTTCAAGTCTCTGGCGCTGGTGATCTCGCTTGGCTCCGGCACCTCCGGAGGCTTGCTAGCGCCCATGTTCATGGCCAGCGCCGCCATGGGGTCGGCGTTCGCCATGATCGTGAATCACTTCGTTCCAGGTGCACACCTCGCACCGGGAGCTTTCGCCCTGGTCGCTATGGGCGCTGTATTCGGAGCAGCTTCGCGCGCCACCTTCACCTTCATCATCTTTGCTTTTGAACTCACACGCGACTACAACTCGGTGCTGCCGCTGATGCTGGTCAGCGTAATTGCCGACTCGATTGCCATGCTGATGCTGCGCAGTTCCATAATGACCGAGAAGCTGGCGCGTCGTGGGTTGCGCATTCACCAGGACTACGAAGCCGACGTCCTGCAGGTGGTGAGCGTCAGCGAGATCATGGATCGGGAAGTCCCGACCCTATACGAAGGTATAACCCTCCGCACTCTCGCCGACCAAATTGCGAATCATGACCCGGCGGTGACCCGGCATCACGGAATGATCGTGACCGACGACCAAGGTCGACTGGTCGGAATCATCACCCGCAGTGATCTGATACGCGGGTTGGAGCAGGATCCGAGCGGGGCATCAACGGTTCTCCAGGTCGCCTCACGCGAGCCGGTAGTGGCCTATCCTGACGAGACACTGCATGAGGCAGCCAATCGCATGCTGCGCCATGGCTTTGGACGACTGCCGGTAGTCTCACGGGATAATCCGAAAAAAGTGATCGGCTATTTAGGCCGCGCGCAGATTCTTGCGGCGCGTATGCGCAGGATCGAAGAAGAGCATTTGCGGGAACCGGGCTGGATCGGCAGGTTTCGGAGGCAAGCCGAAGGCTAGTTGCCGGATTCGGCTTTCTGCATGGCATTCTGCAAGAGTGGCTTCAACGACTCCGTCGTGATTCCGATGGTGCCTCCGGTGAAGCCGTCGATGTAGGCGGCGTTCACGGCGATTGCCTCGCCGTTCGAGTTGAAGACCGGGCCGCCGCTGCCGCCCTGTGCGGTAGGCGCATCGTAAATCAGCTTCTCGCCGACGATGTCACTCACGTGACCGCAGGTGGACGACGGACGAATCAGGTCGTGTTGAGCCAGGTCGGACGCAATCTCGATCGCATCCTTCTTGGAAGCCAGACGGCTGAACACGTTGCTCGGCGACTTGGCGAGCATGGCTGACACGCCCAGGGGATATCCAACAACCACGACCGGATCTCCTGCGTTCGGCTTCTCCGGAGCCAATGCAATCGGACGAATCTTTTTCATCAGCTCGGTCGGAGTGAAGCGCGCAACTGCCAGGTCCTGGTCGGGCGAAACCTGCACATCGAAAAGAGTCACCGACTTTGCCAGACTCGGGAAGAAGGCGACCATTTTTTCGATGCGCGGCTTGGCGCCTCCATTGATGCGGGCTTCATCATCCGGATCTTCGTACCAAGGTTGGACCACGTGGCGGTTGGTCGCAATCAGCCCATCCGCAATCACAAATCCGGTGCCGGATACTCGGGTTCGACGCACGTTTCGACTCAGGGACGAACTCGACGGGGTCATGCTATAGACGCTGTATATGTAGCAGATGGAGTCGCGGTGCTGTCGGAGTACCACAGACGGCATCGCCTGCTCCTGATGCAGGCGATCGATCTCAGACGAGAGATGGGCGATTTGATTCCGGAGTTCCGCTTCACCGCTGCGCGCGGGAAGGAATTGGAATCCCACCAGGCAAGCTAGAACAGCCGGCCCAACAAGCCGGATTAATCGCCACATCGAGCACCACCAGCGGATCCAGGAACTCGAGCGCGATCCGCCGAGACACAAGAAATCCGTATGACCTGATAATTGGTTTCGTATTAGCGGTGCAAAGATGCCTGAAGGCTGCTGGAGATCGCGCGCTGATCTCTGGGAGCGGTCAAACGCTAACGAAGATGCGCTTCCGGTACAGGGGATAGAGCAGAGCAAGATTCAAGAACACAATCGTGACAGCGTAGGCGAGCGATGCGTGCACCGGCTGCAGAAATCCCGCGAAGACGTGATTGCCCCACTCGTGCAGGGTGAGAACTCCGGCTCCGGTGTTGACATGAATCTTGTCCAGCAACGTGGTGATGACACTCGACAAGGCGAACGCAAGAATCGCATTCGTCCCGAAGATAAGCAGAGGAGACGCCCATCGCCGGAAGCGCCACACGTCGACGACGATGTAGCACGCTGCGAACGTCAGCAGGCTGATGCCGCCACTGAAGAGGGCGAAAGTGCTCGTATAGATTCGCTTATTGAGGGGCAGGTACGGCGTAAGCAGGAGTCCGGCGATCGTGAGCAGAGTGCCCGCAATTACCATTCCCAGCACACGACGCTGGACCGGTTGTTCTTTACGCAACCATTTTCCTGCCAAGATTCCGATCAGCACGACCGCAATCGCCGGCAGCGTCGACAGCATGCCCTCTGGATCGTAGGTGACGCCGTAGCCGGGAGTGAGTCCCCAGGCCCACAGGTGATTGATGCCGAAGATCATGCGGTCGATATACGCCGGAAGATTGCCGAGAGAGTCGAGCCGGCCGGGGCCAAATCCGGGAACTGGCACGAGCTTCAGCAGCGCCCAATATCCCACCAGGATGACGACGATAAGCGTGGTGAAGATCGCCGTCTGCCGCGAACGTGATTTCTCATCGCGACCCGTAGCAAGATACAAGAGACCGGCAATGAGATAGCAGATGGCGATGCGCTGCAGGATGCCGGGAATACGTAGCGTGTGCAGGTGATAGTCGGGGAAGCCGTTCACCGCCAAGCCAATCACAAAGATGATTGCCGCGCGGCGGACCACATGCTTCGCCAGAGTCGAACGTAGCGATCCCTTCTGCAGTCGCGATGCAAATGACAACGTGATTGCAACTCCCACGATAAACAGGAACGACGGGAAGATCATGTCCGTCGCCGTGGCGCCGTTCCATTGCGCATGCAGAAGCTGCGGGTAGACGAAGCTATAGCTGCCGGGATCGGTGACGAGCACCATGCCAGCGATGATCAGCCCGCGGAACACGTCGAGTGACACGAGCCGCGAGTCCGTGCTTTTTGAGGGCATCGTTACAACGGAAGCGGGAGCGGTTTGGGTGACCATGGTGGGGATCGATCAGGCGTCGGAAACTCGCTGCCTGATTTCTAAGTCCGCCCAAAATAGCAGAAGGCGTGGGTGGGGGACCTGAAGTTTTCTTAAGTCCCCACCCAGGCCTGAGTTGGGATCCCGCTACTTCGATTTCGGCTACTTCGACTTCGCCGGCTGCTTCGCGATGATCTGATCTTTGATCTTGTTGTAGGTCGCTTGCGGCAGAACCTTCTTGTTGACCAGGTCCGTCTTGGTTTTATATGGCCGGTTGTCGATGATCTTCTGCGAGTACGCAGCGCCGATTCCCGGCAGCGCATCGAGCTGATCCTTGGTTGCGGTATTGATGTCCAACTTGTCGCCAGTGGCCGGAGCCGTTGCGGCGGGTGTCTTGGAAGCTGGTTTCGATGCCGTGGACGTAGCTTGGCTGAAAGCCGATCCTGCAAGACTGAGAGTCAATGCCAACGCCAGCAGTAGACGTGAAAACAAACGCACAGTAGTCATGCATGCCTCCTGATAATCTGCGCGCGTATTTTACGTGAAAGTGGCGGGCGCTGCTAATCCGAGCTAGTCCGGCTGGCCGACGCCGAACAGTTCACTCATCTCGTCGTAGAGGAATCCTTCTCCCGGACGGTACGGCTGCACCCACGTCCCGTTGATCACGAACTGCGGAATGGCGCGCTTTCCTGTACGTCGAATCACTTCTTCTGCCGCACCCGGCGTGTTCTCGATATCGATTTCGCGATAGAGGATGTTGTGTTGGGCCAGGAAGCGCTTGGCTTCGCGGCAGTCGGGGCACCACTTGCTCGAGTAAAGAAGTAATTCCATGTGTCTGATTATTGTCGCAGATTGAGTGCAGATTTGGAACAGCTCGCGTGGTTCGCTACTTCCATGTTTTCAAAGGTTTAGCAAAGTTCAGTGCTGGGCTGGTGCTCGCATCCCGGCCGATTCTGGTGCCGAGACCGCCCCTCGGTGAGCCACAGCACATCCGGTGACCCACCGCAATTGCTAAGCTCCGTGCGCACTTTGGGAGACCTGCATGCGAATCGCTGCTGTGGCACTGGCTTTTCTGGTAACTGTTTCCGCATTTGCACAAGACGTGGCAACCAAGGCGGATGAATACCTCTCCGCATGGAGCAAGCAAGGCCGCTTCTCTGGAACGGTACTCATCGCGAAGGATGGCAAGGTTCTTCTGCGCAAGAGCTACGGCATGGCGAACCTGGAACTCGGCGTTCCGAACTCGCCGGAGATGATCTATCGCATTGGTTCGATCACGAAATCATTCACCGCGCTGGCGATCGTGCAACTGGAAGCGCAGAAGAAACTGAGCGTACAGGATCCGGTAGTAAAGTACGTCCCCGAAGTGCCGAAGGCGTGGCAGTCGATCACGATTCAACAATTGCTCACGCACGTCTCCGGGATTCCTGATTTCACGCGGACGGCGGCCTATGGTAAAGGCGAAGATCCATTGCGAATCGAGCACGCGATAGAGGAGCTGGCTGCGCAGCCATTAGTCTCCGCGCCGGGCGAAAAATTTGCTTACAGCAATTCTGGCTACATCTTGCTGGGCCTCGTGATCGAGAAAGTTTCCGGTGCCAGCTACGAGCAGTACATCACCGACAACATCCTCAAGCCCGCTGGGCTGGAAAATACAACCTACGATCACGTGCGGCCAATCGTGAAGAACCGGGCCAGCGGCTATGTGTTCGACGGCGATCACCTGGTAAACGCCGACATGGGCGACATGTCGGGAACACATTCGGCGGGCGCGCTGCATTCCACGGTCGATGATCTATATAAATTCGATCAGGCTCTTGCCGATGGAAAGATCTTTCCCAAGGCGCTTCTCGACGAAGCTTTTCAGCCGCGCGTGAAATGGGCCGCGCCTCCACCGTTCAACCTGGACGCGTGGTACGGCTATGGATGGATGAGCGGCGCGGATTTCGGACATAAGTACCTCATGCACGGAGGCTGGGTAAACGGTTTCATCACCGAGTTCACCCGATACCCGGACGACAAGCTGGTGATCATCCTGGCGAGCAACATCGAAGGGCCGCAAATCATCGCCATCCAGCAGGGACTCAGCGCGGTCGCTTTTGGACAGCCATATGAAGTCCCGACGATGCACAAGCGCGTGGAAGTGGCAAAGAACATCCTTGATCGCTACGTCGGCACCTATCACGTGGTGCCCGGGCTCGATCTCAAGATTTTCTTCGAAGGCGACCGGCTCTTCGCACAGGGAACGAACCAGCCGAAATTCCAGATGATTCCCGAATCGGACACCGATTTCTTTTTCTATGCGGTCGATAGCCGTGTGCACATGGACGTAGACGCCTCCGGCAAGGTGAAACAGGTCAAAGTGCGCGTGAACGGGCAGGACCTGGTCGGCATGCGCACCGAATAATGCAGTCGAGGTGAGTTGATATACTGCGAGTCCCACGGGATACATCGAACATGGATCGCAGATCGTTTCTCGCTCTTTCAGGTGGCGCCGCGCTAGCGGCGTCGCTGCATCCTAATCTCGTTCTTGCGGACGAAACCGTCGCGCAGATCTATCAACAGTCCTTCGTAATTGATTCCTCTGGTGAGGCCGCTGACTTCACCGAGGGATTGCCGCTCTCGGAGAAGTCACTCAAAGCGGTCAGCGAATCGGGATTGACGGCCATCAACTGGACCGTCTCGATGCCAACATTTGAAGAGACCGTCCCGTACATTGCCTTCGTGCAGCAGATCGCGGAAGCCTATCCTTCGCAATTCCTGCTGGTGCGCAAGCACGCCGATCTCGCGACGGCGAAGAAGGACAAGAAGCTTGGGCTGATCATGGCTTTCCAGCATCCGCAGCCTTTCGACGGCGACCTGGATCGCATTACGACCTTCCGTCGGCTGGGCGTGCGCATCATGCAGCTCACCTACAATCGCCGTGGCCTTCTCGGCGATGGCAGCCTCGAGCCGGACAATGCCGGGCTGAGCAAATCAGGACATGAGGCGATCGCGCTGATGAACACGCAGGGAGTTGGTGTCGATCTGAGTCATTGCGGTCACAAGACCACAGCCGAGGGAATCGCTGCATCGGCTAAGCCGCCGCTGATCACGCACACGGGTTGCAATGCTATCCACGAACATCCGCGAAATAAGTACGACAGCGAACTGAAGGCGCTGGCGGATAAAGGCGGAGTCGTCGGCATCTACCTCATGCCGTACCTGGGCGGCGCGCCTAATCAGCCTTCGAAAGAGCTGGTGATGCAGCATATCGATCATGCGCTCAAGATCTGCGGCGAAGATCACGTAGGCATCGGAACCGATGGCGGTATCGAGAAAGTAGAACTCACGCCCGAACAGGAGAAGGCATTCAAGGACGACGTGGCACACCGTAAAGCTGCCGGCGTCAGCGCGCCGGAAGAAGATCGCTATCCCTATGTGCCGGATTTAAACGGACCACGCAAATTTGAACTGATCGCAACGGAATTACAGAAGCGCGGCTACAAGAGCGCAACCATCGAGAAGGTGCTGGGAGGAAACTGGTATCGCGTTTTTGGGGAGATCTGGGTCTAGCCGTCGATATCGCTTCGTACGCCGAAGCCCCAGGCTTTCAGCAGATCCTGTGGGACGTACTTCGAGTCCTTATTCTTCAGAACCCAATCGCGCAGCGCAGCCGATTCCACGTACTCATGCGGCGACAGTTTCAGACGTCGAACGATCTGTTCAAACGCACTAGGGGTAACGCTGATCGGGGTTATTTCCGGTTTTCCCCAGTTCGGATTGCCACGACGCTTCACCATGAGTGCTCCCGGTATAAGAACCGCTCCTCTGATAGTACCTAATTTTCTCGTTTTCCGTGTAGTTCTCGCAAGCCCAACGTACTCTGGTCACATGCGGGCACATAGTTGCGGGTTCGCCGCATGGTTGCGCATAATGGAGCCGCTCATGAAGACACGAAAGTCATACTTCCTACTGACGATTCTTGCACTAGCGATAATGGCCGGGCATGTCATGGCCGCCGATGTGCCGGACTCAGCAGTAATCCAACCAGATGCACTGGTGAAAATCCTTCAGACGAATACCGGCGTGAAGCCGCTGATCCTGCAGGTCGGATTTCAGAAGCTTTACCAACAGGCGCACATTCCAGGCGCCGAGTACATTGGCGCAGCCACTGAAGCCGCGGGGATTCAAAATCTCGAGAAGCGCGTCGGCAGTTTGCCCAAGAACAAAGCTATCGTTCTCTACTGTGGATGCTGTCCGTGGTGGCATTGTCCTAACGTTCGACCAGCATTCGAACTCCTGCACTCCATGGGATTCACCAACGTGAAGGTGCTCTACATCGCGCAGAACTTCGGCGCCGACTGGGTGAGCAAGGGCTATCCGACGGAGAAGAGCGAGTGAAGAAGGTTGCAATTAGGCTGATTCTTGCGCTCGTACTGCTGGCCTTGGGAATCTATCTTGGAGTTCGTCGACACAGCCAATCGTCCGGCGGAGCAGGACCTCAAGCACTAGGCGAAACGAAGCAACTGAAGGCTGCACCCGACTTCACGCTCACCGACATCAATGGCCAACCGCTGCGCCTCGCCGATTACAAGGGCAAAGTCGTTCTTCTCGACTTCTGGGCGACGTGGTGTGCGCCTTGCCGCTCCGAGATTCCTAGATTTGTTGCATGGCAAAAGCAATACGGACCGCAAGGGCTGCAGGTGATCGGCCTGTCCATGGACGACGACTCGAAGCCCGTGCCTGCCTTTATGCAGCAGTTTGGGATCGACTATCCGGTGGCGCTCGGCGACGCGAAACTGGCGGATCAGTACGGCGGCGTTCTCGGCTTGCCGGTAACATTTGTCATCGGCCGTGACGGACAGATCTACCACAAGCACATTGGACTGACGGATATGGCACTGCTGGAAGGCGAGATCAAGCAATTACTGGAGAAGTGAAGCGGCCAGAAATTACAGGCGCAAAAAACAGGGGAGCCTCGCGGCTCCCCTTTGTGCTTCCATGGTATGGACTTGATTCGCCGCCGTGGCTAGCTGCTGTAGAGCAGCACGCCATCCTGCTTCTCTTCGCCCACCGGACGGTAGAACAGCTGCCCGCCTTCGCGGTAGACCTCGATGAACGCAGGCCGCGTGGTGATCGTGCCCTGGATCAGCGCCTCGCTGAGCGGGTCCTCGATGTACTTCTGCAGCGCGCGACGCAGCGGACGTGCTCCGTAGCTGCGGTCCGTGAGCGTGCGCTCGAGAATCCACTTCTTCGCGTCTTCGTTCACCGTGATGGTGATCGCCTTCTGCGCCAGGTTCTGGTTCAGTTGGGCGACCATCAGTTCCAGGATCTGGATCAGGTCCTGTTCCGTCAGTGCGTTGAAGATGATGATCTCGTCCAGACGGTTGAGGAATTCGGGGTTGAAGGTGCGCTTCACCTCGTTCTTCACGAGATCCTCGACCTTCGTGCCGACTTCGCCTTCCTTCTCTTCAGCCTGGAAGCCCAGTCCCTGCTTTTTCTGCAGGTGACGGGCGCCGATGTTCGAGGTCATGATGATGACCGTGTTCTTGAAGTCCACGGTATTGCCGAGACCGTCAGTCAACTGGCCATCTTCAAAGACCTGCAACAGGATGTTGAACACATCCGGATGCGCCTTCTCGATTTCATCCAGCAGGACCACCGAGTAGGGCGCGCGCTTCACGCGCTCGGTCAACTGGCCGCCCTCTTCGTAGCCCACGTATCCCGGAGGCGAGCCGATCAGCTTCGAGACCGAGTGCTTTTCCATGAACTCGGACATATCGAAGCGAATCATCGACTTCTCGCTGCCGAACATGAACTGCGCCAGAGTGCGTGCAACTTCCGTCTTGCCGACGCCGGTAGGTCCTAGGAACAGGAACGAGCCAATTGGGCGGTTCGGGTTCTTCAGGCCAGCGCGAGAACGTCGGATGGCGCGGGATAAGGCCGAAATCGCCTTCTCCTGCGAGATGATGCGCTTGTGCAATTCCTCTTCGATGCGCAGAAGCTTTTTCGACTCTTCTTCCTTGATCGAAGTAACCGGAACGCCCGTCCAGCGCGAAACCACGTCCTCGATGTCCTCGCGGGTTACTACACCCGTAGAAGATTCGTCGAGATGGTATTTCTCGCGCAGAGCGCGCAGGTTCTCGCGCTCCTTGCGCTCTTCATCGGAGTAGAAACGCGCCTTCTCGAACTCATGGTTCGCGATGGCGTTTTCCATCCGGTGAACAATGAACTTGATCCGCTTCTGAACCTCGGTGATCTCCTCAGGCAGCGAAGTCTGGCGCAGCTTCACGCGCGCGCCGGCTTCGTCGATCAAGGTCGATCGCCTTGTCTGGCAGGAAGCGATCTGGAATATAGCGGTTCGAATGCGACACGGAGAAACGGATGGCTTCGTCCGTGTACGTCACCGCATGGAACTTCTCGTAGCGTTCCTTGATCCCGGCAAGAATCTGGATCGCATCATCTTCGCCCGGAGGCGGAACCTTCACCGACTGGAAGCGGCGCTCCAGCGAACGATCTTTTTCGATCGACTTGCGATATTCACCCGGCGTGGTTGCGCCGATGCACTGAATTTCGCCGCGGGATAGCGCCGGCTTCAGGATGTTGGCAGCGTCGAGGGAACCCTCGGCCGAGCCTGCACCCACCAGCGTGTGTAATTCGTCGATGAAAATGATGGAATTCTGCGATTCCATCAGTTCCTTCATGATGGTCTTCAGGCGCTCTTCGAACTGGCCGCGGTACTTGGTTCCCGCGACGATGAGCGAAAGATCAAGGGCAAGAATGCGCTTGTCGGCGAGGAATGATGGTACGTCGCCGTCAGCAATGCGTTGTGCCAGGCCCTCGACGATAGCGGTCTTACCCACGCCCGGTTCGCCGATGAGCACCGGATTGTTCTTGGTACGGCGGCACAGGATCTGCACTACGCGCTCGAGTTCCTGATCACGGCCGACCAGCGGATCGAGTTGCGTATCCATGGCAGCCTGGGTCAGGTCACGCGAGAACTCGCCCAGCAGGGAAGACTCGCGGTTGCGCTGTGGTTGCGCCTTTTCCTGGGTGGTGCGTGCCAGTTCCTCGCGGACGCTCGACAGCCGCAGTCCACGTTCATGCAGAATTTCGGCGGCGAAGCATTTCTCTTCGCGCAGAAGTCCTAATAGAAGATGTTCAGTGCCGATGTGCTTGTGTGACAGCCGCTCCGCTTCTTCGGCCGCATAGGCCAGCACCCGCTTGCATTCATTGCTCAGGGGCAGGTCTACCGACGTCGAAACTTTCTCCCGGATCGTGGTATGTCCTTCAATCTGCTTGCGGATAGACTCCACCGAAGCATGGGACCGTAAAAACCGATTCGTCAGAGCTTTGTCTTCGCGCAGCAAGCCTAGCAGCAGGTGCTCCGTTTCGATGTACGGAGAGCCAAACTGGCTAGCCTCGTAGCGTGCAAAGAAGATCACGCGCCTGGCCTTCTCGGTATACCGTTCAAACATTGAGTTTCCCTCTCCTAATGACCCCAGGGACGATTGTTTCTCGTCGCCAGCCTCTGTGTTCTTTCTGACCCGCTGCCAACGAGCAACAGCGAGAACCGTCCTTCCAGCAAACCGCCTTCAATCCAACATCAAACTAGCCGGTGTTACTTCCAATAGCTGTTTCCGCTCCAACCGGAAAACCCGGTCGCAGCGGCGCGCGAACGCGAGATTGTGTGTAGCTATGAGGGAGGTAAGCCGGTAGTCGCGATGCAGCCTAGCGATCAATTCAAATACCGCCTCGGCGGTCTGGTTGTCGAGGTCGCCGGTAGGTTCGTCCGCGAGGAGCAATCTCGGCCTGGTTACCAGGGCGCGTGCAATGGCCACGCGCTGTTGCTCTCCCCCGGATAGTTCCCCTGACCTATGGTGCGCACGGTCGGCTAAGCCAACCTCGCGCAACCACTTTCCTGCTTCCTCTTCGGCCTTCCCGCGGCTCATTCCTCTCACCAGGAGAGGCATGGCCACGTTCTCCACCGCGTTGAATTCGGGTAGCAGGTAATGAAACTGCCAGACGAATCCAATTTCGCGATTCCGGAAGCCGGCCGCGGCTTCATCGGAGAGCGATCTCAGCTTTTGTTGGGCGCAGTATACGTCACCTTCGGAAGCGCTATCAAGCGCACTAAGGATATGCAATAAGGTACTTTTCCCAGCGCCCGACTGCCCTACGATGGCCACCATCTCGCCCTCGTAAATCTGGAAAGACAAGTTGTCAAAGATCACGAGGTCGGAGCTGCCTGAACGGAAAACCTTTCTCAGCTTTTCGGCACGCAGAACCTCGGTCTGTTCAATTGGATGCAGGCTCTACTCCAAAGGTGCAGATTCCGCCCGTCCGCTAGCGTCGGGGCCGCTGTTCAGGCTGCAATTCTGCTGCCCAAAGCACCTACCTAGATTAGACCACACACAGCCCGGAATTATCGCGTCCGTTGCGGGCATAGGCTTGGGATCCGAGGCGCCGAAGCAAATTGAGACGCAGCTCTTACTGCAATAAGTTTCACTTTGGGAGCGTAGGGGAAGAATTCGCGCCGCTTCAGGCAAGAACCTTATTCGTAACGTAGCGCCTCAGCCGGATAGACCCGCGCCGCTGAAATCGAAGGATAGATCGTCGCAATCAGCGACACGCCGATCGAAACCAGCGCCACCACCACGCCATCGATCACCCTGGGCGCAAAGGGGACGTAATCGATCGAATAGACCTCGGGCGAGAGCGACAGGAAGTGGTAATGTCCGCCTGCCCACGAAGCCGCGTAACCAACAATCAACCCCAGCGCTGTGCCGATAAGCCCAATCAGGAGTCCCTGGGCGATGAATACGTTCCTCACCTGCTGCTTGCGCGCGCCCATCGAGCGCAGCACCGCGATGTCCCTGGTCTTCTCCATCACCATCATGATTAGCGAGATCAGGATGTTCAGCGCGGCTACCATCACGATCAACCCGATGGTGATGAACGTAACTACACGCTCCAGCTTCAGCGCATGGAACAAGGTCTGGTTCTGTTCGATCCAGTTGCTCGCCATGAAGCCCGGACCTGCGGCTTTGGCCAATTCGTCGCCGACGGCAGGCGCCTGGTAGATGTCGTCGATTTTGAATTGAATATCGGAAATGATGTCGCCCAGCCCGAACAGTTGTTGGCTGGCTGCCAGGCTGGTGAAGGCCCAGCCGGCGTCGTAGTCGTAGAAGCCCGAATTGAAGACTCCCACGACCCGGAAGCGCTGGTATTTCGGGACCAGACCGAACGGCGTCAGTTCTCCCTGTGGACTGGTGACCAGCACCTGGTCTCCCACTTTTACGCCGATGCCATCAGCGAGGTCCTGCCCGAGGATGATCGGCGGCATTGCCGCGATTCGGGCCTGAACGCCTTGAAGGGAGTCGGGGGATTGTTCGTCGCTAGAGGTGGTTGGCTCAGGGGGCCGGTAATCTGGATTCAGTGCCTCGTCCGATCCGCTCTTGATCGACCGCAGCAGATCGCCAACCTTGCTCTCGTATTGCGGGATGATGCCCTTGAGAACCGCGCCCTTCGCGCGCGCTCCGCGCGAAATCAGCACCGGATCGTAGATCGTGGGCGAAGCCGCTACCACGTGCGGCATCTTCGAGAGACGATCGAGCAGCGGACGCCAGTTCGCGATTCCATCCGACTCGACGCGCAGCACATTGACGTGCGACATCGATCCCAGCAGTCGCGACTGCAGGTCCTGACGAAACCCGTTGTTGATTGCCAGCGCGATGATCAGCGAAGCCACGCCTGCGGCGACTCCAATGACGGAGATCCCGGTGATGATGCCGATGACGGCTTGTCGTCTTTTTGCGCGAAGATATCTCGCGGCTACGAACAGTTCAAATCGCAATAGCAGCTCTTAGCAGTTAGTGATTAGCACTAGTCGTTGGTCGGTAGTCGTTAGCCAACTGCTCTTACGAGTATACAAACTGCGTTCTGTTATCACGAACAGTCTTCAGGGTTGTCATCACGAGCCGCGAAGCGGCGAGGGATCTGCATTCTTGAGTGGCACACTTTTCAGGGCTGTCATCCCGAGCGAGGGCGTACGCCCGAGTCGAGGGAGCCCTACTCAGCCCCAAACTTACATATCACTCCTAGGCACTTCGGCGCTTACGCCGCCGTCAGAATCAGCGGCCCTTCTCCTCGCACCACGATCGTATGTTCGAAGTGTGCTGCCGGCGACCGATCCTGCGTCTTCAGTGTCCACCGATCTGCCGCCGTGTACACGCGCCCGGTTCCAGAGCAAATGATCGGCTCGATGGTCAGCACCAGGCCCTCAGTGAGGATCGTGTTCGCCGAAGGATCGTCGAAGTTCGGCACCGTCGGCGCTTCGTGAATCGTTCGTCCGACTCCATGTCCGGTCAACTCGCGAATCACGCTGAAGCCCTGTCGCTCGACTTCGGCTTCCACTGCGCGTCCAATTCTTCGCACGCTCACGCCCGGTCGCACCTCAGCAAGCCCCGCCTCAAACGCGGCCTGCGCGCACGCTGCCAATTTTCGCCGCGTGGCGTTGGCTCCCTCGACCACCACGGTCACCGCCGCATCCGCTACATAGCCATTACGGTCGGCAGTCAGATCCAAACTCACCAGGTCTCCCGGCTTGATCACGCGCGCGCCGGGCAAACCGTGTACTGCTTCATCATTGATGCTGACCATCAGATGCCGCGGGTATCCATACACATCTCGCGGCGTCGCCCGAGCGTTCTCGGCCTTCAGCATCTGCTCGCAGACGCGATCCAGCTCATCCGTGGTCACGCCAGGCCGCACCAGTTGGGACAAGTGCGCCAACACGCGTCCGACGACGCGGCCAATGGCCGTCAACCCTTCGAGATCTCGCGGATGCTTAATCGACATCTTTATCTTTATCCTTGCCGCTCCGGCAAGCGGCGCTAACCGTCCGTATCCGAACGCCCTCTCAACTGCCAGTTGGAACGATACTCCTTGTTTCAACCATCAGCATAACCGTGCGCTTGGGGGCTCGTGGGCGGTGCATCGTGTCTTTCGGAATTACGACCCCCTGGCGTGGCGCCAACTCAATCGTGCGGCCCTCCAGGTCGATGAAGAGCTTTCCTTCCACGATGTAGAAGAACTCGTCATCGTTCTCGTGCTTGTGCCAGTGATATTCGCCCTCAACCACTCCGAGCCGCACCACCGAGTCGTTCACTTCACAGAGGGTTTGGTTGTACCACTTGTGAGGGCACTCGTCCGCCAGCGCCTTCTCGTCAATCAGTTCAAGCGGGCGATCGCAGGACATCAAGCAAAGTTACATACGGAAATTCTGTCGGATTGCTCATGCAAATCTCCGGATCACATCAGTTGGACGTCGTCGAACGAGAAAAGTCGCCTTTCACCACAGCCGCGGAACGATGGCCGGCACGCTTTGCCGGTACGCGTCGAATTGCTCGCCAAAACGCTGCCTCAGTTCCGCGTCTTCCATACGAATCATGATTGCGCCGGTGATCAGCGCGAACGCCGTCAGCCCAAATAGCACTGCCATTCCTGTTCCGACACTCCATCCCAGCATCTCGCATAGATGCCCGAGGTAGATCGGATGGCGCACTCTCCGTCGAATGCCGCTCACCACCAACTCCTGGCGGTGCTGATCGTTTTCGATTTCATGTTGTCCGCTCAACTGCAACGGAGAGAATCCGTGCCGGGCTCGCGCATAGAGAAACACTCCGGTACACAGCAACAACCCGCCCGGAATCCACGCCAGTGAGTTCTGCCAGACCAAAACAGACCGCCACGGCCAAGTGATTGCGCCCATCACCAGCCACATCCCAATCCAAAGCGGTAGCAGCGCCTTATACGCCGCGCGTCCTTGCAGCTTGCGTGCCCGCCAATGCTCAATGTTGGGATGAATCACGATCCAGAACAGAGGGACGGTCGAATACACCACGCACAGCCCCCAACCCACTAAGCGCAGCAATCCCATAGGCCAAGATTGTATCCGCTGATCGTAAGCTGCTGGTTTTACAGGGGCGAACAAAACGTTTTCCAGATTCGAACGATCGTTCAATAAAACGATTGACTAAGCCAAAAAAAGGCGGATAATCACCGGTCGGCTTGAGCCGCATCGACGGGCCGGCAAAATTCATATGGCCTCATCGGCCTATCCGCAATGACGGAGGATCCGCCCAGCATCCTTGGGGTCCTCCGATTTTCTTTTCTACCCATTACCGTAAGTCCATGTTCCTCGGTGGCCGCAGGTCTCACGGCCAGCACTACTTCCAGCCATGATTTGCGTTAGCATGAGCGCGGGCATTGGTGCGCCCGCATATTGCGCTGAGGTGTGAATGGCTCTCAGAGTGGAGTTGGCAGGTCGAACCGACGTTGGTTGCGTTCGCTCCAAGAATGAAGATGCCTGGGGTTATGACGCCGAGACCGGCATCTACGCCGTTTGCGATGGCATGGGTGGACAGGCCGCTGGCGAGATCGCCAGCCATCTCAGCCTCGAAGCCGTGCTGGACTTCTTTCGCGACGGGCGCCGCGACGGCAAGTATCCCACTTCGCTCGATCTGGTTGATGGATTGTCGGAACGCGCTAATCGTCTTTGCAATGCCATCTTCCGCGCTAATCGCATGGTCTACGACGCGGCCGGACACAATCCTGAAAACTCGGGGATGGGCAGCACCATTGTTTGCGTGCTGGCGGAGAGTGACGGTGTTTCGCTCGGGCACGTTGGCGATAGTCGCATCTACCTGGTGCGCGGTGGCGAGATCAAGCAACTGACTGCCGATCACTCTCTTGTGATGGAGCAGGTGCGCCGCGGCATGATGACGTTGCAGGAAGCGCGCACGTCGACCATGCAGAACATCATCATGCGGGCGCTGGGTACGGAGCCGACCGTTGTTCCTGACCTCGAAGACATTGGAGTGGAAAAGGGCGATGTGCTGGTGCTGTGTTCGGACGGACTTACGCGGCATATTCCCGACGAAAGCATCTGCGACGTGGTGGTGCAGACCTCGAATCTGGATCAGGCGTGCGAGCGATTGGTTGAAGGCGCGAAAGACGCTGGTGGCGAAGACAACATCACCTGCGTGCTGCTGCGTTGCCTGGAAGCAACACCGAGTTCCAACGGACATTAGTGGGGCGCGCGCTGCGGTGAAGGCTCGCATTGCGCGGTGAAGGGAAGAGACGGAATGGCGAAAGTACATTTGAAGTTCGGTCAGTCGGTGCTGAAGACTTTCGATTTGCCAGACGGCACGAGCCTGAAGATCGGGCGCACGCCCGACAACGAGATTCATATCGATAACCTGGCTGTCTCCGGCCACCATGCGCGCATTTTCTGGGAGACCGACCACTTTGTCGTCGAAGACAACAACAGCCTCAACGGCACCTGGCTGCGCGGCAAACGCGTTCCCAAAGCAACGCTTTATCACGGCGACGTGGTGCTCGTCGGCAAACACAGCCTCGGCTTCGAAGACGAAGTTCGCCGCAATGTTCCCAGGCCGGCTGCAGTGGAAGAAGCGCTGGCGCAGCAGGCAGACGCACCCAAAATGCAGGAAACCGTGATGCTCGGTACCAAGGAAGGCAAAGGACGACTGGCGCAGCGCATTGAAGGCACCGACGGCCACGAGTCTCCCAGCCCGATGCGTGCTCCGGTGGGCGTGCTCACCGTGGTCGAAGGCAAGACGGATCAGGATCACTACATGCTCAGCGACGACATGAACGTGATCGGCAAATCGGAGATGGCATCGATCCGGCTGAAGGGCTGGTTCGCACCCAAGGTGGCGGCGGTCATCAACCATCGCGACGGCAAGTATTTTGTTGCGCGCTCCGAGAAGGACGTAAAGGTGAAACTCAACGGCGAAGACGTCGACGCACAACAGGTGATCAAGGACGGCGACACGCTCGAAGTGGCGGGCGTAAAGATGTCGTTCTCGCTGGCGGAGTGAGCAAATTTTCGCGAACACCTTGCCGTTAATAGTGTTTCCAGTCGCCGGAATGACAGCAGTTGGCGGACCCTGCGCGGGAGTCCGCAGCGCACGCCCTACAAAGTCGCAATCTCGAAATTGGCGTTGAGACAATGTCATCCGCAGTAGCGATCTGCCAATCTCTTCCTTGACTTTGCTGTACTATATGTCATAGTACACGCGTGATCGCCTTTCGCGTCATTTTTCAGCCCGGCGTGCCCATTTATCAGCAGGTGGTCTACGCCGCTAAAAAGGCGCTCATCTCCGGCCAGATTCGTCCCGGCGATCGTTTCCCGTCGGTCCGCACTCTCAGCCAGGAACTGAAGATCAATCCCAACACCGCGCACAAGGTGATCTCGCAACTCGTTGCCGAGGGACTGCTCGATGTTCATCCGGGCCTCGGCACCGTGGCTGCAAACCTGCCGGCCTCCACAGCGAAAGAACGTAGCCAGCTGCTTCGCGGCGAGTTGGAGGCATTGGTCGTTGACGCAATGAAGCTGCAACTAGGTCTCGATGACCTGAAAGACGCACTCACCGATCACTGGGTGCGCCTCACTCCGAGCTTACCAGCACACCGTCCATCTTCCTCCAAGGGGGAAAAACAATGAACTACGCGATCCGAACCGAACAATTGACCAAGAGATTTGGATCCTGCGAAGCAGTTCACGACTTAACGCTCGATATCCCTGAAGGCTCCATCTTCGCCTTCCTTGGCCCCAACGGAGCCGGCAAGACTACCACTATCAAGTTACTCGTGAACATCCTGCGCGCGGCTCGCGGATCGGCAACCGTGCTGGGAGTGGATTCCCGCCGCCTGGCCCCCGCTGATTTCACTCAGATCGGCTACGTCTCAGAGAATCAGGAGATGCCGGAGTGGATGACCGTCCAGGCCTTTCTCGAATACTGCCGCGCTTTTTATCCCGCATGGGATCAGGCGCTGTGCGACAAGCTCGTTCGCCAGTTCGAACTTCCCTCGAAAAACAAACTTAAGAATCTTTCGCGCGGCATGAAGATGAAAGCGGCGCTCGCGTCCTCGATCGCCTATCGCCCGAAGCTGCTCATCCTTGATGAGCCTTTCAGCGGACTCGATCCTTTAGTGCGCGACGAACTGATCGAGGGCATCCTCGAAATCTCTGCCGAACATCAGTGGACCGTCTTCGTCAGCTCTCACGATCTCGCCGAGATCGAAAACCTCGCCAGCCACATCGGCTACATCGACCACGGCCGTCTGCAATTCTCGGAAGAACTGGCTTCCGTCGTATCGCGCTTCCGCGAAGTTGAGGTGACGCTCGCGAATCCTGGAACGCTCCCAACGCCGTGGCCTGCGGGATGGATGAAACCGGAGAGCTCTGGCGCGGTGGTGCGCTTCGTCGTCAGTCAGTTCAGCGACGATGCCAGCCCTCGGCAGATTCAAGAACTATTTCCCGGCTGCACCAGCTGGAACGCGCGGCCGCTTCCCTTGCGTTCGATCTTTACTGCATTAGCGAAGTCAGGCCGTTGATTTAGGGAGACGCATATGAAACAGGTTGTGCATATCTTCCGCAAAGACGTACGCCATCACTGGCTACTGATCGTGACCGTGCTGACTCTGATTGCGTTGCACGCACGGCAAGCAATGTTTGGCCAGGCATCGGTAGCCGTTGGCGCTTCCGTGTCGCCGATCGGCCTCTTTTATCTGCTCGTTGGACTCAGTACAGTGCTAATGCCACTGGCCCTCGTCTTCGCTATTGCCGTTGTCATTCAAGAGGAAGCCCTGGTGGGGACGAACCAGTTCTGGCTAACGCGTCCGTACAGTCGACGAAGCCTTGTATGCGCTAAAGCTGCGTTCTTTTTCGCGTTTCTATTTTTGCCATTGCTTGCCCATCATCTGTTTCTGATTTCGCATTTTCATTTCCCCATCTCGGCGGCGATGCCCGCGTTGCTGCTGACCTTCGGCCAACTCGTGGCCCTTCTCGTTTTATTCGTCACGATTGCTGCTCTCACCTCGACCCTGCCGCGCTTTGTGCTGGCCAGCATCCTCAGCGTCGCCCTGACTTCGATCGCGTTGGTTTATACTTCAGCATCGAACACGGCAACCTGGGATCCGCTGGGGGATATTCGTTCAGCCGTGGCCTACCTCGTTGTGCTGATTGCCGGGATCGCCATCAGCGCCTATCAATACGCTACCCGCCGAACCACCTGGGCTCGCGTTGCTGCTCTCGCAGCCCTCTGCGCTGTCGTAGTCATCTTTGGTTTGATCTCGCTTGGTGCGGAATGGAAGATTTACAGCCGGTTTCGCGCCGCAGATTCGCGTCTCGCATCCGTACGCCTGGATCCGAGTATGAACCTGGAAGGCCTTACCTATGTGCAGTCGTCCGCCAATGCTTCGGCCGAGCAGAACTTTCGTACGTTGTCTTACCCATTCCAGGTCGCCGGTCTGCCTAGCGATCTTGAGTTGCAAGCATTTCATTTGGCTGGACGCCTCGAGTCGCCGGCGAAAACACGAAACTATCTTCGAGTCCATTGAATTCTCTGTTTGAGTCCGACAATTCTCCACGGTTCTCGTTGGCACCTTTTACCGTCGCCTCCGACACAACAGATTTCTTCGAAACAGCTTGTCCCTTTACTTACCTTGCCTCGGCAATCCTTCGACGAGTGGAAAAACTTACCGATCGCAATCTCCGGTACGATGTATTTCCAGGCATATTCCCTGGTGGAAAAGCGCATTACACTGGGTCGCGACCACACCGTGCTGCTGGGAGAGACGGAAACGTGCGACGTTATTGTTCCCTCGTTCTATCAAGACACGTTCGATGTGTCCCTCACGTGCACCAACCTCGAGCCCGGCAGCATCTCGGGCCAAGTGTCGGCATCAGCAGCCCTGACGGATGGAACAAATATCTGGCCTTCGTTAGGAGGGGGCAGTGGGCACCCCGGCGCTTCTGGTCTTCTGCCGCCGCTGTTCGCGCCGATTGCATCGTCCAGCTACACGTTCCATTTCAGCTACCCGTTGTACACCAGAGAGATGCAGCTGACACAGATTATTCCGGGCTGGCTCAATGGCAAGGAACTCCTCATCGTTCTTGCCCGTCGCGACGGCGTCCTCAAGCTGCCGTTCCACATCGATCACGTAATCCCTGGTGAAATCGATGCGCAAGCATGGGAAACACGCCGCGCTGCCGCGCAGAAACACTAATCTGGCGTGACCGTATGGCTGCGACAAATTCATAGATGGCACTATGAGCTCGTGGTTTTGGGACGATCATCAGAAGGCATGCCCAGCGCGAAACTGGGGTACGAACACATCGTAACCACAAGGTCCCTCGACTCCGCCGCGAAAAGCGCGGCTGCGCTCGGAATGACAGACGCTTGTGGCGATAAGTAGAGCGGTCGGCTACCTCTCCCGCTCCGCCCTAAACTGAATGATCCTCCGCCGATCTCTCTTCGATGGCCTGCCCTCAGGCGCTGGCGTGTAATTCTTTAGCGCTTTGCGTTCTTCTGCAGCTTTCAGGCGTGCCTCGCGGCTGGCGTCGGTTTCACGATAGAGCGTCTGCGCAACTGCCGCTGGGCCGCGGATCTCGCTCAGCACCAGGACTTCGACCTGATAGTCGCCGCCTTCGGTGCGGATCTGCAACATGTCCCCGACACGGATCTCACGCGCAGGCTTCACCGGTTGGTGGTTGAATTCGATCCGTCCAAGTTCGCAGGCTCGCGCCGCCATAGCGCGTGTCTTGAAGAAGCGAGCCGCCCAGAGCCATTTGTCGATGCGCATGCCAGTCATAAACAAGTTGTCAGTTGCTAGTTGTCAGTTGCTAGAGTATCGCTCTGCCGAAGCCGCAGCCAAATCGTTGTCAAGCCCCCGAATCTCTCAAAATTCGTCCAACTTATTCATTCCACGGCGGAAATAAAGTTCGCCAAAGTGTCTAGTAGGTCCGCTCGGAATTGCTACTCTGGAAGTAGGGGTCAGTTCGCGAAGGATCGTCTGACGTCTGACAACCAGCAGCTAGCAACTGGGTCTTTGTTTTCAATATTTTGACTGATAACTCGTTTGTTTTCCGGCATCTGGCAGGACCTTCTCGCCAATCGACTGATAAACGGGAGCTTACGAGCAGGGGGAGAGGGGTACCCTCCAGCAAATCAGCTTCTCTCAGCCCAAGGGCACCTACGCGATCGCGCGCGCGATCAACCCGGACACCGTCCCCAACGCCGCTACCGTTCCATACGCCGCCGCTGCGACTCGCCACGAAATCGACTTGCCCACAATCGAAAGCGAATAGACGCTGATGATTCCCAGCGTGCACAGGATTGTTACGACGTACGGCAGTGGAACGCCGCGGGTCATGGCGATATATGCGATGGCAACATCGAAGGCCATGGGCACCGGCAGGAACGCGGCGACAAGCGCAACGAGGATAATGCCGGCAACGCTGACTGGGGCGATGAGCGCCTGCGGCGGAATCAGTTCGACAACGAATGCGCCGAGAATCGCGGCCAGCAACATCAGCGGAAGTGCGATCTTGGCGACGTACCAGAAACTGCGCGCGAAAGTCTGGGCGGTTCCGACGAGCGCTTCGGTCCATGATTCCTGAACCGGAATTTCAATGGGACAGGCGAGCGTCGCGGCTTCTGTCTTCTGCCGTGCGGCGGCGGCCGGTGCAAACACAAAGATGAGGAAGAACACCGTGGCCAGTTTGAGAACGGCGACCGAGGCCGGGAAGAGCGCAAAGGTCATTGCCAGGACCACTACGTTCAGCGCCGGTGAGGCGAACATGGTGGCGAGTACCGACTCGGTGCTCATGCCCGAGGCGACCAGGCCACGTGCAATCGGCGCGATGCAGTTGCTACAGACTCCCAGCGGTACTCCGGCGACCGCGCCATAGAGCGTGTTGAGCCAGCGAGATCTCGTGCGGCGGCGCGGCAACGTGACGAGGAAGGTGAGCGCGGCGGGTCCGAAGAGAAACGAGAAGGTCATGCCAACGCGATTGGCGTCCAGCCAATTGACGGTGGTGCGCCACACACGGGTGGCGAGCGGCATGCTGCGATCCACCTGGTAGACGCTGCCGAAAGTCAGCGCGCCCTTGGCGGTAACGTGGGTTCCGGCGTGATAGCGCTTCATCAATGCCGGGTAGCGCGAGTCGACCCAGAAGATGGTGGCGATCAGTACCATCAGCAGAATGGCGAGGGTGCGGCGGCGCGTTGCCGTGGTGGACCCGATCCCAAGATCGATTGGTAGCGCAGAAGCTTGCTCGGACATACGAACCTCGGCTCGAGTTCACGCCCACGGAACTCGCGGATAGGAGTGTGGGGACTTTACAACCGGGGTGAGAGACGCGGAAATAGTAGAAATGCAGTAGTCAGAAGGCAGTAGTCAGTAATTAGGATTTCCGAGCCCGTCGCGATTTTGGAATCTTGCCGATGCGAGGATCGCCGCCGAGTACGAGTTCGCAGGCGTGCGTGGCGGCCTGCTCGAAGTCAGGCGAGTCGGAGGGAAGAACCTGCCAGCTGGTGATCTTTTCCCCGAGGAGCTGAATTGATCGCATGCTGGGGAAGTCGCGGCGAAGACTCTCGTGGTGTTCGTGAGAGGTGGCGAGCCAGACGCCGTTGTCCGCAGTATGCGTTGGTTTCTCGCGCAGGATGAGAACGATCTTGTCGCCGATGTAGATTGCCGTGCAGCCGAACATGGGACGCGTCGTCGGCGAGAGTTCGGCGACGGCGTCGAGGACGAATTCGTGGGGAACCGGCTTGCGGCGTTTGACTGCGAAGGGATCGTCAGGCGGGAGGGACGGCGCTTTGCGGCGAGACGTCTTGGCGCGAGGTTTTGGCATTCCGGTCCCATTCTAGCGGGAGCGTTCGATCCGCAACATCGCAAATCAAAAAGGGCCAGCCTTGTTCGGCCAGCCCTTCAGGTTCGATCAAGTCGTCATAAGGCTCTTACAGCGATACGTTGATGGCTATATGCACTCCCGGATGGGTACGGTTGCAGAGGTAGTAGCCGTCATTCACGTAGTCAACGTAAACGTCGTCAGTCTGGTACCAGTTCGCTGCCCAGGTTTCCGGCCACGGGTCAACAATCGAGAACCAGAAGCCGCTGTATTGGAAGCGAGGGCGTCCGTCGACGACGACCATGGGCGCGCCATAAACGCGGAAGTAGTGTCCACGGCCAAAATGCTCGTGGAACCGTTCTTGAGGAATGCGATAACCTACATAGCCTCCGCGGTCGTGCCATGAGCGGTGTTCACGCTCCCAATGCCCTGCACGCTCACGCGCCCACACATCGTGGGTTGGCGGATGCGGCACCGCATGGTGATAGTCCGGAGCGTGTTCGTTCGCCTGATGGTAATGCGGTTGATGGACGTCCTGCCGATACGCCTCGTGGTGCTCAGGAGGACGTACATCGTGTCTCGGTTCGGGCCGATTCGACTGGTGGTAGTCCGCATGCTGCGGCGGAGCTTGGTGACCGCGGTCGTTTCGCGCGTCATGGCCCTGAGGGCCACCGTGATGTTCGTCCCCGTGATTCTGAGGACCGCCGTGATGGTCGTCATCGTGCCCGTGCTGTGCGTAAGCAGGAGCGCTTGTTGCGAGAGCAAGTCCCAAAACTGATACGCCGACAATTGCAGCTATCTTCATAGTGGTAGGTACTCCGGTGTCTCGAAAAGTTTAGGGCACGCCGGAACGAGCGTCGTAAGTTACGTAAGTCGTAAGACGGAATAGTTTCGTTTCTAAGGCAGTTACCACGCGGTTGGCTAAGGTTTTGCGGCAAGCTCGATCTTGATCTTCTCTTCGGCGTGTTCGAGCAGGCTCTTCTGCAAGACCGGCCATTGATCGTAGGCTTTGCCATTCTTCCTGAGGTCGGCAACGGTGTGTCCAGTGGGCGCGAGATCTTCACCGTAGATGATCATGAGCTCTTTGCGCTTTTGATCGTCAAGCAGATGAACGAGGCGCACGTACATCATGCCGCTCGGCATCGAGTAGCCCTTGTTTCGGATCATCGTGTCGATGTGTTCGCGGTCAGAGCCGACATCGAACTTTTCGTCGTTGCCGCGGACCCAGGTATCGACGAAGAAGTCCATGCCAGCCGATGGTGGCGTGCGTCGGAGAATCGTAGGTGTGGTGCAAGTCTGGCTTGCTCGGGAAGATAGCCTTCGAATTGTATCCAGTAGAGCTGCTGCACCTGTTTCTGCTTGTCGGCGTCAACGAAGGCGTGCAGTTCGCAATCGGCGATGCCGTAGAGCACCCATCGGTCTGCACCCAGGTACCGCGCGGACTTCGGCAGCTCGATCCGCACCGCTGGATCGTTCTGCGATATGACGACATTGTGTTCAACTTTTCGCTCCGGGCGTTCGGCCTGGGCATATAGAGAAACGATCAGCAGGATCGCGACAACGATTCGCTTAAGCGACATAGTCGAATAGTGTCATGAATCCGAAGTCCATATGCAACTGCTGATGACAGTGGAACAGCGTCATGCCGGGGTTGTTGGCAACGAAATCGACGGCGATCTCCTGGTAGCCGCCGAGCATGACCACGTCTTTCATCACGCCGGCGGTTGGGACTCCGGCGATGTTGGTGAGTTCGAAGCTGTGCCGGTGCAGGTGGATCGGGTGAATATCGTCGCTGGAATTGCGCAGATGAAGACGATAGCGACGGCCTTGTTTCAGGTGAAATGACGCCGGGGCCATCATGCTGGCGAGCGGATACGCGACGCCGTTGATGGTCCACTTATTGAATCCGTCGAGCGCAGCATTGTCTTTGACGAAGGTCATGTCGAAGGTCTCGTCGGGAAGAGGGGCCGTGGCGCCTGGCTTGGCGAAGTGCGTGTAGTTCCAGCGAAACTTCGGTGGCGTGGCCCATAGAGGCTTACCGGTGCGCCCGGCATATTCCACGACGATGCCCATTCCGTGATGGCGATCGTCGTCGGCAGTATCGCCCATGATCCATATGCCGGGATGATTCATCTCGACGATAGCCGAAACGCGCTCTGCCGTTCCCAGCCACAGGACAGGAACATTGATCGGATTCGGCACGGGATTGCCATCGAGCGCAACCACGCGGAAGGTGTGACCGGGAAGCGCGAGGCTGCGAATCTCGGTGGCGCTGCCGTTGAGCACATGAAAGAGGACGCGCTCGCCCTGCTTCACGCGCACGGGCTCTCCGTGGCCGAGCATGCGGCCGTTGATGGTGAACGAGTCGTAGCCAACTTCGTAGCCCTTCGGCATGCCTTTGGCCAGCGAAGCTTTCATCGCCGACTCGCCCTGATCTTCGAGCGCCTTCACGCGTGTGGCCGGCGCAAGGGCGTCGATGGCCATGTCTCCGCCGCGGCTGAAGGTGGGCTCGAACTCTTTCAGGACGAGGAAGACTTCGCGATCGTAACGGCCCGGCTCGTGCTTAGGCTCGATGTAGACAGGTCCCACTTGTCCGCCGTACTGGCCGGCGGCGAGATCGGCTCCGGCACGATTGTGCGTGTGGTAGAAGCGATAGCCCGATGGCTGCGGCACAAAGGAGATGCGACGTTTGCCGCGCGCCGGGATGAACGGCGTGCCTTCTTCGGCGGCGCCATCGACGTCGACTGGGACAAATTGCCCGTGCCAGTGCAACTGCTCGGGTGTGTCGGTGTCATTGAAGATGTCGACGGTGACGCGCTGTCCTTCTTTGAAGCGAAGCAGCGGTCCGGGGAACTGGCCGTTGTAAGTCGTGGTTGAGATGATCTTCTTCGGCGAGATTTCTACAGGGCTGGCGGCGATGCGAATGGTGTAATCGGCTTTCACTTCATCTTGCGTGGCATTCGATTGTCCGGTTGCCGCTTCGGCGATTGACAACGGCATCACTGCAGATCCGGCGAGGACGCTGGCTGCTTTGAGGAAATTGCGTCGAGAGAGAGTCATGGGAGTCCATCCGTTGATGTGCGTTTACGAGTTTGGACGAATTAATAGCGCAAGGCCGAGTGCCAGGATGATGACTGCAACGATGCGGCGAAAAATGCTGCTCCGGAATCTTTCTGAGAAGTCTCTGCCCGGCGATCGTGCCCACAAGCACGCCGACGGTTCCGAGGACGAGATATTGCCAGATTCGCGCGAGATCGTGCGCCTCGGTGACGAAGTAAACCGGCATACGTGCGCCATCCACCATGAGAGCGATGGCCGTAGCGGTGGCGACAAACGATTCTTTTTCCAGATCAAAACCGAGCAGCGCAGCGGAGCGAATGCCGCCCTGGTTACCGACCAGTCCGCCAAAGATTCCTGATGCGGCTCCGGCAAGCCACGCGGTGATTCCGCCGAAACGCATACGCGAGGCGAGACCCGTGATACCGGTCATCCCGGCGAAGACCAGCAATGCACCGAGTACATAACTGAGCACGACGCTGGAAAAGCGTGTGTGCAGCAGCGCTCCCGCGAGACCGCCAATGGCGCTGGCGATTCCGAATCCTAGCAAGACTCGCTTGTTCACGTGCTGGCGAATGAGAGCGAAGCGGAACGCAGTTCCTGCAAGGTGCGGGATCGACACGGCGGCGACGGCGAGCTTTGTCCCCAACTTCGCGGCCAAAGTCGGAGTCATGATGCTCCCGATTCCGAATCCTGCGACGGAGGCGATGCCGCCCGCGAGAATCGCTGCAGCGAGGAAGATCAGGGTGAAGATCATCGCAAGGAGATAGTACGCTCGCCGCGACGGCTGATGCATGAACAGAAGATGAACATTGCGCGACGCCGCGAACAGATGGACGTCGGCGGTCCGCTATACTGCCGCTCGGGGGCAATGAATGGCGGGAGAACTCGCTGGCGCCGGCCTGAGCCTGGCTGCAGCCGCATGCTGGGGCGCCGCGGACTTCAACGGCGGCATCGGCACAAAGGGCGCGAATCCGTTCGGAGTCGTCGTGGTGGCGCACGGGGTTGGATTGGTGTGCATGCTGGCTGCGGCGCTGATTACGGGTGAAGCGATCCCTTCGCATCGGGCATTGGCATTCGGTGCGGCGGCGGGCGTTGCCGGCGGATTGGGATTGGCTGCACTGTATCGTTCGCTGTCAGTCGGGAAGATGGGGATCAATGCGCCCGTGGCGGCGGTGCTGACTGCGGCACTGCCGGTGGTCTACAGCTTTCGCAGCGAGGGCTGGCCAAGTTGGATACAGTTTGCGGGATTCGCGATTGCGCTGGTAAGCATATGGCTGATCGCGATGCCTTCGGGAGGAATTGGACGTCCGCAGGGACTGGGAACCGCGGTGCTGGCGGGGATCGGGTTCAGTGCGTTTCTTGTACTGAGTAAACAGGCGGCGGTGGAATCGGTATTCTGGCCGCTGGTGATTGCGCGTGCTGCGTCGATGACGATGATGCTGCTGATTTGCCTGGTTGCGCGCAGGCCATGGATTCCCGCCACGAATGCGTTGAAGTTCATCGTGGTTGCGGGCGTGCTGGATTCGGTTGGGAATGCGCTGTTTGTTGCGGCAACGCGACGTGGACGGCTTGATGTGGCGGCGGTGCTGTCTTCTTTATATCCGGCGACGACGGTGTTGTTGGCGCGGTTCGTGTTGAAGGAACGCATCTCGACGCTGCAGACGACAGGGATGGCGGCAGCGTTGATCGCGGTGCCGCTGATTGCAGCGAGGTAAGAGCCGTTTCGCGTTTCACGTTTCGCGAAAATCGCAGCAAGGGTTTCGCGGTTGACCGCTGACTGATAGGCTAGTGCGTTTGTTCGGAGAGGTTCAATGGACATCAAGACCGTCGGCGTGGTCGGCGCGGGGACGATGGGCAATGGCATTGCTCACGTATTCGCCAAGTCCGGATATAACGTCGTGCTGTGCGACGTAGAGGAGCGCTTCCTGCAGCGCGCGCTCGATACGATCGGCAAGAATCTGGAGCGCGAGACGAGCAAAGGGAAGATCACGGCGCAAGAGAAAGATGCGACGCTGGGGCGGATTCGTAGCACAACGGATCGTGAAGCTCTCGCGGCGGTTGACTTCGTGGTCGAGGCGGCGACGGAGAAGTTTGAGATCAAGTCGCAGCTGTTTCGCGATCTCGACCGCGTATGCCGACCGGAGATCATTCTTGCTACGAATACGTCTTCGATTTCGATCACTAAGCTCGCGGCGCTGACGAAGCGTCCCGAGAAAGTCATTGGCATGCACTTCTTCAATCCCGTGCCGGTGATGAAACTGGTGGAAGTGATACGCGGTCTGGCGACGACGCAGGAGACGTTTGCATCGGTGCGCGACCTGGCGTTGAAGCTGGAGAAGACACCGGTTGAGGTCAACGACTTTCCGGGATTTGTTTCCAATCGCGTGCTGATGCCGCTGCTGAACGAAGCCATGTTTGCCGTGATGGAAGGCGTGGCGACGCCTGAAGCGGTGGACGAAGTCTTCAAACTGGGGATGGCGCATCCGATGGGACCGCTGACGCTGGCGGACTTTATCGGGCTCGACGTCTGCCTCGACATCATGCGCGTGCTCGAGAGCGGACTGGGCGATCCGAAGTACCGGCCGTGTCCGTTGCTGGTGAAGATGGTGGATGCGGGATGGCTGGGCCGCAAGAGTGGACGAGGC
The DNA here is from genome assembly GCA_963848375.1 of Terriglobia bacterium. GTDB lineage: Bacteria > Acidobacteriota > Terriglobia > Terriglobales > Acidobacteriaceae > JAJPJE01. Next base: position 34,109 of record CAWKDK010000002.1, read on the forward strand.
TTCTATAAATATTGAAGAAGTAAGATTGCAGATTGAAGATCGATGAAGACAACACCCAATCCGCGGACCGAGCAAGTTAGTGGCGAGGTCTCCATGTCGGATTCGCATCAGCGCGATTGGCCCTATTGGATTGCCGGTCTGATACTGGGCGGATTCACCGGCTTTCTGCAGGTGCGGGTGAAAGATCCGACGCTGTCGGGCGTGTGCCTGGTTGCGATTAATCTATTTCTCGCTTTCATGCGACCGCGCCGCCCGTGGCGCTGGGGATTGCTTACGGGACTGTGTCTTCCCGCTGCAGAGTTGCTGGCGTATGTGACCAGGGAGCAGCCCACGACTGCCATGGTCGGAGGATCGTTAGTCGGTCTGGCGCCCGCATTGGCTGCTGCTTTTGGCGGAGCGGTGATACGGCGCGCAATCAGCATCTTGTTCCCGAAGAAGTGAGTTTTGCTTCCCACCTCTGCCGAAAGAAGGCAGAGATGGGGCACCCAGCGGTTCACGGAAGGCAGTTGAGTAGGTGTTATCCCTCGGTTACAAGTAAGTCACTCCCTTCCACAAGGCAAGTTCCCGTATGCTGCGCACATGGCGGCGTCAATTACGGTGCTTGCGAGCGGGAGCAGAGGAAACTGCTCGGTCGTGTCGACGTCGAGGACGAAGATCCTGGTGGATGCAGGACTCTCCGGACGCGAGACGTTGCGGCGTATGCACGCGGCGGGCGAGGATCCAACGCAGCTTTCCGCCATTCTCGTGTCGCATGAGCACTCCGATCATGTCAGCGGCGTGTACCAGTTGTCGCGCAAGCTGAAAATTCCGGTCTACATGACGGGCGGCACTCACCAGGAGTGGAGACGCTGTGAGCGCGACCGGCGCAAAGATCAAAGCGTGCTGGATCGCTGCGAGCACTTCCAGGCAGGGCGCGGCTTCGAGATCGGCGATATCAGCGTGATGCCGTGCACGATTCCTCACGATGCGGCGGATCCGGTGGCGTTTGTATTCCGTGCTGAAGGTGTGAAGCTGGGGATTGTCACCGACCTGGGCTACATGCCGGCCAGCGTGATGCAACATATAAGAGGATGCGATTTCCTGATGATCGAATCGAACCACGACCTGGAGATGCTGCGCGTCGGGCCGTATCCGTGGTCGGTGAAACAACGCGTGCTGAGCCGGCTGGGCCACCTGTCGAATGCCGCTCTCGCGGAATTTCTGACGACCGACTATGATGGGGGAGCAACATACATCGTGCTGGCGCATCTGTCGGAGCAGAACAACCATCCTGAAATTGCGCGCAATGCGGCCGAGCGTGCCCTGGCAGGACAGTGTAACCTGCTCAGTAACCGGCTGCTTCTCGCGCAACAAGCGGAGCCGCTGGAGTCGATCAGGTTTTAAAATCTGAATGAAAACACAGTGCGTGGACAAGGTAGTCGGGGACATTCTTGCAAGTTGGCGTTACGACATCTCCCACCTCGCCCCCGAAATGAGTTCCGATTATGAGGCGCACTTCACCGAGTGCGAGCACTGCCGCAGCCGCCAACGACTGCACCGCACGATCGATATCGGGCTCATCATTCTTGCCACAGTTTCCGCTTTTCTCTTTCTCCTGGCGTTCGCGGTCATTCGACATTTCGAGCCGAAGCATACGTTCATCTTCGAACTGATCTCGTTGGTGGGCTTCTCGGCCTCCGCGTTTATCTGGCTTATTGTTGCCGTAGCGACACCCGCTCCCGTGGTGATGGTAGATGTGGCGAAGGTGGGAGCGCGGCGCGTGCACGACCGGCTGCCGGAAGAGATTCGTAATCGCATCCCGGAGCAGGTGCGGGTGAAGATCTCGAAGTAATGTAAGCAGCTGCCGTCCAGCTACACTAGTCCGTTATCTTTATCTGACAATCGAAGTCTGGAGAATCCACATGCGTAGGTGTCTTTGCCTTTTGGTGGTGGCGCTTTGCCCGATGCTGGTGGTGGCACAGCGTCCGCAATTGAGCATCGAGTGGGCAATCAAGGAAGGCCCCAAGGTGGCGAGTGTGCCCGATTTCGTGTGGCTGAAAGACGGGACGGCGATTCTCTACGACACAAACAAGCCGGAGGCGGAGCGCACGTTCGAGTCTTTCAATCCCGTGAACAGCGAGCGCCACGCGGTGGTGAACATGGCGGCGGCGGTCGCGTCGCTGAAGAAGATGAATCCAGATGCGGGAGTCGAAAAGGCGCTGGACTGGCCGGAGTCGTTCGACGATGCAGGGAAGCAGGCGCTGTACGAGATCAAGGGCGATGTTTATGTGCTCAATCTCGCCAGATCGACGTTCACGCGAATCACGAATACGCCGGCGGAAGAGAAGGACGCACAGTTTTCTCCTGATGGCCGGCTCATCTCGTTCGTGCGTAACAACGATCTCTATGTGCACGATCTCGCGGCGGGAAAAGAGACACGGCTGACGACTGACGGTTCCGAGAACCTGCTGAATGGAACGCTGACGTGGGTTTACTGGGAAGAAGTTTTCGGGCGCAAAGATATGGGCTACTGGTGGTCGCCGGATTCGAAGTCGATCGCGTTCCTGCACACGGACACGACCGGTGTTCCCGTCAGCACGTTCGTTGACTTCGAGCCGCAGGACGCCAGGATCATTCATCAGGTGTATCCCAAGGCAGGGGAGAAAGATCCCACGGTGAAGGTGGGCGTGGTGAACGTGGTACATCCGCAGACGCGGTGGATTTCCATCCCTGAGCCGTTTGAATGGCTGTTGCGGGTGAAGTGGCTGCCGGATTCGAGGCGGGTTGCTGTCGAAACGATGAATCGCATGCAAACGGAGCTGCGGTTGTATTTCGCGAATGTCGAGAGCGGGCAGGCGAAACATATTCTGACGGAAAGCGATCCGGGCTGGGTGAACGTAACCGACGATCTCTACTTCTTGCACGATGGCCAGCATTTCCTATGGGCATCGGAGCGCGACGGATACATGCACCTGTATCGCTTCGCGATGGATGGCAAGCTGGTGAACCGGGTCACCAACGGCGACTGGGCCATGGCTTCATCGGGCGGCGTCGCGTTCTGGGTACGGCAGGCGGTGACGGGGATCGACGAGAAGAACGACTGGATTTATTTCACGGCCCTGAAAGATTCGTCCGATCGAGCGGCAACTGTATCGGGTGAAAAGCAATGGCAGCGGGTTGCAGAGGATTTCCGACGTGGCGGGCACGCACGGGATTGAGATGTCGCCGGATACGCGTTTCTACTTCGACACATTTTCGAATATCCATACGCCGCCTTCACTGACTCTGCACGGCTCGGATGGCAAGCTGCTCTCCACGCTGGCTGCGCCGAAGACAGACTTGCTGCCGGAGGGAATGGTTTATCCGGAGCTGACGACGATTCCAACGTCAGATGGATTTCCGATGCCCGCATCGATCCTGAAGCCCGCGAACTTCGATCCGCAGAAGAAGTATCCGGTGATCCTGTACCTGTATGGAGGCCCGTCGGCGCCGGTGGTGGCGAATGAATGGGATCACGCGTTCATCGGCGGCGTTTACTTCGACAACATGATGGCGCGCGATGGGTATGTGATGGTGCGGATCGATAACCGGGCAGCGACTGCGATCAGCAAGAAACTCGAAGACCTGATTGGGGAGAATCCGGCAGCAGGCGAGACGACGGATCTTGTGGATGGCGTGCGCTGGCTGAAAAAGCAGCCTTGGGTGGATGGAAGCCGATTCGGCGTGTGGGGATGGAGCGGCGGAGGAACCAATACGCTGAACCTGATGACACGCTCGAAGGAATTCAGGGCAGGTATTGCAGGAGCACCTGTCACCGACTGGCATTACTACGATTCGAAATGGTCGGAGTCATTCATGAAGACGCCGCAGGCAAATCCGCAGGGCTACGAGAAGACATCGCTCGTCAAGCGTGCCGGCGATCTGAGTGGAGATCTGCTGATCATGTATGGCACGTACGACGACAACGTGCATCCGCAGAATGAGGAAGCATTCATGAATGCGCTGATTGCTGCCGGAAAGCCGTACCGCACCGAGGTATATCCGATGAGAAAGCACGGGTTCACCGATGATCCGGCACGAATCCATCGCGAGCACGTGATGGAAGATTTCTGGAAGAGCGCGCTGTAAGCGTAGTAGGCGACTACGTTCGGCAATTCCCACCTCTGCCAAAAGAAGGCAGAGATGGGGCACCCTCAAAGGGACAACTGCTAAGTTAATTTCCCCTCTTGAAGTAAGTAGAGCGCCCAAGTTGCTGGACTGCATTTACGCAGCAACTTAGGGCTTTCGCGGCGCCCGATTTTCCTAAGTAGATGATGGAATACAAGCTACTTTCATCAGCAACTCTGGCGTCGAAGGACTAGGTGCGGGCGAGGTAAGTTGGTTCGCTAAACCTTGTGGTTGAAAGCGATTGCATGGCGAGGATTAAGGGATCTTCGCGAGGAACTTGCGCCACCTCAGGATCACCTAGGTGGATCCGCGAAGAAAAATGGGGCGAGATTCTTGCGCGTATTCAGGCCAGTGCCGAATGTAGGGTAAGTTGATGAATCCCTAAGCTGGCTTCCGTGAACGATTCACGGAGGTCAGATTTGAAGTTTGCAGTTCGCGCCGCGGTTGTACTGATGGCGCTCACCGTTTCCAGTTTTGCCGCAATCACCATGACATCGCCAGCCAATGGCGCGAGCACGATTTCTCCAGTGCACGTGATGGCACAAGCCAATCCGAATGGCGCCGCACCGATTGCGCAGATCCAGGTTTATCTCGATGGACAAGTTGCCTACCAGGCAAAGTCGAACACCGTCGACACCTACATCAACGCAGCGGCCGGACAACACACGGTTGTGGTGAAGGCGTGGGACAGCGCCGGCGGACAGATGACGCAGCAATCCGTGGTGAATGGCACCGGCACAGGAATTTTTGTCGGGACACCGGGCCCGGGCGCGACCGTGAATGGAGCGACACAGGTAACGGCGTCGGCCACATCGGCTGCGTCGATTACCGCGATGCAGGTCTATGACAACGGGACCAGCATTTATCAGACGCAAGGCGGCAGTATCAACACGTCGGTGAATCTTGCTCCCGGCGGACACTACTTGGTGATCAATGCGTGGGACGCCTCGGGCGCGGTGTATACCTTCCCGCTGAACTTGGCGGCGCCGGCGCAGGCGATCGCGCAGGCCACGGCTCCGGTCACGGCCGCGAGCCAGGTGGAGATTCCGTCGAATGCGACCACGATCGCGAATATTGATCAGTTGCCGAACTGGGAGTCGTGCAGCGCTTGCGCCGGCATTGGAGGCAATGGACCGCAAGATCCTTATTCGATGACGCAGGGCGTGTCGAATCCGGCGATGGATGGAGCGTCAGCAACGTTCTGGCTTGGCGGCACGGTGCCATTCGGCGATGCGCTGTGGTGGAACCAGCTTGCACCGAATCCCAATGCCAGCCATTTTGTGTACGACCTTTACTTCTGGGTTTCGAATCCGGCGGTGGCGCAGGGACTCGAGTTCGATGTGAACCAGTCGGTTGGCGGGATGAAGTACATTTTCGGGACCGAATGCGACGCGCGCACTAACGGTGGATGGCGCATATGGGATACCGCCAATGCAGGATGGGTCTCGACGGGCGCGACCTGCACGGTGCAGCCGAATGCATGGAATCACCTGACGTGGCAGTTCGAACGCGTGGGAAATCAAACGCACTTCATCTCGGTAACGTTGAACGGAACTCAACAGACGATCGACAAGTACTTCAACGCGAGGAACGTGAACGCGCAGGAAATCAACGTGGCGTTCCAGTTGGATGGAGACGAGCATCAGGACGCGCTGCAGGCGTGGCTGGATAAAGTGACGTTGTATTACTGGTGATTCCTGGGAAATTTGCGTAGCTGTTAGCGAAGGGCAGCCGAGGCCGGCTGCCCCACGCATTCGAAGTCACCGAGTTCGAGCGAACGCATCGTGTAAACTCGATGTGAATGTCCGCGATCATCGAAGTTCAAAATGTCAGCAAGTCGTATCACATAGGAAAGATAGACGTTCCGGCGCTTCGCAATGTGTCATTCGTTGTAGAACGCGGAGAGTTTGTCGCGGTGCTGGGGCCTTCCGGCAGCGGCAAATCGACGCTCTTTTATGTTCTTGGTGGCTTGACGCATGCTGACACGGGACGCGTGCTGGTGGACGGCGCGGACTTCAGCGCCATGTCCGATGCGGAACGCACGAAGCTGCGCAAAACCAAGATCGGATTCGTGTTCCAGAAGTTCAATCTGCTCCCAACGCTCGACGCACAGACGAACATCAAGATCGCGCAGAATATTGCCGGCAACAAGAATGATGATCCGGAATACTTGCGCAAGATTACTGAGCTGCTGGGGATTTCCAAGCGAATGGTTCATCGTCCGGCGGAACTTTCAGGCGGTGAACAACAACGCGTGGCGCTGGCGCGCGCGCTGATCAACAAGCCCGCGATCGTGCTCGCCGACGAACCTACCGGCAATCTTGATACGAAGAACTCCGACGCCGTGCTGAGCCTGCTTCGGCAATCCAATAAAGATCTTGGACAGACGGTACTGATGATCACACATAATCCTGAAGCCGCGGCGTATGCGGATCGTGCGATTCACATGCGCGATGGCGAGATTGTGGAAATGAGCGTGGTGTAAGGTCGTGAGGCGAGGGGTAGCTGGTAGCTAGTAGCTGGTCGGGGATGCCATTTCCAGACTGTAGATTCCCCGCTCCCACGTTTTGAAAATCGAGAATAGAGTCTATACACCGGCGGTTTCGTTTGCCCGGAATCCATCTGTCGCCGTGAGGATAACGTCCCGTTCCCAACCGTGATCGCGCTTTATGCTCGCACGCTTGGGAAATGTCGTCATGAGCGCCCCAAATAATCCAACGACAAATTAACTTGACAGCCAATGCTGCTGAGCGCAAGCTGCGTGCGCAGCTTTGGGGCTGTAGCACTTCCTTCCTCCCGAAAGATCCGGGCCGACCACAAGCAGTCTGATCACAAGATTCGCGACTTCTGACGACCTGTCTCTGCAATAGCTCGAAAGGGAGCGCCCACGACACAAATGTCTGACAAAGACGTGTGACCCAACGACGTCTGTTGAAAGAGGTTATATGAGCAAGAACCAGCCCATTGAACAGATTGAAAACAACAAAGACCAGTTTAACGACAACTTAGACGCTCAAGAACCGGCAACCCCCAATTCGACGCCTAGTTCCCTGAGCAGGCGCTCGTTCCTGGGTCGCGTTAGCGCTTCCACCGCCGTCGCGGCGGCTGCAGGTGTCGGATTGCCCACACTGCTTAGTAAGGGAGCAAAGGCTGACGACGAATACGACAATGATTTATCGCGTAGAGAGCGATCCTACCGAATTCGGGTGCGGGCGGCGAATGCCGAACGCAATATTCCCACTCCGCGACAGGTCAACAATGGCGACGAGCGACGATATGACAACTTCATCGGCAACTTCTCCCAGGGCCTGCCCCACAACAGTATTGGCGAAGTTGACTCGAATGCGTATCGGGCCTTGTTGACAGCCGTGCACAGTGGGAGACCCAGTGATTTCGCAAACATTCCCTTGGGGGGAAACACGAAGCTCTCTGGCCCTCAAGGAGGGCTGGCTTTCGACCTGGAGGGCACCGATAGCGGCCAGCTCACCATTCCTCCCTCACCCGCCCTGGCCAGCGCGGAGAGAGCAGGCGAAATGGTCGAAGTCTACTGGATGGCCTTGGCCCGCGACGTCCCCTTCTCTCAATACGGCAGTGAACCCATCACGGCGGCGGCGATCGTTGACCTCAACAAACTGTCGGTCTTCACAGGACCGAAAGAAAATGGTGAAGTGACTGCGAGCACGTTGTTCCGCGGGCTCAGACCTGGCGACCTGACCGGGCCCTACCTTTCTCAGTTTTTTCTGTTGCCCGTCAGCTTCGGGACGCTCCCAGTAGCGCAGAAGTACAACGCTTATGCGCCTGCCAAGGACTACCTCACCGATTTCGCTTCCTGGCTGGCGGTGCAGAATGGTCAAGGGCCTTTCCCCGCAAATGTCATCTCTGGGACCAGCTACATCAAGAATGGTCGCGACCTTGGAGCCTGGGTGCATCTGGACATCACGTTCCAGGCTTATCTTTTTGCTGCACAGTGGCTCCTAACCCACGGAGCGCCTTTCAATCCAGGGAATCCTTATCTTGAGATCACGAATCAAGCCGGGGTTCAGACTTTTGGAAACCAACACATCCTCGATTTGCTGGGGGAGGTTTCGAATCGGGCGCTCAAAGCCATGTGGTACCAGAAGTGGTTCGTGCACCGAGCCCTGCGACCGATTGCATACGGAGGCTTGGTCGAGAATAAGATCACTGGGATAGCAAACTACCCAATCCACAGTGACGTATTGAATTCTCAGGCCGTGGGCCAGGTCTATTCAAGGCATGGCTCCTATCTCTTGCCCGCGGCTTACCCTGAAGGCAACCCACAGCACCCGTCTTATGGTGAGGGACATGGTGTAATCGCGGGCGCCTGTGTCACCGCGTTGAAGGCTTTCTTCAATGAAAGCTTCGTGATGCCGAATCCCGTGGTCGCCTCCGACGATGGTCAGTCCCTGCTCCCCTATACCGGTTTCGACGCGGGGCAAATCACGGTAGGAGGTGAACTCAATAAACTAGCCAACAATGTCGCTTTAGGTCGTGACATGGCTGGGGTGCACTGGCGTTCCGATGCGGAGCAGGCTCTCTTACTCGGCGAGGCTGTCACGATCAGTATCCTGCGCGATCAGCACTCGACGTACAATGAGCCCTTCACTGGCTTTACGTTCACCAAATTTGACGGCACTACAATTACCGTCTGATTTGCCAACGGGCGACCCGGCCAGGTTCGGGTCGCCTGTCTATCTTTCACTGGCCGAACAGCGACTGCTAAAGGCGATCACTGTCGGGATATCCGCTTCCCACTAACTATCTCAGGAAGAGCGTGCCTATCCCTGTCGTGATAACCACGGCCTACGTGTCCTGGAGGTTGCTATCTCTTCTGCGCGGCTTTGGCCTGAGCTAGTTGCTGCGCCCGTACATACGCTGCTTCTGATTCTGGCTGCATTCCTTTTCCTGCGTAAGCATTGGCGAGCCAGAGCACGGGCTCCGGCTCGTTCGGAACCAGCTTCGCGGCTTGCTGGAATGCGCCGATCGCTTCGTCGTAATTCTTGGAACTCATCGCAGTAAGACCGAGCGTGAACCAGTAGTCGGGAGCGGCGGGACGCAGTTGCGCGGCGTGCTTCAGGGCGGGAATGGCTTCGTCGGGACGATTTAATCGTTGCAGGGTCAGACCAAGGTCGTACCAACTGCTTGGGTCGGCGGGCGCGAGCTCGGTGGCTTTCGTAAATGCCTGCGCCGCATCGGGCCATCGATTCTGGTGGACGTAGAGTCGTCCCAAGGCGTTCCATGCGCGCGCCTGCTTCGGCTGCAATTCGAGGACACGCTTGAACTCTTGCTCAGCTTGTTCCGGTCGGTTCGAACGTGCGAGCACATTCGCGCGAATGAAATGAACTTCGGCGCTGCCGGGCTTCTCGCGAACGGCCTGATCGGCATAGGGAAGCGCGGCGTCCGGTTTGCCGGAGGCGAGAGCCGACTCGGCTTTTTCGAGCGGAACGACATAGTGAGCGACGCGTTGCAGGAGGAAACCGGTCGCAATCATCACGACTGCCGAGATCGCAAAGATAACTTGCTGAAAGCGGCGCGCCTGTTCGGTGCGTTCGAGGTGACGTCCGATGATGGTGCCGAGGATGAGTCCGGAGACGAGGCCTCCGATGTGAGCGCCATTATCGATACCGGTCTTGAAGTAGCCATAGGCGAGAACTGAGATGGCCGATGCGACGAGGCTGGTGAGGATCGGCCGCGAAACATGGCGAGGGATGCGGACCTTGTCGAAATAAAGCGTGGCAATGAGCGCGCCAATAATCCCGAAGATAGCACCCGAAGCTCCTGCGCTGGTGACAGCCGGATTCCACAACAGACTCGCGAGGCTGCCGGACAGGCCACAGATGAAGTAAATGATCAGAAAGTTCACGCGACCATACACTGCTTCGGCAAGCGGTCCCACGTTGAGCAGGGCCCACATATTAAGCAGCAAATGGACGATGCCGATGTGCAGGAACACGCAGGTGAGCAATCGCCACCACTGATGGTCAAGGGTGTACGGCCCGAAATTAGCTCCCCAGCGCAGGATCTGATCGACGGTTGGATCGGTAGGTGAGACGCCACGCAGCACCATCGCGAGAAATACAAGGACATTGGCGGCGATGAGAACGCCAGTGACCGACGACAACGCGTGACGCACATACTCCCAGAATTGCCGGCGCTGTGCGGCCTCGCGTGCTCGGTGGACACATGCTGGACAAGGCGCTCCCGCGAACTGCTCGGGGACCTCGCGACCGCATTGAATACAGGTAGGCATGCTGAGGCTAAGCTTCAGAACCAGGAGCCACTGCTCAGAACTTCTCCTGCTCCTCAGAACCAGGCGTGCGCACGGTGAGCACGGGGCAGGCTGCGGCGGTCACCACATTCCAGGCTGTTGCCCCACGCAATCGCCGCGAGAATCCCGCGGATTGACGGATGCCAAGCACGATGAGATCGACTTTATGCTGCGCGGCGGTTTCCAGAATGCGTTCGGCAAAGTTGCCGAACTCAACCAGCACTTCAGGTTCGGAGTCCAGGCCCGCGCCGGCAGGCACAAGTTCGCGCAATCGGCGCTTGTTGCTTTCGATCAGATCTGTAGTCTGCTTGGGCGACGGCGGGCACTCGTCGCAGACATTGAGCAGAATCAATGAGGCGTGCAGGCGCTGGGCCATCCAGATGGCGCGTGCGCCGGCATTGAGCGAATGATGACTGAATCCGGTGCAGAACAGAATCTTGCGGGGACCGGCGGCCGGAATTTCTTTGCGAGCGCGCGGACCTACGGAGAGCACCGCGCAGGGCGCCTGCCGGAAAATGTTTTCTGCGGTAGAGCCAAGTAGCAGCTTTCCAATCGAGCGGTGGCCGCGAGTTCCTAATACAAGCAGGTCCACTTTCTCAGTCGCGATCAGGGAAGAAAGCCGGTCCCACACATCTCCGCGTTCGACGCGAATCTCGTAATTCACTCCGTCAAGGCGGCCCGCGATGAATTGTTCGGTGACCAGGCTCTGCGCTTCGCGCCAGGCATCATCGAGAGCGCGCTTCTGCGCGTCGTTGGAAATCAGTTGGTAGCTTTCCGTGACGACATTCGTGATGAGAACGCGCGAACCATTTCGTTTCGCGATTGCAAGTGCGTAGAGCAGTGCGGTTTCGGACGCGGGCGAGAAGTCCGTCGCGACGAGAATGGTCTTGATCTCCGAAATAGAAGACGGATCGAGCGTCAGCATGTTGCTATCCGGGAAAACGGGAGTAGGTAGCGCCGGGAGTTCATTCTTGAACATAACATCCACCGCAAAGGCGCTCAAGTATTGGTAGTTACGGTATCAATACGAGCTCGCCCGAAAAAGCACCGGCAGCAAATGGCAGATCATCTTAATAAGCAGGATATCGGCAGCTGAGAGGAGAATTTATGGATCGCTCCCAAAACTCCGCTCCCAGACTACTGATCATTGGGGCAGGCTTTGCGGGCCTGAAAGCAGCGGCAGAAGCGGCGAAACACAACCTGGCTATTACGGTGGTGGACCGCAGGAATCACCATACATTTCAACCTTTGCTCTACCAGGTTGCGACGGCTGGATTGTCGCCGGGCGAAATTGCAGGACCAATTCGCGGTGTTCTGCGGAAATACTCGAATATTGAAGTGCTGTTGGGCGAAGTGGACAGCTTCGACCTGGCACAGAAGAAAGTCGGACTACGGGATGGCAGTGAGCTGTCGTACGACTACCTGATTGTCGCTTCCGGGGCGACGCACTCGTACTTCGGACACGATGAATGGGAAGAACTCGCGCCCGGATTGAAGACCATTGAGGATGCGACAGAGATTCGCCGTCGCGTTCTTTTGGCGTTTGAATTGGCGGAGCGCCGGGCGCACATCAGCGGTTACTCCGAGCCGGTGCACTTCGTGGTTGTGGGCGGCGGTCCGACCGGAGTTGAACTGGCGGGGACGTTGGCAGAAGTCGCACGCAAGGCGCTCGCGCAAAACTTCCGGCATATCGATCCGACAGCAACGAGGATTCTGCTGCTCGAAGGCGGGCCACGCATTCTGGCGGCGTATCCGGCGGATCTATCGCAAAGCGCGCAACGTCAACTGGAAAAGCTGGGAGTGCAGGTTCGAACCAACGCACAAGTCACGGCTGTAGAGCCAGGGCAGGTTCGCGTAGGAGCAGAAGTCCTGCCGGCGTCGGTGACGCTGTGGGCGGCGGGCGTGCGAGCGTCGAGCCTGGGAAGAAAGCTCGGAGTAGAAGTCGATCGCGCGGGACGCGTGGTAGTGTCGCCCGATCTGAGCGTGCCGGGGCATCCGGAACTGTTTGTAGTGGGTGACTTGGCAAGTCTGAAAGATCCGAAGACCGGGAGTTTGTTGCCTGGACTTGCGCCAGTCGCCATGCAGGAAGGGCGACATGCGGCGAAGAACATTGGGCTCGATCTGAAATCAAAACCACGAGAGCCATTTCACTACGTCGACAAGGGCACGATGGCCACGATCGGCCGCGCCGCGGCGATCGCGCAGATCGGCAAGTTGCACGTCAGCGGATTCATCGCCTGGATGATGTGGCTGTTCGTTCACATCATGTACCTGGTTGGCTTCAGGAATCGCGTGTTGGTCATGCTGGAATGGGGATGGTCGTACTTGACCTATCAAAGATCGGCGCGGTTGATTACAGGATCAACCTATTTGCCGGGCTGGAATGCTCAGCAGCGCGAACACGAGACGGATGAGTTAAGTGTCGAGCAGGAGCACGAGCGGGCGAAGCTGGCATGAAGTGAGTTCTCGCTGACGTCCGGGACGTGCAGTCGAGTGTGGACTGCCCCACGTGGATGTCTCCGAATGACATCACTCGGGACGCGATAGATCGCGATAGGTCTTCAAAATCAATTCTACGGATACAACTCCGATTAATTGACGGGGATCCGCGCGGTGCACCACAGGCAGCAGCGGCAGAGATCCGAAGCGGCGCAGTGCCGATTCGAGCGTAAGGTCAGGGTAGAGGATCGGCACCAGCTTGTCTTCGACCAGCGCCGCCATTGTCTCGGACCCGTGATGGTCGGCACTAGCCTGCAAGTCGTGCAGGCCGATTTCGGCCCACAGGCCATTGCGATTCCGCACTAATAGGACGGGTTCTGGGGCGCGGGCAGCGCGCGCAGCAGCCTCCGATTGCAATTCATCAAACTCCAGCACCGGAGCGGCGTAGGGACGCAGCACGTCTTCCACGCGCAAAACCTGGCCCTCGCGCTCTTCTTCCATTGAAGGTAGTTCGAGTCCGTCCTGGCGAGTGAGCATGTCGAAGATCGGCACCGGTTGGAAGCTGCGCGAGATCAGGTAAGCAATGGTGTTGCCGACAATCACAGGGAGAATGATGGAGTAGTTGCCGCTGACCTCCAGGACCATGAAGACGGAGGTGAGCGGCGCGCGCAGAAATCCAGCGAAGAGAACGCCCATGCCTACAAGCGCATAAGTTGCCGTGGACCCGGTGATGTGGGGAACGAGAATGTGTTCGACTGCGCCGACAAAGGCACCGAGCATCGCTCCCACGAACAGGGTTGGGGCGAACATGCCGCCGGGAGTTCCGCTGACGAACGAAAGCGTCGTGGCGAGAATTTTCAGGCCGGCGAGAATGCCCAGCACCTCCCATGTGAATTGGTTGTGGATGGCCTGATCGATGTACTCATATCCGGCGCCCATCACCTGAGGGAATCCAAAAAAGCCAATCAGTCCGATGATCAGGCCGGCAATGGCAGGTTGCAGGTACTGAGTCCAGCGGGGAAGCCCTTTCAGGCGCGGGCGGAGCGTCTCTATCAGCTTGGCGAAGACTATCGAAGCAAAGCCGCCGAAGATGCCGAGCACGGCGTAGGCGAACAACTCAGTGGGATGGACGAAGGCGACCGGGGGTACGCGGAACATGGGCTCCGCGCCGAGAAACCAGCGAGCCACAACGACGCTCGATACCGCCGAAAGAACGACGGAGCCGAGAATGCCAGCGGTCCAGCGGCCAATCACTTCTTCAATGACGAACAGCACGGCGGAGATGGGAGCGTTGAAGGCCGCGGCCAATCCCGCGGCCGCGCCGATGGGAGCAATCAGGCGCAGCTTTTCGCGCGAGAGACGAAGGCGGCGTCCAAGCGCTGAGGCCAGAGAGGCGCCGATCTGCAATGACGGGTCTTCAGGGCCGAGGGAGTGGCCTGATCCGATGGCGAGAGCAGACAAAAGGAACTTGCCGATCGCAGTACGAAACGGAATATAGCCGTCGTAAATGTAGAGCGCTGCTTTGGTCTGGTTGACACCGCTGCCGCGAACGCTCGGGAAGACATGCAGGACGAAGAAGGCGATTACCAGTCCAGCGATTGCAGGAGCGAGAATCAACCGCGGCCCGGTGACATTCAGCCCTGAGCCGAGGATGAGGATGCGCGTCCACTCGATGGAGATGCGGAAGCAGACTACGGCGAGGCCGGAAAAAACGCCGATGAAGATGGAGAGGATGAGGAAGAAACGTTCTTCGAAGAATGCGGCTTCACGAAGTTCGACTTCGACAGGAGTGGATTCGCCCGGAGTGGGCGATGCTCCTGCAAGCGCTTCCTGCTCCTGAACTTTCGAACCTTGGATCGGAGTGTCCATCAGCGTTCTACCTCCGAACCATAATTTGCGAGTTGCAAGAGAGCCCAATCAAGTCCGGTGGGATGTCCACAAGTCTTGTCGGTTGCCTGTTCGATGCGAGAGACCAGATCCACTCCGTTTTCGAGGAGATCAGAGTTAAGCGAAAGCGATCGCGCACTCATGCTCGGACGAAGGTTGTTCCATTCAGTTGCCAACGGCGCCAGATCCTGAGCCGCTTTGTTGGCATTCGCAGAACCGGCACTGGCGTTGACATCGGCTCCGTTGGAAATCTTCTTGGTGGCCGGCGACGCCGAAAGAGAAACGGGCGCGCCACACTGCTGAAGTCTCACGCCAGCCTGGTTGAAGGCAGTCAGAGCGCGCTGAACACGCTGTTCGCGAGGCAAGTAGCGTTCGAGCGGATCAGAAGCCAGCACGAGATCTGTCTGCTCCAGCAAGGTGATCAGCGCAGAGTCATCGGGATGCTCGTGGAGTGCGGCGTTCAGATGCTGTTTTGCGCGCCGAAACTTGCCGGAGGCGAAAGCCTCCCTCGCTGCTCCAGAGAGCGCCGCGAAGGAGTGAGGGTCATTCTTCAGTGCCATTTCGTATTGCGTAAGGGCATTGGCGGAATCGCCGGTGCGGGCAAACAAATCTCCCGCCGTCGTACGCATTTCCGGATTATCAGGAGGGATACTGGCGGCCAGCGATGAGATCTCTGCATAGGCTGAGGAGGTCTGGTTCTGCTGCAGGAGAAAACGAACCAGTTCCAGCCGGGTTTCGAGTCGACGCTCGATAGCATCGCTCTCCCAGACGCCGAAGATGGCGCCATGATAGTAGCGCATTGCGTCAGCGGTATTGTGCTGTTGCGCGGCAACGCGCGCTAATTCCAAATTGATGTTGCCGCTGCCTGGTCGTTCTTCCCATAAATTCAGCAGGTAAGCCTTGGCCTGATCCGTGTAGTTCGCCTGGGCTAATGCTTCGGCAAGGCGAAGGCGGTACAAGTCATCGTCTTTGTAAAAAAGCGCCGACCGGAGATCGGCGACGGCCGTTTGTGGCTGCGAAGCGGTGAGGGCCTGCTGTCCAGCGTTGAACCAGCGCCTGGCGAGCGCATCGCGCCGTCGCTCAAAAGTCCTGGTCAAGACCCAGGCAACCGCAAAGAGAAGCACTCCCACGGCAACCAGCGAGATGATAATCGTCGCCTCGCGCCGCCAGCGCATGATCGAGGGTTGGCAGTAGATACAGACTGAACTTCCCGGTGGTAATGCTCGCCCACATCGTCCGCATTGTCCTTCACTCATCCCATATCCATCATAAATGCTCGTTCGTCTATCGTCGGCAGAAGCCGCGTACGACGGAACGGGAACATAATCGCGACGTAGTAAAGGCGAGACGGGAGAACGTGTGTCGATTCGAGCGCCTCTTGATCGTCATTGGAAAAGAAGAGTTGTAATCAGGTAAGTTAGAAAGGTGTTCGAAGCGATCTGGCGAGTGGTGCGCAAAATCCCGAAGGGCAAAGTTGCCACGTATGGCAGTGTTGCGCAGGCGGCAGGTTTTCCCGGCGCCGCACGACAGGTAGTTTGGGCGTTACGCGCGACTTCCGGCCTGCCCTGGCATAGAGTAGTGGGAGCGGGTGGACGCATCCGATTGCCGGGCGCAAACGGCCTGGAACAACGCATGAAATTGGAGTTCGAGGGCGTACGCTTCGCTGGCACGCGTGTTGTAATGACCGAACACGAATTCAAATTTGCGAAAAGCAAGAAGAAGAGCGCGAGACCTTCCGCAAAGCGCTCAAAATCCAGGCGCGTACGGCGCGGATGACATTTGTCAGGTCGGCGCAATGATGAAACGCACTAACCATCTCTGTCGGGCTTAGTCGAGAATCCGATGTGTAGTCAGTCCCAGGAAACCGAAGTTACTGGGCGTTTCTTTCTTGACAAAATGTAAATGTGAATTCACATTTACTTATGGAGTAAGCGATGGGATCCCGAAGATCATCCGGGTTCGTTCTGGAGTCAGGGGCAGCCGCTATGACGCTTACACAATTTGTAGTGAAGCAGTCGTTTCGGAATAAGCGCCGAACGGCGATGACGATCATCAGCATCGGCGTGTCGCTGCTGCTGCTCACCTTGATGATGACGGTGTGGCGCGCCTTCTACATCGACCAGGGCGCCCCTGAGACAGCTTTGCGCCTGATGACACGTCATCGAGTTTCGCTGGCGTTCTTTCTTCCCGGCTCCTATCGAAACAAGATTCGCAGCGTTCCCGGCGTGGTGAATGTAGTCCCGATGTCGTGGTTCGGCGGCCAATACAAAGACGACAAGCCAGAGAATTTCTTCGCGCAGTTTGGGACCGATCCGGCAGAAGCAGTGAAGGTTTACGGCGAGTGGCATATTCCTGAGGATCAGGAGCAAGCGTGGATCCGCGATCGCGCCGGCGCGCTGGTCGGGAGGAAACTGGCGCAGAAACATGGCTGGAAGATCGGCGACAAGATCATTCTGAACGGCACGATTTTCCCAGTGAATCTGAACCTGACGATTCGCGCCATGACTGACGCGGAAGACTCCGCCGAAGCGCTTTACTTCGACTACACGTATGTGGAAGAAGCGGTGAATTGGGCGAAGGGCCAGGATGGAATGTTCGCGATCCGCGTGGACTCAGCCGATGATGTGCCCACTGTTGCGAAGTCCGTAGACAACATGTTCCGCAACTCGCCGACTCCGACAAAGACGGAGTCCGAAAAGGCGTTTCAGCTGGGATTCATTGCGATGATGGGTAACGTGAAGGCGTTCATCCTGGGAATTTCGATGGCAGTTGTGTTCGCGATCCTTCTGGTTTCCGGGAACACGATGGCAATGTCGATCCGCGAAAGGATTCGCGAAGTAGCGGTGCTGAAGACGATGGGCTTCACGCGTCGCGATGTGCTGGTGTTGTTCGTGGGAGAAGGCGTGGCGGTCTCTCTGATTGGAGGATTGGCGGGCGTTGCCTTGGCCAACGTGCTGGTGAAGGGAGTTGCGAATTCTCCGGCGGGAGGCATGCTGCAAGGATTGACGGTCACATTCCCAACGCTGCTGGTCGCGTTGGCGGTGGCGGCGTTTGTTGGACTGGTGAGCGCTTTTATTCCGGCGTATCGCGCCTCGGATTTGAGTATCGCGGAAGGGTTGAGGCACCTGGGTTAGAGAATGGCGATTCCGATCACATATAACGTGCGCAATTTACGGATGCGCTTGGGCGCGACGGTGATGACCGCGCTCGGAATCGCACTCACGGTTGCGATTGCCATTTTCATCATGGCATTGCTCGCCGGATTGAAGCAGGCGTTCACGGCGACTGGCGATCCGATGAATGTGATGGCACTGCGCAAGGGATCGGACACGGAACTGACGAGCGTGATCGATCGGCCGACGTTGCCGGTGATCAAGTTCCTCTCTGGTGTCGCCAAGGATGAGAACGGGCAGCCGCTGGCTTCGGGCGAAATGATCGTGCTGATCGTGTTGCCGCGAAAAGACGGGACGGGCGAAGTGAACGTAACAGTGCGCGGCATGTCGCCGATCGGCTTCAAACTTCGTCCGGATATTGGATTGGCGGACGGGCGGTGGTTCCAGCCAGGTCAGCGCGAAGTGGTGGTGAGCCGTTCGGTGAATCAACGATTCGCTCACGCGAAAATTGGCGACAAATTGCACTTTGGCAAGGGTGATTGGGATGTAGTCGGAATCTTCGACAGTCGTGGTGGAAGCGCGCACGATTCCGAGATATGGGGCGATGTGAACCTGATGGCGACGGATTTCGATCGTCCGATCTATAACTCGATCCTGATTCGCGCGGTCGACACCAATTCAGCCGACGCGCTGGTGAAACGCATGAGCGATGACCAGCGATTGAAGCTCGATGGAATGCACGAGTCGGCGTACTACGGAAAGCAGACGCGCTCGGGTGCGCCGATCAAGTTTATCGGCACGGTGATTGCGATCATCATGGCGATTGGTTCGTGCTTCGCGGCGATGAACACGATGTATGCGTCGGTGGCATTCCGCTCGCGAGAGATTGCAACGCTGCGCATCTTGGGATTTTCGCGCCCGAGCATTCTGACGTGCTTCGTGCTGGAGTCACTGCTGATTTCGCTGATCGGAGGCATTGCAGCAGTTCTGATGATGCTGCCGTTCAATGGCTTGACTACGGGAACATCGAACTCAGCGACCTTCAGCGAAGTGATTTTCCAGATGCGGATTACGGTCGACGTAGTGATTTCGGCGCTGATTTTTGCTGTGGTGATGGGCGTGATCGGCGGACTGGCTCCGGCCTGGCACGCGTCGCGACAAAGCATTCTGGCGGCATTGCGAGATTAATTGGGTTCGGAAATTGTTGAGCCTGACAGAGAGAAGAAAATGGCAACGAAACTGGAAGACTTGAAGACGTTGAAGATCGACGATTCGCAGCGAGCTGCTCCGAAGACAGCGAAGTGGTCGAAGCGCTACATCATCGCGGGAGTGGCGGTGATCCTCGTGCTTGGGTTGCTCGCCATGAGCCGAGGTTCGTCGGGTGCCGCAGAGGTTCCAGTGGTGCGCGCGACACCGGTGAATGGCGATCTGGGCACGGTGCTGTCAGCGTCTGGATATATTGTGGCGCATCACAAGATCACCGTGAACTCGAAGGTCACGGGTCGCGTTGCCTGGATCGGAGTGGAGAAGGGCGACAAGGTGAAAGAAGGACAGGTGCTTGTCCGTCTCGAAGACCAGGAATTTCGCGCCAATGTGGAAGCAGCTCGCGGCGCCGTAGAGAGCGCCAAGGCGCGGTTGGCGGCGCTGGTGAACGGCTCGCGCCCGCAGGAAATCCAGAAGGCGAATCACGATCTCGACGAAGCCCGGGCAACGTTGACGAACGACAAGATCAACATGGAGCGTTCGCAAAAGCTATTTGCAAATGGCGTCTACTCTAAGTCGCAGCTGGACGATGCGCTGTCAAAATATGAGGCGATCGGTGCAGCGGGTGAGCTCGCTCGATCAGACGTACAACATGGCGAAAGTCGGACCGCGGCAGGAGGATATCGATAAAGCGCGCGGCGATCTGGAGCAGGCGGAAGGACAACTGGCCTTTGCGCAATCGCAACTGGAGGCAACGCAGATTCGCGCTCCTGTGACTGGAACGATCCTCGAGCGCACGGCTGAAAAAGGCGAGCTCGTAACTGCACAGTTTGCCAGCACGGCCGAGGGTGGCCCACAGGGCTCGGTGGTAGCGATCGCCGATCTGAATGACATTCAGGTGGAACTCGATATCGCGCAAGATGATTTTGCGAAGCTGGGGGCACATATGGCCGGAGTGATCACGACGGACGCGTATCCGGATCGCAAATATCACGGCGAAATTGCGGAGATCTCCCCGGAAGCGAATCGTCAGAAGGCAACGGTGCAGGTGAAGGTGCAGATCAAGAATCCGGATGATTATCTGCGTCCGGATATGAATGCGAATGTACAGTTCCTGGCGGATCAAAAGCCCGGCCAGGAGGTTCATGGCGCGCTGGTGCCGATCACTGCGGTGCGCAGCCAGGGCGCAAAGAAAACTGTGTTCCTGGTAGAGAATGACAAAGCGGTGGCGCGCGAAGTAAAGGTGCTGGCAACGCATAGCGATGGGTATGTGGTCGACAACCTGAGCGGAGGCGAGACGGTGATTGCGGAACTTCCGGCTGAGTTGAAAGACGGCACTCGCATTCGCGTGAAGAAGTAGGATCCGACATGGCGACGAGTGAGATGATGCAGGAGACTGCAGTCAGAACCAAGGTGGTTGAGGCGATTCATATCAGCAAGATTTTTCGCCGCGACGAGTTCGAAGTGCGCGCGCTGGACGATGTTTCCATCGACTTCTTTGAAGGGGATTTTGTCGCGCTGATGGGCCCTTCGGGTTCGGGCAAGACAAGCTTGTTGAACATGATTGCGGCGATCGATCGTCCGACGCACGGCGAGATGCGTGTGCTGGGAGAGGACATCTTCGCGTTTAACGATCAGGAAGCGGCGCAGTGGCGGAATCGCGTGATCGGCTACATCTTCCAGACGTTCAACCTGATTCCGGTGCTGACTGCGGCAGAGAACGTGGAACTGCCTCTGCTGTTGACGAAGCTGAACAAGCAGGAACGTCGTGCACACGTGGAGATGGCGCTCAAACTGGTCGGATTAGCCGACCGCATGACGCACCTTCCCGAAGCAGCTCTCTGGTGGACAGGAGCAGCGCGTGGCTATCGCGCGGTCGATTGTGACCGATCCGAAGATTGTGCTCGCGGACGAGCCTACCGGTGACCTCGACAGTCATTCCGCGACAGATGTGCTGGAAATCCTGAAGATGTTGAATGAGGACTTCGGGAAGACGATCGTGATGGTGACACACGATCCGCACGCGGCGTCGTACGCGCACGTAACGCGGCACCTGGAAAAGGGAATGTTGCTCCCGCTGTAAGACCAAGAAGACTCAACCACGAAGGACACAAAGGATCACGAAGTTAGTGATTCTTGTTTTCAGATTTGCGGTCCCATGCCCTTCTGAGGCAATATGACGCGGACTCAATCCCTAACCGCGTAACCCGAGGAACATGGCGACAACTAGCACTCCCGCGACTGGTACTTCCTCTGCACCGAGCCTGAGACGAACCCTGGGGCTCTGGGACCTGATCATCATTGGCATCGTCATCATTCAGCCCATCGCCCCGATGGGCATTTACGGCGTGATCAGTAATAAGGCTGGCGGCCACGTGGTGACCACCATCCTGATCGCCATGGTGGCGATGCTGTTCACGGCGATCAGCTACGGAAAGATGGCGCGCGCCTATCCCAGCGCCGGGTCGGCCTACACGTATGTGGGGAAGGAAATTCATCCCGGGCTCGGGTATCTGACCGGCTGGGCGATGGTGATGGATTACATCCTGAACCCGCTTGATCTGCACCGCAATTTGCAGCAAGCTCACGCAGAATATTCTGCCGGGAATTCCGTACTACGTGCTGGCGGTAGTCTTTGCCGTGTTCTTCACGGTGATGAACCTGCGTGGCATCAAGACTTCGGCGCGAATCAACGATGTGATGGCCGCGGGGATGACGATTGTGGTGGTCATCTTCTTCGTCTTCGTAATTCGCTTCGTGTGGGGATTGCACGAATACGGCGCGGGGTTCTTCACGCAGCCTTTCTATAACCCGGCGACGTTCAGTTGGGGCGGAGTGTTCCGCGGGACATCGATCGCGGTGCTCACCTATATCGGATTTGATGGAATCTCGACATTGTCGGAGGAAGTGGAGAATCCGCGGCGCAACATCATGCTGGCGACGGTGCTGGTCTGCGTGATCACCGGCGTGCTGGCATCACTCGAAGTGTACGCTGCGCAACTGGTGTGGGGCTCGAAGCCGTTCCCGGAGAGCCAGGTGGAGTCGGCATTCCCGCTGGTGGCGAGGCAGGCTGGCGGATTCTTTCTGTTCCAACTGCTGAATTTCACTATCCTCATCGCCAACATTGGCTCGGGCATGGGCGCGCAACTGGCCGCGGGAAGACTGCTTTACGGCATGGGACGCAACGACGCTCTCCCAAGGAAATTCTTTGGCGTCATTGAACCCAAGCGGCGTATTCCACAGAACAACATTATCGCCGTCGGAGCCTTCGCGCTCGCAGGCGCAGTTTTGTTAGAGCTCTTCGCACGACAACTGGGCGGCGGAGCGTATGAGACAGGTGCGCAGGCATTGAATTTTGGCGCATTCATCGCCTTCATGGGAGTGAACGCGGCGTCCTTTGTCCGCTACTTCCTGCGCTCCGGAGAGAGGACTGCCGCGAGTTTGCTGGTGCCCGTGCTGGGCTTCCTGATCTGCGCATTCATCTGGTGGAATCTGAGCCCGACGGCAAAAGTCGTGGGTACGATCTGGCTTGGGGCCGGCATTGCTTACGGCGCGTGGAAGACCAAGGGATTCAAGCAGGCCGTGGAGTTCGAGGCGGCGGAATAGGGCTGTGGGAGCGGGAAATCGTGCGTGGTGCCACAAGCGTATGTGATGTGCGTCACAGGCGCTCGTGAAGCACTCGGTTATCGTCAACTCACCTTAGGAACAGGTGGTTGCGATGCAAACCAGCGAGTCGATTCTCCAACAGCGGCTTCGAACTCTCAAGGAATTGCAGGCATCTGCAATGGACTTGTTGTTTTCAGGGAGGCTCTCGAAAGAAGAGCTGAACGATGTCCTGGAAATGATTCCGCAATTACAGTTGGAGGCGGTACAGGTCGAGACCGCTTTGAATCGTACCCGGCACTTGCATGTAGCCGGCTGACTAGGGTCTGCTTCATACCCTTAATAACCAGGCTCCTGATGAAAAAGCCCGGCACTTCCGCCGGGCATTTTTATTGCCCGAGTAAGCGAACTCCGTGTGGCTTGTTCGGCCGCCCAGCGCACCTTTGCCAAATCCAGAGCTGATTTTGACGTGAATCCGAACCTGTATTAATCTGCCCCTACACTGAGAAAGGAGGTGGTCCAGTGTCGACAAATTCAGACAGTCATAGTTACAGCCACAGTGAGGTGCTTGAGGTCTAGGGCGTTTCGCTCTAAATCCTCTCCTGGCTTCCGGTGTGACGGCCACCCGATTGGTGAGTGGCGCGACAGTGTCAGGCGGCGTTCCAATGGCGATGCTGCTGGAATCGGAAGTACTTGGCGGGGGGTCAACGTTAGGGTGACCCGCCTCAGGCCAATTTAAACAGGCTACCGGACGGCCCACGATTGGTCACAGTCGTGGGCCGTTGTATTTTTGCCCTAAACGCGGCCGGGCGCGCGCAGCAATCGCGCCGGCAACGTCAGGATTGCCCATAGAAATTGCAGAACGCCGTCGACGGCGATGCCGACGATCCGGAATGGGAGCAGAAGCAGCCATACAAGGGGATACAGCACGAGCCCCAAGAGCGCCAGCGGCCAGCAGAGCACAAAGAGAATGCACCAAAGAATGAAAGTGAACATAGCAGTAGCTCTGCTTCAGGATACGAGCGAATGGGCAAGTAGGTTCCAGAAATTCGCCTTGAGTTTGAGCGACGCTTTGCGGAGGGATGTTTTTGTCGATTTCAGAGATGAGAAGCCGCTCCAGACTGCAGAAGCGGCTCCGCGCCTACGGTCTGGATCATCGCTGAAATCGTTTTCTTAGACTGAACGCCACGACAAGAACTGACGTCCCCAAAAACTGAGAGACGAGGTTCAGGTACGCTGCGCGGATAGTGCTTTTTCCAATCGAAATCGACGTCTCTTCTATCCTTGTCGAAATCCGGATAGTCCCGGATATCTTGATGATGAAACGAGATTTCTTCCGGTAGATGCAACCGTGTCCTGACTGAAACTCGCATGCGAAAGAGCAGAGTTCCGGAATGAGTCTCCCGTCGGCCATCCACGTTTCCAGGACGGGAACGAGAGAATAACTGAGAGTTGTCGTTGAATCCCGAGAAGACCAATGTAACAGCGCGGCCAAAATCGGGTTCGAGCGGAGGCCAGATCGAGATTGTCCGCCAATACTGGAATTGACGCAGCATAGAAGCGCTAGTAACAAGCGACCGATCGGGAAGCGAAAGACGTGCTTCGCCATAATCCAACTCCTGAACAGGCAACGAGGTTTGGCGCGGGTGGGAAGGTTTCCCGGCGAAGGACTGATAGCTAACGAAGGATGCGGATTCGCCTGAAATTGAGCAGAGTCAGGGAGAACCGCACAGGCATGCGGAGAAACGACGAAGTAGCCCGCACGGAGGGTGATCGTGCAATCACGTTATCCGAAGCTGCAGGGCAAAACGCATTTCCACATACACACGAATATGCAGAACCTTGCACAGGAACTGAGAAAACAGCTCTCTCCCGAGGAGTTAGATTCGGCGAGGCTCAACCTCTGTGGAACTCGTCATTTTGCTAGCGTGCAGCTGTTGCGCCAGATAGTTTCCAAGACCCATTGCCTGGATGGCCGTAAGCTGCGCTTCCAGGAAGTCTGCATGCTTTTCTTCATCCAGCAAGAGCCCTTTGAATAGCTCACTCGATCCGTCGTCCAAGGCTTCCGCGCAGACCTGTATGGCGGCGTTGTAGGTGTGAATGGCGTCGCCTTCGTCTTTGAAGTCCGTCTCCAGTTGTTTCTGTACGTTTCCACCGAGCTGCGGTGTGAGCGCAACATCAACCTTTGGCTGGGAGTCAAAGAATACGATCCGCTCGATCAGACGTTCGGCGTGGTGCATTTCTTCGATGGCGCGCTGCTTTAGCAGGCCGCCGAGCCGTTCGTAGCCTTGGCTTTGAAGCGTTTCTGCCTGCACCATGTACTGCACAATAGCCGTCAACTCGGAGCTCAATGCGGAGTTCAACTGCTCAATGACCTTCTCATTACCCTTCATGCGTCCTCCGAATCCACCATAGTGACGCGGTAGGAGGCTCTAGTGCTGTGACGGACAGCACAACGGTGCGAGAAGGTTTGGTGACTGAACGCGTTGAAAAACCGCCGTCGGAGGCTACATGCCGTCGTAGTTGGGACCGCCGCCGCCCTCAGGTGGGACCCAGGTGATGATCTGATACGGGTCCATAATGTCGCAGGTTTTGCAATGCACGCAGTTCGACGGGTTCAGATGGATTTCCTTCCCCTGCGGCGCATCGGGAGCCTCGACCATCTCGTACACATTCGCCGGGCAGAAGTGCTGGCACGGACTGCCGTACTCCTGAACGCAACGCGTGTTGCAGATGTTGGTGTCGTGGATTACGAGATGCGCGGGCTGATCCTCTTCATGTTTCGTTCCCGAGTGATAGAGATCGGTCAGCTTGTCGAACGTCAGCTTGCCATCGCCCTTGGCGTTGTCGAGTAGCTGCTTGCGGCCGTCCCCGTCGACGGGAACGTCGGTTAACTTCTTCATGCGCGCGTAGCCGGGCTTCGATTCGTAGCGATCGCGCAATCCGGCGCCTCCGGTGAACTGCTGCAGGCCGGCGTGAAATATCCCGCTCCAGAATCCGCCCTCAAATCCCTGGTGAAAATTGCGTACCGGCCAGAGCTCTTCACCAATCCAACTGGTTTCGACTCGTTTGCCAAACGATCCTAGCGATGCGGAAGGCGAGGCTGTTTGTAGCGCTTCGAATGCTGTTTCGGCCGCGAGCATTCCGCTCTTGATCGCGAGATGAATTCCCTTAAGGCGCTGCGAATTCAGGAACCCAGCAGAATCGCCAATCACCATCCAGCCATCTCCGGAAACAGGAGGAATTGCCCACCACCCGCCGTATGGCAGCGACTTGGCGCCGTATCGAATCAGCTTGCCGCCTTCCAGCAAACTCGCGATGAATGGATGCCGCTTGAAGCTTTGCAGGACGGTCTGCGGATCCAGGCGCGGATCGGGATAGTCGAGACCGGTGACGAATCCGAGGGATACGATATTGTTCTGGAAGCCGTAAATCCACGAACCGCCATATTCTTGCGACGTCAGCGGCCAGCCCATGGTGTAGATCACTTCGCCAGGGGCGATGCGTCCTGCCGGTACTTCCCACAGTTCTTTCACGCCAACACCGTAGGTCTGGGGATTACGATCTTTATCCAATTCGAATCGCGAGACGAGCTGCTTGGTAAGTGATCCGCGCGTGCCTTCGGAGAGAACCGTAATCTTCGCTTTCAGATCGTATCCCGGTTCGAAGTTATCTTTCTTATTGCCTTCCTTATCGACGCCCTTGTCTTCGGTACGAACGCCAACGACCTGATCGTTCTCCAGCAGCAGTTCTGCGCCGGCGAATCCGGTGAATACCGTGATGCCAGCGGCCTCGACTTTTTCTCCCAGCCATTTCACAAATCGATTGATAGAGATCGCGTAGTTGCCATGATCTCGGAGAGGTGGCGGCGTTACCGGCAATTTGAACTTCGACTTCTCGCGCAGGTAGTAGACCGATTCCTTCGTGACTTCGGCTTCGATCGGAGCTTCTTCCCGCCATCCTGGAAGCAACTCGTTCATCGCCCGCGGGTCGAGCAAGGCGCCACTCAGACAGTGCTGGCCCATCTCACGTGCCTTCTCCAGCACGTATATGTTCTCCTTGCTGATCTGGCGTTCGGGATTCTGCTCATTGTGCGCATCGATGAGTTGCGACAGGCGTAGCGCGCAGGCGAGCCCGGCGGGACCGCCGCCGACGATTACTACATCTGCTTCCATTTGCGGGCGTTCGATCCCGCCAAGCGGCTTGCGAAAGACGATCATGGTGGACCCCAGATCCGGCCAATGTGGCCAGCGGAACTGAGCATGATAAATGTTCGGCGGAGAGCGTGCGAATCGCAGGGCTAACCGGCAAAACAAAATCCCAACTGCCGGGCAGTTGGGATCAGATTTGTTTCGGTATTACTCGACTTAGTTCGGCAGCGACGGACCGCTTCCCGCAGTGTGCAGATAAATCTCGGTTGCTGTGCGTTTGCTCAGAACACGTTCCACAGTATCCACGATGTTCGGCAGGAACGCGGAACCGGAGTTGCCGTACGTAGCTCCAGTCAACTCGTTGTTCCAATTCGCCGCATGAGCAAGGCTTGCGGACTGCCTACGCTCCGGCTCAGTCGCAAACATGTAGGATGTCCAGATGACGTAGGCGATTATTTCAGAGCTCATTTTCGCCAAGCTTAAAGTCACCATGCTGATGGTGCCATAAGCCTGCAGCGTCGTAAACATGAGCTCACAGCTTGCTATGACCCCGAAGCCGATCGCAATGCCAAACAGTCGATGCCGCAAGGTTAATCCCAGCTGTCCGGCAAACAGCAACATGAAAATGACCAGACCACATTGCATCAACCCAATGCTCCGCTCAAGCGTCATAAGGAAATATAGCGAGATCATGTCGGAGCCTGGTTTCGAGGAGATCGTCATCACGACGGCAATCAAGATAAGGACAAGGGCTGCCCAGCGAAACAGAATGTTCCCAAATTCGCGCAGAGATTCGTAAGGGCGAAAAATCTGGACAAAGATTTCTCGCAAGACCGCAAATGCGAGCACGGTATATCCCACGTACTGATCCAATACCCGTAGGAGTAGCCATTGCCGCCGAATCTTGTAGTAAAGGGCCAGATTGAGCCAGGCAAACGCGGCCAAGTATGCAAGATAAGCGAAAAACGCAGGCTGGTTCTTTGCTACTTTCCGCCAGAGCGCGACGACAGCCGTGAGCGTCAGAAGGACATTGCCGCCGATCCAGACGGACATGAAAAGGGTGCGCATCGTGTGGCCCTCAAATGAGAACACCAATCCTGAGACTTGCGCGAGAATATCCGTCGGGACATGTACTCTGCAAGTGCTTTTTGCTGCGCACCCTTACTTCAGTTACTGAAGTGCCAGTTACCCTACTACTTGGGATCAGGAACACAACTTCGGGCAGCCGCCTGGGCCTACCATTCCAGTCTGGATCGTGCTTTTATCGATCTTGGGTTGCTTGGGATAAGAGACGGCGGAAACTGAACCGGCGACCATCAATCCGAGGAGGAGGAAACGGATGGCTCGAGTCATGGGGTAATTCTCCTGTTTTGCTTGGGTTTGTAACCAGCTACTACTGCGCGGAAATATACGCCCAGGAACTCGCGAAAGAAAGAGATGATTTGTGGGTGAAAGAAAAGATAGGAACTACAGGCCTAAATCAGGAATTTGGCCCTACAAAAATCGTTAAAACCGTGTGTTTTTGGCAAAATCATGACAGAAGATGGTCAAAGGCAGACAAAACATGGTTAAAAACAGAAGTTAATTTCGCAGTTGAAAATCTCGCCCAGTCACGTTTCATGACGCGCGCGCACGAATGCGTTGGCGCAAAACTACTCTTCATTGCGCAACAGTTTGCCTATTGTCGGCTTATGTTTCTCCCGATTCGGCCTGGACGATTCCTCGCGTCGAGTCGCGGGCGGAGTCCCAATTACATTGCGAGCCGCGGATTTCACGGCTATCACAGCACGAAACGGTTTCGCCTTCTTTTTTCTCGCCATCTTTCGTCGCCAATCACTGACACTACGACTTTAGACGGCATTATGAACTACAATTTCGTCAGCCGCATTGCGGCCTACCATGGAAGAGCGCGATTTTTTCGACGAGAAACCTGAAAACAAGCCTGTTACCTTGACCTGTCCTCATTGCCACCAGTCAGCTGAATACGAGCTGGGATGGCTGGTTCGCAGAAAAAAGCGGCAACTGCCGCCCCGTGCCGACGAACGCGATCGAGCTCGCTTCGCTAAGGCACGCTCTTACATGGTGCGTCGCGACGACTTCGTCGCGTGTAAAAACCTGCGCTGCCGGAAACGTTTTGAGGTCTCCGGAGTGCAGTCGGTGGCGTTTCTGGACTAACCCAAGCCCGAAACGCCTAGCTGGTTACTACAGGAGTTGAGCTAGCCTCGCATTTCCGGGCCTTTCGTGAAAGTTACTTTGGTTTAGTAGGGACATGTACTATCGGGAATGTCTCCGGTACCTGGCGAAAGCGGCGTTCTCGCCGGGCTTTCATCGTTTATATATCGCCTAGCGATACTAAGTCACACTGGGTTGCGCCTATATCTCTCATCAATCGCTTGCGTGCCACAGCGGGAAAGAAACATTGCTACCAGAGCCTTAGAGTTTCGCCGTCCTCCGCTCTCATTTATACTTACCCGTTTTTCAAGTGGGATTCGCAGCGATTCGTGTGGCGGCAAGCATCTAAGCTGCCCTGAACTATGTTTGTGAGGTGTAGTTTGAAAATTCTTGTCTGCATGAAGCAGGTCCCGCAGAAGGATGCGCCGCTGAAGCTCAACGAGAGTGGCCGCTGGATCCGCGAAGACATCAGTTACGAAGTGAACGAACCCGATGCGTATGCTCTGGAAGAAGCGCTTCGTCAAAAGGAGAAGCATGGGGGCGAGGTAGTGGTCATCACCGCCGGCCCGGCTCGTGCTCAACAGGTATTACGGGAAGCGCTGGCTAAGGGAGCCGACCGCGCGATTCATCTCGAAGGCAACGAATTCGTCAGCCTCGATGCGGTCAATACCGCGAAGGCCATTCGCGAGGCCATCAAAGACGAATCCTTCGACCTGATTTTCACCGGACTTCAATCGGACGATTACGGTTTTGCTCAGACGGGAGTCGTACTTTCAGAGTTGTTGGGATGGCCGCACGCAACCATCATCATGCAGATCGAAAAGAAGGACGGCGGCATTCGAGTGAAACGGGAGCTCGAATCCGGTTATTTTCAGTTCGTGGAAATGGCGTTACCCGCGCTGCTGACAATCCAGTCGGGGATTAACAAACTAAGGTATGCGACGCTGATTGGCATCAAGCAAGCCAAGAACAAACCTCTGCGAAAAGTAACGTTTGCCGAAATACAATCAGCGCTCGGTCCCAACCTGCAGCAGATTCAGCGCCTCTATATACCTCAGAAGACGAAGAAGACAGAGATGCTGGATGGAACCTCTGCGGAAGTTGCCAAGAAACTTGTCGAGAAACTCCGCAACGAGGTGCGCGTGCTCTGAATCTTACGTCCTGGAGGTGAGGGTATGACGGCTCCGCGGACGCTTTTGGATCTTGAAGAGAAGCACGAAATGCGGGCTTTGGCCCTACGAACAATCGGAGGAATTCTTTTCATCGAGGCCTTCATTGTTTGCCAGTGGATCTGGATGGGCCTGAGAGCGGGATCGTCTCTTTGGTTATGGGCAACGATAGCGTTGGGAGCACTCGGACTCATTTGTTTCGGTGCGGCCGAGATCGAACATCGTAAGGCGATTGAGGTTGTCAGCGAGGAAATTCCTGAGGCGCCGATCACGTACGAAGCGGAACATCGGCGCGCGGCCTGAAGGCAAGGATGAAACAAGTGCAACGCAATACGCTGTTGCAAACAGGTAAGTACGCGCCGGCGGAAGATCGTCACGAAATCGGACTGAGCCTGATCACGATCGGGTTCATGTTGTGGTTCTTTGATCTGCTGGTCACGTTCTTCCTGCCCGCCGGTTATCGAACCGGCCACCAGCGTGCCTTCCTGCTGCTGATTGGATCGGCTGCCGTGGCCGGCATAATTCTTACAGCGATTGGCTGGAAGATGAAGACGGAGCGGTGAGCGCAGCTTCGCGAAAAAGAAGGAACAAGTTCAAAGAGGAAAGATGGCAGACACGATTTTAGCGGTCTTGGAACAGCGCCAGGGAAAATTCAACCGGGTCTCGTTCGAGACGATCACGGCAGCCCAGGCAATCGCGGCGGAAACCGGTTGGTCAATCGAGGCGTGTGTTGTTGGCAGCGGTATTGGATCGATTGCATCGGAAGTTGCCGGTAAAAAAGTGTCCAAGGTCTACGCGCTCGAATCGAATGCGCTTGCCGCGTACACGCCCGACGGTTATGTCCACGCGCTGAAGCAATTCATCTCCGACAAGAAGCCACGGCTCGTGCTGATGCCGCACACGTATCAGGTCCGCGATTTTATTCCGCAGCTGACCACGGCCCTTGGCACCACTGTAATCAGCGACTGCACCGGTTATAAGAAGGAAGGCGATCAGTTTGTCTTTACCCGGCAGATGTTCCAGGGAAAGTTCGCCGCCGATGTAGCTTTCGCGGGCGATGGCCCGCGCTTCGTAACCTTTCAGGCCGGATCTTTTCGCGGCGACAAAGCCGAAGATGGCGCAAGTGCCGCGCCCGTCGAAACCGTGCAGATACAGATTCCCGACGGCGCGATTCGCACCCGTCCCGAAGAGCCGTTCAAGGAAGCGCGCCAGGCTGTTGATCTGACGCAAGCGGAAATCATCGTTGCGGTCGGCCGCGGAATCAAGGAACAGAAAAACATCGAAATCGCGAAACAACTTGCTGACGCTCTAGGCGGCGAGATTGCAGCATCCCGTCCGATCTGCGACGCGGGCTGGCTGCCGATGGAACGCCAGGTTGGATCCTCCGGACAGACGGTCGCGCCCAAGGTTTACATTGCGCTCGGGATCAGCGGCGCCATCCAGCACATCGTCGGCATGAAAGGCGCACGCGCTGTTGTTGCCATTAATAAAGACGCGGAGGCCCCGATCTTCGAGATTGCTGACTTCGGCGTGGTCGGTAATTTATTCGACATCATTCCGCCGCTGGTGGAAGAAGTGAAAAAAGCCAAAGCCGGGGCGTAGCGACCCGCCGCCCAAATCTGTTGCCATTCGCGAGGAGGGCGCCCGCGCCACCTCGGAAACGAAACCGGAGCTTTCGAGCCGTCTTTTATCATCTACACGAATGCGCACGACCATCCTCACCATTCCCGGCCTTTACACCTCCGGGCCCGAACACTGGCAATCCCATTTCGAACGCGAACTAGAGTGCTGCACACGTGTGGAGCAATCTGACTGGATTACGCCTGTCTGCACAGATTGGATTAGTGTGTTGGACGCCGCCATTCGACATCATGGAGATCGTGTGGTGCTGGCGGCGCACAGTCTCGGCTGCGCAACGGTCGCGCATTGGGCGGCACGATATAAGCGTGTGATCGCGGGCGCATTGCTCGTCGGACCGTCAGATGTGGAAGCGCCTTCGTATCCATCGGGCACAACGGGATTCACTCCAATGCCACTCGATCGTCTTCCTTTTCCCACGATCGTTGTGGCCAGTCGCAACGATCAATTCGTGACCTTCGAACGCGCACAGTACTTCGCGAATTGCTGGGGAGCGGCGCTCGAAGACGCCGGCAACGCGGGACACCTGAACGCCGATTCCGGCTACGGCCCGTGGCCGCGCGGCAAGGAGTTGCTCAGCGAACTAATGCAGATCAGCGCGTGAGGCCGTTGTTCAGCGCGTTCCAGTCGATGGAATGCAGCAACTGTTGAATGCGGTCATCGGCGCCGTAGATCCGCACCTCAATATTCTCGATGTACGGCGTGTTCTGCGGATGCGCAAAATGGAAGTGATACCAGCCATGTTCCGCGTCCCACTTGGAATTGTTCCAATTGCCGAATGCCAGAATGTACGCAGTCCCATGACCGAACGCAGAGTCGTCGATCTTGTATGCGAACGCCGCGCCGGGAATGTGCAAGTCATGATTGTTGGCGGGGGCAGGTTCGAATCCAAGATTCGCGCGATTGAAGTGTACCTGGACCTGCACGCGCATCAGGCTTTGCACCTGCTGTCCGATCTTGACCTTCGCGTTCATGTCGGAACTACTCATTAACTGTTGCATCGAAGGCGCGATCTTCTCGTTAAAACGCTGCGAACCGTTGCGAACGGTGTAAGTCCGCTGCGTCAGTTCGTTGATGTCCAGCGGGACGCCAGGATCGTTAGTGTTCACCTGCGGATCGTCGAGTGAATACTCGACATTTTCGTCCCAGTCATCGCCCTGGAATTGATCCAGCACCGGATTGAGAGCCGCGAGATATTTGTCGAGAGCCGCCTTTTCAGCCGCAGTCGGCGAACGCAGTTCCGCGACAGCCACCGCGACGGCAGCTATTAGAAAACACACCACAGCTAAGTGCAGGCGTGTGCGCATGATGTTTGTAATCGCCCCTTGTGTGAGCAGGAGTGTAAAAGCAGACGGGTTTCCTGACAAGTAATTCGGTGTGACAGTATCAGTAGAAATCGGAGCAGCTGAGGAAGAATCCGCATTGCGGGCAGACGAGCTTGCAGCGGTTATCGCGTAACTGCGTGGAGCAATTTGGACAAACCTGCATGACTTCGCCAGGCGATAGCGTCTGATTTGAAGCGGCGTGCTTCTGCCCTTCGTGCTCTTCGCTCATAGCGATTCGTCCCATAGCAGCGAGTACATATCTTCGCCTTCGATCAACCGGCGAAGCGCGCGCAATTGCGGAGGAAAGAATAACAGGCCCGTTCCCGGTTGCAGCTCGAATCTGCCGATCACGACTGTGGTGACTCTTCGAGGAGTCCCTTTTTCGCGCAGCAATTGCTCGATGGCTTCTATGTCGTTAGGAAGATAGCAGGGGCGTTCGGAAATCCATGCAAGCTTGAGCGCCGAGCAAAAGGCGTCCAGATCTTCACGCTCCAGTCCCTGTTGCCACCGCGGATTGAAAGGAAAAAACGGATAGGGATTGCGCTCCACAACGCGCACACCCGGCCAGATAGGTACCAGTGGCGGACTGCCTCGACGCAACAAAACTGCTCTCCCTTGGATGAAAAGGAGAGTACCTGAATTTTCGGCGTATACAACTGGGCACTCACCTTAGATGAACCTAGAGGGTATCGGCCGCGAATGGAATTGTCATAAAGGTTGCCTGCGGAGTTGAGGCTGGCGCGGTTCTTCGTCGCGCAGTTCCGGCGAACCCCGGGTCACAATCGTGCTTCTAACACCAGAGCGCCAGATAGTAGCGCCAACATAGTTGGGTTCTGAGGAGTCGGAGGGTGTTTATGAAAAAGTTTTTGGCAAGCTTAACGGTCCTGTGTTTCAGCATGTTGTGCTTCAGCACGTTCGTCTCAGCTGAAGATAAGCAGGACGACGTGGATCGCCTGCAGAAATCAGCCGAAGTTTTGCAGCAGATTATGGCGACCCCGGATAAAGGGATTCCTGAGGAAGTTCTCGACGGCGCCAAGTGCGTTGCCGTAGTTCCTCATTTGATCAAAGGCGGCTTTGTATTCGGCGCCAAGCACGGACGCGGCGTAGCCACTTGCCGCACGACGCACGGTTGGAGCGCCCCGTCATTCTTTACGGTGACTGGTGGAAGCTGGGGAGCGCAGATCGGAGTGGAAGGCGTGGACCTGGTCATGCTGGTTATGAATGACAAAGGCATGCAGCAACTGCTTAACAGCAAGTTCCAGATTGGCGGCGAAGCTTCGGCAGCGGCCGGCCCGGTCGGACGTCACGCATCAGCGGATACGGATTGGAAACTGAATACGGAAATCCTGACGTACTCGCGCAGCAAGGGCGCTTTTATCGGCGCGACGCTGGAAGGTGCCGGCATTGCCCAGGACCAGGAAGCAATTGAAGCGATTTATGGCAAGGATTACACGCCGCGCAAAATCCTGAGTGGTACGGTACCACC
Source organism: Terriglobia bacterium (assembly GCA_963848375.1). Taxonomy (GTDB): domain Bacteria; phylum Acidobacteriota; class Terriglobia; order Terriglobales; family Acidobacteriaceae; genus JAJPJE01. Next base: position 68,727 of record CAWKDK010000002.1, read on the forward strand.
TCCGGCTTCGGCGCATGCGTTCCTGGCGGCCGTAAGCAATGCCAAGGCAGTTGCTGAGAACAAAGAGAATAAAGAGAACAAATAAGTGTTCGTAGCACTCGCGAATGGAGGCGGGATTCGTCCCGCCTCTTTTCTTTTGCAAAATATTCCGGTTGAAAACGCACTTCGCACATAGGAAAATGCCGCGCTCCCAAGGAGAACGTTATGAGCGCGAAGAAGCTGGCTTTGAGCTGGTTGGTGGTGTTCATTTGTGTCACCGTGCTGAACTTCCTGATCCACGGCATTTTGCTTTCCGGCGATTACCAGGCACTTCCGCAACTGATGCGACCGCCGGTCGAGGGGCCGAAATATATGCCCTACATGATTTTTGCATTCGCCGTATACGCCCTGGCGATGGTCTGGATCTACGCGCAGGGAGCGAAGCCGGGAACTCCGTGGCTGGGACAGGGCATTCGTTTCGGAATCGCGGTGTGGGCACTGACTTCGGTCCCGATGTACCTCATCTACTACACGGTACAGCCGTGGCTTTTGGGTATCACACTGAAACAGATCGGCCTGGAATTTTTCAGCGTGGTCATCTACGGCATCGTGACGGCAGCAATGTACGGCAAAGGCGCCGGGCAGGCACGGGCTTCGACGGCCGGAAATTGATCTGTTAACACTGTAGAACTCTCGATTGGAGCTATAAT
>CAWKDK010000003.1:0-102091 GCA_963848375.1 Terriglobia bacterium
ACACGCCCGATCTCCGGAGCGAACTCACCGATCCAATTGATAACGGCGCCAACCAAAATTTGGGCGATCGCTCCCTGATATTCCTGCGATGTAGATACGCGTTTTTCCGGGTCAGAAACCACCTATCAAGATTACAAAGCCCCACTACTAGTTTTGCCAGTAGGACATCGTTCGCCCTATAGATAGGGTTTAACCATCTCGCACCGGGATTTGGAATCGCCCTTTCGACTGCCTGCGATCGCGCAACCGCACATCTTGATTAATCGATTGGCGGCGGCGACCCAGCGCAGGTACAGGAGGGACGCGATCGATCTGAACCGAGTTGTCCAGCCATTAACCGCGTTGCCATCGCAATCAATCCGTACCCTAACTCAGCGGCGGCCTATAGTTTTACTGGGTCTTCACCTTGATTGCGGTGGAAACCGTGCAACGCCGATCAATTTGGTCTTCCGTAGACGAGGTCTAAGCCAGTCGTACCTGCAAGGAGAGAACCGATGGATTTCGGAACGGGTTTTCGGAAGCTAGTGCTGGGAGCGTTTGCCGTCTCGAGTTTTTTTGCAGGCGGCAGTGCAGCCGCCGCGCAGCAGGTCACGGGCACGTTAGGTTCAGCTGACGCCACGACCACCATCGACGGAAAACAGCTCCCGCCACCACCGCCGAAATTTGGCGGCGTGATCAAGCAAAGCGCTAAGGATTCCAAACCCTGGTGGCCGCCGCGTATCGTGCCACCCAATGGTGCGCCCAACGTGCTCCTCATCATGACGGACGATCAGGGCTACGGCGTGCCGGGCACATTTGGCGGCGTCATCCCGACTCCTTCGCTGGACCGCATCGCGAAGTCAGGATTGCGCTACATTCAGTTCCACTCCACGGCTCTGTGCTCGCCAACACGCGCGGCGCTGATCACCGGTCGCAATCACCACTCGGTCGGCTATGGTGTCATCGGCGAGCTGTCCACTGGCTTTCCCGGCTATGACTCCGTCATCGGTCCGGAGAGCGCCACCGTCGCCGAGATCCTGAAGGAGAACGGATACGCGACGTCCTGGTTTGGTAAAGACCACAACACTCCAGGCTTCCAGTACAGCACCACTGCCGGGCCCTTCGAGCAATGGCCGATAGGCATGGGCTTCCAGTACTTCTATGGTTTCCTGGGTGGCGAGACCGACCAGTGGACTCCGTACCTCTTCCGCAATACGACGATGGTGACTCCATGGGTGGGCCATCCCGGTTACAACCTCACGACTGATCTGGCAGATGACGCGATCAAATACTTAAGGGACCTGAACGCATCGGCGCCTGACAAACCGTTCTTCCTCTATTACGTGCCCGGTGGCTCACACTCGCCGCACCAACCAACTCAGGAATGGATTGACAAGTTCAAGGGCAAATTCGATATGGGCTGGAATGCTATGCGCGACGAGATCTTCGCAAACCAAAAGAAGCTGGGCGTCATCCCCGCCAACGCGCAACTCACTCCCTGGCCCGATGACCTGCCGAAGTGGGATTCGCTCAGTGCAGCGGAGAAGAAGATGTATGCGCGCGAGGCGGAGGTTTATGCCGCCTACACGGCGTACACGGATTACGAGATTGGCCGTGTGATCCAGGAAGTCCAGAACATGGGCAAGCTCGACAACACGCTGATTATCTACATCGACGGCGACAACGGCACCAGCCCGGAAGGCAGCCTGTATGGCACCTTCAACCAGATGACCGCCTACAACGGTATCCTCACTGACCCGGCCGTCAAGGCAGTCAAGGCGATGAATGTATTGCACTACGATGATTGGGGTTCGGACAAGACCTACCCACACATGGCAGTCGCGTGGGCGTGGGCGTTCGACACTCCGTTCAAGTGGACCAAGCAGGTTGCGTCGCATTTCGGTGGCACCCGGCAGGGGCTGGCGATTTCCTGGCCGGGCCACATTAAAGACGAAGGCGGCATTCGTACCCAATTCCACCACGTCATTGATGTAGTCCCCACTATTCTCGAGGCCGCCGGCATCAAGGCGCCGGAGCTGGTCAATGGGATCAAGCAGAAGCCAATCGAAGGCGTAAGCATGCTTTACACCTTGGACTCGGGCAACGCCAATGCTCCTTCAAAGCGCGACACCCAGTATTTCGAGATGGTCGGCAACCGCGCCATCTACCACGACGGCTGGATTGCCGCCACGACCCCGCCCGCCCCGCCATGGGAGCTGGGAACGGGCACGATGCCGCCCCTCGATCAATATAAGTGGGAGCTTTACAACATCACCGAGGATTATTCGGAGAACACCGACCTCGCAGCCCAGCATCCCGACAAGTTGAAGGAGCTTCAAGCGCTATTTCTAACAGAGGCGGCAAAATACCAGGTCTTCCCGCTGGATAACACGGGGTTCGTGCGCCTGCTTACGGCGCGCCCGAGCGCGGTCGCCGGGAAGACGGTTTTCACCTACACGGGTGAAAATCCAGGCATACCCGTCGGCAATGCTCCCAGCATTCTGGACCGAGACTACACCATCACCGCCGACATTACCGTTCCTGATGGCGGCGCAGAGGGAGTCATCGCCACGATGGGCGGACGCTTTGGCGGTTATGGCCTTCTTCTGACTCATAGCTTCAACTGGTGGCTCAAGAGCGACTTGTTCAAGAAGATCGGTCTGGGTTTGTTGATCCTGGGATTGCTTCTTGTCTGGTGGGGCAAGAAGAGCGGGCGCTGGAAACTGCGATTTGGCTATCTCCTGTTGCTGATCGCCGCCCTTGGACTCTTGGCTTTGATCGCGACCGACCTTTTCCGAATCGGCAAAGGAAGACCGGTATTCGTTTACAACATGCTGGACCTGGAACGCTTTCGCTGGAGAGGGCTTTCCGGGCTCGACGCCGGAAAGCACACGATTGTCTTCGACTTTAAATACGACGGTCCTGGCCCAGGTAAGGGTGGTACTGGTGTGTTAACCGTGGATGGTAAGGAGGTGGACCGCAAGACGATTCCGCACACCATTCCGTTGCTCATGTCCATCGACGAGACGTTCGACATCGGGTTAGACACCCGAACGCCAGTGGACTTCACCTATGACGTGCCCTTCCGCTTCACCGGGACGATCGACAAGCTGAACTATAGGCTCGGGCCGGAGCAGATGACGGCAGAAGAAAAGAAAGCCGCTGCCGAAATGGTCGCGAGAGTCACAGACTAACCAGCGGCTGACGGCGCGGGCAAGATATGAGAAAGGATAACAGAATTATGAAGACTCGATTTGCGTTGAGCGCGATGGTGCTCTGCCTCACGGCGATGATTGCCGTCGGGCAAGAAGTGTCCGTCAACTACAACCACAACCAGAGTTTCGCAAACTTTCACACGTATGCCTGGGGTTCCGACAATGCCAACGAGATTCAGAACTCAATATTGGCGCAAGTGGCTAAACAGGACATCGATAACGCGATGGCAGAAAAGGGATTGCAGAAAGTTTCTGAGTCACAACACCCTGATCTGATCCTCACCGCAAACGGCGGCATGAAGCAGCAGACCTCCTATCAAGCGTGGGGCATGCGCGGAATTGGGGGAGGAATGGGGGGAATTACTCCAGAGCAAAATGTCGAAGGAACCATGATTGTCGACTTGTATGACGCCAAAAATCAGTCTCTCGTGTGGCGAGGGATTGCTCAAGATACGCTGAACAACAAGGGCAATAAGAATCAGGAGATGGTACAGAAAGCCGTCCAGAAGATGTTCAAGCAATGGCCGAAGAGTTAACCAGCCATCAGAGGAGTAAACATGAAAATCCGATTCACACACTTATCCAGACTCGCGCCGATTGCGATTACCACAACCTTAAGCGCGTCAATGTTGCTAACGGCAGTCCCACGAGCCGCGGGCCAGAACCCGCAAGTCCAAGAAAAATTGGCCGACATCAAGCAGGCCTCCGCCGCCAACAAGCAGGCTCTTGAGCACTATAGCTGGCAGGAACAAGAGACCATCAGCCTCAAGGGTGAGGTCAAGGACACGAAGGTCTATCAGGTGCAAATGGGTCCCGATGGTCAGCAACAAAAAACCGAACTCACCAATCAGCAGGCACAGCAAGGGGGCCGCGAAGGCCGGGTGAAGAAGCACGTTGTCGAGAAGAAGACAGAAGAGTACCAGCAATACGGGCAGGACATTGCCGCTCTGGCGAAGCAGTACGCTCCGCCTGACCCACAGAAACTTCAGGCGGCATTCAAGGAGGGCAACGTTTCGGCCCAATCGAGTGGAGATCCGGGAACAGTAAATCTGGTGATCAAGAACTACGTTAAGCCAAATGATTCGATGACGATTGGCTTCAACCGGGAGCAGAAAGCGATTGAGAGTGTGCACGTAGCGTCATATCTGAACGACCCGAGTGACGCGGTTACGATCTCAGCGCAATTTGCGCAGATCCCGGGCGGGCCCAACCACGTTGAGAGCACTCTGGTTAATGGCGTCAGCAAACAGCTTACGGTAGCGACGCGGAACTCGGACTACCAGCCGAAGTAACGTTGAAGAGATGATGGCGCTGCGAGGAATCTTTTGCAGTCTTCGTGGAGTTAAGTTACGTGAGCAGTGGGAGTATCGGATGACAACAGGATCGCTGGTGAAAACTTCTGCGGCGCTTGAGGGAGCAACGGGAGTTGCATTGATCGCTGATCCCAGCTTTGTCGTCCGCGTGCTCTTAGGCGTCGGTCTCGCAGGCGGAGGAATTGCGATAGGCCGTCTGGCCGGGATCGCTCTTTTATGCCTGGGACTGGCGTGTTGGCCAAGCGGAGATGGCCCAAGTCCGCGCGCCACTCGGGCCCTGCTCAACTACAACCTTCTCGCAGCCTTTTATCTTGGCTATCTCAGAGTAGGTGGAGGTTTTTTTAGCTATCTCCTGTGGCCGGCTTGTGCTCTTCATGCCTTGCTAGCGCTTTTATTAGCGCGCCCACCGCATGAAAGAGTTCGGCAAGAATAGCCCGGCCTCTGGGCAGATCGGATCAATCTCTTTTGCTAACGTGGCTCGGCCTTGCGCTTGAGGGCAAACAGAATGACTAACCCAGAAAAACCGACTGTTAAGCAGAGGGTCGTCTCAGGGGTAAAAGAATACGCCCTTATCGTAGGCTATCTGTGGATAGTACTCCTTCTGCTCGAACTATATAAATTCGCCATCTATAGAGGCCTCAATCAGGGCTACCGAATAGATTACAAAATTGGGTTCGCGCTTATCAACGCACTGGTATTAGGGAAGGTCATTTTGCTTGGCGAAGACTTCCATGTAGCAGAGCGGTTGAAAGGCAAGCGGCTCTTCTACTTTATTCTTTTCAAGTCCGCTGTATATGCCGTGTTGCTAGTCTGTTTTAACGTTTTGGAAGAAGTGATCGTTGGAATGTGGCACGGTAAGACACTTGCCCAAAGCATTCCACAAGTTGGCGGTGGGGGCCTAGAGGGAAAACTGATTGTGGGGACCATCTTGTTCGTCGTATTGATTCCCTTTTTTGCCTATACGGAACTCCGCCGAACTCTTGGCAAGGACCATTTGCGTTCCTTGATGTTCACGAAAAGGCGTGATGCGGCCTAGTTCGGAACGGTAAGCTCACCGCTCTAACCACAATCAACATACCACCAACTATCTCGGAATGAGATTGTGAGTGATAATCTCCGTTATCGCCAACAATCGAGCTAATTCAAAGCCAGCCAAACGGGATACGCCAGAAACGAGAGTGCAGCCATTATCAGCAAGGCAGCGAACGAAACTCGTTTGTGGCTGTTGGGAAATACCGCAACGTGGGTTTTCCATGCTTTGCCGATAACTCGGTCTCTGCCGCGCAACTGACCAACGCTGAGGCAGTCGTGTTCGTTAGCGGAGCACGATCTACGGGAGGAAGATGCGGCAACACGTCGCGAGCAATCGCAATGAACGTCGCGACTGCGTAGGTTGATACTCGTTAAAACCGTATTCGGATAGCGTCGCTGTGATCGCGTCGCTTAGTTGAGCGCCAATCTCCTTGAATAGGATGGAGACGCCAGGGCGGCGCACCAGTTCCTGGCAGAACCATCCTGTGCCCATGAGCACTTCAGGCGTGGGGTCTATGCGGCGCTCCTGAACCCCGCTATAGGTGACTCTCCGTCGGAACTTGGCCGCTGTGGTTCTGGCGACGATGCGTTCGTCAAACTTGGTTCTTACTATTGAACAGTTCGTGTCCATCATTCTTCTCCCATGCACAGACTGTCAGTTCAGGGATTGTTAGTGACGCAAAATGTCAAAGGCGACGCTACAAGAACCGGACTGACTCGGCAAATGGGCACGGCGCTCCTCGTCGGATGGACATAACTCCTTTGTTATTGGATTAATCCGCAAACTGGAAATCAAGCGGCAGCCTTTTCTGCGTTTGGCTCACCGAGTGCATGTTTCAGAAGTTGGCGATATACCTGGGGGAGGGTATTAGCCGAGGGGGCACGGGTAACCGTGCCCTTTCTTCGCTACGATTCCATCCAGTGGACAATTTATCTGGTGGTCCAGCGCCATAAAGAACTTCTGCTGTTTTAATGGGAAGAAGTAGATGGAGCCAAGTCACCGGTCGGACATAGTCCTGAAGTAACCTTTCTCAACCATAGCTCGGGCTGCGATGCTTTGCTGCGATGGCTCATTTTCCCCAACCACACCCCAGCGTGCGGGCTGCCCGGATACGGGTCCCAAACAGCGAGTCGGTCAGTTTCTCGCTGGAAGGCAGGCGCGTTCCCGCGGTCCTGCACGAAATCTCAGCCACGGGCGGACTCGTCCAACTCAACACCACAGTTCGCGAAGGCACCCTAGCAGAGCTGAGAATGCAATCCAAGTCTGGCCCAATCACCGGACTGGTGGAACTGCTGCGCCCGGCGAAGCGGCAGTCTGGCAAGGTGCAGCCCTTCCGGTTCGTTGCCCTCGACGAGCAAGACCATGAACGCCTCGTCTTGGTGCTAAAGCAGATGATCGTCTTGGGTTACGGCATCTAATACCAACGGGGCTCTTCGTAGCAACCTCAATCGGGGCAGTCTGCAACGGTACTGCCTATACCCTGTCAGATCTGACAGTTCCTAGCGATTATTCAGCAGCTCACACTTTGGGATAGTGAAAGGCGGATTCCATGGCCAACGCTATCACGAAGATTGGATATTTCTGTCCGCGCTGTCGAAGGCATGTGTCTGTCATCGACTCGTTGACCCCTCCCGCACCAACGACTTACTTCTTCTCCAAGTGTGAATGTGGGTATCGTCGTGCCGTCCCGATATGTTAGGTGTGGGACTTGGAAGTTTGGCGAGAAGAAAAAACCGCTTAACCCCTGATCTCACCCTTCTCGCCACTCTTATCCCCATGCGTATGCTCATCAACTATGCGAGGTATGCAGAAGGGTCACGATCCACCGTCTGCGCTGCAGACACACCCTAGTCGCCCCGCACAAGCGAGTCTCAAGCCCAGAGACGCTCCTTCGGCTCGTCCATCGAGGCGTCTTGCGCTATATCATCGGATTGAGGTGAGGCTATGGGATCGTTCCGGCTGGACTTCGATGCCACAAACAGGATCATTCGGATCTCATTCGAGGGCGAAGAGACAGGTCAGGTTCTCCGAGACGCACAAGCAGCATTAAGATCCTGCTGGGAGCGCCTCGGTCCATGGCCCTGCATTGTCGATCTTACTGGAGTGACCGAGGCTACGTTTCCTAGCGAGGACGTCAGGACCATCGCTCGAATTCAACCAGTTGTTTCCATGGACTGCTTGCTGGTTGCGGTCGCGCCCAAGGACGTGTCGTACGGGCTTGCGCGTATGTTTGAGCTACTCATATCGGAGGAGCACGGCCCATACGTGCGCGTGGTTCATACGATGGACGAGGCGCTGAAATTGATGGGAGTGCCGTCGCCGACGTTCACACCGATAGATGACGATTTTCGGGAGATCGCATGAGGCTCGATGATTTATCGGTTGCTACCATTCGACTGCAAGACCATAGCGTTTCGGCCGAATAGGTATTGATATATCGCCTTATCACTAGCTATTTACGCGACTTCGGACGTCCCGTACCTTTTCTGCTGCGCCGACTATCGTAGCCTTTCACCTTGTATTGCCGGGCTCGCTTAATGTCGTCTTTTGTCCACAGCCGTATGTTCGCGCCACCCAAGATCATGCGTTCGGGCTCGTCGAGTTTCCCCGCATACAGCCAGCGGAGCAATGTCTGATAGCCGACGCCAATCGCCGACGCTACTTCCTTGGTCGTGTACCGTCTCATGACTACGACTTTACACAAATAACTGCGCTAGGTGCGGATTACTGTTGATAGATCGCGATACCACTCACATCCGGATTGAGATATGAGTGATAATCTCCGTTCCCGACAGTAATCGTCGAAAACAGCGGCAAATCTGTCTGGCAAATCTGTCTATAGTTAGCACCCGATGCGATCGACGCTCGAGTGCAGATTAGCAAGACCGATGCGAAATCCATCGGGGTGCAAACTGGTCACGACGGTAGGTTTTCCTTCAAGAATGTGGAGCTGGGAGATTACGAAGTAGTGGTAACGGCATTTGGCTTCAATACAGAGCGACAAGAGATAGAAGTTACGACGAAATCAAAGAAATGCGAGCAACTCCTGCGGATTAGACTCGCCGTGGCTACTCCCCATGACATCCACGATGTTGAGCCAATCGCCGAATTACTAACGCGCGTCACGCCAGCTTAGCATTACGCAGTTCTTTTAGGTCAAATCAATCGGTACGAAAGTCGGCGACTTCACCCCGATCAAATCCACTGCCTCGTTCATGTTGCGGACCACGCGGAAGTTTGGGCGAGTCTCGCTGGAGAGGGTCTGAAACATCCGAGCTAGGCCGTACATCACATCCCTGGCAGCAACGTGCACCGTGAGACAGTCCATAGGGAAGATGGGCGGTGTGCCAGCCAGTTGCCTTAAGCAAAGACTTGTGACCGTAATCTCTGTCGCTGCGTTGTAGTCGACGATGCAGTTACAGGAGCCATACTGAGCGCGACACTTCTTTAGTGCGGTAATCCCCTCGCTCAAGAACTGGTCTGAAACCTCACCATTCGCTGTGAGCCGAATCAGGTTGTTGTAAGCGTCGAACTCCAGCTGAAAGCCCATGTCTTCTATACGAGTACGCCTATCCATATAGGCCCGCTGCTCCGCAGCGCTGACGATGCGGTACACATCGGAGATAGAAGCGGGAGTAGAAATTTCGGAATGAGTTGCTGCTGACATCGTGAGCAATTGTAGATCATTGGCGTGGTGTTTCGTCGCAGGCACTCTCAATTATTCGTCGCTTCACGACTAATCGTTTTACTAGAATCCGGCTAATCGTTTTATTAGCAAAGTTCCCTAAGCCTTTGACTGCAAGCTGTGCGAACTGCGGCAAGTTGCGCCGCAATGACGGCTTATTCATGTGGGATCAAGCCGCTAAGGCACTGACCGTTACTCGGTAGCTCGGGCTGAGATACGGAGTGATAACGCCCGTTATCAACAGCGCGATCCGACAATACTCCAGGAACGAATGCGAGACGGCTCCAAAGGATCTACCCTATCTTTGCTGCGGCGTCGTGCACCTCCAGCGCCAAGGTGGCCGCACGCACAGCCACCGCAATCAGGATTCCTGTAAACGTCAACCCGAGTAGCGCGATGACGATCGCAATACATCGAGAAGCCCGTTTCCCTGGACGAAAGTCCCCGTAACCTACCGTGGTTGCGGTGATGAACGACCAGTAAAAGCTGTCGAATCGAGACCACCCTTCATTCTTTCCAGCGGCTTGCCCCAGCAGCAAAATCATTGTCGCTAGACTCACTAATAGAGGAGAGGTGAGCCAAAGTCCGAGGCCTAACTGTTTGAGGAATGTCAGTGTCAAGCCGGTAAGTAGCAACTCGTCACCTCCGATTCGTTAGGGATGCGTTAAATGACTCAGCCTGAAATCTACATCAAGCCAACCTGTTGTAGCTGATAAGTATTAACGAGGCGCTTGCAGCAATATGCAGGCAAGGGTACTCCGGATCTCTGTTGCGATTTGGGCGCGTCCCGCCGCTCACCCCCGGGAGAGGTGCACTGGTTATCGTAAATACTTGTAAGAAAAGACTGGCACATTTGTCAGTCGATTCTTGCGCAGCTTTGTGGAAGGATTTGTTAGAGGTCGAAGCATAGTTGGCTGGGAGGTCCTCGAAGCTCAGTCTTTTTGCATTGCCGAAGTGAGCGCGCAGAATGCATCGCACGGTGAGCCTGCGGGGAGGTGAGAGTTGGCGACTCTCTCGAGAAGAATCGACAGCATTGGGCTTGCCGTAATTCTGATCCTGACAGTGTCTTGCGGCGAATTTTTCCGTGGTCCAAATGATCTTGTAAGCCTAACGATTGCGCCGGCCAACACCACGATTCAGCCTGGGCAAACCCAACAATTTTCAGCCAATGGGACGTTGGGCAACGGCCAGATCGTAGATGTCACACAGCAGGTCACATGGGGTTCATCTAACTCCAATATCGCCTCGATCAACGGTATCGGGCTGGCCACTGGAATTGTGGCCGGAATAGTGACCGTGTCCGCTAGTTACCAGGGGAAAACTGTCATCACCAGTTTATCTGTCGGCACTCAGACGAGTCGTTGACAGCTCGACAGCCGTAACTCCGGCTAACGCAACTCTGAGTGTGGGTCGAACCGAGTAGTTCATTGCGACTGCAACGGATTCGAATGGCAAGAGTGCGGTTGCCCTCGCGTCAGTCGGAGTCGCAGGGCTGCTTATCAGTCGCCACATCGCGTCCACACTACCTCCTAAGTGTTGCCTTCTCCGCTGACGTTAGGCATTGCGATCAACGAATCCTCTGAGACAGGATTTCGTGGGCGAATCTTCCATCGGAACACTGCCTCCTTGAACAGCCTCAGAATCGTTCGCCGATTCTCGAGCAGAACCCACAGCCACGACCATTTCGTCAGCATCGGGAAATAGATTCCGCGAAAACAAAGACGCGCCAGGAAAATGTTGACGCGATCGCCCACGTGCTCGTCATCCAGTGCCGCAACTGCCTGGGCCAGCGCTTCCGGGCTATAGGAATGAGCCCAACCGTAGCTCACTTCGGCATGCGCCTCTTGGATCGTCATCTTGAGCGGAGTGTGCGCCATTGTGAACGGAGCAAACTCCTGCCAGTGCCGGGGGCGTGTGAGGCGGCCGGAGGCTTCGAGTCGCTTGTATAACGGCGTTGCAGGCAATGGTGTGAGTAGTCCGAAGATGGGCAGGCCTGGAGGCCATGTGCGGACCTGCTGCAAAGTGCGTTCCGCGACCCCCGGAGTGTCATTGTCCATGCCGAAAATGAACGAGGTGATGGCATAGATATTGCGTTTTGCCAGGCGATCAAGCACGGCGGCATACTCGCTGGGCTTATTGAATCCTTTATTCACGTCTTTGAGATTTGCCGGATCGATGGACTCCATGCCGATGAAGATCCACTTGCCTCCAGAGGCAGCAATCAGATCAACCAATTCTTCGTCGCGCAGCAGATTGGCGCTGATCTGTGCCACCCAAAAGACCTGGGCTTTGGCTGCGATGATGTCACGTAGCAGTGACTTGGTGCGCCTTACATTAATCGCAAAGTTGTCGTCGATGAAGAAAACCGCGATCTGACCTTGCTCTTTGCGGGCGCGGGCCTTAAGCAGGAGCAATTCATTAACGACACTTTCATTCGTGCGGAAGCGAATGGAGTCTCCGAAGAATCCGGTGACCGTGCAGAACTCGCAGCCGTAAGGACAGCCTCGTCCCGATTCAACCGGCACGATGCGAAACGTTCCCCAGCCTTCGCGCAAGTTCTTAAGTAATGGGTGCATCAGTCTGGGAACCAGATTGAACTGGCGGAGATCAATCTTGTCCCACGGAATTGTGGGATAGGCATTCAGCGAAGGTTTGCGCTCTTTGCCCGTGCTATCAACCGGCGCATAGATTTCTTTCAGCTCGCCGCGAACAGCATCCTCCACGATTTGCGGCCAGGTCTCATCGGCTTCTCCCAAGGCGACGGCGTCGGCATGACATGGGCCACCGTCGCGGCCGAGAGCTTCATCCGACTCTTCGGTCACGTGCGGCCCTCCCATCACCACCGGAACTCCCTCGGCTCGGATGGCGTCAGCCATGCGATATGCTTTGGCGACCATTCTCGTCATGGCGCCAATACCGACCAACCCAATCTTCTGGTCGCGGACGAATTGCGCAAGTTGAGTTTCGTCCATGGGTTGGGCGTTGCCGTCGATCAGCAGAACTTCATGTTCGGGAGGAGTGAGCGCCTGGAGCAAGAACATCCAGAGGTGTGGCATAAAGTTGCGGGTGACCCCATTGTCAGGGCTGTAAAGCAGGATTCGCATAACACTCCGTCTCCGAGACTCGCTTGCCACGCCGGGGCGTCCGAGCGATGCTAGCGACATCCTAGGTGTGTGTTGCGAGCTAAATGATTGGGGTTTCCATGGTGTGAGGATTTCGAAGAGGCTACTTCCGACGAAGAGAAGGAGGAGCTGTTTCGCAAGGCATTGACGGGGAAAACAGCCCAAGTCAACACAGCGGTTAGATGCGTTCGCGGGAAACAGTGTGCATCTGGAATCGTATTCATTCCTCGCGCCGCATTTGCGGATGCGATTTTTCCGACTCTGTTTCTCGCTTGGCCTGTAACGATAGTGCTGCTAGCGCCCAGTAATCCTGATCGAAGCGGCGTATGAACGATCAGTCGGAAAAGAGATGGACCTTGCATTTGAGTCCAGCCCTTGCTCCAGACGGAATCAAACCTACAAGCCAAGCGGAGCGGGAGCGTATTTCCATTGCGCTAGAACGAGTACAAGAATACGCATCCGTTGTGCCTACTGTCTTCAAAACGAGGCGACACTTCATACGCTTTCCTCCATTCCGGTTTGCCGCGCATCACCGAACAATACTTTGGAAATGTTGCTGAGCTCCGTTTACTTCTGTCTGCGGGAGCGTGCGGTCGGAGTCGACCAATAACCACGCTATGGCGCCAATACCGCTCAAGATCGCTGCAACCACAAAGGAAGAAGTCCAGCCGTAGCGTTCGGCTATAACGGGCGTCAGCCATGCTGTCAGCGCTCCGCCGAGTTGGCCTCCCATGTTCATAAAGCCTGAAACAAGACCCGCACTCTTGCCGCCGATGTCCGCACTAATGGACCAATAGGAGCTTTGCGAAAGGTAGAGTGCGCCCACCCCTGCTGACAGCACAATGCTGGCGAGAGCGGCATTGGCAACGCGCGATCCAACTACAAGAATGATTGCGGCTAGGACTAGAGCCACACAGCCCAGCCCGCAACGGCCGACTCGTTTTCCATAACTTCGCGTCATTGCGTCGCTGAGCGCGCCCCCGCACAAGCTGCCAATCACGATTGCGATCGGCGGCACCGTGCTATAAAACGCGCTCGTCTTTAGATCCAGGCCCCGTACTTTTGCCAGGTATATGTAGAACCAACTGAAGAAAATCCATGCCACATACCCAAAGCAGAAATAGCTGGCGCTTACCGCGAGAACGCTTCTGTTCGAAACAATTTGCATCCAGAGAGACTTGGGGGGCGTGGAGGAAAGGACAGGGGCTGAATCCGTCGCAGACCGAGCGGTACGGTTCTGCTGGATGTAAGAAAGCTCTGCTGTAGAAACGAGCGGATGCTGTTCTGGAATATCTCGCGCAACTAAAAACCACACTGCGCCAACGAGTAATCCCAAAACCGTGCTTACCCAAAAAGGCCATCGCCAGCCGTAGTGGAGCATGAGGTAAGTCACCAAAATCGGAGCAACAGCAGTGCCCGCGCCGACCCCGGCGAAGATCAAGCCGTTAGCGAAGCCACGCTCCTGCGAAGGAATCCACTGCGCTATGAACTGGTTGGAAGCCGGGTAGATGATGGCTTCTCCCGCACCGAGCAGAAAACGAATAAGAACAAGAACGGAAAAAGCCCCGGCAATGGCTGGTGACACCGATGCCGTTAGTGCGGTAAAGATTCCCCACCATACAACTCCGATCGTAAGCACATATCGGGAACCGAGTTTGTCGGCTAGCCATCCGCCGGGTGTCTGCAAGAACGCATAGCCGAGCAGGAATGCGCTAAAGATCGAGCCCAGTTGAACCTGGGTGAGGTGATATTCCGCAGCTATTGCCGTGCCAGCGATGGAAATATTGACCCGGTCGAGATAGGACACCGCACCCAGCACGAACAGCCAGATAACCAGGAACCAACGTAGCCTGCCAGTGGGCCGATTACCCACGAGCAGCTTCCGCAAAATGGATTTCGATCCTGACGCAGATTGGTTTCAGGTTCAACGTTGCGCTCCCATTTGGTTATTTGCGAACGACAGCAGCCGTGCAGTTGATTTCGACAAGTGAATTTCCGGGGAGTGCGGCTACGGCAACCGTGGTTCGAGTGGGACCTCCGTTGGGAAAGTAGGTTTTGTAGACATCGTTCATGCCGGCGTAGTCGCTGATGTTTGCGAGAAAAACGTTGAGTTGCAGAATGCTCTCCATGGTTCCACCGCCGGCCTCGACCAGGGTCTTTACGTTATCCATGACTTTCCTGGTGTGAATGCCAATCTCCGCAGGGATGTTTGCGTTCGGTTCGCGTGAGTGCGCTCCCTGTCCGGAGATGTAAAGAACTCCGTTGTGAACGATAACGGGAGTGAAGAGTGCAGTGGCGGCGGCAGGCTTTCCCTCGTAATCAAGCTTTTGGACCGCCCCAGATTTCGTGGCGGCACTCGCGGTATCGCCGATAAGACTGGCGGCACCTATGGCAGTGAACAGGCACGCAATACGGGATGCAAAGGTTCTGCGCGTGGTGGATGACATGCTCGCGATTCTCCTTAATGACAAACTGGATGTACTTATCGTGAACGTCAGAGACGCCCGACTTGCTTTACAGCTTCAAGAATGGATTTTGCCTTCTCGATGATGGCGTACATGGAGTGCTCTTTGTAATCCATTTCCTGCGCCACGGCTAAAACCTTCTCTGCCACCCCTTGAGGAACGACGGCAACGCCATCCGCATCGGCAACAACAATGTCTCCCGGATTGACTGCTACGCCATCGCACACGACCGGAATGTTGGAGCCGGCAAAACGATAATGGTGAACGGAAGTGGAAGGCACTATACCGAGCGCAAAGACGGGGAAGCCGATCTTTTGCAGGTAAGCGACATCGCGTACGCCTCCATCAATCACTGCTCCGGCATAGTTCCGCGACAACATCGCTGTGCCCATCAGGCCGCCCATGCCGGCAATATCAACGCCGTCATCCACCACCATGACGTACACAGAATTCTTCTGGCCCATATCAATGGCGGAAAGCATGCCGTTCAAGGCAGTCGGATCGTCGTTTTCCTCTTTCTTCAATCGCACGGTTAGAGCAAAACCTGCGAACTTGCTGGGGAAAATGGGCCGCATACGATGCGACATGTACATCTTCTTGCCGGTTACCTGCTCCAGAGCGTCGGAGACGGAAGCGACTTCGACATGCCGGAAAGCATCCACCAGCGACGCCTCATCTTTAGGCACGGCAGCCGCTTGTGCAGAAACTGTGTGGAACTTCCATATCAAGCACAGAGAGGCCATCAGGAAAACTGCTAGCCATATCAGCCTCGCATTCCGCCATGACTTTTTCGGACCGCGATTGAATATGCGCACCGTTTTCCCTCCTTGGTTGCACGACAGTGTCATAAGCAGACAGCACAAAATTTACTTCGCCAGATACGGCACAAAACCGGTTGTATTCGTTTTGAGTTTGTACAGCGACGTTGTCGCCGTGATGTACAGCGTCTTCCAATCGGTATCGCCCCAGGCCAGGTTCGCAGGTTGTTCCGGCAGAAGGACGGTGCCAAGGTGATGCCCCTCGGGATCCCAAATCCAAATTCCTCCGGGTCCCGTAACAAAAAGATTGCCTCCGCGGTCTACTCTCATTCCATCCGGAACACCTTCGTCGTTTGCTCCCGTCTCCTCACCAAAGATCCGTCCGTTACCCAGTGTTCCGTCAGGACGGAAGTCATAAACTCGAATGTTCCTCTGCGAGCTGTCATCCACATACAATTTCTTTCCATCAGGAGAAAAGGCGAGCCCATTGGGTTCGGTCAGCTCTTTCGTGAGTAACCGGACTTCTCCCTTCGCATCCAGACGGAATACGCCCTTGAAATCGAGTTCCTGCTTTTGATCTTTCGGCAAGTCGGATATCGGATCGGTGAAATAGATTGCTCCATCCGGTCCGGTCAATACATCGTTGGGGCTGTTGAATCGCTTGCCTTGATAGTGGTCCGCCAGCACGGTGTACGCGCCGTCAGGCTTGATTCGGATCACCGCGCGGAGAACGCTTGCGCAATCGATCAAGCGGTGCTCGCCGTCATAAGTATTTCCGTCAGGATCGCCGAGAGAGATAACGTCTTCTTTATGGCCGTCGGGGTAAACGCGGAGAATCTTGTTGTAGACTTCATCGCTCACGTAAATGAAACCGGACGGATCCCAGACTGGTCCTTCGGTAAAACCCATTCCTCCGGCAATCTTTTCGAGCCTGGCGTCCTTGGGAACCAGCTTCCAGAATTTTTTCGAGTTTCCCTTCAGTTCGAAATGCCGTTGCTGTTCCTGCGCAATCGCACAGCCGGCACAAAACAGCAATGCCAATAGGATCGCCAGCCTTTGTTTCGTCACTACTTTTTGCCCCCGACACTCAAGAGGTAGGCCACTAACTGGTTCAGTTCCGACTCACTGAGCTTTGTGCCATAGTCGCTGGGCATCAGTGGCGCTGAATCGAGCGTTAGCTGCGAGAGGCCGGATTTTTCCAGCATGTGGAAGGTTCCGTCCGGCGCCTGCAATTCCACGGAAAAATTGTCTTCATTTCTGACGAACCCTGAAATTTGTCGTCCATCTTTGGTGGTGGCCTGTGCGAGTCCTTTGCGGGCACCTGGTCTTGCGTCTGCACTCACAATGGCATTGCGGATCTCATCGGTGGAATGAGTTGCTCCGTAGTTGGAGAGATCCGGCCCTTGAAATCCTCCGGCGCCAAGGATCATGTGGCATTCCGCACAGCCTCCCTTGCCAGCGAAAAGATTCCTGCCACTTGCAACATCGGCCAACGCGATCGGAGTATCTCGTTTCCCTTGCAGCTGCCGAAGATAGCTTAGAATCTCTGCCAGTCTTTTTTCCCCTAGCCCAGCAAAGGGAGGCATTCCTGCCTGCGGTTTTCCATCGTGCAAGATTTTCAGGAGCTGGTCATCCGACAACTTCACAATTCCGGGTTGCGTGGCGATGTTTGGGGCGCGTTCGCCTCCTCTTCCGTTGAGTCCATGGCAAGAGGCACAGGTGGTGTCAAACGCGCCTCGCCCAGGCGCGAGCTTGTCTTCAGGATGTTTCTGATTGCCGGAAATGGAGGACTGTCCATAAATCGTAAGAGTGCACATGAGAACAGCGGCCATCCGGATACTTCGCCGGAGGAGGCGTCCATTCGAGAGAATCTTCGTCACATGGCCAAGCGTCTTCATTCGACTCTGTTCGAGGCCCGCGCCTTCTCAGCGCGTGGACTTACGGACTGCGATCAGCGAAACCTGCTCCAGGTCCGGATAGCTCCCGTCTTTATTGGCACTGCGGTCTGCAATGGGAGCAATCTGTTGGACGGTAGTGCTCGCCGGCATCACCGGGCCGAAATACCCGCCATAAACTTCGTCAAACGCGTTCACTTCAGCGAGATTGTCTAGATAAACGTTAGTAGAAACCACCTCGCTGAAGTCCATTCCAGCTTCTTCAAGATTGTCGAGAAGATTGCGCATGGTCTGCCTCACCTGATGAGGTGTAGTCGAGGCGTAGACGCCTTCATGCGGTCCCGGAATGAATCCGCTCTTCGCTGAGCAGTAGAGGATGTCGCCGGCGAAAACACAGGGACTGGCGGTCGGACTGGGAGGCATATTCTTGGGCCGCACCGCTTTGCGCTGCTGAAGATCGCGAACAGCTATGCCCGTGTATTCGATGTGAGCTCCTTCCGGCAAGCTCGATACCTCTATCGTGGCACGAGCTGGTGTATTGCCAAACTCAAAACGCTTGGCGTAGCGCTGATTCATCACACGGCCCGGAATGGCCGCAGTCAGATATGGATTCACGAATACAACGTGACTCATTTCCAGCCCAGCCGCCTTCACCACAGCGGTCATCCGGTCCAGTGCGAGATCAACCTGCGCGGCGGGATCATCTGGAACTTTACCGCTTGCCGGATCGATGCCGGCCATGCTCGAGATGAAAAGTTGGTCGTGCGTGAGAATACCGGGGGAGGCCACATCATCCTTAACGAAACCAGCCGGATAGACTGCTTTCTTCTCGTCCGCATTGCGGACGGCGATCGCATTGACTACCACGGAAGCATTTGGCAGGGCGTAAACTCCGAGCACCGCCCGTGCAGGGGGCGTCTTCGGAAAGTACTCGCGGAATACCCTATTCATTTCACCGTAGGAATTCATGTCTGTCATGTACACGTGCATGTACACGACGTTGTCCAAGGTAAGCCCAGCGGAACTCAGCACTGTCTTTAGATTCTGAAGGCACTGGCGGAATTGTGCACCGAATCCAGACGGCATGGTTGCGTCTGCGCCGTGGGCCCCTTGTCCGGAAACGTAAACATAATCTCCTGCTTCCACTGCGGCGGAAGCAAAATGATCGGCCGAAGAACCGACGGCGCGTATTTGCTGTTGTGCCGTAAGGGACGAAGTCGTCAGCAAGGTCGCAAGCAGCAGGATACTCATGCGCCGAGCGATGATAGTCACGTGTACGCGTCTCCTCGTTTTCGTTTAAGCAACCTTCTTCTGCGCCGCGCTCAGAACTGCGCGCAGTTTTCGGCCAACTATGATTTCCTCGCCGGGTTGGATTGTCATGGAGACCAATTCGATGTGGTCGGGGATGTTCAGCTCTTTCCTGTTGGGATTACCTTCGTGCACTGCTTTCACGAGACTGGGATTGTCCGCCCCAAGAATTTCAATCACAGGATTGCCGGCGCGAAGTTCATTCGCGCAATCAGAAATGGAATAGCCCCATGCTTGCTGATCCCACTTCACGCGTAGCGTTGGATACCGGTTTCCATCATCCGGGGTATAGGTACTGGTCGTGACTCCGGGAACGGTTTCCACCAGCTTCCGGATGCGGTCGATGCGACCATTCCATTCCGCATAAAGCTTTTTTTCGTCGATATTGAGCCATGTTTCAAGGGACGTCAGGCAGCCGATGATTTCTTCCTTGCCGACCTTCATTGGACGGCAAACAGCGCCCTCCCATGGATTGCAGTTCTTCAATGCGGCGTCGATCAGGTCCTTGCGTCCCAGAAGCAATCCGCTGCACTGCGGGCCGCAAAGACCCTTGCCACCGGAGAAGCAGTACAAATCAATTCCCATCTGAGCATAGAGTTTCGCGTTGCTGACGGGAGGAATTCCGGCGGCATCATCCAGGAGTAATGGAACTTTGTGATCTTTGGCGATCTTCAGCTCTTGCTGTAGCCGTTCGCCCAACTGGGTGGTATAGATCATTGCAGTCTTGTCAGTTATCGCGCTGGCTATTTCCTCCGGTGAATAGGCGAGAACGAGCTTGCCGCCGGCGAGGCGAATTGCGCTATCAAAAGCGCTGCGCCCTCCGCTCATTACGACTTCATGTTTCAGACCCGTGGTATCAGGAAGTTGCCAGATCAATTTTTCATCGCTGCCGGCAATGCACGCCGCCGTGGCCGCAGCCATAGCGCCCGCAGATCCGGTTGTCACGATTCCTGACTCTGCACCTGTCAGCTCGGACAAACGTTTTCCTACGGCTTGTTGAAGTTCAATGACATTTACAAAATATTTGGCCGCTTCCAGTTGTGCCTGGCGAACTTCGGGGAATTCCAGCGAGCCACTTAGGTAGGTCCAGGTTCCACGGCAATTGATGACGGTTTTGACTCCCAGCCGGGCGTACACGTCTTGCTTTTCGCGGCCCATTGTTTTGACTGCGTGGGCGTAAAGATCGTGTGCGGCAATTTGGCTTAACAGTGGAGCTGCTGCAATAAATTTGATGAAAGAACGACGGCTGGAATTATTCACAGTCATGAAGGTTCCTTTGAACTTGCGCGTTTGCTCATCCCGAAATCGAGTTCTAAGGGTTTAACACAGAAACTTCTTGACGCCAATCGTTTTATTTCGTTTTATATTGAAATCTTTCGTTCTGATAACTGCCTGCAATTTTGAACAAATACGATTCTGTCGGGCCGGAGTCGCTTCTTCGACCAAGGCGGGAAAAGAAAAAGTCTGACCGTATGAGAACCGTTCGAGAAGCTGTGCGCACAAGTCTCATTACTGCAATTCTGGTGCTAGGCGGAAGAATTCCGCTGACCGCGATACAGGCCGCGCCGCTGCCGGCTAAGAACTCAGCATGCCGCGTGGAGTCTGTTAATTACAGGGGGTGGAAGGCGCAGCAGATTTCCAACGCCTGGCTGCAACTCGTTTTCGTACCGCAAAACGGTGGACGCTTGATGCAGGTAAGGTTCGATGGTCACGACTATCTCTTCGTCAATCCCGAACAAGCTGGGAAATACATGCCGCCCGACGAAGATCAGTGGTTCAATTACGGAGGCGACAAGCTTTGGCTCTTGCCGGAGGGCGACAACGACGAACAGCACTGGCGAGGCAATTCCGATTTGCTTGATGATGGGCGTTTCGACTTTCGAATGCTTTCGGATGCGAACGGGTGCGGAATTTCAATGACAGGACCGCCCGATCCCCACACCGGCGTACAGTTTTCCCGCACCATTCTGTTGGCGCCGGATTCCCCTCATATCGCTTTTCACGCATCCATGAAAAACATCAGCGGCCATACCATCGAGTGGGCGATGCAGTCGGTTTCGCAGTATGACACTGGCACCCCCGCTGATCCCACCCATGGCAATCGCGAAATGTGGGGATTCACGGCCGCCAATCCATCCAGCGCGTACTTGAACCGTTACCACGTCCGCACCGGACCGGTGGAGAACCCTTCCGCAATGATCAGGGAAGATGGCCTCTTTACGCTGCATTATTCGCACCTCGCCGCCGAGTTCTGGGTGGATTCGACGGCAGGTTGGCTGGCGGTGGTTAATGGAAGCAGCCGTTACGCCATGGTGGAGCGCTTTCAATATCAGGAGAACAAATTGTATCCCGGTAAGGCTTCGGTGATTTTCTGGACGAATGGACCCCAACTGCGTTTCGACGATGACGGTCGGGCCTCGATCAGCGAAAACACTGACGGCTCTCCGTTCTATATGGAAGCGGAGATCAACAGTCCGATCTGTCACCTACTTCCGGGAGAATCCTGTCAGTTAGACACAGACTGGTATCCGGCGCGCGCGGGTAGTCAGTTCCACGGTGTCACCGATGCCGGCATCATTACCAGTCCTCTTCAGGCCACTTTGGAAGGCGACAAGGTGAACCTCTCTGGTTCTTTCGGCGTGTTTTTCCCCGGCAAGCTAGTGGCCCACTTCTACAACAAGCACGGCTCGATGGTCGCAACTCTGCCCGTCGCTGACGTCAACCCGAATGAACTGGTTGTACTCAGGCTGGAGACCTCGCCTCACGAAAATCCCACCCGTGTTTCTTTGCATTTAGAAGACGAGAGCGGACTCGATCGAGGCGCCCTCCAAGAAGTTCCAATCCAGACAGGGGATGCCCGTTGAAATGAGTCGGCATGGGAAGTTGCTGGTGTTTATCGCCGTGCTTCTAGTAGGGATCGCTAAAGGACAAGAGCAGCCGGTCAGCGCTCCCATAACGGTGAGCACTTCCGATTTGCTAACGAGTCCCGCCGGCGCGAACTGGACTTCATACAACGGTGACTATACCGGTCGCCGCTATAGCTCCTTACGGGAAATAAACACCGGGAACGTCCAACGACTTCGCGCCGCGTGGGTATTCCATCCTGGGAATTCGCAAAACCTGGAGAACACTCCAATCGTCGTCCGAGGCGTGATGTACGTTACTGCGGCCAATGATGTGATCGCGCTCGATGCGCGCAACGGGCGGCAGTTGTGGCGCTACAGCCGGCCAATTAGTTCCGGCCTGCTGGACGATGCTGCTTCGCATAAGAATCGCGGCGTAGGTGTCCGGCAGAATTCGGTCTTTATCCAAACCGATGACGCGCACCTGCTGGCGCTGGATGCGCGATCTGGTGGCCTGCTCTGGGATGTGCAATATGCAGATAAGAAAAAACACTACGGATCCACCGGCGCGCCCCTTGTTGTGAAAGACGAAGTTATCGTAGGGAACCTCGGGCGGAGATTCCGGCGTAAGAGGGTTTCTCGCAGCATTCGATGCTGTAACAGGAAAGAAAAAGTGGCAACGCTGGACAATTCCGGCGCCAGGCGAATTCGGCTCTTCCAGTTGGCTCGGTGATGCCTATCTGCATGGGGGAGGAAGCACCTGGATGACCGGAACTTATGATCCGGATCTCAATACTGTGTACTGGACTACCAGCAATGCAGCGCCTGATTTTGTTGACGATTTGCGTCCCGGCGACGATCTCTATACCGCTTGCGTGCTGGCCCTTGATGCCGATACCGGGGAAATTAAGTGGTATTTTCAATTTACCCCGCACGACTTATTCGACTTCGATGCAAATGAAACTCCTGTTCTGGCAGATACCGTGGAGCACGGAGTAAAGAAACGTCTGCTGTTCCAGGCGAACCGCAATGGATTCTTTTATGTCCTGGATCGTACGAACGGGAAATTCCTCGGCGCGACGCAGTTTGTGAAAAAAATGAATTGGGCCAAAGGAATCGATGCGACTGGGCGTCCAATTCTCACGGGGCGAGTGCCCACGCCGCAGGGTACCTATATCTGTCCCGGAATCGACGGAGCCACGAACTGGTTCGCACCCTCCTACAATCCAGCTAGCGGCCTCTTTTATGTTGTAGCCCTCGAAAGCTGCAATATCTTCGTCGGAAAACCGCGGAAGTTTGTTCCCGGAGAGACGTACTACAACACTGGAACAAACGATGTTCCTACCGAGAAAGCTGAGAAGGTTCTCCTGGCGCTTTCTCCTACCGATGGAAATGTGGTTTGGCGTTATCCCCAGATTGGTTCAGGAAGGTCCTTTGGAGGAACACTGACCACAGAGGGCGGCCTGGTTTTTTTCGGAAATGACAGCGAATCCTTCGAGGCCGTGGATGCCAGCACGGGACGATCCCTCTGGCACTTCAACACAGGCCAGGTCATCCGCGCCTCACCGATGACTTACGCCGTCAATGGAACGCAGTATGTGGCCATATCTGCGGGAAGTGATGTGTTCAGTTTTTCCCTGATGCATTGACGAATTTCCTTCACAGGAATGCCTGGATGGCCGACGCAATTTCTCGATGGCTTTATCGGGGCCGGATCTACCGCCAGTTATCGTTGGGAGGGAGCATCCGCGTCCGCCCATGCTCCGCCTCAGGGAGACAGGTGAAATACAGAGTGACTCGCATAAGCTGACCGCAGGCGAACATCCACATTATGAAGAAACTGCTCTGTTTTCTGGCGCTGCTCACAGTAATCCAAACGTCTTCGAGCGCAATTGACCATTACGCAAGACTGCCAAAAGACGGCGTTATTCCTGACGAAGCAACAGCGGTTGCGGTTGCGATGGTGATATTCAAACCAATATTTCCGCAACGATCCGCAGTCGACAAGTCTGCAATCTCAATCTAGAACCCCGCTTTAGATAGCCAGACGCCTTCCACTCTGGCTAAGATGATCGCTGCTTACCATGCGATCGATGCGCTTGCTCATTGGAACTGTCGCTGTCAGCTTGTTCGTCTGGGCGAACACGGGAGTTGCTCAAACGGCGCTGCGGAGTCAGGCTGCATCCCATTCGGAATCCCAAAACCAGGACTGGCCGGTTTATGGCGGGACACTGGAATCAACACATTACTCGCCGCTGACACAAATCAATCGTACGAATGTTGCCAAGCTCCGGGTCGCGTGGATGTTCGACTCACAAGAAGACGGAGGCTTGCAGACAAGTCCGATCATCGTTGATGGAATTCTGTATGCGTACACTCCGTCGCAAAAGGTGATCGCGCTTGATGCCGCAACCGGGAATCTGCTGTGGAAGTTCGACTCTGGAATCGGTGGCACGCAACCGGTTCGCGGCCTCGCTTACTGGAGCGACGGCAAGGACAAGCGAATCCTCGCCGGTGTGATGAACTTCATGTATGCGCTCGATGCGAGGACCGGTAAACCGATCACGACATTCGGTGACAACGGCCGCATCGATCTGCGCGAGGGACTCGGGCGGGAGCCGCAAGAGCAATCGTTTGCCGTGACTACCCCTGCCGTCGTCTACAAAGACCTCTTTATTGTGGGTGGACGCGAGCCTGAAACACTGCCCGCTCCTCCGGGCGACATTCGCGCCTACGACGTGCACACGGGGAAGATGCGCTGGATTTTTCATACCATTCCGCATCCTGGAGAATTCGGTTACGAAACATGGCCGAAGGATGCGTGGAAGACAAGCGGCGCGGCCAACAACTGGGCTGGGATGTCGGTGGATGTGAAGCGCGGGATCGTTTACGTTCCCACAGGTTCGGCAGCATTTGATTTCTACGGAGCGGATCGTGTCGGCGACGATTTATTCGCGAATACCCTGCTCGCTCTCGATGCGGAAACAGGGCAGAGGATCTGGCATTTCCAGGCAGTGAAGCACGATATATGGGATCGCGATTTTCCGTCGCCGCCAGTTCTGCTGACGGTTCGCCAAAATGGAAAACAGATCGATGCCCTGGCCCAGCCGACTAAGCAGGGCTGGTTGTATCTTCTCGACCGGACGAACGGCGATCAACTGTTTCCGGTTGAGTATCGGGCGTATCCGCCCAGCGATGTTTCGGGTGAAGTGGCGGCGCAATCGCAGCCGCTTCCGACCAAGCCCGCGCCTTTTGCGCGACAACGTCTGACTGAAGATCTGCTTACGAACCGCAATGCCGATGCTCATGAGTGGGCGGTCGAGCAATTCCGCAAGTTACGAAGCGAGGGACAATTTGTCCCATTCAGCGTGGGGAAAGATACCGTGGTGTTTCCGGGCTTCGATGGCGGGGCGGAGTGGGGCGGGTCGGCGGTGGATCCGGCAACAGGCGTCTTGTACCTAAATGCTAACGACATTCCCTGGACGGGGAGCTTGGCCGAAAACACAGAACATGAGATGAGTGGGCGCACCATCTACCAGAACCAATGCAGCGTGTGCCATCGCGACAATCTGGCTGGATCGCCGCCCGATTTCCCCTCGCTGGTTGGAATTGGAAATCGTCTGAGTGCGCCCGAAATCGTGCGTGTGATGAAGACGGGAAAAGGGCGTATGCCTTCGTTCAGCCAACTTCCGGATGATCAACTCAACGCGATTGCGGATTTCCTGACGAAAGGCGAGAGCAAAGAACTGTCGAGCGCAGAGAACACAATTCAAATGAAGTATCGCTTTACCGGTTATCACCGGTTCTATGATCCGGACGGATATCCCGCGGTGGTGCCGCCCTGGGGAACGTTGAATGCAATTGATCTGAACACTGGAGAGTACCTCTGGAAAATTCCGCTCGGTGAGTATCCAGAGCTGGCGAGTGGCGGCCTGAAGAATACCGGAACAGAAAACTACGGCGGACCGATCGTGACCGCTGGCGGACTGCTGTTTATCGGAGCGACGAATTTCGATCGCAAGTTTCGCGCCTTTGACAAGTCAAGTGGTGAGTTGCTGTGGGAGACGACGTTGCCTTTCTCCGGGAATGCAACGCCGGCCACGTACGCAATCAATGGTCGCCAGTACGTGGTGATCGCGGCTGGGGGTGGCAAAGACTCCCTGTCCGGTTCCGGCGGGATCTATGTAGCTTTCGCTCTGCCGTGAATTGACCGGCCTCCGGGCCAATGAGCGCCCTGCGAGGCGGTTTCGACGTCATGCGTGCTACTACGCGTCGCCGGATTTTGCAGTGCGGTCACTGAGTTCCAATCGTGTGAGGTGCTCGATGGAAAAGCTCGAAGCGGTAGAGAATGCGCGAAATCTTATGCTGGAAGCGCGCGAGTGGCCGGTGTGGACTTGGTTGACCGAGAAGAGCCGCCTGCGCGATGCTGCCAATCAAGCCGACGACGCATTCGATGAACTCGAGAAGAAGATCAAGCAATCGTGGAGCGAGGAACTGAAGCGCGCCTATCGCGAGTTGGAAGACGCGGATCCGGATCACGAGCATTCGAAAAAGCTCGATCAGTCGATCGAAATCTCCCCTGAAATTCGCGCTTTGGCGAAGGAAATCAAAATAGCCCATGATGCTGCCAACGAGGCGAGGGTGCGAGCTGAAGAGACATTCGCAGTTGCCGAGTCACGTCTCAACATCAGCATGGCTCTCGACGGTACGGCGCAGGCGATCGAATCGTGGGACTTGAAGGAGAAGGCGATCCGAAAAGCGGAAGCCGCAGCCCACACTCACCCCGAGTAAACACAGAGCTGCGATCCCGTGTTGGGGAATCGCACAACGCGGTGATCCAGTTGCCCGACCCCTGCCTACGGAGCATGGGACGCCGAGAGCCTCTTCGCAGCGGCGGTTTCGTTAGCGATGCCGCGAAATCCAGCCTCCAGCGCCGAAAAACGCCCGATTAGTGCCAATTTGGGAAGCAATTCACGAGGTCGTAACGTTCTCGCTTCAGAAGAAAAGGGTACTTAGGCGAAACTAACGCTGCACCCTCGGGCCGTGACATCGCCAGCCAGCGTTGTCCCGCGATTTCGGCCAACCAGACTTTCATCTCGGACCTGCCCAAGTCCAGTGAGAATCACAAGGAGACTTTTTATGCGGCGTTCGAGTGTATTCCTTCTACTGTTGTTCCTGCTTTTTACGGTGGTTTCATCGGTTGCACAACAGGATTTTGTCAGCCGGTACGATGCGTTTGCGGGTTACTCGTATCTAAACTCGCCGAAGCTAAGCCTGTCGCAGAACGGCTTTCACACGCAGTTCGGCGTGAACGCTCGGAGCTGGGCGGCGCTCGGCGCACGACTTCAGCTATTTCAACCGGCAATAGTACGTTGCACACCGAGTGACCTGAACTCGACACAACTGGCGAAACTGGCGCCGATCGCGCCACTACTGCCGCCGGGATTCGTAATTCAGTCACCATACGATGCCACCACTTACACGATCACCGGAGGGCCCACAGTTCTCGATCCGGAAATTCAAGGCAATAACCATTTTCGTTCGCCCCTCTATCGGAGTGATGCACGAGAGCGTAACCGCAAATCCGCCCAATGCGCTCATGGCGCAAATCGTCACTAACCTTATCGGGCCGACTATGAAGAAGACCGATACAGAGATCTTCTACGGCGCTGGCGGCGGTGTGGATTTGAACTTCTCCAAGCACTTTGCCTTACGAGCTCAGATGGATTTCGTTCGCGTGGGCTTATTTACAGACTTGCTAAATGGCTCACAGAACAACATCCGCTTTTCGGTTGGACCTACCTTCCGTTTTGGAAGGAATATAGTACAAAGCCATTGAGCAGCAGTGGATGGCCGCGGCGGTCTAAGCGACCGCTGCGGCTCTTTTTATTGCGATCCAGCTGCGAGCAAATTTCTTCTTTTTCTCCGAGTGAGTCGTCACGGCATCGAGAGTAAGCATCCATTGTTTATGCGTATCGTGCCGCATTTTTGCGGCCATGAGAGCGCATAAGGAAGACGTGAATCTCTCATAAGGATCCGATGGTCAGGCTGACGAATCAGATTACCGGGCCCCCGATGCCTTCCTCAATACAGTGGCAGTAGCGGGTTTTTGGGGATAGGCTTATGCGCGGCGTAGATAGCAGGCTCGGATTGCACACCTGGCGGGTGCTTTCCATTTCGATGGTGCTTTTCGCAGCGCTTGCGCTGTCTTCGGCGCAAGACGCAACTCAAGGGATATACCTACCTGTAAGCCGCAAGACTGGTTCCTCAAAGGCGAGCGTTATTCGCAAGAACGTCGACCTGGTTCTGGTGCCGGTGACAGTGGTCGATAAGTCCGACAAGACTGTAAACGGACTGCAAGCCGAGGATTTCACGGTTCTCGACGAAAAGACTCAACAGGAAATCAAGTATTTCTCCAGCGAAGACGCGCCACTCTCGTTGACGGTAATCCTGGATGCGAGCGGAAGCATGGCACCGCAAATCAGATCCGTGCGCGAAGCAGTACTGAAATTGTTCAAGTCTTCCAATCCAGAGGACGAATTTCGTGTGATCACAGTCAGCAGCAAGCCGACGAACGTTGCGGACATCGGCGCTTCGCTGGATGAAGTTAGTGAACGCCTGGGCGAGGTACATCCCAGCGGCTTCACCTCTCTCTGGGATGCGATGTACCTGGGTGTTTCCGACTTCAAAGAAGCGCGTTTCCAGAAGAAAGCGATGGTAGTGATTTCCGACGGGGGCGACAACCACAGCCGGTACACCCAAAATGAAATCAAATCGATTCTGGAGGAGTCCGATACGCTGGTGTACGCGGTCGGATTATTCGATCCGCGTGCGAGCCGGTTGGAAGAACGAATGGGACCATTGCGCCTCGATGAAGTGACGAGCGTGACTGGTGGGCGTGTGTTCCCGGTTCACAGCCCTCAGGATCTGAACGACGCAATCCGGAAGATTAATCGGGAGCTGCGGAATCAGTACGTCATCGGATATTCGCCTTCGCCGAATCCGGAGCTCAAAGGCAAGTGGCACAAACTCAAAGTGCACTTAAATGGCGAGCCGATGAAATCCAACTTGCATGTTTATGCTCGCAAGGGTTACTACGCGGGCAGTAATTAGCGCCGCAATTCACAACGCGCCTCTCTTGATTTAACTTTCAGACGAAATCGACAGCGAACTTCCCGCGCCAACTTCTCTCGGCTGCATGGGGATGATCTTGCCTCTGCTTCTTGGCGGGAGAGCGCTGAAGGTGAGGATCACCGCCTGAAAGAAAAGGGCGCCGGTGGTATCGAGGAGCACGTCGCGAAACATGCCGGTGCGATTGGGAAGAAATGTCTGGTGAAACTCATCGAGCGAGGCCACAAGGAAGGTGCTCAGAATCGCAAGCGCACTGGCGCGCGCGCACCATACTCGACGCAGCGATTTCAGAAACTCGGGAGTGCGCATTGCGGGTTTGAGCCGGTCTTCGAGTTGAATGAGCGTGATCTCACGCCAGCCACGATAAAGCAGGAAACTCAGAATCCCGTAGCCGGTAAAGTGCCCGGTCTTACGCAGGATGTGGTTGATGAAATCCACGTATTTCAGTGCGGAATGGCCGAATAGAGGACTAACGATCGCTGCCAGCCAACTGCCGGTATGATCCGCCCCAAGATAAGGCGTTGATTCCAGGATGATGATGCCGATCCAGAAGATTGCAGGAAGCCAGGCAAGGAAGAGCCGAGTCGAGTTGCTACGAACAGTGGTCAAAACAGAGTATCCAATCGCGATAATCGCGTTTTCAGTATAACGGTTCGATGCTGGGAACGAGAGTGGAGCGGTGCGCTGCAACGAACTCTGGTAACGTGCGCTGCGAGGACGAGATGTTCTCGCAACTCAGCCGATGAGGCGCTACTCAGCAGCCCCGGCGTGCGCTCGTGAATCGCTATTCTACGTGGTAGTTCGGCGCCTCGCGCGTGATCACGACATCATGCACGTGGCTTTCGCGCATGCCTGCCCAGGTGATCCGGATGAACTTGGCCTTCTGCTGCAACTCAGGAATCGTGCCGCAACCTGTGTAGCCCATTCCGGAGCGCAAGCCTCCGACGAGTTGGTGGACGATCATGGCCAGAGTGCCGCGATAGGGAACACGTCCTTCGATGCCTTCGGGAACAAGCTTGTTCAGGCGATTGCCATTAGAGTCGCCATCCTCGACAGAGATGTTCGCACCACCGTCGGCTTCTTCGGTGCTCTGGAAATAACGTTCGCCAGAGCCTTGGGCCATGGCGGACATCGATCCCATGCCGCGGTAGGACTTGAAGGAGCGTCCCTGATAAAGGATGGTTTCACCCGGACTCTCGTCGGTGCCGGCGAACATGGAGCCGGCCATGACGACGTTCGCGCCGGCCGCGAGCGCCTTAGTGACGTCGCCCGAGTACTTGATGCCGCCATCGGAGATGACGGGGACATTGGCATCACGCGCGGCGCGATAGGCTTCGGCAATGGCGGTGATCTGCGGCACGCCGGCGCCGGTGACAACGCGAGTGGTGCAAATCGATCCGGGACCGATGCCGACCTTCACGGCGTCGGCGCCGCACTTCACCAGCGCACAGGCGCCATCGAAAGTGCCAACGTTGCCGGCAATCAGATCAACCTCGGGGAGCTTCGACTTCACCAGCGAGACTGCGTCGAGCACGCGGCTCTGATGTCCGTGGGCACTGTCGATGACGAGCACGTCGACCTTGTTACGAACCAGTTCCTGCGCGCGCTCGAGGAAGTCGCCGGTGGCTCCGATCGCGGCAGCGCAACGGAGGCGTCCCTGAGTGTCTTTGGCGGCGTTGGGATACTTCAGCTTCTTCTGAATGTCTTTTACAGTGATGAGACCCTTGAGGTTGTACTTGTCGTCGACGACGAGGAGCTTTTCGACGCGATGCTCGTGTAGGACTTTCTCGGCTTCCTCGAGCGTAGTGCCCACCGCCACGGTGATGAGGTTTTCCTTGGTCATCACCCTGGAAATCGGAATATCGGTACGGGTCTCAAAGCGCAGGTCGCGATTGGTGAGAATGCCAACCAGTTTTTTGTTCTTGGTGATCGGCACGCCGGAGATGCGATAGCGGCGCATGACTTCAAGAGCGTCAGCGACCTTCGCGTCGGGCGAGAGCGTGATGGGATCGACGATCATGCCACTCTCGGAGCGTTTCACCTTGTCGACTTCGCTGGCTTGCTGATCGACCGTCATATTGCGATGGATGACGCCCATGCCGCCCTGCTGCGCGATGGCGATGGCCATGCGCGACTCGGTGACGGTGTCCATGGCGGCGGTCATGATCGGAACGTTAAGCGTGATGTTGCGGGTCAGCTTGGTTTGCGTATTCACATCGGCGGGGACAACGTCGGAGCCGGCGGGAAGCAGCAACACGTCGTCGAAAGTAAGCGCCTCTGGAACAGGAAAATGGATCATTGCAGCTCTTTCCTACACGAAGGGATGATGTTTCATTCTAAAGGTGAGTGGCGACGGGGGCAAATGGGGCAGCCAGCACTTAGCGAGGTTAGATGTGGAAACGCCTACCTGACCTTGTAGATCCAGTGGTAGGAGCCATCCAGAGATTGCATAGAAAGAAAACCGAAGGTTTGCTTGCGGTGCGTTCGACGAGCGCCAAAAAATCCATAACTCAATTCAACGGTGAGGCTGGAGTTTTGCTGAAGCGGTCCTGGGATGCCCGAAACATCGCTAAAGCATGGGACGGTGCTGCGCTCCCTGTACGACACATAGGTATCAAAATCACGATGCTGAAAATGAGCAACCTCGTGCTGGTTGCGAGTTACTGTGCACTCGATAGATAGATGGGTGACCGGGAGCCAGCCTTCATTTGTGAGCAGAAATGAAGTGGAGTAAGGATTCCCAGATCTAAAGGAAAAATCTTCTTCAATCGACAGCCATGGATAGGAAGTTACGACGACGATGACGATGATCGCAAACAGACCGAACAAGGCTAGGTAGGTGTATCCGGATGAAAGCGCCTTTGAGAGCCACACGCGGGCGCGCCCGGACCGCCTTGATCGTTTCTTCTTTGATGGCGAATACCGGTACCTTCGAATTTTTACTCGTTCGCCGTCCATGGCTGCGCCTGTAGGAATTACGGCTTTGGATTTTGCGGAGGAAGTAAAGCATAGCCCTCACACCGTTGCGGAACAAGCAGCAACATAGGTGCCCGGAGAAATACCCGGTCGACGTCGCACCGGACCGGGAAATAAACGGTATCCGATCGTTCCCTCTTGCCATCTGCCATAAAGGAGGAATGAACGAGTGAAGATCACGGTTACCACCCCAACTGGTCACATTGGCAGCAAACTTTCCAACCTTTTACTCGATCGCGGCGCCGAGGTTACGGTAATCGCGCGCGACCCGGCCAAAGTGAAAGATCTCGCTGGTCGAGGCGCACATGTTGTTGCTGGTGAGCATTCCGATCCTGCGGTCGTGAAACGCGCGATCGAAGGTGCCGACTCCCTTTTCTGGCTGAATCCACCTAACTACACGACGAAAGATCCAAGGGGAGAGTACCGCAAATTTGCGGAGGCGGCAGCGACCGCCATTTCGCAATTTCCCGAGATCAAACTTGTATTGCTCTCCAGCATAGGCGCGAACCGTACAGAAGGAACCGGACCCATCAAAGGCTCCCACGACGCTGAGGAGAAGCTTCGCGCTACGGTGAAGAACCTCACCGCCCTGCGAGCGAACTATTTCATGGAGAATGCTCTATCCTCGCTGCCCACCATCTTCAGCGACGGGAATATCTATTCCATCGTGCCCGGGTCGGCCACTGCGCCACAGATCGCTACGGCGGATATCGCGGCGATCTCCGCAGACGTCTTATTGGCGGGACGTGATGGACAACACATCTTCGATCTCGCCGGTCCCGAAGACATCAGCTTCGACCAGGTTGCTGAAACTCTGAGTAAGACAATCGGGAAGACCGTACGTCACGTCGTTGTTCCTGATGAAGGCCTCGTGGCTGGTTTGGTTAGTGCAGGACTCTCTTCGGAACTTGCTCGCGAATTTGTGGAGATGCAGCACGCTTTTGCGGAAGGGATGCCGCACGAGTTCCTGGGTGAACAAAAGCTAACCGGAAAAATAACCTTCGCGCAGTTCGCGCGCGATGTGTTCTTGCCCAATTACCGGAAAGCCTCAGCATCGGCCGCCTAGTGCCAGGACGGTCTACAAGAAATGGGGCATGACAACGATTGTGACGGGTCGGGGATCGGGGAGAGCAACTCGCAGCAGAGACGCTGAATCCTATCGGACCAGAGATAGAAGTTTGAATTGAGTACTGCGTCCACTTCGATATGCGTCTTCCCGTTTCTCTGTTGTGCCTGATTCTGACGATTGCGGGTTTATCTTCCTGCGGAAGTTCAAACGCCTCCAGCCCGGATACCAATCCTGCGCCTACGGCAACGTTGTCGGCGAGCATGAGTACGATCGCAGCGGGCCAGCAGGTCTCGTTGCAGTGGCAGACCTCAAACGCGACGGCAGTGAGTATTTCACCGTCGGTGAGTACGTCTCCACTTCCGATCAGCGGTTCGATTACCGTGACACCCACCGCGACAACTACTTACACCATGACGGTCACGGGCGCAGGTGGCACGGTGACCCAGTCGGTGACGGTCACGGTGAATGGGGCGGCGCCGACCGTAACGTTTTCCTCCAGCGCCAACAGCGTTGTGGCGGGACAATCGGTGACGCTGACGTGGCAAACGGCAAATGCGACCTCGGTGGCGATTGCGCCGGCGGTGGGTTCATCCGCATTGGCATTGAGCGGCAACGCCGTGGTGACACCGCAGCAGACTACGACGTATGTGTTGACTGCAACTGGCCCTGGTGGAAGCGCGACACAGTCCGTCACAGTCACGGTAACGTCGCAGCCACCGAGCGTATCCTTCTCGGCCAGCTCCACCAGCATCACAGCCGGAACACCCATCACCCTCGCGTGGCAGACCTTCAATGCGACTTCGGTGACCATTGTTCCATCGGTAAGCACGTCCGTATTGCCGCTGGCCGGGAGCATCTCCGGGGTCACGCCGCAGCAGACAACCACGTATGTGTTGACCGCGACCGGGGCGGGTGGAAGCACGAGCCAATCGGTAATCGTGAACGTGGCGCAGGCGGTTCCGCCCACAATCGGGACATTCACGGCGACACCGGCGACAGTAAATTCAGGCGGGCTGAGCACGTTGTCATGGACGACGACAAACGCAGTGTCGGTAAGCATCTCGCCGAATCCACTGGATGGCGGCGAATCTGGAACGCTGCCGCTCTCCGGCAGCACACCAGTCACGCCGACGACTACAACGCAATACACGCTGACTGCCATGGGAGCCGGGAACTTGACGGCGACAGCGACGGCCACTGTTACCGTGACGCCGATGACACTGAGTCTCTCGGTGAGTCCGGCAAGAATTATCGCGGGTCAGGCGGCGACGCTGACATGGCAGACCAGCGGAGGAGTGACCGGGCTGACCATAGATAACAATGCATGTGGCGCTACTGCTTGTGCGTTGCCGAATGGATCGGCGACGGTGCAACCTTTGACGACCACTACCTATACGGCGACAGCCACCGGAGCAGGCGGGACGATCACGCAGGCCGCGGTGGTGACAGTTTCAAAGACGACACCCGGTGGTTCGCTGAAACACATTGTGTTCATGGTGCAGGAGAATCGATCCTTCGACAATTATTTCGGAATGCTCGGGCCATATCGGGCGCAGCGGCTGCAACCGTTTGGAATCAGCGCGGCGGCTAGCGATGTGGATGGGCTGAACTGCACGGATGCGAACTGCTCGAACATCACGCTGTTGACGCGCTCGGATTATCCGAAGCCGAATGCACCCGTGCATCCATTCCACTTCACAACGGCATGCACGGAAAACCTGACACCCTCATGGGATGAGAGCCATTATGACGTCCACATAACAGGCACAACGTGGCAGCAGACGACGCAACCAGGCTGGGTGCTGGATCCGACCGCATTCAAGATGGACAACTTCCTGCAGACCACGAGCTCGATCACGCAGGTAAATCCGAACGACGATCCGAACGGCACTCGCCCGCTGGGCTATTACGACCAAACGGATCTGCCGTTCTACTACGATCTGGCGACGTTCTTCTCGACGAGCGATCGATGGTTTTCACCGATCCTGGCGAACACAATTCCCAACCGGATGTACCTGTTCGCGGCGACGTCTTTCGGGCACGTGTTCCCGGATAATCCTCCTCCGGGCGGATTTAGTCCGCAGACGATTTTTGCGGCTCTGACTAAGGCCGGAGTGAGCTGGCGTTACTACTACCTGGACAACAGCGTCTTCCTGTCGCAGTTCAAGGATTACCAGAGCAACCCGATTATCGCGGGGAACGTGTATCCGATACAGGATTACTACAACATTCTGCAGGGTATATGCAGCGGACAGCCGTGCGATCCAGACCAGGCGTTGCCGCAAGTGATCTTCATCGAGCGCGCCGGCAGCACAGGACTCGACGAGCACCCGGATACCGGCAGCAACAATCAGAAGGGTGCCGCTGTGGTGCAGCAAATCTTAGAGGCCCTGATGAACAGCACAGCGTGGAGCGATTCGGCTTTCATCTTTACGTTCGACGAGGCAGGCGGATTCTACGATCACGTTCCGCCGATCCAGGAGCCGTTGCCGGATAGCTATGCTCCTGGTCAGTGTCCGGACACAGGGGTCTGTACGTTCGGTCCGAGCGACATGCAAGCCACATTCAACACATCAGGGCTGCGATTACCGTTGATTGTGATCTCGCCATGGGCGAAGCCACATTATGTTTCGCATACGCCGCGAGACACGACGGCAATCCTGGCCTTCATTGAAGAGACGTTTAATGTACCGCCCCTAACCAGCCGGGACGCATACTATGGTGTTCCTCCACGCGACATGAGCGAGTTCTTCGACTTCACTACACCGGCACTGCTGAACGCACCGGATGGTTCGGCGTGGAGTGCGTTCCTGCCGCAGCAGCCGACGAATCTGCCCTGCACTCCCTCGTTGGGGAAGGCTCCGGGATACTGATCCGTGCAAAGGAAAAGTTGCGCGCGAGGTTCCTGACCTTCACGGGGCATCTTGCACGATGAGTTGGTAGACTGCTTCGCTGTTCGGGGGAAGAGGGCGTCCCCAGAGACGAACGATGCGCGACTTCGCTTTGGGAGCGCGGCACTCGACCTCTACGTTGTCGAACGGTTCGGCCCAACTGATCTGGTCGAGCATACCGTGGACGTCGGTTCGCTTGCGCAGTACCTGATCGAGCGATTGCCCTAATAACTGAAGAGGATGCGCGAAGCCCATCTGTTGAGCGAAGGTGATGTTCATTCGCTTCAGAAGGCCGCGTTCATCGACGGTGGCCACGCCGAAGGGCAGCGTGTCGAGCATAGTGCGCCAGCGCCCGCTGATTTCGGTGAGACGATCGTCGATGTTGAGAATGCGTCCGGCGATGGCAAGACGCGCGCTCAGTTCGTCCTGGTTGAATGGCTTGGCCAGACAATCGTCGGCGCCGGATTCAAGCGCAAGCAGATGATCGAGACGATAGGAGTTTGGTATCAGGAGCAGCAGGTAGGTGTAGTAGGGGTCGTGGCGCGCTCGCAATTGCCTGCAGATCTCAATTCCATTTACTCCAGGGAGCCGAAAATCGAGAATGGCGAGCCGAGGGGCGTCTTTTTCCTGGAGTACGGACCACGCGCGTTCTCCGTTGACCACGAGAATCGGATTTAATCCGTGCGCCGACAAGGCATTGCACAGAAAGCTCTGACACATCGGTTCGTGTTCAGCTACAAGAACTTTCATAGCAGCGCGAGGCTCTGCTGAGGATCAAACTCATCTATCGGCAAAAAACGGGAAGAGAGTAGGGAGAATAGGGAAGTACGAAGGCAAAAGTGAGAAGTCAGAACTCAAAAAAGGTAGGGAAAGTAAGAAGGCAGAAGTGAGAAGTCAAAAAAGCGAAAGGCGAAGCACGCGGACAGGAATGTCCGCGCCACACAACCTAGCCCGCGCCACACAAGCTCTCCACACGAACGTTTCTTAGGCTTCGACGGCGGCAGTGACTAGTGCCGGCTGCGGCGTGCGCTTGGGTCGCAGCTTGCGGCGCAGCGGTTCTTCGATCCCCAAGTAGACGGCAACGGAAACGGCAATCGCGATGAACACTCCTAACAGGATCTGCCAGACGAAGTAATGCTTGGGGTGCTGGAAGTCCGGCTGGAAGAACATGGGCAAGACCACTGAGTGCAACAAGTAGAGGCTGTAGCTGGCGTCACCAAGAAGAACCAGAGGTTTGAATTCAAGCACGCGTGCCCATGCGGGGCGAAGTGCAATGCCATAGATGATGGCGGCGAACGCCGGAGCAAGCAGGCCGCTATGGATCATGGGATAAGGGATATGAGAGCTGAAGGCGGCGACTCCAATGAATCCGGCCAGACCTGCGACGGCCAATGGCGTCGCCCATTTACGATTGACGGAGTTTCGTACGAAGAGGAATCCGCAGCAGGCTCCCATGAGGAATTCGGGAAGGCGTGCCAGCGGGTTGAACTTTACGACATTGAGCCAGGTGAGGCCGAGCATGTTGTCGTCGACGAAAGCGACGCCGTCTGGCTTCAGCAGCGTATATCCCACCGTGATCGCGAGACTGATAGCCCAAGAGACGAGAAGCAACGACATCAAGGTCGAGTTCCGCTTCCGCAGAAGAACAACGATGAGTGCCGGGAAGATGAGATAGAAGAATGCTTCAACCGAAAGGCTCCAGGCTACGGAGTTCCAGGCGAGGGCAGCTCCGGGAATCCAGGATTGCAGCAGAGAAGGAACCAGCAGCGCGGACGCGAGGGGGTGATGCTTCGGCCAGACGAACATATCCATGTTGCCGCCGGGCTGCAAAGGCATAACAAAGATGACGTAGATAAAGAATGGCAAGGTAACGATGAGCGAAAAGATATAAGCCGGGTACACACGCGCAAAACGGGCTCGCCAGAAAGTGCGGGCAGGAGTCTCACGATTTGCGTAGGTATAAACAAGGATGAATCCGGAGAGGACGAAGAAGAGGCTCACCCCGACATAGCCGATTGAGGCGAAATTCTGGTACCACTGCGGGCCGGCAGCAACTTTGATGGCGTGCAGGTGGAAGATCACCACGTGCAGCGCCGCAAAGAAGCGGATGGAAGTAATGGCGGGCAGGCGGGGTCTGGAGGCAAGTAGTTCCATAGGAGTTTGTACGTAGCATTGGACGGTTAAGTTCCGGCTTCGTAAGCTTGCTGTAAGAACAAAACACCCTGAAAAATCATGCACTTGAATCGAAGGCGGCAGTACTGCATCTAAATCTAGTACGCGCACTTGGGCCGTTTGTGTTTTCCCCTATTCGGCGGTATCATCTGATAGTCGAGCTGCGAGATTGCAGCGGCGAAGAGCGAAGACGCGTTGCTCTTTGCATTCCGGATAGCGGGCTGGTCCGGTATCCCTAGGTCAGCTTCGGCGAAGCAACCCAGTGGGCGCGAGCCCACTTTTTATTTGAGCGGACAGCATCATAGCTTTCGGTCCTTCTCGCCGGCAGTGGCGGGTCATCATTTAACAAGCACGTATGGCTTTGAATCTGGAGCAAGTCAGGAATATTGCGGAGAGGGTTGCCGCGTCCAGTGGCCTGGAATTGGTGGAAATAGAATTCCTGGGCAGCGGCAAGGCTCGCATGCTCCGGATCTTTATCGATAAGACCGGGGGCGTCACGCACCAGGATTGCGAGAACGTTAGTAAAGAAGTGAGCACGATCCTGGACATGGAAGATGTGGTGCCGGGCGACTCGTACCTGCTGGAAGTTTCATCTCCAGGGCTGGATCGCAAGCTGACGAAGCCGGCTGATTATGAGCGCTTCAAGGGCAGCTTGATCAAGGTTACGACGTACGAGCCGGTAGAGGGCAATCGCAATTTCCGGGGACGACTGGAAGCAATTGCGGACGGCAAATTCACCATCGAGGTGGAAACTGCCGGGAAGAAGAAGTCGAAAAAGAAGCAAGAAGAGGTTGCTGGAAGCAAGGTCACGATTGACTTGAAGAACGTGGCGAAAGCGAACCTGGTTCCAGAGATTTAAGAGTTTCGAGTTTCACGTTTCGCGTTTGACGAAAAAACAAGAACGAAACAATAGGAAGATTTACCAACGCGCAACGGCAAGGAAGATCATGGCAAGCGAGCTTTATAACACGATAGACGCGATCAGCCGGGAAAAGGGAATCGACCCGCAGATTGTAGTGAGCGCGGTGGAAGATGCGATTGTGGTCGCTACGCGCAAATACTACAAGACGCAGGAAAACCTGCGCGCGGTGCTGGACAAGGATAGCGGCCAGATCCGCGCATTCGCGGTGAAGACGATTGTGGAAGGTCCGGAGACACTGCAGGATCCGCTGACGCAGATGTCGCTTGCGGATGCGCAGAAGATCGACGCGAACGCCGAAGTTGGTGGCGAGGTTCATATTCCCAAGGCGACCGATGTATTGGGCCGCATTGCAGCGCAGTTGGCGAAACAGGTTATTTTTCAGAAGGTGCGCGAAGCCGAGCGCGATACGGTGTACAGCGAGTACATCAATCGCGTGGGTGAGATCGTGAATGCCACGGTGAAGCGCGTGGAAGGCCAGGATTACATCTTCGACCTGGGCAAAGCCGAGTCGCGCATGCCGAAGAAAGAGCAGTCGCGATTGGAGTCGTTTGCGCCGGGCGAGCGCGTGCGTGTAGTGATCGTGCGCGTGGAGAAAGCGTCGAAGGGTCCGCAGGTGATTGTGTCCCGCGCGGCTCCGGAACTGGTGCAGAACCTGTTCCAGACGGAAGTGCCGGAGATATACGACGGTACGGTGCAGATTCGCGCGACGGCGCGTGAAGCGGGTGAGCGCACCAAGATCGCGGTGATGTCGAGGGACAAGGACGTAGATCCGGTGGGCGCGTGCGTGGGCATGAAGGGAATGCGCGTGCAGTCGATTATCCGCGAGCTACGCGGCGAGAAGATCGACATCATCGAATATCACGAAGATCCGCAGACGTTTGCGGAGAAGGCATTGCAGCCGGCGAAGGTCAGCCGAGTCACGGTTGTTGATCCGGGGCTGAAGCACCTTGAAGTCATTGTTGATGACAGCCAGCTCTCACTGGCGATCGGCAAGAAAGGGCAGAACGTTCGCCTTGCCGCCAAGCTTTTGGGCTGGAAGATCGACATCAAGAGCGAGGAAGAGAAGCGCCAGGAAGTGGAACAAGCGATGTCGCAACTGGTCACCAGTGCTTCCACTCCGTTGGAGAGCGTTCCGGACCTGGGCGAGGGTGTGATCGAGAAGCTGAACGAGGCTGGCGTGACGTCGGTCGAAGCACTGGCGGATATGACGCCCGAGCAATTGGAAGCAATTCCGGGTATCGGTCCGAAGACGGTGGAAAAAATCAGTATTGCGGTCAATAATTACTTCTCCAGCCTTGAAGCCGGCGAAGGTGGCGGTCCCGATTTCCAGGGATCTGAAGATCAGCCAGCCGGCGAACCAGGTGGTGAAGTACTGAACGCGGCTCCCGAAGAAGCCGGAGCGAATCCGGTAGAGGGGGAGACTGCGGGTGATCTGCAGGCGGGTGATGGCGCCGGAGTAGAAGCGGTTCCGCATGCCGAGGCCGAAGACCTGCCTGAAGGCGAGCAGGCGACAGAAGAGATCGCGGCGAGCAGCGTGGAAGACGCTTCGGATACAGAAGAGAGTGAATTGACGACGCACAGCGAACATCCCGGTGAGAACGATGAATCCCGGGAAAAGCAGTGATCAGCGGACAAGCGCGCTTCGATGAGGGGCGCGTGGCGGATAGCGATAAGAATCAAAAACTGGACCGTGAGGTTGAAATGAAGACTTAAGGAACATCACGGAGAGGAATTTAAAGGCGTAATGGATAAAGTTCGAATTAACGATCTGGCAAGGGAGCTCGAAGTTAAAAGCAAAGCAATTCTCGATGTCCTGCCAGAAGTTGGCGTAACAGAGAAGAAAACTCACTCGAGCTCCATCAGTGTCGAGGAAGCCGAGAAGGTCAAAGGCCGTCTCAAAGGGCATCCCGACGGCAACGGTGGGTCCTCCAAGGCTCACGCATCGCGGTCGCATGGCGAAGACGAACTGAAGCCGAAGTTCGATTTGTCGCACATCTCGCGGCCGGGCGATGTTCTAAAAGCAATTCATCAGAAGACGGATGCACCCGTGGCGCCCGCGCGTCCCGCGGCAAAGCCGGCTGAACCGGTGAAGCCAGCGGTGGCATACACGCCGCCAGCTCCTTCGGTGCAGAAGCCGGTGGCACCGCCGCCCGCGCCTCCAAAGCCAGTGGTAGAAGCAGCTCCGGCTGCTCCCGCGGCACAGGAAGCGGTCGAGGAGACGAAGCCCGCCGCAGCGCCGGTCGAGCCGACAGAAACAATTTCCGCGCAGCAAGCGCCCGCGGCTCCGCGTTTCATTACGCCGCAACCGCGCCAGGCGCCGCGCATTGTTGTGCCGACTCCGCCGCCAGCGGCGAAGACCGCAGAACCAGCGGCTCCGGTGGAACAGGCGAAGCCAGCCGAGCCCAGCGCTCCGGCAGCGAGTGCGCCGTCGGCAACTCCGATGACGCCTGCGCCTCCGACCGCGCCGGTACAGCGTCCGCCGATGCAAGGCGGAACTGGGCAACCGGGCCGTCCAATACCAGGACAGCCGATTCGTCGACTGATTGTTCCGCAGACGGGACCGCGCCCGGTGTATTCAGCGCCAGTCAGACCGCCAGCTCCCCCTGCCAGTGCACAGGCGCCGGGCATGCGTCCGCAGGGTGGACGTCCAGTACCAGGCCAGCCAATTTTCCAGCGTCCTCGTCCGCAGCAGGGTGGTCCGGGTGGCCCGATGGGCAATCGTCCGCCCATGCGTCCGGGCGAGCGCCGACCGATGCATCCGACACGTTCGGCTCCGACGGGAGCGCGTCCGATGGGTGGCGGTATTGGCGCGGTTCCACCGCCTCCGACAGGAAGGCCGGCAGGACGTCCGGCGCCATCGCGGCGTCCGGGACAGCGTTATGTTCCGCGTGGGGTGAAGGAAGGCCCAATGAAGGGCTTCGTTCCGCCACCGCGCATGGTGGTTTCGAACGAGCCGCTGCCGATCACACGCACGATCACAATCACAGAAGGTATCAGCGTGAAGGACCTGGCGGAGAAGCTGGGGATTCGCGCGAAGGACCTGATCGCACGGTTGTTGGGACGCGGTGTTTTCGCAACTATCAACCAGACACTCGACGCTGAGCTGGCGTCGGACATGTCGAAACAGTTTGGCGCCGATACCAGCGTTATCACCTTCGAGCAACAAGCTGAGAAGGAAATGACGCCGGCCGGCGGCACGGCTGAAGAAGCCGCCCAGGCGCTGGTTCCGCGTTCTCCAGTGGTCACGATCATGGGCCACGTCGATCACGGAAAGACGAGCTTGCTCGACTCGATCCGTCACGCAACTGTGGCCGAAGGCGAGGCTGGTGGAATCACGCAGCACATCGGCGCGTACAAGGTCACGATCACCGACAAAGACTCTCCGGCCTACGGACGG
The DNA here is from genome assembly GCA_963848375.1 of Terriglobia bacterium. Lineage (GTDB taxonomy): Bacteria > Acidobacteriota > Terriglobia > Terriglobales > Acidobacteriaceae > JAJPJE01. Next base: position 42,175 of record CAWKDK010000003.1, read on the forward strand.
CAGATCGTGTTCCTCGATACGCCGGGTCACGAAGCGTTTACGCGCATGCGTTCACGCGGCGCGAAGGTCACGGACATCGTAGTGCTGGTGGTCGCGGCTGACGACGGAGTGATGCCGCAAACACTGGAAGCGATCGATCACGCGCGCGCGGCGAATGTGCCGATCATCGTGGCGGTGAACAAAATCGATAAGCCGGAAGCCCTGCCGGAACGCGTGAAGAAGCAACTTGCGGATCGCGGCCTGATGCCGGAAGACTGGGGTGGTCAGACAGTATTCGTTGAAGTTTCGGCGAAGAAGAAGACCAATCTCAACCTGCTGATGGAAATGATCTGTCTGGTGGCGGATTTGCAAGATCTGAAAGCGAATCCGGAACGAGCTGCTTCGGGCGTAGTGCTGGAAGCGAAACTCGATCGCGGCCGCGGACCGGTAGCAACCGTGCTCGTGCAGAACGGCACGTTGAAGACTGGCGAATACTTTGTCGTTGGCAACGTGTTCGGACGAGTACGCGCTATGTTTGACGAGTGGAGCAATCCGCTCGACGAAGCTGGGCCGTCCACTCCGGTGGAGATCCTTGGACTGGAAGGATTGCCGCAGGCCGGCGATAACTTCATACAGGTCACCGATCGCGACAAGGCAGTGGGAGTTTCCGAGTACCGCACGCAGAAAGCCCGTGAAGCTACGTTGGCCAAGACTTCGCGTGTTTCGCTGGAAGGCCTCGCCGAGAAGATCAAGAATGAAGGCGTCAAAGAGCTTGCGATCATTCTCAAGGGCGACGTGCAGGGTTCGGTGGAAGTGCTGAACGACCTGCTGATGAAGCTCTCGAACGATCGCGTGAAGATCAAGGTACTGCGCAGCGGCGTAGGCGCGATCAACGAAGGCGACGTGCTGCTGGCGTCGGCCTCCGAGGCGATCATCATCGGCTTCAACGTTCGTCCAGAGCGCATGGCGCAGGAACTGGCCGAACAGGAGAAGGTCGATATTCGTCTGCACTCGATCATTTACGAACTGCAGGACGAGATCAAGAAGGCGATGACCGGCTTGCTCGAACCGATAATCAAAGAAACCTACCAGGGCCGTGCGGAAGTGCGCGATACGTTCCGCATCCCGAAGGTGGGCATGGTTGCCGGTTGCTACATTCAGGATGGGATCATCAAGCGCGATTCCGAAGTGCGCCTGCTGCGCGATAACGTGCAGGTGTTCAAGGGCAAGGTCGGATCGCTACGTCGCTTCAAGGAAGATGCCTCCGAAGTCCGCAACGGAATGGAATGCGGTATCGCGATTGCCGGTTACGGTGACGTGAAGGTCGGCGATGTGATCGAGGCATTCTTGACCGAAAAGGTTGCGGCCGAGGCCATCGCTTAACCAAGCATCAGGGCCAGCGATCAGTTGCCGAAAAGGTGGCTGACGCTGGCCATATCTTTTTGTCGGTAGTCGTTGGCGAGATCAACGACCCACCGACGCAAAAAATGATTGCGCATTTGACCTTGGAAATTCGTATTGAGGCGGCTGCCTCGCTGAAGGACAAGCGGCAGGTAGTGCGCAGCGTGAAAGACAAGCTTCGCGCCAGCTTTAACGTCGCAGTCGCGGAATTGGACCAGACAAACCTGTGGCAACGCGCGACAATTGGAGTAGTAAGCATTTCCGGGTCACGCGACTATCTTCAGGGTTTAATGGATAAGGTAGAGCGGGCGGCGAACCGCTTCGCGAATAATGCCGGCGGCGAAGTAGTGGATTCGTATCTGGAAATTATGGACGGGGCAGCTGATAGCGAGTAGCAGGGATTGTCCCAGGTTAGGCCGGGCACCGCACGCGACTACCGACCATCGACGAACGACTGTATGGAAAATCGAGCACAACAGCATCATCGGGAGCGCCTGACGGAGGCGCTGAAAGAAGAGATCGCCACAATTGTCGAAGGCGAACTGGGCGATCCCAGGATCGGGCTGGTTACGGTTACGGATGTGCGCCTCATGCCTGACGGCAAGTCGGCGCATGTGTTGGTCTCGGTGACTGGAACCGACGAGGAAGCGAAAGAGAGCCTGAAGGGACTGGAAGCCGCCGCAGGTTATATTAAGCACGAGATCGTGGATCGCCTGCATCGGAGGCATGCGCCGGAACTGTTTTTCCGTCTGGACAGATCAGAGCAGATTGAGTCTAGAATTGACGAGTTGTTAAAGCGCTCGAAGAAGCGCGCCCGGTAGTGGAGTAAGGTCACGGAGCCGTGAAAGCGGACCTTGCAAGCATTGCATTGAAGAGCCAAGGTTCCCACAATGCTGCACGACGTTCTGCAGGCAATTGAAACGAGAGATCGATTTGTCCTGACTTCGCACGCCCGTCCTGATGGCGATGCCGTAGGGTCAGCGCTGGCTTGCTGCGGAATTCTGAACCGCATGGGCAAGCAGGCCGAAGTGATTCTGTACGACCCCGTTCCCCACATTTATAGCAAGCTGCCTTTTTCCGAGCACGTGGTTCAGGCTGACGCGGTGAACGGCCGCTACGAAGCGGCGATCCTGCTGGAGTGCGACAGCGTCCAGCGCACTCGGCTGAATGGCCTCGAGCGTCAGTTCCTGATCAATATTGACCATCACGCGACCGGGAAACCGTTCGCCCATGTGAACTGGATTGAACCCAGCGCCTGCGCCACCGCCGAGATGGTGTTCTGGCTGGCGAACCAGGCGAACGTGAAGATCACGCCGGAGATTGCGACCTGTCTTTACACGGCGATCCTGACCGATACCGGTTCCTTCTGCTTTGTCGGAACCAACGAGAAGACATTCGAACTGGCAAAGCAACTTGTGGAGTACGGTGCAGAGCCGGCGCGGATCGCGCAGAGCGTTTACTTTTCGCACGCGGCATCGAAGATGCGCCTGTTGGGAATGGCGCTCTCGAATCTACATCGCGAAGGCCCACTCACATGGATGTACGTAACGCGCGAACAAATGGATCGCGTGGATGCGGTCGACGAGGATTGCGAAGGTCTGGTGAACTACGCCTTGGCTATCGAAGGCGTAGAAGTAGCTGTGTTCTTCCGCGAAATGCAGGACGGCCGCTGGCGCGTAAGTCTGCGCAGCAAAGGTTCAATCGATGTCTCGGAGGTCGCGGAGCAATTTGGCGGTGGCGGCCACAATTGTGCGAGCGGTTTGTCGTTGGATGGACCGCTATCAGTGAGCGTGGAAAGAGTGTTGGCGCAGTTCCGGATTATGGGCGAGACGAATGCAGGTGTGCGGAAACGCAGCCAGTGGCCACGCTGAGCCTTTCTAGCTGTTCGAGTGCAAACTCCACTGGAACGGTCCCAGTTCTTCGTGAAAGGCTCCGTTCACATACCCTTCCGCGTACTTCCGGGCACCCTCTAGAGTCTGCTCGTCGTGCAATTCGAACAGGTTCGACTGGCTTTTCTGGTCGTAGATGGTGATCGTCCATCGACCATACAGATTGTAGGACGCAATCAGGACGAGGGCACGGTCTGGCAATTCCGCGACCCAGCGATCACCCGGCTTGAATTCGGCAGCAGTTTCCATACGAGGCTGCATCGGTCCCGAAATTGTACCAGTCGAGAGCGGCAGGTTGCACGTATGTTCCCAGTCCAGAGAAGCTGCCGTTTACAATAGCCGCTTGCTATTCTCTTGAAATTGAGGAGCCTAACGGGCTTGGCCCTAAATCGCACAAAACTCAGCACTTCCCGAATCGAAGGTGCGGCCTGATGCCGGATCAGGTATCGCAGGTTCCAGGTCAACGTGCGGCACTTATCGCAGATTTGCTGACCCTGGCAATTTTCTGCGGATTTCTCTTCTTCTACGGATTGGGCAGCTTCGGACTGGTAGGCGCCGATGAGCCGCGTTACGCGCAGATTGCGCGAGAGATGCTGGCACGGCATGACTGGGTGACGCCGGTCCTGAACGGCACGGCCTGGCTTGAAAAACCGGTGCTCTATTACTGGGGCGCCATCCTCTCGTACAAGCTGTTCGGAGTGAGTGATTGGGCGGCGCGCGTTCCTTCGGCCACGATGGCCACGCTGCTGGTTTTCTCCGTGTATCTTTTCCTGCGGCGATTCCGTCCAGGATCGCAACTGGACGGCGCCCTCATCGTGGCGTCATCGGTAGCAATGATCGGTTTTGCGCGGGCTGCCTCCACCGACATGCCGCTGACGGCAATGTTCGGGATCGCGCTTCTGGCGTGGTACGCCTGGCTGGAGACTGACGAGAAGCGCTGGCTTGGCGTCGCCTATTTCTTCCTGGCGCTGGCGACACTCGCGAAGGGGCCAGTCGCACCGTTCCTGGCACTGCTGATTATCGTCGCGTTCTGCCTGGTGCTGCGCGACTTCAAGGTGCTTGCGCGCATGTTATGGCTGCCGGGACTCGCCATCTATTTCGTTGTCGTGCTGCCGTGGTACGTGCTGGTACAGATTCGCAATCCGCAATTCGTGCGCGTCTTCTTCATGGAGCACAATCTGCAACGCTTCAGCACCAACATGTTCCAACATCAGCAGCCGTTCTGGTACTTCATCCCGGTGCTGGTGGTCTCGGTTCTGCCCTGGACGGTGCTAGTGAGCGTGGCATTGTTCCGGGCGATTCGGAAACTGATCCAGGAACGCTTGCAGACGAGCGGCACGTTTGAGCTGTTCCTGCTGCTCTGGGGCATCCTGCCGGTGGTGTTCTTCTCGCTGTCGGAATCGAAACTGCCAGGTTACATCTTGCCGGCGATTCCGGCGTTTGGCCTCATGCTCGCCGACTATCTATGGCAAAAGCAAAAGCACGCACGCCGGGTTCCTGAGGCGGTGGTGGTGCTGCATTGCCTGCTGAACGGAACTATGCTGACCGGAGCGCTGCTGGTCTGGTACTGGATTTCGCGCGTGCGGCCAATCCCCGGCGCGGTGGTTGCCGCGGCGATCGTGGGAGGATCGATTGCGCTGGCGATGATTGCAGTAATCCTGCTGCGTGGCATCGCGACGCTTCGGCTGATGACCATGGTTCCAGTCGTATTGGGAATGGCTTTCCTGATCAAGATGGGCGCGCCGGTCATGGATGCGCATCTGTCGTCGCGGACACTCGCGCGCGAGATCAGCGCGATGGAACCAACACCGGCGCCGGTGGCGGTGTTTGGCGTGAAGCGCGATGTCGATTACGGCTTAAACTTCTATCGTAACGAGCGGACTCTGAATTATCAGGGCGACATACCGGCAGTGGCGCATCTGCTGATCGTTCCGGAGGGGAAGATTCAAGACGCACAGAGTCTGGCTCCGGGCTGGAAGGCGTTGCCGGTGGGCAGCTACAAGCCGCAGAAGCTGGAGATGTACTGGATGAGCCGTGTTTCGCCGGATGCGAATAGTCGTCTATCACCGGGTAGCAAGTAGCGCGTAGCTGGCTAACAGAGCGTGATTGTCACTCGGGTACGTGCGCAGTGCATTGCTCTTTCGTGTTCCCCCGTTGCTCTGCGAAGCATGGGAAGCTTAGACTCCATGTCTGCGTGCTGACTGCTCCCCTGAGGGCACCGGGAACATCCAATCGTACAGGGACAACGTGGAAATCATCGATCTCAGGCACTTCACTTCGGCTGACTTGCGACCTCTGCTGCAAGAGGAGACGGAAGTGTGGTCGGATGAACTGGCGTGGGATTACAGCTCCTCGGCGGACATGATTTTGCGCTACGTCGACGCCCGTATTTTGCCGGGCTATGCGGCCGTCGAGCGCGGGCAACTGCACGGCTATGCGTTCTTTGTGTATGAGGGGAACAAAGGGGTAATCGGCGATTTGTACGTGGCGCACGAGCATGCTCCCAACGGCAAAGAGAGTCCGGTGGAAAAGAAGCTGGTGACGCATGTGCTGGAGACGCTGCAGGAGTCGCCAGGCGTCCACCGCATCGAAGCGCAACTGCTGTTGCATGAGACCGGACGCGTCGCCGGACCTTTTCTGCACCAGGGATTTCAGCGCTATCCGCGACTCTTCATGGAACTGGCGCTGCCCGGACGCGTGGCGCCGGCAAAGGCGAGTGCCGCGAAGCCGTGTTCGTTCGAGCTGCGGCGCTGGCAGGAGAGCGATTACCAGCATGCGGCGGCACTGATTACCGCATGCTATCGCGGACACATCGATTCGCAGATCAACGACCAGTACCGCACGGTGCAGGGAGCGCTGCGCTTCCTGAATAACATTGTGCGCTTTCCCGGTTGCGGAGTTTTCGACGCCAATTCTTCGTTCGTGGCCATCGATCGCGCGACCCGGGCTCCGGTGGGCCTGATTCTCTGTTCGCGGGTGAAGGACAACATCGGGCATGTGACGCAGGTTTGCGTTCTGCCCGAGCATCGCGGGAAGAAAATCGGTTTGGCGTTGCTGGAAGCCAGCGCAGAGGAGCTGCGTAAGCGCAGTTTCAAGACACTGTCCCTGACCGTGACCGAAGCCAATGAGCGCGCCGTGGATCTGTACCGGCAACTGGGCTTCTCGGTGGCGCGGGTGTTTGACGCGTTCGTGTGGGAAGGTTGAGGGGCTAGTAGCTAGTAGCTAGTAGTCAGTAGCTAGTAGCTAGTAGTCAGTAGCCAGTAGCTAGTAGCTAGTAGTCAGTAGCCAGGCAACCCTTGCACGGGACGGTATTCGCCAACAGTTATGTTGATTCGGGAGGGTACCCCCTCCCCCTCCCCTCTGTTAAGTCTCCAGAGTTCAGCAACTTGGCGGGAAGGTTCTGCCAGTTGCCGCAAAACAAAAGAGTTAGCAGTGAAAATATTGAAAACAAGGGAGTTGGTAGTTGCTGGTTGTCAGTTATTAGAAAAAACCAACGCACTACGAGCTTCTATTTCTAGAGTAGCAATTTCGAAGGGGAGACTAGACACTTTCCCGAAATTTATTTCTATCGTGGAATGAGGTAATTAGGAGAAATTTGAAAGAAAATGGGGGTTGACAAGATCAATGCAAGACAGCGGTGTGTGAGGTCGGTCACAGCCGGGGCTAATTCAGCACGGGTGACGCGGCGCTGAAGCGCCGCTCTACTAGTTAAAGACAGTTGTTAGTTGCCAGTTGTTAGTGATCCAGACCGACTACAAGCTACTGATCACTTAACCACTAGCCACTGATCACTGACTTCTGTTTTTTCTATCGTATTCTGCATATAATCAGGGCAGCAAGCTGTCCTCCTATCAATTGGAACTCGGAGTTTCTCGTGACCACGCCCGGAGCCAGACTCAAGGCTTTGCGTGAAAGTCTGGGCTACAAGCTACGCGATGTGGAAATCGCCAGCGAGCGTATTGCCCAGAGGCGCAAAGAGGAAGAGTACGCCATCCCTATCAGCCGTCTCTCGGACTTTGAAACCAAGAGCCTCGTTCCCAGCCTGCACCGGCTGTATTCGCTGGCGGTAATCTATCGGGTAACGATTAAACAGCTGCTGATCTGGTACGGCATCGACACGGAAAACTACTCCGCCGATCTGACCCTGGCGCCGGCGCCAAACACGCGCCCGGCCGCGCTGGAACTGCAGGGCGACGTGCGTCTCCCGGTCAAGCTCGACCCGAGCTTCGACCTGAAGAAGACGGTGAACATGGGGCGCATGGTGGAGAAGTGGGGCGTGGTTCCACTCGCGTACCTGTCGCCGCTGGCCAATGCCGACTTCACTTACGGCTACGTAGGAATCGACGACTACACGATGTATCCGCTGATTATGCCGGGGACATTCCTGCAGATCGACGAGTCGAAAAACCAGGTGCGGGAGGGCTCATGGCGGTCGGAATACGAGCGTCCCATCTACTTCGTGGAGACGCGGGACGAACACATCTGCTGCTGGTGCACGATCGAGAAGGGTGACCGCATCGTGCTGCAGCCGCATCCGCTATCGCCGGTGGCGCCGCGCATCATGCGGCATCCGCAGGAGGCGGAGGTGATCGGGCAGGTGGTGGGAATGGCTATGCGGCTCGACGGGGTGGCACGGCCGCCGGCGCCGCCAGCGCAGAAAGCGCCTGCAAAACTGAACTGAAGTGACGGTGCGAACCTCCGCCGGTAACCGGAGGCACCAGCGCCTGTCCCAACTGCTGTAACTCCCTCACATACTCCTCAGCCTTTACCTGGTGCGTCTCCGCGGCCTGCTGTATCTCGTCCCACAACTGGGGCAGGGGCGTGCGCAACAGCGCCAGGAACTGGGACAGGTGTGCCTGTTCCAGGGTGGCGCCGGCGGCCTCGTCGCCATGCAGCCGGGCCAGTCCCCAATGGAAATAGCGGCCATTTTCTTCGCGTAGCTGGGCGAGGTATTCGAGCTTGCCGAGGGTGCCTGGCACCGAGTTCAGAGTGTTCTGTTCGAAGTCTTCGCGCGGGGTAGCAAACATACACAGATAGTAAACACCAATTCCGTGCGGAATGCACGATTGGCGAAATCTTGTTCCAAATTCAGGAATGAAAACAGGTTTTTGAAGATCGTGACACCTCTCCCCTGATGCTGAGGCCGTGCCCACTTGGCACTGGGAGGGTGTTATGAAAAAGATCGTATGCGGTTTTGTGTTTGGTTTGATGTTGATGGTATCGGGAGCGCAGGCATGGGCGGATGGAACTTTACCCGATCCGGTTCCTCCGAATCCCAGAACTAACCGATTATCTTGTCCTTTCCAAGCCGCCAAGTCCCAAACATACAACGTGAATAAGACTAAGTGTTGTGGGCTGACGGAAGAAGAGCTAATCTTCTGTCAGCCCCATGCAGGTCGCGGAAGTTGGACTGAAGGAATACGTCATCGGCTTGCTCCCGACAGTTTTGCAGTTGCAATTCTGATTGCTGTAGTCCGTCGAAGCCTCCTCAGAGATCTGCGCTGGTTCTTTTGCATATACGTTGTTCCAGATCTTAGTGACGATGATCGGGACTGTTGAATTCGCGGTTAAAGTTTCTGATCTAACGTATTTCTATACTTTTTACGTTGCGGAGCTCGTTAGTTCACTCGCTTTATTCGTGATCTACGAGGTGTTCGGTTCAGTGCTGAAGCCGTATGACGCTTTGAGGAACTTGGTGGGAAGCTTTATTTATATGCAATTCTAGGGTTGGGTCTTGTGGCAGTGGCGACAGTTGTTTTTGGGTCGGGCGCTGAGACGTACCGGTTTGTACAGGTGATTAATCTTTCGCAACTCAGGCTGCGAGCGGTACAGGTGGGACTACTAGTGCTTTTGTTTGCTAGCGCGGGCCCTGGGACTTAGTTGGCGCAGTTATTCGTTCGGCGTTGCGCTGGGATATGGACGTATGCGATTGTGGATTTGGTGCTGAGTGCGATCAGAGTGGCGTACGGCCTCCGCGTTCTGAGTGCTAGTTTCTCTTCTTGGGCCATTGGCGTACATCGTCGGATCGCGATTTGGGCGTGGTACATCCTGCAACCTCAAAAAGTCGCCCAGCCGGTACGAGTGATCCCGTACAACGACATCGCGAAGTGGAACGAGAAACTGGAAGAACTGCTGAAGCGGAAGGCCGCATAGTCTCCTCCCGTGTCTATACAGGTATAGAACTCCCTGAAATCATAGTCTTCGATCGTACGCGGTTGGTGGCCCATTCAAGCCCTCTTTTGGCTTGAGTGGGACCAGATCAGAAGTCTAAGCTGAATGCGTGCCTTGGGGATTAAAGCGATTTCACGAATCCGGGCAAACTCACTTCGTGACTTTCTGTTGTTATCATCGCTATCCATCTCTGAACACTCTGGCGACTCGCAGAGTTTTCGAGGATGCGCTGGAGCGCGTCCGCAGTGGTTATGGGCTATGCGTGTACGGATACGTCGTGATGCCCGAACACGTACATCTGCTGTTGAGCGAGCCTCAGCGGGAGACACTGGCTGTTGCGCTGAAATCACTGAAACAAGGGGTGTCGCGCCGCTTGATTAGGGAGGCGGAGCACTTCTGGCAGAAGCGCTACTACGATTTCAATGTGCGCAGCTACCGGCAGTTTGTGGAGAAATTACGCTACATTCACCGCAATCCGGTGGCGCGGGGTTTGTGCGAACGCCCGGAAGAGTGGGAATGGAGCAGTTTTCTGCAATGGGCGACGGGATGTGAAGGTCGCGTCGAGATCGAATGCGAATGGACGGCGCGGAAGCGAGAACGCGCGCAGGGTCGGTTATGTCCAGCCGTGGAACTGCCCCACTCAAGCCAACTGAAGGCTTGAGTGGGCCACCCGCCCGCCGCCCTTATACGGTATAGAACTCCCTGAAGTCAGCGAACTGCCCCACTCAAGCCGATAGAAGGCTTGAGTGGGCCACCCGCCTGAGCATGTTCTTGTGGGCTGACTCATGTCGCGGTAGGCTTGCGTCAGCCCCATGCATGTGCCAGTGATAGATCACGTTATAGCAGTACTGGGTACGTCGCTACTTACGACGATAGCAGTTGTGCTCGCGCGCAAAAAAGCGTATCGACAATTCCCGTGGTTTTTCTCGTACACGATCTATCACATCGCGCAGACGGTGATCACAGAGTCGATTGCCTATAGCCGCGGCTACGACCTCACATATTTCTGGGTGTTTTTCTATTTGCAAATTCTAAGTCTCTCGGTCTCATTCGCCGTCATTTACGAGGTTTTTAGCTCTGTAATGGAGCCGTACTCAAGCCTGAATCGCCTTGGCAAATGGCTCTTTCTATTATTCGTAATCGCGTTGGGAACAGTTGCGGCCCTGCTCGTTGTGCTAGGTCACGGACCGGGCCTAAATCGCCTCGCTTACGCTATTTTCGTGTCCTTCAGGAGTCTCCGGATTGTGCAGCTCGGGTTAATACTAGCTCTCTTCATGTTGTCACGATCCATCGGATTGAGCTGGCGGAGCTATACCTTTGGAGTGGCATTGGGGTATGGCATTTACTCGGCAGTCGATTTGGTCTTGGCTGCAATTCGACTGGAATATGGAGAGGGTATTTGGCATATCCACTCCGTCTTGAGCACGCTTGCCTTCAACGGAATGCTAATTACCTGGCTCTGGTATATTCGGCAGTCCAAAGAAGTCGCCCAGCCGGTGCGCGTGATCCCGTATAACGACATCGCGAAGTGGAACGAGAAGCTGGAAGAACTGCTGAAGAGGAAGGCCGCGTAGTTCGCGTCTCCCACTCAAGCCAAATGAAGGCTTGAATGGGCCACCCGCCCGTAAAGTAGGCGAGTTGAGAACTCTCGTAGTTGTGGGCTGGACAGAGAGAAGATAATCTCTCTGTCAGCCCATGTATCTAACGCTGCAAGAATATTTCATCACGACGTTGCCTGCGATCTTGCAGGTCGTCATTGCAGTTGTGATTTTTCGACGGTGGGCTTTACAGGACATTTTCCTTATTATGCAATCTATACAGTATTCCAGCTGATGAGACATTCCCGATCCTAATGTTTGAACTGGCGATGCACGTTTCAACGTTGCATTATGCATACACCTTTTACCCCGTTGAAGTGTTGAGCATCGGCCTTGCTTTGGGAGTGATTTATGAAGTGTTCAAGGTTGTGCTCGAGCCGTACGACGCTTTTCGCCGTGTCTGGCGCTGGTTCTTCTTTGTTGCTGGTATCGCGCTGTTCACGATTGCGGTGTTCTGGGTCTTATACGGAGCGGGACCGCAGGCGGATCGACTCACCCAGTCAATGAACTTACTTCAGACGACCCTCCGCTTTATTCAAGCCGGTTTCAGATCCATTCTATTGGCTCGTGGCTACTGGCTGCGATGGGTTTACTCGGCGAAGCTATCCGTTCAAGCTCGCTCTCGGCGTGATGGCTTGTTCTCGGTATCGATCTGGCCTGAGAACGATCAGGAAGAGTTTGGTGAAGGATAGTGGAAGCCTAGTGGATCTTGAGCGGGTTTGTACGGATATGATGGTTACTCTCGTTGGGCGTGGTACATTGTACAGATAGCGGAGGGTTGGTCTACCTATTCGAAGCATTCTGCACATTCGACATCGCAATGTGGCCGTGCTACTCGGACCAACGCTGCAGTTGTAAGGCCGCTGGAAAGACGACGTCGAAGAAGAAGAATACGACGCTCTGCTCGTTGCCAGATGAGACCCATGTATCTAACGCTGCAAGAGTATGTCATTACAACGTGAGCCTAGGCGATCTTACGGCCTTGAGGAATACTCAGTCGTTTTTGTCGGGATAAATGCGGTTGTGATTTTTCGACAGAAGCTGTACGGGACATTTCCTCTATTTGCAACCTATACGCTGTTCCAGCTAACAACATTCCCGATCCTAATGTTTGAGCTGGCGATGCACGTTTCAAGCTTGCATTATGCATACACCTTTTACCCTGTTGAAGTATTGAGCATCGGGCTTGCTTTGGGAGTGATTTATGAGGTGTTCAAGGTTGTGCTTGAACCATACGACGCTTTTCGGCGTGCGTGGCGCATTCTCTTTGCATCAGCATCGGTAGTTCTTATCATTATCAGCCTCGTTTGGCTTCTCTACGGAGCGGGGCCCCAAGCGGATCGACTCACCCAGTCAATGAACTTACTTGAGACGACTCTCCGCTTCACTCAAGCCGGCTTATTGATCCTTCTCTTCGTGGTCTCTGGATCAATGGGTCTGAGTTGGCGAAGTTATTCTTTCGGGCTCGCTCTCGGATACGGATTGTTCTCTATAGTCGAGCTTGTCCTGTGGGCAATCAGGATCAAGTTTGGAGACGGGTTCTGGAAGCCTCAGTCAATCTTGAGCGGACTTGCCTACAACCTGATGGTTATTATTTGGGCGTGTTACATTTTTCAGCCCCAAAGGGTCGCTCAGCCTGTACGAGTGATTCCGCACAACGACATCGAAAAATGGAACGAGAAGCTGGAAGAACTGCTGAAGCCCAAGTCCGCCAAGAAAACCGACGTCGAAGAAGAAGAAAAAGACGACCAGCCAGTTTCTAAATAATCCCCGCCAGCTCATTTCGCGTCTAACGAGTGGACTTTAGGGCCTACCACGTGAAAAATCAGTCCCATAGCGGGAATCGGGAAGACGCCCTATTTCGGCATTCCATTTTTCGGGACTAGAATTTTATTTTTTGAGTTACCCGGCAATTATCGGCGATCATTGGGGCTGTAAGATGGGGCCGGACAAAATCGATTTACGCTTCCGGCGCAGCTGGTTTGAAAGAATCAGAGTTGGAGTAACGGTTTGATAACGCTTGTAGCCGTAGTCGCGGTGATCGCAATTCTGTTTCTGTACTGGAATTTTCGCCGCGAGCGGATCCTGGTACGGAATCTCGAAGACCTGGCGGGACAAACCCAGCCAGTGGACTTCGCGGCCTTCAGCAATCTGCTGGACGCGAGCCAGGAGCAGTTCCTGAAACAAAGATTGTCGGCGAACGATTACCGGCAGCTGCGGCGCGCGCGACTGCTGGCTACGCTGGAATATGTAAAACGCCTGGCGCACAATGCGCAGGTGCTGATGCGGTTGGGCGAAGCGGCGCGCCACAGTTCCGAACCGGAGGTGGCGAAGGCCGCGCAGGCGCTGGTGAACAACGCGCTGCGCATGCGGCTGCTGGCCATGAGCGTCACCTTGAAGCTGTATGGAGAGCTGCTGGTGCCACAGTTTTCTGCTGAGCTGGAGCCGGTGGCGGATCGGTATCGTCAGTTGACCGAGGCGGCGGGATTGCTGGCGCGTCTGCAACAGCCGGCGTTTGCGGGTAGAGTGGCAGCGATGCTCTAGAAGCAGTGGTTAGTGATTAGTGGCTAGTGGTTAGAGGGGGCTGAAGCCCCCTTTTCTTTTTTTCGTTATTCCCACCCGTCGCCAAAAGATGGCGCGGGTGGGGCACCCAGCTGAAAATCCAAGGCAAAGGCCGCGGACAGGAATGTCCGCGCCACACAAGCAACACATTCGCTGCGCGATGTACGACCAGCATTTATCCCGTTGCGATGATCACGAAGATCATCCTTGCGCAGTTGCTGTTATAACTTCTCAATGGCCAAGTTCCTGCACCACATCTTTATATGTTGTAACCAGCGCCCGGAGGGGCATCCGCGGGGATCGTGCGATCCGAGTGGGGAAGGCAATCTCCAGAAAGTTTTCAAGAAGAAGCTGGCTGAGGCCGGAGTGCGCGCCGAAGTACGCGCGAATAAGTCCGGGTGCCTGGATCAATGCGAGCACGGGCCGACGGTAGTCGTGTACCCGGAGGCGGTCTGGTACGGCTTTGTAGATGCGGCCGATGTGGAAGAGATTGTGACGTCTCACATCGTGAATGGCCGTCCCGTGGAGCGCCTGCAATTGGCGGATAGCTGCATCAATACGGCGAGTTGTCCTCACAAACCGCGGCCCCAGGTAAATCAGGGCTAATCGCGGGAACCTTTTTCCGTCATAAATCGTAGAGAGAAGTAGGGTGGGGACAGGCTATCGTCTCGCGCCCGGATACGTCCAAACAACAGGCCCCCTATGGTTTTTCGCGATCTGATCGTCGATGTTTATCGAACCCTGATGGCGCACAAGTTGCGCACGGCACTCACCATGTTTGGCATCGCGTGGGGCATCGTTTCCATGGTGCTGATGGTTGCGGCCGGAGAAGGACTGCGCGAAGGTCAGGCGAAAGTAGCGGCTACGCTCGGCAAGGACATCATGATTGTCTTCGCCGGAACCACCAGCACCCAGGCTGGCGGGTTGCGAGCCGGCCGCAAAATTCGATACGAGGATACGGATGCGGCTCTGATCGAGAGTGACGCCCCCGATTGCAAATACGCGCTGCCGGAGATCGAGCAGAAAGATGTTCGTATCGTAAGCCGATTCAATTCCGCGAGCCTGATCGTGACAGGATCGTTGCCTCCGTTCGGTGAAGTCCGCAGCATCGATATTGCGGACGGTCGGTACTACAGCTGGGAAGACCAGCGTGAGGCGCGGAGAGTGGTCGTACTCGGTGCGGAAGCAAAGAAGCAACTCTTCGCGTATCGTCCGGCACTTGGCGAGACGATCGAGATTGGCGGATTTCCGTTCACGGTCATTGGCGTCAGCAAGAAGAAAGATCAAGACTCGAGCTACGACGGTTTTGACGTAAACAAACTGTTCATACCGTTTGCCGTGGTGGAACGCGACTTCCCCAACAAACCTCCGGCCACGGCGCACACCTTGGATCAAATGCTGGTGGTTCCTAAGTCAGTGCAGCAGCACGAGGCGTGCAAATCAGAAACACGCGCGGTGCTGGGGAAAATTCACAATTTCGATCCGACGGACAAAGAGGCTGCGCCCATCTGGGACACGATTGAGGAAGCGAAGGCCTTTGCGCAGATGACCGATGGAATGAAGTATTTCCTCGGCGCGGTGGGAATCACCACGCTGTTCCTGGGCGGCCTCGGCGTGATGAATGTAATGCTGGTCGCAGTGCGTGAACGTACGCGCGAGATTGGCGTGCGCAAAGCCGTGGGCGCGGCGTCGAGAGCGATCATCATGCAATTTGTCACGGAGACGGTGCTGGTGGTCTTTATCAGCGGAGCGATCGGGCTGGGAATTGCGTTTGGCTTCTGTGCGCTGGTGAACCTATTGCCGATGCCGGAATTCTTTGCGGGTCTGATTCCAACCTGGAGCTCCGGATTGCTCGCGGCAGGATTGCTGGGAATCGTGGCGATGGGATCTGCAATCTATCCGGCGAGAAGAGCGGCGTCGGTGGATCCGATTGAAGCGCTGCGGTATGAGGCGGGTGGCTAGCGCATGGGCATGATCAAAGAAATCGTGAAGGAAGCCTGGACCGCGTTGCAACGCAGCCGTGTGCGCAGCGTGCTGACCATGCTCGGGATCGTGTGGGGAATCGCGGCGGTAACACTGCTGATCTCGTATGGCGATGGATTCCGAAATGTGCTCGTGAACTGCATTCGAGGCATTCGGGCGTGATGCGGTGGTCTGTTGGCCGCAGGCGACGAGCGAACAACCCGGCGGACAGCGCGCTGGCAAGGTGGTGCACTTCGAGCAGGAGGATGTGGACCTGATCCGCTCGAATGTGAGTGTTGTGAAGAACGTTTGCCTCGAGTCGGTGCGCTGGAAAACGATCAGTTACCAGGACACGATGGCCAATACCGCGATTCGCGGTGTGTGCCCGGTCTACGGAGAGATGCGCAACGAAGTTCCCCGGAATGGGCGCTGGATCAATGCATCGGACATGGTGGAGCGCCGTCGCGTGGTGTTCATCGGTGAGAGGCTCTATCACAAGCTGTTCAAGGGCAGGCCCGCGGTTAACGAAGAGGTAAGAATCGATGGTGTCCGGTTCACGGTGATTGGCGTGATGGATCGGAAGATGCAGCTGAGCAACTACTTTACCAGCGACGACGAATCCGCATTCATCCCGTATTCCGCCGCCAGCGATTTGTGGGACACGCGTTACGCGAGCGTGCTGGTATTCGAGCCGGTGACGCCCTTGTTCGAAAAGAAAGCGATGAAGGATGTGCGCGCCGAGATCGCGGAGCGGCAACAGTTTTCGCCAACGGACGAGAAGGCGATCCAGATGTTCGGGCGCGAGGAATTCCGTCCGGTGATTGATGGAATCACGATTGGCCTGGAGATGCTGCTGATGTTCATCGGCGCACTCACATTGGGAATCGGCGGCGTTGGGCTGATGAACATCATGCTGGTGTCGGTGGACGAGCGCACACGTGAAATTGGATTGCGCATGGCGCTGGGCGCAAAGAAGAGTTACATACGACTGCAATTCCTGGCCGAAGCGCTAGTGTTGGCATTGATCGGAGGAGCGATCGGCATCGGGCTGTCGTATCTGATCGCGCTGTCGGTGGGCACGCTGCCTCTGCTGGGACCGCTCTACGAAGACACTTCAGGCAAGGCGGATATTCATCTGCAAATCTCGGGACAGACAGTGATCTTGTCGACGATCATCCTGATGTTCGTGGGATTGATCAGCGCGTGGTTCCCGGCGCAACGGGCTTCCAAAATGGACCCGGTGGAAGCGCTGCGGTACGAATAGAAACCATCCAAAACTTAGATCGGTCCTCTCGAGCGCCGCAGAAGAACTGCAGCCGCAAGAAATGCTGCGGTAATCGCCAGTCCGATCCAAAGACCCGGACTGATTAGAAATTGCCCGACGTTGAGGTGCAACGGGTGGTCGATCGACATGCTGCTCGCCGGAAAGGGAGCACTTTCGTGGCCGCCGGCGAAGCGGTGCGAAAGCATGGAAGCGAAATGCGAGGTGTGAAAGGCGATTCTCTCGAAGAACCCGATCGCGAGAGGCGGTAACACCGCCCACAAGAATGGCGCTCGTCGCGCCCAAGCGGAAACGAAAAAGGACCAGCCATAGAACGGTGCGTACCAGAGCGAATGGACAGCCACAAGATGATAGAGAAGCATTACCCACGTCTGGAACAGCGGCACATGATCCCACAATGACGCGACACTTTGGCCGCCGATCGACACGACGACGGTGCCCCAGAGCAGCATGATCGATTGAGCAATCGCAGTAACTGCAAAGGTGAGCAGCGGCAGAACCACGAGTGGAATTGCGGCCTTCGAGAGGACGGTCATCGCATCGGAAACAGGCAGTGACTTCCAGAAGAGGATGCTGCGATCGCGACGCTCCCCATGCAGGGAGTCGAGAGAATAAAAGATCGAGACAATGAACGTAGTCCCCATGAGCAGCAGAGCGACGAAGTTGTAAGGCTCGATGGCCGTTGAAGACTGAGGATTAACTCTAAGCGCCACTTCCCAGATTCCCAGGAAAGAGCTGACCATGAACGCGAACAGCGCTATAGCAGACACGATGAGCGGTGCTAGAACGATGGAACGGTACTCCCATAGTTCGCGTCGCACCGACCAGTAGAGAGGCCGCGTCGGCGACAGCAGGGCAGGATCCGCTCCTTGCTGGCCGAAGGACTCGGACAAGACGCCCGATTCAGTATTCATTGAGCCGCTCCTCTGATTCCGGCTTGCTTCTCCATCACTGCGACGAACAGGTCGGCAATGCTGGGCGTTCGCACTTCACCAAATTTTCCGAGTTGCTGCCGATCGACTCCATCGAACAGCAGGATGTTTCGACCGAATCCCTGGCGTTCGTTCACAGGTTTCAGAGCACGCGCCGCGGCGAGTTGCTCGGGATGCACCATCACTTCCGAATAACGCGATTCCAGTTGCTCCATGCTGCTATCGAAGACGATGCGGCCGCGGTTAATGAACATCACATCGGTAAGTACGTTCTGTATCTCTTCCACTTGATGCGTGGTCACCAGGATGGTGCGGCTGCGATCGAAGTAGTCGTTCAGCAGCGAATCGTAGAACTGCTTGCGAAAGAGGATGTCGAGCCCAAGGGTTGGCTCGTCGAGCACAAGCAATTTCGCATCGATGGCCATCACAAGCGCGAGGTGCAGTTGCGTCACCATGCCCTTCGACAATGTCCTGATCTTGCTGGTGCGCCCGATGGTGGTTTTCGCAAGAAAACTTTCGGCCTTCGCACGATCGAATCGCGGATGAACGCCGGCAACATAATCGAACGCCTGTGAAACGCGCATCCAGCGCGGCAGTACGGCGACATCAGCAATGAAGCATACGTCGCGCATGAGCTGATCACGCTGGCTCCAGGGATCGCGTCCGAGTACGTTCAGCTCTCCCTGATATGCGGTGAGTCCGAGAATCGCGTTCAGCGCGGTGGTTTTGCCGGCGCCGTTCGGACCGATCAATCCGAGAATGCGGCCCTCTTCAACGCGCAAATTGATGCCATCCAGCGCAACGGTTGTGCCAAAGGCTTTGCGCAGACCGCGGGCTTCTATGCATGTCATGATCTTCAGCGCTCCTTCTTGGAGGAATTCGAGGCAGAGGGTTTCGGCTGTTTGTCCTTTGACGAGGTTCGCGGGTTCGCGCCGTCGAGCAGGTCTTCCGCCGTCAGGCCGAGCCGCTGAATGGTCTCTTGAATCCTGGGCCATTCTTCGGCAAGAAATTTCTGGCGTTCTCCCTGCAGCAACAAGCTGCGTGCTCCGGCGTTGATGAACATGCCACGGCCGCGCCTGGTTTCGACCAGGCCCTCGTCCACTAGTTGCTGATAGCCCTTAAGAACCGTGAGCGGGTTGACCCGATATTCAGCCGCGACAGTGCGCACGGAGGGCAGCGGATCGCCTTCCTTGAGAACGCCGTCGAGAATCATCGCGACCACGCGGTCGCGAAGCTGGCGATAAATCGGCTGACTGTCGTTCCACTCACGGTCCATCAGGTTTTCCAGATAGCCCCTTGCTGGGAATTTGCTCCGATCATTTCGTCCGTTGCAGATCGAAGTGCGCGTGCATAGGTTTGTCCCCTGGCATCATATAGGTCCAGTCCTCGGTATGGTGATTCGCATCAATGGCCGTGAACACGGCATGATGCATGTGCCCGTATTGAGTGCCACCTGAGATGTCGACGAAATCAAATTCGATCGTTTTTCCGTCCGGCGACTTTCGCGCGACCATCCGTGGACGATTGCCGGCGTCACAATAATGGACAAGTGTGAGGCGGTCGCTGTCCAGATAGAGCATGGTGACCGGATGATCGTACTTCGCAGGATCGAGTGGCGTTCCGGCTTCCTGCATCTCGTGCACGAGCGCGTTTCCGCGGGAAGTCACGCGCATCGTGATCTGTAAGGGCTTGCCATCGCTCATTTGAGGTTGCGGCGGCTCGAGTGTAACTGAGCCTTCCCAAGTGCCCGCGAGGGTCTTGATCGTGTCGAAAGAGATTTGCGCCTCGGATTTCGACGCGGCCGGTTTCGGCATGTCATGGTTCTGCGCGAAAGCCCCAGTGGCTAACGAGAGCAAAACAACGGTGAGGACAAAACGAAGAGACTTCATGGTGATTCTCCTTCAGGAGGTCATTTCTTTTGCTATCAAGGCTGGAGTCATTTGTCGGGACGACATCTCCCGCAGTGCAAGAAGCCAGTCAGATAGCTACTGTTATACTTAACTATAACACTATATCTCATGTCAAGTTGTTTTGGACTTGTTGTATATGCCGCAGTGCGGTGCTGCCTTGGTTCTAATGTTTTCCCTTGATTGAACCGCCTACTCACCCGCCCTAGGATTAGCCTTCGCCCTTCATCAAATGGCCTCTTTGCGGCAAAAGCTGAGCCGTCGAGGACTGTTGTGCCGGGACGAATTGGAGCGCCATGTCTACCGGTCCCAGCATCTGGACGCACATAGGAGTCGACCGCCGCGATCATTCCCGGCGGCCGAGCCAGAAGCATCCTGACGGGACCAAAAAACCCGGTGTGCTGGTACGAGTATGGCAACAGTCGCGCCCGTGTTGGCCGCATCTCGCAGGCATCCTCTTCCTCACTCTGCTCTCCACTCCGTTTGCCCTCTTGCTGCCGCTGCCTCTGAAACTGGTTGTGGACAATGTGATTGGCAAGCAGCCTTTGCCACGAGTTCTGCAGCCGTGGATTCCCGCGTGGATCACGCAATCAAGCGGGATGATGATGGTGCTGGCTGCGGGCACATTGCTGGCGATCGGGCTGCTGATGCAATTACAGTCACTCGCCAGCTGGTTGCTGCAGACTTACACGGGGGAAAAGCTGGTGATGGAGTTTCGCGCCCGGCTATTCGCTCACGTGCAGCGTCTGAACCTGGCGTTTCATGATCGCAAAGGAACGAGCGATACCGTCTATCGCATACAGCACGACGCGCCTTCGATTCAGCTGATCACAATCCAGGGATTTCTCCCGTTCGTCAGCTCCGCTTTTGCCTTCGTCGGCATGGCATTGGTGACGTGGCGCATGGACTGGAAACTGTCCTTGATTGCATTCGCGCTCTCGCCGCCGCTGTTCTGGCTGGCACGCGCTTCTAGCCGCAAAGTGCACGAGGGCTGGCACGAAGTGAAGGAGATGGACAGCAGCGCCATGTCGGTGCTGGAAGAAGTACTGGGATCGATGCGGCTGGTGAAGGCCTTCGGACGCGAGCGCGACGAGGATATACGCTTTGTTACGCGATCGAACCAGCGCATGTGGGGACAGATCAGGTTAGCCTTCGTGCAAGCGGGATATCACTGTGCCACTGGTTTGCTGATTGCAGTTGGCACCGGCGCTGCTCTATTGGTGGGCGCGCTGCATGTGCGTTCCGGAGTGCTGACGCTAGGCGAGTTGCTCATCGTGATGGCCTACATGGGCCAGTTGTATGAGCCGCTGCGAACCATGAGCACCAAGCTGCCGGAATTGCAGTCGTGGATGGTGAGCGTGGAGCGCGCGCTGATGCTGCTCGACGAAGCGGAGGAGCCGCTGCAATCGTCGACGGCGCTTGCAATCGAAAAAGTGGTGGGCCGCATTGAGTTCCAGAGCGTTTCGTTCGCATATCCGAACGGGCATCGCGTGTTCGAGGATGTTTCGTTTGTGATCGAATCCGGGCGACGCGTGGGTATCGTGGGTCCCACGGGCTCGGGGAAGAGCACGCTCGTCAGCCTGCTGCTGCGCTTCTACGATCCAACCAGCGGAAGGATTCTGCTGGATGGCGTCGATCTGCGCGAGTACCGGTTGCAGGATCTACGAAATCAGTTCGCGATTGTTCCGCAGGAACCAGTGCTGTTTTCGACCAGCATCGCCGAGAACATTGCGTTCGCGCGTCCGAGCGCGCAAGAGCACGAGGTTGTTGCGGCCGCAGTCGCGGCGAATGCTCACGATTTCATCGAGCGTCTGCCTGATCAGTACGAGAATGAAGTTGGAGACCGTGGCGCGCGTCTCTCCGGCGGTGAGCGCCAGCGGGTGGCGATTGCGCGAGCATTTCTACGCAACTCTCCGATGCTGATCCTGGACGAGCCGACCAGCGCCGTGGACTTGAAGACGGAAGCAACGGTGATTGCGGCGACGCGCGAGTTGATGTCCGGACGAACGAGCTTCATGATTGCGCATCGACTGAGCACGCTTGAAAGTTGCGATGTGCTTTTGCGATTCGAGCAGGGCAAGCTGCATGTAATCGATGAGGATGTCGCCGGGGCGTTGAGGAAAATGGCAGGCGGCGAGTTGCAAGTGTTTCCAAAGGTAACGCCTCGCGAGGCCAAAGCTCACGAAACCATAGCAAACTCAATAACTTGCGTGGAAAAATCGGCAGTTGCAGCGGACGATACCTTTCCCACAAACATGATCAGCACAGGGTCGCTCTAAGCCGCTGGAAAGGGTAGACTTGTACAGCGTTATTCACCGTTATTCATAAGTGGCACCCGAATGCTTGACCGAGTATTGTTGTCCGTCGCGCTGGTTGGACTTATCAGTTGCACGGTTTTTCTGATTCTTACGCTCATCTCTATCGTGCGCTTTCGATGGCGCATTCGTCGCAGTGAATCTCTCGAATCTACCTGCTGGCCCAGAGTCACGCTGCTGAAACCGCTGTGTGGTATGGAGCCCCAACTTAAGCGCAGCCTGGAAAGCTTCTTCGCGCAGGAGTATCCGAATTTCGAAATCATCTTTGGCACGCGTGACTCGGCCGACCCTGCGCTGAGCGTAGTGGAGAGCCTGCAGAGACGATATCCGTGGGTCGATGCGAAGGTAGTCTTCTCCGGCGAACCGAATCACCCGAACGCCAAAGTCTGCTCGCTCGAAAAGATGATCGAGGCAAGCACGTCCGATTACTTCATCTTCAGCGACAGCGACGTCCACGTAGAGCCGAACTACATTCACGAAGTCGTACGTCCTTTGCTGGATCCGCAAGTGGGCGCGGTTACGTGCCTCTATCGCGGAGTGCCGACAGGAAGCATCTGGTCGCGACTCGAGGCGTTGGGGATGTCGGTCGAGATGACGGCCGGAGTGATGGCGGCGGAACTTCTGGAAGGCATGAAGTTCACGCTTGGTCCGACCATGGCCACCCGCCGCGAGGTGGTGGAACAGACCGGTGGGATTGGCGCACTGGCGGAATATTGTTCCGATGATTATCTGCTGGGAAATCGAATTGCCGAGCTCGGATACAAGGTTGTTCTCTCCGACTACGTGATTGAACACATCGTCCTCAATCGCTCATTTGTGGCTTCGTGGCTGCATCAGGTGCGATGGATGAAGAGCACGCGCTTCTCGCGCCCCAAAGGCCACTTGGGGACGGCGCTGACATTCGCGATGCCGTTTGGACTGCTTGGTTTCTATGCCGCGAATTCGCTGCATAATCCAATGCTGGCCTTAGGGCTGCTTGGGTACGCCGTTGCAAATCGTGTGGTGTTGACTCTTGCGGCCGGCTGGGGCGTGGTTCGCGATCCGAATGCGATCCTCTATTGCTGGTTCTACCCGGTGCGCGATTTTATGGGCTTCTGCTTCTGGGCGGCCAGCTATCTTGGGACGCACGATCGTTTGGCGCGGCGAGAATTATCGATTGGAGTTGGGCGGGGTTATGGTACGCGCCGATGCCGAACAGCCTGAGCCGGCGCCGATTCCTGTCGATCGTCTTGCTTGAGATTTAGATCTTTACCGAGCGCCGCCATTTGGCATGCAGCCAGATGAGAATGCCAATCGCGCAGACTTCCAGCGGGCCGGGTGTTCTCGTGAGACTGAACATGTCGTGAATGTCGACGGTAAGTACCTGCGCGCACCAGATCAATCCAGCCGAAGCGATCAGCGAGCCGATGCGTTCCTCTGTCTTGATGCGGCGCGACCAGGACATGTGTTCGATCGGAGTTCTTTTACGAACAGGCCCAACCGCGACGACCGGATAAGACGCCGGCTCGCCCGACCAGATGTTGGCCTGCATTTTTGCCTGAGATGCCATGCGAGCAGTCTATGGACCGTCGCGCGAGCGAACCAGATGCCCGGCGGACAGCGGCTTTTGGCCGTGTCCTTCCGGTGGAACTAAAGATCGGCAGGTATCGTCTGCTTGACGCTGCCCACACGCTGAATTAGGCTCCCGTCACCTTGTCTTCCTTATTACTTCCAATCAAGGCTGTCTGTCGATGCATGAGACTGCAATAACCGGCGCCGATCGCCAGGGAGGCGCTCGTCCGGAGCAAGAGCGCTCGCTGCTGCGGGTGATGTCGCTGACCGACGCGGTGCTGCTGATCGTAGGCGGCGTAATCGGTGGCGGAATCTTCCTGACCTCGCAGGATGTTGCTTCCCAGCTGCCCTCGCCGATTTTGTTTTTGCTGGTGTGGATAGCTGGAGCTGGCGTGTCGTTGCTGGCGTGCTTTGCGTTCGCCGAGTTGGGCGCGATGTTCCCGGAAGCGGGCGGGCAGTACGTCTACCTGCGCGAAGCGTACGGTGAGTTCATTGCATTCCTGTATGGCTGGATCATGTTCGTCGCGGGGAGCAGCGGCGGCATCGCCGCGAACAGCGTGGGATTCGCACAGTTCTTTGGCGTAGCGGTGCCGGGGCTGGCAGGGGATCACGCGCTTTTCCATGTTGCCGGAATTAGTTTCCGCGCAGGACATTGGGTGCAGAGTGACTGGCTTTTCACGCGTGGCGATGTGGTCGCGCTAACGGCGATTGCGGCGCTGACGATTCTGAATGTCGTGGGATTGCGGCGCGCAACGGTGCTGCAAAACGTCGCGACGTGGATGAAGTTCGCTGCTCTGGCGGCGTTCATCGGCCTTGGATTCTTGTTCGGCCATGGCGACTGGAGCCATTTTTCGGGCGCTGGATTCAAAGATGCATTCGCGCACGGCTTCTATCCGTTCATGAGCGTGATGGGTGTGGCGTTCATCGGTGTGTTCTGGTCATACGACGGATGGATCTACGCATCGTGGCTGGGCGGCGAGATTCGCGATCCGCAGCGGAATCTGCCGCGATCGCTGATGATCGGCATGGCGCTGATTGCGGCGCTGTATATCACGATCAACGCGGTCTATCTATATGCGCTGCCGGTGACTGGAATTGCGAAATCCGATGTGGTGGCGCAATCGGCGGCGAGCGTGTTGTTCTCGCCGAGAGTTGCGTTCTGGTTATCGGCGGTAATTGCATTGTCGTGTTTCGGGGCGCTTTCCAGCAACATCATGGCCGGAGCGCGCGTGAGTTATGCCATGGGACGCGACGGACTCTTCTTCCAGAAGATGGCGGGCGTTCATCCAAAGTGGAGAACACCGGCATTCGCGCTGATTGCGCAAGGAGTGCTGAGCGCGGCGATTGCCATCAGTGGAACGTATGTGCAGCTGTTCACCTACACCATGTTCGGGCTGATGATTTCGTACGTTGTGACGGTGGCGGCAGTATTCGTGCTCCGCAGGAAGCAGCCCAATCGGCAGCGGCCCTATCTGTGCACGGGATATCCCTGGCTTCCTCTGATCTACATTGTGCTGATTGGGGGATGGGCGATCAACGCGCTGGTGGAGCGGCCGCGCGAGTCGCTCGCTGGCAGCGTGCTAATGCTCATCGGCGTGCCCGGCTATCTGTATTGGAAGCGGACGAATCGTAAGCGCGCGCTATCATAAACGCATGTCGATTGCAGAGAATCTGGCGCGGGTGCGCGAGCGCGTAGCGGCAGCGGCCAAGCGTGCGGGACGGAGCGAGTCGGGAGTAGCGCTGATGGCGGTTTGCAAGACTTTTCCGGCGGACGCGATTCGCGAGGCGTATGCGGCAGGGCAGAGGTTGTTCGGCGAGAATCGTGTGCAGGAGTTCGGTGAGAAGGCGCCCAAGGTGGCTGATCTAGCTGGACTCGAGATGCACTTGATCGGACACCTGCAATCGAACAAGGCAAGCAAGGCAGCGGAGTTGTTTCAGGCGGTCGATTCGGTGGATTCACTCAAATTGGCCGAGCGCTTGAACGCTGCGGCAGAAAAGTTGGGGAAGAAGCTGCCCGCGCTGATCGAAGTGAACGTCGGCGGCGAAGAAGCGAAAAGCGGAGTTGGCGCGAGCGTGGATGAGATTGCGCCGATTCTTTCGGCTACGCCGACGCTGGCGAATCTCGAATTCCGCGGCCTCATGACGGTGCCTCCGTTTACAGACGATCCGGAGGGAGCGCGTCCGTATTTTCGCAAGCTGCGCGAGTTGCGCGATCAAGTCGCGAAACATCAAGGGATTCGGCTCGACGTACTGTCGATGGGAATGTCGCACGATTTCGAAGTTGCGATCGAAGAAGGATCGACGTGCGTGCGGGTGGGCACGGCGATTTTCGGAGTGCGTCCGAAGAAACAATGATTCCCATCCGAGAGAGCGCAGGCGCGGTGACATTCGCAGTCAAAGTTCATCCACGGGCGAAGAAGGACGCGATCACCGGCGAAGTTGGCGACGCGCTGAAGGTGGCCCTGAACGCGCCGCCGGTGGATGGCAAGGCGAACGATGCGTGCATACGTTTTCTGGCCGAAATTTTGCGCGTGCCGCGCAGTTCGGTTACGATTGCCGCCGGCGAAACCAACCGCAACAAATTGATTCGAGTGGTAGGCGTGAGTGCTGCGCAAGCTGAAGAGCGCTTGCGAGCTGCTGAAATCCTGGAGGGCAAACATTGAGCATTACGCAGCGCTGGCGCGACATACGAAACGGATTTGAGCGGCCCTTCTGGATCGCGAATGTCAGCGAGCTTTTCGAACGGCTCTCCTACTATGCAGCTTTTGCCTCGCTTGCACGCTACTTAAGCGAGACCCTGAAATTCCCCACAGAAAGAGTTGGAACGCTTACCGGGTTGTTCGGCGGGTTAGTGTGGTTTCTCGCGGCATTTGGTGGCACGCTCGCCGACCGCATGGGATTCCGGCGCGCTCTTTCACTCGCATACCTGATCCTGAGCTGCTCGTATTTTCTGCTCGGCTCGCTGGGCGCACCCTGGCTGGGGCCGGTTCGTGACGCCGTCCCACTAGTAGTGCTGGTCACATTCGTTCTGATGCTGCCGGCTCTGGGCGTCGCGCTGGTGAAGCCGAGCGTGGTTGGCACAACTGCGCGCGCTTCGAAAGAGAACGTTCGCTCGATCGGGTACTCGATCTACTACACGCTCGTGAACGTCGGAGGCGCGGCCGGACCGTTCGTCGCTTCCTGGGTTCATCGGCACATGAGCGTCGAAAACGTCTTCCGAGTCGCTGCACTCAGCGTCTTCGCGATGTTCTTTGCGGTACTGCTGCTCTACAAGGAGCCGCGACGCGCGGAAGAAGTTCAGGCGACGAGCTTAGGTGCGGCAGCGCGGAATTTCTGGACCGTACTCACGAATCCGCGATTCATGCTGTTCCTGTTGATCTTTTCCGGTTACTGGATCGTGTTCTGGCAGGAATTCATCACCCTGCCGCTCTACGTGCATAACTACGTTAGTTCGAGCATGGACACGGAACTGATGCTGGTCACCGGACCGCTGACGGTGATCTGTCTGCAGATGGTGGTTAGCATCCTGACGCAGAAGATTCCGGCATTCCGCGCGATCACGCTGGGTACATTGATCTCGGCCTTGGCGTGGATACTGTTGATCGTGCATCCCACGCCGGTGATGGTGATCCTCACGTTGTTCGTTGTATCGCTCGGCGAGATAACGCAGTCTCCACGTTATTACGAGTACATATCGCGGCTGGCGCCGCCGGGGCAACAGGGCACCTACATGGGATTCGCCTTCCTGCCGATTGGTATCGGGTCGCTAGTTGGTGGCTGGTTTGGCGGAAAGCTGGTTCATCACTTTGGTGAGGTGACGCACCAGCCGGCACGGATATGGTGGGCGGTGATGGCCGTTGGCGTCGCGACGGCGGCGTTGCTCTGGTTGTACGACAGGCTGGTTCTACCGAGGAACGTCAAAACGGAAATAGCTGCCGAGGTAGCGAAGTAACATCTCTCGATCCCACCTCCGCCAAAAGAAGGCAGAGATGGGGCACCCAAAGCTTTTTAGTTGCGCGCGCATTTCTGATCACTGCATATCTGCGCAAATCCGTGTATCTTCTTCCGCGCATGGCTCGTAAAACTCCCGCATATATTGCTGCTTTCATTCGCCGCGTCATCAAGGATGGCGGCTCGGCGCCCCACTCCGTCGAAGTGCAAAGGTTCTTCAAAGAGGAAGTGGCTTCTCGTGGTTGGCGCACACACGAATTGCGGAAACTGGCAGTGCGCTTCCGGCGGCAGATGGTCGCGGACTATGGCATGGACTTCGCAATCCGGGTTTGCGACAAGCTCTTTTCCGGCCGCGTCCTGGAAGAGAAAGTATTCGCCGTGCTGATTCTGGAGGGACAGACGGGCGGCTTCGCCGCGAAGGAGTTCAAGCTGTTCGAAAGCTGGCTTGATCGCGTAAGCAACTGGGCCGATCACGACGCACTGGTCCACTGCCTGATCGGTCCCATGATCCTTGCGGAGCCTGCACGAGCAAAGGCGGTTTTTCGCTGGGCTAAGTCGCGCGATCGCTGGCATCGGCGAGCGGCCGCAGTCGCCCTGATCCATTCGGCTCGGAAACGAATGGGATTCGAACAACTCGTGAAAGTCTCGAATGCGCTCCTACAAGACAAGGACGACATGGTCCAGAAGGGCCTGGGATGGCTATTGCGCGAAGCCGCGAAGGCGGATCCGGCAAGAACTGTTCCTTATTTAATGACGATCCGCGAGTCGGCGCCACGGTTGGTACTGCGGACTGCGTGTGAAAAGCTATCTACGGCTGAGCGCGCTCGGATTCTGGGTACAAAGAAAGCCCGGGCGGCTCGCGCCTGACTACTGATTGCTGGATGCCGAGTGCTGTCCGACTGCTAGAATAGTTCGTTGTCAGTGGACACGAATGAATCTTCAAGCGATCCAGGCCGCCCTTCGCGAACAGAATATTGACGCATGGCTCTTCTACGACCATCACCGGCGCGATCCCATCGCCTACCGGGTGCTCGGTCTTTCCGACTCGCTCTTTGTAACGCGCAGGTGGTACTACCTTCTTCCGGCGCAAGGCGAACCTGCCAAGCTGGTTCATAAGATCGAGGCTGGACATCTGGATACGCTCCCCGGTACGAAAACCGAGTACGCCGGATGGCAGGAGCTTGGCGGCAAGCTGCAGTCGATGCTGGCGCCGTATAAGCGGATCGCGATGGAGTATTCGCCGGACAATCGCGTCTTCGTGATTTCGCTGGTGGATGCGGGTACGATCGAAGTAGTGCGTAGCTTTGGAAAAGAAGTGGTCAGCTCGGGCGACCTGGTCAGCAAGTTCGAAGCGACGTGGAACGATGATCAGATCAAGAGTCACTTTGAAGCGCGCGATGCCATCGACAAGATCGTGGCCGCAGCATTCAAGGAGATCGGCAATCGCGTGCGCAATGGCGGTACCAATGAGCATGCGATCCAGCAATGGTTCCTGGAAGCATTTCGCCGGGAGAGCCTTGTCACAGATGATGGGCCAATCGTCGCTGTAAATGCGAATAGCGGCAATCCTCACTACGAACCTTCGGCAACGCATTCGGCGCCGATCAAAGAAGGGGACTTCGTTTTGCTCGACGTGTGGGCGAAGAAGAATCGGCCGGATGCCGTCTATTACGACATCACCTGGACCGGGTTTGTAGGCAACGATCCCTCCGATCGGCATCGTGAGATCTTCGACGTTGTCCGGCGCGGTCGTGATGCAGGCGTTGAAAAGGTCAAGTCAGCGATCGCGGCGGGAAAAGTGCTCGCGGGATGGGAAGTGGACGACGCTGCGCGTGGTTCGATTCAGCAGGCAGGGTTTGGAGATTATTTCATCCACCGCACCGGGCATTCCATCGCAACCGAGGTACACGGCAACGGCCCGAACATGGATAATCTGGAAGTCCACGATGTGCGCCGCATTTTGCCGAATTCGTGTTTCTCGATCGAGCCGGGCGTCTATCTGCCGGAATTTGGTGTGCGCAGCGAAGTGAATGTGCTGGTTCGCGAGCATTCCGCCGAAGTAACGGGTAAAATTCAGGAAGAGATCGTACTTATCTAATGTCATCTACCGGAAAGAACTTGGAAACAGCTCTCGAGCGCGATAAGGCGCGAGCGGCTCAACCCCCCGCAACCCCAGCCTCTCCTACGATGGCTGTAGTCGCGCCCGCAGTAGGATGGTTGATCCCGGGCGCCGGCCACATCATCCTGGGACGCTGGATTCGCGGCATCCTGCTCATGATATCCGTGACCTGCATGTTTGTGCTCGGCCTGAAGATGCAGGGGAAAATATACGCCTTCAACACTGGGGATCTGCTCGACATGCTGGGCTTCATCGGGGACCTGGGTGCGGGTGGGCTTTACATCGTGTCACGAGCTCTGGATGTGGGTTCAGGTGCGATTTTCCGCGCCACTGCCGACTATGGAACTAAGTTCATGATCGTGGCGGGTCTGCTGAATGTAATCGCCGCGGTTGATGCCCACCACATCGCTCTGGGGAAGAAACGCTAATGCTGCTCTCACCGATACAGCTCTCGCATTTTGCGGCGGCATTGGTTTTCGCCATATTCGCCTCCGTCGTGTTTGGGATCACGCAACGCGAAGTGCCCAAGGATATGCTGCGCTACGGCCTTTATTGCTTTTCTCTCTTTATCGGTGGAGTGATCGTGGCGGGCTGGGCCATGTGGCTCATCAAACGCTAGGTTCCATCAGCATTTGTCGCGTGGCGTAGGAGCTTACAGTCTCCCTAAATTCGGTCCGGTGCGATCCCTCCAGCAATTCAGGTAATATCAGTTCATCTATTGTGCCTAGGGGAGTCGATGCCTAACCGTGTCGCGATACTTGGACTTATCCTCTCGCTTTTCCTGTGTTCTTCCTGCACTAACAAGAAGGCCGAAGACAAGGCTCCGGTAAACGCTGCGACTGCGTCTACTGCAAATGCTGCGACCGACGCAGAAGGCCATCAGTGGTGGCAGCATGCTGTGTTCTACGAGCTTTATCCGCGCAGCTTTGCGGATTCGAACAACGATGGCATCGGCGATCTGAACGGCATCGATTCAAAGCTGGATTATCTGCATTGGCTCGGCGTGGATGCGGTGTGGCTGACGCCGATGTTTCCGTCGCCGCAGGTGGACTTCGGCTACGACGTTTCCGATTACGAGAATGTCAATCCTGACTACGGCAGCCTCGGTGATATGGACCGGCTGATCGCGGACGGCAAGAACAAGAACATTCGCTTCATTCTCGACTTCGTGATGAACCACACCTCAGATCAGCACCCGTGGTTCCTGGAGTCGGAATCGTCGCGCAATAATCCCAAGCGCGAGTGGTACGTCTGGCGCGACGGGAAAGGCGCCGGTGTTCCCCCCAATAACTGGAATTCGTTGTTTGGCGGGCCTGCGTGGAAATTCGATCCGAAGACGGGGCAGTGGTACTACCACTTT
This sequence comes from Terriglobia bacterium, assembly GCA_963848375.1. Classification (GTDB taxonomy): domain Bacteria; phylum Acidobacteriota; class Terriglobia; order Terriglobales; family Acidobacteriaceae; genus JAJPJE01. Next base: position 73,154 of record CAWKDK010000003.1, read on the forward strand.
TTTTACGCTCAGCAGCCGGACCTGAACTGGCATAACCCGGAAGTGAAGAATGCCATGTTCGACGTGACACGCTGGTGGTACAAGCGCGGCATCGCTGGCTTCCGGTTGGACGCCGTGGACACGCTTTATGAGGATCCGGCGCTGACAGACAATCCGGTGTTGCCCGGCAAGAACATCTACGGCGATCCGAATGAAACCAACAAGTACAACGACAAATTTCCGGAAGTGCACACCACGCTGAGGGAACTGCGTCAGGTTGCGAATGAATACAACGCGGTCCTGATTGGCGAGACATGGACTGACAATACGGCGGAGTTAAAGCAATATTACGGCGATCACGCCGACGAGCTGCAGATGCCGATGGACTTCATGTTCACCATGGTGAACAAAGTTTCGGCGCCGGACTTTCGCAAGCAGATTGCCGCAGTCGACGGTTCCGGCGGCTGGCCAATTTACGTGGTGAGCAATCACGACATTCGCCGTGTATACGATCGCTATGGTGACGGCCAGCACAATGACCAGATCGCGAAGCTGCTGGCGACCCTGTATCTAACCCTGCGCGGCACGCCTATCCTTTATTACGGCGAAGAACTCGGGATGGAGAACAACGATCCCAAGCGCAGGGAAGATGTGAAAGATCCGATCGGCCAACGAGGATGGCCGAAGGAAAAGGGACGAGACGGCGAGCGCACGCCAATGCAGTGGTCGACAGACGCGAATGCAGGCTTCAGCACGGCGACACCGTGGAATCCGGTTGATCCGCGATACAAGACCTACAATGTAGTGACCGAAAAGGCGGATCCGAACTCGATCCTGAATCACTATCAGAAGCTGCTGGCGCTGCGACACACCGATAAAGCTTTGCTCGACGGGAAGTATATTGCGCTGAACGAGAATGATCCCAATGTCCTTGCGTACGTGCGCAGCTACCAGGGCGAGAATGTACTGGTCGTGCTGAACATGAGCAAATCAGCGCAGAAGGTGAACCTGGATCTGGCTTCCAAAGGAGTGCAGGGAACCTCAGCGGAGACACTCGTTGCTTCGTTCGCGGCGCCTGCGAAGGTGAACGTGAGCGATGTCCAGCTGGAACCGTTTGGGGCGATCGTTGCGAAATTGCAGTAGAACCGTAGTCTCAATGAAGACAACCGCAACAACCCTGATCGAGCTCTCAGCATGCGAGATGGCGGAGGGCATTCGCTCCCGAGAATTCTCATCGCTGGAGTTGATCGACGCGCATCTGGCGCAGATCGACCGGCTGAATCCTGTTCTCAATGCCTACGTGCAATTACGTGCGGAGGAAGCGCGCGATGAGGCCAAGCGAGCCGACGCTCTTAGTCTCCACGGGAACTTCACTTGGGCCGCTGCACGGTGTTCCCATCAGCATTAAGAGCTGCATCGACGTTGCGGGCATGCGTTGCGAAGCGGGAAGTCGATTGCGCAAGGGCAATGTTCCTTCTACTGATGCCACGCTTGTCGCCCGTCTGAAAGCTGCTGGCGCCATCGTCTTGGGCGTTACCAACACGCCTGAGTTCCTGATGGCGTGGGAGACCGATAACGCACTCTATGGTCGCACCAACAATCCGTGGGACCTGGCGCGAACCGCGGGCGGATCCAGTGGAGGAGAATCGGCGGCCATTGCCGCGTTCATGTCCGCTGCCGGGTGTTGGCAGCGACGGCGGCGGATCTATCCGCGTTCCTGCACACTACACCAGGATTTGCGGCCTGAAGCCTACGCCTGGGCCGTGTTCCGGGAACGGGGCATTTTCCTCCGGGCGAGGGCGGATTCTCGTGGCTCGGCGCAGCAGGACCGATGGCTCGCACCGTAGGCGATTTGCAGGCGCTCTTCCGAGTGATGGCCGGCGAAGATCTTGCCGATGCGGAATCAGCTCCGGTTCCGTTGGTCGAGATACAAGCGACTGAGTTAAAACAGACGCGTGTCGGTCTGATGGTGGAAGACCCGGCGCATCCAGTTACGCCAGAGACACGAGCGGCCGTCGAAGCCGCAGCCGCCGTACTTCGTGATGCGGGCCTGACCGTAGAACCGTTTCATCCTCCTTTACTCGATCGCGTACACAAGCTCTGGATCGATGCCTTCGTAAGGATGATTGCGCTTTCTTCTCAGTCAATGGTGCGAGGCAACGAAGCCGAATTGAGTCCCATCTTTCGCGACTACCTGGAGTACGCGAAGTCGTTTCCTCCGCTTAGCGCCGAGGAGATTCTCGCATCGCTAGCCGAGCGCGACATCGTGCGTGCGCACTTCCTGAAACAGACGGAGCGGTATCCGATTCTGTTGATGCCGGTAGCGCCCGGCCCTGCTTTTCGTCATGGCGAAATCGGGTGGCGTGCAAGCGAAACATTCCGCCACCTTCGTCGACACTTTCGCTTACACGCAATGGTTCAACCTGCTCGGATGTCCAGCGGCCGCAGTGCCGATAACACAATCAAAAGAAGGTTTGCCGATTGGCGTCCAAATCGCGGGCCGTCCTTATAAAGATGAACTCGTTCTTGCCATTGCGAAGTTGCTCGAATCACATTCTTGTTTGAGCGTTGCTTGTTCTTCTCGTCTCACCAACAAAATCCTGCAACATCACTCAGAAATTCGATCCACTCCGTCGCTTCGATAATTCCCTCGTCCAACGACTTTCTTCGTCCAGCAACTCGCATTTTCATCCAGTCTTCACAATCGAGTAACACGCGGTTAATGCCATTCCAGTATTCCTCGAACATTGTCTCTGAACTGATGTGGCGATGGGTTGTGGGCATCCCTCGTCAGCTATCCAACACAGCTACAACTTGTCGTTAAGGAGCATTGAATGTTCGATCGTCACCATGCGTTCGAAGCCCCCAGGAAGATGTTGGCTTGCTTAGTGGCCTGCGCTCTCGTACTGGGATCGACACCAGCGTTTGCTCACTCTTCAGGTGAGAGGACCGCCACTCCGATTAAGCATATTGTTGTGATTTTCGGAGAGAACATCTCCTTCGATCACTACTTTGGCACTTATCCTTATGCGCTGAATCCGAAGGGTGAACCCGCCTTCTTCGCGCGCAGAGGAACGCCCACCATCAACGGACTAAGCGGAGCCCTACTCACGAACAACCCGAACCTTCTGAACGCCGCCAATGGCGCCGGAGCGACGAACCCATTTCGTTTGGATCGTTCGCAAGCATGGACCAACGATCAGAACCACAACTATGGTCCGGAACAGGCCGCGACGCACTTTGGTTTGATGGACCTGTTCCCGAAGTCGGTGGGAACCGCTGGGCCTCCGCCGAATGCTCCGCCTTCGATCGTCACTACCAAGGGTCTGAACCTGGGCTATTACGATGGGAACACCGTCACTGCACTGTGGAACTACGCTCAGAATTTTGCCATGAGCGACAACTCCTACGACACGACGTTCGGCCCCTCAACACCCGGACTGATGAACCTGGTCGCCGGACAAACTAACGGCGCCATTCAGACACTGAACGGCACGGGTAACGAAACCGATGGCGGCAATGGAACGCTGACCGTAATTGGCGATCCTGACCCGATCGGTGACATCTGTTCCGCTCCCACGCGCAATCAGGTGACGATGGGCGGCAAAAATATCGGTGACCTGTTGAGCGCTGCCGGCGTAACCTGGGGCTCTTTCATGGGTGGCTTCGACCTTACTGCCAAAAATGCCAACGGAACCACCGGTTGCCTGCGCTCCACGGGGTCCACCGTTGTCCCGGTTACGGCTGACTACGTTCCGCACCATGCGTTTTTCCAGTACTGGGCATCAACTGCGAATCCTAATCACACGCGTCCGTCTTCCATCTCGGAAATCGGACACGATGGCCCGGCGAATCACAACTATGATGTGAACGACTTCTTCAAGGCACTGAAGACAGGAGATCTGCCGTCGGTCAGCTTCGTGAAGGCTCCGGCCTACCAGGATGGACATGCTGGGTATTCCGATCCGTTAGACGAACAGACCTTCGTTGTGAACGTCATCAACCAGTTGCAGAAATCCGAAGACTGGGACAGCACTGCGGTGGTGATCCTCTACGACGACTCGGACGGGTGGTATGACCACGTAATGAGTCCGATCGTGAATCAGTCTACCAGTCCGGCCGACGCTCTCACCGCAGCCGGGGCTTGCGGCGACGGCAGCAGCGCTTTGCCCGGAATCGATGCCTCCAATCCTCATGCGCAAGGGCGTTGCGGATACGGACCACGTCAGCCGCTGCTCGTTGTCTCTCCGTGGGCGAGAGAGAACTTTGTCGACCACACCATCACCGACCAGACCTCGATCATTCACTTTATTGAGGATAACTGGCTGGAAGGGCAGCGCATCGGTCAGGGATCGTTCGATTCCATCAGCAATTCGATCGCTCCGATGTTCGATTTCAAGCATCACCGCGATGATGACGGCAAGCTATTCCTGGATCCAGTCCACGGGCGAGCCTATCGCGCAGCATGGCGGCTGGTAACATTGGCAGAACCGGGCAGAACGGGCACGCGGATTGATATCCGCGTGCCTGTAATTTTGTGGCAGAGCTAGTATCGCAATCCGACTTAGATGAATAAAACAGGTCTCTTTACTCGTCGTGCTTTTCTGCGAACCTCTGGATTGATGGCAGCCGGCCTTATCGCGCACGGCTCCGTCAGGCAGAAGCAGGCAGCCATTGCTCCGCAACCGCTCGATCCCAATTCGCTGGCCAAATTCGTCGATCCGCTTCCGATACCCTCGGTCATCGCTTCGAGCGCCATGCGTCCCAGTCCCGAGAATGCAAAATTGCAGCTCCCCTATTACAAACTCGCCATGCGTGAGGTGGAGAGCAAGATCCACAGGGATTTGAAGCCGACGCGCTTCTGGGGCTTCGGCAATACTTCGCCCGGACCGACTTTTGAAACGCGCAGCGGACAAGGCGTGCTGGTGGAGTGGGTAAACCAGTTGCCGGCTCGGCACTTCTTGCCAATCGATTACAGTATTCATGGAGCCGAGTCCAACAAGCCGGACGTGCGCGCGGTCACGCACCTGCACGGAGCGAAAGCACCGGCGAAGAGCGACGGCTATCCCGAAGACTGGTATGTGCCGGGAAAATCCGCAATCTACCATTACCCGAATCATCAGGACGCCGCCATGTTGTGGTATCACGATCATGCGCTCGGGATCACACGACTGAACGTCTACGCGGGAATGTTTGGATGTTTCATCGTGCGCGACGATTTTGAAGATGGATTGAACTTGCCGAAGGGTAAGTATGAGATTCCGCTCACGATGTATGACCGCTCGTTCGATGCCGATGGGCAGCTTTTCTACCCAACGTCGGGAGATCCGCAATCGCCGTGGGTCCCGGAAGTGTTTGGCGACGCGGTGCTGGTCAACGGCAAGCTATTTCCATATCTGCAGGTAGAGCCGCGGAAGTATCGCTTCCGCGTGCTGAATGCGTCTAATGCGCGTTTTCTTCATCTGGCTTTCTCGAACGATCAACCGTTCCACCAGATCGGAACTGACCTGGGACTTCTGCCGGTGCCTGTTCCATTGAACAACGTGATGGTTGCGCCGGCCGAGCGCGCTGATCTCGTTATTGATTTCGCCGGACATGCTGGAGAGAGCATTGTTCTGGCCAACGACACGCGTGCGGTCATGCAGTTTCGAGTCGCCAAGTCAGGAGCGCCCGATTCCAGTGTGCTTCCGCCCACTCTACGGCCGGTACCGCGCACTCCCGAAGCAAGCGCCGTGAAGACTCGCATCCTGACGGTCGGAGAGATGGACGACAAGACCGGAATGGCGAAGATGATGCTCCTCAACAATGCGCATTGGGACATGCCGATCACAGAAAACCCGGTGCTGGATTCGGTGGAGATATGGGAGCTGCTGAACTTTACTGACGACTCGCATCCGATCCACCTGCACATGGTGCGTTTTCAGATACTGGATCGCAGAAGCTTCGAACCCGAAGCCTACTATCACGGCGGTCAAATTCAGTACATCGGCCCAGTCGTTCCTCCGGCGGCGAACGAAATGGGATGGAAAGACACGGTACAAGCCCATCCCGGGATGGTGACGAGAATCATCGTGAAGTTCGAGGGATACGTCGGACGCTACGTCTGGCATTGCCACATCCTCGAGCACGAAGACAATGAAATGATGCGGCCCTACGACGTGCTCGCGCCGTAGACGAGCCGGGGCCGCGCGTCCTTGATATAGAATTCAGGCAGAATCTCTGCGGTTCGCGTGGCTCCCGCCCGTGAAACCATCGAGCTTTCCGTGGCTGTCTTCCAGCCCGTACAATGTTGGTTCGCTATCTCCATGAAAACTTCTCTTCGTGTAATCGCTATCATTCTTCTACTTGGGTTCACGGTCACGCTCCTCGCGGGCGCTCCTCCACAAAAATCAGAGCCGGCAAAGGCCGTGCCTGCGGTTAACCGCAGCGAAGCCGTGCGCCTGAACAATCTGGGGACCGCTTACGTCAACCAGCAGGTATTCGAGAAAGCTGCCGGCTATTTTCATCAGGCGGTGCAGGCCGATCCGAATCTCGTATTTGCCAGGCTGAACGAGGGCATCGCGCTGGCAAATTCCCAGAAGACGGAAGAAGCGAAGGCGGCTTTCGAAGAAGTAGTGAAGCGCGAGCCTGAGAATCCGCGTGGATGGTACAACCTGGGATTGCTGGACAAGAGCATCGGCGACGGTAAGGCTGCGATCGAGGCGTTTCAGAAGGCGAGCCAGTTGGCTCCGAATGATGCGGATGCGGCCTACTTTCTGGGCATGGCAATGCTGCAGGACGGGCAGAACGAGGCCGCAGTTCCTATTTTTCAACGTGTGCTCAAGTTGAATCCGTTTCATGCCTCTGCTGAATTTGGACTCGCTCGGGCGTACCGCAATCTCGGACAGATGGATCAGGCGAAGCTTCACCAGGTGAGCTTCGACCACATTCGTAAAGCGAAGCTGGGAGCACCGATCACGCTGGCATATGGAGATCAGGGGCCGTTGTCACTGGTCGTGACGGTGAATGGTGCTGAGGGAGAAGCGGCGGCGGCAATTCCGGTGAAGTTTGTGGACGTGGCCTCGGCGGCTGGCTTGGGCCGATCAGCGGCGGCGAACAAGCAACTGGGTTCCGGCGCGTGCTTCTTCGACTACGACAAAGATGGCAAGCCCGATTTGTTGCTTACGCAGGGGGAACGAGCGGTGGAATAACGCTGTTCCACAATGTCGGCAATGGCAAATTCGAGGATGTAACAAAGGCTTCTGGCATTGATACGGCTCCGGGCGCAGTCTCGTGTGCGGCCTCCGACTACGATAACGATGAGTTCACCGATATTGCGATCGGATATGTGGATCACGTCGTGCTCTGGCACAACGAGCACAATGGCACGTTCAAGAATGTGACAGAAGCAGCTGGTTTGAAGGTGCCATTGAAGAACGTCGCCAGCCTGACGTGGATCGATTACGACCACGATAACGACACCGACTTATACATTTCGTCTGCGGATGGCGCGAGCGTGCTGATGCGGAACAACGGCAATGGCACATTCACGGATGTGACCGCGGAGACCGGGATGGGCGGAGATGGACCGCGATTTAGCGCGGTTGGATCGGACTTCAACAACGATCGCGCCGTGGACTTTGTGGTCGCGGGCAAAAATGCGCAGGTGTTGTTGAATCCGCGTGAAGGGCAAGTTCCCGCCGCTGGAAGGTGCACCACAGATCCAAGACGCGGTTGGCGTGGCCGTTCTCGATTTCAACAAAGATGGGTGGATGGATCTGGCGTTTACCCACAGCGCGGCTCCGGGCCTGACGCTGTGGCGTAATGTCGACGGCAAGAAACTTGAGCAGGTCTCGTTACCCGATCTGCATTGGACGCGCGCCTGGGGCATTGCTCCGATCGATTACGACAACGATGGCTACATCGACCTGGTTGCTGTCGGCGAGAACGCGAGCGGCAAAGCTGAAATCAAGCTGCTGCGTAATCTCGGCACGAAGGGATTTGCCGACGTTACGGCAGAGGTCGGGCTCGACAAGCTCTCGCTGAGCGATCCAAGCGCAGTAGTAGTTGCGGACTACGATGGCGACGGTGCTGCCGACCTGCTGATCACGCAGAAGAATGGCTCGCCGGTGCTGTTGCGCAACGAAGGTGGGACGGCGAACAATTCTCTCCGCCTGGCGCTCAAAGGTCTGAATGACAACAAGAGCGGCATCGGTACCAAGGTGGAAGTCTTTTCCGGCGGGCAGTCGCAGAAGTTCGAACTGACGGGCGCAGGCTATCTCGGGCAGAGCAACGGTCGACATCATCGCCGGGCTTGGGAAAGCGAAACAAGCAGACGTAGTGCGCATGCTGTGGCCGAGCGGCGTGATCCAGGACGAAATTGAAGTCGCTTCCAACAAACCTGCCAGCATTCTGGAACTAGATCGTCGCGGCAGTTCGTGTCCGGTGCTGTTTGCATGGAATGGCCAGCGCTATCAGTTCATCACGGACATGATTGGCGCAGGCGTGGTCGGACACTGGGTTGGACCGAACCAGCGCGACGTTCCCGATCCGACGGAATATGTGAAGGTCGACGGCTCGATCGCCAAGATACGAAATGGCAAGCTGAGCTTCCGTTTCATGGAGCCGATGGAAGAAGTGGTCTATGTAGATCAGCTTCGGCTGGTGGCCGTGGATCATCCGGCGAATTATGCGGTCAACTCGAACGAGGCGTTTCTATCGAATCCGCCGTATCCGGAGTTCAAGCTAATTTCCAGCCGCGCGGGCGATGTGCGGCCCGTGGCGGGTGCGTGGGATAACGAAGGACGAGATGTCGCGCCACAACTGGCGAAGGTCGATCACCAGTTTGTGAACGATCTGAACGTGCTGCAATTCGCGGGCTTCACTGATCCGCATACGCTCACGCTGAATCTGGGCGAACCGTATAAGGGCGGCACACTGCGGCTGTTGCTCAATGGATACGTGGAGTATTTCTCTGCGACGTCACTTTATGCGGCGCATCAGGCGGGGCTCGATCCGGTTTCGCCGTATATCGAAGCGCAGGATGCGAGCGGCAAATGGGTGCGCGTGCTTGACGACATGGGCTTCCCGGCGGGATTGCCGCGCACGATGGTTGCGGATCTCAGCGGCAAGTTGCCAATCGGCACGACGCGCGTGCGCATTGGAACCAATCTGCAGATCTATTGGGATCAGATCCTGGTGGATCGCACGGCGGCTGCGGCTCCGGTCAGGATGAGCGAAGTTCCGCTGGCGACGGCACACATGGGCTTCCACGGATATCCGCGCGACGTGATCGGGAAGAATCCGGGCGATCACTGGTACGTGTATGAAGACGTGAGCGCGACCGGGCCGTTTGTCCACCAGGCAGGGCAGTACACGCGCCCGGGTGATGTGACGCAGCTGATCAAGAATGTGGATGATCGCTTCGTCGTGTTCGGCACTGGTGACGAGGTGCAGGTGGACTTCGATCCGTCGCATCTGCCGAAACTGCAAGACGGCTGGGTGCGCGACTACTTCTTCTTCGCCGATGGCTACGAGAAAGACATGGACTTCTACGCTGCCGATGGTCTCACCGTGGAACCGCTGCCGTATCGCGCGATGGGAAGCTATCCGTATGCGGAAGAGAAGAGCTATCCGTACGATGCGGAGCATTTGAAGTATCTGCTCGATTACAACACGCGCTTCTACGCAGGGCGACGAGCGGAACGATTATCAGTTCCACTACAAGAGTGCGAGTTCAGCGACAGGCGGCGGACAGCACTAAGCTATGCGACCGGCGCTCCGGATAATGACCGGGGGAGGGGGCCCGCCGCTCCGCGGCTCACTGGCGCTCGAACTGAGACGGTACGTCTAATGAAGGGCGTTCAGGGCAGCCGAGGTCGGCTGCCCCACGTAGGCGTAACAGGACAGGCAGATCGCCTGTCCCACAGATCGTCTTCTTCTAGCCACTAACCACTAGCAACCAGCCACTGTTTTTAGTGGTGTCCTTCGTACTTCTCGCCGGCATCGATCGCCACTTTCAGATAATTCTCTTTCGGTGGAAGCGGGCATGTCGCGTAAGGCGTGAATCCGCAGGGCGGAGTGTATGCCTTGTTGAAGTCCAAGGTGACTTTGCCGTCTTTGGCTGCGTTGGCGTAGAGGAAGCGGCCGGCAGGATAGGTCTCCTTGCCGCTGGTCAGATCTTTCATGATGAAGAAGTATTGGTGCGGATCGTCCTCGATCAGAACAGAGAGTCGCGTCTTGGTGCCGTTGACCGTGAATTCTACGTATCCGGGGCTAGTCATCTCGACGTTCTCGCCGAGGACAGTGGGAATGGCGAGTTTCTTGGGATTGTCGAACGGAACGAAGGTGCCGGAGACGCGATAGGAATCCTGGATCGGAAAATATTGCAATCCCTGGAATTCTCGCGCCCGATCGCTGTTCGTGTCTTTCACGCGAATCCCCACGCGCTTGTTGCGCTTAATTACGTGCATGCGCAAGTCGCCCAGTTCGAGGACCGTGGGCTTCTCGCTTTCGTCCGACTCAAGCTTCATCTCCGTTACCGGTTTGCCATTGGCCTTGAGGTCCGATCCGGGTAGCGCTTTTACCGTGACGACGCCATCTTTAAGCTCGAAAGTGCCAGCCTGGTCCGGGGCTTTGGCATGGGGCAGCAGCACAGGGTCGTTGCCATTGGATCCGAACTGGTTGCTGCCTTCTTTCAGCCAGAAGAGGCCGACAAGCGGAAGCCAGTTTTCCTTCAGGCTGTTCACGCGCTGAGCGCGCCACTTCATGATATCGGCCTGATACGCAGCGTCTTTTTGAGTATCCGCAGCCCAAGCAGCTCCCGCAAGTGAGGCAACCAGAAGTGCGCACAATAACCTATGGCGTTGCATGAGACCTCCCCTGTCCGAACTATCCAATGTCACTGCTTTATCGTAGCAAAATCGAAAATTCCTTTAGCGAAATTCATTGAGCCCGAATCAAAACCGTAGCGTAAGATTTGTTGGGCTTTTGAAGAGTAAATTTTTGGAGGAATCATGGTACGCAAAGGAAACGCCGTCTGGACTGGCGGCTTGAAAGATGGAAAGGGAACCGTTTCGACTGCGAGCGGTGTGCTGAAAGACACGCAATATTCATTCGCAACCCGTTTCGAAAATGGCGTCGGAACGAATCCTGAAGAGCTGCTGGCGGCCGCGCATGCGGGATGCTTTTCCATGGCACTGTCGGCGCAACTGGGGAACGCTGGGCTTACGGCGGAACGGATCGCAACGGAAGCAGCAGTCACGCTGGACAAAGTGGATGGTGGCTTTGGGATTACCCTGGTGCAGCTAACGGTGACGGCGAAGGTCCCAGGCGCGAGTGCGGAAGCTTTCCAGAAAGCTGCGGACGCGGCCAAGGCCGGTTGCCCGGTTTCCAAGCTGTTCAATACCAAGATCACGATGGACGCGAAGCTGGTGTAAATCCAGGCGTCAGTGACGAGTGGTTAGTGGCTAGTCGGACGCGGCTAGCCACTTTGTATTTTGGGGCTTTGCCTACTGACAACTGCTGTTTGTACCCAGCCATCTCAAGGTAAGTACATTGGAAGCCCCTTTGAAAATCGTCATATTCGGTCTCACACTTTCATCTTCCTGGGGAAATGGGCACGCCACACCTTATCGGGCGATTTTGCGCGCGCTGCACCGGCGGGGACATCGCATAATTTTCTACGAGAAAGATGTCCCGTATTACGAATCGCGGCGCGATTTCCGGCATTGCGAATTCTGCGATCTGGTCCTCTATCGCGATTGGAATGAGATTCGCGCACGAGCGATACACGACGTTCGCAATGCGGATGCGGTGATCAACGCCAGCTACTGTCCGGACGGAGCGCGCATCATCGACGAAGTGGCAGGTGCAGTTAGCGGATTGCATCTCTTCTACGATCTCGACACGCCGATTACGTTAGCGAACCTGGCCGGGGGCTCGGCGGAGTACTTGCGACGAGATCAAATTCCACACTTCGATCTGTATCTCTCTTTCACAGGCGGCAGAATTCTTCAGGAGCTGGAGCAGCATTGGGGAGCACAGTGCGCGCGCCCTCTGTATGGCTGCGTCGATCCGGAGGTGTACCGGAGCGTGCCGGAAGAGCACGAGTTCCGCTGCCTGCTCAGTTACATGGGAACGCACGCGCGGGATCGACAGGAAAAACTGAATTACTTGTTGTTAGAAGTCGCGCGACGACTTCCGAGCGAGCAGTTCGTGCTGGCGGGATCGCTTTATCCGCGCGAGTGGAAGTGGCCCGATAACGTGCGCCATTTTGATCATGTGGCTCCGGCGCAGCATCCAGCGCTGTATTCAAGTTCGTGTTTCACGTTGAACCTGACGCGCGGGGATATGGCACGGGCGGGCTATTGTCCCTCAGGCAGGTTTTTTGAGGCTGCGGCGTGCGGCACGCCGATCATCAGCGATTGGTTCGAAGGCTTAGACAGCTTCTTCAAGCCGGGCAAAGAGATCGCGATCGTCAACGACCCGCAACAGGTGCTTTCTATCCTGGAAATGCCGGAGCAAGATCGCGCCACGATGGCGTGGAGGGCGCGGGCACGCACGCTGGCGGAACATACGGGCGATCGCCGCGCAGAGCAGTTGCTCGGATACTTGCAGGAAGCGACAAGTCGCAAGCGCAGTTCTCGGGCGCGGCTGATCGGCATGGAGGCAGCATCATGATCGGAATCATTCCCGCCGCGGGGGCGGGCCAGCGCATACAACCGCTTGGGTGTTCGAAGGAACTGCTGCCTGTGGGTGCGCGCGTAATCGACGGCGTGGAACGGCCCAAGGCGGTGATGGAGTACCTGGTGGAGCGGATGATCGCCGCCGGCGCCGATCAGATCTGCATCGTGATCTCGGGCGAGAAGACCGACATCGTTCGCTATTTTGCCGAGCGCAACTACGCGGCAGAGATCTTTTACGCGGTTCAAAATCAGCCGCGCGGACTTTGCGACGCCCTGTTTCGCGCGGAACCGTTTGCCCGTGCGCATCGCGAAGTGCTGATCGGTCTGCCGGACACAATATGGTTTCCGGAGAATGCGTATCGAACCAGTCTTGATTTGCATCCCGCGGCTGATGTGAACCTGGTCTGCTTTCCGGTGAGCGATGCGTCCGCGTTCGATTCCGTCGTGAGCGACGAGAATGGCTACGTTCGCCGAGTAGACGTGAAGGTACGAGACTACGAATCGCTCTGGATATGGGGAGCCGTGATCACCACCGGAGCTGCGTTCCGCGATCTGAAAAGATTGTGGGAGTCACGTCATCGCGAGGACGAATTCTTGGGACATCTGCTGAATGCTTATATCGAGGCGGGAAATTCGGTGCGCGCGTCGCACGCCGGGGAAGTGTATATGGACGTGGGAACTTTGCCGGGATATCACGCTGCGCAGGATTTTTTGCGGGGACTGAGACCGAACGCGACAGAACCACGCCAAGCTGCGTAATTCAAAAACTCCGCTACAGAATCTATCCACCTAATTGCGTAGTCTGAGTGCGCAGGTTATCGCGAATGTCGCGGTTGATTCGCGCTGCATCGCGAGAAGCGTTATCGATGAGTTCCAGCCAACGTTTTCCATTCTCATCCAGGCTGCTCTGCGCCAGCAGGTAAGAAGCCTGCATGATGGTCTCGATAGAGTTACTCAAATCGTGGGCTAGGGTACGGAGCCTACTATTCGTTTCGATAGCGCTATTCGAGGTTTCCATAGTCATCAATGCGAGCCCTTCCGTTCTGATCTAGTGTACAACCCCAAGCTTGCTGGACAGTGTAACCGAGGCGACTCGTGAACTGGATCTGGCGAACCGTGTAACCCATTCTGTTTGAAGCACATTCCACGGGAAACGTTGTTTTGTGAGCTGCTTTTTCCTGATGCGCAAGACCAGCTTGCGCGCGCAAAGGTTCATGGAACGGATGCGGGGAACGGGCCAAAACGCGCTCTAAAGCTGCTACTTAGTTGTTCTACTCTGAATCCCTAAGGCTCGGTCTAGGGTGAAGTAGCTAGACCACCTACGGCCTTCCTCGGAATCAATTCTGCTGCCCAGCCACATAGACTTCACGCATGTTCACGTTCAATTCACCTGTAGCTAGCCACAGCCAAGGCCGGATTTCGAGCGTGCCCCCCAGAACGAATACCCGGAGGTACGAATGCGTAAAGTATGGTTCCCGGCTGCGGTTGCAGCAATTCTCTTTATTACGGCGTTAAATGCGCTGGCAGGAAATGTGGTAACTCCAAGCACTACGTTATCAGCAGAAACTGGCAATAATACAAGTACAGCAGATTCCTTTCAGGGGTGGTCCGACGGTAATGAAGCGGCCACCAACGTAAGTAAAGTTGATACACGTAGCCTTCTTTATCCTGGCGCCAGCACCAAGATTTTCGCTCACTTCATGGCATGGTTCGGCGGGAGTAGCCACCTTGATGTTGGTTACAACTCAGCTGATCCCAATCAGGTTACGAAGCAAGTTGAAGACATGATGAGCCGCGGAATCCAGGGCGCAATCATCGACTGGTACGGACAGAAAGGCTCAAAAGAAGACATCACCACGCAAAACATGATGCAAGCGGCGGAAGCTCACAGCCCATTCCTGTTCGCGGTGATGGAAGATGCGGGCGCAATTCGCGGATGCAGCTCCTGCCAGGGGCCGCTTATCAGCGATCTTACGTATGCCTATAACAAGTACGAGCAGTCACCTGCGTATTTCCACATCAACGGCCGGCCGGTGGTCTTTTTCTTCGACACACAAACCTTGCCGGGAGTGAATCTGGCGGCTGCCCGCGCCGCGGTTCCGGGAAACCCGATCTTCATCATTAAAGATGCGAGCGGCTTCACCATGTCTGGCGCAGATGGCGCGTACAGCTGGGTTACCGATTCGTTCAACAACAGCAACTGGGGTCAGAACTACCTCGATTACTTCTACAAGACCGGAGCGGCAAACAGTTCCAGGCAGATCTTCGGTTCAACGAAGAAGGGTTTCAACGATACGAAAGCTGCCTGGAGCGCGAACCGAATCGTTCCGCAAAATTGCGGGCAGACATGGCTCAATACGTTCTCGGAGATCGGCAAGTACTACACAGCTTCGGGACAGCTCGAGAATCTGCAGTTGGTGACCTGGAACGATTACGAAGAGGGAACCGCGCTCGAGATGGGCATCGACAATTGCGTCTCGATTGCGGGTACGGCCTCGGCAGGCACAGTGAGCTGGACCATCACCGGTGCGGAGAACACTCTCGACCACTACACGGTTTACATTTCGTCAGATGGCGAGAACCTGATGCCCGTGACGGACGTCGCGGCAGGAACTCATCAGCTGGATCTCACCCAGTTCGGATTCCCCTCGGGAGCATATACGGTCTATGTGAAGGCCGTAGGGCGTCCTTCGATTAAGAATCACATGTCGGCTGCGATTTCCTATACCTCTTCTGGAGGCGGCGGAAATACTCCGGTTGAAGGCGCTTCCAACGGCGGTGTGACTGCAAGTACGGGAAATGTAACTGCGGCACCGGCCTCGCTGACCGTTGCTTCGGGTAAGTCAGGAACAATGACAGTGACACTCAGCCCGTCAAGCACGTTCACGGGGACTGCGTCACTGGCGTGCAGTGGGCTGCCGGCTGGAGCCAATTGCAGCTTCGCGAACAGCACCATGGCACTGGGCTCAGCACCGGTTTCGACGACGCTGACGATTTCAATCGGTGCTGCCAGCACGGCAAGCCTGGCTCCGCATAGCGGGATGTTCGCGTTCTGGCTACCTGGCCTGGGACTGGGAATGGTAGTTGCCGGTAAGCAGCGCCGTTCGCGTAAATTCTGGATCGGCCTGGTGGTGCTGGTGCTGCTTGCGGTGATGGTGTCCGTTGGTTGCGGAGGAGTGGCCAGCAGTGGCACTAAGGCCGCAACAACTGGAACCGGGACTGCAGCGACAGGCGTGGCACCCGGAACATATCCCATCACGATCCAAGCGACGACGGGAACAACCCAACAAGCGACCACGGCAACTCTGATAGTCAACTGAGAATTAGACGAACTGTCATCAAGGGCGCAGGCAAACCCTGCGCCTTTTCTTTTTCGGTTAATGATCAGGTCCAGTGAAGCTGCGTCGCAGCCGTGGTGAAGTGGGCGCGACATAGGCTTCGATAGGCTTGCGAAGGTTGGTTCTGCGCGCATAGGTTTGACAGGAGCGGAACGGTCTGTACAATAAAGGTGGGCGTCGAGAGACGCCCGCTTTTCTGCAAGCAGACCTTCTGAGAGTATTCAGACGTCCGCAGTGCTATAAGCCGAAGTGGCGGAACTGGCAGACGCGCATGGTTCAGGTCCATGTGCCGGCAACGGCGTGGGGGTTCGAGTCCCTTCTTCGGCACCAACTGTGTAAGTCTTTATCGCATAGATATTCAGGCTGGGGCGCGGTTCCAATAGGCAGATCCTGTGATGCTCGCGAGCGGTTTTTCTTGATACGAGGCGCAACCCTGTAATCGTGTGCCCTGGCATTTGACTCGAAGGAGCTAACCTCGCGCACGGCCGAGCCGACTTCAGATCCAGATCTCCCCAAAAACGCGATACCAGTTTCCTCCCAGCACCTTCTCGATGGTTGCGCTCTTGTGGCCGCGCTTCTGTAATTCCGTTGCGATCAGTTCAAATTTGCGTGGTCCGTTTAAATCCGGCACATAGGGATAGCGATCTTCTTCCGGCGCGCTGACGCCGGCAGCTTTACGGTGCGCAACGTCGTCCTTGAATGCCTTCTCCTGTTCGGGCGTGAGTTCTACTTTCTCGATACCGCCATCGGTTCCAATGCCTACGTGATCTTCGCCGCAGATCTTGAGCGCATGATCGATATGCTGCATCACCAGCTCTTTCGAAGGCTGATTAGGCGCGCCGCCCAGGTACGGCATGAGGTAGATGCCGACGACTCCGCCTTTATCCGCAAGCGCCTTCAGTTCGCTGTCGTACTTATTTCGCGGATGTTCGTGGATAGCATTGCAACCCGTGTGCGTGATCAGCGGCGGCTTAGCCGATGCAGCGATTCCCTCGGCTGTGGTCTTGTGACCGCAATGACTCAGATCGACACCAACTCCCTGCGTGTTCATCAGCGCGATCGCCTCATGTCCGGATTTGCTCAGCCCGGCATTGTCTGGCTCGAGGCTGCCATCGCCGAGAAGGCCACGGCGATTGTAGGTGAGCTGCATGATGCGCACGCCCAGCCGACGGAAGGTCGTAATGCGATCCAGGTCGCCGTCGAAAGGCTGCGGATGCTGGAAAGCCATGATCAGCCCAAGCTTCTTGTCCTTCTTCGCCGTCGCGAGATCGGCGTGCTCGCGCACCAGCAGGAATTGAGAAGGATAGGCTTCCGCGATCTGCTGCACGAAGGCAAGGTACGGGACGGTCTCTTCAAATGTTGGCATGGAGACGGTCCAGTTGATGGCCGTCAATCCCGATTCGCTGACCGCTTTGAGCGACTTCTCCGAGAGCGGCAATCCCTCGGTGAAGTCAGCGGCCTCACCAGAGGAATCAATCACGAAGGACTGTTGATAGATCTGCGCGACGGTTTCGTCCGCAAGAATGAGATTAGGATGCAGCGACGCCGCGAGCGCGGCGCCACCTGAAAGAGCGAGAAACGATCTGCGATCCATGTTCGATGTATCCCGTGGGACTCGCAGTATATCAACTCACCTCGACTGCATTATTCGGTGCGCATGCCGACCAGGTCCTGCCCGTTCACGCGCACTTTGACCTGTTTCACCTTGCCGGAGGCGTCTACGTCCATGTGCACACGGCTATCGACCGCATAGAAAAAGAAATCGGTGTCCGATTCGGGAATCATCTGGAATTTCGGCTGGTTCGTTCCCTGTGCGAAGAGCCGGTCGCCTTCGAAGAAAATCTTGAGATCGAGCCCCGGCACCACGTGATAGGTGCCTACGTAGCGATCAAGGATGTTCTTCGCCACTTCCACGCGCTTGTGCATTGTCGGGACTTCATATGGCTGTCCAAAAGCGACTGCGCTGAGTCCCTGCTGGATGGCGATGATTTGCGGCCCTTCGATGTTGCTCGCCAGGATGATCACCAGCTTGTCGTCGGGATAGCGGGTGAACTCGGTGATGAAACCGTTTACCCAGCCTCCGTGCATCAGGTACTTATGTCCGAAATCCGCGCCGCTCATCCATCCATAGCCGTACCACGCGTCCAGGTTGAACGGTGGAGGCGCGGCCCATTTCACGCGCGGCTGAAAAGCTTCGTCGAGAAGCGCCTTGGGAAAGATCTTTCCATCGGCAAGAGCCTGATCGAATTTATATAGATCATCAACCGTAGAATGCAGCGCGCCCGCCGAATGTGTTCCCGACATGTCGCCCATGTCGGCGTTTACCAGGTGATCGCCGTCGAACACATAGCCGCTGGCCCGGTTCTTCACGATCGTCCGCACGTGATCGTAGGTTGTATTTTCCAGCCCAGCGGGCTTGAGGATGTTGTCGGTGATGTACTGCTCGTAGCTGGCACCGGAAACCTTCTCGATCACGCAGCCCAGCAGGATGTAACCAGAATTGCTGTAAGCGAATTTTTCGCCCGGCGCGGAGACTAATGGCTGCGCAGCCAGCTCCTCTATCGCGTGCTCGATTCGCAATGGATCTTCGCCTTTACCATAGGCCGCCGTCCGCGTGAAATCAGGAATCCCGGAGACGTGCGTGAGCAATTGTTGAATCGTGATCGACTGCCACGCCTTCGGCACTTCGGGGACGTACTTTACTACCGGATCCTGTACGCTCAGTTTCTTCTGCGCTTCCAGTTGCACGATCGCCAGCGCGGTGAATGATTTCGTGATCGAACCAATGCGATAGATCATCTCCGGCGAGTTCGGAACGCCGAGTTCCAGGTTCGCCATGCCGTAGCTCTTGCGCAGAAGAACCTTGCCATCCTTCGCGATGAGCACCGTTCCAGAGAAGCGTCCTTGCTTGCTCCATGCGGAGAGGTACTCATCCGCCTTGGTTGCGACGTCTTGTGCAAATGCGGAAACAGTTACCAGAAAAGCCAGTGCCACAGCTACGATTCGCATGCAGGTCTCCCAAAGTGCGCACGGAGCTTAGCAATTGCGGTGGGTCACCGGATGTGCTGTGGCTCACCGAGGGGCGGTCTCGGCACCAGAATCGGCCGAGATGCGAACACCAGCCCAGCACTGAGCTTTGCTAAACCTTTGAAAACATGGAAGTAGCGAACCACGCGAGCTGTTCCAAATCTGCACTCAATCTGCGACAATAATCAGACACATGGAATTACTTCTCTACTCGAGCAAGTGGTGCCCCGACTGCCGTGAGGCCAAGCGCTTCCTGGCCCAACACAACATCCTCTACCGCGAAATCGATATCGAGAACACGCCGGGTGCGGCAGAAGAAGTGATTCGACGTACAGGAAAGCGCGCCATTCCGCAGTTCGTGATCAACGGGACGTGGGTGCAGCCGTACCGTCCGGGAGAAGGATTCCTCTACGACGAGATGAGTGAACTGTTCGGCGTCGGCCAGCCGGACTAGCTCGGATTAGCAGCGCCCGCCACTTTCACGTAAAATACGCGCGCAGATTATCAGGAGGCATGCATGACTACTGTGCGTTTGTTTTCACGTCTACTGCTGGCGTTGGCATTGACTCTCAGTCTTGCAGGATCGGCTTTCAGCCAAGCTACGTCCACGGCATCGAAACCAGCTTCCAAGACACCCGCCGCAACGGCTCCGGCCACTGGCGACAAGTTGGACATCAATACCGCAACCAAGGATCAGCTCGATGCGCTGCCGGGAATCGGCGCTGCGTACTCGCAGAAGATCATCGACAACCGGCCATATAAAACCAAGACGGACCTGGTCAACAAGAAGGTTCTGCCGCAAGCGACCTACAACAAGATCAAAGATCAGATCATCGCGAAGCAGCCGGCGAAGTCGAAGTAGCCGAAATCGAAGTAGCGGGATCCCAACTCAGGCCTGGGTGGGGACTTAAGAAAACTTCAGGTCTCTCACCCACGCCTTCTGCTATTTTGGGCGCACTTAGAATCAGGCAGCGAGTTTCCGACGCCTGATCAATCCCCACCATGGTCACCCAAACCGCTCCCACTTCCGTTGTAACGATGCCCTCAAAAAGCACGGACTCGCGGCTCGTGTCACTCGACGTGTTCCGCGGGCTGATCATCGCTGGCATGGTGCTCGTCACCGATCCCGGCAGCTATAGCTTCGTCTACCCGCAGCTTCTGCACGCGCAGTGGAACGGCGTCACGGCAACGGACATGATCTTCCCGTCCTTCCTCTTCATCGTGGGAGTTGCAATCACGTTGTCGTTCGCATCGCGGCTGCAAAAGGGATCGCTACGTTCGAGTCTGGCGAAGCATGTGGTCCGCCGCGCGGCAATCATCTTTGTGATTGGCTTGGCGGTGAACGGCTTCCCCGACTATCACCTGCACACGCTACGTATTCCCGGCATCCTGCAGCGCATCGCCATCTGCTATCTCATTGCCGGTCTTTTGTATCTTGCTACGGGTCGCGATGAGAAATCTCGTTCGCGGCAGACGGCGATCTTCACCGCGCTCATCGTCGTGATCCTTGCCGGATATTGGGCGCTGCTGAAGCTCGTGCCAGTTCCCGGATTTGGCCCCGGCCGGCTCGACTCTCTCGGCAATCTTCCGGCGTATATCGACCGCATGATCTTCGGCATCAATCACCTGTGGGTCTGGGGACTCACTCCCGGATACGGCGTCACTTATGATCCCGAGGGCATGCTGTCGACGCTGCCGGCGATTGCGGTCGTGCTGATCGGAATGCTGGCAGGTAAATGGTTGCGTAAAGAACAACCGGTTCAGCGCCCCGTGCTGGGAATGGTAATTGCGGGCACTCTGCTCACGATCGCAGGACTCCTGCTTACGCCGTACCTGCCCCTCAATAAGCGAATCTATACGAGCACTTTCGCCCTCTTCAGTGGCGGCATCAGCCTGCTGACGTTCGCAGCGTGCTACATCGTCGTCGACGTGTGGCGCTTCCGGCGATGGGCGTCTCCTCTGCTTATCTTCGGGACGAATGCGATTCTTGCGTTCGCCTTGTCGAGTGTCATCACCACGTTGCTGGACAAGATTCATGTCAACACCGGAGCCGGAGTTCTCACTCTGCACGAGTGGGGCAATCACGTCTTCGCGGGATTTCTGCAGCCGGTGCACGCATCGCTCGCCTACGCTGTCACGATTGTGTTCTTGAATCTTGCTCTGCTCTATCCCCTGTACCGGAAGCGCATCTTCGTTAGCGTTTGACCGCTCCCAGAGATCAGCGCGCGATCTCCAGCAGCCTTCAGGCATCTTTGCACCGCTAATACGAAACCAATTATCAGGTCATACGGATTTCTTGTGTCTCGGCGGATCGCGCTCGAGTTCCTGGATCCGCTGGTGGTGCTCGATGTGGCGATTAATCCGGCTTGTTGGGCCGGCTGTTCTAGCTTGCCTGGTGGGATTCCAATTCCTTCCCGCGCGCAGCGGTGAAGCGGAACTCCGGAATCAAATCGCCCATCTCTCGTCTGAGATCGATCGCCTGCATCAGGAGCAGGCGATGCCGTCTGTGGTACTCCGACAGCACCGCGACTCCATCTGCTACATATACAGCGTCTATAGCATGACCCCGTCGAGTTCGTCCCTGAGTCGAAACGTGCGTCGAACCCGAGTATCCGGCACCGGATTTGTGATTGCGGATGGACTGATTGCGACCAATCGCCACGTGGTGCAGCCCTGGTACGAAGATCCGGATGATGAAGCCCGCATCAATGGAGGCGCCAAGCCGCGCGTCGAAAAAATGGTCGCCTTCTTCCCGAGCCTGGCAAAGTCGGTGACTCTTTTCGACGTGCAGGTATCGCCCGACCAGGACTTGGCAGTTGCGCGCTTCACTCCAACCGACCTGATGAAAAAGATTCGCCCGATTGCATTGGCTCCGGAGAAGCCGAACGCCGGAGATCCGGTCGTGGTCGTTGGATATCCCCTGGGCGTTTCCGCCATGCTCGCCAAGTCACCGAGCAACGTGTTCAGCCGTCTGGCTTCCAAGAAGGATGCGATCGAGATTGCGTCCGACCTGGCTCAACACGACCTGATTCGTCCGTCGTCCACCTGCGGTCACGTGAGTGACATCGTCGGCGAGAAGCTGATTTACGATGCGCCTACCGCACAGGGCGGCAGCGGCGGCCCGGTCTTCAACTCGAACGGCGAAGCAATCGCCGTGAACGCCGCCTACATCGACGGCTTCACCGGAGGCACCATCGGAATCACGACGGAGTCGTTGAAGCCACTGCTTGCAGAATGCCATGCAGAAAGCCGAATCCGGCAACTAGCCTTCGGCTTGCCTGCGAAACCTGCCGATCCAGCCCGGTTCCCGCAAATGCTCTTCTTCGAGCCTGCGCATACGCGCCGCAAGAATCTGCGCGCGCCCTAGATAACCAATCACTTTTTTCGGATTATCCCGTGAGACTACCGGGAGCCGTCCAAAGCCATGTCGCAGCATGCGATTGGCTGCCTCATGCAGCGTCTCGTCAGGATAGGCGACTACTGGCTCTCGTGAGGCCACCTGGAGTACGGTCGTCGCGCCACTAGGATCCTGCTCCAACCCGCGTATCAGATCACTGCGGGTGATGATTCCGACCAGTCGACCTTGATCGTCGGTCACGATCATTCCGTGATGCCGGGTCACCGCCGGGTCATGATTCGCAATTTGGTCGGCGAGAGTGCGGAGAGTTATACCTTCGTATAGGGTCGGAACTTCCCGATCCATGATCTCGCTGACGCTCACGACTTGCAGGACGTCGGCTTCGTAGTCCTGGTGAATGCGCAACCCACGACGCGCCAGCTTCTCGGTCATGATGGAACTGCGCAGCATCAGCATGGCAATCGAGTCGGCAATTACGCTGACCAGCATCAGCGGCAGCACCGAGTTGTAGTCGCGTGTGAGTTCAAAAGCAAAGATGATGAAAGTGAAGGTCGCGCGCGAAGCTGCTCCGAATACAGCGCCCATAGCGACTAGGGCGAAAGCTCCCGGCGCGAGGTGTGCACCTGGAACGAAGTGATTCACGATCATGGCGAACGCCGACCCCATGGCGGCGCTGGCCATGAACATGGGCGCTAGCAAGCCTCCGGAGGTGCCGGAGCCAAGCGAGATCACCAGCGCCAGAGACTTGAAGATCATCACCAGCAGCAGGACTTCCAGCGCGAGGCGGGCGGTCAGGATATCGGAGATGGTGTCGTAGCCAACGCCGAGCACCCGCGGAACGAAATAGCCAATGATTCCCAGGCCAAGGGCGCCAATGGCCGGCCACCACATGGCGTCGACTGGCAGCTTCTCAAACAGATCCTCAACCGCGTAGAGCAGCTTGGTAAAGCCAACGGCTGCCAATCCGCAAAGCCCGCCAAGCAGCAGATACCAGGGCAAAGCGTGGGGAATTTCGAAGTCCGTGGGCCCAACCACGAACATCGGACCTCGGCCCATCAGCATCATGTGGACGCTGGTCGCCAGCGTACTGGCAATCACGAGGGGAATGAAAGACCGGGACTTGAACTCAAACAGCAGCAACTCGATCGCAAGAATGACGCCAGCGATCGGAGTACTGAACGTCGCCGCCATTCCTGCAGCTGCTCCACAGGCGAGCAGCACTTTGCGCTCGGCGGCCGTGGTATGAAGCACCTGCCCGAAGAGCGATCCTATGGCTCCGCCAGTCTGGATGATTGGACCTTCAGCGCCAAACGGGCCGCCAGTTCCGATGGCAATTGCGGCCGAGAGCGGCTTCAGAATGGCCACTTTGGGATCAATCCGGCTCCGGTTGATCAACACGGCTTCCATCGCCTCCGGAATGCCATGGCCGCGAATCTTGGACGAGCCGAACTTCGCCATCAGGCCCACAATGAGCCCACCGACCACGGGGATCAGGATGATCCAAAGACCCAGCGTGCTGTAGCGCGGGCTGACGAAGTTCCAGGACAAGCGGTGAAAGAAGGCTACGTTGGTGAAGAAACCAATGAGGTTATAGAGCACGTAGGCGATCAGTGCTGCCAGAACGCCAATCACTGCGGCCAGCGCCGATACCAGGACCATGCGGAATCCAGCTTCTGTCCCGAGACTGGTTCCATCGAAACTTGCTCGGCTAGAAGACGGATCTATGGCCTGAGTGCCAGGCTGCACTGAAGGTTCAACGGTTGAGTTATTTCCCACAGGGGATAGTATATCGTACTGCGACTGGTACGGGCGGGGAAACTGGCTGCAGAGGAACGCGCAGCCAGTATCCGTCGCCTTCCAAATAGACAACCTCCGACCTGAAGAACGTAGGTCGGACTGCGATAACTCAGCGACTTAACGCCGGTTTCGCTTGATGTTGGCCAGCACGCCTTTCAGTGCCCCGACCAGTTCCGGCCCGGTAGAACGCAGCTCCTCGCGATGATGCAAGGCGAGTTCCCGAAGCGTCTTTTCACCCTTCGCCGTCAACTCCAGTAAGACCTGACGTCGATCTTCGCTGTCGCGTTTGCGGCGAACCAACCCTTTGGCAGAAAGCCGGTCGGCCAGTTCGACGGTGCTGTGATGCTGGATCTGGAGCCGCTCGGCTACCTCTCCGATGGTGGCGGCATGATCGTCGGGAAGGCCTTTCACGGCGAGCATCAGTTGATACTGCTGTGGATTCAAACCATACGAACGCGCAATCTGTTCGCTTGCGCGCAGGAAGCGGCGGATCTGATAGCGAAATTCTGCAGTAGCCCGGTAATCCTGGAGACCGATGTCCTCTTTTGGAGACATGCGTAATTCCCACCCTTTATGTTTTAGCGAGCTTTCTTGCGCACACTTATATCCGGCAGACAAGCGCCGGAGAGCGTGATCGGGAGGGATCTCGCGTTACTGCTCCAGCCTAATTGTGCGCTGCCTAGCTAGCAGAGGCTAAACGCGGAAGCCATCGCCAGTCAATCACTGTCACGATTCCGCCCGCGCTTGCCCTTCTTCCATTTAGAATAGTTGGTTTTTGATACGTTTCAACAACTTTCCTTAGATCCTGTCGTATTGCGACGCCCGAGCGTCCCGAGGAGATAGTTCGTGATTGCACGTTATACACGTCCCGAAATGGGAAGAATCTGGACCGACGAATATAAGTTCCGAAAATGGCTGGAAGTCGAGCTCGCCGCCACTGAGACTCTCGCCGATGCCGGACTTGTCCCCAAAACTGCTGCCCAGGCAATCCGCCGCAAAGCCGATTTTGACCTGCAACGGATCTACGAAATCGAGGCAGAGGTCCGCCATGATGTGATCGCCTTTACCACCGCCGTTGCCGAGAAGGTCGGCCCAGAAGCGCGCTGGCTGCACTACGGCCTGACCTCCAACGACGTGGTCGATACTGCCCAGGCTCTGCAGATCAAGGAAGCGTCGGCCATTCTCAGCGACGACCTCCATCGTTTGCACGAGGTGCTGCGCCGCCGGGCTCTGGAGTTTCAGCACACGCCTATGATCGGCCGAACCCACGGCGTGCATGCCGAACCCATCACCTTCGGACTGGTACTCGCAAATTTCTATGACGAAATGGATCGTAACCTGAAACGCTTTGCTGCTGCCGCCGAAGAGATGCGTGTGGGCAAGTTTTCGGGTGCAGTCGGGAATGGTGCCCATCTTGATCCCGATCTGGAAGAGATGATCTGCGAGCGCTTGGGTTTACACGTCGCGCCCATCACTTCACAGGTCATCCAGCGCGACCGGCACGCAAACTACGTCGCGACCCTGGCGGTGATCGCGTGCACGCTCGACCGTATTGCCACAGAAGTTCGTCACCTGCAGAGAACCGAAGTCCGCGAGGCGGAGGAATTCTTCAGCGAAAAGCAGAAGGGATCCTCGGCCATGCCGCACAAACGCAATCCCATAACCTGCGAACAGATCAGCGGGCTGGCGCGCGTGGTGCGTTCGAACGTTCAGGCTGCCTATGAAGACGTAGCGCTCTGGCACGAACGTGACATCTCGCATTCCTCGGTCGAGCGCGTGATCCTGCCGGATTCGACCATTCTGGTGGACTACCTGCTCTACAAGACCACGAATCTGATGGACACTCTGCTGGTTTATCCAGAGCGTATGCAGCACAACCTGGACAGTACCGGCGGGCTGGTGTTCAGCGGACAGTTGCTGCTCGACCTGGTCGAAGCCGGAGTGGTTCGCGAAGATGCCTACCGAATCGTGCAACGCAATGCCATGCGCGCGTGGAAGGAAGGCGGGAACTTCCACGAAATGGTGCTGAACGATCCTGATATCAGCGGGCGTGTTCCGAAGAAGCAGCTAGAGAAGGCATTTGATCAAAGGCGGCAGTTGCGGAACGTGGACAAGATTTTCGCTCGCGTGTTTGGCGAAGAAGCCAAACCGAAGGCGCCCGCCCGCAAGACGGCGAAAGCCAAGCGCTCGACGAAGGCCAAGCGCTAGAACGAGCGATCACCGTTTACAAAACGACTACTTCTTGCGGAGATAGGTAAGGTCGTATTCGACTTTCCAGGTCTGGCCGCCATCGGTCGAGCCTTGGCTGAACTGGCGAACTTTGTCGGAACCCAGGTTGAAGAACTGTAAGTGTCGCTTCAACCTGGTTCCGTCGGGCTGCGGAATCTCGTCGGTGTAGAAGTCCATTACGCCGTCCTTCAGATTGCCGTAAAAGAAGATCGTGTCGCCCGCGTTGTCGACCCAGAACTGTTCCCATCGTTTCAAGTTTGGGTTGTAGGCGTTGTAACTTTTGCCGGTGTAGCCGCTTGTGCCCAGCGAAGTCCAGTTCTCCCAAATCACGCAGTTCCCAATTGCACGCTCGATGTGGCTGACACCTGCCGGCTTGTTTTCCTTCGTCGCGACGACGTCCCAATCGCCGACCCAGAAATCGAACTGGCGGCTCTCCGCGCGAGTGTCGCAGGACGACGGCTTAGCTTGCGCTGTTGCCATCGGCGATGCTGCCAGAAGCAGAATCAGTATGAACGAATCGCTTCGCGTCTTCATCGTTGTTCTCCGGATGCGCGGCGAAGTAAACATGGCCTTCCAACTAGATATCGTGCATCCGCAGACTGGATCAACCGGGAAAGAGACTCGCGGGACTAATACACACGCGTCGGGGACTAACGCGAGTTTCGATCAGGCGTAGGGTGCCGTTTTCCGTGCAGCAGAGTTTCAAATATTGGAGATTGCAAGCACGCGGATTGACTGGCCCATCTCGCTAGTGCGAGGCAACAGCGAGATTCGTTTGCTCGTCTTAGTTGCCAAAATGATTTCACGTCGAAAATTTCTCTCCGTCCTGGGGGCGGGGACGGCTGCTGGTGTTGTCGGCGGATGCGCGGGTTTGACTACGACTACATCGAGCTCGGCATCGAGCTCTGCGGGATCGTTACAGGCCAACATCGATCACGTCATCTTCACCATGCAGGAGAACCGATCTTTCGATCACTACTTCGGCAGGCTGCCACAATATCGTACAGCTCACGGGATTCCCGGAACCGTCGACGGGTGTCCAGCAAACGCTTCGAACCCGGCTGCCGATGATCCATCGCAGGTCGTCCTTCCTTATCACCTCAGCACTTCTTGCCACGAAGACCTGAGTCCTTCGTGGAATGAGACCCGCGTGGACTATAACCGGACCAGCCCCAACAGTACTCAAGCAACAATGGATGGGTTTGTGCTCAGCGCTGCCAAGTATTCTCGCGAAAATGGTGGCGTTGATATCGAGGGGCATCGCGCAATGGGGTTCTACACCGAGGCCGACTTGCCCTTCTACTATGAGCTGGCTTCTCAGTTCGCGATCAGCGATCGTTTCTTCTCAGCCTCGCCAGCCGAGACCCTGTCGAATCGACTCTTTCAGCTTGCGGGATCGCCATTTGGACGCGTTTACCCTGATGTGCCAGAACCGCAGCAATATAACGAGCCGACTATTTTCGATCTGCTTGAGAAGGCGGGGATTTCCTGGAAGATCTATGTGAACGGCGATTTCACCTACTATCAATGGTTCGTCGGCTCCAACATGAACCAATCGAAAATTGTCGGTGTCGAACAATTTTTCAGTGATCTAACTTCCGGTGCGCTTCCTGCGGTCTCAATGATTGAGTCCGGTCCCGCCACCGGATTGGACGAGCATCCTATCAATAACATTCAAGCCGGCGCGAAGTACATCAGCACCTTTATTAGTGCGCTAATGTCGAGTGCCGCATGGACTCGTTCCGTCTTTCTGCTTAACTATGACGAGGGTGGAGGATTCTACGATCACGTGCCTCCGCCTGCCGCGACTCCACCTGACAACATCGTTCCCATACTTAAGCCAGGGGACATCCCTGGGAACTTCGATCGCTACGGATTCCGAGTGCCGCTCATCATGATCTCTCCATGGGCACAAAAGAATTTCGTCTCCCATGTCGTGGCCGATCACACATCGATTCTTAAATTCATCGAGACACGATTCGGCCTCCAACCACTGACCGCGAGGGACGCTGCCGCGCATGACCTGCTCGACATGCTGGACTTTTCGGCGATGTCGTTTGCAACCCCGCCGCCTCTTCCAGTGCAACCCGAGCTGGATGTTTGCGACGCTGGTGACGTGGATTCATGAGCCGAGGGCGAGAACGAATGGTCTCACATCTCGAGGGAAACGGCCGCCTGTTAGCTGACGGGAAAACGCCGCTCTCGGTACGATACTTCCTCGACACATGGTCTGAGACTATTGCGGCTGGAACTCGAATCTCAACCGAGATGCAGCGTAGCGACGGATTCGTCTGGTGGAGCAGCGGCGTTCTACCAGATCCCTTCGGTGTCCTTGAAACCGAGGACGGTCAAGAACTTCGGGTGAACCTATTCGAGTTCAAAGCTAATCGCGCTCACTTCTGCCGGGTTCGATGAGAGATGAATTACGTCTCTATGTGCGCCTGAAAACCTCTTCTGAAATTCTAAGCGGCACTCAGGTAGATAGCTCGTGGATGGCAATCCGGCTGTCTCGAGTAAACGGCTAGCCGTCGATATCGCTTCGTAC
>CAWKDK010000004.1:0-101734 GCA_963848375.1 Terriglobia bacterium
TATAATCGCCTATTGCACTCATCATCCCGCGCCCCTCTAGGCGACCCTGAGCAAAATGGCACTCGACGAGAACATATATAACCTTCGCAAAGACAAGCTGCGCCAGATCGAAGCACTCGGTCAGCAGGCCTATCCTTATCATTACGAGCCCTCGCACTCCGTCGCCCAAATTCTCGCCGACTATGGCCAGAAGACCGGCGAGGAGCTCGAAGCCAATCGTGTCGACGTCCGCGTCGCCGGACGCATCATGGCCATCCGCCTCATGGGCAAGGCCGGATTCGCCCACATACAGCAGCAGGGCCAGCGTCTCCAGATCTACGTCAAGAAAGACGCCGTCGGCGAAAAAGGATTCGACCTCTACAAGCTGCTCGATCTCGGCGATCACATCGGCGCGCGCGGCTATCTCTTTCGCACGCGTACCGGCGAGCTCAGCATTCACGTCGAAGAGCTGACGTTCCTCTCCAAGGACCTGCTGCCGCTGCCCGAAAAGTGGCACGGGCTCACCGATGTCGAACTTCGCTATCGCCAGCGCTACGTTGACCTCTTCGTGAACCCCGAGGTACGTGACGTCTTCGTCAAGCGCAGCCAGATCGTGAAATCCATCCGCGCCTTCCTCGACGCGCGCGGCTATATCGAAGTCGAAACGCCGATGATGCAGCCCATCGCCGGTGGCGCCGTGGCCAAGCCATTTGTCACGCATCACAACACACTCGACATCGACCTCTACCTGCGCATCGCGCCAGAGCTTTATCTCAAGCGCCTCATCGTGGGCGGCCTCGAGCGTGTCTACGAGATCAACCGCAACTTCCGCAACGAAGGCATCTCCACGCGCCACAATCCCGAGTTCACCATGCTCGAGTTCTACCAGGCCTACGCCGACTACAAGGACCTGATGGATCTCACCCAGGAGATGCTCTCCTCCGTCGCGCGCGAAGTCACCGGCAGCGTCAATATCAAGTTCGGCGAGCACGAAATTGATTGGAGCACTTGGACGCGCCTTTCCATGCGCGAGGCCATCATTAAGTTCTGGCCCGAAGCCGCAGGCGCCAAGCCCGAAATGTCCGACTTCTCCAGCGCCCAATCAATGGACGCGCTAGTGCGCCGCCTCAACGCGCATCATCACCCGCACATGCCGTACGATCCGCAGGATCCCGTCGGCAAGACCATCGCCAGCATGTTCGAGACGCTCGCCGAAGAGCACCTGATCCAGCCGACCTTTATTTATGACTTCCCGCTCGCCGTTTCGCCCCTCTCGAAAAACAAGCGCGAACCCGAAGAGCGCGCCGAGTGGGTAGAGCGCTTCGAGCTTTACATCGGTGGCATGGAAGTAGCGAACGCCTTCTCCGAATTGAATGATCCCGAGGAGCAGCGCCGACGTTTCGAGCAGCAGCTTGCCGAGCGCGCCCGCGGCGACAGCGAGGCCCATCAGATGGACGAGGACTACATCCGCGCCCTAAGCTACGGCATGCCTCCCACCGGAGGCGAAGGCATTGGCATCGATCGCCTCGCGATGCTCCTGACCGGCTCCGAATCGATCCGCGACGTAATCCTGTTCCCGCTGCTTCGTCCCGAAAAGCAATCGACCGCGGAAGGCACCGAGACCGCCGAGGGCATAGGGCTTGTTTCGCGTTTCATGTTTTATGCGAAGGGTGGCACAGACCTTCGGGCCTGCAATAAATGCTGGGTTGCCGGTCGATTTAGCTGCCGAGGTGCATCGGTTTTCGTGAAACGCGAAACGTGAAACTTGAAACGTTGTTTTGAAATCAATACTCGGATAGATCAGCCCAGAACCACCACCTACTATGAGCCATCGGAGGAAACAAACCATGTTGCAGAATCTCCAATGGCAATCTGTCCTCGCTCGTGACTCACGTTTTGACGGCGCCTTCGTTTACGCCGTGCGCTCTACTGGCATCTATTGCCGCCCCTCATGCCCGAGCCGTCGTCCTCAACGCGATCGCGTCGAGTTCTTCGCCGACCCCACCACAGCCGAGCGCGCCGGATTCCGTGCCTGCCAGCGCTGCCGTCCTGAGACGAACGAAGCCGATCCAGCGACTGCCAAAGTCATCGCAGCGTGCAAGCTGATCGAGTCCGCCGAAGAGCCACCCTCACTCTCCGATCTCGCGAACTCTGTCTCGCTCAGCCCGGCGCATCTTCTGCGCAGCTTCCAGAAGTTGCTCCGCGTCACTCCACGCGAATACGCCGACTCCCTCCGCCTCAAGACCTTCAAGCATGAGTTGAAGGAAAGCGCGAATGTGACTCATGCCCTGTATGCTGCCGGGTACTCGTCTTCAAGCCGGGTTTATGAAAAAGCCTCGCCTCAGCTGGGCATGACCCCGCTCACCTATCGCAATGGGGGCGAAGGACTCGCCATCCGCTACACCATCGGTGAATGCGACCTTGGTCAGCTGCTCCTAGCGGCCACCGACAAAGGCGTCTGCGCTATCAAACTTGGAGACTCCGCCCAACTCATCGCCGATCTCCAGCGTGAGTTCCCCAATGCCGCGATCACCCGCGACGATCGCGATCTCCGCACCTGGCTCACTCACGTCCTTAGTCATCTCTCGGGACGAGAGCCCGACCTGCGGCTGCCGCTGCACATTCGCTCCACGGCTTTCCAACGCCAGGTCTGGCAGGCGCTCCAGCAGATTCCTTACGGCTCGACCGCCAGCTATTCCGAGGTCGCCAAATCAATTCGCAAGCCGCGCGCGGTTCGCGCCGTCGCTCGTGCCTGCGCCAGTAATCCAGTTTGTTTAGCCATTCCGTGTCATCGTGTCATCCAAAGGAATGGCAACCACGGCGGTTACCGCTGGGGCATCAAGCGCAAGGACGCACTTCTCGCGCGCGAGTCCCAATCGGCGGAATCGACCAATAAGAAGGACGAACCACCCAATGAACTTCGCTCTCGATCACGAAACGCGCCGCCAGCTCGGCTATCAGCTCATCGACCGCATTAACGCCTACTTCGATTCGCTCCCGGACCGCGCCGTTCAGCTGCCGGCCGGGAAGCGCACCTTCGATCAACTCGGCGACGCCATGCCCGAACTCGCAGCCGACGCCTCCCGCGTTCTCGACGACATCACCACCGAGCTCATCGACAAGGGGTTCCACGTTCCCGCCGCCAACTACTTTGGCCTGATGAATCCCACGCCGACTTACATCGCAGTTCTCGCTGAAGCCCTCGTCGCCGCACTGAATCCTCAGCTCGCCAGCCTCGCACGCTCTCAACTCGCCTCGAAGATTGAGGCCGAGACCGTGCGCTGGATCGGCGAACGAGTCGGCTGGACCACCACCTTCGACGGCACTTTCACCAGCGGTGGCAACGAAGCAAATTTTTCCGCGCTCGCGATGGCCCTCGCCACTCACTTTCCGAACTCCGTTGAAGAAGGAGTCGCTTCCATCGGAGCCCAGCCGGTTCTCTACGCCTCCGCGGAAAGCCATCACTCGCTCGACAAATCCGTTGGCCTCCTCGGACTCGGCCGCCGCGCCCTCCGCCGCATCCCCGTAAACTCTCGCATGCAACTTGATCCCGCGGCCCTCGAAGCCGCGATCCGCGCAGATCTCGCCGCCGGCCACAAGCCCTTCTGCATCGTTGGCACCGCCGGCACCACCAACTCCGGCGCCGTCGACGACCTCATCGCTCTCGCCGAAATTGCGCGCCGCCATCAGCTCTGGTTCCACGTGGACGGAGCCTACGGCGCCGCCGCCATCCTCTCCGACCAGCATCGCGATCTCGTTCGCGGCATCGAACTTTCCGACTCCATCACTATCGATCCGCACAAGTGGCTCGCCATGCCCTTCGCTGCCGGAATCGTTCTCACGCG
The DNA here is from genome assembly GCA_963848375.1 of Terriglobia bacterium. Taxonomy (GTDB): domain Bacteria; phylum Acidobacteriota; class Terriglobia; order Terriglobales; family Acidobacteriaceae; genus JAJPJE01. Next base: position 3,825 of record CAWKDK010000004.1, read on the forward strand.
CGAGCCCTCTAGTCTGCAGAACACCTTTGGCGTCTCGACGCCCTATATGCCCAAGATCGCCGGCGCGACCATGATCGACAACTTCAAGGTCAGCGCGCAGTGGTCCCGTCGCATGAATTCCCTGAAGCTCTGGCTCACGCTAAAAATCCACGGCCGTCGTTCTTACGAGGATCTCATCGATCGGCAACTCCATCTCTCACGCGTCTTCGCCGACTGGATCCGCCGCTCCGATCAGTTCGAACTCGCCCTCGAACCTCAGCTCACCATCGTCAATTTCCGTCTCAAAGACTCGAGCCTCTCCGAGTCCGAGCTTGCCGCCGCTCACACGCGCCTCGTCGAAGAAATCACGCGCGATGGCCAGCGTTGGATCTCCGGCACGGTCGCCGGTGGCCGCAGTGTTCTTCGCATGATGGTCATCAGCTACCTCACCGAGGAGCGGCATCTGCATGCGCTGGAAGACGCGCTCGTCGCCGCTTCCCAAAAAATTCTTCAACCGGAGTCCAATTCGGCCTAATGCGATTCTCCGCCGTTGGCTGACCCGGACCCGCATTTCCCCTTTGTTTATCGCCGTTTAACAATGTGTCATTTCGGGCACCTCACATCCGCTCGTGCGCTTGGTCACAGACCCATACGGCATGTAACCCGTACAAGCGTAACGAACGCGCATGAGCATAAATATCGGTTTGGACATCGGTGCCGTCAGTCTCAAACTGGCCGCCATGGGAGATTCCGGCGACCAGGAAATGCTGTCTTCGCTCACCTCTCACAACGATACATTTTTCGCCGCGCAGTTCCCTTCCGGCAGCGAGATGGCCGGTCACCCGCTTGTCCTTTCGCGGTATCGCCGCATTCACGGCAGCCCCATTCAATCCACTTTCGATCTCCTCCGCGAGTTCTATGAGAAGGTCCCCGAAGAGAGCGTTGAGGGCATTCGCGTCACCGGATCCGGCAGCCAGCTCATTGCCAAGATTCTCGGCATCTATTTTGAAAACGAATTCCGCGCTGTAGCCAAGGGCATGCGCGTCTTCTACCCCGGCGTGCGCACCGTCTTCGAAATGGGCGGCGAATCGTCCAAGTACATCCACCTCGACGATACGTCCAGTGAATCCAAGTACCTCGGCATCGTCGACTACTCCACCAGTGGCGACTGTGCCGCCGGCACCGGTTCCTTCATCGATCAACAGGCGACCCGCCTCTGCTACTCCGTCGAACAAGTTGGACCGACCGCTTGCGAAGCCAGTTGTGCCGCACGCATCGCCGGACGCTGCTCCGTCTTCGCCAAGTCCGACATGATCCATGCCCAGCAGAAGGGCTACTCCACCGACCAGATTCTCCGCGGCCTTTGTGACGCCGTTGCCCGCAACTTCAAGTCATCGATCGTCAAAGGCCGTCACGTGATTCCGCCCGTCGCCTTCATCGGTGGCGTCTCGCAAAACCAGGCTGTTCGCATTGCGATGCAGCAGGCATTCAAGCTGAAAGAAGACGAGCTCTTCGTCCCCGAGTTCCACGCCTGGCTAGGCGCGCTCGGCGCGGCGATGTTCGAATCCGCCGAAACGCGCAAGCGCTCCTTCAAGCGCATTCACCAACTCAAGCAGCACACCGGCAAACAGTCCTTCGCGTGCAGCGAGCCACTCAGCATGGAGCAGGTCACCCTACTTCGTGACCGCGTCAAAGACGTCTCGCTCCCCATCAATGGCAGCCGTATCCCCGCGTATCTCGGCATCGACATCGGTTCCGTCTCCACGAATCTCGTTGTCATCGACACCGCCGGCAATCTGCTGCATGAAATCTACCTCCGCACCCAAGGCCGTCCTGTTGAAGTCGTGCAACGCGGCCTTGCAGAAATTGAAGCCGAACTCGGTGACCGTCTCGAAATCCTCGGCGTAGGCACCACCGGATCGGGACGTGAACTGATCGGCGAACTCATTGGCGCCGACACCGTCAATGACGAGATCACCGCGCACAAAACCGGCGCCATGCACGTCTCCAATCAACTCGGCATGGAACCGGTCGACACCATCTTCGAAATCGGCGGCCAGGATTCGAAGTTCATCCGCCTCGATAAGGGCGTCGTCGTCGACTTCACCATGAACGAAGCCTGCGCCGCCGGAACCGGATCCTTCCTCGAAGAGCAGGCCGAGAAGCTGGGCATCTCCATCAAAGGCGAATTCGCCGAGAAAGCTCTCGCCTCGAAACAGCCGGCGCGCCTCGGCGAACGTTGCACCGTCTTCATGGAACGCGACGTCACTGCCCTGATGCTCAAAGGTGCTGAAGTCGGCGACCTTTCTGCCGGCCTCGCCTACTCCGTCGCACTCAACTATCTCAACCGCGTCGTTCGCGGCCGCAAGATCGGCAACGTCATCTTCTTCCAGGGAGGCACTGCCTACAACGACGCCGTGGCCGCCGCCTTCTCGCAGATCCTGGGCAAACGCATCATCGTTCCGCCTCACAATGGCGTCATCGGCGCCATCGGCATGGCTCTCATCGCCCAAGAACGCATGCAGCACGCGCAGCACGCCAGCAAATTCCGCGGCTACGACATGCAGCGCGTCAACTTCACCACGCGCGAATTTGTCTGCCAGGCTTGCTCAAACTATTGCGACATCAAAGAATTCAACATCGAGGGTCAGAAGAGCTACTGGGGCGACAAGTGTTCCGACAAGTTCCGCAAACGCGCACGCGCCGATCGTAAGCCCGTCATCAACGACCTCATCACCTATCGCGACCAACTACTCGAACAGGTCTTGAAGCCGCCAGTCGACGGCCGTCCCGTCGTCGGTGTTCCTCGCACCATGTTCTTCTACGATCGTTTTCCGTTCTGGTGCGCCTACTTCCAGGAGCTCGGTTTTAACATCGTCATATCGCCGCAGACCGATCGCGCCATCTCGGTAGCTGGCGACGAACTGGCAATCGCGCAGCCGTGCTATCCGGTGAAGGTCGCGCACGGTCACGTCGACCACCTCATCAAGAAGGGCGTCGACTACGTCCTCCTGCCCAACGTGCTCAACATGGAAGCGCCCGAAAGCGTGCAGGACTCGCATCTCTGCCCGTGGAACCAGACATTGCCGTTTGTCATCCGCGCTCTTCCCCAGCTCCAGGCCGATAGCGATAAGCTTCTCGCTCCCACTGTCTATTTCCAGTACGGACGTAAACACGTGGAAAAGTCTCTCGCCGAGTTCGCCGCGAAGCGACTCAACATCTCGCGCCGTCAGAATGAACGCGCCGTCACCGCAGCCTATGCTGCTCAAAGTGATTTCAACCAGGCTATTCTGGAAACCGGATCCCAGGCGCTCGACGAACTCGCGCGCACCAACGAGCCCGCGCTCGTTCTCATCGGCCGGCCTTATAACATTTACGATCGCAGCATCAATTGCGACATTCCGCGCAAACTGCGGACCCAGTATGGCGTGAACGTCCTTCCGCTCGACTTCCTCCCGCTCGACGCCGAAGACATCTCCACTATCAACTCGAACATGTACTGGAACTCCGGGCGCCGCATCCTCGCTGCCGCGCAGATCACCAAACGGCATCCGAATCTGCACCTGGTCTATATCTCGAATTTCAAATGCGGCCCCGACTCCTACATCAAGTCGTTCGTTGACGAAGCTGCTGGAAAGCCCGGCCTTGTGCTTCAATTCGACGGCCACGCAAACGATGCTGGTTTCATCACCCGCTGCGAAGCTTACCTCGACAGTAAAGGATTCCTCCGATGCGTGCCTTCGGCCACCACTGCATAACGAAAAAGATCAGCCCTGGTAATCCACTGGCGAACACAGTTGTCTACATTCCCGCCATGGCTCAGGGTAGCTCCGAAGCGTTCGCATCTGTTTTCCGCTGGCTCGGAGTTGAGGCCTACTCCACTCCTCCCTCCGATGAGCGGACTCGCGAACTCGGCGCCAAGCACACCAATGGCGACGAATGTTATCCAGCAAAAGTCACCATCGGTGACTTTCTCCGCATCATGGAGCAACCAGGCTTCGATCCCAAGCGCACTGCCTTTTTCATGCCCACGGCAGAAGGTCCGTGCCGCTTCGGCCAGTACGCGCCTTACCTCCGCCGTGTTCTCGATTCGCTCGGCTACGCCGACATTCGCATTCTTTCCCCCACCAGCCGCAGCGGTTATGCGGAGATGGGCGAGGTGGCTACTCCCTTCATCCGCGCTGGATGGCGAGCTCTCGTCGCCGGAGATACGCTGCGCAAGGCACTTCATCGCGTTCGCCCTTACGAGAACAACGCTGGCTGGGCTGACGCCGCCTACAATCTCTGTCTCAGCGATTTCTGCGACACCATGGAAACCAGTTGCGCCGATGCCGGCTGCCAACTCGATGCTCTCGTTGAATCGATGAGCCGCAGCCGCGAACGTTTTCGTCGGGTCTCTGCCTCTTACGATTCTTCCGTCCCGCTAATCGGCGTCGTCGGCGAGATTTTCTGCCGCCTCAATAACTTCAGCAACGAAGACTTGATTCGCAAACTCGAAGGCTACGGCGCTGCCTCTTGGCTCAGCGACATCGCCGAATGGATCAGCTACACCAACAGTGAACAGAAACGCCGGCTGCGCCTGCTCGGTAATGGCATCTCGTTCGAAATGCTGAAATCCAAAATTCGCGACCACATCCAGCACTCCGACGAGCACGCCTTGCAGCAACCCTTCGCCGAGGACTTCATCGGTTGCGAGGAACCGCCTGTTGAAGAAATCCTCGAACTTGCGCGTCCCTACCTCCCCAACTCCGGCGCCCTAGGGGAAATGGTCCTCAGCGTCGGAAAGGCTGCTTACCTCGCCAAACATGGCGCCGACGGGGTCATCGATATCAGCCCCTTTACCTGCATGAATGGCATCGTCAGCGAAGCCATCTATCCAAAGCTGAGTAAAGACTTCGGCGGCATCCCCATCCGTAATTTCTATTTCGACGGCACCCAGTCCGATCTCGATCGCGATCTCGGCATCTACATGGAACTGGTTCGTTCCTATAGCGAGAAGAAGCTGTATCAGCGCCGATACCCGTCGTACTTCAACGTCGCCGTTGCCTAGTGGGCGACAAAGCGCCTCAACTCCGTCTCCAAATCAAGAGTAGGCTGGAGTTGTGCATCCAAACGTACGAACAGCAGCGTTGTTCTCGGGGCACTTAGCAACTAGAGTAGTTGTCGCCTTACAGAGTCGAAGCATCGAAGCGTGAACTTGCAAGCAAGAGGCAAATCCTCATCATCTTCAGCGGACCAGGCACGCTCCCGAGTTTGCGGCAGCGGCGAAATGGCCGACCTGATCCGCTCGTTTGACTGGAGTACTACGCCCGTCGGGGCTATCGAAACCTGGCCCGAGACTTTGCTCATTACCGTCAATCTTCTTCTCGCTACCCGCCAGCCGATGTTCCTTTGGTGGGGAGACGATCTCATCCAGTTCTATAACGACGCATATCGTCCAAGCATTCGCGAAGATAAGCATCCCAAGGCCGTTGGTCAGCCCGGACGAGAATGCTGGCCGGAGATCTGGCACATCATTGGACCCCAGATTGAGGGAGTGATGTCTCGTGGCGAGTCGACGTGGCACGAAGATCAGCTCGTCCCCATCTACCGCAACGGCAAACTCGAAGACGTCTACTGGACCTACAGTTACAGCCCGGTGCGCGATCCCGACGGGAGCATTCGGGGCACCCTCGTTACCTGTAGTGAAACCACCGGTCGTGTTTTGGCTGACCGGCAATTGCGCATCAGCCAGGAGCGCTACAAAGCTCTCTTCGACTTGGCTTCCGAGGCCGTCTTCATCGCCGATGCCGAGGGAAAGATTAGCGAGGCAAATATCGCCGCGTGCAAGCTCCTTGGTTACGAACGAGAACAACTCCTGAAGCTTAACTATGCCCAGTGTGTCGCGGAAAGCGAACACACACGCCTCTGGAAAGCGCGCGACGAGCTGCTTCAGGGCGGCGTTAGCCTGGAGGAATGGGAACTGGTTACCCGCGACGGCTCCGCCATCACCGCCGAGGTCAGCGCAACTATTCTGCCCGATGGACGCTGGCAGGCATTCGTGCGCGACATATCCGACCGCAAGCGATTGCAGCAAGAACGTGACTCGGCATCTGCGCAATTAGCACAAGTGCTTGCCGTCACCACTGACGCCGTCTTCAGTCTTGACCGCAACTGGAGAATTACGTACCTCAATCGCCGCGCACAAGAAATTCTCTCGCCTCGTGGCAATGTTCTGGGAACAGTTCTCTGGGAGAGCTTCCCGGCTGCCTTCTATGAGGGTTCTCCCTACGTCGAACATTACTATCGCGCTATGAATCAGGGGGTGCCAGGAGACTTTGAGGCGTACTACCCGGAGCCGCTGAACCTCTGGCTTCACGTTAGCGCGCGACCCGCCAAAGACGGCATCATCGTGTTCTTTCGCGACATCACCGAGCAGAAGCGCGCCGCAGCCGTTCTCATCCAGAGCGAGAAACTAGCCGCCGTCGGCCGTCTGGCCAGCTCCATCGCTCATGAAATCAATAATCCCCTCGAAGCGGTAACCAACCTCCTGTATCTCGGTGAGCAGGCGTCAACTTTGGATGAAAACAAGCAATACCTTGCCGCCGCTCAGCAGGAGCTCGCCCGCGTCAGCATTATCGCCACTCAGACCTTGCGCTTTCATCGCCAGTCCACCAATCCGCACGAAACCTCTCTGCGGGAACTGTTTGATGACGTCCTCACCCTCTTCCAGGGCAGGATCAGCGGCATGGGCATCACCGTCGAACGGCGATATCACGTCGATCCCAAGATCGTCGCCTTTGCTGGTGATCTTCGCCAGGTCTTCGCAAATCTCATCAGCAACTCTCTCGACGCCTGTTCTCGCGGCGGAAAGATCGTGATTCGCCTTCGCTCCGGCCGCAGTCTCTCCGGCCAAGAAGGCGTTCGCGTCACTGTCGCCGACACCGGCGTTGGGATAGCTCCAGAAACGCGGCGTCACATCTTCGAGCCCTTCTTCACCACCAAGAGCGCCACCGGAACTGGGCTCGGTCTTTGGGTTAGCTCCGAAATCCTCAAAAATCATCGTGCCATTGTGCGCGTTCGAAGCAGTCAATCCCCTCAGCGCCACGGAACTGTCTTCTCCATGTTTTTCCCGGCCGACGCCGCAAACACTTAGCGACAGAAGCGAATCCTTAAGAAGAAAGCGGACCCACGGATCCTTCGCAAGCCCGCTATCTTGATTGGGCAACTACTGCGGCGGCAGCAGCACCGTGTCGATCACGTGGATGACGCCATTGGTCGCCATCACATCAGCCTTGATCACCGTCGCATCATTCACCATCACTTTGCCGCCCGCGGTTTTGATCGTCAGTTCCTGCCCGCCAACCGTTTTCACCGAATGCAGCTTAACCACCTGCTTCGAAGTCACCTCGCCGGCAACCACGTGGTACAGCAGAATTGCTTTCAGCTTTTCCTGATTCTCGGGCTTAAGCAGATTTTCAAGCGTCCCCGCCGGAAGTTTTGCAAATGCCGCATCTGTCGGCGCAAAGACCGTGAACGGTCCGGTTCCCTTCAGCGTGTCCACCAAACCTGCCGCCTGCACTGCTTTCACCAGCGTGTTGAACTGTCCCGCCGCTACTGCCGTATCCACGATGTCTTTCGTGGGCATATCCTTTGCCCAAACTGACGCGCAGAACACAGTCAGCACAGCGAACATCATCACTTTTTTCATCTCGGTTACTCCTTTTTGATAAATGGATCCACCATTTGTTTAAACTTGGAGTAAAATCAATTTGCTTGCAATGATAATCACACCGCCCGCACGGATCGAGTGATCCGAGAGAAAACCGGCGACAGTCGATTTGATTTGCAGTAAAACGGGAGTTCAGTATGGCAGTTTCAGAAGTAATCAGCTCGGGCCTAAATCCCTACGGCATCGGAGAAAAAATCCGCGCGCTGCGCTTGCGCAAAAAAATGGGACTGGTGGAACTCGGCAATCACACCGGTCTTTCCGCCGCTCTGCTCTCGAAGCTTGAACGTGGCAAACTCTACCCGACTCTGCCCACTCTTCTTCGTGTCGCCATGGTCTTCAGCGTCGGGCTCGAATTTTTCTTCCGCGAAGAACGCAAGAACCTGGCAGCCATCGTTCGCAAGTCCGAGCGCCAACGCTTTCCCGATCGCCCCGCTACTAAAGACGTCTCCTACTATTTCGAGAGTCTCGATTTCCCGGCGAACGAGCGAAAGATGAACGCCTACTACGCCGAGTTCGAATCCATCGAACCCGAAAAGGCGCGCATCCATCAGCATCCCGGCATCGAGTTCATTTATGTGATCACCGGCGAACTTCTTTTGAGGATCGCCGCCGAAGAGCATCTGCTCGAAACCGGCGACTCCATCTACTTCGATTCCGGCGTGCAGCACTCGTATCGACGTCAGGGCAAGAAGCCGTGCCAGGCCGTGGTCGTCACCGCTGGCTGATCTCGCCAACTTCCGCTCGTCACGATGCTCGCGCCTTCATCGCTTCTCAGGTGCGTATGCTAAATTAAGAGTGGCATGGGCCAGTAGCTCAGGTGGTAGAGCAACGCCCTTTTAAGGCGTGGGTCGAAGGTTCGAGTCCTTCCTGGCTCACCATGTCCACGTACAATCCTGCCCAGTCACAAATTCACAGAGTCCTCATGTCTACAGCTCAACCATCTGCCTCTCCGTTCGCTCCCGTCACTCTCGAAGGCAACGTCGTCCGTCTGGAACCTCTCCGCCCCGAGCACGAATCGCTCTTCTGGGAAGCCGCGAAGAACGATCTCGCCGACATCTTTCGCTGGATTCCCTACCCCATGCAGTCTCCCGACGACTTCCATCGCTACATGGACCGCGCCTTCGCCGAACAAAACTCCGGCCTATCCCTCGTCTTCGCCACCGTCGAACGCTCCTCGGGCTCAGTCATCGGCAGCACGCGTTTCATGAATATCGATGTCCCCAACCGCAAAGCCGAAATCGGATCCACCTGGATCGCTCCTGCCTGGCAACGCACCGCCTGCAACACCGAAGCGAAATTCCTGATGCTCCAGCACGCCTTCGAAGTCTGCCACTGCATTCGCGTCGAACTGAAGACCGACGCGCTCAATCAGAAGTCGCGCAATGCCATTCTTCGCATCGGCGCAAAAGAAGAAGGCACTCTTCGCCAGCACTTGATCACATCCACCGGCCGCGTACGCGATTCCGTCTACTTCAGCATTCTCGAGAGCGAATGGCCCGAAGTGAAACATCGCTTGCAGGCCCGCATGGAGCGGGCTTGATCGCATCTTTATAGGCGCAACTCGCGTCGCATTGTCCCTTTGCGTGTTTGAATTTCTGCCGAGCGGGTGCTAACATCGCCCCACTTAATGCCAGGAGGTTAAGCATGTCTGATTCTGATGGTGGCAGTGGTTTCGGTTGGTTCTTAGCTGGTCTGGGCATTGGCGCCGTTATCGGTCTCCTCTATGCTCCCCAGTCGGGTGCCGAGACTCGTGACGCCATTCGCAAGCGCGCGGAAGAGGGTCGCGAACACCTCCGCACGCAAGCCCGCGAAGCTCGCGAACAGGCAGAGCAATGGGTCGACCGCGGCAAAGACTTCGTCCAGCAGCAGAAGGAGCAGTTCCGCTCCGCCTATGACGCTGGCCGCCAGGCTTACAAGGAGACGACCTCTCCCGGTGAAGGCGCTGCGAACTTATAAGTAATCAATACGCCGGGCATACGCCACTTGCCCGGCCTAGGACTCTCATGGAAACCCGCTTCACGATTTTGCTGATTGAAATTGGTATCGCAGTCACGGTTCAGGCTTGTGTCCTGATCGGCATCCTGATCGCTGTTCGCAAAAGCACCACGCGCATGACCACGCTCGCTGAAGAAATGCAAAAGCGCGCCATTCCCACGCTCGAAAACGTTCAGAAGCTTGTCGAATTTACGCGCCCGCGCGTTGAGACGGCCGTTGAAAACTTCACCCAGGCCTCCAACTCCGTCCGCACCCAGGTTCAAAAACTCGATGTGGCCGTGAATGACCTTGTAGATCGTGCCAAGATACAAGTCGTTCGCGCCGACGATCTCGTCACTCGCACGCTCGACCGCGTCGAGAACACCACCGAGGTCGTCAACAACACGGTGATCTCGCCCGTGCGCTCTATCGCCGGAATCGTTTCCGCCGTTGGCACCGGACTCGGTGTCTTCTTCCGGCGCTCGCGTACCTCCGGCAACGGCTCCCACAGCGAAGAGATGTTTATCTAGCTCACGAAGAGATGTTGATTTTCCCAGCGCAGAGATGTTGATCCAGCTCGCAGTTAAGAGATGTTCATTTAACGCACTCAGAATCTTCTGACATCTGTCATTCCGAGCGAGGGCGTTGCGCCCGAGTCGAGGGACCTCGCGTTTACTCGGATAATTCGTTCGGGATGCCCACTCTGTGCATCACCGAGTGCTTCTAACTAGCCACTGACCACTAACCACTTTCTTCAATTCCCCGGCTGCACAATCGCGATCCGCGTCTCCGACCCTGACGTCCCAATCGCAATCACCTTCGTCTCCCCTGGCCTATCCACCGCGATAATGTTCTGTCCGCTGATCTCCATGACCTGGGCATCCGGATACAGTTGCTTGTAATATGCCATCACCGTCGTCAGGGAATCCGAAGTCGAATATACCTGATTGGATACCGGAATCCCGACATCCGGTATTGCAGCATCCTTCATATCTACCGGCTGCGATCCCGGATAGCGATCCGATGCCGTTCGCGCTGCCGAACCTGCCACTGCCTGCTGCGACGACGAACCTTTCTGTCCGCCTCGCTGCGCCATGCCACTCACAGCATTTTGGATCGCCTGCACATCGATATTGTTTGAGGAGGTCTTGCTTCCCGAACTATTCTCCCGTGGTGCCGGCGCGGGAGCCGACTGCCCCGGCTGTGAACTCGGACTTGCCGGACTTTCGGGCTGCTCGGGTGAACTCTGTGTCGGCTTCTGCGAAGGGGGCGCTGCCTGCGTAGCCGGAGCTGACGCTGGCGCATCCCGCCTTTGTCCATGAAGCAGCCAGCCGGCTAATAGACCGACGGTTGCCGCCGCTACCAGTCCCATCGCCACCACGATGTACCACATCTGCGTGTGCTGACGGCGCAGCTCTGCTGCCATCAACTCCATCGGATCAGGCGCGACCAGCTTTCCGCAGGCAGGACACGCTGCACCCGCTTCCACCTGCTTTCCGCATTGACTACAGAACGACATAAGCGCTCAAGGATACCCCCGTCGGTACCTGAGTGCACCGGTACCTCGGTGACTAAGGCACCGCAGTACTTCAGTACCCGTTGCCAGCTTGATGCCGGTGCAAATTCGAGACAACCTTTCGCGGCCCGTTCTTTCGGTAGCCCATCCTACGCCTCTTTTGCGTAGGGTGCGGTAAACAGAAAATTCTGACCCCTGTCGATTTCCATCACCTTCCGCGTCGTTCTCGTGAAGGAGCAAAACATGATCACCCTCGAAGCCACCGACATCGAACAGGCCCATCAATATTTCGCTCACACCGTCAAGCGTGTGACCGACGCCACCACCGGCCTCTCCGAGGCGCAGTACCGCTTCAAATCCGCCCCGGATCGCTGGTCTGTTGCCGAAATTCTCGAGCACCTCGTCATCGTTCACGAGCGCATCCTCACTCGCATACAGGAACAACTCCCCGCTGCGCCCGCTCCGCCTGCAGACTTCAACAACCGGCAGGTGGACGCGGTCATCCTCGACAAAATTCCCGACCGTACCATCAGAGCGAAGGCTCCAGACTTCATTGCGCCAGCCGGCGTCCTCTCACCATCGCAGTCTCTTGAGCGCATCTCTCGGAGTTACGAGCGCCTCGCCGACTATGTCGAAACGAGCCCCGACCTTCGCGAACACGTTCTCGAGTCGCCGCCGCTCCATGTGCTCACTGGTGGCGCCTACAGCCTCTCCGACGGATATCAATGGGCCCTCACTGCCGCCGGACACGATGAACGCCACGTCCGCCAGATCGAGGAGTTGAAGTCCCACCCGAACTATCCTGCGTCGTAGAGCGTGGATGTCTTAGTCATTGGGTGCCCCACCCGCGGCCTCTTCTGCCGTGGGTGGGCTAGAACCAAGCTTCACTCTGCGACTAAGCGTCCCAACACACCGGGTCATGGTGAGCGAAGCGAATCCATCTATGTATTTCTTTCTCGTCTATGTCAGTCCGTGCAATCATTCCGAAGGAGCCCGTCATGCGTTACATGATGCTGATTTATTCCAACGAAATACGTGAGGTTCCCGAGCGCAACTACGAACCCCATCGCGCACTGATCGAAGAAGCGACTCGCGCCGGTGTCTTCGTAGCTGCCGAACCGCTCGCACCGCCCTCCAGCACCACAACCCTACAGATTCAAGACGGACAGACGCTCATCACCGATGGCCCATTTGCCGAATCGAAGGAACAACTGGCCGGCTATTACATCTTTGATTGTGAGAACCTGGACCATGCGATCGAATGGGCCGCCAAGATTCCTACCGCCTGCACTACCTCGGTGCTAATCGAGATCCGCCCCATGCCTGGCATGCCGCCCCTCTCAAACGCCGACGCCGTCCCCTCTAAGAGCTTGGTCCGCGAGACCTGATCGCCGCGCCTCCCATCTACGCTTCCCCGTCGTTTCGAAGGGACGCAGTTACGGACGGCGTACGAGTCGAGAGACCTTGCGTTCTGCTGAAAGGACGACCGCCGGTTCCAGAGCACTCCACAGATGTTGTCAAGCCCCTGTTCTGCCCAAAACTCCTCGTATCCCGATGAAAATGCGCTAAATATAAACTTCGCGAAAGTGTCCAGTAGCTCCCCTCCAATTTGTCACAATAGAGTTAGGCGCTCGAGTTCGGGACGTCTTTGATTTTGCTTTTGTCTGACTACTGACAACTGACTACTGACAACTGCCGCTAAGTCCTTTGTTATGCGGGACGATGGGACTAAGTCCTTTGTTTGCCGGGACGAGGTCTATCCCATGGCTCTAAGTCCTTTAGAATGCGGGACAGGGGGGAGGGGGTACCCCCTCGGGATCTCCCAATTAGGGAAAACTCTGCGCCTCGGGAACCGGATGCCACAGATTTTCTGAGTTCTGACTTACTTCAGACTTAAGGAAGGAACTCGCTCATATCCGGCGCCGTTGCCCCGGCACCGGGGATAGTCGTCACCCCCAGCATTTCCAGGCTGAACCGCTCCAGGCTCTGGTGCTGATAGAGCGTCGTCGACTGATACGCCTGCTTTAATTGCGGGCTCACCAGCACGACCGCAACGTGGCCACCGCCGTTTGTCGTGTCTGACGTCTCCGCCTCATCGAACGCGATGATCAGCAGTCCCGATTTTTGGAAGTTGGCGTCTGCGATTAGTGGACCGATGTTCGCCTGTAGCCATGTGTCGGCGACGATCAGTTTTTGAGAGACAGTACAGGTGCTCATCCCTGCCGGGCAACTGTGCGCGTCGTCATATACATTCGGAGCCACAAACGAATAGTTCGGCAGATTTCCGGCCGCAAGGTCGATTGGAAACTGTGTGAACGGAACCAGATTCGCCTGCTGCGTCGGACTATTCACCACATCGTAGAAGTAGCTCAGCGGATTGTGCCGGTGAAGGTACAGACCTGTATCGCCGCCGAGATATCCCACTGATGGCAGCGACTCCGCATACGACTTCCAGGTTTTGCCCGCAGCCGTGAGCTCGCGCACTACATTGTCCACGCTTTGTGGAAGCGGCCCGTTGAACGAGTCGAGGTTCGTAACCGTATCTCCAGTCGTCAACATGAAGTAGTTGCCGATCGACGGATGCGTATTCGCGTAGTAGTTCGTCGTCAGCGCATATTTCTGAGCCAAGCTGTTTAGGTACGGCATGCTGCTTGCGCCGATCACGTCGCTGTAGCTGGCATTCTCCAGCATCACGATGACCACGTTGCTGAACGATGGCGTCGGTGGTGGTGCCGGTGTCGGCGGTGGTGCAGGTGTAGGAGGCGGCGTTGGTGTCGGAGTTGGCGTGGGAGTCGGAGTTGGCGTGGGCGTTGGATTTGGAGTGCTTGAAGAAGGGGCGGCCGACGAGCCCCCGCACGCTACCAGACCAAATACCAACAGACAACACAACCACCATAGCCCGATAACCGTTAGACGGTTCCCTGCGCGATGTGACGGCAGCCTCATTCCGACTACTTGGATGCGAAACCGGCGCTTGGGTGGTTCAGGTCTGTACCTTAGGAAGTGATCCATCCGCCGCCTACGACCGTATCTCCGTCGTAGAACACCGCGGCTTGGCCGGGCGTAATGGCCCTCTGTGGCTGGTCGAAGATGACCGAAACGTAATCTTCGCCGTCAGGCTGAACGGTTCCTGGCGCAGGCTCGTGGCGATGACGAATTTTTGTAGCGACGCGCATCGGCTCCGTCAGTCGCTTCACGGCGATCCAGTTCAGCTTGTGAACGCGCATCGTCTTCGAGTAAAGCTCTTCTCCACTGCCGACCACTACCTCGCGACGGTCGCCGCGGATTTGCAGAACGTACAAAGGTGATCCGGTTGCGACTCCCAAGCCCTTGCGCTGGCCAACCGTGAAGTTATGAATGCCATGGTGCGTTCCGACTACCTCGCCCGTAGAAGTCACCAGTTCACCGGCCGTATCGGGCAACGCTTCATTCTGCTCGGCAAGATAAGCGTCGATGAAATTTTTGTAATCTCCACCCGGAACAAAGCAGATTTCCTGAGAGTCCGGCTTCTCTGCAAGCGCCAGTCCGTGCTGCTTCGCTAGCTCGCGCACTTCGGGCTTGCGCATTCCGCCCAGCGGAAACAGCGTGCGGCTCAACTGCTCTTGCGTGAGACCGAAAAGGAAGTACGTCTGATCCTTCGCCGTATCAACAGGCCGCTTCAGCAACCAGCGCTCACCAACAGCATCTTGTTCGACTCGCGCGTAATGTCCAGTTGCCAGCATCTCAGCGCCGATCTGTCGCGCGGTAATCAGCAACTGATCGAACTTAAGATGATTGTTGCAGAGACTGCACGGAATCGGTGTTCGTCCCGAAAGGTATTCCTGCACAAACGGACGAACTACATCGTTCTCGAAACGCTGCTCCTGGTTCACGACGTAATAAGGAATCGCCAGCTTTTCCGCAACACGCCGCGCATCGTAAACGTCGTCGATCGAACAACAGCGTCCTTGCACGGATTCGGGCATTCCTTCGTGTCCAGCCAGTCTCCGCTGATTCCACAATTGCATCGTCAGGCCCACAACATTGTGGCCTTCGGCACGCAGCATCGCCGCAACGGTAGACGAATCCACACCGCCCGACATCGCTACCGCAATTGTCTTCTCACTCAAAGCTTCATCCGATCCTTACTTCTTCGCGCTTGTACACCGGACTAATCTCGCGCAGGCGCGAAACCGTCGCTGGCAAGATGTTCAGCAGCAAATCAACATCGTCATTAGTGTTCTGTTTGCCGAGGCTAAAGCGAAGGCTCGCCCGCGCCCGATCTGCACTCAGTCCCATCGCAACCAGCACATGCGAAGGCTCGATCGCTCCCGAAGAACACGCAGCTCCCGTAGAAACCGCAATTCCCTTCAGGTCGAGCGCGATCACCAGCGCTTCACCTTCGATGCAGTCGAAGTAAATGTTCGTCGTGTTCGGCGTTCGCGGAGCGGAACCGCTGTTCACGCCCGTCAGATCGACTTGCTGCAAAACCGTGCTCTGAATCCGATCGCGCAGCTCGCGAATCCGATTCACGCTGCCATCTTCAAAGCCCTGCCTCGCGATCTCCGCCGCTTTACCCAGACCGACAATTCCCGGAACATTTTCCGTTCCCGCGCGACGCGAGCGCTCATGTCTTCCACCGTAGAGCATCGCTTGCAGCAGCGTTCCCTTGCGAACGTAGAGCGCGCCAATACCTTGCGGCGCGTGAATCTTATGCCCGGAAATGCTCAGTAGATCGCATCCCACTTCCTTCACATCGATCGGCACTTTCCCGGCGGCCTGAATCGCATCGGTATGAAAGTAGACATCGGCTTCCGCCGCAATCTTCGCGATCTCGGCAACTGGCTGAATGACTCCAGTCTCATTGTTCGCCCACATGATGCTAACAAGCTTCGTATTCGGGCGAATCGCAAGCCGCACTTCATCCGGATCGATCAGTCCTTCTCCGCTCACGCGCAGGTAAGTGACTTCGCACCCCATCGATTCCAAGTGCTTGCAGGCGTTCAGTACCGCGTGATGCTCGATCGCTGATGTGACAATATGATCGCCTGGTTTGGCCAATCCAAAGATCGCCAGATTATCGGCTTCCGTCCCTCCGCTGGTGAATACGATCTCCGAACTGCGCGCACCGATCAATTCTGCAACCGACTCGCGCGCCTTCTCCACCGCAGCTCGAGTTTGCTGCCCATGATGGTGAATGGACGAAGCATTCCCGAACTGCTCCAGGAAATACGGCTGCATCGCTTCCAGGACTTCAGGAAGCAGCGGCGTAGTTGCGTTATTGTCGAGATAAGCGCGTCGCATGTTCTTGGGATTCCCCAGCGTTGTACTCCTATTGTAACCGCTGGCAAACGGCTTCCGTTCTTGCCGCTCGAACGATTCACCCTGTAGATTGGATTCACTTGTACTTAAGGGAGACGTTTTGTTACGCCTATTTGCCCTGCTTTTAACCTGCGCTGCGCTCGTTTCAGCCGCTTTTGCCCAAGCCACTTCCTCGAGTAATCTGCCGCAGCCGGCGGCGTCGACAGCCGAACTCCCTACCGGAACCAATGAGTTTGGTGTTTGGGCAGGCTATTCGCCGACATCTCCGCACGGAATCGGAATCAGCTCCGATCGCAAGCTGTTCCTGCTAAACGGGTCTTATGCTCGCGTCATTGGCAATACGAAAACGGTAGCGATCAAGTACACGTTCGATGTCGTACCGGTCGCTCTGATAACACAGCCGGCTGAGACATTCGTCACCAATTCTGGTGCATTGATCTCTCACAACGCGCAGACCGTCTATGGCGGCGGCCTGAATCCGATCGGCTTCCAGTTCAACTTCCGGCGCGGACACAAGTGGCAGCCGTTTGCCAACGCGCATGGCGGATTCCTGTATTTCGCGCAGCAGGTTCCCGTCATCGACTCGTCGCAATACAACTTCACCTTCAGCTTCGGCGGAGGAGTACAGGTTTTCTCAGGAGAACGCAGCTCCTTCTCGCTCGGATACAGGTACTATCACCTGTCGAATGCGAATACCGGCGATCGCAACCCCGGAGTTGACGCGAACCTCTTCTATGCGGCCTTCACGCTGTTCAAGCGACACTAACAGCAACGAAAAAGCCCGGATTTCTCCGGGCTTGTTGAGTCGCAGCTATTCTTAGCCAGAGTGGCGTTCACCAATCGGCACATATTTTTGCGGATAGAGCATCCCGATGTATTCCGCGCGGGGACGAATCAGTCGATTGTCATCAAGCTGCTCGATGACATGTGCTGTCCAACCGGAGACGCGCGATACGGCGAAGATGGGTGTGAAGAGATCCAGATCGATGCCTAGTGTGTGATAGGTGGACGCGGAGTAGAAGTCCACGTTCGCATTGAGCTTCTTATCTTCGTTGATGAACTGTTCGATCCGGCGTGAAATCTCAAACCACTTTGGCTCGCCGCTCGATTCTCCCAGCTCCTTAGACATCTTTCGCAGGTGCGTCGCCCGCGGATCTTCGGTGTGATACACGCGATGACCGAAACCAGGAACCTTCTTCTTCTGCGCCAGCATGCCGCGGACGTACTCGACGGGGTCTGCCCCGGAGCGATCAATCGCTTCCAGGATACGGAAAACAGCCTCGTTCGCCCCACCATGTAGCGGCCCTTTGAGGGTGCCGATAGCGGACGTGACCGCCGAATGCATGTCGGAAAGCGTCGCAGCGGTTACGCGAGCCGCAAACGTCGAAGCGTTCAACTCGTGGTCCGCATGCAGAATAAGAGCTACATCAAATGCCCGGGCGGCTGTCCCGGACGGACGTTCGCCGGTCAGCATGTACAGGAAGTTAGCGGAATGGTTCAGAAAGCGGTCAGGTTCGACCAGCGGCAGTCCCTTGCGGATCCGATCGTAGTAAGCCACGATCATCGAAATCTGCGCCGTCAGCCGGATCGCTTTGCGAACGTTGGCCTCGTGGTCATTCGTCTTTTCTTCGGGATCAAAGAAGGCAAGCGCGGAGACGACCGTTCTGAGGACATCCATGGGCAGCGCGTGCCCTGGCGCCTGCCGGAGCAAACTGATGATGCCAGCGTCGAGCTTGCTCTCTCGCCACAGGGAAATCGATAATTCCTGCAATTCCTTCTGCGACGGCAGCCTGCCAAACCACAATAAGTAGCAGACCTCTTCAAATGTGGAATGATCCGCCAGATCATGAATGTCGTAGCCGCGGTAGGAAAGGACACCGCGTTCACCGTCAATGAAGCAGATCCCCGAATTCGCGGCGACAATTCCTTCCAGACCCTTCGCCGCCGAGACAATCGTCGACATATTTCCTCTCAGAAACTGAATAAGTAGTTATCAGAACAGATGCTTCAGACTCGATGTGAGTATCCTGAGGTCGATCCGCCCCCACTTGGGCTTCTCCCACAATCTCTCAGCAAACAAACCTTTATATCGGAAAAGACACCGCTTTTCCAATCAGGCCCTTCCCCTGTAACGCTCTTCTCAGTCGCTTTCGCCTAACTTCGATGCTGTCCGACAAGCGGATATCCGGAAGGCGTACGAGGTGCTGGTATCTGACATCATGCAACGGCCATTGAGGTGTGACTCTCATCACGGCGGTGAGTGAGGGCAAAACTTCCAGGATGGTCTGGGTTGATAGGCCCCTACTTCTTGCGCATGTAAATCTCAGTTCCGCCGTTTCGAACCTGTACTTCATCCATCAGTTCGTTGATGAGGTATATGCCGCGTCCGTGGTTGGAGTAGAGGTTTTCGCCGTTCGTGGGATTTGGGATCGACATCGGATCGTAGCCCTGTCCGGGATCGCGAACAACGATAAGGATGCCGTGCTGTTCATCGCACCCGACACAGCATTCGATATTCTTGCAAGGATCGTTCTGGCACCCGTGCTTGATTGCATTCGCCAGCGCTTCGCGAAGCGCAGTCTCGATTTCCAGTTCCTTGCCTTCGGCACACTTCATCTCCGATGCCAAAGCCAAAATGCTTTGCACAACGGCGCTGATCTTATTTACATCTGCTTTCAGGCTTATATCGATGCGAACCGACAATTTGTCTTTGTCGAACTCGACCCTATCCATTGGCATCCGTGCGGCCGCCTCTCAGCCCCTTCTTGAGTTGAACTGATTGTAGCTGGGTTCGCTGCACTCGAACAGAGGCACGCTTACGGAAAGGCAAAACCGAAGTTTTTGCGGCAGATTACGAACGGATAACAGGGCTTATGCGGTCCAACTCGCGGATGAAACATTAGATTCGGATGGAGTCACCGCTTCCTTGCGCATTTGGTCATCCACCTGGCGCCACGCATCACAAATCTCGCTCATGTGGCCGATAACCGAATCCAGAATCGGCGCCGATGCCTTCATGTGCCCTTCCATGACCTTGGCCCGCATCACCGAATAGAACCGATCCAACTCCTGGGCCGGCCCTCCGCCTTGTTCACGGTTGAGCGTACCCTGAAGATATCCGAGAACCGTAAGCGCATGCTGTAGTTCGGCCGATCTCTTCTCGACGTTTCCTTCGCGAATGGCAGCTACAGCTCCGGCAAGATCGGCGACGATCGCCTCATAGAGTGCAATCACAAGTCCGATTTTCGAGGCGCCGTTTGCCTGTGTCTTGCGATAGGTTTGCGTAAAGTCGATCATTTCGAACTCGAATTGATGCTGGCAGACGGCAGCGAAGCGAGAACGGCATTGATCTGGTCCATGGTTGTGGGATAACTGCGAAGCAAAGCATCCACCTGCTCGAACTGTGTCATCAACGACTGCTCTTCCGTATCCAGACGCGTATTCATATCGTCGATCTGATTCTGTAAAGACGTATTCGTGTCGCTGATTCCCTTCAGGTCCACCGTAACCGCGCCGCTGCTGGAATCAAGCATTCCCTTGAGAGTTGCATTTAAGGTCTGTGAGAATCCCTGCGGCGTAGTTGACTGGAAAAAATTCTGAACGGCGCTGTAGTTGCTCGCCAGCGCTGATTCCAGCTTTCCGCTGTCCACGCTAAGTGTGCCGTCGTCCTGCATATTGACACCCAGCGAAACGAGGCTGGCGATGCCATTATTGTTGCTCATCGAATAGCTCAGGCTTCCGAGCAGCGTCTCCTGAATCGTGCGCAGCGAGCTGTCGCCAGATAACGGTCCCGAGGTCTTGGAGGTTGGATCATAAGTGAATTGGGCACTAATCGCCTGTATAGCGGAGTTATAGGCGCTCACAAAACTGTTGACAGCTTGTTCCGCCTGCGAGGAATCAGCCGCGACAGTCAAGGTGGCAGTGCCGGTGGTGGAACCGGTAAGACTTAGAGTCACACCGGGGATCACGGTACTGATGGTATTACTGGCGCTGTCTATCTGAACGCCATCTACTGTTAGTGACGCATCTTTCGCCGACGAAGATTCCTGAAAACCTAAGCCGACCGAATCCGAAGAAACTGCGATTTCATTGGATGTGCCGGTGTCGTTGCCAATCAGAGTCAGCCTGGAGCCGTTCGCGTCGCTTATGACATTCGCGGTGATTCCTGAATTCTTCGCGTTGATATTGTTGGCAACCGTCTGCAGCGAATCGCCGCTGGAAACGCTAATCGTCACGGTCGGGTTTGAGCCTAACTGCAATGTGAACGAACCAGCCGATAAGCTCGTGCTGGCGCTGAGAGGCTTGGTATACCAGGAAGACCGACTGGCCATATGATCAACTGAAATCTGATGCTGCGATATGACGGCAGAAGATGTAGCCGTTGCGCTGATCGCGCTGGATTGTGACGACATTGCGCTGCGAGCCGCCAGGCTGCCGGTGTAGTCCCCCAGCGACTGCACAACATTTTCCAGACTTTGCAGCTTCGTCTGAATATCAGTTAAAGCCGATGTCTCGGACGCCAAGTCCGTCTGTTGCTGCTGCATCTGAGTAAGCGGCGCCTTCTGCAGAGACATCAGTTGATCTACCGTGCTCTGCACGTCAATGCCGCTTCCCGAGGTTAAACTGCCGATATTCAGTTGCAGTGCCATGTTCAGCCTTCTATGACTTCACATCGAGTTTCGGTTTCTGGATCTCCTGCTGGAGCAGTTGCTCGATGCTGTTTTCGACACTCAGCACCTGCTGCGACGGGACCTGCGAAATAATGGCTCCCGTATTGTTATCCACCAGCCGGTAGACCGTATTCTGTCCATCGTCAGTTTCGCGTGTCATCTTGAGGGAACTTTCCGAAGAAACCGCCGCCGATGCCGGTTGGGCGCTACTCCTCGAGTTGATCTCCTTTGGAATAGCGGGCTTCTGGCCGCGATCCCGCGTCTCCACCGCCGGAATCACTGATACCGATTCGATCCGCATACTCACCTCCGCTTGCCTGACAGAACCTGTGAGAGGTAAGAGTTCGCGATCGGCTTTTCGATAAAGCAGCCCGGGTCTCTTCGACCCGGGCGCTTTCGTCTTCAACTTACTTCAGCAGCGACAGCACCGATTGCTGCATCTGGTTGGCCTGCGCCAGGGCAGAAATGCCGGTCTGGCTCAGGATGTTGTACTTCGTCAAGTTCGCGACTTCCGACGGGATGTCGGCAGCGCGGATTCCATCCTCAGCAGCGGACAGGTTCTGCACCTGGTTGCTGATAACCGTGGACGCGCTGGTCAGGCGGTTCATGATCGCGCCGAGATTGCCACGATCGGCAGCTACGTTCGAGATCGCGCTGGTGATCTTCGTCAGCGCAGACTGCGCATTTGCGGCCGAGGTCAAATCGACGCCAGCGGCCGTGAGATCGACCGGCGTGAGACCGGTGCTGAATCCGATGCTGGATGCGGACAAGCTCCCAATGACCACGTTGATTGGGCTGCTGCCAGCACTGGTTCCATCGCTCAGGTACACGGCGCTTCCGCCGCTTACGGTCGCCTTTGCGACGGCGCCTGCTTCGGCGATTCCGCTCGTTACTACGATGCTGCCGTTCCCGGTCTTGTCGTTGACCTTCAAATGGCCAGTGGTATCAAGGCTCACATTTACCTTGACGTTGCTGGAACCGGCGCCAGTGTTGAAGTAATCCATCATCGTCTGCATGCTGTCACCAGGCAACGCCGCGTAGGTGGCACTCTTGCCGGTATCAGTGTCGGTCACCGTCAACGTTTCGCCCGGGGTAACGGTGCTGGCTGAAGTCAGGCCACCAGTTGCGCCAACCCAGTTGTTGGGATCGGTTGTTCCCGCGCCGCCGCCGAACACTTGCGTCCCGTTGTAGGTGGTGTTCGAACCGATACGGCCGATTTCAGCCTTGATCGCCAGAAATTCAGCGTCCAGTGCTTTGCGTTGAGTATCGCTGACTGTGCCGGTAGCCGATTCAGTGGCCAGTGTCACGGCGCGATTGAGCAGCGTTGTTACCTGCGCCATGGCGCCATCGGCGACCTGAAGCATGCCAACGCCGTCTGTCGCGTTGCGAGCGGATTGGGTAAGAGCGGTAACGTTCGCGTGCAAACCATCGGCAATAGCCAGGCCCGCTGCGTCGTCCGCACCTGAGTTGATGCGCGATCCCGAGGACAAACGGAAAAGCGTCTTTTGTAAGTTGGAATTTGTAACCGACAGTTGGTTCTGTGCGGCTAAGGACGGGATGTTGGTCAGAATGCTGAGTGCCATAAGCTGACTCCTCTCAATGTCCGCCATTAGGCGGAATGGTGTCGCATTCGGTCCCGTCCTGCTCACACGCCAATCGAATCCCAGAACGTGCGGGCGAGCGGTTCGTCTGCCGCCCGTTGCCGGCTGACGGAACCTGAACTTGCGTTCGCAGAAACCATCGGCACTCCTGAGAATTGCTTTAAGTTCGGTCCCGATTTTAGGCAACAGAATTGCCTCCGAGAGTCTGTCGCAGAAGTCGCATTACCTTCGATACTCCACAATCCTCGTTCTTTATTCAGTTCATCTGCCCGCTGCCGATAGCACAAACAAATACGAAACCAGGAGTTCACGGTGGGTAATTACGCCAACAAGACGGAAACCGGTGGAAGGCCATGATTCAGCTAACACGACTGAACGGCCACTCGATGGCAGTGAACTCCGACCTGATCAAGTTCGTGGAGCAAGCTCCTGACACTGTGATCACTCTGATTACGGGAGAAAAGGTGGTCGTGAAAGAAAGCACAATCGATGTCATGGCACGCATCCTCGAGTTTCGCCGCGCGGTGCTGGCCGCGGCAACGGCGAACTGTGTGCCTCTATCCAGTGACGGCGGTTATCAGGAACCTTCGAAGTAGCGGGACTCGGGAGCAGAAGTGGACAAAGCTACTATCGGTGGTCTCGTCGTGGCAGTCGGCGGAATTACCGCTGGGCTGTTGATCGAGGGCGGTAACCTTGGCCAGATTCTCCAGCCCACGGCCGCGATGATCGTTTTTGGCGGCACGTTTGGAGCTGTTCTAATTCAGTTTCCGTTACCCGTCGTAATCAGCGCCGTTCGAAGTCTCGGACAGATCCTGGTGGATGGTGATCAGAATCCGCGCGCACTCATAGCAGAACTGGTCGGATACGCCAATAAGGCGCGCCGCGACGGCATTGTTTCATTGGACTCCGAGCTACCGAAGATTCAAGAGCCGTTCCTGAAGAAATCACTGATGCTCGCCGTGGACGGCACCGAGCCACAGGAAGTTCGCAAGATGATGGATCTGGAGACGGAAAACCAGGCCGAGCGTGAAGAAAATATTCCTAAAGTGTTTGAGTCGGCCGGAGGCTTTTCTCCAACTATCGGCATCATCGGCGCTGTGCTCGGTCTGATCCAGGTGATGCAGCATTTGGACAAGATCGACGAAGTTGGTCGCGGAATCGCAGTGGCTTTCGTTGCCACGATTTACGGAGTGGGCGCGGCGAATATCTTCTTTCTTCCAGCGTCGGGAAAGTTGAAGCAGAGAATCCGCCACCAGCAAATCATTCGCGAGATGACGCTGGAGGGAGTGGTATCAATTCTCGAAGGCATGAATCCTCGCATGCTGGAAACAAAGCTCTGCGGATATTTCGATTATGAGCAGCCAAACTCCGGCAACAAACAACGAACGCGAGAGGAATCCGACTAGATGGCACGCAAAAAGCATGGCGAACATGTGAGCCATGAACGATGGCTGGTGTCCTATGCCGACTTCATCACCCTCCTCTTCGCCTTCTTTGTGGTGCTCTATTCAACCGCGCAGGGAGATCAGAAGAAAGCCGCGCAGTTGGCAGCCGCCATCCAGGATGCCTTTCAGCAGCTCGGCGTCTTCCCCGCCGCCACGAGCTCCGGCGGTCCGTCGGTCTCGCCAGGCTCAACACAATTGCTGCCAAAAACACCGCCAAACCAGGTGCTGGAAACGGCAGCTGCGCAGGCTCAAGATGGAGAAGATCCCGTCGTTGACATCGAACAACTACGTCGCGAATTAGAACGGCAACTAACCCGCGAAATCGATCGCAATGAGATTTCCCTGCGCATGGACCCCGACGGCCTCGTCATCAGCCTTCGAGAGGTTGGGTTCTTCGACAGCGGATCGCCGAAACTGAAGAAACGCTCTCTGGGCGCCTTCGAAAAAGTTGCTCGCGTTCTGGCGGAACGCAGGAATTTGATCCGTGTAGAAGGACATACCGACAATGTCCCTATTCATACGTCGGAGTTTGCTTCGAACTGGGAACTCTCTACGGCGCGGGCCACCGAGGTGATCCGTACATTGCTGGTCGAATATCAATTTCCGCCGCCACGGCTCTCCGCAGCTGGATATGGCGAATACCATCCGATCGCGAGTAATGAGACCGAAGCCGGCCGGCAAGTCAACCGTCGCGTGGACATCGTGGTGCTCTATCTGAGGGCCAGAAAGATCATCTCGCAGAAAACTGTCAAACCACAGGTAAAGACATCCGCATATGTAACGAAAGAGATGACGTCCAGATAGCCTGCAGCCGCTTTGGGCACGAATCTCAAGAGGATATATCTGCAGCGCGCCTGTTTCGATGAAGCAGCTGCGTTCCTTTGCCGATGAACTAACTGCTGTACCTAGACTATGGCGATTGCTCCGCAAGAACTCGCGAAACACATCCAGCAGGTGGAAGCGATGCCGAGCGTCTCGGCGATCCTGCAACCATTGATCGGCCACCTGCAACAGCCACTGGATAACGTCGACACGCAACGAGTGGTCGACCTGATTGCTAGCGACAACTCGCTAGCGGCGCAGTGTCTGCACATGGCGAATTCTCCGCTGTTTGGGCGGTGGCAGGCCATCAACTCAATCCGTGGAGCCGTGATCGCGCTGGGCATGCAAAAGATGCGCGATATTGCACTCTCCTGCTCCATGATGCGGATTTTCCCGATGAGCAGCGGATCGAAAGGACCCGTCGTCTGCTGGGAGCATTCTCTGGCGTGCGCCTTGCTGAGCCGCCGCATTGCCCGCCGGCTCGGATACGATCTTGAGAACGCCTACATCGCAGGTCTCTTACATGATCTCGGGATGGTGTTTCACGCCTGTACATTTCCCCACGAGTTCGACGCCGTCCTGCGGCTCTGCTCCGAGTCGCAAATCCCGATTTGCGACGCAGAAATGAAGATACTGGGATTCACTCATACCGATACTGGCCGCATGCTTTCGGAAAGCTGGAATCTCGCGCCCCCGATCGTGGACACCATTCGCGCCCATCATTCTCTCAGCAGCATGGTGCTCGAACCGGAACTTGTGGCCATCGTTCACCTGAGTGATCGATTCTGCCGTTCGCGAGGCATTGGCTACGGTGTAGCCGAGCAGGTTTGGTTTGATGCCCCCAACGAGCCATCGCTCGATGATTTGAAGCGCTATTGTTCCTTACTTGCGACGCTGAATACGGCTCGGCTTGAGGCTGAAATGGAGACATACGTCAGAGATGTGCGCACCCTGGTGACCACGATCTACCACCTGCAATAGCCGACGAAAGGCCTTGTGGCAACGCCTCGGTTTCGCTTCATTGAGAAGCCGGGTAGGGTTTACCATCCGTGAACTATCTTTGACCTGAAAGTCACGATAACGACAACGCCTGCATCGAAAAACAGTTCGAGAGTTCTAGGACACCTATTCGTGACTGACCTGGGAATCAACACACTTTTCTGCTTGCAGGCGGCACAAGTCTTCTTTCCCTCGCATACAATGTCCGAGGCAGTACCGGAGACACTGAAATGACTTACAGCTGGAAACAGTGGGAAGGTCAGATCGTCGACGGGAAATTTTCCCTGCATCAGTATCTCGGGGCCTCGGATCACGATGCTGTATTTCTGACCGAGCGACCCGGACAGAATCCTGCACGTGCTGCCATAAAAGTGATCCCAGCAGAGTTCGTCGACGCAGACCGGCAACTCGCCTCGTGGGAAAGGGCTGCACAACTGTCTCATCGGCACCTGCTTCGCATCTTCGAGCACGGTCGCGCGCAGGTCGACGGCACTGATGTCCTATATGTCGTAATGGAATACGCCGAGGAAGACCTTTCGCAGATCCTGCCGGAGCGACCGCTGACAGCGGAAGAGTGCACCGACATGCTTCAACCTGTGGTCGATGCACTCGCCTACCTTCACAGTCATGGACTTGTCGATGGACACGTCACCCCTTCGAACATCATGGCCAGCGCCAACGAGGTGAAGATCTCCAGTGAAACCGTGCAATCTCCGGGCCCCTCTCTGGTGAAGGCAGGACCAGAATCGGCGGCTTACGATGCTCCGGAGGTCTCGACAACCGGATTGTCTGCGGCCGGCGACGTGTGGTCGCTAGGCGCGACCGCACTTGAGGCGGTAACACAAAGGCCGCCAGTCTCGGACACGATCCAAGATCCGGCAATTCCACAATTGCCCGAGCCGCTTTTTAGCATTGTCCGCAATTGTCTTCGGGTTGATCCGCAGCAGCGTTGGTCACTTGCACAGATCTCGAACTCACTGCGAGCAGCGCCTGCGCCAGGTAAACCAGCGACCGCGTCGGCAGCACAGCCGCCCGCTGATCCAAAACCCGTTGCCGTTCGCGCGAACAGGCCGGTTCCCCGTGGGCCTTCGACGGTTAAATCAAAACGAAGCCTGTTTCCTCTGATCGCGATCGGCGTGGTTTTGGCAGCGCTGGTCGGCTTCTTCCTTGTCCGAAAGCCACACGATCAGGGCCCGGCATCGCAACCCGCAACGTCTGCGGATGCGCCTCCTACCGCGAGTACGGCTCGGACAACCAGTTCTTCAATCTCTGCGCCGACAGCTGAACCTCACGCCGCCTCGGACAAGGGCGAGGTCATCCGTCGCGGAACGCTTGAAGTCCCCGCAGTCGCCCGCAACACGATTCACGGGACGGTACGAGT
Source organism: Terriglobia bacterium (assembly GCA_963848375.1). Lineage (GTDB taxonomy): Bacteria > Acidobacteriota > Terriglobia > Terriglobales > Acidobacteriaceae > JAJPJE01. The sequence continues at coordinate 31,224 of CAWKDK010000004.1, forward strand.
CAACGTGCGCGTTTCGGTTGATCCTGCCGGAAATGTAACGGCGACAGCGCTGGAAAATCACGGACCTTCCCGCTACTTCGCTGACTTAGCACGCAAATCCGCCGGCGATTGGAAGTTCTCGCCTCCCCAGGTCGACGGCAAGAATGCGCCCAGTGAATGGGTCCTGAAATACGAGTTTCGTCGCGGCGGAACTAGCGTGACACCGGTACAGGAGACGCCGTAGACGACCAGTGTCCGCGAGTTTGCTCGTGGACCGTGGTAAGCTCGCGCTGTGCTGCCTCGGCGCTTAATGATCGTCGCGTTCTTTTTATTGATCACCGCAGCGAACTGTATCGCTCAAAGTCCTGAACTCACCATTCTTCTTGATCCAGCCGTCAAATCGGAAACAGTCGAAGTTCAATACATGCTGGAAGGAAAGTTCGGTGGCTTCGGAAGCTTCGTGCAGAAACAGCCGGGCTTGCACGAAGTCCGTATCTCCACACTCGTCGACAACATTCCGGCAGATGCGATCAAGTTTTTCATTTGGGCGCCCGGTTGCCGCATGGCGGCGTTCGCAATCTATTTTGCCAAACCAGAGCTAGCGCAAAGGGAGTATTCGTGTGTTCCCCTTTCAAATGTGATCCTGGCTGGTAATGCTCCAAAGAAACTGCTGACTCCGGGCACCGAAGTGGCGCTCGTCTACGTCGCTGATTGGGCTTGTAACTTCTTCGGACTAAATGACTGTATGATTCCCACTATTCTGCTGCCCACAATACGTCCGAATACTGACGGATCGTTCCGGATTGAGCTGCCCGACTTCAGTTCGGATCCAATCGCATCACAATCGTTCGGAGGAGCGGTATGGCAAGTGCACCTTCGTGAAAAGAACAGTGTTACGCCTCTTCAACCCCAAAACCTGAGCTTCCGGGCTTTCGCTAACGGTTTGCGCATTGCTTCAAGTTATCCCGAGATCCTTGAATTCGAGGGGGTCAAGCCCGATGGGCTTGCGCCAAAGCCTCAGAACCACGACGCAACCCAGCGCTAAATCAAATACTTGCACAGGAATTTGGTTCCTGTCCCTCCGAATCATCCCGCCGCTCTCGCTCATCTATATAATGTATCTACCCGGAGGGTTCGCCCCACCGGGTGCTGTCTTGCTGTTACGTTCCTTGATATGGGGGCGCCACGGCTTCGACGGAGATCGTTGCGGTTGAGAGGCATACCGGGGTGCACACGCCCGTGACTGTGGCAAAAACAATACTTGCCAACCAACAGCTGGCATACGCTGCTTAATTAGTTAAGTAGCCGTCTTCCACGGCTTCGCCTACGGGCCGTGAGCGGACGTCGCACAGTAGGCTGGTCCTCCGACGCGGTCCGAGTCGGAAGACGAGACTTCCGGACTAGTGGCTTGCGTTTCTTGTCGCGTTCTGACCGCGAGCTGCGAAAGTTGTGGCTAATACCCACGGCGGGAATGCGACTACGTATGTAGGCTCTCGGCTGACTACTTCTTCGGACAGGGGTTCGACTCCCCTCGCCTCCACCAAATTTTCTAAACGCCACTGCAGCCGTCTCAGGACGGCTGTTCGCGTTTTGTATGGACCCCGTTTGAGTCGATCGCGCCTATCTCTGGCAGAATCCTATTTGCCGGGTGCCTGACACGTTTTCGAAATGTGCTTCATACTTTCGACCGTGAGCATAGGTTGTTGTGTTCCACCAGTTGGCGCACCCATGCTCGAGCTTGTTGCACCCGAACTAGATGTTGTTCCCGTGATCTTCACCTCATGTCCCACATGAGCGCTGAGCTTCGAAGCGTCGCCTTGAAGCTGGTAGGTTGTTCCCGACTTGTCCGTGAGTGTGTAGGCTCCGTTCGAGCTTTGTAAGCAACCTTGCACCGTTGTCTTTCCTGCGGAAGCCGCCGCTGTCTGGCTGGAGCCGGACTGCGAGCCATATTGATCTTGCGCCTGCAACCATGCTGCGGAACCTACAAGCGCTAGAGCGAGTAGCAGTATCTTTGTCATAGTGATTCTCCACTGCAATTTTCGATACTGTGGCGGGACTGAAGGGTTTTCCGCTGCATTCTGAGAGCGGCTTTTGCAGGTATTTCCGATTACAAGGGGCGACTCTGGTTCAAAAACAAGTTGTAGGCGTCCCGGTCAGCGCCATCGAGACCGTTGGCACGCACGAGCTGCCCTACGACGCGGAATCAAGGTATTTAACCAGCAGCACCTCGTTGCCGATCTCGTTGTAGATCAACTCATCGACGGTGCCTTGCGCAAGGAGAAGACCGTATCCGCCGGCGCGCATTCCCTCCGCTTCGCGCTGCACAATATGGGCCGCAGGATCGTCCGCAGGATTCGCAATCGCAGCGCCGGTAAGCGACTCGCGGCGAAAGCCCGCTCCCGGATCGCGCACATAAAAAACCATCGCTCTTCCCGTGCGAACAGCGGTGACCTCCACCACCTGCTCGGGATTGAACGCCGCTCCGTGCTCCATCGCATTCAGCAAGATCTCGCGCAACGCCTGCATCAGTTCTTCCCTCGTGTCCTCCGGCACCTGCGCACTCAATTCTTTCGCGAACGTCATAAGGCGCTCGGCCGTCACGAGACGGCAATTCACACGGACCGAAACCCAACCCGGCTTCGCCGATAACACTTGTATGTCATCTCGCCATTGGCTGTCAGACGCTGCGCTACGGGCTATGTTTGCGATCTCGTCCGCGTCAAATGGAGGTGTGAAACAGGCGAACACTCGCGCGCGCAGCGCTGCAATGACCTCATCTGGAGTGCTGCGACGAGCCAGCACAATGCTCTTCACGCCAGGCCTGATGACGCGCATCTCCTCCAACAGAGCCAGGTCTTCCTCGACCGTGCTGTCGGGACTGGTGATCACGACTCCGAACGAGCGTACGCGCAGCCGCAATAACGCATCTGCGTGCCCAGCCGCGTATTCCATCGGGAAACCACCGGCGCAAAGCGTATCGCCTATCCTCTGGCTGACTTCAGCATCACTTCCCACCACTAGCACCCGGCTCATGCTGTGCTCCTCAAGCAGGAGTTCCACTTACTCCTGCTACTCGAACCAGTTCGATGCAAATGCGTGAATCCAGTAATTGCGGCCGCGATCTTCGACCGGTCTCGCGTACCGCTCGTAGATCGTTTACGTTGTCGTTCCTTTCAGACGTCGACTCCAGTTGTCTGATGTTTTAGCCCTGCGTTAGCATCCAAACAAATGATGGGGAGACCCTCGCGAAGGATATCTATGACCACGAATTACGATGCCATCGTTATCGGTACCGGCCAGTCAGGCCCATTTCTGGCGACGCGATTGGCGGATGCCGGGATGAAGGTCGCGATTATCGAGCGCAAATTCTTCGGTGGCACCTGCGTTAACGCCGGGTGCATTCCCACCAAAACTATGGTCGCCAGCGCCTACGCGGCGCACCTCGCCAGCCGCGGCTCGGAGTACGGAGTCCAAATTCCGGGCCAGATCTCTGTCGATATGAAGCGCGTTCACGCCCGCATGAACGAGATCCGGCTGTCTCATCGCAAAGGCGCGGAAGACCGCCTTCGTGATCACAAGAATTGTGACGTCTACACTGGCCAAGGGCGTTTCGAGTCTGCGCACGAGGTGAGCGTCGGCAAGGATGTGCTCACCGCTGACAAGATCTTCATCAATGTAGGGGCGCGCGCCATCGTTCCCCCGATGCCAGGGGTTGATCAGATCAAATACCTGACAAACTCGTCGATCTTGGAGATCGATTACCTCCCGCCGCACCTTGTCGTCGTTGGAGGCAGCTACATCGGCCTCGAGTTCGGACAAATGTTTCGACGTTTCGGAAGCAAAGTGACCGTCGTAGAGATGGCTCCCCGCCTGCTCAGGCGTGAGGATGAGGACATATCCGCGGCGATCCTGGACATCCTCCAGCGTGAGCAGATCAATGTCCGTTTGAACGCGAAATGTATTGGCTTCTCGAAGAGGGACGATGGAATCGGAGTGACCGTCGATTGTGAGTCAGGCGAGCCCGAAGAGATCGGAACGCACGTACTCCTCGCCGTTGGCCGTCAGCCCAACACCGACGATCTCGGATTGGAAAAAGCCGGCATTCTCCGCGACAAACACGGATACATCGTGATCGACGACGAATTGCGCACCAACGTGCCCGGCGTCTGGGCGCTCGGCGATTGCAACGGAAAAGGTGGGTTCACTCACACGTCCTATAACGATTTTGAAATTGTCGCCTCGAATCTGTTGGACGACGATCACCGTCGAGTCAGCGATCGCATTCCTGCCTACGCCCTTTACATTGACCCTCCGCTGGGGCACGTGGGAATGAGCGAAACACAAGTAAGGGACGCAGGCAAAAATGCCCTCATCGCAACCATGGCGATGAGCAGCGTCGGACGCGCCGTGGAGAAGGGTGAAACGCTCGGCTTCATGAAGATATTGGTTGATGCAGATACTAAGAAGATCCTCGGCGCCTCCATCTTAGGCACTGGCGGCGACGAAGTTGTGCACAGCATTCTCGACGTGATGTATGCCAAGGCTCCCTATACCGTGATCGAGCGCGCCATGCACATCCACCCCACAGTCTCAGAACTGATTCCAAGCATGCTCGAGAACCTGCAGCCGTTGGCGACGAAGCAAAGCACGTCGGAAAACCGGAGCAAGGTTCCGGCCTAGGTGAGGGATTGCGACCACGCCGCCCACATCATCATCTCCGGACCGAGAGTGCAAGGTCAGAGATGATTCGACATAATCGCAACTCAACGCTTTCGCGCGGGTATTAGGAAACGCGTAAACTAATTCAAGAACGTACTTGAGGCTGGCGATGATGCGACGATTCGTGCTTCTACTCTCTGCGAGTGCCCTCTTTACAACCCTGGCGGCTGCAGCCACTGACGCAAAACTTGTCAGTCTGCTCGACCCGCAAACTCGCGTAATCGCCGGACTCAATGGCACTGCTGTGAAAGTCTCCCCGTTCGGCCAGTACCTGCTGTCGCAGTCAGCGAAGGCGGACCTCTCGCACTTCATCGCGTCCACCGGATTTGATCCGCGCACCAACCTCCAACAAGTGCTGTTTGGTTCGACCGGTGATGCGAACGATTCGCAGCGTGTCCTGCTCGTGAAGGGCACCTTTGTTCCGGCACAGGTTCTCGCGTTCGCGGTGAAGAAGGGTGCTACGACAAGCTCCTATCGTGGCATCAGTGTCGCCGAGTTCCCGGCATTCCAGGGTAAGAGCGGCAAGCCGCACCCTGCACGTTGGCTCGCGTTCCTGAGTTCAACGAGAGCGGCATTCGGAACCCCGCAGTTGGTCCAGCACGCCATCGATCGCTACGCGGACAATACCGCCGCCGAAGCTGGCATCGCATCGCACATTGCCGCCGCTAGCGGGAAATATGACGCCTGGTACGTTTCGACTGTGCCGGGAGCTGAAGTTGCGTTGTCATTGCCTCAGTCGTCGAACGAATTGAGCGGACTGGCAGCGACCGCGCTGCAATCGGTTCAATCCGAGATGGTCGGAGTAAAGTTCGCTCAAGGCGCCTCCGTCCAGGGACAAGCGGTTACGGCTTCAGACCAGGAAGCCCTCTCGCTCGCTGACCGAATTCGCTATATGGCCTCGGTTGCTGAGACCCAGGCGGCGCAAAAGCAAAAGCCAGCACTCGCTACTTTGATCCAGAAGGTTTCCATCGCCACGCAAGGCGTCAATGTGATTTGGAGTGTGCAGGTTCCCGAGTCGCAACTCGAGACCCTCGCCCAGGCTCACCATAAGCATCAGAGCGGACAATAATGGAGCAGCCTGTCATCGAGATCCGCGATCTGTACAAGCGGATCTGGCACGGGCAGGGCAGCCTGGAGATTCTCGCAGGTGTCTCTCTCCAGATTGCCACCGGAGAGTTCGTTGCCGTGCGCGGTCCTTCGGGAAGCGGCAAGTCCACGCTCTTGGGCCTCATCGCCGGACTGGACCGTCCCACCTCAGGCAGCATTCGCATCGCCGGTCGCGAGATCAGTTCCCTCTCTGAGGACGAACTCGCTCGTTTGCGCCGGCATACCATCGGTATCGTCTTCCAGTCGTACCAACTGATCGCAACGCTCACCGCCTTCGAAAACGTTATGCTGCCGCACCAACTTGCGGGAGGCTCGCTACGAGAAGGCGTGGATCGCGCCAACTCCCTTCTGGATCAAGTGGGATTGGCCTCCCGATCCGATCACTATCCACGCCAACTTTCCGGCGGAGAGCAACAACGCGTAGCCCTGGCACGCGCATTCATGCTCCGTCCCGACATTCTGCTCGCGGACGAACCCACCGGCAATCTCGACAGCCAAAATGGAAAACACATTCTTAGCCTGATGGCGTCGATGAACCGGCAACACGGAACCACGCTCGTCCTGGTAACGCACGACCCCGTACTGGCCGGATCAGCCGAGCGCCAAATCCTGCTCAATGATGGCCGCATCGCGACCGACAACGACAAAATGCATGCGACCATTTCTTGAACCCCGGCCGCTTCTGGCGATCGCTCTGCGCGATTTACAGTCGAGCTATGGTCGCTTCGCATTTGTTATCGCTTCCATGGCATTGGGAATTGCCGCGCTTGTCGGCGTACGCGGCTCGGCCGAAAGCGTTCGCCGACAATTCCTGCAGGATACCCGCGCACTTCTAGCTGCCGATGTGGTCGTTCAGTCGCCAACCTACCCAACAGACGAGCAACGCGCCGCCGTAGCACAGCTGAGTTCCGGGGGAACTACGTCCACTCTCGTTGTTGAAACGCTGACGATGGCCAGTTCTGAGAAAGGCGAGCGCCCGCAGATGGTCGATGTCACGGTCGTCGATCCAGCGCAGTACCCGTTCTACGGCCGCGTTTTACTGCAGCCGCAACAATCGCTGCCTCAACTGCTCGATCGCAACTCCATTGCCGTCTCCCAGATGCTTCTCGTACGCCTTAACGCCCGGGTTGGAGACACCATTCACATCGCCGGCCAGGCGTTCCGGGTTGCAGCGGTACTCGTATCGCAGCCCGATCGTTTATTCAACGACAATGTTGTAGCGCTTCCTGTACTCATGTCGGCCGACGCATTCGCCAGCACCGGTCTGATCGATACCGGCAAACGTCTGTCCACAAGATATTTGTTCAAACTTCCTCCATCGGCATCCAACCTCGAACCGCTACGGAACCAGTTGACGCATCTGTTCCCTGGCTCGCAGATCACCGATTTCCGCCACGGAAAACCTGAGCTCAGCGAGGCTCTTGATCGCGCCACGGCCGGCCTCAGCATGATCTGTTTGTTCGCACTGGTGCTTGCTTGCGCTGGCGTCTCCATGACCATGCGATCACACATTCGTGAACGCATGGATGCGATCGCAACCATGAAGTCGTTGGGCGCGACATTCAGCCAGATCCTCGGGATCTATCTGCTTCAGATCCTGTTACTCGCGATCGTCGGGTCGCTGACGGGTATCGTTTTCGGATTCGGGCTGGAACTTTTGCTTCTGCACTTCGCGCAGAGTTTTTTCAGCGGTGCCGTAGCCGCGAGTTGGACTTGGCAGACTTTCGTAGAAGCCCTGATTACCGGCGTCCTCTCAACGCTGTTGCTGACATTTCCCCGCCCTCCTCGATGTGCGCACGATCAAGCCGCTCCTGATTCTTCGTCGCGACTTCGAGCTCGATCACGGCAGACGCGCTGTGCGTGTGGCTCTATTCTCGGCTCCCATCGTCCTCGGACTGGGATTGCTCGCAACATGGCTTAGCAATTCGCGAATGATCGCCGAGTATTTTCTCCTGGGATTGCTTGCCGCGATTGTCGCCCTCGGCCTCGTCGCGCAGCTTGTGTTGTGGGCGGCCCGCTCATTGTCTGGAACGACCGCCAAGGTTTCGTTCCTGACCAACTACGCGCTGAAAAGCCTCTCCCGGCCCGGCAATCAGACCATTGCGGTCCTGGTGGCGCTCGGAATCAGCACGGGATTCACTCTTGGCGTCTTCCTCATCCAGCGCACGATTCTGCAGGAGCTTTCAGAACGAGTGCCGGAGACTCTCCCCAGCATCATTCTTGCTGGAGTGACACGCTATGAGCGGCCCGGTTTAATCGAACTCCTGCAGCAAAGGCCGGAAGTCACTGCGCCACCGGAATTCATTCCCATGGCACAAGTCCGATTGATGGAGGTAGACGGAAAGCCGGCTGATCAATTTTTTAGCGTCAGATCGGAACGGCGATTCCTGCAACCTCGGCCGGCCGCTGGCGTTGATGCACCTCCCTCCGGAGTGATCGTTACACAGGGATCGTGGTGGAATACACAATCGGCTCCCGAAGCTGTAGCGATTCGCGACGACGTTGCGCAGCATCTGCACCTCTCGCCAGGTTCGCGACTCTCGTTTCAGCTCGGGCCCAAACTGCTGCCTGTTACTGTAGCTGCCGTCTATCGCTGGCAGCAGCGCAGCCTAGCATCGTCGTTCGACTTTATCCTGCCTCTCCAAGCGCTGACAGATGTTCCCGTGCTCTATGTTGGTGGGGTTCGTTTGAAGCCGGGCGCCGCTGATGCAGTTCAGTCAGCCATTTATCAGAAGTTTCCCAGCGTCACGATTTTCAACCTCTCCGACATTCTCGGCGCCTTCGCGGCCATCACCAACGAGATGACGCTGATCGTTAAATGTCTGGCGGCATTCGTGATTGCGGCGGGCCTCGGTGTCCTGACTGCAAGCGTTGCTGGCGATCGCATGGAGCGGTTTCGCGAAGTGGCATTCCTGAAATCAATCGGTGCGACGTCGCGCCAGATCGTGGCGATGTCGTCGATCGAATTCCTGCTGGTAGGACTGTTCGCAGGAACCATCGGCGCAGTTTTTGCGAGTTCATTCGCCGCGCTCTTAGCGCGCCGGCTGTTTCACTTCACGCTACACACCGAATGGGCGCTCATCATCACCGCCCTGTTAGGTACGGCCGCGCTTGCCATCGCAGTAGGTTGGTTAGCGAGTTACCGAGTACTACGTTTGCGACCGAACGAAGCATTGCGCTGACCGCCTGGCCCAGCCGGTCTGACGTCGTCCGCAACTTGAGTTCAATCCGCGGAATCAAAGCCACGCAGATGTTCCTCATGCTCGGGCAGTCATTCTGAACGTGAGCAGCGCACAGCCAGCTAGTGAGCGTGGATGAAATATTTCACAAAGACGACAGCGGTGGTCAGAACTGTTCTTCGGGAAATAGAGAGGAAACACCTTCCGCTCGTCTCGGCCGGACTGGCTTATTACTTCCTGATGTCGATGATCCCGGCTCTCGCGCTCCTGACTGCGCTGGTTGCCTATATTCCCTTGAGCGGCGGAGCCCAGGGATTCAGATCATTCATGACGCATGTGGTACCGTCTCACGGTTTGGCCATCATCGATCAGGTTCTGGCGACAATCCAACCGCACCGTACGGGCCTCCTCTCATTCAGTATCATCGCAACCCTGTGGCTCGTATCGAAGTCGGTAAAGGGGATCATCTCCGGACTGGACATCGTGTACGACGTGCATGAGCCCCGTTCTTTGTGGCTCAACCGGATCTTTGCCTTCGGACTAACCTGCGGCGTCGGATTGCTGTTGCTGCTGGGAATGTCTCTAACTATCGCTGGCCCGCTCCTGGAATCGCTACTCTGGAGAGTCGCTCCCGTACAGTCGCTCTGGACGACGCTCTGGCCCTATGCGCAATGGTTCCTCTCGGCGACGACGATCTTCGCCGCAATCGAGTTGCTATATGTGCTCGCACCGAATGTATCTGCGAAACGACGCGTGACCGTGCCAGGAGCAATCATTGCAACCGCGATCGTACTCTTGCTCTCCTGGGCCCTCAGCTTCTACTTCTATCATTTCGGAGATCTCAAGTTGAGCGTGGTGTATGGGGCATTTGCTACCCCCATCGCATTGATAATCTGGCTGCACTGGAGCGCGAAGGCCATCCTGATTGGTGCAGAGATCAACGTTAATATTCAGGCATTCAAACTTCGCAAAGCGTCCGAACGCGAACAGTTACTTCAACACAGAGCCGATGCAGCCTAGAACCGAAATCATGCTGCCTGGTTCCGCGCCCCTCGCGCGTTAGCATGTTCCTCCCGAAGAATGCGGATCAGCGACGCAAATACCACCACGACGACTGGCCCTACAAAAAATCCGATCGGACCGAATACTGCCAGTCCCCCCATCAGCGAAAGCGTGATCAACAAGGAATTGGTCTTCACGCGTCCACTTATCACTCTGCAGCGGACGATTCCATCTGCCATCGACACCACAATCAAACCCCACAATCCCAACAAGATCGCGTTCACCCAATCGCCCCGCAACGCCAGAAAAATGCACCCGGGAATCCATACCAGCGACACGCCGACGTAAGGCAGCACTGAAAGCACGCTCGCAATGGCTCCCCACACTAATGGTGAGCGCAAGCCCAGCAGCCAGAAACCAAGCGCGATCAGTATTCCCTCTGCCAGGCCAACCGCTACCATGCCGTAAATATTCGCTACGACACCTTGGTTCACTGTGCTCGCTAATTCCCGTGCCCGATTCGCGGATAAAGGAAGCAGAGTTTGGGCGCCGCTGCGAAATTCCTCGCTGCTCCGAAGTAAGGAAAACAGAAACACTGAGCCGAGCAGTAGAGTCATCATCTGCTGGGCAAAACGCTGCGCGACTGATCCTGCGAGTGTTACCAACCTTGCACCAAATTCGCGCGCGCGGCGATTGATCTCAGCTCGTAGTTGCGCCTCCGGCATCCCGGTTTGTTCCGCAATCTGCTCTATCACCGGATTCAGCTGCGCCGGCCAATTCGCGGTATTGCCCAGCTGATTAAGGAAGCTTCTGTAATTACTGTTGGCCTCAACTGCTAGCCGAACGCTGACAAGAAGAAAGGGGACAAGGACAAGCAGCATCGCCAGAAGCGTTGTCAGGAGCGCTGCAAGATCTTTATTGCGAACCTTTCGCACGATCCACTTATGAGGTGGCGTGAAAGCTATCGCCATCACAATCGCTACAACCAGAGCCGTGAGGAAGGGCCGGAAAATGATGTACGTGAGAAAGCCGGCAATGGCGGTGAGGGCGAGCAACACGAAAAGTGAGAGCTGTCTGTCATCACTCCACGAACTGATTGGTGGAGGTGGCGGCGGAGTGAGTGGTTCCACCTCTGCAGGATTCGCTAAGACGGGCTCCTCAGACGACAGTGTCTCTGGCGATCGCCTGACCAGTTTTAGCTTCCATGGGTTCATCTACCAACCTGATGGCGCAGGCATTTCTGCGTGGGAGAGCAACAAACGACGGCAGCAGCTTTCAATCGGAGCACGATTTACCAATCTCTCGACTGGATGAGCGTGAAAAGAGCGCGGTTGCTAATCTTCAGCATCTTCGAGGAAAGCACAGCCTCCGGGAATGCATCTCACCAGATACGGAGCGAGGCGCCGAAGAATGTCTGGCTCGCGCATCTGGGATTTACGCCGCGGCGACACCGACGACGACCGTATGAGTCCATACGCGGGTGGTCTGCGCAGCGTCGTTCTCTCAGCAATACTTGAGTTCAATTACCTGATGGCGCCAATTGGCTTTTTCGCGCTCGTCATCGCTCCAGCGCTCCTCGTCGGCATCGCGCCCTCCATTGTTGCTACTTACGGCCATGCATTGCTCCATTCGGCGAACTACGCTCGCAGGAGTCTCGTCTTCGCGTTCGTATTTCTTGCAATTCTGGCCGGCATTGCTTTTTGGATTGGACGCCCGCTCTTCACCACCATGTTCTACAGGTTCCGCCATCTCCACTACATCCTCGTTTATCCGATCTTTGTCTCTGTTCGCGAAACCATTCGCGTGATCATCGAAAGCGCCGGACGCCAACCGATTACCGCAGAACAGCTCTGGCGCAAGCGGCGGCTCGGCGCCATTCTTGCGGCTTTGCTCTTTGTGGCCGGTGGCCTGTTCCTGGCGCTCTCGGTTGAACTCTCATTTGGTCTCAAATTAATGAACGTTGAGCGTGTGCGCGTACAGGCCGTAATTCTCGCTGCACTCGGCAATGCTGCGGTGATCCTCGGTTTCTCTACGGCGATCGAAAGCCTCTATTGGCTCTGGCGTGAGCTCACGCTAAAAGATCCCGTGGTCGACTGGATCCCACCGCCTTCGGATCCTGCCTTACGATCCCTGCGGGTGGCACATCTATCGGACTTGCACATCGTCGGCGAACGTTACGGTTACCGCATGGAGTCCGGAACGCATGGTCCACGAGGGAATCATTGCATTCGCAATACGATTCGCAAGCTCTCCGAGACCCACAAACTCAATCCGCTCGATCGTGTTCTGGTTACAGGCGATATCACGGATGCGGGAACTCGCGCCGAATGGGCTGCTTTCATCGACCTTCTTCGAGGCTGTCCCGAGTTGCGGCAGCATCTTTCGTTCGTACCGGGAAACCACGACGTAAATATTGTTGATCGCACCAATGCAGCGCGCCTCGATTTGCCCTGGAGCTCTGCCCAGGCACTGCGCAAACTCCGCTTCGTACTCGCTCTTGACGCCATTCAGGGCGAGCGTGCCCATATTGTTGATCGTGCGTCGCGCTCTTTGGGACCGTCGCTTCGTGAATACTTGAGAGAAGGTCAGAGGGCCGAGCATATACGTGCTCTCGCTGAACGGGGCGCTATCCGCGGCCGATGGGAGATGGCGAAGATCTGGGAGGCAATCTTTCCTCTGGTTGAGCCTCCGCTGACCGACGACGGCTACGGCTTAATCCTTCTCGACTCCAACGCCGTCAGCCACTTCTCTCTCACCAACGCGATCGGTGTCGTCGATCCTGCGCAGCTTGCGTCCCTTAAGTTCGTGTTGCGGAATTCTCCTGGTCGCGCCTGGATCATCCTGCTTCATCATCAGGTCGTCGAATATCCAGTTTCATCCATTCGTCTGCGCGATCGCATCGGGCTTGCGCTCATCAATGCCCCAGACGTTCTCGCTGCAATCAGGCCTTATGCTTCACGTGTTCTTATCCTCCACGGCCATCGACATAAGGATTGGATCGGAACCTGCGGCAAAGTTGTTTTGTGCTCTGCTCCGTCAGCGTCCATGGGCTGCGACGCAGAGATGTATCGGGGAAGTTTCAACGTTCATGAGCTCAACCTCGCTGAAGATGGAGGCATTCGGCTGGCTGCAAGCAAGCACGTGCGCGTCGCCTGATCTGCTCCCTCCCAGGCAGGAGGCGTTGCGTGGAATCAATCTCTAACCACAACAAGTTCCCTCGGAGGCTAATCGCTATGGCGACCAACAGGATCACCAAGGAACACCGCGTGCTGCAACGTCCTTTCCCGAAGCGCGCACTCGCGCTCATCTCTTTCATCGCCGCATTGCTTGTCTTATCTGCAGCTCTCGCGGGAGCACAACAGAACGCGGGCGCAAGCGGTACTCAGTCAGCCCCCACCAATCCCACCGGAAATATGGCCACGGTGCCTACTGGCTCGCGAATGATGGTTAAGATGGTGGATTCAGTGGACTCAGAACGAAACCAGGCAAACGACCGTTTTCGTGGCTCCCTGGAGGCGAATCTGATGGCCGGTGACGTGGTCGTCGCCCCAAAGGGCACCACCGTTTTCGGCCGCCTGCTCACCGCAGATTCGGCCGGTCGATCTGGCGGTCAACTTGAATTCGATCTCACTGACATCGTGATCAACGGTCAAACATATTCACTCTCCACTACGTCGAATCAGGCGCAAGGAGGAACGAGCAGTGGCGGCACAGGAACAGGTGCTCGAACCGGAGCTGCCGTTGGCGCACTTTCCGGCGGCATCGGAGGAGCTGTTCGCGGCGCCGGGACCGGCGCGATTGTCGGCACAGCAGCGGGAGGAAGTACCAGTGGAGAGAGGGTGAACATTCCTGCAGGAACGTTAGTTGAATTTAACCTTGATCATCCTGTCTCCTTGCCCATAGCGCAAAGATAGAAACCGTTTGGCGCGGTCGAAAAGGGGGCGCGATTGCACCCCCTTGTGATTCCCCCTCACGCCGCCTGCTGCGCTAATTCGTCGAGGTAGACAATCGCGGTCTCGATGCCGCGATGGAACATCTCGATACTGTAGTGCTCATTCGCCGCGTGCAGACCGTCGCTGTCGAGCCCGTATCCCATCATGACGACGGGTATCTTCATCATCTCGCTGATGTCGGCAACAATCGGGATACTGCCGCCGCCTCGCGTAAAGACCGGCGTGTGACCCCACGCTTTCTCGTACGCGCGCGACGCCGCCTTCATTTCGGGTAGGTCGAAAGGAATCAGCGCTGGTTTTCCCTTGGTTACCAGGCTGACGCTCACCTTCACCGTTGGTGGCGCGATCGATTCGATGTGCTTCTTCAAAAGCTTGTAAATCTTGTCCGGATCCTGATTGGCCACCAATCGAGAACTTAGTTTTGCGCCAGCCTTTGCAGGAATAATCGTCTTCGGTCCGGGACCCGAATAACCGCTCCACAGTCCGTTGATGTCGAGCGTTGGGCGCGCGGACACGCGCTCGCGAATCGTATACTTCTTATCTCCCCAAACTGCTGGCACACCCGTAGCTTCCTTGAACTGCTCTTCGCTCAGCGCAGTTTTGCCGATCATCTCGCGTTCATCCTTAGTGAGCGCCACCACGTCGTCATAGAAACCAGGAACGGCGATGGTATTGTCCGGGTTATAGAGCTTCGAAAGGATCTCGACGAGTGCGAGAGCCGGATTGTGTGTCGCTCCTCCCCAAAAGCCGCTATGCAGATCGTCTTTCGGCCCCTGAACTTCAAGTTGAATGTACGTCATCCCGCGCAGACTATGCGTAACTGCTGGTTCCTGAATCCTTCGCATCGACGAATCGCTGATCACACACACGTCCGCCTTAAGCATATCCAGATTCTTCTTGATAAAAGGTGCGAGATTAGGCGATGACACCTCTTCTTCGCCTTCAATCAGGAACTTCACATTCACCGGCGCGCCGCCGTTAGCCTCAAGATAGGATTCCAGCGCTTTAAGATGGATGAACATCTGTCCCTTATCGTCCGTCGCGCCTCGTGCATAGATCTTCCCGTCTTTCTCTACTGGCTCAAACGGAGGATTATCCCAGCCATCCTCCATTACGGCTGGCACCACATCGTAGTGGCCGTACACGAGCACGGTTGGCTTATTCGGACCGGCGCCCATCCACTCGCCATAAACAACTGGGTGGCCGCCCGTAGGCATGACCCTGGCGCTCTTCACGCCCAGTGCATGCAACTGAGCAGCCAGCCACTCCGCAGTGCGTTTCACGTCTTCGGCATGCGCCGGATCGCCGCTTAAGCTCGGAATCCGCAACAATTCATGGAGTTCGTGTCGAAACCTCTCCGCATGGTCGCGCGAATATTTACGCGCTTTCTCGCTAAGCTGAGACATACGTTTGGGACCTCCTTTTCACGCCTGGGCAAGTAGATAGGATGGCGCAGTTAGAGGTTGCGCAGTTACTCCAGCCACATACGAAAAGCCGAGCTTCGCATTTGCTGGCAGGAAGAAAGCTCTTCCACGGTCGTGAATTGCTTACGGCGCTTTAACGGACGGGACTGCCTGTGCGTTTAGCAGCTCGATCTGAAGCCTCAGCGGGCGACGGTGTGTGCCACCCGCAGAGAGTGAGGATGGGACACAGATTTGCGGGCTACGACGTCGACCCGGCCACCTGCAGGTTGTTCGTCACCGAGAAAATTCCGGGTACCGTATTCGCGCGTATCCCAACCATATTCTTATCGGCTTCGCTATCGACGACCCCTTCCAACGTGACGCGGCCATTCTTGACAATGATGCGAATCGGCTTGATCACCGGCAGATCGTATCTCCGCAGCGCGGGAAATCCGTAGATCGCTTGAAACAGCTGAGTTCGCAACCGATTGTCTTGTGGCGATGGAGGCAGAACGTCGATCTCGTTCTTTACCGTCTCGACGCCGTCGATTCCTTTCACCGCCCGTTCCGCATCTTGCTTGATACTGGGCCGCGTTACGGATCCCAACAGCGTCACGTTATACCCATCTACTTTGAACTGCAGATTGTCGAATACATTTACAAGCGGCAACATGATGAGCTCGTGTCGAACCTCTTTGATAATTCGATCTTGATTCCTCGATGGTGCCGCGCTATTTGCTTGTGCCGTTACCACTTGAGGAGACAATAACAAGCTCGAGATCGCGAGTCCGACGAATACTGCCGCCCCGCGCAAGCACCACACCTTGTTCACCTTCATCTTGCCTCCGGAGAATGTGCACCTGCTGCACAGATCGGTCCCAGGCTATTTTGGATGATTGTCACTGGATCAGGGTTGGTGTTCGTAGAATTTCGCTGCGGCTAACTTATTGCTTTTTGGACTGCTGTACGTCGTCATTCCAGAGCCGGATACCACCAGCCATACCTTCAACGTTCTCAAAGACACGAACTCTGGAAGGCAATTCACCGATCAGCTTTTTGGCATTGCCACCGCCTATGTAGAGGATGTCGTAGTTGAAAATGGGCTCAATCTGCTCGATCACCTCTCGAACACGCTTATTCCATTTCTTTCTGCCGACCTTCTTGAGCTCACTGTTCGACACGCGCTGTTCGTAGGTGCTGCTCTTGCCGAATGGATGGTGTGCAAGCTCGAGATTCGGCACCAGGTGCCCATTCGAATACAACGCTGAACCTAGTCCCGTACCAAGCGTGAATACCAGCTCAACGCCAACGCCTCGGATCACGCCGTAACCCTGCAAATCCACGTCATTCATCGCGCGCACTGGCTTACCCGTGGCCTGCTTAATCGCCTTCTGCAGTTCGAAGCCGCGCCACTGTTCCGTGCCAAGATTAGGTGCCGTGTGCACGACTCCGTGAACCACTACACCCGGAAAGCCAACCGACACTCGGTCATATTCTCCCTGATTACTTAACATCCGCTTTATTGTTTCCATCACCGCCTGGGGCTGTGCCGGCTGCGGGGTGAGTTCGCGCGCACGCTCCGCGAGGGCCTTCCCTTTTCCGTCCATCGGCAACATCTTGATACCGGTTCCACCGATGTCGATTGTCAGCGTTCGCGGGTCGGCTGCCCGCACTTCGTGCACCTTGGCGGTGTTACCACTCTTTACTCGAAAGGATCTTGCAGAGGCCATAGGGATGATCGACACTACACTCGTCGACGCCTTTGTGATTCGCAAGCCTGAGTGCCAGTTGTCTCGCGAGACTTTTCTGCGGCACGCAATCTATGGGATTACTGTGGAGTACTAAGCCGCTCTGCGGCTTCCCTTTTGCGAATCGGATTCGCCGAACCGAGCTTCCTCGCGCTCTTGCGCGACGCGAACTGCGCGTGCAGGCACAGCGATCGCCGTACCCACTTCTGTTACCAGATCCATCACCCGAAGCAGGATCTCTTCGCGAATTGCCCGGAATTTAGTCAGCTCCCTGGTTAAGACATGGCACGAAATCTCAATATTCAAGCTGCTTTCGCCGAAGCCGATCAAGCGAACGCTGGAAATCCTCGGATCCATATCCACTTGCGGGTGCGCCTCCAGCACTCCATGTATCTTTGTCAGCAGCGAGCGTAGCTGGGCAGATGTGGTATCACATCGCACTCCGATTGTTTCCTCAAAGAGCCATTTGTCTCGCCGGCTAAGATTTTCCACGTTCATGCTCGCCAGTTCGCCATTCGGAACAGACAGTTCCGTTCGCTCGAGCGTTCGAATCCTGGTCGATCGCAGGCTGATGTCTTCGACCGAGCCGATTCTGTCGTCGATGCGGCAGGTTTCACCTACGCGAATCACCTCATCGCCGAGTACGGATACTCCCCCGAATAGGTTTTCGAGTGTTTTTTGCGCAGCAAATGCAACCACCACGCCGCTGATACCAAGGCCGGCTACTACAGTCGTCATGTCGAAGCCGAAGATCGAAAATGTGACGAACACCGCAATCACCGCGACCAGAGCCTTGAACAGCCTCTGCCCAAGAAGCAGGATGGCTCCACTTCGATACCCTGCACCCGAACGTGCTTTCGTGCGTGCCCATTCACCCCACCGATTTACCAGTCTGAACACCAGCCATGTCGCACCGCCAACTAGAACAATGCTCGCCGCACGGTGATAGTACATGCGAAAAAGAAGCGGCAGACCCAGGAAAGCCGTCCCAATCTGATGAAACACGGTCGTTAGAATAAGGATCGACGGAGCGGCAATGGACTGGTGAATGTCCTGAACGATCGGGTGATGTCGCCAGCGCAACCATATGCGCTGACCGTCGCGCAAAAGGTACACGATCAGCCAGGCGAGTCCCAGTGACAACGGTATGAGTAACAGGAAGGCAATCCACCGCCACAGCGGCGTACTGAATACTCTTTCAGTCACCAGGAAACTGGGAAGCCCCGAATCTATTTTGCTGACCTCAAGTTCAGTGAACAGCTCAGGAACGGCCGCGAGAGTCTGCGAAGAAAAAAGCCAGATTTCATCCGATCCGGGATCGGACACCCGTACCAGCTCAACACTGACATTGCTTCCCGGAAGTCGAAATTCACCAATACGTTCGCGATTGCGCGGAACCCCAGCCTCGGTAGATCCTTCGCGATGATCGCTAACCGGACCGACTCGTCCTACGAAGGCATGATCCACCAGCGCGTGAAGTTGGCGCGCGATCGATTCGCCTTCTTCCGCACGCTCGTCGTTTGAAAGCTGGAGGTAATCCGCCGCCTGTTTATAGTCTCCGCTTTTAGCTGCATGCAGGAATCCGAGAACCGTTCCTCGCGGCGTGCTTCTTCCTAATGGATCGCTCGGCTCTTCCGCACTCGCTTTATCGGTGGTGTCCGCCTGTTGGGGGACAGGTTGACTCTGCACTACCACGGAAAAGGCAAGCAGGATGAAGGGCACGCACCAGCGTAGATCGCTCTTCGTTAGAACCGTGACGTGCCTCCCTGGTTCTGATCTCGGTCACATCGCCGTGACCACTTCTTACGCTTAAGCAGCTGCCTTTGGACTGACCGGTTGGACCGCCGCATTCTCACCGGCAGTCGACGTCAAGCGTTCCGGAGATAACATCCATGTGACCTGTTCCCGCGTCAGCAATCCCGACTTCACCACCAGGTCAGCAATGTTAGCGTTGGTGGCCAAGGCTTCTTTTGCCAGCTCTGAGGCCGGTCCATATCCAATGTGCGGAATCAGCGCGGTGATCACTCCGACAAATGAGCCGACCTGGTTGGCAAGCCGCTCCTTGTTGGCGGTGATGCCGACAACACAATTATCTCGGAGCGTTGCCACCGCGGCCGTCACCCACTTCAGATTCTCAAACAACACATGCGCCATCACCGGTTCGAACGCGTTGAGCTGAAGTTGTCCAGCTTCGGCGGCCATGGTGAGCGTTACATCACCGCCGGCCACCACAAACGCGACCTCGTTCACCACCTCGGGAATCACTGGGTTGACCTTGCCCGGCATGATGCTCGAGCCGGCTTGCCTTGCTGGTAGATTGATTTCGAAGAGACCGGCTTGCGGGCCAGAGCTCAGCAGTCGCAGATCATTACAGATCTTCGAGAGCTTCATCGCGCAACGCTTGAGCGTGCCTGACATTTCAACGAACACACCAACGTCGGTGGTCGCCTCTACGAGGTTGCGCGCAGTAAAGATGTCGTATCCGGTGATCTCCGCGAGATGCTTGCGCACGGCCTCAGCGTAACGAGGATCTGCTGCAATTCCGGTTCCGATCGCGGTTGCCCCAGGTTGATCTCGCACAGATGCTGCATGACTTGCCTGAAGCTGTCATGATCCTCGCCCAATGCGACTGCGAAGCCCTCGAACTCTTGCTCGAGAGTCATCGGAACGGCATCTTGTAGTTGGGTGCGACCGACTTTTACGATGCCCGCAAATTCCCTGAGCCTTTTTACGAAATGCATCCTCCAGTCGCGCAAGCTCTGTCAGCAGTCTCTCGGTTGAAAGACATAGACCAATCTTGAAGGCAGTGGGATAGGTATCATTCGTGCTCTGGCTGCGATTTACATGATCGTTGGGATCGAGATGTTCGTAGCTGCCTTTCGGATAGCCGCCCAGTTCCAGTCCGCGATTCGCGATCACCTCGTTCGCGTTCATGTTGGTCGACGTCCCCGCACCTCCCTGCATGATGTCTACGATGAACTGATCGTGAAGCTTGCCATCTTTGATCTCTTCGCATGCGCGGTCGATCAGATCGGCTTTCGTACGATCGAGCACACCAATCTCAGCGTTCGCGCGCGCCGCGGCTTGCTTTACACAGGCGTAGCCAAATATCAGATCCGGATACGATGCAATCGACCTCCCACTGATCGCGAAGTTGTCCAGTGCGCGCCTGACATTTAGACCCCAGTAGGCGTCAGCAGGGATCTGCTTCGTCCCGAGACTGTCCGTCTCTGACCGCGTTGCTCCCGCGTCAGCGGCAAACGTGTGAGTGCTTTTCTGAAACGCCGCGTCCGCACGCTGGTCAGCCATGTTTCCTCACTTTAGTTTCAGTACCGGTAAAACGCCTGCTGCACAGCAGCACTGTCCATTCCTTTGGCAAGGCACAGTTGAAGCAGCACGCGGCTCTTTTGTGGATTCAGTTGATCGGCTGCTACGAGGCCAAGTGCGTCGTCGTCCATCTCGATGTTTCGGCCAACATCGCCGCTGACCACTCGTGTGCTGCGCACCACGATCACGCCCGCTTCGACTGCTTCTGCCAGCGCGGCTGCTGTATCGGTGGACACGTTGCCGTTTCCCATCCCTGCCATCACAATTCCTCTAGCACCGAGCGAAACGCTGGCGCGTACCAGATCCGGCGGCATATTGGAGTAGGCATACAGGATGTCTACCCGAGGCAGTTGCTCGCGGCCGTCCGCGGAGAATTCGGACTCAACCGTGTGCACATGCGTCGGATAGCGGAAATAGCGTATACGCCCATAGCTCGCCGTGCCTAACAATCCCGGTCCCGGCGAAATGAACGTCTGCACATCTGTCGTGTTCGACTTCGTCACATCGCGTGCGCTGTGCAAGTCGTCGTTGATGGCAACAATCGCGCCGCGGCCGCGGGCATCTGAATCGGCGGCAACGCTCACCGCATTGAACAAGTTCAGTGGGCCATCTGCGCTCAAGGCAGTTGACGGACGCATCGAACCCGTGAGGACTATCGGGCGGTTGCTCTTTACTACGAGATGGAGAAAGTACCCAGTCTCTTCAGCCGTGTCCGTGCCGTGCGTAATCACGATTCCGTCGGCTTGCTCGGCAGCGAAGAGTGCGTTCACCCTTGCGGCAAGCTTCAGCCACAGGCAGTCGTTCATGTCTTGACTGCCTACCTGCGCGAACTGCTCTCCCGTGAGTTCGGCAAGCTTCCGCAAGCCGGGCACAGCGTCGACAAGCTTCTCTACTCCGACTTCACCGGAACGATATCCTGCCTCTGTCTCCGATCCCGCTTGTCCGGCGATGGTGCCCCCTGTGGCCAGAATATGAACTCTCGACATCGCCGACCTCCGACGCAAGCTCGCGTGCTCACACATCCGCCGATCACATGCTAAGCAGCCGTGCTAACCGGAGCTTTCTCCCGTTGCCCCGCCGTGCCCCTCGCCCTGCCTTCGGCTCGTGCGATCAGAAACTCGGTGAGCAGCGGTACTGGTCGACCGGTTGCCCCCTTCGCATCGCCCGACACCGCGTTCGTACCTGCGATATCGAAGTGCGCCCACTTGAAGCCGTTGGCAAATCGCTTCAAGAAACACGCCGCAGTGATGCTGCCGGCAGGACGTCCACCGAGGTTGCTCATGTCGGCGAAATTGCTTTTCAGCAGATCCTGGTACTCATCAAACATCGGCAAACGCCACGCGCGATCTCCCGTATCGTTACCGGACTCCAGCAATTGCTCGGCGAGTTCGTCATCGTTCGCGAACAATCCGCTCGTGAGATTGCCCAACGCAATCACACACGCTCCAGTCAGTGTCGCCACGTCAATCACGTAATCTGGATGGAAGCGCTCTGCGTAGGTCATCGCGTCCGCGAGCGCCAATCGCCCTTCCGCATCAGTATTCAGGATTTCGATAGTTTGGCCGGACATCGACGTCACAACATCGCCCGGGCGAGTAGCGTTGCCTCCGGGCATGTTTTCGACTGCCGGAATGAGAGCCACAACATTGATCGGGAGTTTCAAGCGCGCCACCGTCTTCATCGCGCCAAACACGCTTGCTGCGCCGCACATGTCGAATTTCATCTCATCCATGTTGGCGCCCGGCTTTAGCGAGATGCCGCCGGTGTCAAAGGTCACGCCTTTACCGATCAGCACAATCGGTTTCGCCTTTCCTGCGCCGTGGTAGTGCATCACAATGAACTTGCATGGCTGCGCGGACGCCTGCCCCACAGAGAGCGCTGCTCCCATGCCCAACTTCTTCATGTCCTCGCGTTCGAGAACCTCCACATCAAGGTTGAACTCCTTCGCCAGCGCCCGGGCGGTATCCGCGAGATACGCGGGGTTACAGACGTTCCCTGGCAGATTGCCCAGATCCTTGGCGAGCGCAATTCCTTCGGCAACGGCCTCTCCTTGTCGCACCGCATTTTTCAATTCATCGGTTACCTTGTCGCCGACCAACAGAGTGATCTTGCGCACGCCACGTTCTTTTTTTGCGGTCTTCCCTGGAGCGTCAAAGCGATAAGCTCCATCCGCGAGAATGCGGCTCGCCGTCTGCGCGCGCCAAACTAGCACACGGCCCGGCACATCAACCGACAGCGTGACTGCTGCATCTCTAGCTGGACCGCCTGCGAGCGCTTTCGCAATCGCACCCAGTGCATCGCGAAAGGCTTTCTCGTCAAACTTGTCGCGTGTCCCCAGGCTTACAAGCAGGACTCGTTCTGCTTCCACTCCAGGTAGATCATGTAACAACAGAGTCGAGCCGGGCTTCTCTTCAAGGTCGCCACGCTTGATCACCGACGAAAGCTTTCCCTTCGACGCTTCATCGATCTTTTGTGAGGACCGCAGAAGCGTGCCGTCGGAAAATGCGCCAACGGCCAGAACTCCTGTTTTGAACTTCTCCGGAGATGCGCTCTCTATATTGATTTCGATCGGACTATTCTTCGTTTGTGCCATACCTCTACTCCTGAATGAGCCGGCTCGTTAGCCTCGCTAAGAAATCGTTGGTTTTCGTTACCTGCGTCGTTCGTCAGAACCCCCACGGCAGTCCTACGACCTGCCATGCAACCAGCAGAATCATCCAGGCCACTTGAACGATAATCACATAGGGCAACATCATGGCAACGACAGTGCCAACGCCCGCGCCTCTCTGGTATTTCGCCGCGAATCCAACGATTAGTGGAAAATACGCCATCATCGGCGTAATGGCATTCGTGGGCGAATCTCCCACTCTATATGCCGCTAGGACGGCGCCAGGGTGCACACCCAACCTCATCAATAGCGGCACAAACACCGGCGCAAAAATCGCCCATTTGGGAATGATGCCGGTGATGAAGAGATTGAGTACCGTGACCACCAGCACAAACCCGATGAGTAGAGGAAGTGGGCCCAGACCGAGAGTCTCCAGCCAATCACCGACCTTTACTGCTGAGATCGTTGCCAAGTTGGTGTAGGTGAACAGGGCAATAAACTGGCTGATGAAGAACAATAGGAAAATCAGGCCGCCCAGCCCGATGACCGCTTTCTCCATTGCTTTAATGACGTCTGCGCTTCCTTTCATCGTTTTCGCGCCGAAGCCAAAAGCAGCGCCCGCTACCAGAAACGCGAGTGCGATGAAAACGATCAGTCCGTTCATGAACGGAGAGTCTCCAATCAGACCTCCGGTTTCCGGATTGCGCAGCGGTGCGCCCCGCGGAATTGTCAGAAGAGCGAACAACGCCAGAATCGCAATCAGGCCCCAAGTTGCGTACTTCAGCCCGCGCGGCTCGTTCGCAGGAACAGCCTCGCCCTCTTCGGCCTGAACGTCTTTTGGTGGCTTGTACGGGCCCATGCGAGGCTCTATCAGTTTGTCGGTTATCAATCCACAGACAATCGTAAGCATCAGCACCGAGGCGACAGAAAACCAGAAATTCGCCGTTAGCGTGACGGAAAGATTGGGGTTCATGAGATGGATGGCGTCGTTCGTAATTCCTGTGAGGATTCCATCCAGAGGTTTGATCAATATATTTACGCTGAATACCGCGGAGACTCCGGCGAAAGATGCAGCTAATCCAACCAGTGGATTGCGGCCTACACTGAGGAAGGCCGCAGCAGCAAGTGGAATCAAGACAAGGTACCCGGCGTCTGCAGCGATGCTCGACACAATTCCCACGAACACGAGGATGTATGTCAACGCTGCTGGCGGAGCCACCTCAACGAGTTTGCGGATCAATGCCTTGATCAAGCCCGAAGTCTCAGCCACACCCACACCCAGCATCGCCACGATGATTACACCCACCGCGTTGAAGCTCATGAAGTTCCTGACTACCTCCGCATACAGGAATCGAATTCCGTCGGCGGTCAGCAAGCTTTGGGCTTTGGTGGTTATCTGTTCGGTCTGGTGAGTATCTGGGTTGATGGTTTCGTAGGTCGCGCTGAATCCCAACAAGTACAAGATGTGGGACAAAACAATTACCGCTGCAATCAGCAAGATGAAGATCACGGCCGGATGCGGGACTTTATTTCCCACTCGTTCGACGGTGTCCAGGACCTTTTCTAGTCCCGTCTTTTTGGGCGGTGCAATTGGCTGTACTCTAGCCCTCTCGGCCATAATGACCTCCTCGTCATGGGCGATGTCATACGCGATCGGGAGATACTTTCTCTCCCGTCGCGATATGGACCACCTTTAACAACTCTTATGCGGCCGTCACAGCCGCAGGTGTCTCGAGCGCCTCGCGCAATGCCTTCTCGTCATCCTTGTCGAGGGATGTTTGAAATACTCTCCCTTTGCCCGCGAACTCCTTCAGGCCATCGAGCACCTTCTCGGGCGCGGCCTTCTTGATCAGAACAAACAGTGCTGATGTGCCCGGCTTCAGCGAGTCCCCGATGTCCTTCATCATCTTGTTATCGATGCCAATGTTGCTGAACTTCCCTGAAAGTGCACCGGCGCCCGCGCCGACCGCCGCGCCAAGAAGCGGGTTCAGAAAAAGTAGCCCGATGAGCATGCCCCAGAATGCACCGCCAACCGCACCAGCCCCCGTCAAGCTGACCGCCTGGTGCAGACGTGTTTTACCGCTTGTGTCTCTCGTTACAACTACTGCGTCTTCCATATCGAGTAAATATTGCTTTTGCATTCTTGCCAGCGCTGCGCGCATGTCGAATGCAGTGGATTCATCATTGAATACAACTGCCACCAATGTGCTCATGATTTTCTCCTTCGTGATTGCGGAACCAGACGGGATGGCGCGTTTGAAGATTGCATTCCCTCCCGGGTTGCCTTTTCTCTCGATTGATATCGGCGCTGCTCTTTTCAATACCTCGCAGCACGAGAGCTGTCGCGAGTGACAGGTTGTAACACCACGATCTCTGTTCGACATCCGCAACGCGCAGAGCGACGGTAAGATCTCTGCAGCGACAGATTCCATCCTTGGACCCACTCGGCCCTATTTAGACGGCAAGTGTAGTGCGCGATCGCGCTCATCAACATCTGGCAAAACTAATAGTGGGGGACTAAGGCAATATCCGAAATAACCTGAACTGGGTCATCAACGCGTGCTTCCGATTTCCATCTCATGGACGCGCGTCGCTTCCACTTCGCACTCGCGACTACCCAAGCTTCCTCAATGAGGTTGATCTTTGGTTTTTGATATTGGGCGGACGGAGGTGCGCTTGACCGGCAATTCTCCGCGGACCAAGTTAGGCAGTCCGCCTGCCGGGAAGAACGCCAGTAGCGCCAAACCGGACAGCGTGAAGAACGAAACCTTCAGGGCCAGGAGCCGCCCCTCGGTGTTGATGCGAACAGCTTCGTTCACCTGCTCGGGAGTTGCCGCGGTGCCCGCCAGGTTTCTTCGCAAATGATCATTCGTGACGAAGGGGACGTGGTCGAAATTCACTTCCATCTTCAGTTCGGTTGGAATCGTTTGATTGTGGATGAGATCGCGATGAACACTCGTTCCCAGCACGCCTACGACCAGCGCTCCCGCCAGCGCGGTACCTACGCCTGCTGCCAGGTTGTTCGTCGTACCCCGCAGCGAACCGACGTCTCCAGCCAATTCTTTCGGTGACGCCGTCACCAATACGTTGAAGAGTACGGTAACCAGAGCACCTTCGCCGAGACCAGCCATGGTCATACTGACAATCACCATGAAGGTGTTCCACTCGTTGCGAATCACAACACCGAGAAGCGCTAATGCCACTGCGACGGCCAGGAAAGCATAACGGGCGATGAGCCGGGGGCTCATACGGTCATACAGACGCACGACAAAAACGGCAGCAGCAAAGCTCGCTAGAGAAAATGGAATTACCGCCACAGCGGTCTGCAACCCGGTACGGCCCTGAACAATTTGCAGATAAAGCGGGATCAGGAAGGTAATGGCGGAACCGGCTGCGCCGATAACAAGGATGCATAGCACTGCGGATCGCTCCTTCGGAGTATCGACTACATCCAGAGAGATGAG
This sequence comes from Terriglobia bacterium, assembly GCA_963848375.1. Lineage (GTDB taxonomy): Bacteria > Acidobacteriota > Terriglobia > Terriglobales > Acidobacteriaceae > JAJPJE01. The sequence continues at coordinate 57,713 of CAWKDK010000004.1, forward strand.
CGCAGCTTTTCCTGACTCCTGGCGCCTCTTTGACCAGACGTAGAATGCCTGCAACAGGAAAATGCCGCACACGATCATGATGGGAGCCGGAGACATAGCGAATATGGTGAAGGGCGCCGCGCTCCCCGCTAGCAATAGACCCCATTGAGCGATATTGTTCGCGCCCATGCTGATGAGAAAGACTCCGGCAGCCGCTAAAATCACGCCGATCTTATCGATGTTGACACTCGACGAGCTCTCGACCGGGTTCAGCCTGTCGCTGAGCTTAAAGATGAAGGCGGCCAGCAGCGCCAGAAACCCAAATGTATATCGCCACCCGATCCATGTAGAAAGAGCACCGGCAATCAGGAATGCCAGCACAATACCCATCGCCTGGGCGCCACCGAGCCACCCTAATGCCTTCTCCTGCTGACTCCCCCTGTAGTTCTCGGCGATGAGCACGACGAGCACGGGAACTAATGCGGCCGCTGCAATTCCCGCGAGCACCTGGGCAAGAATCAGCATCACCTTGCCCGAACTGAATGCCATGACCAGCATGGCTACGCCAAAAAGCAACACCATCGCGCGAAATGTGCGGCGCGATCCGAAGATCTGTCCGATCCTCGCTCCCAGCATGATTAAACCGGCAACTACCAGGGAATAGGTGACGATTGCGGTCGCAACGGCGGTAGCAGGTACGCTGAAACTGGAAACGATTCCGTCAATCGACACCTGTAATGAGGAGACATTGAAGATCATCAGGATTTGCGCCATCGCGATGACCAACATCGGCAACCATGAAGCCTGAGGCTCGGCTGCGGCGTGAATTTCCGATACTCGCTGAGTTGCCATGGCGGTGCTCCCCAATTGCGGCTACTGGTTCCGATGATTCCAGAAATGCTATCGGCTGCATCAGGCGGCAGGGCGGGACGCAAACAGGTTCAGCCCCAATCGCTCGGACAGGAACTTGGTTGCAAGCTGACCTCTCACGCTGTTTCCAGCTTCGTCCAGCGGTGGTGCGAACGTTCCTACTCCTCCCTTTCCAGGGGCGATAGTCACAATGCCGCCGCTGACTCCACTCTTGCCCGGTAATCCAACCTCGTAAAGCCAATCACCTGACTGCTCATACATTCCTGCTGTAGCTAACGCTGCGAGCACACGTTTACATCGCTCTGCATCGATCACCCGTTCTCTCGTCATCGGATTCACTCCGCCGTCAGCCAGCGTTGCACCCATGACTGCGAGATCCTTCACCGTCACATTTAGAGAGCACTGTTTCGTATACACATCAGTCGCTTCGAACGGATCGAAATACATTCGGCCGTAACTCTCCAGCAGACGCGCGATGCCCTGATTCCTCTGATTGTTAGCCGCTTCCGACGCGTACACCTCCTCGTCCAGCAACAACTCTCGTCCTGCAAAGTGCGAGAGTCCTTGCTGGATGAAGCGCCACTTCTCATCAGGAGTTTTTCCCGGAGCCAGGCTGGTGGTCGCGATCGCTCCGGCATTTACCATCGGATTCATTGTGCGCGTTTCATTCAACTCCACAGCCATCACCGAGTTGAAAGGCAGCCCGGTACTATTGACGCCAATCTTCCTGCGCGCCTCGCCACCGCCAAGCGCCTGACATACAAGCGCGAATACAAATGGCTTTGCGATACTCTGTATCGAGAACTCGTAATCAGCGTCGCCCGCGCTGTAAACTGTGCCGTCGATTCCGGCCACACACAAGCCGAACAGCTGGCGCGGAGCTCTCGCCAGTGCAGGAATGTAGTCTGCTACTTTCCCTTCATCAACGGTTACGAACTTTGCATGCACTTCAGCGATCAACGAACGTATGAGATCGGATGGGGGCAAACTTCCTGTTGAGACTGTAGATGGGCCTAGGTTCTCTTCAGCATAGAAGCGAGTGTACATACCTACTTCTCCGCAGCCCTTGTCGTGTTGGGGAAACCGGGAATGAATACCTTGAATTCAGCGCCTCGCTAAACTCCTGCCTTCAGATGCCGCGGAAATTTGTTAAGCAGCATCACTAACAAATCGGCGACGCAGAGCTCACCGAAGTAAGAAGCTGGTCGACATCTCTGCCTTCGTGTTTGCAGAGTTGCCCGAATATCCAGCACCGAGTGGAAACCCGGAAGGAATTCTGTCCATCTCACTCCGACATCATGCCTGCTGGCGAGAAACACGCGCCTGCTGGCGTGGATGCGCACGCAACGTCGCGTTAAACAATCACTCAACTCACAGCCGCTCTGTTGTGCGGCTTGGCCTTCGGTATGGTGAACGGGATTTTTCATCGGCCTACCATGAGCCGCTCGATCTTTTCAGAGCAACTGGACGCTGGGACGTGTCTCTCCATCTCCCGCGATGACTCTGCTTTCGGAATAGCGCACACGGTGTCTACGACGACCTGAACAATGGAGGACAGCTATGCACGGGACATGGAAAACAATACCCCTGCTTTTTTTGCTGCTGCTTTGCGGCGCGAGACAGATGTCGGCTCAGGAAGCTGGTGTCACCCAGGACGAAGCGGTGCGTAAGCTGCAGACGAGGATGGATGAGCTGAAGGCCCAAATGGCCGAAATTCAATCTGAATTGAATGCGATCCATCCAACCAAGCTTCCAGAGCCTGGTTCGATCGTGAGCACGCCAGTGCTACCAATAGTGAAGCTAACTCCGGAGCAACAGAAGGAAGCGATAGGCAAGGCCACCGAGAATCACCAGACCTTCGCACAGGATGAGGAGGACGCACCGCGTCTCTATAACGCCCCACTCGAGCCCACCTATCCCGGTTTCTTTCTCCTGCCCGGCACCAAAACCATACTGCGTCTCGACGGATCGGCACGAACCGACTTCATTTATGACTTGAAAACTCCGGTACTGGGAGATTCGTTTGTTCCATCGTCGATACCGATCCCTGGGCAGTCCGGACCTGGAAATTTTCAGGCTAGCATTCGCGGAAGCCGCGTTATGGCGGACTTTCGCATTCCTGTCGGTGACACTAAGGCTGCACGAACATTCATCCAGCTCGACTTCTTCGGCGCCAATGGCGCGACCGCACCGCGGCTACGCCACTTCTACGCGCAGCTCGACAACGTTCTCGTCGGCCAAACGTTTACCAACTTTATGGATCCCGATGCGTTCGCGGACTCGCTCGACACTCAGGGAGCGAATTCCGCGGTTAGCGTGCGTATTCCCCAAGCCAGATACAGCTTCGGACTAGGTGGCGGCGCAAGCGCCTATGTCTCCGTCGAGATTCCGTCGACCTCAGCTAACTTTTCAATCGCCGGCACTCCCGTCACTCCCACCACCCCCGCGCCCGACGGTGCACTCCGTGTTCGAAATGAATGGAAGCGCGGGCACATTCAGCTTGCCAGTGTCTTTAGAGATCTGGCTGTGCAGCTGCCCAATGGTCCTCACGAGTCCGTATTTGGCTGGGGCCTGAACGCGACCGGTGGCATCGAGTTATTCGGCAGGGACAACATCGTTCTTGGAGTTGCTTACGGCCATGGAATGGCGCGCTATGTTGGCGACACGGCGCCTCTGGGTCTAGACGTAGCCCCCATATCGGCGACGAACCTGTCTCTAAAAGCACTCCCACTCTTTGCAACCTACGGCAGTTATCAGCACTACTGGTCTCCGGTTCTACGATCGAACGCGACGGTCGGGTTTGTGCAGCTACAGAATACTGACTTCCAGCCGCTCACCACGTATCACAAGAGCACCTATTCTTCCGTCAACCTGATCTGGAATATCGTGGGCAGCTTGGATTTTGGCGGCGAGTTTCTCTATGGGTGGGTGCAGGAGAAGAGTGGCGCCGGTGGTAATGATCCACGTTTTCAACTCACGGGTAGGTACACCTTTGTGAAACTACATCCGAAGGAAGAACAAGCCCCTTAGCAAGATGATGACTATAGCCGTGATCGCAACTACAGAGCTTCGGCGTGACGAACGATTCGGTTGGAGATTACTAGATCGTAGTGGAATCAAAAGAGCCCGGCTCTTCAGCCGGGCTGGAAGGTGCAAGCAGCTAGACCATCAACGATACTTTCTGACTACAGCGCTGCAACTCCGCGCTCCTGGTTGCGAATTCGGATCGCCTCAGTGACTTTGTAGAGGAAGATTTTGCCGTCGCCAATCTTGCCAGTTCCGGCGTTATTGACGATCGCGTCGATTGCGGAATCGACCAGATTATCTGCCAAAACCATTTCAATCTTAATTTTTGGCAGCAGATCAATGGCATATTCTCTGCCGCGATAGGTTTCGCTATGACCTTTTTGCCTTCCGTGTCCCCGAACATCTGACACGGTCATGCCTTCAACTCCCAACTGCATCAGCGCGTCCTTCACCGTGTCGAACCGCGCGGGCTGAATGATCGCTTCAATCTTTGTCATCATATCTATCCTCTGTCTGACTCATGCTGAGCAAACGGCTGCATTGCCAAATTGTGATCCGACTCCCCCGAGTTCGCACAGCAGATTCTCTGTGGACCGGGGGAGGCGGAAACTCATTTAACGGCGTTCTTCTAAGACGCCGCGTTGCGTAGCGCTGCCGCTGTGGCAACAGATGCTGATGCCCGCTCGGGCAGGGCTTGTGCCATACCAGCCGGTGCACCAAGCGCGGAAATGACGTATTCCGGATAAGCGGAAATACCGTGCTCGTGCAGATCGAGACCGTACTCCTCGCCCTCTCTCGATACGCGCAACAAACCCGTTGCATTCACTGCCAACATCAACACCATCGCGACTCCAAAAGTAGCCAGAGTAATCACCGCGCTGCCGATAGCTTGAGCAACCAGTACCTGTGTACCGCCGCCGTAGAACAAGCCTCTCAGCGGAGCAGAGTTATCGGGAGTGATGGGACCAGTCGCTCCATATCTTCCGCAAGCAAACAGGCCCAGTGAAAGCGTTCCCCAAATGCCGCAGATGCCGTGAACCGGAACCGCACCGATCGGATCGTCAATGCGCAACCATTCCAGCAGTTCGACGCCGAGCACGACGATCACTCCAGCGACGCCGCCCAAAAGAATCGCGCCCGTCGGACTAACCCAGTAGCAAGGACAAGTTATCGCCACCAGTCCAGCCAGGAAGCCATTCGTCGTGAATCCAGCGTCCCACTTCTTGCTCGACATGTACGCCCAAAACATTGCAGTCAAGCCGGCTGCGCACGCCGCCAGAGTGGTGTTCGCGGCGACTCGCCCGACACCTTCGAAGTCCATGGCGGAGAGCGTGCTGCCCGGATTGAATCCATACCAGCCAAACCACAGGATCAGACCGCCGGTGACTGCTATGGTCAGATCATGCGGCAGCATCGGTGCGCCGCCATCACGCTTGAACTTGCGGCCAAGTCTTGGACCCAGCACGATGGAACCGGCAAGTGCGATGAAACCGCCAATCGTATGAACCACTGTCGATCCGGCGAAATCATGGAAACCCATGCCCAGCTTCGTATAGAAGTGTCCGTCGCTGCCCATCAGTGCGAGCCACCCATCCGGACCCCAGGCCCAGTGTCCGATGATCGGATAGATGAAGCCCGAGACACCGACGCTGTAGAGCAGATCACCCACGAATCCCGTGCGGCCGATCATCGCGCCCGAGGTGATCGTCGAGCAGGTGTCAGCGAAGGCGAACTGGAATAGCCAGAAGCCCAGGAACGCCACACCCGTCGTTTCATAAGTTGCGGGCGCACCTTGCAGGAAGAACCAGTGATACCCGATGAAACCATTGCCGTGGCTGAACATAAACGCGAAACCGAAGGCGTAGAAGAGAAGGCCGCAAAGGCATGTGTCGACGACGCATTCCATCAGCACGTTCACAGTTTCGCGGGAACGACAGAAGCCGGCTTCCAGCATCGTGAAACCAACCTGCATGCCGAACACGAGAAACGCAGCAATGAGCGTCCAGGCAGTGTTCACCGGGTTCACTACATCGGCAGCCTTCACGTCGGGAGTACCGCTTTGCGCGAATACGTGCGTAAAGAACAAGCCGGTGGTGACGACCATGAACAGCAGGACGAGACCAACGCCCATCAGTTTGCCCGTCAGCAGCAGTCTTCCGTATCTGCGCCACTCGGGATCACGTAACCGCTCGGCCAGTCGGGAGAGCTTCTGGGAGTAGGAAAGCCTTTCTCCCGGTTTCACAATTACAGACATAGGTTGGCTCCTTCGTTGGTGGTTTTCATTTTTGTTGGCAACTTCCTCTTAGCAAACTTGTGGCACATTGCTGCTCGCACTTATCGAAGTACTGCTTCTTCCGGACCAAGTACCCCCAGAATTCCATCCTCCAGCCAGAACCTCAGCCCACAAAGCCTGGCTCTCATCGCGGGAGACGGAACATTCGCCACCTCATCTCCGCGATCCACAATTCCTGCAATCACCAGCTCAGGGTCCGCATTTGTCATCTCGCGATAAATGCGAAAGGCCGCCGTTTGCACCTCCGGCAGAGCTCGAAATAACAATTCGCGCACCGCAATCGCATCGTGCAACGCCTGCTCGGAAGCGTGCCGCCGGCGGATCTGGGGCGGTAAACTCGCATCCCACGGATCATGAGGGCGCGCGACCCAGTCACACTCGGCAAGCTCTCCCTGTAAATGAAACTTGAGTAATTTCATCGGCGCACGAGACAATTCCCCGAATTGCAATTTCCATCGGAACATTCGCACAAACTCGACCGCACTCCACAACTGCTTCATCGGAAGCACGCCCCCATCCGCGTTGCGTCAAGGCAATTCTTGCTACTTAGAAATTGCGAGCGTCTTCGCCCTGTGAGCACACCTTGGGCTTCACGGTTTCCAGTCGCCGACGCAGACAGACACACGTATCGCGAAGGACTTGGCCGTCTTAAAACTCACAATTTGCTATGGATTCGGCACTTCGTCGTGCCCAAGAATCGCCTCTTCTCATCGTCGAAAAGAGGGAATTACTCTGCTACTTGGAACTTGATGGTGCGATGTTGCGCTCACGAACCATCAGAGTCAAATTGAAACTTTCTATGAACGATATTCAGAGTTCTAATCGCACGTGCAGAAATGTCTTATTTGATCGCTTGCGAGAGCCCGCTCTTCACCGAGTACGTCAGCACGATCGCATCGGCGATGTCGCGCATCGATTTACGCCGCTCCTGGCTCTGCCGCTGCAGCATTGCATAGGCAGCCTGCTCGCTGATCTTGAGTTCCTGCTGGAGGATTCCCTTCGCCCGCTCCACCAACTTGCGTGACTCCAGCTGTTTTGACAGCTGCGAGTTCTCGCCTTCCAGGCGTGCCAACTCCACTTCGGCGCCCACCAGGAACCCAAGCGTAGAGATAAGCCGCATCTCGTGGTCGGTATAAACGTGCGCTTCCCGATTCTGGAGATTGATTACCCCGACTAATCTCCCGCGACTGAATAGCGGAACCGACAAGAAGGATTCAAAGCGATCCTCGGGGAGTTCGTTGAAGAGCTGAAATCGCGGATCTCGTGATGCGTGATCGGCCACTGCAACCGGCTCACAGTACTTCGCAACCCATCCAGTAATTCCCTGCCCGACTTTCAACTTCAGCCGATCCACAGCTTCTGGATGTGGGTTCTTCGACGAACGCAGCACCAGGTCCTCGCCCTCCAGCACGTAAAGGAAGCACGAGTCACAGCGCACGATCGTCGCGACGAAGCTAACCACTTCTGCCAGGACATCGTGTAACTCAGCGGCGGCGATACGCGTCGCCACGTTATGCAACAGAGTGATGCCTGAATTTTCGGGAGTTGTCACTGTCTGGTTTAAAGCACTCATCAGGAACCGTTCCGGCGGAACGCACACTCCCGCCTCCATAGCCCCCAACGTTCTGATAACCGTAGCGACTCTGGACTGTGAGCACAATCATCCTTTGGTATAGTCAGCAAACTTCAAGGTTTACTTCGACTTTTTACCTTATCTGCCATACGCACAAGATCGGCCAGCGACGTGGCCTCCATCTTCGTCATCACCTGGCGGCGATGAATTTTTACCGTTATTTCACTCAGCCCGAGTTTCGCTGCAATCTCTTTGTTCATCAGGCCCGTAGTTACCAACTCCAATACTTCCCGCTCGCGCGAGGTCAGCTTCTCGTACCGGCTCATCAACTCGGAAACGACGGCGTGCTCTTCGCGTCGGCTCTGATCCGCTTCCAGTCCGTGCCGGATTGCCCCGAGCAATTCGCCTTTTTGGAATGGCTTGGTCAGGAATTCGATGGCGCCGGCTTTCATGACCTTGCGCGTCATCGGCACATCTCCGTGCGCTGTAATAAAGATGATCGGAATCTGGATTCCCGTTCTCCGCAGCTCTTCCTGGAATTCCGGTCCGCTCATTCCCGGAAGCTTCGCATCCAGAACCAGGCAGCTGGGCACTTCCGGCCTGCTGGAGCTGAGGAACTCCTCGCTCGATCCGAATGTTTGCGCAGCCAATCCTACCGAGTCGAGCAGATTGCTCAGTGCGTCTCGCACCGAAGGGTCATCATCGACGACAAACACAATTGAATTTGCGCTAGACATCCACTACCTGCTGTTGAATCGGAATGCTCAAATGGAAAACAGCTCCTCCAGTAGCACGCGGTTCTGCCCACAATCTTCCCGCATGAGCTTCGGCAATCGACCGGCTAATCGATAGTCCCAGCCCAATCCCATGCGGCTTCGTCGTAAAGAATGGTTCGAACAACTTCTCGACTGACTTCGCCGTAAAGCCTACGCCCGAGTCTTCGACGGAAATAACAATATCTGAATCGTCATTCTTCCGCGTGCTGATCACGATCTCCTTGCCGGCCGCCTTATCTATAAGCGCATCCATCCCGTTCATCACCAGGTTTAGGATCACCTGTTGCAGCTGCACTCTGTCTGCCGTTATTTGCGGCAAGCCGGAGGAAAGCCCAGTGCGTATCTGGATGCCGCGGCTCATAGCTTCCTCGCGAACGAACCACGCCACCTCTTCGATCAGCCGATTGATATCCAGCGGAGCTTTTGCCAGCGCCTCGTTCTTAAACACGGCGCGAATACGGCCAAGCACTGCGCTCGCTCGAGTTCCGTCCTGGATGATTCTCTCCGTGGTCTGACGCGCCTTGCTCACGTTGGGAGGATCCGCCGACAACCACTCCAGGCATGCATGTCCATGCGTCACCACGGCAGTCAGCGGCTGATTGACTTCATGCGCAATCGAAATTGTGAGCTCACCCATGCTCATCACGCGTGACAGGCGAGCAAGTTCTGCCTGGCTATGAAGAAGAGCCTTCTCTCGCTCCTGAAGTTCAACATTCGACTTTCGAAGTTCCTCGGTGCGCTCCAGAACCCGCAGCTCAAGTTGATCGCGCGCGACTCTCAGTGCTTCGGCGCTCTTCTTCCGCGAAGAACTCACCCAGCTGGCGACCAGAGCACAAACAACAAATGCCGCGAAATAGCTCTCGGCCGTCGCGTTCACTGCGAACGAAAAAAGGGGAGGCACGAAGAAGTAATCAACAAGAACGGTGGACAACACCACCGCAAGCAGTCCGGCAACCGTACCACCAAACCACGCGCCCGCCATCACTGCGCCGAAGAAGAGGAAGAGGAATGGGTAAGGAAATAAATGCTGCAGAGAGAGAGTCGCCAAAAACGCGACGGCCACAAAGACAAGACTCAGCCCGAGTCTCGCCCAGTACGGCGGAGCGACCAGAACAGCAAACTTCGATTGCGGGATCGATCCGGCAGCGTTCATGGCTCAGATATGGTCTATTTACCATACCTTCTCTGAGCCATGAACGCCAAAAGACCGCACACTCCCATCCGCTACTTCGATTCGCTCGGTTCCGAGCTTCCCTAGCCGATCTTGCGGAATGCCCAGAATAAGAATCCAGACAACACAATCGAGGCCGGCAGTGTCAGCACCCACGCCATCAGCAGGTTCCGTACGGTTGCCCATTGCAGCCCCGAGTGATTCGCTGCCATGGTCCCTGCCACGCCCGACGAAAGCACGTGCGTCGTGCTGACTGGAAGCCCGAACCAATCCGCCGCGCCGATTGTCGCCATCGCCGTGATCTCAGCCGCCGCCCCTTGACCATAAGAAAGATGCGTTTTGCCGATCTTCTCGCCGACGGTGACCACAATCCTCTTCCAGCCCACCATCGTTCCGAGGCCAAGCGCGAGCGCCACGGCCACCTTCACCCATCCGGGAATAAACCGCGTGGCACGATCGATATGAGTTTTGTAGTTCTTCAAGGTGGCCCAATCGGCAGCGGCGATCTGTGGCTGGCCGGACTTCTGCATCAGCCGCAATGCCTCGCTCACCAGATACATATCATTTCGGAAGTTGCGGACCTGATCGCCCGGAATGTTCTTCAACTCTTTGTAAAACACCATTTCGTTTCCGATATCGTTCACCATCGAACGCAGCGCCAGCATGGTATTCGGCGTGAATTGGCGCGTGCGGACATAGTCGGTCACATCCTGCCTCGGATCGCCCGTTACCGCATTGGGGGAGACATATTTATCTAGTGTTTGCGCTGCCTGGGTCGAAACCGCAATGAAGTCCTGGGTTTGTTGCGCTGTCACGGCGTGATTCAGCGCATAGGCGGTGGGCACCGTCCCGATCAGGATCAGCATGATCAGGCCCATCCCCTTCTGTCCATCGTTCGAACCGTGCGCAAAGCTCACACCAGTGCAAGTGAGGATCAGCAGTGCGCGAATCCAAAATGGCGGTGCTTCCGTCCCCTTCGGTGCTTCATACAGCCGCTTGTCGGTGATCAGAAGTTTGCTGACGACCAGCAACAGCGCCGCTACCGCAAATCCCACCAATGGCGAAAACAGCAATGACTTGCCGATGTTCCCCGCCTGCCCCCAATCCACGCCACTCGTGCCTGTCTTCACAGACATGAGTTGGTTTGCGATTCCCACCCCGATGATGGAACCTATCAGCGTGTGGGAACTCGACGAAGGCAGCCCGAAATACCACGTGCCCAGATTCCATATGATCGCGGCAACCAGCAGAGCAAACACCATCGCAAATCCGGCGCCGCTCCCCACTTGCAGAATCAGCTCGACCGGCAACAGCGAAACAATGCCGAACGCCACCGCCCCGCTGGAGATCAGCACCCCAATGAAGTTCCATGTTCCCGACCACACCACGGCGATATGCGGATCGAGCGAGTGCGTATAAATGACGGTCGCCACTGCATTCGCGGTGTCGTGGAATCCGTTAACGAACTCGAATCCGAGCGCCACCAGCAGGGCTACACCCAGCAGCAGGAAAGGAAATAACGATGTTGTGCGAACGCCAGAAAGATCCGAGGCCAGATGGTAGCCAGCGTACCCTAGGCCACCGACCAGGGCCACTCCCACGATAAGCCCTGTATAACGTGCTGGTGATTTCGAAAGTTTCGCGTCTAACGCAGATGCTGGTGCGGCCATAAGTCCCTCTTTGCCGTTCCGACTTGGTGTTTCGGGTCGTCGCCAACATACGGATTAATTGTTAACGGTGAATAAAATCAGCGGGTTTTTGCGAAACGGCGGCTAGTGCAACTGCTTTCGAAGGGTGTCCACACCGCCAAAAACTGCGAAACGTACTCACTCCAGCACCGAATTCACAACTTTTTACTTCTTTTTACTTGGACTTTGCACATGCTGTAATGCTTTTCGGTATTGTCCCTGAAGCGGTAACAGGGTGACTGGAGACCAATGATGAAGCTAAAACGGTTTTGGAATGAGCGGACCCGTTTGATGCTCACCCTGGAGCTTGCCGTGGCGCTCCCGGCAGCCGCACTGATCATCGCCAGCATATGGCACCTGCGGGGCATTCAGCGCGAAAACGCAGTCGAGGCTCTTATCCAGCGCGACTTCGCTCATGTGCTCGCGATTAGCGAAAAGCACATGAATCAGAAGGCCTACGACCTGGTAGATGACGTTCGCGACGACTTTCCCCGACCTGCTCTCGTCTGCAGTGAGACGCTGGACAAGATCCTCACCTCCCATCCCTATGCCTCCTCTGTGTTTTTGTACACGACCAAGTAGCGGTCTGACGTTTCGCTCTCAACCTGATCAAATGCGCGATCCGGACTTCGCGAAGGACTCAGCCGAGTCCAGCAAGATGTTCGATGGCTGGTTGAAAATGGACTTCGACGGAATGTACCAAGGACATAGAAAAGCTCGGGAAAAAGGGCGTTCCCTACTATTTCGAAGGGAGCATCGATGCAACGCGGAGATAAGCACCTCTACCGGAATTTCGCCATGTTCCTCGTGAAGGACGAACAGACTGGAGAAAAGGCAATTGGAGGCATGGCGTTCGACGCCTGACTATCTGCGGGATCATTTCTTTCCCGAGATGTTGGACTCTGAGATGAGCCGCAATGCGTCCGAGCCGAATAACAGCGGCAATCAGTCCGTTATCATGTTGCACTCGAAATACGACTCGACTCCAATCGCTGTTTCCTCTGGATGGGATGACGGCAATCCGGAAGTTGAGCGCAATTTAGAAGGCGCCTTCCCCAGTCTGACGCTCGCCATCAAGATGCGCGGCACCACCCTTAAAGAGGTTGCTAATCGCTTCATGCGCACCAACTTCCTGATTCTCGGCGGACTCACCTTCCTTCTCGCTGGCGGACTCGGCCTCACCTACCGCAACGTCAGTAAGGAAATGGCACTCGCCAAGCTCAAATCCGATTTCGTCTCCAACGTTTCGCACGAACTGCGCACGCCTCTGTCACTGATTCGCCTTTACGCCGAGACGCTGGAAATGGGGCGCATGGTCAGTCCTGACAAATATCAGGAGTACTACCAGATCATCCGCAAGGAGAGCGAACGTCTTACCGCACTCATCAACAATATTCTCGACTTCTCGCGCATCGAGGCGGGCCGCAAAGAATACGACTTCCGCGAGACCGATATCAGCGAGCTCGTGCGCAACACCCTTGAGTCGTACAAGTACCAGATCGAGCAGCAAGGCTTTGCTTTCGAAGAGAAAATTGAGCCCGTTCCACCCATGCGCGTCGATCGCGAAGCTCTGGCGCGCTCCCTCGTGAACCTGGTCAACAATGCGCTCAAGTATTCGCAGGATCGCAAATTTATCGGTGTGAACCTGTATCGCAAGAACGGTTCCGTAAAGCTCGAGGTCGTGGACCACGGCATTGGGATCCCCTCGCAGGAACAGGACCGTATCTTCGAAAAATTTTACCGAGTCGGCGATCCTCTGGTTCACAACACTAAAGGTAGTGGACTGGGGCTCTCTCTCGTCCGCCATATCGTCAACGCGCATGGCGGAGATGTTTCTGTAGACAGCACGCCCGGCGAAGGCAGCACATTCACTATTACTCTTCCGGTAGAACGCGGACAACAGGTCAGCAAAGCGACATCAGCCTAAAGATCATTTCGGAGAGCACGACAGATGACGAAGATTCTGATTGTCGAAGATGAACCCAATATGGTCGCCGGACTGCGCGACAACTTCGAGTTCGAGGGATACGAGGTCATTTCCGCCCCTGACGGCGTTGCCGGACTCGAACGCGCGGTCTCTCAGACTCCGGATCTCGTAATTCTCGACGTGATGATGCCGCGCATGAGCGGCCTCGAAGTTTGCAAGCAGCTCAAAGCCAAGCGCCCCGGAGTTCCCATCATCATGCTTACCGCGCGCGGCCAGGAAGTGGACAAGGTCGTTGGCCTCGAACTCGGCGCGGACGACTACGTCACCAAGCCGTTTTCGATTCGCGAACTTCTCGCGCGCGTGAAAGCCGTGCTTCGTCGCGCTCAACCAGTTGCGCAAGATCAGGAACGTCGCGCGTTCGGAGATGTGGAAGTGAATTTTCGTACCTGTCAGGTGTTAAGGAAGGGCAAGCCTCTCGAGTTCTCCGCCAAAGAATTCGAGCTCTTGAAATATTTCGTGAGCCATTCGGGCGAAGCACTCAGCAGGGATCGGCTTCTCGAGGACGTCTGGGGCTACGACAGCTTTCCTACCACCCGCACCGTGGACGCGCACATCGTCCGCCTGCGCCAGAAGTTGGAGAGCAAACCAGACGAGCCGCATTTGATCCTGACCATCCACGGAATTGGCTACAAATTTGTTGGTTAGATATTTGGGAGTGATTTGTGAAAAGGGCGCGAGACCAACGAAATCATCTTCGGCGCTGCGGCGACCAACCAGTTCCAGCAACCCGTCCCGAGCTGCTTGCAGAACTGGTTCGGCATAACCGCCTCCTTCAGGCCGAACTCTCCGACGCAATCGCTGAGCGAGATGAACTCAGGCACGCCATGTTCGAAGGCGCTCAGATGCAACGTCGTCTCTGCGGTCCACGCCGGCTTCGTCGCGGTTCCTTCGAGTTCGCCACGGAGATGTTCCCTGCCCGGCATCTCTCCGGTGACTTCATCAGCCTCTTTGACTGCGGCTCCGAAATCGCCTTCGCCATCGGCGACATTGCCGGTAAAGGAATACCGGCCGCCATGTGGTTCACCCACATGATGGTTTCCCTGCGCGACCAGATGCTCAGTACCCGCACGCCAAGTCAGGCGATGCAGTCAATCAACAACGATCTTTGCAGCGTGCCCTTCGCTGCACCGCTGACCACCTTGTTCCTTGCCAGGTTGAATCCGGCGAACGGCAAGCTGCTCTGGTGCAACGCCGGACATCCGCCCGCGCAGATTCTCTCGGCCGATGGTCGGCTCCGTTCGCTCGAAGATGGTGGTCCATTGCTCGGCGCAATTCTTAACGCTCCGTTCACTTGCGGGGAAGCTCACTTGGACCCGGGTGATTCCCTCCTCGCTTACTCGGACGGCGTTCTCGAATGCCGCAACACCGCGGGAGCAGAATTTGGCATGGATCGCCTTCTGAAGGCCGCGAAGTTGTCGATTAGCCCGGTTGCATCCGTCGTACTTTTTTCGGTTCTTGCAGCAGCGCAGGAATTCACGGTGAATCAGCGCCGCGAAGACGACATGGCAATGGTTGTGGTAAGTCGAGGCAGGAGCAACTCCACGCCTCTCTTGGACGCACAATGACTGTGGCTGAACTTACGCAAACTCGTAATGTAGCGCCTTGGCCGAACAGCCTGAAAAAGGCTCGTTCCAGCCCTCCCCAGCAGGAGAAACGCGAACAGGCTCGTCTCGATACCGACGATCTGATTCGCCGCGCCCAGAAGGGCGACTCCGCGGCATTCGAAGAGCTGATAAAGAACTATGACCGTGCCGTGCTCGGACTGGCCATGCACCTCACCAAGTGTAAAGAGGACGCCCAGGACGTCTATCAGGAGGCGTTCCTGCGTGCTTATAAAAATCTCGGCCGGTTCCGCTTCGAGTGTTCTTTCTATACATGGATGCACCGCATCGTGACGAACCTTTGCCTCGATCGGCTTCGCTACAATCAGCGCCGCAATCGTGCGGTGGAACCGGAAGTTTCGGACGAGGGCGAGGAGCAGGATCCGATCGACCGTCTTCCTGACCATCGCCCTGGCGCCAGCCCCGAGCGCTCTCTTATCAATCGCGAGTTGCGCGAACGCGTCGCCCGGGCGCTCGGAAAGCTTTCTCCAAAGGAACGCATTGTTTTCGAGCTGAAGCACTACCACGGGTTGCGGCTGAGAACCATCGCCGGGTTCTTTGACACATCGGAAGGCGTGATGAAGAACACACTTTTTCGCGCCACGCACAAACTGCGCGCCTCGCTTGCCGAGTTCAGCTAATCGCTGAATCGATCCGTGATTGGATCGCGATTGCCGCAGCAGAAATTTTCGCGGCACTCATCTTGACGAATTGCGTCGGCCCGTTGTTGTACGAACAAAAGTGCAGCGTGCAAAACTCTGCACTTCTTTTCCTCATTCTTGTCCCTTTGAAACCCTCTATTCACGCCTGTTTCGCGCAATCACTCACCTTGTCAATTTCTTTTCAGCGGATGGAAATCCCTCATCTCTCCCCGCTGTGATGACCAGCGTTGACAAATATTGATGGACGGCTAGAATGTGCGTCGACTCTTCAACGACGATTCCAACTGTGAATACTCTGATCCCTCAAGACACGCTGCTGAAGACCAATTTCCCCGATCTGGAACTTTTTGCCAGTGGCAAGGTTCGAGATATCTATCGGGTCGGTGAAGATCGCCTTCTTTTCGTTGCTACCGATCGCATCTCTGCGTTCGATTACGTTCTCGCCTCCGGCATCCCGCTTAAGGGAACCGTGCTTACCCAGACATCTCTCTTCTGGTTCGAATTTCTAAAGGGCATCGTCTCCAATCACGTTGTTACCGCCAACGTCGACGAATACCCCGCTGAACTGCAGAAATACCGCACTCAACTGCGTGGCAGGTCCATGCTGGTTGCGCGCGCTGAGATGTTCCCAGTCGAGTGTGTCGCGCGCGGATATATCTCCGGCTCCGCCTGGAAGGAATACAAAGCCAGCGGCTCCGTCTCCGGTATCAAGCTTCCGGCGGGACTCCGCGAGTCCGACAAGTTGCCGGAACCGATCTTCACGCCCGCTACCAAGGCTACAACTGGGCATGATGAGAACATCTCCTTCGAGCAGATGCAGGAGATTCTCGGCGCCGACATCAGCACCAAGTTACGCGATCTCACTTTGAACATTTACAGCTCCGCGCGTGACTACGCGGCTGGACGCGGCATCATCATCGCCGATACAAAATTCGAATTCGGCCAAACGGAAAAAGGAATTGTTCTCGCGGACGAAGTTCTCACGCCCGACTCCTCCCGTTTTTGGCCGGCAGACCAGTACAAACCCGGCGCTACTCAGGAGTCCTTCGACAAGCAATACGTGCGCGATTATCTCGAAGAGATTCATTGGAATAAACTGCCTCCCGCCCCGGCGTTACCGCCGCAGGTGGTGGCAAAAACTAGCGAGAAATACGTCGATGCTTACCGGAAGCTCACCGGGCGCGAGTTGAGCTTTTAGATTGGATCGCCGTCCTAAGTTGCACTGAGACAAGCGGCCCAGGATTGGATCCATGACAGTAGCGGATTGGTTAATTGTTGCGGCAATTGTGCTCTCTTCTGTGCAGGCCGCAGCTCAAGGATTTTTTACCGAGGCTTTTGCCTTGGCTGGAACCGTAATTGGGTTCCTGGTAGCAGCCTGGGAATACCCTTGGCTGGCCGATGGCGTGTTATCCAGCGTGAATCCCCGCTGGGTGGCCGACATCGTTTCGTTCTTTGTCATCTTTGTTGCCATCGCTTTACTCGCCGGAATCGCCGGAAGAATTACAAGCTGGGCTGTTCGCGAAGCGGGGTTGAAGTGGATGGACCGGTTCCTCGGCGCCGTATTTGGGTTCGTGCGAGGGTTACTGGTCGTCACTGTCGTTTGCCTGGCGACCGCCGCCTTTGCGCCCGGAGCACACTGGCTGAACCAGTCTTCCGCGGCTCCTTATTTTCTGGCCGTCGGCAGAGCTGCTACGTGGCTCACACCGGCTGATATTCGGGCCCGGGTTCGCGATGGTATTGATTTGCTGCATCACGCAAAGAACCAGGCGGAAGATGCGGCCCACGGAAAACCAAGTTCCGCCATTGTTCCGTCCCAGGGTTCAGGAAAATGAGTGCTTAATGGAATCAGATCAGAAAGAGAGATACAACGTGAAGGACCAGCTTGAAGCGCTTGTCACACAGATGTACAAAGGCGGAATTCTCTATTCCGAAGCTGTCCGCGAATTTAAGAAACGATTCATCATCAACGTTCTCCAGGAAAGCAATGGGAATCAATGCCGTGCCGCGCGCCAGCTTGGCATGCACCGCAATACCCTTTCCCGCACTATCGACGAGCTAAAGATCGACATGCGCGCCCTGCGCGACGCCAAGCGTCCGCCTCGTAGCGCACGTCCCGCACTGGCCCTCGAGAAGAAAGCCGCCCGCTAGACACGCAACAACCGCTCTCTTTAAAACTGATCTGAATAAAGAAAAGGCAGCCTGAAGCAGGCTGCCTTTGTACTTGGCCGAAGACTTCGACCTCCGCGTCGTCCCCTCTACTGGGGTTTGCGGTGTGTCGGGGCCGTCTTCTTGGGCGTTTCCGGCGCTGGTTGGTTCAGGAGTACACCCTTTTCCATATGAATCATAAACGGCGTGGGGTCATACGTTGTCGGATTGCCCTGGAAATCCACCGTCGCTCCATCTTTCGGAACTTGGCGGGTCGGAATCGGATTCGTCATCGTGAGTTCGATATCAGCCTTATTCGCCTGGATATCGTCGTAGCTGCCGGCGATCATCAACTTGGTCGGCGAACCCGAAATCAGCTTCCCTTCGATCTTGATCGGCTTGTCCTTCAAATCGTTCCACACCTTGGTTGCAGCGTCCTGATTGCCCGAGGTGAGCACCATCTGGATCTGGTCGAAGCTCATCTGCGTCACAGGCGTAGATTGCACCAGCGTCGCCGCCTGCTCCGCCGGAGTGGGCGCCGGTTTGATCGTGAAGCTAGCCGGCTTGGTCGGCGATGCTGCCTGGGCGAGAATATCTGTCCAGCCATCGTCTCCGCCGTGGTACTTGATGTACTTGCGGCGGCCATATTCGGAAATCTGCTGCTTGTATTGCGGCGTGGGTGCCAGGTTCGAGGCGCGCGCAATGTACCACAAGCCATCGATGTAATTCGGCTGGGGAGCGTCAAGGTTCGCCAGCGCCAACTGGTACGTCGTCGCAAAATCAGTCGGATTCGCAGCAGCCGCTACCGCCAGATGTGATTGCGCGTTGGCGTAATCTTTCGTCTGCAGAGCATTCAGACCGACGGAAGCGTTGAAGATTCCCGCAAGCTGCGTCTTCAACTGCGTGAACTGGTCATCGGTCATGCCTTCAGGCTTCTGATAGGTCTGTAGCGCCGAGATTCCCTTCTGGCCATATTCCGCCGCTTGTTGCAGTTTCTGCGGAGCATCTGCTCCACCAGCCAGAGCCTGCATGCGCTTGGAATAGCTCAACAATGCTAGCGCCGTCACATTATTTGGACTCGCCTGCAATAACTTGACAGCCGCGTCTTCCGTCTTCTGAAGATTGTTCGTCTGCTGGTAGGTGCGCATTAACAGTTCAAGCGCATCTTCCTTCATAACTGAATCAGGATAGGTCTGGAGAAATGCTTCCAGTGCCGCCGCTTTTGCCGTGGGATCCGTCTGTTGGATGGCTCCCATGTAAGCGTTATATTCGGCGGGGTTCTTGATTTCTTTCTTCTGCTGCGCTGGCGCGGCAGATCCTGCCTGTCCGGCCGGCGGCTGTTGTGGCGCGGCCTGCACAAGCCCTGCAGTCGCAAACATGAGCACAAGCATCACAAGCGACTTCTTCATTCAGTAGCTCCTTAACTTCCGGGAAAGTCAATCACGCGATTTGAATATGGCACGCACAATACTAAATGAAGCTTGCACAGTAGAGTCACCCACCCCCGCCATGCCAGCCTGAAACACACATCCTCCGACAACCGTGATTTCACAACATCAATCACACGGAATGCTCGGACGCTGGATTATATGAATCAGAGTTCATCTAAGGCAAGTAATGTAAACACGAAGGCCACTTTTCTCGCGATTATGGACAATATATCCGATGCTGCAGAATTGTGCAGTGTTTGCCGGTTTGGGCCGCCTCACACGGCTACCCGCGAATCCAATCTGGTCAGAAAGGCTCGTATGCTAAACCCTGAGTTGCAAAACGGAACTGCGCTCGTCACTGGTGGAGGGCGCGGGATTGGCCGCTCAATCTCTGAAAGATTAGCCAAGCTCGGTTTAACCGTTGTGATCACCGGGCGCGATCAGAATCTGCTCGAACGAACGGCCGAGGCCATCCAATCAGCTGGCGGCAAATGTCATCCTTTGGCCTGCGACATCACCGACTTGACCTCGGTGACCAGCGCAGCTCGCTACGTCCAGCGCGAGTTCGGTGGCTTGCAAGTCCTGGTGAATAACGCCGGAATCGGTGGGTTCTCCACGACCCTCCATGAGCTCCCGCCGGAACAGTGGGATGCCATCCTCAACACCAATTTACGCGGCGTTTACTATTGCATCCGTGCCTTCGCGCCCATGATGATCGCGGCCCGCCGCGGTGACATCATCAATATCTCGTCTTTAGCCGGCAAGAATCCGCTGCCCAAGGGGGCCGCTTACGCCGCATCTAAGTGGGGACTCAATGGATTGAGTTACTCCGTGGCCGAAGAGCTGCGCGCCTACAACGTCCGCGTCACCGTAGTCTCACCCGGTTCCACCAATACAGATCTCAGCCCGCACGAGGGCAAGAATACTTCGAAGATGCTTCAGGGGGACGACATCGCCCACGTGGTCGAGATGCTCGTCACCCAGCAGCCACGTTCCTTTATCAGCGAAGTGCTGATTCGACCCTTAACGAAACCCTGACTGTGGTTAGTGAACGAACGCCAGTACTCGCCGTACGCCTTCAGCGAATATTGCCTCTGGCGTGATCAGGCTCAAAACGAGATATCCGTCGGAGTGGAAATCAAAGAATAGTCCCGGATGAACAACTACCGACTGCTGTTCCAAAATGTCGACTGCAAGCTGCTCGTCTGTCCGCGTCACCGGCATTCGCAACACTGCATACCATCCACCCTCAACCTCAAGCCGCTGGCAGAGTTGTTGCCCAGTTAGTCGAAGGTCCAGTTCTGCCAGATTCGCTCTTACTCGCGTCATCAGCTGATCCTGCACCGCATTCCGCATCGCCAGGAAATCTGCCGTCGCGCGCTGTACGGGCGCGCTCGGAGATAGGTACGTATCCGCTATTAGTTCCAATCGCGCGAGCGCCTCCTTCTTGAGCTCCTCTGGGCCCGATGCAATTAGCCACGCCAGCTTCATCTGGGGCAAGGCACAGATCTTCGATAAGCCGCTCAGCGTAAACGTCAAAGCATCAGCATTTGTTGCGAAACTCTTATGCCTCGCCCTGTCGAGCGGGAAGTCCAGAAACACTTCATCGACCACCAACGCGAGCTCGTGTTCCCGCGCAATCGCATTCAGCTCCGTCCGCTCATTATCGGAAACGTATGATCCCGTGGGATTATTGGGATGCACCAGCATGATCGCACGCGTTCGCGAAGTCAGCTTCTGGCGCAGCGAATGGAAGTCGATCTGCCATCCGTGGTCATAGACCAGTTCGTAGGAAACCAGCCGCACGTCCTGTATCTCGGCGAGATATTCGAATAATGGATAACTTGGAGTTCCAACCAGAACCTCATCTCCCGGATTGCACAACAGCCGAAATAAATAGGAGTAGGCCTCGCTCGTGCTGGCCGTCAGTATCACTGACTCCGGATCTAACTCCGTCTCTCCTGCGGCCTCGGCATAGTACCGAACAACAGCTTCCCTCGCAGTCCTGAGCCCTCTCGGATCGGGCTCATAAATCAGCGACTCTGGCCTCGACAAGCCAGTCAAAATGGCGGATTCATCGTACTTCAATCCAACCGTCGTCGGATTCGACGCGGTCAGGTCGAGAATGCGCTCGCCTGACTTCCGCCGCCTCTCCAGCGTCTGCGAAAACTGGTTTACCTGCAGATTCCACCGCGTACGATCCGCGAACATGAGCAACACTGTAACGTTTGCTGCCCGTGATTTCCAAATCACGCCGAAGTCTTCACAGCTCGCGCCCGAAATCTGCCTTCTGTTGCAGCCGCAGAGAAGACGTCACCTACACCTTCCGCGCCTGCGCCATAATCTCGAACCGCCCATTTCGAAGTAGTGGGCCCGAACCAATGAATGCCCGCGCCGGAAGATTCCCGATGAAATAACTTCTATATCTGCGATTGAAATGATCGAAGAGCGACAGATCGGGGCAGAAAATCTGCACATACACCAGATCGTCCATACGCATTCCAGCCTGTTCGAGCACAGCCTTGATGCCGTCCAGCAGGAAACTTATTTCCTGATCGATGTCTGCGGGAGCATAGCCGGTCTGCGGATCGATACCAATGCGACCGGAAAGATAAAGCGTGTCACCGACCAGAACCGCATCGCTAAAAGGTAGATCTTCACGTCGATTCGGCAGATTGAAATATTGCCGCTTCGCATCACTCATAGCTTGCTCCGTTGAAAAGCGATTCAGTATTTTCCGTTGTCAGCCTAGCACGCCTCATTTCTCGCAATGGCAACCCTCCCCGGCCATTTTTGCTTCTTTCTATGGTTACCCAAATTCCTTCCGAGGCACGAATGATTAAGGAGCTTTTGTCGCGCTGGCCTGTCATCAAACAAATCCAGACTGGCTCGGACGGAACTGGGCCAGGAAGCCTGGAGCGAGAGAACCCGTCACCTGCTTCCCAAGACTCATGGCGCGGAAAAAACACGGTCGATTTGTCCTTATTGTGCCGTAGGCTGCGGTCAGCTTATCTACCACAAAGACAACAAACTAATTTCCATTGAAGGCGATCCCGATTCCCCAATTTCTCGCGGACGCCTCTGTCCCAAAGGTTCTGCTACCTACCAGTTGCACACCCATTCCGGCCGCTTAAAGAAAGTTAAGTATCGGCGACCGTACGCCACCGAGTGGGAAGAACTGGAGCTCGATACGGCAATGAAGATGATTGCCGATCGCGTTTGGAAAACGCGCGATGAGAGCTTTGTCGAGAAGAACGACAAGGGCGAGACGGTGATGCACACTCTCGCTCTGGCTCATCTTGGCGGCGCTACTCTCGATAACGAAGAGAATTACCTGATCAAAAAACTATTCGCGGCAGGCCTGGGGATGAACTGCATCAGCAACCAGGCCCGTATATGACATAGCTCGACTGTGCCCGGTCTGGGCACATCTTTTGGCCGTGGCGGCGCTACCACAGCACAAACTGATCTTCCACGAGCCGATGCCATCTTGATCATGGGCTCGAACATGGCGGAAAACCATCCTGTCGGATTCCAGTGGGTCATGGAAGCTCGCGAACGTGGCGCCAAAATCATTCATGTCGACCCACGTTTCACACGAACCTCGGCGATGGCCGACATCTGGGTGCCCTTGCGTGCCGGAAGCGACATCATCTTCCTGGGAGCGCTGATCAATTACGTACTCTCGAATAACAAATGGTTTCGATGAGTACGTAAAACACTATACGAACGCTCCATTCATTCTCCGCGAGGACTTCAAAGACACGGAAGACCTCGGTGGTGTCTTCTCCGGATGGGACGAAAAAGAGAAGAAATACAATCCCGAAAGCTGGCTTTACGAGCAAGAGCCCGAGAATGAGGGCGGCCATGCCCCTGGTGCTGCTCCCACTGCTGGTGGCCACGGTCAACGCGGCGGCGAAGCCGGCAAGCCCAACATTTTCGATAGCAGACATGACCATGCAGCATCCCCGCTGCGTGTTCCAGGTCTTGAAGCGTCACTTCGCGCGTTACACGCCGGAGTTAGTCGAAAGCCAATGCGGCATCCCCCAACACATCTTTCTCAAAACCGCAGAGGCCTTTACCAGCGCCTCCGGTCGCGAGAAGACGGCAGCCATCTGCTACGCCGTGGGATGGACGCAACATTCCAAAGGCCCCCAGATCATTCGTTCCGCTGCCATTCTGCAACTTCTACTGGGAAACATCGGCCGCCCGGGTGGTGGCATTCTCGCCTTACGCGGACACGCTTCCATCCAGGGTTCCACCGACATACCCACGCTCTACGATATTCTTCCGGGATACCTGCCAATGCCCTTCTGCACCGAAGAGATCTACACGGCCAGCACCGGAACGGATATCCCACCCCCTCCACTCCGCACCCTCTGTGCACGAGCAACTGACTTGCAGGTGGGACGACTACATCAAGAAGCACACTGCTCAAACCGGCATCTGGGCCAATTTCGAAAATTACATCGTTAGCCTGCTCCGCGCCTACTACGGCGAAAATGCCCGGAAAGAAAATAACTGGGGCTTCGACTTCCTGCCTCGAGTCACCGGAGATCACTCAGAGCTCGGTTATTGGCTACAGATGCAAGACGGCAAAATGGACGGCCTCTTTGTGATGGGCCAAAACCCCGTGGTCGGAGCTCCCAATGGTCGTTTGCAGCGCACGGCTCTGTCGAAGCTCAAATGGCTGGTCGTGCGCGAGATGGTGGAAACCGAGACCGCAGCCTTCTGGTACGACTCCCCTGAAGTTCGCCGCGGAGAGCTCGATCCGAAACACATCGCCACGGAAGTCTTCCTTATGCCTGCGGCCGGCCAGGCCGAAAAAGACGGTACCTTCACTAACACACAGCGGCTTCTGCAATATCACAACAAGTCTGTCGATCCTCCGGGCGATTCTCGTAGCGAGACCTGGTTCATCGTTCACCTTGGCCGTATGTTGAAAGAGAGGGCCGCGCGAGAACGCACCTCGAAAAATGAGCCTCTCAACGCCCTTCGGTGGGAATACTCAACTCGCGGAGCTCACGCCGAGCCTGACGCCGAAGAAGTTCTGCGCGAAATCAATGGCTTCACCTGGCACGATCGCAAACAGATTAAGTCGTATAACGATCTAAAGACGGACGGATCCACTGCCTGCGGCTGTTGGATCTATTGTGGCGTTTTTCCCGAATCGAACCTGAACAAAGCCAATCAGCGGGAGCCCAAAGATTATCTCGGCCACGGCTGGGGATTCGCTTGGCCCAACGATTGTCGCATTATCTACAATCGCGCTTCCGCCGCTCCCGATGGCACACCTTGGAGCGAAAAGAAGAAACTCGTCTGGTGGGATGTCAAGAAAGAAGACCTGGACAGGTCTCGATCGCCCCGATTTCGACTTGAAGAAGTCTCCCGATCACAAAGGCGATCTCCGCAATGGAAAAGGTGTGGCCGCTCTCCCGGGCGACGCTCCTTTCATGCTGCACTCCGATGGTGTCGCCTGGATCTTCGTCAACAGCGGCCTCAAAGACGGTCCACTACCCACTCACTACGAGCCACTGGAATCAATAACCAGCAATTCGCTATATCCGGATCACGGCACGAATCCCGCGGCCGACACCAAGCAACGGCCCGACAACCCGTATGCCTCGCAACCAGACGACCCGCGGTTCCCCTATGTCCTGTCAACATACCGGCTCACCGAGCACCACACCGCCGGAGGCATGAGCCGTACCGTTCCGCACCTCTCAGAACTGCAGCCCGAGCTTTTCTGCGAAATCTCTCCGGAGCTTGCTACGGAGCTCGGCATCATCAACGGCGAATGGGTCACCATCACTTCTCCGCGCGGGATCGTATCGGCCCGCGCTCTTGTGACACAACGGGTGCGCCCGCTTCAGATAAACGGCAAAACCATTCACATGGTCGGGCTGCCCTATCACTGGGGATGGAAAGGTGTGTCCACAGGCGATGTCGCCAACGATCTGCTAGCCATTTCCGAAGAGCCCAACGTTCGCATCATGGAAACCAAGGCGCTGGTGTGCAATCTCACTCCCGGTCGGCGTCTGCCCGATGGTGCCGGGGTGCTTGAGCAGTTCAAGCGTGAAACACAGAGGGTCGCATGAGCACGGCTCCGTCTACAAAACTGTTTCAGCTTCGTACTGAGAACCCGGATCAGCACAGTAAGAGGACTACCGGCTTCTTCACCGACTCTACTTTGTGCATCGGCTGCAAAGCCTGCGAAGTTGCGTGCAAGGAATGGAACGACATTCCGGCGGACGGCCTGAATTGGAGCGGCTTTTCCTATGACAATACAGGCTCCGTAAGTTACGCCACGTGGCGACACGTGAAGTTTGTGGAAGGCCAGATTCACCCCAGCGAAGGTGGCAACTCTCCTGATTCTCTTTCATGGGAATTCTCCTCCGACGTCTGCAAGCACTGCGAAGTTGCCGGTTGCATGGAGGCTTGCCCAACCGGCGCGCTCGTGCGCACCGAATTCGGCTCCGTCTACCTGCAGCCCGACGTTTGCAACGGATGCGGCTACTGCGTCGTTTCCTGCCCCTTCGGCGTGGTTCAACGCAATCCTGACGATGGCCGCGCCTTCAAGTGCACCTTCTGCACCGATCGCCAGAAAGCAGGCCTGGAACCTGCCTGCGCCAAGGCGTGTCCCACGAAATCCATCATGTTCGGCCAGTTGGATGAACTCCAGGCGCAAGCTAAAGAGCGACTTGAAGATTTGCACAACAAAGGCATGAAGGACGCGCAGATCTACGATCCCAAAGAAA
Source organism: Terriglobia bacterium (assembly GCA_963848375.1). Lineage (GTDB taxonomy): Bacteria > Acidobacteriota > Terriglobia > Terriglobales > Acidobacteriaceae > JAJPJE01. The sequence continues at coordinate 83,673 of CAWKDK010000004.1, forward strand.
CCAGCGTTGGCGGCATTCATGCGTTCTTCCTCGTACGTGGTGATCCACGAATGTACAACCTGCCGCCCAAGCCGGAAGTCCCGACCATCTTCCAGAAAGACGCGTGGCGCTCGGCAGTAATTGGAGCTGGAGCTTTTGTCTTAGCGGCCCTCGTCGCTTTTACAGGATCACGTAAGAGTGCTGTCGCGCACAGAAATACTTGGACGTCGAGAAGGAGTCGTGGATGAGCACCTGGCCATCAGAAGCCGATCCCGAAAAAAAACGCGTGCCCGACGCCGCCAGCGAATCGCGTTTGCTGGAAATCCGCCGCGAAGCCGAAAGCAAAGGACGAGTGGAAATCTCAGGCGTTCGTCCGGAAGGCGCTCCCTTTCCGCGGGCCAGTTCTGAAACCGGATACTACGGCATTCCGCTGCTGAAGCAGCCGCCGTGGACATGGGAAATTCCTCTCTACTTCTTTGTTGGAGGCGCCGCCGGAGCCGCATCCGTGATCGGTGCTCTCGCCGACTGGATCGGTGACGACGAAAAACTTGCCCACGACGCGCGCTGGGTCGCCGCTGGCGGCGCTGGCCTCTCGTCGGTTCTGTTGATTTCAGATCTCGGACGTCCCGAACGATTCCTTGGAATGCTGCGCGTCTTCAAGCTCCAAAGCCCGATGAGTATGGGCGCGTGGACGCTCGCGGCCTTCGGATCGGCCGCCGGCGCAGCCGTCTTCGCGAACCTGGTTCGACAGCGCTACGATTCGCTCCCGGTCCGCATCGTCGGTCAAGTCAGCCAGGGACTGGCTGCGCTCTTCGGATTGCCGCTACACAACTACACCGGAGTCCTGATTGGTGCCACGGCGATTCCTGTCTGGAACAAGAACGTAAAAACGCTTCCCGTCCACTTCGGAATGTCGGGCGTACAGGCCGGAGTTTCTACGCTCGAGTTGATGGGCAATCAGAATGCCGCCCTCAACTGGCTTGCTCTTCTTGCTGCCACGTTCGAGACTTGGGAAGGATTCACACTGGAGAGCGACTCCGATCCCGTACTTCGCCCATTAAAACGCGGCGCCAGCGGCTGGGTCACTCGTGCGGGCGGTGTTCTCTCTGGCCCTGCGCCTTTGCTCCTAAGACTCGCGGCAGTCTTCTCTAGGAAATCCCGAGGCCTCCGCAAATTGGCCGCTTGCTGCGGCATCGCTGGCTCAATCTTGACTCGCTATGGCTGGCTCGCCGCAGGCCGTGCCTCTGCAAAAGACTTTCGTCTACCGCTCGACATCAAAGAGAAGCGTCCACCGCAGAAACCGCTGCCTGCACGAATGCTCGACGCCGTCCGCGAAGAGAAGCACGCCTAGAGATTTTGTGGAGCCCGCCCACGAGCGGGCCAGTTCGCTTCATCGAAAATCACGTGGGGCAGCCGACCTCGGCTGCCGCTTTTGTTAGATGTCATCACGAGCGGACTCCAGTCCGCGAGGGATCTGCAGTTTCAAAATTGCGCAGCCGACCTCGGCTGCCCGCTACTTCTGGCTCATCGCCTGCTGGATAGCCTTTTCCGCCAGCGGCGCCATGATCTTCAATCCCGCTTCGTTCGGATGCAGTCCATCATCAGCCAGATCTTTCTTCAACAATCCGCGCTCATCTACCATCGGGCTAAAGTAATCGAGATAGACATACCCATGATCGCCCGCGTACTGCTTCAGCCACTGATTCAGCGCCACGATCTTCTCTGGCGAGCGCTCACCAAAGAACAGCTTGGATCTCAACGTGTAGTTGTGAACCGGCAAAATCGATGACAGCACCACTTTGATCCCATTCGCATGTGCCAGATCGCCCATCGACTCAAAGTTGCGCTCAATCTCCTCCAGCGTAATCGGACCCGTGTTTCCAGCTATGTCGTTCGTTCCTGCCAGGATCACAACCACGCGCGGTTTCAAATCCACCACGTCCTGCCGCAAGCGCACCAGCATTTGCGAAGTCGTTTGCCCGCTGATTCCACGATTGACATACGGCTTCCCCGGAAAGTATTGCGGCAGCTGCCACATGTCGGTGATCGAATCGCCCATGAACACCACGCGCTGCTCGCCGGGCTTCGGCGCGCCGAGTTCCTGATTCGCCGCTCGATATCGCCCCAGGTTGGGCCAATCCTGTAGCCATTTCCACATCACTGTCGCTCTCTCTTCCGCATTGTCCGCGGTTGGTTTCGGCACTGCCTGCAGATATTGAGCGCAGGCCAGGCTACCGCTGAGGAGGCACGCTGCAAATCCTACAACTCTCAGTTTTCTTTTCACGCAAAGCTCCGTCCATAGTTTTCCGGCACGTCGAATTTAACTCAGCGTGAGTTGGTTTTACGCCATTTCTTACGCAAGGCATCGCATCTGACAATCGACACCCTACGGGGATCACAACTCACAAATGAGGTACTAGCATGCGCGTACGCAGCGGAGAAATTCGCGAAGACGAGTTCACTGGAAGCATCGAACGTTATACGGCAAAGATTCCGTCATCCGGATACTTAGGCATCGCTCTCGGTTCAATTGCCGCGTCAGCAATTCTGAAGATCCTCGGCAAGGACGAGTGGGCACTCTTCGTTGGCCAATGGGTGCCCGCGTTTTTAACCATTGGCGTTTACAACAAGCTCGTAAAGCAGCATGGCTCCGATGCCTACAGCCGTGCCGCCTGATATAGGACAATCAATCCTGGATGGATGCCCACCCTGGCCTTCTTTTGGCTTGGGTGGGGTCCAACTACCCGCATGGTTCAATACGGATAAAACACAAAGAACAGGAGCGACAGTCCTCCGAGCACCCACAGCCCCGGACGCACTTCCCTCCACCGTCCTGCCGCCACTTTGCATAACGGATACAGCACGAAGCCCGCGGTCATTCCGATTCCGACATTGAACGTGAAACTCATCAGCGCCACCACGACGAACGCCGGTACCACCTCCGTATAGTCGTCAAACGGAATATGCACCACCGGTGCAAACATCATCAATCCAACGATGATCAACGCAGGTCCATACGCCTGTGGCGGTACCGACGCGACAAACGGCGAGAAGAATAGCGCCAGCACAAAACACAACGCTGTGACTACCGACGTCATTCCCGTGCGGCCTCCCGCTTCCACTCCCGCCGCCGATTCCAGGAACGCGCCCGATGTTGTCGTTCCCACCAGCGCCGCCAGCATCGTCGAAATCGCGTCCACCGTCATCGGACGCTCTATCTGCGGCAGATTCCCTTCTTCATCCAGCAACCCCGCCCTTGCTGACACGCCAATCAACGTCGCCATCGTATCGACAAATGCCATGACAAATATCGTGAGCACAATCGGAAAGAACGCCCACGTAAACACGTGCCGGAAATCCAGTTTGAACAGAATCGGCGCAATACTCGGCGGCAAGCTAACGAATCCATGCGGAGGCGGCGCGACGCGCAACACCATCGACAGCACTGTCACCACGAGAATCCCCGCGAGAATCGCTCCCGGAAATCGGTGGATAATCAAGATCGTAATCAGCAAAAATCCCAGGATCGCCAGCAGCACCGGCAGTGACGCCAGATTCCCCGGCTTCACCGGAGCACCCGCCACTCCAAGCGCGACAATTCCGCTATCGTTCAGTCCGATGAATGTCAGGAACAATCCAATGCCGACCGCGAAGCTGTATCGCAACGTTTTTGGAATCGCGCCCACTAGCCATTGCCGCAGCTTCAGCACCGTCATTAACAGGAAAACGCAGCCGGCAAGAAACACTGCGCCCAGTGCCGCCTGCCAACTCAATCCCAACACACGCACAACGGTGTACGCGATGAATGCGTTTTCGCCCATGTACGGCGCCACTGCAAACGGACGCTTCGCATACACGCCCATCAGCAGTGTCCCGACTGCAGCCGTGATGATCGTCGCCACCAGCGATGCTCCCGCGGGAATTCCAGCGGCCGTCAGAATCGCAGGATTCACCACCAGGATGTACGACATCGTCATGAACGTCGTTAGTCCGGCGAGTACTTCGCGCCGCAACGTCGTACCGTGTTTTGCGAATTCGAAGAACTCTTCGACCCTTGTCATTACGCTAGTTTTTCTCGTTTCTATAAGGGCTTCTTCTTAAGAATCACGAGGCATAGTGACCTTAGTTGGAGCACCGTTATCTATCGCACCTATCGGGATTTCTAATAATAATTCGTGGTACTCTGATAGCAAGAAAACCGAACAAACCTGCTTCGGTTGGCGACGTGGCTAACCTGAAGCCGCAAGAACACATCGGAGACTAGAAGCGTGCCGCGGCTCCGAGAAGGTGGGGCGTTTTCTAGTGCAGAATGATTTAAACGGGGACCCTGGTAAAACTCAAGCACTTCGGGAATCCATTTACCGGCACATCCGTTATTCCCTGGGACGCGACACGCAGGGACTCGGAGCGAAGGAATTACTTCGGCCTCTTTCTCTCGCCATTCGCGATCTGCTCGTCGATGGCATGCTCGATACCGAGCGCCGCTACACCTCTGCATCCGCGAAACGTCTCTATTACCTCTCCATGGAATTTCTCATCGGGCGCACGCTCGGTGACACTCTCTACAACCTCAAGCTCGTAGAAGAAGCGCGGCGCGCTATCGCCGAATGCGACTCCGACCTCAACGATGTCCTGGACGCCGAGCCCGACGCCGCTCTCGGCAACGGCGGCCTTGGACGTCTCGCAGCTTGTTTCCTAGAATCCATGGCGACACTCGGCATGCCCGGATTCGGCTACGGCATCGATTACGACTACGGTCTCTTCAAGCAGGAAATCGTCGACGGCTACCAGGTTGAAAAACCGGATCGCTGGAAAGAAACAGGATTCCCCTTCTATTTCGAACGCATCGACGAACCTTTTCTCATCCCGATCTACGGACGCATGGAGCGCTCTGCAAGCTCCAACGGCACCGAGAAACGCATCTGGGTCGACTACAAAGCCGTAATCGGCGTTCCCCACGATTTGCCCGTCGCAGGCTATGCCGGCAAATCCGTGAACTGGCTCCGCCTCTTCGGCGCTCGCACCTCCGCCGACTTCAATCTTCAAGCCTTCAACAACGGTGAATATTTCAAGGCGGTCGAAGAACAGATCTCTGCCGAGAATATTTCTCGTGTCCTTTATCCTTCTGACGCTTTCCCCGCCGGAAGAGAATTACGGCTCCTTCAGGAATATTTCCTCGTTGCCTGTTCCATCAAAGACATTGTCCGTCGCTATCGCGCGACCCACGAAACTTTCGACGACTTCGCCTCCAACGTTGCTATCCAGATGAACGACACCCATCCGAGTCTCGCCGTCGCCGAACTGATGCGCGTGCTCGTCGATGGTCACAACCTGGAGTGGAAGCACGCGTGGGAGATCACCGAGGCTACGCTCGGATATACGAATCACACGCTCCTTCCCGAGGCCCTCGAGAAGTGGCCGCTATCGCTGCTCTCCTACGTACTCCCGCGTCACGTCGAAATTATTTCGGAGATCAATCTCGAATTTCTGCGTAAAGTCGAAATTTCCTGGCCTGGCGATCTCGACAAGCTCCGCAAGATGTCGATCATCGAGGAAGGCGGCGAAAAACAAGTCCGGATGGCGAATCTCGCTATGGTCGGCAGCCACTCCATCAATGGCGTCTCCGCGATTCACAGCGAGCTTTGTAAAACCACTCTTGCCCCTGACTTCTACGCACTCTCGCCACAGAAATTCAATAACAAGACCAACGGCATCGCTCCTCGCCGCTGGGTCCTGAAATCAAATCCCGGACTCTCGCGACTCTACACCGATGCCATCGGCGACAAATGGATCACCGATATCAGCCGCCTCCGCGAACTTGAGCGCTTCGCCGATGACGCCTCTTTCCGCGGTGAGTTTCTCGCCATCAAGCAGCAGAACAAAGTCCGTCTGGCTGATGTCATTCGCAAGACAACCGGCACCGACGTCGATCCCAGTTCCATCTTCGACGTCCAGGTCAAGCGCATCCACGAATACAAGCGGCAATCGCTGAACGTGTTGCGCATCATCGCCGAGTACCAGCGCCTCATCGAAGACGCCGAAGACTCCCTCGCGCCTCGTACTTATATCTTCGCGGGTAAAGCAGCGCCCGGATATTGGGCCGCCAAGCAGATCATCAAGCTCATACACAGCGTCGGTAATCTCATCAACAATGACGCTCGCGTCAAAGATCGCCTGAAAGTCGTCTTCATCCCCGACTACCGCGTTTCGCTCGCCGAAGTCATCATGCCCGCCGCCGATATTAGCGAGCAGATCTCCACTGCCGGAATGGAAGCATCCGGTACCGGGAATATGAAGCTTTCGATCAATGGCGCGCTCACGCTTGGCACGCTCGATGGCGCAAACATTGAGATCATGCAGGAAGCTGGCGAAGAGAATATCTACATCTTCGGCTGCACCGTCGAAGAACTCAAAACCATGCGCGATCAAGGCCTCTACGATCCTTCCGCCCTCTATTGGCAGGATCCGCGCCTCAAGCGCGCCATGGACGCTCTCGTATCCGGCGTCCTCTCGCCCGAGCAACCGCACCTCTTTCGCTGGTTTTTCGACTCCGTCATCCATCACGGAGATCGTTACTTCCATCTTGCCGATCTCCCGTCCTATCTCGATGCCTCCGCCCGCGCCGAGCGCGACTTCGTCGACTCCGTCACCTGGGGACGAAAGGCCATCCTCAATGCCGTCCGCATGGCCAAGTTCTCCAGTGACCGCACCATTCAGGAATATGCTCGGGAAATCTGGCGTATCGAAAGTATCCACGATTCCAGTGAAGAGATGGGTTCTCCCGTCATGGTCGGGGACTAGCCAGGCCTGAATCTGTCTATACTCAAAAAATAGCGAGCGCGTTACCTTAGTTTGTTGCTTCCGGCACGCCGATCCAAGTATTGTCGAACTAGTTATGTTGAGCGACATCCAGCGACTGCAGCGGCAAGCCCAGTTAGAATCCGAACGACGCAGGGAACCCCGCTTCGGAGCCGAAGGCGAAGTCACCCTGGTAATTGAAACGGCAACAGGCGATATCGAGTTTCGCGGCAAACTCCTCGACTTCAGCTTGCACGGCCTGCGCGTTCGCCATCAGTGCAAAGACCTCTTGCCCGGTCAGGATGTTCGCGTCTTTTTCGTCTGGGGCGAGGTCGTAACCAAGGTGATGTGGAACACGCCCTCCGGCGACTCGCTCGAAACCGGACTGCGTCTGTTCTAGTCGAACTCCACGTTCTCGAAGCCCAATCCCTTCAGCAAGCCCGTTAGAGTTGTTCGCGCATTCTGCTGAGCCGTATTCAGGATCCCGTCTTGCAACGCTGCGTCGTGAAGTTGCTGCTCTGCCTGTTGCCGTACTTCCGTCTCAAGCGTTGGATCCACCGGGACCAGCAGTCCGGTCTCACGTGAATAAACTCGCGTGTTCTGGCTGTCGAGCCGCGTGAAGAACACCTCAGCCGCGGGGAGCCGAACCCGAATTGTTTTGCGGTCCAGCGAAACATCTGTAAGTTGTAACTGCGAGAAATCAACTCCCGCCACCACTTGCCCTTGCGCCAGCAACAACAAACGATCTCCCACTAGAAAATCAGGAAGAATCTTCCCTTCCCGCTGCCCGACGACGATCTTGTCCATGCTGTAGACCACGGTCTCTAACCGCTGCAATTGCTGGATTCGGCGCACTACCGCGGGTCGTGACAAATCGATGCGGCTCGACCTCGCCGTTAGCGCATGCCAGAAGCCCAGCGCTGCGTAATCACTCGTGACCCTGGATGCGATCATTACGATCGCCGCACCAAGCACCACTCCCAGCATTCCAACAATTACGATCGGCAGTCTGCGAACACCATAGGCAGCTGGCTTCGGAGGAACATCAACGGCAGGCATGGATGAATTCTAAATCTTACCGGTGGCGGGTGGCGCGGGCGTCCTCGCCCGCGTCTTTACTTGTTTCCGACAGACGATCCTGCGCTATCGCAAACTCACGTGGGGCAGCCGACCTCGGCTGCCGGTTCCAGCAAGGTGTATCGTCTGAAAGACTGACAGACTGAACGACTAACTAACCGCCTTCAGCCCTCCCGGTAATTAAGCAATATCCCTCCCATCAGCACGAAGCACACCGGCCATATCCACGAGACGATCCCCTGGTCCCGAGCCGGCAGTCTCAACTGCAACCAGCGCGCCCATCCCGCAATGATCGCCAGAAGCGCCAGTGGTAGATGGCTCATTTCCGCCAGCAACTCATCTTGCACGTTATTGAGCGAGTGGTTGTGCGTCATCAGCATCATTCCACCCGCCACGCAAACGGCGGGGAAGACCAGTGAAGCGAATGCCGATTTTGCCTTGCCAAGTTGTACGCGCCACTCCATGAACGCAAACGCCACTACCAGTCCCACGGCCAGTCGATGTTGCAGAACTTCCGCCTGATCGAAGCTTTCCCAAAAACCGTTGGGACCCAGCGGCCAGTTCTCCGGATCGGCCCGCAGAAAAATAAACGCCGCCATGAACAGAAATGCCAGGGGCCAGTGACGCGTGAATGACAGCCGTCCCGTTCGCGAGATCGTCGCCAGCAGTCCAATGATCACCAGCATGAATCCCGTCCAATTGTGGTTGTATTCGGACCACGCGATATCTGCCGGTGAATTGGGCAGGTGAATTTTCTCTCCTGGCACAAGCGACGTTGGACCATTCGCAGCGGCCGCCTTGTCCAGTGGACGTGTGGCCGGCGAAAGAGAGGCTACCGGTGGAGTCCGAAAGCGTGGCCACTCCGGTTTCAATCGATCCACAATCGTCGCTTCGTCCACTCTCCCCTCAGTCAGGTCAATTGCGGGCGGCTGCGATGTCATGGAAGCGGCTGTCAGCACCAAGGCAAAGCCAATCCCAATCTCGGCTCCCACGAAATTCTGCAACCGCTGTCTGACTTCTTCCCCATTTCCTCGTCGAATGATCGATCGATTCAGCGCGCCGAACAGAAGCATCACTGCCAGCAGCACCACTTTCGCCAGTAGCATGACTCCGTACGCCGTGCCATATAGAGCGGCTGCCGAATCGACATAATGAATCGCCGTCGCGACTCCACTCGCCACCAGCACACCAACGCCGACCAGCGCGATATGCGAATAACGTGACAGCACTCTCGCTTTCGCATCGCCATCCGGCATCTTTCGAATACTCAGCAGCAGGTACGGTAGTCCTCCGATCCAGCATCCCAGCGCCGCCAGGTGTAGCGCCGTGAACGCTACCACCGCCCCTCTCGACTCCACCCGCGAGAATGCGTGACTTGTAGCCACCGACGCCAGCAGCACTGCCAGCGACATTGCCGACAGCAGCGCAACCGTCCAACGCGGCTTGTACGAAATTATCGCGATCACAATTCCGCAAAAGATCTGCGCCATTCCCGCGAGAAAGAAGTTAGCGCCGAGAATCTCCCCAAGCGACAATCCGACCGTTTGCGTCAGGACAAACGATTCGCAACAAACGTAGACCAGTTGCGTGATAGCGAGTCCAACTCCAGCTAGTCGAAGCAGCCGCTCGCATATGGCTGCGGGTTCACTGCTCTTCTCAGCGCGCCATCTACCCAGCACGCCGCACAAGAACAGCACGCCTCCGATGATCAGTGACTGGAATGTGATTGTTGCGGCGCGCAGCACGACGGCCAGAAAGCCGTATATGTTAAGGAACTGACCCATTCACCTTGCAACCTTGAAGGGAATCTCGCCTTGTGTGATGTGTCCATCCGAGGCGAGAACTTGCCATCGGATCGAATAATCCCCGTTGGCCAACCCGGTTACTTGTGATTCCAACAGCTCAGGCGCGGGCTGGTTTACCGATAGTAGTTTTTGCGATTTATCCGGCCGGACCAGCGCCACTCGCGATCGCTTCGGGTCGACTCTGACGTTGAACTGCAGCCTTACAGTGATCGCTGTACCGGCTACTGTCGAGTGCGCCCCGGGCACGGCTTTCACCAGCACCGCATGTGCGTAAGCGGACATGGAATACGCAACCAGAGCGCACACGCAAAGTAATCGGAAGAAACGGCGCTGAACATTTGTTCCCGCCGCAGGAACCGTCAGATGTCGCAACTCGCCCATCGCATCACTCTCCGCCAAACCAACTTACGTAACGAGCGACTCTCTTAGAACTGGCAAAACTGCCAGACGAGCAAGCATCCGCGCATCGCTCTCAATCGCTCACCGCAACGGCCTGAGTAACTTCCATTAATGGGTTCTCTCGCACTGCTTGGGTTGGATGACGCCGCACTCCGCCGTGTCGCGCTCCTTGTGCTGGAAATCAAAGGAGTGTCAGCTTTGAATCCCAGTCTTTCTCGCGACTACGAAGCACGAAGTCGCGCATATATCTCGCGCAACTCCGCCTCTGTAGCCAAAAGCAGAGACTGAAGGCGTTGTTTCTGAGCTTCCGTGAGTTCCGGAAATGCGAGCAGATATTGAATGTTCGCGATCTCGGTTTCCAGGGTAATGAGACGGTAGGTTACGGTTCCCCGAATATCGTTCGGGATGTATTGGGTGAGAGGCATACAACGTTGCCTGATTCGAAGATGGAGCCTGTGAGGCTCACGCTATCGCGCTCCACACGATTTCTATGTGATTGGGCGCACACCCAGCGGTTACATCGGAACATCTCCGGCATGGTTTAGTCGCTTGTTGTGCTTTGCTATCATTAGCCTTGTGCGCGTGGGGCCTGTAGCTCAACGGTTAGAGCAGCAGACTCATAATCTGTTGGTTGTAGGTTCAAATCCTACCGGGCCCACCATGTTTCCAATCACTTACGCGGATTTTGATCCGTTTTGTGATCCGTTAGCAGAAATTGCGATGCTAACCACCTTGGAGTATGCATCTCGCATGTCTGCTGTCATGGCATCGCGGTAGGCCTCCAGAGGATAGCAGTGCACAATTGCGAAGCTGTTCAGTGCTTTATACTTCGCTCAACTTCTATGTTGCTTGCTGTCGTCGGAGTATTGTTCGCTACCGTCTTGATGGTTTGCTCTCTGTGGGCAGGGACCGCGATAGTAGAGCGCGCTGAACGCGACTCGAACTTCCGCCGCCGCATTCTCATTGGCATCGCCGTAGCTTATGTCATAGGCGCATTAAGCGTCGTGGTGTCTGTTGCCAGCGGCGAGTATCCGAAGCCAGTTCTCCTGTCTCTAGCCGTTCCCGCGTTTATCGTGTGGCACTTTCTCAAAGCCGGGAAGCGAGTGAAAGACTGTGACAGCGGTCAAACTGCTAACCGAACAGCGGACCGAACGCAGGAAAATGGTCTCTCCTAGTCATTCACTCTATCGGTTCCGCAATCGTGTGTCCTGCCTCTTGGAGATCGAGCAAGGGTGTCAGCCATTGCGGCAGGAACTCTCGCCTGTGCTGTCTCGATGGCTTATCGGTCTAACGTGGGTGTTGGTCTTCATGACGGGTGCGCTGATCGCTCTCACCGTGGTCTTAATCAAGAGGGGTCACTGAGAGAGTAGCGGGTGTGATCCATTTGTGATCCGTTAGCGTGAAGTACCATGTACTAATATCGTTTTACGGTCCCAGCCGTGCTGTCTATCTACTTGAATCTACGTTCTCGTTCAAATTCAAATCCTACTGGGCCCACCACCGTGCTTGCTCCTTGCCTCGGCTTGCACGCCTGCCTGCTGGCACAAACCCGTGTTCCCATCCGCCATCGCCTCCACGAACTAGGCCTCGAATTGTCACGATTGTGTCAACAACCTTACCCACTCCATCCCTAACTGCATGTTAGAGATATATCCTCTTGCGATTGGTTACTTTAGAGTACCTCAAACCCCTCGTTGTTATTGCTCTCGACAACATACATCGGCTAAGGTGCCCACATTCAGTTTGACGTGGGGATAACCGTGAACCGGAGATTTTGCCCAACTGTAGCGGCTTTTCGAGGCGCAATCTTGTGGATATTTCTGCTCCTCGCGACCGCTATCCTTGGTTTTGCGCAAGACAATAATGATCGTGCCGTCCCCTTGCTGAGCGGTACCGCGGCTTTCGTGACCAATTTCGACGGCGGCCATGCTGATGTTCAGCCCGTGTTTGCCCCCGTGCTCTTGGTACCTATCCGTACGAATTGGTTAATCGAGGGTCGTGGCGAATTTGAGGGAGACTTCGAGCGAAAAGAGGATGGCAGCTTCGGCGGTCCCGTCGGTAGCGAACTCCAATATCTGCAGCTCGATTACATCGCAAACAAATACGTAACCTTTTCGGCCGGACGATATCTGACGCCGTTTGGAATTTACAACGAACGTCTCTACCCCTTGTTCATCCGGAATCTCCAACAGGAGCCGTTCACCCTCGGCTTGACTGGCGAGAGTAGCGACGGCGCAATGTTGCGCGGTGGCTTTCAAGTCGGCAACGGCGTCGATCTGACCTACGCGACCTATTTTTCCACTCTCAGCACCGTCAACAAGCTTGATTCTGACCGCGCCGCTGGTGGACGGGTGAGCTTTTATTTTCCCAAGCGACGTTTCGAAATCGGCTCTTCGTGGAAGCATCTGCTCCAGGAAGAACGTACGAACTCGTACGGCGCTCACTTGGCTTGGCAGCCTTACTCCGTTCCGTTCGACCTGCGCGCCGAATATGCATACGACATCAAGGGCAAGGCTTATTGGATCGAGAGCGCCTACAAACTCTCTTCTATTCCCGTCGCCCAGGCCGTCACTCGGCACGCACAACTCGTTGCACGTCTACAGCAGTTCTTGATAGGCAAGGACATAGACGAGAACGACGAATACGAACTTCCCGACGTGCGCACTACTCAGGTTGAAGGCGGTCTGAACTACTACTTCCGCGACGATATCCGTTTGCAGACCAGCTATGGGCGCGCATTCAGCATCGACGGAAACCGAAATATCTGGACCATCGGAGCCACTTACAGATTTGCGATGCCGCTCTGGCCGGGAGATTGGCAATGAAACTCAACCGGATCCTCTTCTCTGCGGCTGCTCTGATTCTGCTCTGCTCCTCACTTTTTGCAGGTGCACCCTCGCCGAAAACCTCTCCAAACGATGCTCAGGCCAACAAGCGCGAGGAAATGAGCCTGGAGGGTGAAAAGCGCTTCCGCGCCAATTGCGGCCGCTGTCACCAGGCCCCACACAAACTCTCGCCCGCCATGATGCGTACTGCGATTCGCCACATGCGGGTCAGAGCGAACATCACCGACGAAGACATGCGCGTCATCCTCCAGTACATCACTCAATGACAAAGCTGTTCTTATTCATCGCTCTCGCCTCAGGGCTTTTATCCGCTCAAGCCACCCCACGCCTGTTGGAGATCACTGCGGATCACGACAGTCGATTCAAAGTGGCGGGTCGTCCCAATCCCACACTAACTCTCAATTCTGGGGAGCGTGTTCTTCTACGGATCACTGCCATAAAAGCGAAATCGATGAATCGCGATGGTGCAATTCACGGTTTCGTGTTGCTCGACAAGAATGGCGAGAAGGTCCCGGGATGGATGCTGTCGTTACAGCCCGGCACCCACGATTTTGACCTCACTGCACCGGACGTGCCCGGGGACTACAAGGTCGTTTGTAATGTGATCTGTAGTCAGGACCACGAAACCATGCACATGACTATAAAAGTGCTCCCCACACGATCAGTTTTGGAGACTTCTCGATGAAATTGCTAACCACCCTTGCCCTCTCTTTTCTTTTTCTGACGGTACCGTTCCGTTCATTCGCCGAAACGACCTTTCGTGGTGAGATCGCCGATAGCTCTTGCGCCACTAACGTTCATTCTCTTACCCGCTCCCACCAGGAAATGCTGAAAGGTAAGTCGATGGGGACCGACGCCAAGTCCTGCGCTAATTATTGCGTTCACAAAATGGGCGCAGTGTACATGCTCAAGACCCCTTCTGACGCCTATCACCTCAACGATCAAAAAGCAGTGGAACCATTCGCGGGCGGTAAGGTGATACTCAAGGGCACTCTTGACGAGAAGACCCACACAATCCTTGTTACCAGCATCCGTAGCGAGTAACACCGAACCGAACAGAGGATAATCTACTTCTCACGCCCGGAGTGCTCACCTCTTCGTAACTCACTACCTCGCAATTCTTTAGTATCATTATTACTGCCGGGGTGATCAGTTACCCTGAGCGTTTTCATGCTGGAACTCCTCCTAAATATCGTGTGGGTGCTGGTCGTTGCGGGCAGCCTGCTGTTTTGGCGGCGGTTTCTATCCGCAAACGAACATTGTGCTCGCCGCCCCGTAATTACTCTGGTCGCACTGCTGTGCATCCTTGTGTTGCTGTTCCCGGTGATCTCCGCAACTGACGATCTTCACGTCGCCGAGTTCGCCATGGAGGATTCCGGGCGCAAGGTACTGCGGCACCTGCTACCTGATGTTTCGTCAGGCATTCAGGGATCGCACGCGCGCCTTTGCTCCTCCAGTCCCTCTGTTCTGCTTGGCCACCCCGCCGCCGGCGCTAACCTTTGTTCCCGTTCAGCAGCCTCAACTTCTTTCGACATCGTCGTATCGCAACTCGGTTTCTGATCGCGCTCCTCCCGCGCTCGTCTAATTTCGTTCATCTCATATTCATTTCGTACCAACACCCATGTTGCATACGCGTGAGGTCAGTTCGCTGATCTTCATCATTCATTGAAAGCAAGTTCTTATGAGACGACTGAGTTACCCTGTGCCGGAGTCGGCACATCAGACCTTTTTGATCGCACGCCCGCGCTTTACCGTTCGCCTTTTCGCACCTCTTGCACTCAGCTGCATGATCCTTGGGCTCACCGCCTGTGGTGATAAATCCGGTGCCGAGGCGGCGTCGCAGCCCGCACCGAATCAAACGCCCGTCGTTCAAACCCAAGCTGTTCAGCAGCAACTTGTACCAGATGCACTCGAACTCGCCGCCAAAGTTCAGCCTGATCCCGCCTCGGTTGTGCGCGTGTTCCCACCAGCCGGTGGACGAGTCGTCCAAGTGATGGTCCGCCCGGGCGACAACGTTCGCTCCGGCCAGGTCATCGCCGAACTCCAAAGCAGCGACGTCGCCCAGGCACGTACCGACTATCAGAAGGCGCTGGCAGAATACGATCGGGCCTCTCGCATCCTCACCCGCTCGCAAACTCTTTACGAACATAAGGCCATCGCCGAGAAGGATCTCCAGGACGCACAAATCAATACCCAGGAAGCTAGCGCCGACTTGGAACGCGCCAAGGAGCATCTACACGTTCTCGGTGTTCCGCTCGATGGCTCATATGACACGTTGCGAGTGATTGCCCCACGTGGCGGTGTCGTTCTCGACCTCGGAGCCGCTCCCGGCGAGTTCTCCAAGGCCCTTGATGCGCCTGCTCCGGTAGCCACCATCGCCGACCTCAGCACCGTCTGGGTTGTGGGTGACGTCTACGAAAAGGATCTCGCCACCGTCCATCTAGGCTCCCCGGTCGACGTAGTTGTTAGCGCATATCCCGGTCAGACTTTTCGCGGCAAATTGAACGCGCTCTCTGGAAACATCGACCCCAACACGCGCACGCTCAAGGTTCGCGTCGATATCGCCAATCCCAAGCAACTTCTTAAGCCGGAAATGTTCGCCACTATCCGCGTGATTCGTGCCGATCGCCCGGTCATCGTTCTGCCCACTACCGCAGTCATCCGAGAAGGCGATCAGTCGTCCGTCTACGTCGAGCAATCCCCCGGCAAATTCGAGAAGCGGTCGGTCCAGCTTGCTCGGACGTCCGGCACTCAGGTTGAAATTGCCTCTGGCCTCAAGCCCGGAGAACATGTTGCCGTTCAGGGTGCAGCCCTCTTGCGTGGCGGAGGAGAGACGGACTGATGAACAATCTCGTTTCCACTCTCCTGAAGTACCGGCCACTGATGTTGGTGGCACTAGGCGCCTGGCTGGTCGCCGGCATCTTCTTTTTGAAGAAGCTCGATATCGAGGCTTATCCCGATCCCTCGCCGCCGCTCGTTGAAATCATCACCCAGAATCCCTCTTGGTCCGCGGAAGAAATGGAGCAACAGGTCACGGTTCCCGTGGAGACTGCTCTGAACGGCGTCCCTCATCTTCAATACATTCGCTCCATCAGCATCTTCGGCCTGAGCGACGTGAAGATGTATTTCGACTTCGACTCCGACTACTTCACCGATCGCCAGGAGGTCCTCAACCGCCTTCAACTCGTAACGCTCCCCGCCGGTTTGCAACCACAGCTCTCGCCGTGGTCTCCGATCGGCGAAATCTACCGCTTCCGCGTCGACGGACCCAAGTCCCTCAACGAACTCAAAGCTATTGCCGACTGGCTCGTCCGCCGTGAAGTGAAACAGGTTCCGGGCGTCATCGATCTAACCGTCTTCGGTGGCACCACGCGCCAGTATCAGGCTGAAGTCGATCCCAATAAGCTCCTGCAGTACAACCTCACCCTGCCTCAGGTCGTCACCGCCGTTCAGAATGCCAACGCTAACGTGGGCGGCGGCTACATTTCTCTTGGCAGCCAGGCCGTCAATGTTCGCGGAATCGGCCTGCTCCGTTCGGTCGACGAGATGGGCAACGTTGTCGTCGCCGAACGTAACGGCGCCCCGGTTTATCTCAAAGACGTTGCCACCGTGCACGAAGGCTATCAACAACGCCTCGGCAAGGTCGGAATGAACAATGACAACGACATCGTCTTGGGAATCGTGCTCTTGCAAAAAGGCGAGCAATCGATGCCCGCCTTGCGAGGCTTGCACGAGAAGATTCACGAGTTGAACAACGGCTTGCTTCCCGCTGGCGTGAAGATCAAAACCGTGTACGACCGTACCGACCTGATCCACATCACGACCGACACCGTTCGCCACCTCATCTTCACCGGCATCGCGCTCGTCCTGTTACTGCTTCTCGTATTCCTTGGCGACCTCCGCACTGCCATCATCGCCGCGCTCACTATCCCATTCGCCATTCTCTTCGCTTTCGGGATGATGGTGCTCACCGGCCACTCCGCCAACCTCATCTCGATCGGCGCCATCGATTTCGGCATCATCGTCGACGCCGCCGTCGTCGTCGTCGAACACATCTACCGCGGCCTGCAAGACCGCCAGCCCGAATATCCCAGCTTCGACGTCATCGCTCACGCCACCGCCGAATCCGCGCGCCCTGTCCTCTTCTCGACGTTGGTCATCCTCGTCGCCTTCCTTCCTCTCTTCACGATGGAAGGCGTGCCCGGCAAGATCTTCGAGCCCATGTCCGTCACCTACGGATTCGCACTTACCGGCGCTCTCATCTTTGCCCTGCTCTTTGCGCCTGTCCTGACCACCTGGGGCGCCGATCGCATCGCCCTCAAGCAAAATGGCGAAATCCGTGTCGTTCGCGTCCTGCGTGTTCTCTACCGCAAGTCGCTCAACGCTGTCCTGAATCATCGACGCCTCACTCTTCTCTTCGCCTTCGGCCTGTTGATTCTCGCCATGGCACTCTCCCCGCTCATTGGCGGCGAGTTCATGCCCAAGCTCGAAGAAGGCAATCTTTGGGTTCGCGCTACTCTTCCCACGGATGTTTCTTTTGAGTTTTCGTCCAACTTCGCCGATGACGTCCGCGGCATTTTCAAGAGTTTCCCGGAAGTCACCAACGTTGTCTCACAAGTTGGACGTCCCGATGACGGCACCGATGTCGTCACCTTCAACAATGCCGAGTTCCTCGTTCAGTTGAAGCCGCAGAACCAATGGCCCAGTGGCGTCTCCAAAGACGATCTCATCCAGCAGATGTCGAAGAAGCTTTCCAAATACCCAGGCGTTGATTTCGGCTTCTCGCAGAACATTCAGGACAACGTCGAAGAAGCTATGTCTGGCGTGAAAGGTGAAAACTCGCTCAAGCTCTTCGGCGATGATTTCGATAAGCTCAGCGACACCGCCGGCAAAATCAAGGACATCATGCAGCAGGTCCCCGGGATCGCCGATCTCGGCGTCTTCCGCGTCACCGGTCAGCCCAACCTGCTTATCTCCATCAATCGCACTGCCGCCGCGCGTTACGGACTCGCCGCCGCCGATATCAATTCAGCCGTCCAAGCCGCCATTGGTGGTATAACTTCGACAGAGATTCTTGATGGCGACCGCCGCTTCGATTTCGTCGTCCGCTACAAACCTGAATTCCGTCAGGATCCCGACGCCATTCGCAACATCCTCA
>CAWKDK010000005.1:0-184491 GCA_963848375.1 Terriglobia bacterium
TGACCACTACAATTGAAGAAGTCCCCATGTCCCAATTCGTTCACTTACATCTGCACACCGATTACTCCCTGCTGGATGGCGCCTGCGACGTCGACAAGCTGGTTAAACGCGTAAAGGAACTCGGGATGCCAGCGGTCGCGATGACCGATCATGGCAACGTGTTTGGCGCGGTCAATTTCTACAACGCGGCGAAGGCGGCGGACGTGAAGCCGATCATCGGGTGCGAGCTGTACATCTGCAAGAAAGAGGATCACAACACCGAGCGGATGGCGCCGGAAGGCGACACCTATAACCATCTGCTGGTTCTGGCGGAGAACGAAGAGGGCTACCGCAACCTGGTGAAGATCACTTCGGAGGCATCACTGCACGGCTTCTACTACAAGCCGCGCGTGAGCAAACGCTTCCTGGCGGAACACAGCAAAGGGCTGATCGGGCTTTCGGGCTGTCTGAAGGGCGAAGTCGCGGAGAACCTGACGGAAGGGAAGTACGACGCTTCGAGGAAGGCGGCGGCGACGTTCAATGACATCTTCGGCGCGGGAAATTTCTTCATCGAAGTGCAGAACCAGGGATTGCCGCAAGAACACAAGATTCTTAGCGATCAGTTCCGCATCGCGCGCGAACTCGGCATTCCCGCGGTTGCAACTAACGACAGCCACTATCTGTGCGAGGACGACGCCCACGCGCAGGACGTGATGATCTGCATACAGACGGGCAAGTCGGTCGCCGAAGAAAATCGGATGAAGTTTCAGACCAACCAGTTCTTCGTGAAGAGCTACGAGGAAATGGAGAAGGTCTTCGGCAGCGAGCCCGATGTCTTGAAGCGGACGCTGGCGATCGCCGAGCGTTGCAATTTCAAGCTCAACAAGGTGAGCAATCCGTTCCCGCGATTCGATGTGCCGGCGGGAATGGATATTGATGGCTACTTCGAGCGTGTTTGCCGCGAAGGCTTCGCGCGGCGGGTGGAAGTGCTACGCGAGTTGCAAACTCAAGGCAGGCTCAAGCACCAGATCAGCGACTACGAGCAGCGGCTGTCGTGGGAAATACAGATCATCAAGCAGATGAAGTTTCCCGGCTATTTCATGATCGTGTGGGACTTCATTCGTTACGCGAAAGAACATGGGATTCCTGTTGGACCGGGGCGCGGATCGGCGGCGGGATCCCTGGTGGCGTATGCGATGTCGATCACGGATGTGGATCCGTTGCAGAACGAGTTGCTGTTCGAGCGCTTCCTCAATCCTGAGCGCGTGAGCATGCCTGATATCGACGTCGATTTCTGCATGAACCGGCGCGGCGAGGTGATCCGCTACGTTACCGAGAAGTACGGACGCGAGAATGTGGCGCAGATCATCACGTTCGGCACGATGGCGGCGAAGGCGGCGATCAAGGATGTGGGCCGCGTGCTGGATATGCCGTACGCCGAGGTGGACCGGATCGCGAAGATGATCCCCACCACGCTGAACATCACCATCGATCAGGCGTTGGAGGATTCTCCGCCGCTCGCGCAGGCATACGAAAACGAGCCGCAGGTGCGGCAGATCATCGACACGGCGAAGAAGCTGGAAGGGTTGGTGCGCAACTCAGGCGTGCACGCGGCCGGCGTTGTGATTTCGCCGCAGCCACTTACCGATCTTGTTCCGGTGCACCTGACGAAGAACGAGGAAATCGTCACTGCGTATGACATGAAGGCCATTGAGAAGCTCGGGCTTCTGAAGATGGACTTCCTCGGGCTGACGACGCTGACGATTCTTGACGACGCGCTGAAGCTCATCAAGCAGGTGAAGGGCGTGGACATCAACCTGCACACGCTGGTGACAGACGATGTCGAGACATACAAGAAAGTGTTCCACAGTGGATTGACGTCTGGCGTGTTCCAGTTTGAATCGCACGGCATGCGCGATGTGTTGCGACGCTATCAGCCGAACTCGATTGAAGACCTGACGGCGTTGAATGCGCTGTATCGGCCCGGTCCGATCCAGGGCGGCATGATCGACGACTTCATTGATCGCAAGAGCGGGCGCAAGAAGATTGAGTACGAACTGCCGGAACTGGAAGCGGTGCTGAAAGAGACGCTCGGCGTGATCGTGTACCAGGAGCAGGTGATGCAGATCGCGAACCGGCTCGCTGGATACTCGCTCGGTGAAGCCGACTTGTTGCGGCGCGCGATGGGTAAAAAGAATGCCGAGGAGATGGCGAAGCAGCGCGAGCGCTTTGTGCAGGGTGCTCTGGAAAGAAAATTTCCGCAGAAGAAAGTCGAAAAGATCTTTGACCTGATGGAGCAGTTCGCCGGATACGGTTTCAATAAGTCGCACTCGGCGGCATACGCGGTACTGGCTTATCAGACTGCGTATTTGAAGACGCATTATCCGGTGGAGTTCATGGCGGCGCTGTTGACCTCGGTGACGGGAAACACCGATGACGTTGTGAAGTACATCAATGAATGCCGCGATATGGGGATTCCGGTCGAGCCGCCCGATATCAATGTGAGCGATGCGAACTTTACTCCGCACGAGCAAGCGATTCGTTTCGGATTGGCGGCAGTTAAGAACGTGGGCCACAACGCGATTGACTCGATTGTGGCTGCTCGCAAGGAGTTGGGGAGTCTCACTTCCATTTACCAGTTCTGCGAGAAGGTGGATCTGCGGCTGCTGAATAAGCGAGTGGT
This sequence comes from Terriglobia bacterium, assembly GCA_963848375.1. Taxonomy (GTDB): domain Bacteria; phylum Acidobacteriota; class Terriglobia; order Terriglobales; family Acidobacteriaceae; genus JAJPJE01. Next base: position 2,663 of record CAWKDK010000005.1, read on the forward strand.
GGAGTCGCTGATCAAGAGCGGCGCAATGGATTCGCTGGGCCGCCGCAATCAGTTGATGCAGGCGTTGGATAAAGCGATTGAACGTGCTCAGAAGACGCAGAGGGATGCCGAATCGGGTCAGCACGGGCTGTTCGGTGTGTTCGACGATCAACCTTCGGCGGGGAACGGAAATGACACCCTCCCAGAGGTTCCCGATTGGGATGAGCACACGAGGCTGTCCTTCGAGAAAGAGATACTGGGATTCTTCATCACGGGGCATCCGCTGGAGAAGTATGTCAGCAAGCTGAAGGATTTCCGCGCGCTCACGGTGGAAGAGATCTGCGCGATGAAGCAGTCGACCGGCCGGGATGAGAGCATCTCGACGGGCGGTGTGATCACGAGTCACAAGATCGCGAAGTCGAAGAAGGGCGATCTATACGCGCAGGGCTCGCTGGAGGATATGACAGGTAAGCTGGACTTCCTGCTGTTCTCCGATAATTTCAAGCGCTTGCAGGAAAGATTGAAACTCGAAGTTCCAGTGCTGGTGCGCGCGTCGGTGCGGGTGGAAGAGGGGGCAAATCCCAAGTTGATGGTCAGCGACATCACTCCGCTAGAAGAAGCGAAGCCAAAGTTGCCGGCCTCGCTGCGACTGAAGATTCCATTGGAATCGACGACGAACGAGGTTATCGACGAGCTACACGGGATTCTGGCGGCGCACAAGGGAGAGGCGCGAGTGTTGTTTGATTTGGAGCGTCCTGGAGACTTCATGGTGGTGATGGAAGCCGAAGGCTATAATGTTATGCCGGACCACGCGTTTATTTCGCGGGTCGAGGAACTGTGTGGGCGGGGCAGTGTCCGGGTGGTTGAGTAGGCTCCGGGCACATAACGACTCCGAAGAGGATGTGCGCAGTGGCAGCAACTGGATATGCACTCGTATGCGATCTGCTCGGCTCGGAATTGGAGCAGATACGAAGCGACACGGCGGACGGGAATCTTAAACCGATGGAAACAGCGACAAAGGCCCAACAGGAACTGGAAAAGATCGAAAAACAGATAGCCCAGCTGGAACCGCTGGGGCGCGAGAATGAGGACGCGCACAAGAAATTGCAGGCTTTGCACGATCAGGTAAACGTTTTGCGAAAGCAGATTACCCAGAATCTGGGAGCTTGGCAGCGCGCGGAACTGGCGCGGCACCCACAGCGCCCGTATCCGCTGGACTTTGTCGAGCGGATTTTTACCGACTGGAGCGAGGTTCATGGCGACCGGCGATTTGCTGACGATGCCGCCATGGTCTGCGGGATGGCACGCTTCCATGGCGAGGACGTGCTGGTGGTCGGCACCCAAAAGGGCCGAACGACTAAAGAGAAGGTGCTGAGGAACTTTGGATCGCCGAATCCTGAGGGATATCGGAAGTCGATCCGTGCGATGAAGTTTGCGGAAAAGTTTGGACGGCCAGTGATCACCTTCGTGGATGTAACCGGGGCGTATCCGGGAATCGGCGCGGAAGAACGTGGACAGGCCGAGGCGATTGCGCAGAATCTGCGGGAGATGGCGCGGCTGCGGGTTCCGGTGATTACGGCAATTACCGGTGAAGGCGGAAGCGGCGGAGCGCTGGCGATCGCGGTAGCGAATCGCGTGATCATGATGGAGAACTCGGTCTACTCGGTGATTTCGCCTGAGGGCTGTGCGTCGATCATGTGGAGAGATTCGAGCAAAAAAGAGCTGGCAGCCGAGGCCATGAGAATCACGGCCAAAGACCTGACGGAGTTGGGAATTATCGATGATGTAATCCCCGAGCCGCCGGGTGGGGCGCATACGGATCATGATGCGGCAGCAGCGCTGGTTGACCAGGCTCTGCAGAAGCATTTGGGAGAGCTGAAGCAGCTTTCGCCCGACGAACTGGTGAAATCGCGATACGAGAAATTTCGCGTAATGGCGCAGTATTTCACCGAATCGTAGCTGCTGGATGCCTTGTGGGAGGTATCCATTCGGGGCGCAGACTTGCCATCCGACTCGCCTGCAGGCACGCCCAATGTGCGGTACTCATGTCTAAGTAAATCCAGCCTTTATAATTTAGTCACACCTTCGTGGGGAAAGATTCATCAGTTAGGAAAGGCGTGCTCGTTTAATGGCCACAACGGATTTAGCGGTACATGGCGCGACCGGAGACTCTGCGGGCAACCGGATCGTGAATGACTTCAGCCTGCAAGTAGCCACTGTAAATGGCTCGGGGTCTCAGTCGGCCAACACGGTTTTGCTGCGCACTATCTTCCAGATGGGAGTCCCGGTTTCCGGCAAGAACCTGTTCCCATCAAATATCGCGGGATTGCCTACCTGGTACACGATTCGCGCAAATAAAAATGGCTATGTCGCGCGTAAGAAGGAAGTCGACTTCCTGGTTGCGATGAATCCAGAGACTGCGGTCGAGGATGTGAAGGTGCTCGCGCCCGGCGCCGCTGTGCTCTACGACGAACCTCTGAAGCTGAATGCTCTTCGCACCGATCTGACGTTCTACGCGGTTCCTTTCGACAAGATTACGGCGACGGTGTGTCCCGAGGCGAAGCTGCGCAAGCTCGTGAAGAACATGGTGTACACCGGCGTGGTGGCGCACCTGCTTGGGATGGAGATGGCGGAGACGGAGAAGGCGATCCGCCGGCAGTTTGGGAAGAAGCAGAAGGCCGCCGATCTGAACGTGAACGCCGCCAAGGCGGGTTACGACTACGGGGTAGCGAACCTGGAGAAGCTGGATCCGTTCTGGGTGGAACGGATGGACGAGACGCGAGGGAAGATCATCATCGATGGGAACTCGGCCGCGGCGCTGGGATGCATGTTCGCCGGCGTCACGGTAGTCACCTGGTATCCGATCACGCCCTCGTCGTCGCTGGTGGAATCGCTCATCGATTACATGAAGAAGTACCGAATCGGCCCTGATGGCAAAGCCACTTTCGCGATCGTACAGGCAGAAGACGAACTGGCAGCGGTGGGGATGGTTCTGGGGTCAGCGTGGGCAGGAGCGCGGTCGATGACCGCGACGGCGGGACCGGGAATTTCGCTGATGTCTGAGTTCACCGGGTTGGGATATTACGCTGAAGTTCCGGCAGTGATCTGGGATGTGCAGCGGGTGGGACCCTCGACAGGATTGCCAACACGAACCGCGCAAGGCGACGTGCTTTCGACGGCGTTTCTATCGCACGGTGACACGAAGCACGTGCTGCTGTTCCCGGCGTCGCCGGAAGAATGCTTCACGATGGCGCAGGACGCTTTCAATCTCGCGGAACACGCGCAGACGCCAGTGTTCGTATTGTCGGATCTCGATCTGGGAATGAATAACTGGATGGCCGATGAGTTCCCATATCCGACGACGCCGATCAAGCGGGGCAAGGTGTTGTCGAAGGAAGATCTGGATAAGCTGGGCGGATTCGCGCGCTACAAGGATGTGGACGGCGATGGGATCGGATATCGCACGATACCAGGCAACACGCATCCGATGGCGTCGTATTTCACGCGCGGCAGCGGTCACAACGAGAAGGGGCAGTATAGCGAGCGCCCGGATGATTACCGCAACAATATGGACCGGCTTACGCGGAAGTTTGAGCAACTGAGAAAGAGCGTGCCGAAGCCACAGATAGTGCAGGACGGAAGCTCGAAGGTTGGGATCATCGGGTATGGGACTTCGCACTGGGCTACGGGCGAGAGCCAGGATCAGCTGAGGAAAGAATATCGGACCGAGACCGATTACCTGCGCGTGAAAGCGTATCCGTTTACAGCAGAGGTGCAGGATTTCATCACGCGGCACGAACGAATTTATGTAATCGATCAGAATCGCGATGCGCAGATGTTCCAGCTGCTGAAGTTGGATTTGCCGGCAGACCAAGTTGGGAAGCTGAGGTCCGTAAGGCACTATGACGGGCTGCCCATCGACGCGCGCAGCATCACGGACGACATCCGAGCCCAGGAGGGCAAATAGCCATGGCAGCGCCTCCAACAACGACTGCAACTCCAAGTCCAAAGACAAATCATATTGGCCTGACAGTGGTGGAGTACAAGGGCGGCAAAACGACCCTGTGCGCCGGATGCGGGCATAACGCAATCTCCGAACGAATCATCGATGCAATGTTCGAGATGGGCGTCGATCCGACTCGCGTAGCCAAGCTGTCGGGCATCGGGTGCTCTTCGAAGAGTCCGGCGTACTTCATGAGCCGGTCGCCCAGCTTCAACAGCGTGCACGGCCGCATGCCCTCGATTGCGACAGGGACGCTTTTGGCGAATCAGACTTTGCTCGCGATTGGCGTGAGCGGCGATGGCGATACAGCATCCATCGGCGTGGGGCAGTTCGTTCACTTGATGCGCCGCAATATTCCGATGATTTACATCATCGAGGACAACGGTGTGTATGGGCTCACCAAGGGCCAGTTCTCGGCGACAGCGGATTTGGGCTCGAAACTGAAGACGGGCGTGATCAACGATCTGCCGCCGATTGATACCTGCGCGCTGGCGATCCAACTGGGTGCGACATTCGTGGGACGGTCGTTCTCGGGTGACAAGAAGCAGCTCCTGAACATGTTGAAAGCGGCGATTGCGCACAAGGGAACGGTGATGCTCGATGTAATTTCCCCGTGTGTCACGTTCAACGATCACGATGGCTCGACGAAGTCGTACAAATTCACGAAGGATCACGAAGAGCCGCTGCATGACATCACCTTTGTGCCGTCGTTCGAAGAGATCGACGTGGAGTATGCCGAAGGCGAGACGGTTGACGTGACCATGCACGATGGATCGCGACTGCGATTGCGCAAGCTGGAAGAAGATTATGATCCGACGAATCGGATTGAAGCGATCCGGCGCGTGAACCAGGCGCAGGAAGACGGGGAGATACTGACAGGAGTCTTTTACGTGAACACCAAGGCTCCGACGTTTACGGATCTGCTGAACCTGACGGATGAGCCGCTGGCTACTTTGCCTGAGGAGCGCGTGAGACCATCGAGGGAAGTGTTGAAAGAGTGCATGGAGAGGCTGAAGTAGTTGTGAGTTGCTAGTTGTTAGTTGCTAGAGTTTTGGGGCAGCCGAGGTCGGCTGCCCCACGTATTTTTTGGCGAAAAATTCACGCCGCGAATGGGTCGTCCTTTTCGTCTTGATTGCGTTTCTGGCGCTCGCCTGGATACTGGTCCACTGTCTCCAAATCGGCGGGTGGCGTAGCGATCGAGCCTTCCTCGGGTTCGCCGGTGTGCTCCGGGCTATCACCTTCTTCTGGAAAATCGGTGTCACTATCTTTCAGCATGGGGTCCTGATCGCGATGACCTAATTGTTTGCTAAGTGACGTGTTGGTCGCCTGTTGTGGCTTGTCCTGCTCGACTGCGCCTTTGCCTTCAAATTCGTCAGGTGTGTTTGTCATGGCACAAGAGATGAGTCAAGCCTGAGGTGCTGTTGCCTGAAGGCGAGTCGTGACGATACACCGCTTTCGCAGCTACTCCCACACATTCCAAAAGCAGGATGTGTGGGGCACCCACGCGAGCGAGCGAAACTTTCGAGCGGCGCTGACGTTAGTATGAATAACTGCTCTGAGCTGGCGTGCAGTTGACGTCCTCGAGCCTTTGCGCAAACTCCTCGTGAGTTTCCGAGGAGCATGGGCGTAGAGCGACCTCCGCACCCGGTCGCCTACGCCCTTTAGTTTTTTGTGCGCGAGAACTGGCCACAGTAAAATCCCCAGCATGAGTTCGCCCGGCCCTTTAATGCGGCCTTACCAGCGCTTAGTTCGCATACAGATTCGTGGACGCGAGTTCGAGGTCCCGGACAGCAACATGGTTCTTCGCTGCTTGCAATTCCTTGCGCCGGAAGATATCTCGTACGGGCGATTCTGTTGGAATGAAGACTGCCAATATTGCCGCGTGACATACGACCTGGGCGAGGGAACGCCGGTTCGCAAAGCGATCTCGTGCAAGCTGATGGTGCAGGATGGAATGCGAATCCTCGATATGGCGAACGAGATCAGCTATTGCCTGAGAAGTTTGAAGCTTCCGCCGAAGGAAGGACCGGGTTCGCGCGAAGAGGGCGCGACGGTTACAGACGAAAAGTAGGTTAGGGGCGCGAAGCCGAGGGCTTGGCCGAAGAAGCCGTTGCCCCCAGCTTACGAAGCCGATCACGCGCTTGTTGCGCTTCGATGCTGTGCGGATAGCGCTGGACCAGCGAGTTCAATTCCTTTATTCCAGCAGAACGCTGTCCGAGATCGAGCAGTGCATAACCCTTCTTCAACTGCGCGGCTTGAGCCTTGTTGCCACCGGGATACATCTCCAGGACCTTGTCATAGTCCTTGACGGCCTGCTCGTAATTGCCCTGGCGGTACTCAATATCAGCCAAGTAGAACTGCGCGTTTCCGGCCAGTTCGGTGGTCGGATAGTACTTCATGTAATCGCCAAATTCCTGCACGGCAAGCTGATAGTTGGCGGAGTTGTAGTCGCGCAGGGCGTTGTTGTAGAGCACGTCTGGCGGAGGCGCTGCGGCTTGGGGAACGCCGCCGGGACCGGTCGTGCCAGTTGCACCGGGCGTCCCAGGAGCGCCAGTTGTTCCAGCAGGCGCAGTATTCAGATTCTGTGCAGCCGCCTGCATAGCGTCAAGCTGCTGCGACATTTTGTTGAGACGCGCTTTGAGTTCGTCAACACTGTCGTTCAAAGCCTGGATCTGACCGGAAAGCTGGTCGGCGCGCGTGCCGGAATCGTTATGCTGCTGAGCCAGCGATTTCTGGAGGTCCGACATTGTGCCATTTAGCTTGTTCATGGTGTCGGTGCTTTGCTCGACGAGATTGCGCATTACTCCCATGCGCTCATCGAAGGATTGCTTCATCTGCGTCAACTGGTCCTGGATAGCCTGAACCTGTGTCTGCAGTTGAACCATATCCTTGTTGGCGGCGAAAACAGGGGAGGCGCACAGAGCCAGCAAGGCAACGGCGATAAATAGTTTGGTTCGTTTCATTGGAATTCCTGTACTCAAGTGTTGCGTAAGGCAATCATATCGCGGAGTGCGGGCAAGGGCTCAAGGCCCTATCCATGCGTTTCTTCGCAATCATGGAGCGCTACGCCCCGCGGTTCAGTGTGCACTCGAATGCCCCACCCAAGCGATAAGCCCTGGATGGGGCACCCGAAAGCACTCATGGTTACTGCTTGCCGTAAACGAAGTGGCCGCGGCGATTCTGCTGCCAGCAGCTCTCGTTCGACTCAGTGCAGAACGGCTTTTCTTTGCCGTAGCTGATGGTCTTGATACGGCTCGCGTCGACGCCAGATTGCACCAGAGCATTCTTCACCGCGTTGGCACGATTGTCGCCAAGCGCGAGGTTGTACTCGGTGGATCCACGCTCGTCGCAATGACCTTCGATGGTGAAGCCGATGCCAGGATTCTGCTTCAGGAAAGCAGCGTTCCCCTGGATGATGCTCTGCTGGTCCGGTTTGATGTCATAGGAGTCGTAATCGAAATAGACGTCCTTAACATTCGAATTGAACAGATCCATTTCGGTGGGCGATGGAGCCTTCGCGACCGGAGCAGGCGGCGGAGTCACCGTAACGCGGGCGGTCGATTCCTGCGAACCACCTGCACCTTTTGCGAGCAAGTGATAGGTAGTGGAATCGGTCGGGCTAACGCTTTGCGAGCCGTTGGCGTCCACTTTATTCCCATCGAGGGTGACGTCGGTAGCGTTCTGCGTCTCCCATGTCAGGTTGGTGGACTGTCCCTGCTGAATGGTGTTCGGGTTCGCCGTCAAAGAGGCGGTCGGTGCCGCGGGTGGCGGCGGTGGTGGCGGGGGCGGCGGCGTTACTTTCTTTTTGCAGGCACCAAGTACCATAACGCCGGCCAACGCCAGAATGATCAACGACCACTGAAACGCTCTGTGCTTCAAAACGCATCCTCCTGCCATCTGCGGGATGGCGTATCTGGTTAAAAGTTCAGGGCGCCGGAACTGCTGTCCGGCTACTCTCAATGTGTACACGTGATTGCGTTCAGCGAAAAAAATGGTTCGCTGAGGTACTACTTAAAACTCCAGTTCGGTTGCGAATTCTGGCCCGATGTTGTCAGTTGCTTCTGATTGGAGCCATCGGCGAGCATGGTCCATATCTGATCGGTGCCGGTGCGACTGGACTGAAAAACGATATGACGGCTGTCCGGAGACCACGAAGGGAAGTCATTGCGTCCGGCGTCATGAGTCAACTGGACGAACTGCTTCGTAGTGATGTCCATGACGTAGATATCCTGCGCCCCGGGAGCACCCGGTCCGTAGCGGCGAATCCAGGCAAATGCGAGGAATTGTCCGTTCGGAGCCCACGAAGGCGATACCGCGTAACCTTGATCCGTCATGCGCTGGACGTTGGTGCCATCTGCTTCCATCGTGTAGATCTGTGGCAAGCCCGTGCGTCCGCTGACCCAAGCGATCTGGGAGTTCGTCTTCGGATTCCAAGTCGGAGAAACGTCGGGTCCTTTGGCGGCAGTAATGCGTCTGAGCGCGTGCCCAGTGGAATCGACGACGTAGATTTCCGGATCGCCACTTCGCGAAGAGGAAAAGGCGATCTTGGTGCCATCCCCTGAGAATGCTGGGGAGAGGTTGGTGCCGCCGAAACGCGGGAACGACACGATGCGGTTCAGATCGAGAGAGAACATCTCGATCTCCCAATTGCCGCCGGCAATGCCGCTAAAAGCTACGCGAGAGCCATCAGGCGAAATACGCGGCGAGAGCGAAATGGAACCGGTGTGGGTTAGCTGATGCTGGTTGGCGCCGTCATAGTCCATCAGCCAGATTTCTTTGTGGCCGCTGCGATTGCTGACGTAAGCGAGTTTGCTTTCCGCGATTCCGTTAATACCGCCGCCGAGGCGGAAGATGATTTCGTTGGCGAATTTGTGGGCGATGACGCGAGCCGCTTCAGGCGTGGCCTGATCGTTGTATTGCTTGCCGAGGACCTGTGGCGAGGCGGTGTTCTTGACGTCGTAGAGCCAGCCCTGCACGGTGATGTTCTGACCGGTGACGTTCAGATTTCCGAAGACCAGCATGCCGGCATTCGGCGGCGGATTGACCCAGGCATCAAATTTGACTTCCTGCGGCTGACCAGGGACGTCGATCGGGTAGAAACTCTTCGAGACCAGTTCGAAGATGCCGGCGTTGTCCAGATCGTTCCAGAGCGTATCGTTGAAGACTTTTAACAGGCCCGCAGCCTGTGGATCGGAAGAGAGCGGTTTGAAATCGGGAACGGCAATGCGGATTTTTTCTACGCCCAAGCCTGTTCCAGTGCGAATCCAGTCGGTTTGCGCGACCAGTTGAAGAGTCGATAGAAAAAGGACGATAAGTGCGGGGAAGACTTTTTTCATCGTTCGCCTTGATGACTCCTGGATTCCGCAAAGCGGATTACAGATAGCTTTAACTATCTTTTATAGTCGAACCAGAACTCTACGGAAACTTGATTCCCACCATAGTCAGGTGGTAAGGGCCCAAATGTGTCAATACGCTGTAAGGCACGCACAGCAGACTGATCGAGCGATGGCACGCCACTGGACTGCTCCACCTGGATATTGCGGGGCTGTCCGTTTCGCGCGATATCGAAGGTGACGTAGACGCGGTTAGCTGCGTTAATCCGTGGATCGACCTCGTACTTGAGCCAGTTTTCCGAAACCTTCTGTTGGACCACGCGCACGTACCAGGAGAAGCGCGAACCGAAATCGCCGCCACCGTTGAATCCAAATCCGCCTTTGGCGCCCCCGGCACTGAAGGTGCCATAAGGACCGCTCACCGGACCGCCTTGACCGAAGGGGACGACATTGTTGGCTTCTTCTACCGGCTTAGGCTTTTCCTCTGTTGTGGTGTGAGGCTTCTCTTTGGGCTTGGGCTTAGGTTTGGTGATCTTGTCCGGGATGGCGATCGCGTCGGGAGGCGGTTGTACCTCTTCCACTTTGGGCTGAGATTGCGTCAGTCCCTTGGATTCGTTGGCCAGGATGTTCTGAGTGTCCACCGGAGGCTTGGGCAGCGGGATGGTGCTAACCATGGTGACGCCGATGGCGCCCTCTCCCCCGCCTTCGACGCCCCAACTCTCTCCGCGACGTCCGGCAACCAAGCTATAGACGATAATCGAGGCGAACAGAATCCCGTGCACCGCTATCGAGGAGACTAGCGGGAATCCTAGTGGTTCGCGTTCTGTGAAAATATCAGCGTTGGCCGCCATGCTCATTCAGGGGCTGGGTCACGATGCTGACATTGGTGATGCCAGACTGCTTCACCGCATCCATGACGGTGGCAAAAGCGCCGAAGGGAACATTTTCATCGGCGCGAACATAAATATATTGGCCCTGGGGGTCGCGAATCTTCTGGCGCAGCTTGGCACCAATCTCATTGATGTTGATGGGATCGTTGCCGAGGAAGACGCGTTGCGACTTGTCGATCGAGATAACCAGGCGTTCTTCAGTGATCTGCTTCACCGTCTTGGTCTTCGGCACATTGACCTCAATGCCAGACTGCAGCACAGGGGCCGTGACCATGAAGATGATCAGCAGCACGAGGACAACGTCGACCAGCGGAGTGACGTTGATCTCGGCGAGAGAGCTTTGTGTGCGGCCTTGTGTGTTGGTGAAAGCCATCTACGAACGAAGCTCCGCTTCCTGAGCAGCGACTGATTGGCGGGCAGGAGCCGCGGGAGCAACACGCTCAATGCTGTTCAGCATTTCCAGGGAAAAGTCGTCCATGCGCGCGCCGAACGTGCGGATGTCGTTCACAAAGATGTTGTAGGCGATCACAGCGGGAATGGCGGCGAACAGGCCCGCGGCCGTGGTGATCAAGGCTTCCGAGATGCCGGGGGCGACGGCGCGAAGGGTAGCTGCACCGGCGGTGCCGAGACCCTGGAATGCATCAATGATGCCCCACACTGTTCCGAACAGGCCTACAAAGGGCGTGACGGAGCCGGTAGTCGCGAGCCAGGGAAGACGGCGCTCCAGTCGCGTCAATTCCTCCGACGAGGCGATCTGCATCGCACGCTGGACTGCCACGGGGTTACGCACTCCGCCCTGACGTTTCAGCTCCTCAAAACCACCCTCGAAAACGGTCGCAAGCGGGCTCGGCTTGAACTGATCCGAGACGGCAGCCATGTCCTGCAGGCGGGTGGCGCGGCGGAAAGCACGCTGAAAACGCGAACTTTGGACACGCGCACGGCGAAACAGGCTCCACTTCGAGAGGATGATCGCCCACGAAAAGAGGCTGAAACAAAGCAGGATGACAAGAACAATCTTGGCGACGGGACCAGTCTGGCCAAGCAGGCCTACGAGTTCATCGCCACCCACAACACTGGCTATCAAAAGGGGAATTGGCATCACTTCTCTTGTGTTTTTTGCGCTGGATCTCGCAAAGCGTAATTATAGATCAAGGTAGTCCATGAGATGCCCGCTCTAGGGCATGTACTGATTGCATACAAGGTACATGTAACAAGTAATTAGCATTTAGCACTTAGCAACTAACTTCGTTTCTTCGGCATTGGCCTTCAACTTTCTAAGAGACGTCTACCGCTCAGTCATTTCCGCTGCTAAACTGCGGGCCAGAATCCAACTTTTGTCCTGGGTGTGCCGTGCTCCTGGAACTGCGCGTCGAAAATTATGCAGTCATCGATAGTGTGGTTGTGGAGTTTGCTCCCGGTCTAAACCTGCTGACCGGCGAAACGGGCGCCGGGAAATCCATTCTTATCGACGCGCTCGCTCTGTTGCTGGGAGAAAAGGCGTCTTCCGATGTGATTCGTCACGGAACTGACAAAGCTGTAGTGAGCGCCGTCTTCGAGTTGCAGGACGCCAGCGAAGCCAAAGCGGTGACTGCGGTCCTTGGCGAGAATGGGCTCGACTTTGATGGCGAGCAGGTGATCCTGCGCCGGGAGATTCTTGCCGGGGGTAGGGGGCGCGTTTTCGTATGCAATCAGCCGGCGACCGTAACGGTGTTGAAGCAACTGGCGCCGGTATTGGCGTCGGTGCATGCACAGCGGGAGTCGATTTTGTCGTTCGATGAGAAGACGCGGCTGGAATTGCTGGATCGGTATGCGGGAAGCGATCGACAACCCACGGAAACTGCGTTCGTACGATGGAAGGAACTCCGAGACAGGATCGAATCGCTCGAGCGGGACGAGCAGGACCGTTTGCGGATGCTGGATCTATGGGCCTTTCAGCGGAAAGAGATCGCGGAGGTAAATCCGCAGGCTGGCGAAGACGAGAAGTTGACGGCCGAGAAACGCGTTCTGGCGAATGCCGAAAAGATCTATGCGGCTGCGCAGGCGGCACATGAAGCGCTATACGAGGGCGACGTGTCGGCCGCGGCGCTGATTCGTGTGGGATATAAGCAGGTTCAGGAAGTCGCTAAATACGATGACAAGCTTCGCGAATCGTTGGCGCAGTTGGATGCGGCGAGAATCGCGGTCGAAGATATCGGTGCGACGCTGCGGGATTATGCCGAGTCGGTGAGCGTTTCGCCGGAACGGCTGGCTGAGGTCGAAGACCGTTTGGCGGCGCTCGATCGATTGAAGCGGAAATACGGTCAGAGTCTGGATGAAGTGATCGCGTATGGAGATGAAGTCTCGCGCAAGCTGCACGAGATGGAGAATAAAGACGAAATCCTACGGAAGCTGAGAAAAGAACAGGCGGAAGCGGGTGCGGCTTACCTGACGGCGGCGCGGACGCTATCGAAACAGCGATTCGAATCGGCGCGCAAGTTGGAGAAAGTGGTCGAGGGTGAGATCAACGATCTCGCCATGAAAGCCCGGTTTAAAGTTGAGGTCACGGGCGACGACGAAGAAGGGAATTGGTCAGCCAGCGGATTCGATCAGGTGCAGTACCTGATTGCGACGAATGCCGGCGAGCCCTTGCGGCCGCTCGAAGAAATTGCCTCAGGTGGCGAGCTTTCGCGCGTGATGCTGGCGCTAAAGGTATCGGTCGAAGCAGGAAAATCACCAAAGAAGAAGTCCAGTTCGCAGCGCACGCTGGTGTTCGACGAAATCGATATCGGAATTGGCGGGCGAGCGGCGGAAGCTGTGGGCCGCAAGCTGAAAACCCTGGCGCAGAGTACCCAGATTCTCTGCATCACTCACCTACCGCAGATCGCGTCGTTTGCGGATCACCACTACCTGATCGAAAAGACCGAGTCGGGTGGACGGACCCGAACTGCAATCAAGCATTTGAATGACGCGGGCCGCCGGGAAGAGCTGGCCAGAATGCTAAGTGGAGCGACACTCACCGACGCGAGCCGCAAGCACGCGGAACAGATGCTGAAGACGAATGCATAGCCCAATCCCACGAACTTAGGACTTCCCCAGCCGCTTCCGGTTAGTAGCCGTTCGCCGCCCGCAGGCGCCCAATCGATGCTAACCCTAGTGAGATCATGTGGTTACGTTGACTTTCGAGCATCTTCTTAGCTATTCTTATATGCATACAGTTTCGGCATACTAGAATCTATAGTGTGGTGGATGGCAAACGAGTGAACGCTGAAAACGGAAAAACTTTGCTACTTCTGAAGCCGCGAGGGTTCTGCGCCGGGGTGGTGCGGGCCATCGACATTGTGCGGATCGCGCTGGAGACCTTTGGCGCTCCCATTTACGTGCGCAAAGAGATCGTACACAACCGGTTCGTAGTGGAGGAGTTGCAGGCAAAGGGAGCTGTCTTCGTCGACAGCGTGGAAGAGGTCCCGGCCGGAGAGCGCGTGATCTACAGCGCGCACGGTGTTTCACCTGAGGTACGCGAGGCCAGCAAGGCTCGGAAGCTCAGGGTGATCGACGCCACCTGCCCGCTGGTGACAAAAGTCCACGTGGAAGCCGTCCGTTTTGCGAAGGAAGGCTATTCGCTGATCCTGATCGGGCATCACGATCACGATGAGGTGATCGGCACGCTCGGCGAGGCTCCTCTGGTGACCCAGGTAGTCGGCTCGGTCGAGGATGTGGAGAAGGTCCATATCCCGAATCCGAACAAAGTGGCCTATCTGACGCAGACCACGTTAAGTCTGGACGAAACCCGCGACATTATTCAGGCATTGAAGATCAAGTTCCCGAACATCAAGGGACCGGCGGCGCAGGATATTTGTTACGCCACCGAAAATCGCCAGACGGCAGTGAAGCAAACATCAAGTGATGCGGGCTTGTTGTTGGTCGTGGGCTCGGTGAACAGTTCGAACTCGAACCGCTTGGTGGAAGTCGCTCGGAATCTCGGAACGCCTTCGCATTTGATCGAGAACTACCGCTCAATTCAGTCCGAGTGGCTGGAAGGCGTAAAGACCGTTACTTTGACCGCGGGTGCTTCGGCGCCGGAAATCCTGGTTCAGGAAGCGGTCACATACCTGATGGAAATCGGCTACAACAATGTTCAGGAAGTAGAAGTGATGCCCGAGAATGTGCGCTTCGGGCTTCCGCCGGAGATTGCCGACGCGGTGAACAACGCACCGCGTGAGTTCGTGCGGATCGAAGGCGCGAGCGTAAGTTAGTCGGACTCGGCCCTGCACAGAGGCCGGGAGTGGGTGGCCAAACCAGGCCGCCTCAAGGTAAGAAGATTTGGTACTCCCGATTCGGAGTATCTGGACTTGAGACGTAAGTCTCACGAACTCTGCGGAGTGCTACAGAATGGCTGACATTTCGGGTGCTTCTCCCTCCCAGGCCCCGATGCGTTTTGGGAAAGTCGACGACATGATGAGTCGACTGGCGGCCAGCATGGACGCCGCTCGTCGTTACCTGTTCTCCATTCAGCATGAAGAAGGCTACTGGTGTGGTGAGTTGGAAGCGGACACCACGCTGGAAGCCGAGTACATCATGATGCACACGCTGCTGGGGACGGGCGATCCCCAGAAGTTGCAGAAGGCGTGCCGCTGGATGCTGGCTCACCAGAATGAGGATGGAGGCTGGCCCATCTACGAGGGCGGTCCGTCCGAGATCAGCGCCTCGATTCTGACCTATCTTTCGCTGAAGCTTTGTGGATACGGAGCCGATGATCCAGCGCTGACGCGCGCCCGGACGAAAATTCTTGAAATGGGGGGCGTGACTGCGGCGAACACTTATACCAAGATTTATCTCTGTTTCTTCGGACAATATGAGTGGGATGCGGTTCCAGCCGTACCTCCGGAGATCGTGCTGTTTCCGAGTTGGTTCTGGTTCAACATCTACGAGATATCGTCGTGGTCGCGTGCCATCTTCATTCCGTTGGCAATCGTGTACGCGACGAAGCCATTCAAGAAGATCGCTCCGGAGATGGGCATTGACGAACTGTTCGTCGGAGGACGCGAGAATTCTCGCCTACACCTGCACTGGGATCACGAGAAGATCGTAAGCTGGCGCAATTTCTTCCTGGCGTGTGATCGGATCACTCACTGGTTCGAGTGGGTGCATGTGCGCCCACTGCGTTCGATTGCAATGAGGGCTGCGGAAGAGTGGATGCTTGAGCGCCTGGAGATGAGCGACGGACTGGGTGCAATCTTCCCGGGAATCATGAACTCGATCATCGCGTTGCGAGCGCTGGGGTACTCGGTGGATGATCCGCAATTCATTCGCGCGATGGATGAACTGGAAGCGCTGGGGATCGAGGAAGAGGATACGTTCCGCATGCAGCCGTGTAAGTCGCCGGTATGGGATACGGTCTACGCGATGTTTGCGCTGGGCGAGAGCGGTGTGTCGCGGAAAGATCCGCGCATGCAGGCAGCTGCTGATTGGGTGCTGAAGAAGCAGATCACGCACAAGGGCGACTGGTCGGTTAAAAATCCGAAGGCGCAGCCCGGCGGATGGTACTTCGAGTTCAACAATGAGTTCTATCCCGACGTGGACGATACGGCGCAGGTTTGCCTCGCGCTGAATCATGTTGACCACAGCAACGAACGTTACCAGCACGAATCGGTGCAGCGCGCGATCGACTGGGTGTTGTCGATGCAATGCAAGAACGGCGGCTGGGCAAGCTTCGATAAAGACAACACGAAGATGGTGTTCCAGTACATCCCCTTCGCCGATCACAACGCAATGCTCGATCCGCCAACGGTTGACATCACCGGACGCGTGCTGGAGATGCTGGCGAATCACGGCTACACGCTCGAGCATACGGCGGTGAAGAAGGCGATCAAGTTCCTGATTGCTGAGCAGGAACCCGATGGCAGCTGGTTTGGCCGTTGGGGATGCAACTACATTTACGGCACGTTTCTGGTCCTGCGCGGATTGCAGGCGATCGGCGCCGACAATCATGAGCCTTACGTGCAGCAGGCGGCGGAGTGGTTGCGGTCGGTGCAGAATCCTGACGGCGGCTGGGGCGAGACGCTGGGCTCCTACGACAATCCGGCGCTGCGCGGGCAGGGCGAGAGTACGGCTTCGCAAACGGCTTGGGCGGTGTTGGGATTGCTGGCGGCGGGCGATACGCGCAGCAACTGCGTCGAGCGCGGCATCATGTTCCTGCTGCGCACGCAGCGTAAAGATGGTTCGTGGTGGGAGAAGACGTATACCGGTACGGGCTTCCCTAAAGTTTTCTACCTGAAATATCACATGTACGCCGAGTACTTCCCGTTGCTCGCGTTAGCGACCTATTCGCAGGTGATGAAAAGCCTGCAACGAGCAGACAAGATGGCTAATTCCGCTTCGGATGCACAGTCGTCCGCAGCGGAAGGCGCTCATCTCGGGTTGGACTAAGGTGGCGCATACGACCACTTCTTCAAATTCAGTTGAATCGCACTCGTCTGGCGCTGGAACCGGTGCGCACGACACGCCCACCATATTGGTGACCGGAGCCACCGGTTTTCTGGGAAGTCATGTGGCGCGTTTGCTTTTGGCGAATGGCGCCGACCTGCGACTGCTGGTGAGGCCGACCAGCGATCTGCGGAACATAAATTCGCTGAAGGCGGATCGCGTTGTTGGAGATTTGCGCGACGCCGCTTCGTTGAAGAAGGCGATGGTCGGGTGTGACTTCGTCTTCCACGTTGCGGCTGATTATCGGCTCTGGACAAAGAATAAGGCTGATGCGCAGGAGATGTACCGGTCGAATGTCGAGGGAACGCGTTTGCTGATCCAGGCTGCGCAGGAAGCCGGTGTGCGGCGTGTCGTTTACACGAGTAGCGTGGCGACGATGGGATTCCAGAGCGATGGTTCCACGGTCGATGAAAGTTCGCCAGTGAGTCTCGCGGGAATGATTGGCCACTATAAGCGATCGAAGTTCATGGCGGAGCAGGTCGCGTTGGAGGCCGGGCGCAGCGGAGCGAATGTTGTTGTCGTGAATCCCTCTACACCTGTTGGCGAGCAGGATTTGAAGCCAACTCCAACTGGCCGCATCATTCTGGATTTCTTGCGCCGGAAGTTTCCGGCGTATGTGGATACAGGATTGAACTTGGTGGACGCGACGGTTTGCGCGGAAGGACATCTTGCGGCGCTGGAGAAAGGCCGATCGGGCGAGCGCTATATCCTGGGCGGTGAAAATCTGACGCTGAAGCAGATTTTGCAAAAATTGTCGGCGATTACGGGAATTCCCGCTCCCACGGTGAAGTTGCCGTACGCAGTCGCGCTTGGTTTCAGCGTTCTGGATACGACATTTACTGGCTACGTGTTGCGACGGGAGCCTCGGGCGACCATCGATGCTGTGAGGATGGGTCGCAAGAAGATGTTTGTGTCTTCAGCGAAGGCCGAGAAAGAGTTGGGCTGGAGAATTGTTCCGGTAGATGGGGCACTGCGACGCGCTGCGGAATGGTTTCGGGCAAATGGCTATGTCCATTAAGATCGGCATCATCTCGGCGATGGAGCGCGAAGTCGCCCCATTCATTTCGGCATGGAGCGCCGTTCGGCTGCAGCGAACGCCGCTAGTGATGCGAACCGACCGCTCAGGTGAGACGGCATACGTTGCATCTGGAATTGGGCGCGAGCCGGGCATTACGGCGAGCGAAGCGTTGATTGCGGCGTTCAAGCCGGATGTTTTGGTCTCGGCGGGATTCGCTGGAGCGTTAGTCGCCGAGCGTAAAGTTGGAGATGAAGTTCTGGTTGGCGTTGTCGTAGATGGTACGACGGGCGAGAGTTTTCGGACGGAATCGAGTTCAAATAGGAAGATTGTAAGTTCCGGATTTATTGCGAACCGAAGCGCCAAACTCGAGTTGCATGCGCGCTACGACGCTGAAGCCGTAGATATGGAAGGTGCTGCCGTCGGTACTGTGGCGAAACGACATGGCATTCCGTTCTACGCGGTGAAAACTATTTCCGACGAACTCGATTTTCCGATGCTGCCGTTTGAGAGTTTCGTGGATGAGCGGGGCAGATTTCAAATTGCCGAATTTCTCGGACATGTGAGTCTCCGGCCAACACATTGGCCGGGATTGATACGAATGGGACGTAATTCCAGCAAAGCTGCAGCTAAGCTTCGCGAGGAACTGGAGCACCTGACGAAGGGGATTCGTCATGCGCGAGCGGTTCAGGTGAGTTAGAGGACAGAACTACTTTGAGCACAGCGACACAAGTAAGGGATCCATTCACTGCCAAGCCGATTCCCGCCACCATGAAGGCGGCGGTCTATCGTGGCGTGAACGACGTCAGGCTGGAGGAGGTACCGGTTCCGAAGATTGGCGCGGGCGAGTTGCTGGTTCGTGTACATACCTGCGGCATCTGCGGTACGGATCTGAAGAAAATTTCTACTGGATCGCACTCGGCTCCACGCATCTTTGGACACGAGACAGCCGGAGTGGTCGCGGCAGTCGGCGAGGGGGTGAATCAGTTTCATCCGGGCGATCGAGTCATCGTGTTTCACCACATCCCTTGCGGCGAGTGTTATTACTGCCAACATAAGGTGTTTGCACAATGTCCTGTGTACAAGAAGGTTGGGTGCACGGCCGGGTATGAGCCTTCTGGCGGTGGGTTCGCCGAGTACATAAGGGTGATGGATTGGATTGTCCAGAAGGGCGTGGTGCAAATACCGGCTCACGTCTCGTTTGAGCGTGCGTCCTTTGCGGAACCGGTGAATACCTGCTGGAAGGGCGTTGAGTCTCTTGGGCTTAGAAGCTCGGAGACAGTTTTGGTAATCGGTCAAGGACCGATAGGGATCATTCTCGGCGTTCTGGCGGCGCGGGCAGGGGCAAGGGTAATAACTTCCGATTTGTTCCCGCAGAGGCTTACAATATCCAGTAGTTTTGGGTTAAGTGAGTCGATTGAGGCGTCGCGCCGAGACATTGTTGAATCTATACGGGAAATCACTGAGGGTCGCGGCGCGGATGCGGTGATTTTAGCGGTCCCTGGAACGAAGCTGATTCGTGCAGCAATAGATTCGGCGCGCCCGGGCGGCCGCATCATGTTATTCGCGCAGACAGTAAGGGAGCAGGCGATGATCGATCCGGCTTCAGTCTGCGTCGATGAGAAGACATTACTTGGCTCCTACAGTGCCTCGGTCGAGATGCAACCGGCATCGACCGACTGGGTTTTCAATGGAGCCGCTAATCTGGAAAGCCTTATCAGTCATCGCTTTCCGCTTTCAGGGGCTGTGGACGGGCTGAATGTTGCTGCGCATCCGCAGCCGGACACTATGAAGCTGGTGATTCAGCCTGGAAGTTCCTGGGAAGGGAATTAACGAGTGAATGGTCAGATGACAGCAGCCGTCCTCTATGGGAAAGAGGACGTAAAAATCGAGAAAGTCCCCATCCCAAGAGTTGGTGAAGGGGAAGCTCTGATCAAGGTGCAGGTCGCACTGACCTGCGGCACGGATCTGAAAGTCTATCAACGCGGATATCACGCGCGCATGATCGTGCCGCCCGCTCTGTTCGGCCACGAGTTGGCCGGGATCATCGAGGAAGTTGGGCCCAACGTAAAAGGCTTCAAGAAGGGTATGCGCGTAGTGGCGCTGAATTCGGCGCCGTGCGGCATGTGCTTCTACTGTTCAAAGCACCAGGAAAATCTCTGCGAAGACTTGCTCTTCAATAATGGCGCGTACGCGGAATACATCAAGGTTCCGCGCCGCATCGTCGAAGCAAACATGCTGGCGATTCCGACCAACGTAAGCTTCGAAGAGGCGGCGATGGCCGAGCCCCTGGCGTGCGTCCTGCGCGGACTGCATGAGACGGGTGTGGAGATCGGAGACACCGTTGTAGTCATCGGCGGCGGTCCCATCGGATTGATGTTTACGCAGGCAGCCAAGCTGACAGGATGTAACGTGATCTCGATGGTGAAGCGCGATTCGCAGGTATCCGCTGCGAAGCGCCTGGGTGCCAACGACGTAATTCAGATTACAAAGACGGATGATCCGGTCGGTGCGGTTCGAGCTTTGACTCCTGACAGGCGCGGCGCCGATGTAGTGATTGAAGCCGTGGGGCGTCCGCTGGCTTGGGAACAGTCCATCGATATGGTGCGCAAGGGCGGCACGGTGAACTTCTTCGGCGGGTGCGCCAATGGGACCAAGGTCTCGTTGGACACGAACCGGCTTCACTATTCGGAGATCACGCTGAAGGCTACCTTCCATCACACGCCGGAGAGCGTTCGGAAGGCTTTCGCGCTGATTTCTGAGCGGAAGATCCGCAGCGCTGATTACATTACGGGCGAAGCGCCGCTTTCGCGCCTGCACCACGTGCTGCAGCACATGATGAACCGGAATGGCGACATCAAGACCGCCATTATTCCCGGTCACTAATTTATTGGAATTCGATCAGGTCCTGGGAACTGGCCGGTTCTCAGGACTTGGTTTGTTCAGGATCGGATGGGAATGGCAGCTCCAAACAGCGCGGATCTTCAGCGCCAGTTCGGGTTGGGCTGAGCTGCCGCCCGAATACGCCATTCCTGCGCAGGCTCCTTCTCTCGCCGAGGCGCAAGCCTACTGCAAGCGGCTTGCAACCAGTCATTACGAGAATTTCTCGGTAGTAACGTGGTTTCTGCCTGCACGTCTGCACCAGAACTTTTACAACGTCTATTCCTACTGCCGGATCAGCGATGATCTGGGAGATGAGGTTGGGAATCCGCAGCTTTCGTTGCAGTTGATGGACGAATGGGAAGCGGAGTTGGAGGCGTGTTACTCGGGTAGTCCAAAGCATCCGGTGTTTGTCGCACTGCGTGAGACGGTGCGCGAGTGCGATATCCCGAAGAAGCCGTTTGCCGATCTGTTGAAGGCTTTTCGGCAAGACCAGACAGTTGGGCGATATTCCACATTCGATGACTTGCGGGGATACTGCATCAATTCGGCGGATCCCGTGGGACGACTTGTGTTGTACGTGTGCGGGTATCGCGATGAAGAGCGGCAGAGGCTTTCCGACTACACATGCACTGCATTGCAGCTGGCGAATTTCTGGCAGGATGTGACCGTCGATTACGCTAAGAACAGGATCTATCTGCCGCTGGAAGATTTGCGAGCGTTCGGCGTGACCGAGCAGCAGATCGCGGAGCGACGATGCACGCCGGAGTTCATCGACTTGATGAAGTTTGAAGTACAACGAGCGCGGGAATGGTTCGAGCGAGGGCTTCCCCTGGCAGGAAAACTGGATAAGGAACTTGCCATCGATATTGAATTGTTCTCGCGGGGTGGGCAAGAGATACTGAACGCCATTGAAGCTCAAGGATATGATGTGTTGAAATCGCGCCCGGCGCTGTCCAAGCGGCGCAAGTTCATGCTTCTGGCCCGCGCAGCCGTGCGGAGACTCGTGTGACGACATTGGCGCCGAATCCCACAAAGACGGTTCGTAAGAAACCAGCAGAGCTGCAATTGAGTGCCGCGTACGCGGTCTGCCGCAGCATTACACGGGCTTCCGCGAAAAATTTCTATTACGCCTTTGTCGCGCTTCCAAGACGCAAGCGTGACGCGTTGTGCGCTGTCTATGCGTTCATGCGCCATGCCGATGATATCTCGGACGATCCGGAAGTCTCCGACGAAGATAAGCGCCAGCGACTTGGCGCGTGGCTTGAGGGCTTTCATCGCGTGAATTTTGGCCGCGCAACGGATGATCCGGTGCTGTTGGCGCTGGCCGATACCCAACAGCGTTTCAAGATTCCTGTGCAGCTCCTGGAAAAGCTGGTCTACGGTACCAGCATGGACGTACGCGTCGAGCCGGTAGGTGCGGGTGAACCGCCGGCGGTTCCGTATACCACGTTCAAAGATCTGTATCAGTACTGCTATCACGTCGCGTCGGTTGTGGGTTTGGTCTGTATCCGCATCTTCGGATATCGCAATCCGCAGGCAGAAGAGTTGGCGGAAAAAACAGGTATTGCGTTTCAGCTGACCAATATCATTCGCGATGTGAAAGAAGATGCGAAGATGGGGCGCATCTATCTTCCGCAAGATGATTTGCAGGCGTTCGGCCTTACTGCCGAACACTTCGTCGGCCAGGTCAATCCAGAAAACTTCAAACCGCTGCTTAAGCTGGAAGCGGATCGCGCACGCGAGTACTACAAGTCCGGGTACGAATTGATCCCGCTGCTTGATGCCGATGCACGCGCGGCGATGTGGGTGTTGATCGAAATCTATAGCCGGTTGCTCGAGAAGATCGCGAAGGCCGACTACAACGTCTTCACTGGCAAAGTTCGCCTAACCACCACAGAAAAGTTGAAGGTCCTCGGCAAAGGCTTTTTCCGGCGCTTCCAGGCATGATGTCCCCTGCACAACAAACAGTAGCAATCGCGGGTGGTGGTTTGGCCGGACTTGCCGCTGGATGCGCGCTTGCCGACGCTGGATATCGTGTCCAGCTATTCGAGCGGCGTCCTTATCTTGGCGGGCGAGCTTCGTCGTATCAGCATCCAGGTACGGGTGAGGTTGTCGACAATTGCCAGCACGTGTTGCTGGGGTGCTGCACCAATCTGCTCGATCTATACAAACGTTCGGGCGTGCTCGAACAGGTTCGCTGGTTTGAGAACTTGAACTTTATGGAGCCGGGCGGACGTCGATCGATCATCGGACCGTCGTTTCTGCCGGAACCGTTCCATACCTCGTGGTCGTTTCTGACGGCCAGTTCGCTTTCGCTTGCGGACAAAGCTGCGGTTGCGCGGGCGATGCTCTCGCTGCTGCGAGATCTCCCTGACGATGGCAAGCCTTTTCTCGACTGGCTTAGAGCGCATGGGCAGACACAACGCGCCATCGATCGCTTCTGGAATGTCGTGCTGGTTAGTGCGCTCAATGAAGACTTGGATCGTGTTTCGACCCATTACGCGGCGCTGGTGTTTCGCGAATCGTTCTTGAAATCGCGGGAAGCCGGGCGAATGGGGATTCCGGCGGTGCCACTGACGGATCTATATTCCGCCGCGGGGAAATACATTGAGCAGCGTGGAGGCGAGGTTAATTTGCGTGCCTCGGTGGAATCGTTCAAGGCGGACGACAATGGCGTGAAGCTTTGCGTTGGCGGGAAAGAAGTTCTCGCCGACTTCGCAGTTCTGGCATTGCCCTTTAATACTCTGCAACAGGTACTGCCTGAAGATGAGAAGGCGCGCCCGCTGCGAGGCATGCTGGAGCGGTTTGAGAGTTCGCCGATTACAGGCATTCATCTCTGGTTTGATCGCAAGGTGACCGAGTTGGATCATGCTGTGCTGCTGGATCGGACGATCCAGTGGATGTTCAATAAGTCGCGACTGCAAGGACGCAACGACGAAGGAAGCTATCTGGAACTGGTAGTGAGCTCTTCGAAAACACTCGTCGATAAATCGCGGCAGGAGATTATTGATCTTGCGATCCGCGAATTGGCGGAGTTCTTCCCGGACGTTACTCAGGCGAAGGTGGTGAAGAGCACGGTCATCAAGGAGATTTACGCGACATATTCTCCCAAGCCAGGCGTAGACGACTATCGCCCCGGCGCAAAGTCCGACTGGGCGCGTGTTTTCCTCGCGGGAGACTGGACTGCAACCGGATGGCCCGCAACCATGGAAGGTGCGGTGCGCGGCGGATATCTTGCTGCAGAAGCGGTCGCGGGAAAGAAGTTTCTGGTTGCGGATTTGCCTGCGCGCGGGTTGATGCGACTGTTCTAGTTCCTCTCCCACACATTCCAAAAGATGGATGTGTGGGGCACCCGAATTATTTCTAAATAGCGACGAGGGCGACGCCGCTTGCCACGAGAAGAGCTGCCATCCATCGGCGTCGGTCGACACGTTCGCGCAAGAAGAACTTGGCGGAGAGGGCGTTGCTCAAAAAGGTGAGCGACGCAGAAGCTGGACCGACCAGGCTTACGTCAGCCCACGAGAGCGCCAGCAGCAGGCTGAAGAAGCTGCCTGCCATGCACGTAACTCCCATCCATAGAGTGCCATTTCCCGCTATAGATTTCATAACTCCAGCGAGACCGATCTTCCGGTAGAGCGGTCCGACATCTCCAACGCGCTTCATCGCGTTCGAGATCAGAACATCACCTGCCGTTGAAAACGCAACGACGGAGAAGATACTCAACCATGTGTAGATTTCCTTCATGGCTGGTTGCCCCCGATCTCGTTTTCGGAAGCGTGAACGGTTAATGCGGGCCCGCGCGCAACAAATCCAACTCCCAGAGTGATTAAGAACACGCCCGTCCAGCGGGAGAGGCTGACCTGCTCGTGCAGGAAGAACCGGCCAAGCAAAGCCATGTTCACGTAACCGATGGAGGTGGCGGGCAGGACGAAAGTCAGGTCGGCAAACGAAAGCGCGCTGAGGTAAGTGCTGAAAAAGCCCAGCAGCAACAGGATTCCGCAGATCACCCAGGGATTGGCAAGAGCGGAAATCAGAGCCCCGAGATTGGTGATCGCCACCGGCGGCATGCTCTTCATGCCGCGCGACAGAGAAACATCTCCAAACGAGCCAAAGAGCACTACTCCGGCAAGAGTTGCGATCTTACGAAAGGACACTGATCAGTTCTGCTCCCTTACTTCAGATTCTGACAAGACGCGGCAGCACAGGCTTCTACTTACAGATTAGCATTCGCGCAGGAATACTTAGACGGCGACAACTGAGTTGTCTGCGTGAATCGGGACGGGCAGCGAGGTAGGCTGCCCCAGAGTGGGTTGTCTATTCGGGTTCCAGTTCTTCGAGGAGAGCGCGGCGAATCTGGAATTGATGTTCGCCAGTCAGCTTCGCGCACTCCCAAGTGAGATAGAAGACGTCTATGGCCACGTGCCCTTCGGTATCGATGAGCGCGACTTCGATGTTGCAGCCGTAGCGGCCGAGGGTAGAGGCAATTTTGTAGAGCAGTCCGGGACGATCCTGCGCAATCAGTTCGAGCAGCGTGCTGTGCGACGACGAATGATTGTTGAAATCCAGCCGCGTTGTTACCTGCGGCTTGGTGGGACCATTGGACGGAGTTCGGCCGCGTCCTTCGAGCAACTTGTGAAGGGAGACTTCACCGGAGAGCACTTGCACGATGCTGCGCTCGAAGCGATCGAGTTCCGGTGGATTAAGTTCGAGGGTTCTGAAGCGATCCTTGAAATAGAACGTGTCGACGATGGTGCCGGCCTGATTGGCAAACGCGTTCGCCTTCACGATGTTCATGCCCCACGCGGAGAGCACGCCCGCGATGGTGGCGAAAACCAGGGGACGATCGCCCGTCAGTAGAGTCAGTTCATACAGCCCACGGGTGTGCTTCAGCGAAATCTGAACTGGTTTCTTCGCCAAAAGAGTCGACATCTCGAAATGCTTGGCGATCTGTATGGGCGAATGGGTGCGCAAATAGCGGTGCGGCAGGCCTTCGAGATATTTCTGGAGTTCCGCGCTCTTCTTTGGGACTAGTTCGCCGATGCGCGTCAGGGTCTCAGCCTCAAACTCGGCGTGGAAACGATCGTCATCGACGCTGCGGTTCATATAATTCGCAGCAGCCATGTATAGGCGCCACAGTGATTCAGCTTTCCACGGTGTGAGCGCTTCTGGATTTACCGAGCGGATGTCGGCATAGGTCATGAGGCAAAGCATCTTCAGTCGCTCGGGCGTACCTATCTTGTCGGCGAAGCCACGCACGGTTTCGTGGTCGAAGATATCGCGACGGAGCGTGGCTGACATTGCAAGGTGTTCGGTGATGAGGAAGCGCACGGTTTCCAATTCTTCCTGGTGTACGCCAATTCCACGCAGGCTGCGCTCCATGACGGGCAAACCTGAGGCGACATGAGAATCTCCGGGAAGTCCTTTACCGATGTCGTGGAACAGAAGGGAAAGATAGAGCAACTCGGGTTGCTCCAGTTCCCTCAGCAGGTCGGAGAAATAGTGCTCCCACTCATTCGGCGGCTCTTTTCCGGGACGTTCGAGCAAGTGGTGCAGCGACTCTACGGTGAGGAACGTGTGTTCGTCCACGGTGTAGCGATGATAGAAATCCCGGATCACGAGCGAATCGATGAGCTGATAGTCCGGGAAGAGCTTCACCAGGAATCCAAGCGAATGCATGGTGCGAAGCGCATCGGCCGCGAACGGAGCCGCAAGAATGTGCTTCAGGTGAGTCCACAGGGAATGAGTGCGCAGCGCTTTGGAGTCGAAAGTCGCAATCGCCTCTGACAGCCGCTGTTCAGTTTCGCTACCCAGGCAGAAGCCGTTCTTCGCCATGAATTCAAAGGTGCGAAAGACGAATGCTGTATCGATGGGCGACGCCGTCGGTTGCAGGAGAATCCTGCCGTTCTCGACCGTGAAGTCGCTGTTGGATACGCGCGACCGCCAGCGCTGAAACTTCTGATAGAGCGACCCAGGCGTAGGAGGAGCCTCGTCAAGCAGTTGAGTCGTCAGGCGATCGATTACGCGGGCGTGACGGAAGTAAGCTCGCATCCAGTCGGCCGCTAAAATCTTGGTGTGTCCGGGGATGCCGATTGCTTTTGCGGCCGCATCGTCTTGCGCGTCCCATGAAAGATTATTGTCGTCGCGCCCATGACGGTAGTGCAGGAAACATCGCACCGACAACAAAAAATCGAATGCGCTCTCGACTGGTTCGCGGTTCGCTGCCGGAAGCAAATTAGGATCGGAGGGCCACTTGCGGTTCTTTTCGAGGGATGCGATGAGAGATAGCCAGTTCGCAACGTTGAAGTCTCGAACTCCGCCCGGGCTCTCCTTTAGATTCGGTTCGAGATGAAAGATCGTGTCGCTGAATTTCCCGTGCCTTTTTCGAGTGACCTCAGAAAGAAGTTGTACCACGTTTTGTCCGTCGCGTTTTACAAGCGCGGGAATCAACTGATCGTGCAGCTTGTCGAAAAGCTTCTGGTCGCCTGCGAGCCATCGACAGTCAAGCAGAGAAATGGTGAACTCGACGTTCTCGGAGTTCAGCCGAGCGCACTCACTCATGGGGCGAGTCGAAGAACTGACACGAAGGCGAAGATCCCATAATTCCTGATTGAATTTACGGATGCGATCCTGCAGTTTCGGATCGGGCTTCTCCGCCTCGGTGAGGAACAGCAGGTCGACATCGGAGTGCGGCAGCAGGAGCCTGCGACCGTAGCCGCCGAGAGCGAGCAGTGCCAGCCCGGCAGGTTCGTGCAGGTCTGCAGAGACGAATTCCTGCCACAAGCGCTCGATGATGGAATCGACCAGCGAGCTACGCCGGGTCGCGGCAGTTTTGCCGTCTCCTGTCGTTTCAAACGCCTGACGAATGGACGCGGATTCAGCGCTATGCAGTTTGACGAGATCGAATAGTGAAGGGCTCGCAGACATCCTGGTAATCGCCTCGGTGACTCCGTTACTGAATTTGGGTTGCCGAGAAGATGCCCGGGGACAGGCGATCCTCCGACGTTTACTTACAGCGCTGCGGCGCCTCGTTCTTCGTTGCGAATACGAATCGCGTCGTCGATCCTGGACAAGAAGATCTTGCCATCACCGATCTTGCCCGAACGAGCGGCGCTCACGATCGCGGCCACGGCCTTCTCCACCAGTTCGTCGGCGAGAACCACTTCGAGCTTCACCTTTGGCAGAAGGTCGACCGTGTATTCACGTCCGCGGTAGAACTCGGTGTGGCCCTTTTGGCGGCCATGTCCACGGACTTCGAGAATGGTCATGCCGTCAACGCCGATTTCCATCAATGCATCTTTCACTGCGTCCAGTTTGGAAGGTTGAATTACGGCTTCAAGTTTCGTCATGTAAGCATTTTTCCCGACTGTCAGTTTTGGTTTGCTTGGTTCCAAGCTAACACAAAGCTACACCGGAGATGCCTCCCAGTAATAACCTTCCTCACCATGTTGCGTAACATCCAAACCTTGCAATTCATCTTCGCTCGTGACCCGCAGACCGATGACGAGATCGACCAGTTTTAGAATCGCCAGAGTGCCCACGATGGCTAGCACAACGGCGATCGCAATTCCCACCATCTGATTCAGGATCTGGCCAAAGTTCCCGTCTACAAAGCCCAAACGGACAGCGTTACCCTGAGCATCGTGGAGGATAGGGTTGATCGCGCGGGTAGCAAAAACACCGGTCAGCAGCGCGCCGATCGTCCCGCCGGCGCCATGAACTCCGAAGGCGTCCAGCGAATCGTCGTAGCCGAGTTTCTTCTTAACGCTGAATACCATGAAGAAGCAGAAAACGCCGGCGATCAATCCGATCAGCAGGGCCGACATGGGGCTTACAAATCCGGACGCAGGGGTGATGGCGACCAGTCCGGCAACGGCTCCGGAGATTGCTCCGAGCGCGCTGGGCTTTCCGTGGAGAATCCATTCGGCACCGGCCCAACCGATTACGGCTGCGGCCGCTGCGAAGTGAGTGGCTACGAAGGCGCTGGTGGCAAGACTGCCTGCGCTGAGAGCGCTGCCGGCATTGAATCCGAACCAGCCTACCCAAAGCATGCAGGCGCCGATGAAGCTGAGGACGACACTGTGCGGCGGCATGGCCTCGCGCGGATAACCAAGTCGCTTACCAAGATAAAGTGCGCAGACGAGAGCCGATACGCCCGAAGTGATGTGGACGACGGTTCCACCGGCAAAATCGAGAGTAGGGAATCGGCCGCCCAGGGCCGCGTTCAGAAGGCCGCCCTTGCCCCAGACCATATGCGCCATCGGCGAATAGACTACCAGCGACCACAGGACCATGAAGACCGCCATCGCGCTGAACTTCATGCGCTCGGCAAAAGCTCCTGTGATAAGGGCCGGAGTAATGATGGCAAACATGAGTTGGTAGATCATGAACGTCTGCTGAGGGATGGTGCCAGCGTAGTCGGCATCAGGTGCGGCGCCCACTCCTCGTAGAAAGAGATGGCCAAAGCCGCCGATGAAGCTATTGCCATGGCTGAAGGCGAAACTGTAGCCGACTATCGCCCAAAGCACGGTAATGATGGCCATCATCGCGAAGCTCTGCATCATGGTAGAAAGCACATTTTTTCTGCGGACGAGCCCGCCATAAAAGAGGGCTAATCCGGGTCCAGTCATCATCAGAACCAACGCAGCGCTCACTAGCATCCACGCGTTGTCGGCTGAACTCTTCGCCTCCGTCACCTGCTGTTCAAGCTTCGCAATTCGTTCGGGCGACGCCGTGCTGGAGGCTGAGGAGGTCGTTACTGCTGTATCAGTCGACTGCGCTACTGCAACGGTGAGTGAGGGAATCAGAAGGAGGCACACCAATAAAAGCCTTCGGGAAATCCATTGCATGGATAAGACCGCTCCATTTCGACATCGAGATTTCGATGAGAGATGACATGGTCCTCCGATTCAACGGAATGATTCCATTGCACACTGCTAACCGCTCTGAAGACCTTGGCATCGCTAACTACCTGTGAATTGAAGAGGGCAGCGGAAGTGCAGCATCGCACCCGGATCGGTCACAGTTGGCACGTTACGTAGATATCTCTTTCTTACCTGTATGGGGAGCGATCCGGAAATCAATAATTTTTATTCGTCAAATCAGGGTGGGTTATGCAAAAAAAAAGGACGAGCCGGAGGATCCGGCTCGTCCAAGTCTGAGAAGGCGGCTAGAAGCCGAGTTTCAGGGCAAACTGCATGATGCGCGGATCATGAGCAGCGGTCGGGCGCAGGAACTGATCGCCGCCACCACCCAGGGAGTTCTGTATGCCGCCACCCGCGGCGATCGAACCGGCTACCCATTGGGTGTGATTGAACACGTTGAAAGCCTCAGTACGGAACTCAAGATTAAAGCGCTCGTTCAGCTTGAAGTTCTTGTACATGGCCATGTCGAAGTTCCAGCGGCCTGGGTTGTTGAGCAAGTTGCGCCCAGAAGTTGCCCTGAGTCAAGCCGGTAGTTTCCGCAAATGCATTCGGGTTAAAGAGGAGCGGTCCCTTGATGGTGGGATCTGATGAATAGATCGGGCCGGAGATCTGGTGGGGATTTCCAACTAGATCGGCGAAACTACCAGTGCTATTTCCGTTACCTAAGCCCGCGCTATCAGAAAAGACGCCATCAACGACGGAGAACGGAGTTCCGGTTTGGGCGACGAAGATGCCGGAATACTGCCAGCCTCCAAGGACGCTTTGCTTCCATCCAGACACGTGGAAGAAGGGAAGGTCGTAGACCCAACTCGCGGTCAGGACCTGTCGCTGATCGAAGTTCGAACTGGCATAGTTGGACTTCGGATCGTACGAGTTCACGAAGTTCGAGTCGAAACGATCGGAAGCGTCGTCGAGGGAGTGGCTCCACGTATAGGCGAGACTCAGGCTCAGGCGACCTTGCGTGCGACGAGCTGAAACCTGCAGCGCATTGTAGTTGGAATTGGCAGAAGGAGTGATGTAGGTGATCGTGCCGTATCCAAGATAGTTGGGACGATAGGGATTGGGATCGTTGCCGCAAGCGACTGATGAGATTGCCATATATCGGACTGCCGGGAGCAATCGTGCTGCCGTTCACTGGATAGATGTTGTTGTGAGTCGGGTGTCCGCAAATGTCGGCAGTAATTGGCTGACCCGGCTGGAACGGATTCTGCGACGTGGGTACTGGATGCAGTTGGTTCAAGTCTTGCTGCAGGGTTAGGTGTGTGCCTTTTGTGCCCACATAGGAGACGGTCGCAACCGTGTTGCGGAACAGCTCATGCTGCACATCGAGGTGCCATTGTTGCATGTAAGGCCAGACCGCTTTTGTGGGTATCGCGTTCACCCCGAGCGGAGCGAGCAAACCGGCACCGCCAATGCTGCCGTAGTCAGGGATGTTGTATTGCGTAGGAGTGAGCACGAGCGGAGGCGAGCCTTCGAGGGATTCGGAGTTGCCTTCGTTACCGTTGGTGTGCTCGAAGAAGATTCCGTAAGCTCCACGAATGGAAGTCTTGCCATTCCCAAACGGATCGTAGGCGAAACCTAGACGCGGAGCGGGATTGAAAAGATGCCCGGTCTGACATCCTGGAGGTGCGCCGCCCACGCCGCACTGGACCATGCCGTTCGTGGCAGAAGTGCCGGGATTTAGGATGAGCGCGCCAGGTTGTGTGGTTATAGTGCCGTTGGCATCGTCAACACCCGGTGCGGCCGCAGCGCTCCACGCACCTGGCTCAAAGTTGTAAGCCTGGTGTTCTTT
This sequence comes from Terriglobia bacterium, assembly GCA_963848375.1. Classification (GTDB taxonomy): domain Bacteria; phylum Acidobacteriota; class Terriglobia; order Terriglobales; family Acidobacteriaceae; genus JAJPJE01. Next base: position 33,941 of record CAWKDK010000005.1, read on the forward strand.
TTCACGATACGTTCCGAAAAGGCTGACACGAAGGCCTAGGTTCAGGGTGAGGTTATTCGTGATGTGCCAATCGTCTTGGAGATACGGCTCGAGAATCTTGTATCGGTTGTAGTACTTCGGCTGGGCGCTTGCTTGAGTGAAGTTGGCAATGTTGCCCATCAATAAATCAGCGAAGGCATTTCCCGTTGAGTTGGGAGCAGTGCTGTCGAAGGTCAACAGTCCATTGTTTTGGCCGCTTGAAAGTTCATTTTTCTGCGCTGCTACAAAATAGGCGCCGAACTGAACGTTGTGCTTACCCATGTTCTTTGTAACGTTGTCGCGAAGAGTATAAGTCGGGTTGGAGTTGTATACGCCTTGCGGGATGAAGCTGGGATCTTCATTGAACCCGTTCTGACTCGGACCGATGTATGCGCCAACCGTGTTTAAACTGATTCCGGGAAGTTTGCCACCATTATCTGGGAAGAGTTGCCCAGCCGTGAACGAAGACGGACGCGCCCATGGTCCTGTGTTTGAGAGGCTGATCTTGTCTGTGGTGTAGCTAGCGACGAATTCGTTCAACAAGGTTGGCGAGAACGTGGAGACCAATTTTGCCACCATGCTGACCCCAGGTCCGGAAAACTGGGTCTGAAGGGTGGGGAAGCTGGAGGTCACTGCTCCCCATGGCAGCACAGTGGGAGTAACCGTGCTCCAGGAGTCATGAATGTAGCGGAACGTTGCGCGGTGCTTCTGTGTCACGTTCCAGTCGACGCGTGCTAATTCCTCACGCCAGTTAGTGGGCTGCGACGGCGCTGAGTTAAAGACTGAAGATGCTCCTGATCCGCCATTGGCCTCTGGAATCATCGCCAGCAGGGCAGCAGAATTGGGATCGATCGGAACTGTATTGTTAGGGAAGGGCTGCAATGTTGATGGATCGATCGGGCAATCCAGTCCTGCGTTACAAACGTCGTTAAAATTCCCAGCTCGGTTGTCGTTCGATGGAACCCCCTGGTTGAACACCTGTCCGGGGACGCGGTCGCGCCGCCACTCTTGCGACCAGAAGAAATACAATTTTTCTTTTACGATCGGGCCGCCGAAGTTATAGCCAAAATCGTTCTTCTTGTAGCTGTTGGACTGATCGGGCGCGAGGAAATAGTTACGTGCATTGAACGCATTATTGCGCAAATACTCGTAAACCATGCCGTGGAACTGGTTGGTTCCGGACTTCGTTTCCACTTCGACGGTGCCAGAAGCATTACGGCCGTACTGGGCGCCGTAATTGCCGGTGAGCACTCGGACTTCCGCGATCGCGTCAAGGCTTGGATAAACGTTCAGCGTACTGTTGCTGCCGTTGTCCATGTTGTCGCCGCCATCGAGTTCCCAGTTGTTGTACTCGCCACGGCCGCCGTTAATGCTGTATTCGACGTTGCCGTTCACGCCGACCTGACCTTCATCCTGGCCGGTCTGATTGTTAACGCCCGGCACCAGCGTCACGAGTTGAGTGAAGTTGCGGCCATTGAGCTGAAGTTTACTTAGCTCTTTGCTGTCGACAGTTCCGGCAAGTTCGGAAGATTGAGTATCGACCTGGGCGAGGCCTTCACCTTGAACCGTGACCTCGTTGCTCACCGCGCCCACTTCCAGCGCTACGTCCACGCGTGCCTTTTGAGCGACTCGCAGGGTAATGTCCTTGGCCTCATACTTCTTGAAGCCCGGAGCGCTGACCTTAATGGAATACAAGCCGGCCGGAAGGCCGCCAGCGAGGTATTCTCCGTCAGAATTGCTGGTGAGTTGCCGGGTGACACCTTTTTCATTGTTGGTGACTACCACAGTCGCGTTAGGCACCGAAGCGCCAGATGAATCCTTTACCGTGCCGGTCAGGGACGCGTTGTCTTGCGCCGCCAGGGAAAGGGAAACGAAGAGAAGAGCCAAGCCTAAAAGCAGAGAACGTCGTTTCATAGCCGCCTCACCATCTTTGGGAATGCGGGACCGCACCCGTATGAAAAAAATCGTTATTGGACCGTTCCCCACCATTAAAACGTCCCAATATTGAAACGTATTAATAGGTCGGATAGCTCTGGATTGTCAATGGAAAAATGCAGGGTAGGGCGGAAAGAGTACCTATTCGAGACGACGGGTAGATTGGCGAACCACCAATTCTGGCATGAGTTTACGGTGCAGGGTAGTAATTTCTCTCTTTTCTAATCCCGCCTTGATCGCGGCCGAAGCGATTTCCACAGCAACCGATCCCATGGTTTCCATAGGTTGGCGAATTGTGGTCAAAGGTGGGCTTGCGAAGGCCGCAGGAGCAACGTCGTCAAAGCCGATGACGGAGCACTGCTCGGGCACCTTGATGCCTGCCTTGATGAGCGCGCGGTTAGCACCGAGAGCGGTAATGTCGTCGTACGCCAGAATCGCAGTAAAACGCCGTTTGTGTTTGATTAGTTCTTCGGTGAGCTTTTGCGCGGCCTCGAAACCGTGGTTGGTGTCGATCACCGAAGGCATTTCGAGGATAAGTTTCGGGTCCAATTTCAATTGCGCGGAACGGGCGAAAGTGCGGATTGCGTTCCAGCGCAGCTCGCTATCGCCAATCGCCTTGGGACCACGAATGAAAGCGATTTCCCGATGGCCAAGTTCGTAGAGATGTTCGATAGCCATCCTTGCGCCAGCCTGGTTGTCGACCAGGACGGAACTGACGGCGTCGGGTTGCAGCTCGCGGGCGACGATAACAGTGGGAATCCGATGCTTTTCAATATCCGAGAGGAGGGTGATATCGACCAGCATCCAGTTGGCAATCACGATGAGCGCTTCCACGCGGCGCTCCAGCATCATTTCCAGATAGCGTTCGAAGCGGCCGTGATCGTTCTGCGCATCCGCAAAAATCGAAAGATACGAGGCTTTGTAGAGGCTGCCTTCAATGCCACGCAGGATCGGAGTGCAGAACGGGTCGGTGACATCGATTACCATCACGCCGACCGTATGACTGCGGCTGCCGCGTAAGGAGCGCGCAAACTGATTAGGACTGTAACCGAGCCGATGCGCTACTTCCTTGATATGCTCCTTGGTTTGCGCCGACATGTAACGTGCCAGGGGAGCATCGTTGAGCACGATGGAGACGGTGCCGATGGAGAATCCGCTTTCGCGCGCGATGTCGCGAATGGTAATCATTCCCGGTGTACGCTGCCTGGGCAATATATCTCCGTTTGCGTTCTGATGAGAGTGCCTAACCAGAATCGGGTTCGTCAAGCAATACCAGCACAATGCTCTGCACAAAGGCATGAGCTCGCTCGGCCATCGAAGATCTCGAGCCGCCGCCTATGCCTGGAAATAGCTCTGATCGCACTTCTCATCATATGCCCTCGGGTCTCGGCGCAGTCGGAGAGAAATGGAACTTCTGGCACAAACTGTTTGGAACCGGAACTTGCCAGACGCTTCCTGACGGCGAGCGAGGCACTCCAGTCGGGCAGTCTCGACGCAGCGGAACGAGGATTCAAGTCGGTACTTCGCTGTGGTCCGAATGCCGGTGCCTACGCGAACTTGGGTGTCGTTTACATGCGGAGGCAGGAGTGGGCAGCCGCTACCCGAGCGCTGAAACAGGCATCGCGACTGGCCCCTTCGATGACCGGAGTCCGCCTGAATCTGGCGTTGGTGGCCTTCCGCCAGGGGAAGTACGAAGACGCAGTGCCTTACCTGAAAGCGATAGTGAAGGAACAGCCTGCGTCGGTGCAGCCTGCCTATCTTTTAGGACTTTCGTACTTTTTTACTCAACAGTATGCGCAGGCGACGACGATGCTGCAGGGGTTATGGCCTAAATTGAACAACGACCTTGCCTACCTTTATGTGGTGGGTCTGGCTGCCGACAAGGCCGGTGAGACACGGATTTCCGAAGCAGCCTGGGGCCGGTTAGCGGAGATTGGGGCCAACACCGCGCAGTTCCACTTGCTGATGGGAAAAGCGGACTACAACCGCGGCGACCCGGACAAAGCGATTCCTGAGTTTCAGGCGGCTGCGAAGATCGACCCCAACTTGCCGTTCCTTCATTACAACTGGGGCAGGGCATATGTCTCAATTAATCAATATGAAGAAGCGAAAGCGGAGTTTCTGAAAGATATCGCGGTGGAACCAGAAATCCCATATAACTATGAGGAACTGGGGCGTGTGTATGACAAACTCGGGGACGACGTCTTAGCAGAGCAGAATTTTCAGAAGGCTCTCAAACTCGATTCGCAACTCCCCGGATCGTATTTTGAACTGGCGAAAATCTACGAGCGCCGCGGCCGGTTGGACCTGGCCTTGAAAGCGGTAGATGAGGCCCTTGCTCTTGATTCCGAGAGCAATAATCTTCACTATCTGCGCGCGCGGCTTCTGCAACGGATGGGGAAAAAGGCTGATGCAAAGATTGAATTTGCCGAAGCCAAGCGCCTGCTGGATAAGCATCGTGGCGAGGACACAATGGAACGGCGGTTGGCAAATCCCGAATTGAATTTCCAGTCGAGATAAAATTGGTACCAATGGTTCGCGGCAGGTTGCGATGGCCGCTGCCATCTTGTTTAATCGGTAGTGTCCTTCTAGAAATTCTGACGTCTCTTAGAAGCAGCAATCCAGGGAACAAATGGCGAAAACGCGAACCATCTTATTCTTTACGTTGCTTACATGCCTATTGTGCGCATCGTGCAGTCGTCCAGCGCAGGGGAATGCACCTGCAGCCGGAGCCCAAGCGATGCCGGTGAAGGTGCAAACCGCGGAACTGCAACAGGTCGGGGAATTCACCGAATATCTTGCCACGCTGAAGTCACGAAATGCGGCAATTCTGCAACCTCAGGTCGAGGGCGAGATTACACGCATTTTTGTGAAGTCCGGCGATCAGGTGCAGGCGGGGACGCCGATTCTGGAGATCGACCCGCTGAAGCAGCAGGCAACGGTGCACTCGATGGAGGCGAACCATCAATCGCAAATCGCGCAGCTGGAATACAACCGCACTGAGTTAGAGCGGCGCAAGCGGCTGTTTGCCGCAGGCGTGATCAGCAAGCAGGACCTGGATCAGGCGCAGACGGCATACGACGCGTCCGTCGCCACGGTGAACTCACTCGAAGCGAACGTCCGCGAACAGCAGGTCCAACTGCATTACTACACGGTGGCCTCGCCCGGTGCGGGAACGATCGGTGACGTCCCTGTCCGCGTGGGGGATCGCGTAACCGTCAGCACCGTGCTGACAACGCTGGACGAAAAGGGCGAATTGGAAGCTTACATTTCGATTCCGGCGGAAAAGGCTGGACAGGTCAAGGTGGGGACGCCCATCGATTTACTATCGGACACTGGAACTGGAGCCACACGCACCAAGATCAGCTTCATCTCGCCGCGAGTCGATTCCGCGAATCAGCTTTTACTGGTAAAAGCTTGGGTCCCGAATAGCGATCATCGGTTCCGCAACGACCAGGTCGTTCATGCGCGCGTGATCTATCGTGAGTCGGAACGCCCTATGGTTCCAGTGGTCGCAGTGTCACGCATGGGCGGACAGATTTTCGCGTTCGTCGCGGAGGGCCAAGGGGGCCAGGCGGTCGCGAAGCAGCGACCGATCAAGGTGGGCGATGTAGTGGGCAACAATTACGTGGTCCTTGATGGTATTAAGCCCGGGGACCGCATTATCACGACAGGTGTGCAGATCCTCGTTGACGGCATGCCGGTCGCGCCGCAGTCATAGGCCGGAGAGAACTCCTCGATGTTCGTTAATTTCTTCATACGAAGGCCGGTATTCGCGACCGTTTGTTCGCTGCTGATCATCCTGGCTGGCGCCGTGGCGATTCCTACGCTGCCGATTGCGCAGTTTCCTGTCCTCGCTCCGCCTCAGGTTACGGTGGGCGCCTACTACACAGGGGCTAATTCCACCGCGGTCGAGAGTGGAGTTACCACACTGCTGGAGCAGGCGATCAATGGCGCGGAGGGCATGCATTACATCACTTCCACGAGCGGCAACGACGGATCGAGCGGCATAACCGCCACCTTTGATCTGAACCGCAGTCTCGACATCGCTGCCGTGGACGTACAGAACCGAGCGTCGACAGTGTTGGGCCGTCTGCCCGCGGAAGTCCAGCAGACAGGCGTGGTGGTAAATAAGGTCTCGTCAGCATTCGTAGGTGCGGCGGCATTCTATGCCGACAACAACCAGTACGACAGCCTGTTTATCAGCAACTATCTCGACGTATATGTGAAAGACGCCCTCAAGCGAGTGCGCGGAGTCGGCGACGTCATAATCTTCGGCGAACGCAAGTACGCCATGCGTTTGTGGCTCGATCCAATCAGGTTGGCCAAGCGAAACTTGACTGCGCAAGACGTTGTGGACGCACTGCGCGAACAGAATGTGCAGGTAGCTGCTGGGCAGGTTGGCCAATCGCCTATCGCTAAAGGACAGATGTTCCAGATCAGCGTGCGCGCGGTTGGACGGTTGTCGCAGCCGAGCGAGTTTGAAGCGATCATCCTGAAACGGGCAAATGACGGGTCGCTGGTCCAGTTGCGTGATGTAGGAAGGGCGGAGCTGGGCGCCGAGGATTACTCATCGAACCTGGATTTCAACGGACATGAGGTCATCGGTGTCGGCATATTGCAACTGCCGAATGCAAATGCTCTCGACGTCGACGCGGGTATTCGTCGGGAGTTGGAACGTCTCTCACATACCTTTCCGGCAGGTCTGAAATATGTCATTGCCTTCGACACGACGACTGCCGTGGGTGAATCCATCCAGGAAGTTCTTAAGACGCTAGTCGAAGCGATAGGAATCGTGGTCATAGTTATCTTCCTGTTCCTGCAGAGCTGGCGGAGCACTCTGATCCCGGCAATTACGATTCCAGTTTCTCTGATCGGAACATTTGGCTTCATCAAGTTGTTTGGCTTCTCGATCAATACGCTCACACTGTTTGGTATAACGCTGGCGACAGGACTGGTGGTCGATGATGCGATCGTGGTCATCGAGAACGTCGAACGCCACATGGAAGAGGGAATCCGCAATGCGCGGCGGGCCTCCGAAGTGGCGATGAGCGAAGTTACGAGCGCGGTGATAGCAACTTCTCTGGTGCTTGATTGCCGTATTCGTGCCCGTGTCGTTGTTCCCGGGGACGACGGGTCGACTTTATCAGCAGTTCGCATTAACGATTGCATTCTCGATCGCACTGTCTGCATTCAACGCGTTGACTTTGACGCCCGCTCTCTCTGCCCTCCTGCTGAAGCCGCAACATGGCACGCGAAACCCGCTGTTTGCGGGTATCAATCGACTGATCGTAAGTGGAACGAAGGGCTATACACGGGTGCTCCGCAGCATGGAGCGCTGGCGGTACGCAGTCGTTGTCGTGTTCCTTTTAGGACTTACGTCAACATATTTTGTTTATCGCGCCGTGCCCACCAGTTTCGTTCCCGATGAAGACCAGGGCTATTTCATCGTCGCTGTGCAATCACCACAGGGGGCATCGCTCGAATACACGACGAAGGTCGCAGACAGAGCGAGCGAGATCCTGCGCCAGAATTCGGACATCCTGGGCGTATTCTCGGTTCCCGGATATAGCCAGACCGGAGCAGCTCCGAACCGGGCGATCATCTTCATCAACCTGAAGCCGTTCAGCGAACGCAAGGGAGAGAAACATTCGGCACAAGCGGTCATCGAAGCAGTGCGCGGACCGTTGATGAGCATTGGCGAAGCGTTTGTAGTGCCATTTTTGCCGCCTCCGATACAAGGACTGGGTAACTACGGTGGATTTGCTTTCGAGTTGCAACAGCTGAACAACACACGCTCGATCGAAGATCTTGAGAATGTAATGCACGAATTTATGGGTGCAGCCTCGAAGCGCCCGGAATTGGTGGGTCTGTTCAGCGACTTCAGCGCGCGCGATCCGCAATATCTGGTTACGATCGATCGCGAAAAGGCGAAGAGCCTGGACGTGCCGTTTCTCGCAGATCACCTCGGCCCTGCAGATCTATATGGGATCGCAGTACGTCAACGACTTCGATTTTAACAATCGCTCGTATCGCGTCTACGTACAGGCCGACCAGCAGTTCCGCGCGCAGCCACGTGACCTGAGGCAGTTCTACGTTCGTTCCAACTCCGGCGCAATGGTCACGCTCGATAACCTGGTCAGTATCAAGGAGACGACAAACGCGACCATCATCAGCCACTACAACCTTTTCCGCTCGGCTGAAATCGATGGCAGCGCTGCGCCCGGCTATAGCTCGGGACAGGCGTTGAAGACGATGGAAGATGTTGCCAAAAAAGTCCTGCCCACCGGCTATTCCTTCGAGTGGACAGGATTGGCACTGGAAGAAATTCAGTCGGGTTCGCAGACGCTGATTCTCTTTGGACTTGGGCTCCTCGTTGTCTATCTGACGCTCTCAGCGCAGTACGAGAGCTTCGTACTTCCTTTCATCATCCTGCTCGCCGTTCCAATGGCAATTCTGGGAGCTCTGGGCGCGCAGGCAATGCGCGGACTCCAGGACGACGTGTATTGTCAGATCGGTTTAGTGATGTTGATTGGACTGGCCAGCAAGAACGCAATTCTGATCGTGGAATTCGCCGAACAGCTGCAAACTCGCGGCATGGGGCTATTTGAATCCGCGGTGGAAGCCGCCCGGTTGCGCCTGCGTCCAATCCTGATGACGTCGATCGCATTTATTCTCGGCGTGCTGCCGCTGGTATTCGCAAGCGGCGCCGGATCGGCAGGCCGTCACTCGGTGGGAACAACAGTATTCGGCGGCATGATCGTCAGCACGCTGCTGAACCTGTTTATCATCCCGATCCTGTACGTCATCGTTCGTGGATGGATGCCGGCGAAGGTCGAGGAGCAGGAGTCGGTTCCCGAGAGAGAATTGGTCCACGGAGACGACTAAAGCGGAGCAGCTGGCCTCGGCTGCCCCACCTGATCGCTAGTCTTGAGCGGCTGCTGCCGCTTTTGTCTTGTCGTTTCCTACGCCGACGTCCTGCGTTAAATAGAGCGTCCGGGAAGGGAACGCGAAGCCAGTTCCCGCATCGCTGACCAGGTCCATAATCTTCAGCAGCAAGCCTTCGCGAATTTCCATAAATTCGTTCCAGTCTCTCGTCAGGATCAGGCAGAAGATTTCCAGATCGAGGCTGCTTTCTCCGAAGCCGATGAAGCGTACTCGCTTGACGGTGGGATCGACTTTTGGGTGTTGGGTCAAAAGGCGAGAGATGCTCTCCAGGATAGAACGCAGCTGAGCGGGCGTAGTTTCATAGCGCAACCCGATTTTTGTTTGGAACAAATTCTTGTCGCGGCGGCTTAGATTCTCGACATTCATGTTCGCGAGTACGCCATTCGGAACGGACAGCTCTACGCGGTCAGGCGTGCGTATGCGAGTGGAGCGGAGGCTTATGTCCTCGACGGTCCCGACTTTGTCGCCCAGTCGGCAGGTTTCGCCAACACGAATCACTTCGTCGCTGAGCACCATGATTCCGCCGAACAGGTTTTCCAGGGACTTCTGAGCGGCGAAGGCGATTGCGATCGAGGTGATTCCCAATCCGGCAACCGCGGTCGTCATGTCGAAGCCCAGGATTTTGAAGGTGGTCAGGCCGATGACGATTGCGACCAGCACCTTGAACATTCGCTGTCCCAGCAGGATGAGCGATCCCTGTCGCAGGCCCATGCCGAGCATCGCTTTCAGGCGTTCGCGTTCTCCCCAGCGGTTGATCCAGCGAAATACTAACCACCCGATCCCCAGTACTAGAACGACTCCGGCCGCCTGGTGATAGTAGACGCGGTAGAGCAGCGGCAATCCAAGGAATGCGATTCCGATCTGGTGCAATACATCGGTGAGAATGAGCGTTGCTGGGGGCGCCAGAGAACTTTCCGCAGAATTCCGCTCAGGGTGTTTACGCCACGTGCCCCAGGAGTGCTTTCCAATTCTTGCGAACCGAATCAGCAACCAGGAAACGCCATAAGCGATTGGGATCAGCAGAAGGAATGCGACCCAGATCCAAAGAGGCGCCGACAAGATGCGGTGAGACACAAGGAATGTTGGCAGGCCCGGCTCTACGCTCCTGATTTTCAACTGTCCGGCGAGATCGGGTACATCGTCGAGGGTGGTGGAAGAGAACAGCCAGACATCTCCAACCGTAGGGTCCACCTCTCGAGCAAGGACAACGTCGTACTCGCTGCTATCTACCTGGAAGACGCCAATGCGCTCGCGGTCCGCCGGAACCCCCACCTGGACGGAACCCTCACGCTTTTCACTGATCATGTTCACTTTGCCGGTGAAGGCACGATCCATGAGCATGTGGAGATCGCGCGCAAGGTTCTCACCGTGCGAGGCGCGCTGGTTCTTCGTCAATTGAAGATAGTCAGCCGCCAGTTTGTAATTTCCAGACTGTGCCGCCTGGAGAAATCCAACGACAGTTCCTCGAGGTGTGCTCCGGCCGAGTGGATCTACGACCTGCGTTTGGGCGCCATTGGCAGTGGAAGACGGCGAAAGGATCTTGTCGACCGCTTGTGGGATTGACTGCCCGAGAGCCAAGGGTACAAGGGTGAATGCCAGTAGAAGAGAGAGTATCCGCCGCCGAAACATTTTCATATGTGGTGTGACGCCCCAATTGCCTGCCTGAAATCTTGAACTACCAGGCGGGCGTTGGCAAATGGCTGCCGATTGTCGGCAATAACTTGCGGTGCGATACACTGCCGTGCGAAGCATTTCAGGAGGGATGACATGAAATCAGGTCGCAAAGCGGGGATTGTCTTGTGGTGCGCAGTGCTAACGGTATTGATCGCGATTGGCCTACATGCTAAGAACGCACACAATCCGCAACGGACGGCAGGGTGGATTGATATTTCCGTTCTTGTTGATCCAGATGCGACTCCTGTCTATCCCGGCAATGCACCGCCCAAATTCACCTTCCTTCAGTCATTCGATAAGGGTAACCAAGTGACGCTTTCCATGGTGGAGATGGGAAACCACACGGGCACCCATATTGATGCGCCTTTGCACTTTATTAAAGGCGGAGCGACCATCGACGAGATTCCAGTCTCGAAACTGGTGGGACCGGCGCTGGTGATCGAAGTTTCGCAGTCCGCGAAGATTGTCGATGCGGCCGAACTGAATCGACACGAGTGGCGCGGGGCGAAGAAGATTCTGTTCAAGACGCGCAGCTCTTACGATAATTTCTGGGCCGACAAGGAGTTTCACAAGGATTTCGTCGGCGTAGCGCCGGATGCCGCACAGTTACTCGCCGATGCCGGCGTCGATCTGGTGGGCGTTGACTATCTTTCGGCGGAGCAGTTTGGCGCCCCTGCGCCCCTGACTCACCGAACCCTATTGGGGAAGGGCATCGTGATAGTGGAAGGCCTCGACCTTCGTCAGGTCAGCGGCGGCAAGTATGACCTGACCGTGTTGCCCGTGCGGCTCAAAGGCCTGGAGGCAGCTCCGGCACGTGCATTACTTAAGCGAGAACCCTGAAGCGAACCTCGAATTTTCTTAATATTTGTAATTTTGTGTGATCTTTGTTCGCGAATTCCTGGGATTAGTGTTAGCATTTTCCCGCTTCGTTAACGTTAACGGCACGGTCTCAGCCAAGGATGACAGTGCATTCGCAAATGTTTCTGGGAATTGACGTCGGCACCGGCGGAACCCGGGCCGTCATCATCGACGTATCCGGCAAAGTAATTGGGACAGCGACGGGCGAGCATATCGCGTTTGCCTCGCCGCAGACAGGCTGGGCCGAGCAGGATCCGGCAGACTGGTGGAAAGCCTCCCAGTTCGCCGTGCAGAACGCGATTCGGGCTGCGAATATTTCCAGCGACCAGATCGCTTGCGTTGGTCTAACCGGGCAGATGCACGGCGCGGTTCTGCTGGACTCCCAGGGCGCAGTCATTCGTCCTTCCATCATCTGGTGCGATCAACGCACCGACGATCAGTGCCGCGAACTAACCGACAAAATCGGCGCCGCCCGGCTGATCGAACTTACCTGCAATCCTGCGCTGACAAACTTCACGCTTCCGAAACTCCTCTGGGTTCGCGAGCACGAGCCGGAGAACTGGAAGCGCATCAAGAGCGTTCTCCTTCCTAAAGATTACATTCGCTTTCGTCTAACAGGTGAGCGCGCCATCGATGTGGCCGAAGCCTCAGGGACGCTGATGCTGGACGTGGCGCATCGGCGATGGTCAGACGAAGTGGTCGCAGCCGCGGGAATCGATCCGGCATGGCTGCCCACGCTGTACGAATCCATCGAAGTCAGCGGACGTATTTCCGATGAGGGAGCAAAAGCGACTGGGCTGCGCGCTGGGTACGCCAGTAGTCGGCGGCGCCGGCGATCAGGCTGCGGGCGCTGTGGGTATGGGCATCGTTCGCCCGGGAGCCGTGAGCGCGACGATCGGAACCTCAGGCGTCGTCTTCGCGGCGACGGACCGTCCGGCACTTGATCCCAAGGGGCGCATCCACACGTTCTGTCACGCGATCCCTGGCCGATGGCACGTGATGGGCGTCACCCAGGCGGCAGGTCTTTCTCTGCGGTGGTTCCGCGATAACTTCGGAACAGTTACGACGGACAATCGCGATCCCTATGACCGGCTAGCCGATGAGGCAGCAAAGATTCCAGCGGGATCAGACGGTGTCTTGTGGGCGCCCTATCTGATGGGCGAGCGGACTCCCCATCTGGACCCGTACGCGCGTGCGGCACTGATCGGCCTGGCGGCCAATCACGGACGTGGGCACATCATACGCGCCATCATGGAAGGCGTGGCTTTTAGCCTGCGCGATACCTTCACCATCTTCGAAGAGATGAAGGTGCCGGTGCGAAACATCCGCCTGGGCGGTGGAGGTGCGCGGTCGTCGTTGTGGCGTCAGATTCAGGCCAACGTCTATGCCCATGCGGTTGAACTCGTGGAAGCCGACGAGGGTGCGGCTTACGGTGCGGCTTTGTTGGCTGGAGTCGGCGCCAGTGCGTGGCCCTCGGTCGACGAAGCATGCGACAAGGCGATTCGCGTGGCCACACGTGTCGATCCAAACGCGCAGGATCAAGCGGTGATGCAGCGGCAGTACCAGGCGTATCGAAGGCTTTATCCGGCGTTGCGTTCAGTGTTGCGGAACGAGAACACGGCGGCGGTCGGTTAAATCATTATCAAGGAGCAATCATGTCAGATGCGTTTCAACCTCGTCCGGAACATAAGTTCACATTTGGTCTATGGACCGTAGGGAATCGCGGACGCGATCCGTTTGGCGATGCCGTGCGTCCTCCGAAATCACCCGTCGAGCTGGTTGCTCTGCTCGCAGAGGTTGGAGCATGGGGCGTGAACTTCCACGATAACGACTTGGTGCCGATCGATGCGACGGCAGCCGAACGCGACAAGATCGTACGTGACTTCCGTGCCGCTCTCGAGAAAAACGGCATTGTGGTGCCGATGGCGACGGTGAACCTGTTCTACGATCCGGTGTTCCGCGACGGCGCACTGACTTCGAACGATCCGCGCGTGCGAGCCTATGCGCTGCAGAAGACGATGCGCGCGATGGATCTTGGCGCGGAGTTCGGCGCGAAGATCTTCGTGATGTGGGGCGGTCGCGAGGGAACGGAAACCGATGGGTGCCGCGGCCGGATGACGCCATTAAACGGCTGCGCGAGGCCGTCGATAATCTGTGCGAGTATTCAATCTCGCAGAAATATGGCTACAAGTTCGCGATGGAAGCCAAGCCGAACGAGCCGCGCGGCGCTATCTACTTCCCGACGACGGGAGCCTATCTTGGATTTATCCCCACGCTGGCTCATCCGGAGATGGTCGGAGTGAATCCCGAGGTGGCGCACGAGCAGATGCCCGGCCTTAACGTCGTTCATTCGGTAGCGCAGGCTTGGGAAGCAGGGAAGTTGTTCCATATCGACCTGAACGATCAGGAGACTGGCAAGTACGATCAGGACTTCCGCTTCGGGTCGGTGAATCCCAAAGCCGCATTCTTCCTCGTGAAATTCTTAGAGGAAGTTCACTATGACGGATCGCGACATTTCGACGCGCATGCGTATCGCACCGAGGACTACGAAGGCGTGAAGGACTTCGCACGCGGCTGCATGCGGACGTATCTGATCCTGAAAGAAAAAGCCTGCAAGTGGAATCACGATCCCGCGATCAAGGCAACACTGGAGGAGATCGCGTCGACGAATGGCGACCTGGTACTTCCGGAGAAGCTGTCAGCCGCTAAATTAGCCGAGATTCAATTTGATCGCGTGCACCTGGCACAGAAGAAGCTACCGTACGAAAGACTGGACCAGTTAACGATGGACGTATTGTTCGGCGTGCGCTAAGCAATCGCCGGCAAATAAAGGGCGAGGCCAACCAGCCTCGCCTTTTGCTTTTTACTTCAGCCCTTCCACCAAGTACAAATCGGCCAGCATGCGGTGATAGCCGAAGACGCATGTCTTCGCGTCCGGCGTGAGCAGGATGGGACCGATGTTTTCAACTCCGGCTGGATCCGAGGGCATGAGCTGGCGCCAGAGCGTGCGATTGCCGGTTTGTAAGTCGAGTCGATTGACGAGAGTTAGGCAGTTCGCCCGGCTGGTAAATGTAGAGAGAGCGGCTGTCGGTGCTGAAGGTGATGGGTTGCTCTCCGGCATTCATTCCAGCGATCACGCGAGGCTCACCACCCGCCACGGGATACAGATAACCCTTTTGATCAGGGCCAATTCCGGCGACCCACTGCGAATCGGGCGAGATGATAAACGAGATTCCGTTCACGCCCTCTTGGGAAATAGCGTGGCTCTTGCCCGAAGTGATATCGAGCACGTAAAGCTTCACACCTTTGCCAGGTTCATTTCCGGCGAAAAGAATGCGCTTTCCGTCGGGGAAGAAATGCGCCCAGCTATGGTTGACGTTGTCATTTGTCAGATCCCGGGCTTCACCGGCTCCGGTAGGCAGTAACTTCAGCTGGGACGGCGTGCTTTGTGTCTGCGCGATGGCCCACTTGCCGTCGGGTGAAAGCGCAACCGCTCCGCCTTCTCCCAGCAGGATCGCCGCGGTACCTTCGGTCTTGCGCAGGTAGACGGCATATGACAACCCCACTGACTTGGAATAATCCAGCGCGCCGCCGCCGCCTTCTTCATCGAACAGCAGCGTTTTACCGTCGTCGGACAGGCCAGCGGGGTAGGAGTAGTCAAGCCAGGAGAGATCACGCTCTTTTTCGTCGCCAGAAATCACGCCGCGAAGCTCGCGTCGCCAACTGGCACGCATAAGCAATACGCGTCCGTCCTTCGCGATGTCCAGGAGCATGAGCGCGCCGGGCAGTCGCAGTACCATGCGTTGCTTGCCTGCGAGGGTAATGGCGTAAAGCGTCCGATCGGTGCCGCTTTTGCTGGCGGTGAACCAGATCTCCTTGCCATCGGGCGACCAGGCGAGACCTTGCGCGGTGTACCACTCGCCGGTCAAAACCTTTTTGTTCCCCTTCAGGTCGACAATGGCCAGCGTGCCGGCATCATCTCCCTGATTCGGATGGTCAAGAAAGGCGATCAATTTGCCGTCAGGCGAGAGGCGCGGATGCCCGATCCAGCCTCCGGTTTCGTAGAGCGCATTGCCGATAGGAAATTCCAGGCGATTGCGACCGCCGAAATCGCGCACCACGGCGAGATTGTTTCCGTCGGGAGCCCAGTCGGCCCACTGCACTTGCTCCAGGATTTCGCGCGGAGCGCCTCCGGCGAGTGGAGCGCGCGCCAGTGTACCCATGGTCACCCAAGTCCCGATGGACTTGCTGTTCAGAAGCACGGCCATCTCGGAATTGGAGGAGACGACATCAATTGGGTGTGTCGCCAAGCCCATCGATCGCGATTCGGGTGCTTCCGGACGCGCCGTGAAAACGTCCATGGGATTGCCCTGCCACGCTGCGCTGTAAAGGATGGTTTGTCCATCAGGCGCGAAGCGCGCGGAACGAACGCTGCCGCGGCGAAAAGTCAGCTGCCGATAAAACGGTGGATCAGGCGGAGTGCCAACAAACAGAAACTTTCCTGCCAAAAGGCCCGCACCCAACGCCACAAGGAGACCGGCCGCTATCAACAGCCGCTTGAGTACGGATTTCGACTTCGGCAGCGCGGGCGAAGCAGAGATGGTCTGCGAAGATGGCTCATGAGCTTCTGCAATAACCGAGGATCGCGAAGAATCGATCGAGCGCTTCAGCCGCTTCAGATCCGCACGCATTTCGGCGGCGGACTGGTAGCGCATGTCCGTATCTTTCTCGAGAGCCTTGGTGATGATCTCCTCCAGCTTCGCTGGCATTTCCGGATTCAGACGAACCGGAGCCGTTGGGACGCGATTCAGGATGGAATCGCTGATGACAGCGGAAGTCTCTCCACGAAACGGCAGCTTGCCGGTAGCCATTTCATAAAGCACTACCCCGAAAGAGAAGAGATCGGTGCGTCCGTCCAGTTCCTTGCCGCGCAATTGCTCAGGCGACATGTAAGCGACGGTGCCTACTGCCGTGCCGGGGCTGGTTAGATCGAGATGGGTGACTCCCGCAACGGTTTGCGATTCGCCGCTTCCCGGACGATTCTTCTGCGTGATCTTGGCAAGTCCGAAGTCGAGTATCTTGGCGTGGCCGCGATCGGTAACAAAAATGTTTGCGGGCTTGATGTCGCGATGGACGATACCCTTCGAGTGAGCGGCTTCGAGTGCGTCCGCGACCTCGATTCCAATGGTGAGAATCTGTTCCAGATCGACCGGAGCGCCATGCATCAGGTGCTTCAGGGTCTGACCGTTAAGGCACTCCATCACGATGAACAAGTGCCCATCGTGCTCACCGATTTCGTGAACCGTGCAGATATCGGGATGATTCAGGGCTGAGGCGGCGCGCGCCTCGCGGCGAAAGCGCTCCAGGGTAGCTGGATCTTTGGCGGTTTCGTCTGGAAGAAACTTAAGGGCAACAAATCGCCCAAGGTTAGTGTCTTCTGCTTTGTAAACAACACCCATGCCCCCGCCGCCCAGCAATTCGACGACGCGATAGTGGGAAATAGTTTGGCCGATCATCGTGACGTTGGTGGCGATATGACCCCGTTGTTTCGCGGTAAGGAGGTTGAGTCATGGTAGGGACGAACGGACGTTCCGTCAATCAGCTCTGAGATACCGCTGCAGAATGGGAGATTTTTCGGACTGGCAAAGCCGGACGCATTCTGCTGGATGCGTCCGTGAGGAGTTAGTCGGCGCTCATGTATTCCGGTGCGCTCAGTTCGAAGCCTCCGCTCTGTGCGGGGCTAGCACTGCCTGCGACGGCCCGAACTGCGAATCGTGATGAGGTTCGTGTCAGTTCCAGATACGGCACCAGCAGACCAGAGAGCTCAGACGCTTCGGCGAGGAAAGCATCGTGGCCGTGCGAGCTGATCTGCTCCAGGTAAGTCGTGTTAATTCCAAGCGAATGGATCTTTCCTGCGAGCTTCCGTACGTCTGCGGTGGGGAACAGCCAATCCGAGGAGATTCCCACCAAAATCAAGCGCGCTTTGATCCGCCGCAGCGCTTCTTCTGTGTTTGCGTAACCATCCGCCAGATCGAAGTTATCCATCATCTTAGAAATATAGAGATAGCTGTTGGCGTCGAAGCGCGCGACCAACTCCTTTTGCTGGTAATCGAGGTATCCCGCTATGTCGTAGCGGTCTTCCAGCTTGCGCGCCGGATCCTCGCCGTTGCGATTGGGACGCCGTTCGTACCTCTTATCGAAAAGGTGCGCAGATTTGTATGAGCACATAGCGATTGCGCGAGCAATGCCCAGACCGGCGGCTGGCTGTTCGGCGGGCGTGTATCGGCCTTGCTTCCATGCGGGATCATTTTCAATCGCCTGCCGCTGAATGTGATTCAGAGCGAGTCCCATCGCTGAAAGTGGCGTGGCTCCGATCGCAATGCAGGTGTCGAGACGCTCGGGATATTCGATGGCCCAGCGCAGCGCTTGCATGCCGCCGATTGATCCGCCGATGACAGCGCGCAGGCGCTTGATGCCCAGATGATCGAGCAGGCGTGCTTGCGCTTTGACGTTGTCGCCAATGGAGATGAGGGGGAAGTCTGTGCCGAAAGGCTGGCCGGTGGCGGGATTGACGGAAGTAGGACCAGTTGTGCCATAACACGACCCCAGAATGTTGACGCAGATCACGCAGTCGCGATCAAGGTCGAAACATCGATCGGCGCCGAACAGGTCTGTCCACCAGGCGCCGACGTGCGCCGAGCCCGACAGCGCATGACAGACGAGTATGGCGTTGTCGCGCCGTGGGTTCAGTGCGCCATAGACCGCGTAATGAAGCGTTACCGGCTGGAGCTGGCCTCCGGCTTCCAGAAGGAATGGCTCGTCTTCACCAAAGGTGAAGACGGCCTCATAAGTTGGAGAGATTGCTTGACTCACTTGCGTGTCCCTGCTCCGACTGGCTCTTCCGCCAGCCGCGATTTGCCTGACGGTACGCTCTTCTCAAGCGCCTGTTCGAGGTCGGCAATGATGTCCTTCACGTCTTCGATGCCGACGGAAAGGCGGATGAGATCCGGCGTTACACCAGTCGAAGCCTGCTCTTCCTCACTCAATTGCTGATGTGTCGTCGACGCCGGGTGAATGATCAGCGACTTGGCATCACCGATGTTCGCGAGCAGGCTGAAGAGTTTTACCGAATTGATGAACTTCTTGCCAGCTTCGTAGCCACCGCGAATCCCGAAAGTGATGAGCGCTCCCGAGCCATTCGGTAAATATTTTTCAGCGAGCTTGTAGTACTTGCTGGAGAGAAGTCCCGGATAGTTCACCCACTCGACGGAGTCATGGTCTTCGAGATAACGGGCGACGGCGAGCGCGTTCTCCGAATGACGCTGCATGCGAAGGTGAAGGGTCTCCGCACCTTGCAGAAGCAGGAAAGCGTTGAACGGCGAGAGCGGAGCTCCGGTATCACGCAATCCCTGAACGCGTGCTTTCAGAATGAACGCCAGCGGACCGAAAGCCTCAGTGAACGACAAGCCGTGATACGAAGGATCAGGATTCACGAAGTCAGGGAAGCGGCCCGAGGCCCAGTCGAATTTGCCGGCGTCAACGATCACGCCACCGATGGATGTTCCGTGGCCGCCGATAAATTTGGTGGCGGATTCAACGATGATGTCGGCGCCCCACTCGATGGGGCGAACCAGCGCCGGCGACGGCGTAGTGTTATCGACAATCAAAGGTAGCTTGTGCGCGTGTGCGATCTGGGCGAGACGTTCAATATCGGAGATGTCGAGCTTAGGATTACCTACAGTCTCGGTATAGATGGCCTTGGTGCGATCGTTGATGGCTTTCGCGAGGCCGTCGTAATCTTCGGCATCGACGAAGCGAACTTTGATTCCCCACTTCGGTAGCGTGTAGTGGAACAGGTTGTAGGTGCCACCGTACAGAGACGTGGTCGAAATGAGTTCATCGCCGGCATTTGCCAGTGTGGTGAGAGCGAGCGTTTCCGCGGCTTGACCAGAGGCGAGTGCCAGACCCGCAACTCCACCCTCGAGCGCAGCAATACGCTTTTCGAAGACATCGGTGGTGGGGTTCATGATGCGCGTGTAGATGTTGCCGAATTCTTTCAGAGCGAAGAGCCGGGCGGCGTGGTCGGCATCGTTAAAGACGTAGGACGTTGTCTGGTAGATCGGCACAGCGCGAGCGTTTGTCGCAGGATCTTTTTCCTGTCCGCCGTGCACGGCGAGGGTTCCGAAGGAATATTGCGGCTTATCGTCTGGCATCTCTTCTCCTCAATTCGTTTCTTTCAAAATTGGCAAACTAAGCGGCGGTTCCACATGGAAGTCCGCCTCGGATATTTCTGCTAGCGCTTCGCTCAACACAGATCGGCCGCAGGCCTCCAGCGTGATCACGAAGGGCAGGCTCGTCTTGGGGAACCCGGGTTTCTGAAAAACAGCGTCAATGTTGATGGAGTACTTCGAAAAAACTTTCGCGAGGTGCGCGATGATGCCCGGTCGATCGCGCACGACGAATCGCACGTAGTGTGGCGTGGTCACCTCCGAGGTGACTTCCTGCTTCTTCACCGGCAAAACTTGCGCTGCGCCACGTTGCTGCGCAATCAGCAATACGTCGGAGACGACGGCAACAGCCGTGGGATGTCCACCGGCACCGTGTCCGGAAAATGCCGTTTCGCCACCATACTTGCCGGTGCTGATGACGACGTTCTCACTGCCTCGAACCCGTGCGAGCGGGGAAGTGGTGGGAATCACTGCAGGTTGCACGAAGGCGACTACGCGTTGACCCTCGATGGCGGCACTCGATACCTGGCGAATGGTAGAGCCGAGAAGGCTGGAGTAGTGGAAGTCGACGGGCTGAATCGGAGTGATGGAGTTGACGGCAATCTCTTCTGGATGAACCTGCGTCTGCAGCGCTACCCGAGCGAGAATGGCCAACTTGGCACGCGCGTCAAAGCCTTCGAGATCGTCGGTGGGATCGGCTTCGGCATATCCGAACTGCTGCGCTTCGGCGAGTGCGCTTTCGAACGTGACACCGCTCGACTCAATACGCGTCAGAATGTAGTTGCAGGTGCCGTTGAGAATTCCGGTGACTTTAAAAATCTGATCGCCCGAGAGGCCCTTTTGCAAGCCAAGCAGCACAGGGATACCGCCGGCAACGGATGCTCCAAATTCCAATTGAAGGCCCTTGCGCTGCGCGAGTTCGAGAAGTTCGCTTCCCGCATTGGCGATGAGCTGCTTGTTGGCGGTCACGACCGACTTGCCGGATTCGAGGGCGCGTCGAACCCACTGCTTAGCAGGCTCAATGCCACCCATGAGCTCGATCACCACGTCGACATCGGAGGCGAGGACATCGTCAATGTTCTCGGTCCAGCGCACGTCTTTGGGAACCCACGAGACATGCTTTGACGCCACGTTGCGATTGAAGATGTGAGTGAGCTTCACCGAGGACGGATTGCGATAAGAAAGAATCTCGACTACCGCGCGGCCCACGGTTCCGAACCCGAGTACCGCCACTCTACAGACTTGCGATTTCGCCGACGTGCGATCCAATTCCGGTTGTGCTTGCGTACTCAACGATTCCCCCTGTTTCGTTTTCCTAGCTGATAAACAAAAAACCCATCGCGGGTGTAACTGGCGATGGGTTGCGCTTGAGCTTATAAATGAGTGCTGGGAATTAGCTCGTCTGAAACCCTTTGCCAGTTGGACGATTGGTACACATGTGCATGCTCATGGCCAAAGCCGGCCGGCGGCGTGCAACTGTTGTCCGAATCTGACAGTGGGTTGACATACGTAATATCCACTAATTAAGCCTTAATTCGCGGGTTCTCGTCAAGCAGCGATTTTAGGAGAAGATGCTTAGCAGTTACGATTGGCGGCACGGCGATCAAGAGTGGTAGCGGAATTCTGTCGGCGCGAAGGCGTAAGCGATTGGATTCTTAACCGCACTATAAGGCAGGACGGCACCATGCATAAGTTTGTGTTTCACAACGACAGCCTGCTTCCTTTAGAGCAGGTTCGGCTTTCACCCGGACAGGCAGGGCTGCTGAACGGCTGGGGCGTGTTTACGACGATCCGCATTTACGAAGGACAGCCGTTTGCCTTCGAGCGCCACTGGAAGCGTTTGACGACGGATGCTGATCGTATCGACCTGCCGATTGAGCAGAGCGAAGCGCAGGTGCGCGAGCGCCTGATGGAATTGCTGCGCGCGAATGAAGTGGTGGATGGATGCGCGCGCATTTATCTCGTCTACAACAAGATTGGGATGTGGAGCAGCCGCGAGCAGATGCCGACGAACGATCTGATCATGTATACGACCGATCTCCCACTGCGCGTCGGACCGGTGAAACTTGGCGTTCAATTGAATGGCAGACATGCGGCGCATCCGCTGGCGGGCACGAAGGTGACATCGTGGCTGCAGAACGTCTGGCTGGTTGAGCAGGCGCACGCCCGCGGATTTGAAGACATGGTGCTGGTGAACGAGCGTGATGAGGTCGCGGAGTGCACCGCGGGAAATCTGTTCTGCGTGAAAGCGGGAAGCGTGTTCACTCCGCCGCTGAACACAGGTTGCCTCGCGGGCGTATCGCGACAGATTCTGCTGGAAGAGGCGGAGCGAATCGGCATTTCCATTGGCGAACACGTGATGGGGCTGGAAGAATTTCTCGACTCCGACGAGATATTTATCACCTCGACGACGAGACAGGTGCAGCCAGTCAGTCACATCGAGAAGCGCGAGTTTACGCATGAGGGTGAAGTTACACGAGCGCTCGAAAGGCTGTTCGATGATTACGTGGATCGCTATCTGGCGAAGGTGGCGAACTCAACACCATAAGAACTGCAGATCCCTCGCGGGCTGAAGCCCGCTCGTGATGACAAACGAGCGGCATCGGTGGTCAATGGAGAAGCGGATCGCGCTTGTGCCAGTCCGTCGCTTGCTGGAAGGCGTGCGCAAATCGGAGGACCGCGGCGTCTTCGTGCGCCGGGCCTGTGATCTGCAAGCCGATAGGAAGGCCGCCTTTCGAGAAGCCGCAGGGAATTGAGATCGACGGCAGTCCGAGTACATTGAATGGGCGCGTGTTGCGCAGCATGACGATCTCAGCTGGGCGAAGCTGTTCGGACTGCGCCTGCAGGTCAGCGATGACAGGCGGTAATACAGGAACAGTTGGCGTCAGGATCAGATCGTCATCGAAGATCCTCGCGGCTTTTCGTCGCAGTTCGAGTAGATCTGCCTTTTTCCCCTGATATTCATCTGCCGTGACCTTTTCTCCCGCCATGATCCGGCGCAGCGTTTCCGTTTGGTACTTGTCAGCCGATCCCGGCAGATACTTCGCGTGATACTGATACGCTTCGTAAACGTGGACGGTGCGATCAGTGTCGACGGGAATTGAGACACTCTTAATCTCAGAGGCCATCGAGCGCGCCATTCGTATCGCTTCGTCGAACGCGGCTGCGACTTCAGGGTCGAGATCGTCAAAGAAGAATTGGTCCGGGATTCCCAGCCGAAGCTTCTCCGTTTTGTCGGCGAGTGACTGTGCGTAGCCTCCACTCTGGACGGTGCTGCTGTGCGGATCCCACGAATCGTACGCAGCGATGGCATCGAGCATCAGCGCGCAGTCTTCCGCGGTTCTCGCCATCGGACCAACGTGATCGTACGTAGGCGCGAGCGGTACCACGCCGTGCGCGCTAACTAGTCCAAACGTCGGTTTGAATCCGCTAATGCCACAGAACGCTGACGGCAGCCGAATCGATCCGGCTGTATCGGTGCCAATCGCGCCCAGACAGAGTCCCGCCGCAACCGCCGCCGCCGATCCGGAAGATGATCCTCCCGTGATTCGCTCGCTATCCCACGGATTGCGCGTGATGCCGAACGCGCCAATAATCCCACTTCCGCCATATGCGAACTCGTGCAGATTGAGTTTGCCAAGCAAAACTGCTCCCGCGGCTTTCAGTCGCTTGACGATGAATGCATCTTCAGCCGGGACGCGCTTCTCGAAGAGATGACTCGCGGCCGTAGTGCGGACGCCGGCCGTATCGACAAGATCTTTGAGCGCCAACGGAATTCCGTGCAGTGGACCACGATACTTGCCGGCACGAATCTCAGCTTGAGCTTGTCGCGCTTCTTCGAGGGCGCTTTCGGCAGTGACCGTAATAAACGCGTCTAGCGTGGGATTCAGACGTTCGATTCGCGACAAGCAACTCTCTGTCAGGGCGACAGGGGAGATCTCTCCGACGCGAATCTGCTGTGACGCTTCCTGAATCGTAGGATGCTGCATTGCGAAAGGCTCGATCACCAGTCAGTTGGCCGGCGCGATGCCCACTGCGCGATAGACATCGGCGCTCTTGTAGACTACGCCATCTTTCATCACCAGTTGGCAACGGCGGATGTCACTGATGTTTTCAACCGGATTGCCGTTGACCAGCAACAGGTCAGCACGCTTGCCGGCTGCGATGGAACCGAGATCCTTGTCCTGCTTCAACAGACGCGCTGCGTTCCACGTTGCAATCTGCAAGGACTTCGCCGGCGGAATTCCCGCACGAACCTCGAGTTCCAGTTCTCGATGCAACATAATGCCAGCCGTCGCGTCGGTTCCGGCGAGGATGGGAATTCCCGCATCGTACAGTCGTTTCGTCATCTTCAACATAGCGGCATAAGAATCTTTGTAGAGCTGATCGTTCTGCTCCGTCACGGGAAGTCCGCCGGTGTAGGCGCTGCGCTGCACCTGCGCTGGCAAGCGGTCCAACACCGGAGCAAGGTCGGGAGAGATCTTTCCAGGACGGCCCGTGAACATGCCTTCGAACGCACCTAAAGTGACGTCGACAGTAGTGTGGTGCTGTTGAAGCAATGCAATGAAATCGTTCACTTCTTTCGACTGGAGATCGATTTTCGCGGCATTCGCGCCGACTGCCGTAAAGCGCTCAGGCGTGCGCGTGTCCTTCACCTGCGACGCCAGAAAATTCAGGAAAATAAAGTTGATGTGCTGAATCTCGTCGGCGCCCGCCTGCACGAACTGGCTGGCAATCATCCCATTGGGGACGTGGCCGCTGACGCGCAATCCCCGGGCATGCGCCGTCTGTGCGATTCCGGGTACAAGTTCCGGCTTGAGCGAGCTATAGAGTTTGATCTGAATGTAACCCAGGTCCGCATACTGATTGACTGCAGCGCGCGCCTGCTCGGGTGTATCCACATAAATGCCCGTGGGAGCTTGCATGGGATCGTGTCCGTCGATGAGTCCGGCTTTCCACAAATGCGGACCAATGGCTGCCCCGCTGTCCCATACGGATTGGAGGTGCTTCAAGTCATCCATGTCATTGCCCATGTCGCGGACGGTGGTGACACCGCTCGCGATATTGAGCATCCCATCCACAGGCTGAACGTGCACGTGCATATCGAAGAGGCCGGGAAGCAGTGTCTTACCGCTGCCGTCGATGCGTTGAGCGTTGACGGGAAGTTTCACCGAGGCGGACGGTCCAGCCTGGGCGATACGCGTGCCATCGATGACAACCGTCTGATCCTCGCGGATCGAAGCCTGCTCCGAATCAAAGACCCTCACGTGCTCAATGGCGATCGGCTGAGTCGGGTGCTGCGCTAATTCCTTCGCCAGACGAGCCATTCGCGCATCTTCTGCGGAACGATCGAGCGCATACAGTTGATCGTTGGTACCTTCCCAGCCTTCGCGCATGATGGCGAACCACTTTCCCGGGACGGCGAAAAAGTGCAGGTCATCGTCGAGCCAGACCGTCTGCGGCTCGAATGAAAGCCCGGTGATCGCATATTCCGTTACATGCAGCTTCTGCCCGTGATTCTCCAGCGTGACGTCGGTCATCTTCTCCAACCGGGCTTCACCGGCAGGAAAAAGCTTCAGGGGAGCGCCCTTGGCTTTCAGTAGAGCGGATACAAGGAACGCAGATTCGGCTGCGGGTCCATTGTTGCTGATGTAAAAGCCGGTGCCTTCCGCATGTCCATTTTCAGAGGTACTCTTCCACGTACCCACACCGTTTTCGAGCGTGAAGCGCTCGTCGACGGGAGCTTTCAAGTAATCATTGCCGGTAACAGTCGTTTGCAGCGGAAGGCTGTTCTCCGAAAGGATATAGTGCGCTGCGATCCTGGGGCCGCGGCCGCGATCGTTGTACTCGAATTTCGAGTCGACCTGGGCGCCCGGCCCGTAAGTATCGACTTCACTGCCGGCAGTTCGGCTATTGCTGATCACGCTATAGCGGATGGTCTGAGTTGCGGTGTCAGCGGCCCACAGGGAAACGGCAGACGGAATCAGAAGGGCAACGAGAGCGAGTCGACGTAAGAACATGGCAGGACATTATGCCATTCCGTTCTGGAACGCGGTCAGCTTTCGAGCCCTGCGCGTATTCAGCATTCTCACTTCCTCTCCGAACTTTCGGGACCTAGAATCCGTAAATCTTCTCAGCTGTTAATAACTTCGCCCTAAGTACGTCATAGAGGTGAAGGCGAGCTGAGGAGGGAAGCTTGGCAGCCGTACCGGAAACGCAAATGATCGTCAAACGTGCCGCGGATGAACTCGAGGCCTTATTTCGAGACCATCATCACCGGGTGATCAGTACCGCCTACCGCATCACTGGCAGCCTCGCGGATGCCGAGGATGTGGCCCAGTCGGTATTCCTTCGCCTGGCGCGCGGAGAAGTTGACCTAAGCGGCGTCCAGAATATGGGCGCGTATCTCCACCGTACGGCCGTAAATGCGGCGCTCGATCTGCTGCGCGCGCGGCGAGATTCGCAGTTCTCGACGCTCGAAGATGCCGGCGAGCTCCACTCCAAGAATCCTTCGCTGTCGCCCGACCGGATGCAACACGCATCTGAAACCCGCGAGCTCCTGCGGAAAGCCCTGGCCAGGCTTCACCCGCGGACAGCGGAGATGTTTGTGCTCCGGTATATCGAGGACTACGACAATCGCGAAATCGCAAAAGTGATGAAGACGTCGCAGGCCGTTGTGGCCGTGACGCTCCATCGCACGCGCGCGCGGTTGAAGAAGGATCTTCGAGGATTAATGAGGGGGAGAGTATGAATCCGTCGGATCGTAGCAAGGTCGATCTAGATGAAGTGATCGCCGAGATGCGTGGCCAGCACCTCGAAGAAAAAGAAGTGAAGCAAGCAGCCGATCGCGTGTGGCTGCGCCTGCAGGATGCCGCGGCTACAGAGATGCCCGCCATCCAGACTATTCATGGTTGTGAAGATATTCGCGCCTTACTACCTGCTTATTTCGAGAAGAAACTGTCGGATAATCGCGCGCTGGTGGTGAAGAATCACCTGCATGAGTGTGCCGTTTGCCGGCAACACGCCTATGGTCTGAGAGACGCCGGACAGACCGTTCTTAGCTGGAAGCCAACTACGCCAGCGCGGCGTTCGTGGAGCTTCGGGTTGCCGCAGTTCGCGATGGCAGCGCTGGTGCTCGTGGTCGGACTTACCAGCTATTTCACGTACAACCGCTACTACGGATCTTCCGCCGGTGAGCGCGCGCAGCTTATGTCGGCAGAAGGCGCTGTTTACGCCATCTCCGACAGTGGTGAACGCGAACTGAAGCCAGGCGAATACGTCGGAGAAGGACAGCTCGTCCGAACTTCGGCCAGCTCGCACGCTTTCCTGCGATTGCTGGACGGTTCGGTGGTCGAGATGAATCGCCGCGCGGAAGTGTCGGTCGGTGCCACGCGTCGGAATACGACAATTCGCCTGGGTCAAGGCGACATCATTGTCCAGGCCGCGAAGCGCAAGACCGGTCATCTCTATGTCCTTACGCCCGACTGCCGTGTGTCTGTAACTGGAACGGTGTTCTCGGTGAACTCCGGCACCAAAGGCTCGCGTGTCTCTGTAATCGAAGGCCAGGTCCTTGTCGCGCAGCAAGCGGGTGAGTCGGTGCTCCATCCGGGAGATCAAGTCACCACGAGCGCAAGCATCTCGCAAGTGCCGATCCAACAGGAGATCTCCTGGAGCAAGAATGCCGACCAGCATCTGGCACTGTTGGCCGAATTTGCGAAACTGCAAAACAAGTTTGAACAGATTCCCGCGCCCGCGCCGCGTTACGACAGCCAGATTGTGCCTCTGCTGCCGAAGGGAACAACGTTCTTCTTGAGCATCCCGAACTTCGGGCAGACGTTGGGAGAAGCGAACCAGATCTTCCAGCAGCAATTGCAGCAGAGCCCCGTCCTGCAGCAGTGGTGGGCCAGCCAGAACAAGAGCAAACAAGGTCCGTCGATGGATAAGGTCATTGCCGAGTTGCAGGCGCTGAGCCAGTATCTGGGCGACGAGATTGTTGTGGCCTCCGACCCGCAGGACTTTGGTCCAAACTCCGGGCTAGTGGTTCTCGCAGCGGTGAAAAGTTCAGGGCTGAAGGAATTCCTGGAAACCGATTTCGGTAAGATTCTTACCGACAAGAACGGGCAAGCACATCTGCGCGTGGTGGAACCGCAACAGCTTTCGCAGGCAGGTGGACAGTCGCACGATCTGCTGGCGCTGGTGCGTCCAGGGATGTTGGCGATGAGCACCAGTCCGAGCGCGCTGCAACAGATGAATGCGCAACTCGATGCCGGAGCCTCAGGCTTTACCAGCACGGAACTGGGTACGCGGATCGTGTCTGCTTACGGACGCGGTGCCGGGTTCCTGTTGGCGGCCGATCTACAGACGATTGCGCAGGAAAATCATCTCTGGCGTATCGGCGGAGCATGAAGCCGCGGCGGAAGCGAGTGGTCTGCACGACATGCGCTACCTGGTATTGGAGCATCGCGAAATCAACAATCAGCCCGATAATCGCGCGGTGCTGGAATTTGCTAATGAACGGCGCGGCATTGCGTCGTGGCTGGCGGCGCCGGCTCCCATGCGTTCACTGGAGTATGTCTCAGCGAATGCGGGAATGGTCGTGTCGTTCATCTCCAAGAATCCCACGGCGATCTACGACGACGTCATCAACATGACGGGCGGCGATGCCTCAGCGCAGCAGCATCTGGCAGAAGCGGAGGCGGAACTGAATCTGAAGATCCGCGATGACATTGCCGCGACGTTAGGCGGCGATATCACCATCGCGCTCGATGGTCCGGTGCTGCCAACTCCCTCATGGAAGGTAGTGGCAGAGGTCTACGATGCACCGCGGCTGCAGAATTCGTTGCAGCAGTTGGTCAATGTGATCAATCGCCACGCCGCGGAACACGGCCATTCTGGCGTGAAACTGGACCAGGAAACGGTCAGCGGCCGCACCTTCTACCGGGTGCAGTCCCTCGAGGCAACTTTCAATCAGGAGACGGATTACACATTCGCTGACGGCTTCATCATCATGGCGCCGTCGCGGGCCTTGGTGATTCAGGCATTGCAGACGCACGCCAACGGCGACACGCTGGCGCGTTCGACAACGTTCCGGTCGCTGCTGCCGAAAGACGAGCACGCGAACTTCTCCGGATTGATGTATCAGAACCTAAGCCCGATTCTGCAACCGCTGTCGGCGCAACTGAACAACCAGCAGGTACAGTTGTTGCAGCAACTGGCGGCAGGTTCGAAGCCGAGTGTGATCTGCGCTTACGGCGATCAGGATCGCATCGAAGTGGCAAGCAACAGCCGCTTCCCGGGGCTGGACTTCAATAGCCTTGCGCTCTTCCAATTGATGGGAGCGATGGGAAGAAACGGAACTACTCACTAACCGCAAACGTACAGATAGGACAGATGACAGCAACGATCGAACTCGACGATCTGCACGTTCAACTCGGCGGCAGAACCATTCTCGACGGACTAAGTGGCGCGCTCAATGGGCGCGCCATCGGTCTGCTGGGTCCGAACGGAGCGGGCAAGTCCACGCTGATCAACACACTGTTGGGATTTCATCCCCCTGCACGCGGAACGGCGCGCGTGCTTGGCATGGACATTCGTCGGGATGCGCGCAAGTTACGAGCTCAGGTCGGATACATGCCGGAGAGCGATTCGTTCATCTCCGGGATGACCGGACTTCGTTTCGTCCGCTACATGGCAGAGATCTCCGGCCTTCCTGCAGAGCAGGCGATGGAGCGCGCGCACGAGGCGTTCTTCTACGTCGGACTCGGCGAAGTTCGCTATCGCAAGCTGGGTACGTATTCGCTCGGTATGAAGCAGTTGGCAAAACTGGCCCAGGCAATTGCGCACGGGCCGAAGATGCTGATCATGGACGAACCGACGAACGGTCTCGATCCGCCGGCGCGACAGCGCATGATTCAACTGGTGCGCGAGATTCGTGATGCCAGCGACATGCGCCTCATCATTTCTTCTCACCTGCTGCGAGATGTTGAAGAGACCTGCGAGGAGGTTCTCATCCTTCGCAATGGTCGAGTGGCCGCATTGTGCAACCTGGAAGAAGAGCGTCGCGCAAACCGGAAGTTTCTCGAGATTGAAACGATCGGCGCGAACGGTGCGTTCAGTTCCGCGTTGCAGCAGCTCGGTTGCGAGTGCGCTGTGTTTACCAATGGCCGGATGAAAGTCGTGATGCCCGACAAGATTGAAATTCGCGAGGTGTACCGCATCGCTGAACAACAGGGAATCCAGATCCGCAAAATGAATCATCGGCGTGACTCGCTGGAAGACATCTTCCTGAACGCGATGGAGCAGACTGGAGCGGCCCATGGCGGTCTATAAACGAGCATATCGCGCGTACAACGGACCCATCACCGCCGAGCGCTGGCGATTCCTGGTGCTGACGCGCTACTCGCTCTCGCAGCTGTTCTCGTCGCGAGCATTCTCGTGGTTCATGATGATCACCCTGCTGCCGGTCCTCATCTCGGGCGCGTTCATCTACGTGAGCAATAACGCGGCCGTGCAAGCCGTATTGCGCATGGGGACGCAGCCGATCTTGAACGTCGATGGCAGCTTCTTCGCGAAGGTTCTGCTCGGGCAGGCTTGGATGGGCTTGTTCCTCACCTGCTGGGCTGGACCGCTGCTGGTCGCGAGCGATCTCTCCAACGGTTCTCTTCCGCTCTATTTGAGCCGGCCGCTGAACCGCGCTGAGTACGTTGCCGGGAAGGCTGCGGTGCTCGTCGGCATTCTCTCTTGCGTAACCTGGATTCCTGGTCTGTTGCTCTTCGCGCTGCAGTCGAGTCTGGGCAGTGGCGGATGGGCATGGGCGCACAAGTCATTTGTTCCGACGATTATTCTGGTGAGTTTCCTCTGGATCGCAGTGCTCACGCTGATCTCGCTTGCGACCTCCGCGTGGGTGAAGTGGCGTATCGTCGCCACGGCTGTGACCTTCGGACTCTTCGTGCTTCCGCCCGGATTCGGCGAAGCGATCAACGGCGTACTACGAACCTACTGGGGACGAGTTCTCAATCTTCCGTACCTGCTGGAAGTGATTCTGACGAACATGCTCGGCGCGCCGATGCAATCGCAAAGTCCGTTCACGAGCGAGAAGGTTCCGCAAGCTGCTGCTTGGGTCGTCCTGATTGGCGTCTGCATGGCATCACTGCTGTTGTTGAACAAGCGCCTGCGTGCGCGCGAGGTGGTGCGCGGATGAACACCACAGACAACAGGATCGTCTTCGAGAACGTATCGAAGTTCTACGGCGAAGTGCTGGGCGTGAATCGCGTGAACCTGGTGCTTGATCCGGGAATCACCAGCCTTGTCGGTCCGAATGGTTCGGGGAAAACGACGCTGATGAACCTGATGACCGGATTAATCCGGCCGTCTCGCGGCAGTATCAGCGTGCTTGGCATGAAGGTGGATGATCCGGAACATCTCTTCCGAGCGGTTGGTTATTGCACGCAGTTCGATTCCTTCCCGCGCGGCGTTACGGGTTACGAATTCATCTACTGGCCATTGCGCCTGCACGGTCTCGATCACACGCGCGCTGATCAGATGACCAAAGAAGCTATCGATCGCGTCGGCATGATGACCGCCGCCGGTCGCAAAGTCGCGGGCTACAGCAAAGGCATGCGCCAGCGGATTCGGCTAGCACAGGCGATAAGCCATCATCCTACTGTGGTCGTGCTGGACGAGCCGCTCAACGGTCTTGATCCGATGGCGCGCGCGGAAACGATCGCGTTGTTCGAGGCTCTGGGCCAGCACGGCATGCACGTGATCATCTCCAGCCACATTCTTGAGGAAGTCGATCGCATCTCGGATCGGGTCGTCCTGATGAGCAATGGCTACGTCGTCGCGGAAGGCCAGATTCACGACGTCCGGCGCGAAGTGAAGGATCATCCCATGCAGATCCTCGTGCGCTGCTCGAATCCGTCGAAGCTGGCTTCGCAGGTCTTCGCGCTGGATCACGTTGTTGAGGCCAAGATCAATGTCGATGGACACGGCTTGCTGGTGCGCACACGCGATGCTGAGCAGTTTTATCTACTGCTGAACCGCGTTGCCGCGCAAGGTGTAGTCGACGTCGAGGCTGTCGCGCCCGCCGATGACGATGTGAATTCCATTTACCAGTATCTGATCGGTTCCGACGGGAGCAACTCATGAGCGCCGTAGCGAATACACGAACATGGATTGTCGAACAGCCGTGGCGCACTTGGACCAATCAGGCGCTGACGATCGCGCGCATCGATTTGCGGCGAGGCCTCTTTTCACGGCGCGCGTGGTGGGTCTACCTGATGGCGTTCGCACCCGTCGCGCTGATCGCAGCTCATTGGATTGTCGACTCGGCGCAGCGTTCCGGCGGCTATCTCGAAGAGGACACGAGAGTTCTCGCCGGCATCTTCCAGATCTATTACATGCGGCTTGGAATCTTCTTCGCCTGCATGGGCATTTTCACCTGGCTCTTCCGCGGAGAGGTCGCGGAGAAGAGTTTGCACTACCAGTTCCTCGTTCCTGTGCGCAGGGAAGTGCTCGTACTGGGCAAATTCCTGTCGGGCGCATTCACCGCTTTCGTGCTGTTCGAGACTGCTGTCTTCAGTAGCTTCATATTGATGTACATGCATTTCGGTCCGCTGGGTTCGGCCTTCATTTTCGATGGTCCGGGAATGCGGCATCTGTGGATGTATCTGCTCGTCACAGCGCTCGCCTGTGTTGGATACGGTTCGGTATTTCTTGCGCTCAGCCTTGTGTTCCGCAATCCGATTATTCCGGGACTGCTGGTGATGGCGTGGGAAGCGATCAATCCAATCATGCCCGCGATTCTGCAGAAGCTGAGCGTAGCTTTCTATTTGCGGAATCTGTGTCCCGTGCAGTTGCCGGCAGAAGGACTTCTGGCACTATTTACCGTGGTCGCGACTCCGGTTCCGGCGGTGGTTGCGGTGTTTGGATCTGCTTTGTGTGACAGCAGCGGTAATCGTCTTTGCCTGCTTGCGGATACGCACGTTCGAGATCACCTACAGTACCGACTAGATTCGCCGTGCATTAAATTTCTTCTTCCAATATGGAACCAAGGTGGTTGGATCCTTCGT
The DNA here is from genome assembly GCA_963848375.1 of Terriglobia bacterium. GTDB lineage: Bacteria > Acidobacteriota > Terriglobia > Terriglobales > Acidobacteriaceae > JAJPJE01. The sequence continues at coordinate 66,672 of CAWKDK010000005.1, forward strand.
ATATCATTCGAGGGATTCAATCGCATTGACGTTGTTCGGAGGGAAGCTATGCGAACTGCCATTATCTGTGCGTTGCTTTCGGGGATGTCCATCTTCGCTTTAGGACAAAAGAACACAGTCACTCCGCCGTCTGGAGCGAAATCACTGGTGATCACCTTCAAGGATGGACACCAGCAGACATTCTCAGCAGCCGACGTTGCCCGCGTCGATTTCTCGACGGCAAGTGCGCCTGATCAATATCCCGGTCGCTTCCGCGGCAAGTGGAAGGTCGGAACTGGCGCGGGCGACGCCACCTTTTACATCACACTCGACAATCATGGAAATGCTACAAAGTCCTTTGGTGCGAGCCACGGAACCTGGACCGTAGTTGGCGAGGAAGCCCGCATCACCTGGGACGATGGCTGGCACGATGCGATCCGCAGAGTTGGAAAGAAATATGAGAAGGTCGCATATGAGCCCGGCAAGTCGTTTTCGGATTCTCCTTCCAACGTGACGGAAGCCGTAAACACTTCGCCGAATTAACCACTTATCTGAATTTCTTTTGATCGGTGGTAAAAAAGTCGTTAAATAAATCGTTTTATCTATGGACTTGCCTCCAGGAAGGCGGTAATTTATCGCAATCCACAGGAGGCTCCTTTGCAGGACCAAGTCACGTGCGTTGGCTACACATGTCCCGTCTGCAAACGGCGAGTCACCGTCTTGTGCTCCTCGGCTCCGCCGAACAGAGGACCGTTTCAGTATTTCGAGTCTGAATGTGAATGCGGCTTCGCACTTCGTATTCCGCTCGACCAGATCCAACAGCTCGATACGTGGAAAGAAGCTGGAAGACCGGTTTAACTTTTTTCTCAGCTTGATTTCGTCTGTGTCACTGTGCAGAGCTACTCAGTTAATTCCTGTTCATTCCAGGTTCCTTCCTTTAGTTTCCGGCAACTGGGTAGAGAGCAAGCCTGACAGCAGGAAGCCCAGAGCGCATAGGTAAAAAGCGGAGTCGAGCCCACGAATCTGGCCGACGCGGCCGATCACGTAGGGCGAGAGTGCGCTCAAGGTGCGCGCACCGTTGTAGGTAAAGCCAAGACCCCGGGCGCGGATATGAGTGGGGAAGATTTCGCTTCCAACAATTCCTGAACCGGAGAAGAAGCCGGTGCCAAAGAACGCGACTGCGGCGCCCAGAATCAACAGTGCAAAAGGATTTCGCGCTCGGGCGTAAATTGGGACAATCGCCGCCGCGCATAGCAGATACAGCAGAAACGCGCGTTTGCGGCCGAGGCGATCGGCGAACCAGCCAAAACTGAGATACCCCGGAAACATTCCGGCCAAATTCAAAAAAACAAGCAGGCCAGTGGTATTCATGATGCTGAAGCCGCGTCCGCCTTGTGACACGGGCAGTGACAGGTAGGGCGGGATCCAGGTGAACAGCCCCCACCATGCGAAGAGTCCGAAGAAGTTCATGAGCAAAAGCGCGAGTGTGGAGCGCAGATAGTGCGCGGAAAACAGATCCCAAAAGGAGCTCTCAGTGTGCTGTGCCGGCGAGCCTCTCGTCTTCCATAGTTCTGGCTCAGGTACGTCTTTGCGAATCCAGAGCGTGACGAATGCAGGCAGAATTCCGACGAAGAAGACGGCGCGCCAGTTGAATCTGTGCAGGAGAATTCCACTGACCAGCGCCGCAGCCGCATAGCCGATTGCCCACGAGCTTTGGACAACCGACAGCGCCCGGGCGCGTAATTCGTTCGGCCATGTTTCCGCGACCAGCGTTGCGCCGGTATTCCACTCGCCGCCCATGCCGAGGCCGAGAAGAAAGCGGAAGCAGGCGAGCATCAGTAGGGAAGTAGAAAATCCCGACGCAAAAGAAAAGACCGAGTACGTCAGAATGCTGAACATCAGCGCACGTGCGCGTCCGACGCGATCGGCGATGAATCCGAAAAGCACGCCGCCAATGCCGGATGCGAGCAGCGTCAGCGTGTTCAGCAGTCCCGCCTGGGCTTTGGTAATCCCGAGGTCGCGCATGATGTAAGCGATGACCATCGCGTACAGCATCACGTCGAAGGCATCGAGCATCCAGCCGAGCGCAGCCGCAAGCAGCGTGCGGCGCTGGACGGGCGTGACGCCGCGGAAGAGAGCAGGAGCCGGTGCACTGGGCATTGGCGCAGATTTTATCAGTGGCATTGCAAGTTCCTCTCCTTCCTGCCTTCTATAATGTGCGCGTGCTTCGATCTAAAACACCGGTGTTGCTGCTCTTACTGTTCGTAGTTGTCTTTGCACGCCCACAGGCCGCCGGACAACAGTTCGCGATCACGACGACCGGGCTTCCCAACGGAGTGGTTGGAGATACTTACAAGATCGAACTGCAATCCAGCAACGGTCTGGCTCCCATCACCTGGCTGGTCGCAGACGGGCAGCTTCCCCCAGGACTGAGGCTGGACTCCAAGACTGGCGATATCTCCGGTACACCAACCCAGATCGGCACCTATGTATTTACGGTGCACGCCAGCGATCAGAGCAATTCGAGCGTCAGTCGCCGTTACGTAGTCAACATCGGAACGCGCACTCTAAACATCATCTGGAAGGACTATCCGACGGTTGCGAGCACGGCCATCAATGGCGGAGTTGAGGTGTCGAATCCGAGTAACGATACGTACGACCTCACCGTGATCATCGTGGCGGTCGACGAGCACCAGAAGGCATGGGCCCTCGGCTATCAGCATTTCAGTTTTCCCGCGGGAGCGCGCCAACAAATCCCGTTCGGGTCGACCGTCCCTGACGGCAGTTACGTAGTCCATGCCGATGCTGTGGGCGAGATTGCCGCGAAGGACGTAATTCGAAGAGCGCGAATCAATACGCCGCAGCCGTTAAGCGTACGCAGCGTCTCCTCGGAGCAGATTGGGTCGGTTCGGTAATCGAAAGAGCAGTTCTGTCAGGTGTGCTCCTCCCGTCTGTACCCCACGCGGGAGTACCCCCTCCCCCTGGGTCCCGTTAAATAATGGCAATTCAGCGACTTGGCGCGAAGGTCCTGCCAGCTGCGGCAAAACAAAAGACTTACGGGTCAAAATATTGAAAGTAGAGCACTTATTTAGTTTGTCAGTTTCTTTAGTTTTCAGCTCCACTTCTATTGTGACAAATCAAGAGGGACCTACTAGACACTTTCGCGGAATTTATTTCTCGCCGCGAATCAGAGACTTGGGAACGGTTTGTGGAATTCGAGCTATTGACAAGATTTGTGGAGGAGGTAGGGATGCCTCGCTGCGCTCGGCATGACAGATCCTCGCTGGCGCTCGGATAGGAACTGATTGGTCCACATCACTACGTTTGCACTGGATGCAAAAGCGATGGTGCAAGACAACGACTGCAGATCCCTCGCGGACGGCGTCCGCTCGTGATGACAAGAATTGAAGCGTGCGATGCGCGGGACAGCAGTCTTCAGCTTGCTGGTGACTGGAGTTTTAGAAGCTGGAAGTAGCGTCGGGCGCGGTGCACATCGCGTGCAATCTGTTCGCGCAGTTCTTCGACCGAGGGGAACTTCATCTCCGGGCGCAGATGCTTCAGGAACGACAGCTCGACGGGAGTTTCGGCGGTCAACTCGATCGGATGGAAATTCAGCAAATGGCTCTCGATGGCGAAGGAGTCCGGACCGAAGGTGGGCCGCACGCCGACGTTGGTGACGGAGTCGAAGCACTCTTCGCCAATCTTTGATCGGGTGATGTACACGCCGTTCTGGGGTATGAGTTCGTCGTAGCGACTGAGATTGATCGTCGGAACCGTGTACTTGTGTCCGTAGCCGCGGCCACGGCCAGGCGTGGAGTGAATCGAAAACACGCGCCCGATGAGATGACGAACACGGCTCACTTCTCCTGATTGGATGAGCTTGCGAATCTGGCTGCTGGAGACGGCAGCGCCGCGAACCTTCATCTCTGGGTAGACCTTGACCGCGAATCCGTAGCGGGGCGCCAGTTCCTCAAGAAGCTGAACGTTCCCCTTCGCTTTGTGACCGAAGTGAAAGTTGAAGCCTTCGTGAATTTCCTTTGCGTGCAGTTTTCCGACGAGAATCTGTTCGACGAAGTGGTGCGCGCTCATGACCGATAGATCGCGCGTGAAGGGCAGGATGAGAGCGGCGTCGACGCCTGTGTCGGCGAGCAGACGGATGCGGCTCTCGCCCGGCGTGATCAGCTTGAGATCTTTGTCGGGATGAAGGATCCGCGCGGGATGCGGGTCGAAGGTGACGACCACGGCTTTGGAGCCAGTTTCGCGCGCGCGCTGGACCACTTGCTTGAGCACCGCCTGGTGCGCGAGGTGGACGCCATCGAAGTTGCCGACGCTTACGATCGAAGGGCCAAAATCCGACGGTATTAGTTCGAGATCGCGATAGATGTTCATCGTGCGGTCAGATTTCAAATTCCAGTTTCAGCCCGTCGTAGGCCAGTCGAACGTCAGGTGGCAGCGCGGCGTTGGTTGCAGCATGGGGAAGATCATGCGCTATGTGGGTGAAGAAAGTGCGTTTGGGCTTGAGCCTCTCGACAATCTGGAGCGAGTTGGCCACAGTCGAGTGAGTCGGGTGAGGCTTGTGACGCAAAGCATCGAGAAACAGAATGTCGAGATCGCGCAACTGCTCAAGCGAGGATTCGGGGACCTCACTGAAGTCGGTGAGATAAGCGGCAGACCCAAAGCGGAAGCCAAGAATCTCCGCATCACCATGCAGGATCTTGATGGGCAGGAAGCAGGCTTCCCACAATTTCACAGGCCCCCTAATAGGATGAAGTTCTACTTGAGCTAATCCGCCGTACTTATACTTCCCAGCAAAGATATAGCCGAACATGTCGCTAATCCGCGCGAGAGTGATTGCGTCCGCGTAGAGCGGGATCTTGCCGTCGCGATGGAAAGTCAGCGGGCGCAAGTCGTCGAGCCCGAGGATGTGGTCGGCGTGCGCATGGGTATAGAGCACGGCGTCGAGCCGGCGGATCTTTTCGCGGATAGCCTGGGCACGAAAATCGGGGGTGGTGTCGATGACGACGACATGACCGTCATATTGGAGCATGATCGACGGACGGGTGCGGCTATCGTGTGGATCGACGGAGCTGCAGACTTCGCACACACACCCGATGGTGGGCACGCCCATGGAGGTGCCGCTCCCGAGCACTGTGAGTGTCGCCTTCATTTCTTGAAGGGATTGCCTCCGCCGGTCTTGAACGGATCGCTTCCACCGTTGGTGGTGAACGGGTTGGAGCCGGGAACAGCCGATGCCGGTTGAACCGCGCGAGTGAGCGCGTTGGTCACGTCGACGTAGGCCATCTGCACTTCATAGAGGGAATTCTGAATCAGGTTCTCCTCTGCGGCGGTGAGATTGCCTTTGGTTTTATCGCGGAGCAAAGAAAGCGTGTCGATGGTCTGGCGCGCCCCAATGAGATCCACGCGTGGCTGATCGTTCTGCTGGTGGACGAGTCCGAGCTGCATCAAGGCCGTCATGTAGAGCGAGGCGATGAAGCGATCGAAGCTCATCTCAAAGTCTTTGGCGCTACGGCCGAGTTGAGACTTAATCTGATCGTCGAGAGCTTTCGAGGATGCTTTGAAGGCATCGTCGCTGGCTTTTTGTTCTTCGGCAGTTGGAGGCGGAGGAGCTTCCTGCGTCGGAGGGGCGGCGCTTTCTTCGCTAGAAATGATTTGCGATGAGGATGGGGCTGCGCTCTCCGAAAACGCGGGCGGCGCGGGTTCGGGCTCAGCCGCTGGAGTTACGGGACGAGCTTCGTCTTCCTCGGTGAAGCGGCGACGGTCGGTGACGGTGAATTCTGGTTCGTTCTTTTTATCGGGCATAACGTTTGGATGCAGTGCCTTGAGATTTTGAAATTAAACTGGCCGTTTAAACCGGCGTGAGCGCTTCCTTGAACGGCGGCCGAACTACTACGGCGGGCGAACCACTCACTTGCACATTCTTGCCTGGCTCAGCCGCCTCTTTGCGAACATAACCCAGCGCGACAACTTCAGTGCCACTCTCGGTGGGAAGCTGCTTCGAACTGGTGATTTCGCCGACTTCCTTGCCGTCGACTTCGATCTTGGCGCCGGGTTCGGGTTGCGCGCCGCTGATCACGAATCCAGTGAACTGGCGGTGCACGTTGCCGCGCGAATGTATGCGCTCGACGATCTCCTGGCCAACGTAGCATCCCTTGGTGAAATGCAGGGCCTGACTCTGGCCGGTCTCCTGCGGAAGATCACGTTCGCGAATGTCCTGTCCGTAACGGGGGACGCCAGCGGCCACACGGAAAATTTCGATGGCGTCAGTGCCAACGGGCTTGGCTCCGGCAGCTCGGACGGCGTTCCATAGCTTGGGCGCGTTCTCGGGAGCGAGCCAGATTTCGTACGTCTGAGAGATGTCACTGGCCATGCGAGTCACGGAGAGGCCGATGTCCTGCCAGACAGAGCGGGCGACCAAGAGGGGCTCGACGCCGTCGGCGATAGTGATGCCGATGCTGCGCAGAATCGAAAGCGCCTGCGGTCCCTGGACGGCGATGCCGGTGAGCTTGTCGCTGATGTCGGAGACTTCGACATCGTCCATGATGATGAATTTATCGAAGATGTCTTTCAGGCGCTCGGCCTGCCAGAGTTCGGTATCGACAAGGAGGTGATCGCCGAAGTTGTAAATGTAGAGATCGCCCTGGATACGGCCCTGCGGATTCAGGATGAAGTTGTAGTTGCCGTGATCCTGTGGGAGGTCGCGAACATTATTGGTGACCATGCCGTTGGTCCAGCGGACACGGTCGGAGCCGGTGAGCACGATTTTCGCGCGCCAGCCTAGATCGTAGACGCCCGCGGCGGAGACGAGCGCGTGGTATTCAGCGCGAGAATCGCCGAAGGAGCGTGCGGTTTCTGCGCCGCAGTATTCGGCGAAATCGGCACCAGAGGCCGCCAGCTGTTCATAGAGTGGAGTACGCGCCATAAGACAACAGATGATTATATCGTGCAAGAGATGCGAGAGGATGTGGTGGGCGGTTGAGGGCACGCCGGATCACGGGCGATTCTGCTATCTTGTGTGCCGTGCAAAACAAGAAACGAATCGCAGTGGTGCCCGGGGATGGGATCGGGAAGGAAGTAATCCCACAAGCGGTTAGCGTGATCCAGGCGACCGGCGCACCGGTAGAGTTCACCGAGTTTGACTGGGGCGCGGATCGCTACCTGAAGGACGGAATCACGATTCCAGCCGACGGATTTCAGATGCTAGCCCGCGACTTCGACGCGATTTTGGTCGGCGCGCTCGGGGATCCGCGGGTGCCTACCAATATTCATGCCAAAGAAATTCTACTGGGCATGCGCTTCAAGATGGATCTGTATGCGAATGTGCGTCCGGTGAAACTGCTGGATGAGAGCCTGTGTCCGCTGAAGAATGCTAGGCCGGAAGATGTGGATTTTGTGGTGATCCGCGAGAACACCGAAGGCGTGTACATGGACATGGGCGGCCTGTTCAAGGCGGGCACGCCGGATGAAGTGGCGACGCAGGAGGACATCAATACGCGCAAGGGCGTGGAGCGCGTGATTCGATTTGCGTTCGAATACGCGAAGACGAATGGGCGCAAGAAAGTGTTGATGTCCGACAAGTCGAACGTGATGACGTACGCGGGCGGGCTGTGGCAACGGGTGTTCAAGGAAGTGGCGAAGGAGTATCCGGAGATTCAGACGCAGCACATGTTCGTGGACGCGCTGTGCCTGCAGATGGTGCGCGAGCCGAAGTCGCTGGACGTGATCGTGACCAACAATATGTTTGGCGACATTGTGACGGATCTGGCGGCTGCGTTGCAGGGCGGGCTGGGCATGGCGGCGAGCGGGAATATACATCCGGGGCGGACGTCGATGTTCGAGCCGGTGCATGGATCGGCGCCCCCGATTGCAGGGAAGAATGTGGCGAATCCGATGGGCGCGATTCTGACGGGCGCGATGATGCTGGCGCATCTGGGATTTGCGGCTGAGGCGGCGAAGATTGAGGGCGCGGTGCTCGAGGCCGTGCGTCAGAAAAAGACGACGGTCGATGTGGGCGGAGCGCTGGGCACGCGGGAATGCGCGGAGTGGATAAGGGATCGAGTGGCTCGGGGATGACGAAAAAGGCCGATCAAGCGCTGGGGATGGATGAGGGAATTACACGGCGCGATTTTCTAAACTCGACGCTGATTGCCTCCGGTGCGGCGCTGCTGAGTTCGGCGGCTCCGGGAGAACTGCTGGGCCAAACAAAGGATGATGACTGGAACGGCTATGGCGGCGTCGGGGATTATGCGAACTCCAACGGCAACACGCAGGCGATCGTAAATGCCGGGCACGAGATCAGGGACAAAGTCTACAAGGGACTCCCGGCGGATACGGTCGAGACTGGCGAAGTCTACGATTGCGTGATTGTGGGCGGCGGGATCAGTGGTCTGGCGGCGGCCTTGCTTCTGCAACAGCAGACCGCAGGGAAGATGAAGTCGCTGGTGCTGGAGAACCATGCGATCTTTGGCGGCGAGGCAAGGCGCAACGAGTTTGAGGTGGATGGACAGCGACTGGCGGCGCATCAGGGATCGGCGATGTTCTGGACGCCGTTTCCGTACAGCTTCATTGGGCGCTTCTATGATTCGATCGGGCTGAAGCCGCCGGAGTTGAAGTATCAGACTTGGGCGGGAAGCGATCCAGAGTTTGCGTTGCCTCTGTCGCCCTACGATATTGCGGATCGTAAGCGCTACGGATTTTACTTTCCGGGGATGGCGGGGCAGAAGTCGGGAACTTGGGTAATCGATCCGTGGGCGAAGAAGCTGGAGGGCGCGCCGATTCCGACGAAGGCGAAGGCCGAGCTGCTGGCAATGTGGGCGGCAGAGGGGAAGGATCAGCGGCCGAAATATCCGGGCGATGCGATTTCGAGGCATCTGGATAGCGTCACCATCGAGCAGCATCTAATGGAGACGTACGGGCTGAGCCGGGAGACGATTCGCGCTTATCTTTCCGATGAGGGCAGCGGATCGGGACTGGGACCGGACGCGTTATCGGCGTATTCGGACTACGCCGCGGATTTTCTGTATCCCATGGATGACAGCGGGCAGATGTTTCCGGGCGGGAATACCGGGATCGCGAGAATGATCACGAAGACGCTGATCCCAGATGCAATCGCGGGCGAGGCGTCGGTTGAAGGAGTCGCGCGAGGCGCGGTGAATTTCGCGGCGCTAGATCGCGCGGGTCAGACGACGCGGATTCGGCTGAACTCGACGGCGGTTTGGGTGGAGCACGAGGGAGCGCCGGAGAAGTCGGAGTTTGTGACGGTCGCGTATACGCGCGAAGGCAAGATTTATCGAGTGAAGGCGCGCTCGGCGATTATGGCTGGCGGTTGCTGGACGACGAAGCATATTGTGCGCGACCTTCCGGCGGAGCAGCGCGAAGCTTACGGGCAGTTTTATCGGTCGCCGTGCCTGATGGCGAATGTGGCAGTGCGGAACTGGCGATTCCTTTACAACAAGGGGATTGTCGGATGCCGCTGGTTTGGCGGGTTGGGCAACTACACGAGTGTGCGGCGGATGGCGACGTGTGGGCCGCAACCAGCCACGATCAGTCCGGATTCGCCGACGGTGCTGACGATCAAACACATCTATTCGTATCCGGGAATGCCGACGGAGCAGCAGGGAGTGCGGGGACGGTTCGAAATGCTGGGCACGCCGTATGCAGAATATGAGAGACAGATTCGCGAACAGTTCACGGACATGTTCGCGGCATCGGGATTCGATGCGAAGCGCGATATTGCGGGAGTCATTCTGAATCGCTGGGGACACGCGTATTTGAATCCGCAGCCCGGATTCTTCTTCGGCAAGAGCGGAAAGCCTGCGCCCAGTGATGTACTACGGGCCGCACCGTTTGGCAGGATTGCGTTCGCAAATACGGATCTGGCGGGGATTATGGATCACCGGTGCTCGATCCTGGAGGCGAATCGCGCGGTGGGACAGTTGTGTGAGCAAGTGCTGCGTTGATTCGCCGCTGATAAACGCAGATTCACGCTGATCAGTTCCACATCGCTTTGATTTTTTTCAGGGCGAAGATGGCGACCTGGTAGCTGGGATTCTGCTCCAAGGATTTTTCGTAGCACGCGCGGGCTTTCTTCCAGTCGTGCTTCTTTTCCCAGATACGGCCCATGTTGAACCACGGATAGCAGTAGGCTTCGTAGCGAGGCGCGCGCAAGGCTTTCTCAAACCACGGCAGGGCTTCGTCGAACTTGCCCTGCTCGATGAGATAAGCGCCGATGTCGTTATAGGGATTGCCAAAGTCGGGATCGATTTCGATAGCTTTTAAACACTCCCGGATGGCTTTGTCCCAAACGCCCATGAACGAGTAGGTCCAACCGCGGAACGTGTAGGCTTCAGCGGTAGGGAAGGCCTGGATCGAGCGCGCGTACAGGCGAAGCGCCTCTTCGTACTCGCCCTGCATCTGGCGAGCGTAGGCCTGGCGAAACAGGTCAATTGCGTAGTCGCGTTGATCGGAGCCCTGCACGGCGAAAAATATATCTGAAATCCGGGGCTGGCGGGCAATCCGATGGTAACCATTCCTAAACGGCAGTTCACGGGGGAGATGTACCTCTGGAACCAGCGGCGATACATTGTCTTACACTGTGGGTTACAGTAGTCACCAGAGAATTCCTTGAAAAGAATTTCATTCGTTCTAGTTATAGTGATGTCCCTTTTGTGCTGGGGACAGACGTCACCGTCTGCGCAGACGCAGTCGCCTGCACAACCACCTCCGCCGGTTCAGCAACCCGCACCGCAGAAGGCTCCGGATGCGCAGGCTCCGACAGACACGCAAGTCCAGCCCGAGCACCGAATCTCGAAGGCTGAGGAAAAGGAACTTCTCGATTCCGTCAACGCGATTTTGAAGATTCAGAGCGACGATACCGCGCTGCCGATCAAGCATGAGGTAAAACGGCAGCTCACCAGCCGGGACGACGTGGAGAAATTCTTCGTCGAGCGTTTCCAGAAAGACGAAGCCGCGCAGAAGCTGAAGAGGTCGGAAATTGTTCTGAAGAAATTTGGATTGATCCCGCGCGATTTCTATCTGGAAGGATTCATGCTCGAACTGTTGCGTGAACAGGTGGCGGGCTACTACAACGCGGATAACAAGACGGTGTATCTGCTCGATTGGATCGATCCGGACCAGCAGAAGCCAGTGCTGGCGCATGAATTGACGCACGCTCTGCAGGATCAGAATTTCAAGCTGGAGAAGTGGTCGAAGACGGGATTGGCCGGGGAGAAGAAAGTCCAGGACGAAATCCAGTCGGACGAGCAACTGGCAGCTCGCGACGCAGTGCTCGAAGGCCAGGCGATGACGGCCATGCTCGACTACATGCTGGCTCCCACAGGACAGTCAGTGCTGACCTCGCCGTTGCTGGTGAAGGCGACTGAGATAGGGATGACATCAGGTGGAGGCTCTCCGGTTTACGACAAGGCTCCACTGTATCTACAGCAGGCGCTGATTTTTCCTTACACATACGGGATGGATTTTACGGTTACTCTCCTGAAGAACGGCGGCAAAGAAAAAGCGTACGCGGATGTGTTCCGCAATCCGCCACAGAATACGCGCGAGATCATGCAACCGGAGACGTACCTGGCTGGCGAGAAGTTGCCGCCTATGGCGATTCCGGACTTCAAGAACATACTCGGACACGACTGGGATCGCTACGATGTGGGATCAATCGGTGAGTTCGACGTCTCCATCATGGGGCAGCAGTATGGGATGAAGCGGGACGAATCCGACAAGTTGGCCACGGGATGGCGCGGTGGCTACTACTACGCCGCGCTGAAGCATGGGACAAAAGATCCGAAGACCGCAGATACAAGCGTGGTGTTTGTAACTAAGTGGGCGACTCCCGAGCAAGCTGAGCAATTTGAGAAGGTGTACCTGGGTTATCTGCCGAAGCGCTATGCGGCAGTGACGTCGTCGCATGATCCGGGGCAGACAATTCGAAAATACGGCACGACTGAAGGCACGGTGATCGCGAATCAAAAAGATGGACTGCTCACCATCACGGAGAGTTTTGACGATGAGACGGCGCAGAAGCTGATGCAGGCGGTTGAGGGGACAGAGGCAAAACCGTAGAGCCTGCATTGCCGGGGCTTACCTTGTCCATGACTTCGAACATCCCTTTGAGCGCCTGATCCCAATACCGCCAGTTATGAGCGCCGGGACTTTCGCGATAGACGTGGTCGACGTGCGCGGACGCGAGAGAGCGATCGAGCAGGCGATTGACACCGACCAGACCATCCCTATTTCCACACGCCTGATAGATGTAGGGAAGACCCTTGGGATTCTGGACAGACTTGACCAGGTAAAAGGGGTCATATTCTTCGCGCACGCCGCTGCCAGGCGGTCCGAAGATTTTGCGTAATCTCCAGTATTGACCGAACCGCTCGAAAGAAAATTTGCGGGTCGGGGCATCGGCCGCGTTGCTCATGGAGCTGACGAACCAGTAGCGATCGGGATGCTTCAGTCCCAGGTAGAAAGCGCCGTATCCGCCCATGGAGAGACCACCAATCAGGCGAGACTCGCGCTTGGCCGCTACCGGGTAGTGAGTCTCCACATCGTTGGGGATGTCGTTCACGATGTAGTCGGCATAGTGATCGTCGGGGATTTCGGCGGCGTTTACGTAGTAGGAATTGTCACCTTCGGGGAGCACAGCAATAAGCTTGCGATCGCGAAGATAGTCGTGGAGATGCGACCAGCGAAGCCAGTCTCCGGGTTCGCCTCCGAAGCCGTGGAGCAAATAGATGACACCGAATCCATCCAGTTGACCGGAGTTCTGGGGACGGACCACGAGGTACTGTTTTCGGCGGCCTAGAGATGGGCTATAGAACGTGACCCGCTCTGCCTGAACACCCTTGATCGTGATTGGACGAACCTCGCGATCGGTGCGCGGTGGTTCGGATCGGTGGCAAGACGCGAGACAAAGCAAAGCAGCCACGCTGACCAGTGTGCGGCAGGTGAAATTCACGCTGACTTCGATGCTAAATCAGTTTCACGTTTCGTGTTTCACGTTTCATGAGCAAGAGAAGTGAGGGTAACAAGGGCAGAATCAAGTTGCAGATCTCCCGCCGACTGCGCCGCTCGTGATGACAGGAAGCTGCTGGTGCTGGAAGAAGCGCCTCAAAGCTCTTGATTAGGCCAGCACGGTAAGGCCCCTTCGACTCGGCCGTGCGGTCTCGCTCAGGGTGACAGTAGTGGAGGGGTGACAGTGATGGAGACGGTGACAGCAGTTGCGACATCGGATGCAGTCACACGCTGTTTTGTATAATCGCGAGTTCACCTTGAGATAGCAGGAGATACCGTTTGTCGCAGGCAGAGATTGGCATTATTGGCGGCAGTGGTTTGTACAGCATGCCGGGAATTACTGATGTCCACGAAGTGAAAGTGGACACGCCGTTTGGAGAGGCTTCCGATCCTTATGTGCTTGGCACGTTGGAGGGGCGAAAAGTTGCGTTCCTAGCGCGGCATGGGAAGGGACATCGCATCCTGCCGAGCGAGCTGAATTTTCGCGCGAATATTTTCGGATTCAAACTGCTGGGCGTGGAGAGAATTCTGTCGTTGTCGGCGGTGGGATCGTTGAAGCAGGAACATAAGCCGACGGATTTCGTGATTCCGGATCAATTTGTGGATCGGACGACGAAGCGTGTGTCGACATTCTTTGGCGACGGCGTGGTCGGTCACGTCGCCTTTGCGGATCCAGTATGCGGAGAAGTGGCGGCGGTGCTGCACGGCGCATGTAAATCGGCGGCGGTGGTCGGGAAGATGGGCGGAACCTATATCTGCATGGAAGGGCCGCAGTTTTCGACCAAGGCGGAGTCGAATCTGTATCGCAGCTGGGGCATGGACGTGATCGGCATGACCAATCTGCAGGAGGCGAAGCTAGCGCGTGAGGCGGAGATCTGCTACGCGACGGTGGCGATGGTGACTGACTACGACTGCTGGCATCCGGAGCACGACAGCGTGACGGTGGATCAGATCGTAAAGGTGTTGAATCAGAATTCGTCGAATGCATGCAACGTGGTGCGCGAAGCAGTGAAGGCGATGCCCGCGGGACGCGGATGCAAGTGCGGATCGGCACTGCAGTTTGCGATCCTGACAGATAAGAGCAAGATTCCGGCAGCGACGAAAGAGAAGTTGAAGCCGATTCTGGGGAAGTACCTGAGCTGAAGTTGCTTTCTGATTACTAGCAGGAGAGAAATCATTGTCAATACTGGTAGTGGGTTCGGTAGCGTTTGACACGATCAAGAGTCTGTCGGGGAGTGTGGAGAAAGAGCTGGGCGGCGCGGCGACGTATTTTGGTCTGTCCGCGAGCTACTTCACGGATGTGCGCGTAGTCGCTGTAGTCGGTGAAGACTTCGGTCCAGAGCAAGAGGCGGTTTTCAAGAAGCGGAACATCGATCTGCGCGGTCTGCAGCGCTCGGCGGGGAAGACGTTCCACTGGGGCGGGGAATACGGCGAGAACCTGAACGAAGCGAAGACCAACTTCACGCATCTGAACGTGTTCGAGAGCTTCAGGCCGGAGTTGCCGGCAGACTATCGTGAAACTCCGTTTCTATTCCTGGCAAATATCGATCCGACGTTGCAGGCCACCGTGCGGCGCCAGATGAATGGCGCAAAGCTGGTCGGCGGCGACACGATGAACTACTGGATCAGCGGCCACCGCGCGAAGCTGCTGGAGACACTGAAGCTGATCGACGTGCTGCTCATCAACGACACGGAAGCGAAGATGCTGGGCGGAGAGAGCAATTTGCCGCGCGCGGCGAACAAGGTATCTGGCATTGGGACCGAAGGCGCTGGTGATCAAGCACGGCGAATACGGCGCGACCGTTTTTTTCCGCGAGGGAGCTTTCGGGATCGGGCGGCATCCATTTCGCGCCCCGACGTTGCCTCTGGACGAAGTCAAAGATCCTACGGGCGCGGGCGATTCGTTTGCGGGCGGCTTCATGGGCTATCTCGCCTCGCAGGGAGAGGTCAACCGCGAGACTCTGAAACGCGCTATGTTTTATGGCGGCGTGATGGGGTCGTTCGCGGTGGAGCGATTTGGAACGCGACGATTGCAGGAACTCACACGCGATGAGATCGACGAGCGGTTCCAGATTTTCCGCGAACTGACTCACCTGGAGTAGGTGTCCGCTGATTAAGGCAGATCAAAGCGGAACCGTAAGCAGCCCACAATCCACAACTGCGCGTTCGGCTTCTGACGTTCGAGCGAAGCGGGATCGCGATTTCTGGATACTGGGCGCGATCGCGGCTGTCATTTCTCTTGCTGCGTTTTTCTACTACTTTCACAACGGATCATTGTTGCTGTATGGCGATGCGGTCGCGCATATGAATATTGCGCGACGCACGATTGACTCGCGTACGCCGGGGCCGCTGCAATTGGGGACGGTGTGGCTTCCGTTGCCGCATATCGTGATGCTGCCGCTGGTAGCGTTCACGTGGATGTGGCGGACGGGAGTGGGCGGCGCGATTCCGTCGATGATCGCATATGTGGCAAGCGTGTTGGGCGTTTTTCGCCTGGTACGAGGCGGATTGCAGCGCGGCTTTGGAATGGAGCGGGAGTCGCGAATGGCCGCGTGGTTTGCGGCGCTGACGTTGGCGGCAAATCCGAATCTGATCTATCTGCAGACCACGGCGATGACCGAGCCGTTGTACCTGGCGTTCTTCATTTGGGCGACGGTCTATCTGTCGGACTTCGTGTTTGGGCTGCGAGACGGGAAAGATGAAGCAGCGCAAAGAGCGCTGGTGCGATCAGGCTTCTTTCTATTCCTGGGAATGTTGACGCGGTACGACGGCTGGTTCGCGGGCGCGACGTATGGATTGGCTGCGACGCTGGTGATTGCGTTCGCAATGCATGGTCGCGGGGAACGCTGGATGAACCTGCTGCGCGATGCGAAGTGGAGACGTGCGTTTGCGGGATTCGCGCTCTGGCTCATCATCACGCCGGCGATTTGGTTTCCGTGGAACTGGCTGGGTTTCGAAGATCCGATGGCGTTTGCGACCGGTCCGTACTCGGCGCGCGGGATTGAGCAGAGAACGAGGAAGCCGGACCAGCCACATCATCCGGGATGGAATAATCCGAGGGTGGCGACGCTGTACTTCGTGAAATCGGCAAAGCTGAATATGGCGGGCGGTAACGGCGAGCAGCGCGCGTGGATATGGTTCGCTGTGCTCGGGTCAGTGACTATGCCTGTTGTGGGCGCGCCGGCTATGGATGTGGCTGCTGTTGTGGGTGCCAGTGCCGTTTTATGCTTTGTCGATTGCGCACGGCGGGGTGCCAATATTTTTGCCGGAGTGGTATCCGTTCTCGTACTACAACACGAGGTATGGGACCCAGCTGTTTCCCGCCATCGTCGTGTTCTCCGCGCTGCTGTTGTTCTTCCTGATAGTGAAAGTGGAAGAGAAGCGCTGGCAAGTAAGGGTGGCGATCCTGGCGTTTGCCTTCGTGGCTTCGAGCTACATCTTCCTGTGGCGGCAGACCCCGGTGGTGCTCCGAGAGGCGATTATCAACGCCAGAACACGAGTCGCGTTCGAGACTAGACTGACGGCGGAACTGGAGAAGCTCCCACCAGATGCAAGCATCCTGATGTACACGGGTGAGCATGGCGGCGCGCTGCAACGCCTGGGCATGCCATTGAAGCGAACGCTGAACGAGGGAAATCGAAAGGCGTGGAAGAAGGCGCTACCTGATCCGGCAGCGGCAGCGGATTATGTTGTCGCGACGCAGGGAGATGATTTGGCCACGGCGGTGGCGAAGCATCCCGAGGGGCTGGAGAAGGTTGCCGAGGTGGAGTCTGAGGGGC
Organism: Terriglobia bacterium; assembly: GCA_963848375.1. GTDB lineage: Bacteria > Acidobacteriota > Terriglobia > Terriglobales > Acidobacteriaceae > JAJPJE01. The sequence continues at coordinate 83,471 of CAWKDK010000005.1, forward strand.
AAAATCCGGCGACGATTTATCGGTCGCTGGCGCACCATGCATCCGGCGAGTAACCAGTGATCACACGCCGGCGTTAACGTTGCGTTGTACAATCCTCCCGAAACCGTGGACTTCTTAAAACACATCTGGCAGCTGAGCGGCTCGAGTTCGTTCATTGCGAATAGCATGGTGCAGTTGCTGCTGGCCGCCGTGCTGGGCGGCGCAATTGGATTGGAGCGCGAGTTACGGCATCGCCCGTCCGGCCTGCGCACGAACCTGTTCATCTGCTTTGGCTCGGCGATGTTTACGATTCTCTCGGCAAAGCTGGCCGGCGAATTCACGGGAGATCACACGCGCATCGCGGCGCAGATTATTCCTGGTATCGGCTTTATCGGCGCAGGTTCGATCATCCATGCTCGTTCGGGGATTACGGGTTTAACCTCGGCGGCAACGCTGTTTGTGGTTGCGTCGATCGGAATGGCGTGCGGTGGCGGACTCTATTTCCCAGCGATCTTTGCGACTGTCATGATTCTGCTCTGCCTGGTGGTGCTTGGCGGCGTCGAAGAGCGCTTCAGTCTGAAGACGTTTGTCACCGGTTATGAGGTAACGGGGAAGGACGCGGAGACTGTGATCGGCGCAATCAATACAGTGCTGGAAGACGAGCACAAGCTAATGCAGACGGTAAGCATCGGCAAAGTGAATGACAAAAGCAAAGTGCAATTCACGGTGGAAGGCACACGCAGAGAACATGAGTCGTTACAGGCGAGGCTGCGGCTGCTGCCGGAAGCAGAACACTTGCACACCTTCCTTATTTCCGAGTACGAATAATGTCCAAGTCGGTTCCGTTCGTGAAGGCCACGGCCTGTGGCAATGACTTTCTGTTGATTGAGCAAAAGCACGCGCACGCGGAAGACCTGGTTTCGTGGACCAAGAAGATTTGCGACCGGCACTATGGCGTCGGCGCCGACGGCGTGGAATGGCTTTCTCCAGATGCAGAGGCTGATATTGCAATTCATCTGCTGAATGCGGATGGATCCCAGGCGGAAATATCCGGCAACGGGACGCGTTGCGTTGCTGCGTGGCTGGTGGATCAGAGTGGGAATCGGGAACTCAGAATCCGAACGGGTGCAGGAATCAGAACGTGCAGCATGGTCTCGGGCACTGACAAGAATTTCCAATTCAAGACCGCGATGGGGGCGCCCGAGGTTGGAGGCGAATTATCTGTGCGACTTGCCGGTCGAGAGATTAGAGGAATCACCGTCTCGATGGGGAATCCACACTTTGTGATGTTCGTGGATGAATTCGCTGCAGGATGGCAGAAGGACGCAGCGGAGATCGGCGCGCTGACGCAATTCGAACATGGAACAAATGTGGAACTGGTGAGGGCGGTCGGTCCGCGAGAGATTGAGATTCGGATCTTCGAGCGTGGAGCGGGGGAGACAGAATCTTCAGGAACGGGATCGTGTGCGGCTGCGGTTGCGTCGATCTTCAGCAAACGAGTGAGTTCACCGGTAAAGGTGGTCAGTCCAGGCGGACCGCAGACAGTCGAGTGGGAGAACGAGGTTCTACTGACGGGACCGGCGCAGATCCTTTGCCGCGGGGAGTTTTACTTCTAAGCTCAGGCCGCTTTCTTTTCTTCGTGAACGACTTTCATCTGAACCCAGTCGTAGGGGAGATCTTTGCCGCATTCGAGGCAGACGACGTAAGTTCGAGGTCTGAATGGAATACCCTTGCTGTTCCGATTCGGCGTGGTTGTGATTGGAAAGCTGTAGTTACTGTGCAGACAGCCAAACAATGCGTCGACAACCTTGGAGAGCATGGGAGACTCCCGTGTACTGATCAACTTAGATTCGGGAACACTGCCCGTGGTTTTCTGCGAACAACCAGGATTTTCAAGAATCGGAGTCGGTTTCCGCACCGCGCACTCGTTTGCTGAGGTACTTCCTGCCACTTCCAGCCGCCAAAATCGCAGGAACGAGTTCGAGAGCCGCGTCGGCTTTAACCACGTAGCCCAGCCCGCCACAATTCAACGAGCTCCGCACAATCTCGCTTGAGGTGTGCTGGCTCAGGAACAGGATTCCGCAGCTGGGTGCGAGCCTTGCAAGATGTTGAGCGACCTCCAAGCCGTTGAGATCGGGAAGACCGATATCAAGGAGAATCAGGTCTGGTTGCAGGTTTTGGGCGAGTTCGAGTGCTTGCGAACCGTTGGCAGCCTCGCTAACGATCTCAAGGCGAGGGTCTGTCATGAGGATCGATAGAATTGCGGCGCGGACTTGGGAATTATCGTCCACTACTAGAATACGCATGGTGCGCCGTGAGAAAAACCCAACCTGGCTGGGCGTAAATTGCTCGCCAGCATACAGGAGCTCAGTCGATGCGTCAACGCGAGCTCGCCAGCTGAAACGTTTCAACCCAGATTTGAGGACCGCCCGTATGGAGTGGATTGCAGGGTTGAAATTTCCCTAAACGGGGCGGGGAAGCAATGGCGTGTTCAGGTAGGTAATTGCAAGCACCCATGCTATAATCCCCGTTTGTCACCAAGCGGTTAGCGTTCTTGGGCGCACGTCTGCGATGCGCTGTAAGTGACTGTTCTGTGGCAAATTCCTCATATCTCTGACGAGGTCGCACTATGTCCGGCCACTCAAAATGGGCCACAATCAAGCATAAAAAGGGCGCGCTGGATGCGAAGCGCGGCAAAATTTTCACGCGTCTGATCAAGGAAATCACGATTGCTGCCAAAAGTGGTGGCGATCCGGACAAAAATCCCCGGTTGCGCACGGCAGTTCAGGCTGCGAAGGCCGAGAACATGCCGGCCGACAACATCAAACGTGCAATCCAGCGCGGTACGGGTGAGTTGCCGGGCGTGAACTATGAAGAGTTCGCGCTAGAAGGCTACGGACCGGGCGGAGTTGCCGTGCTAGTCGAAATCTCGAGCGACAATCGTAATCGTACCGTCAGCGAGATTCGGCACGTCTTCGGTAAAAACGGCGGCAACATGGCGGAAGCCGGTGCGGTTTCCTGGATGTTTCACAAGAAGGGCGACATCGTGGTTCCCAAGGCGGCTGCCAAGGAAGACGACCTGATGAACCTTGTACTGGAAAACGGGGGCGAGGATTTGACCGACGATGGCGAGAACTGGGAGATCCTGACCGAGCCCTCTGCCTATGAAACCGTACTAGAGGCGATCAAGAAGGCGGGGATTACTCCGGTGAGTTCGGAAGTCGCGATGATTCCGCAGAACTACATTAAGCTGGAAGGTCAGGCGGCGAATACCATGATCCGTCTGCTGGAAGCTATGGACGACAACGATGATGTCGAGCACGTCTGGTCGAACTTCGATGTCGATATCAAGCAACTGGAAGAAGTGGCCAGTTAGCAGATTGCGATTCGGAGATCAGGCCGCCTGCGGGCGGCCTTTTGCTTTGCGATCGAAATCACACATGCATTGGTAGGGATTTCGGCTGCGAGGTCATAGCGCGATTTTTTCTCGCCGGGATCGGGTCTGTCCGATTAGAGTGGGATGTTTCAGCATGGAGAACTCTGGATTCTGCATGAAGCGTCTGCTCGTCATTCTGCTATTGCTCACGTCCGCCTGCATGGCTCAACAGAACTCTAATCCAAACATTCAAGACGGTGCGGTGGAGATCACCCCATGGGTTGGAGGAGGAACGGGAGTTGGAGCCAGTTCGGATTTCAAGTTTTTCGAGACAGGCGTGCGCGTCGGCAAAATCATTACATCGGAAATTGGTACGGGACGATTTCGCTGGCGCTTCGAGTATGCGGGCGACATCATGCCGGTTTACCTGGTGAACATCAGGCAGGGCGGATGGGTATATGGCGGGGGATTCAATCCCGTAGTGTTGAAGTTCGCGTTTACAGCGAACAAGAAAATTGTTCCGTTTCTCGAAGCGAACGGTGGCGTGCTGTTCTCGGCCCAACAGGTTCCGCAACCGGATACATCGCAGGTGAATTTCATGTCGGGCGTGCAGGGCGGGTTTCACTATTTCGTGAAAGAGAAGCGGGCAATCACGTTTTCGACGCAAGTGATTCATATTTCCAACGCGAGCCTTGGGAATCACAACCCGGGTATTAATGCGTCCGTACATTTCCGGCTGGGATTTACGATTTTCAAATAGCTCGGCACAGTCGCCGAACTAATTCTTATGAGCACTCTTGTTGAATGCGTACCGAATTTTTCTGAAGGCCGCGACAAAGTAAAGGTGGATGCGATTGTCGAGGCAATGAAGGTGGAAGGCGTGTATCTGCTCGATCGAGAGATGGACGCCGATCATAACCGTTGCGTGATCACATTGGTCGGGAATCGCGAGGCGATCGCAGAGGCGGCGATTCGAGGCGTAGGCAAAGCTGCGGAGCTGATTGACCTGACGAAGCATCAGGGTGCGCACCCGAGAATGGGCGCGTCGGATGTGGTGCCGTTCATCCCGATTGAAGGAGTGTCGCTCGAAGATTGCGTGCAGATTGCGCGGCAGGTAGGGCAGGAGATCTGGAAGCGATACCAGATTCCTGTCTATTTTTATGAAGCGGCCGCGATGACGCCGGAGCGGCAGAACCTGGAGAACATCCGGCGCGGACAGTTTGAGGGGATTCGCGCGGAAATTGAAACCAATCCAGCGCGCAAGCCGGATGTGGGAGAGGCACGCGTGCATCCGACGGCGGGAGCGACGGTAGTTGGGGCGCGCAAGGCGCTGATCGCATACAACGTGTTCCTGAATACGACGGATGTTGATATCGCGAAGAAGATTGCGAAGGCGGTGCGATTTTCGTCGGGTGGACTGCGTTATGTGAAAGGCGCGGGATTCCCGGTGCGCGGACAGGCCCAGGTCTCGATGAACCTGACGGACTTTGAGCAGACGCCGATCGCACGTGTCTTCGAATTCGTGAAACGCGAGGCCGCTCGCTATGGGGTGATGCCGACCAGCAGCGAGATCGTAGGCTTGATTCCAAAGAAGGCGTTAGAAGATGCGGCGGAGTGGTTTCTGCAGGTGGAGAATTTCGATTCCTCGCTGATCCTGGAAAACCGGCTGAGCGCGGTGATGACGGGCAAGATGGCTGTGGGCGGATTGCGAGCCGGAGTCGAGCCCTTCATCGAGCAACTGGCTGCGCCAACGTCGGCACCCGGCGGTGGAAGCGCATCGGCTGCGGCAGCAGCAATGGCGGCGGGATTGGCGAACATGGTCGCGACGATGTCACGCGGCAAGAAAGCGTACGTGCAGTACGAATCGCAACTGAGTGAGGCGATTGCGCGGCTGAGTGTACTGCGAGAAGAGCTGAAGGTGGCCATCGAGGCCGATACGGAGGCTTTCAACATTGTGATGAAGGCCTACAAGGCGGCGAAGGACGCGGCTGACGGCCAGCAGGGAATCAATGGCGCTCTGAAGCAGGCGACACTAGTTCCGATGGGAGTGGCCGAGCGCGCGAAGGAAGTCGGGAGGATTGCCGCGAAGCTGGGGCCGATTACGAATCCGAATATGAGCTCGGATTTGACGGTGAGCAAAGCGCTCGCGGATGCGGCCGTGACTGGGGCGCTGGCGAATGTGGAGATCAACCTGGGGTCGATTACGGATGAGGCGTTTGTTCAAGAGACGAGGAAGAGAGTGGCGGTAATTCACTGATCTCGCAGGTGTATTCCCACACAAGGCAAAAGCAGGCTTGGATGGGGCACCCGAAAACCATTCGTCGGGTACGTAGTGTCTCAGCTCCCCGCGCAACTTTCTTTCCTTACCGTGGTTTGCAAGTAATGGCTCAAGCGACGTTCTTGGTGTTAAGACACCCCTCCCGTGGGACAGGCACCATTGGTAGTGATCTAAGGGGAACGCCTGCGTCGAGGGCGAGGGATTTGCAATAGAATTGTAGGAATTGCTGATCCCACCTCGACGTGGGCTTAGGTCATCTGAATCAGCAGGAACATTCAAGAGGTCTCATGAAGCGTTATTTTGCAGCAGTTTGTATTCTCGTGCTCGGAAGCAGCCTGGCGTTTGGCGCCACGCTGGGGACGTCCGCGCGTACGGTCATCCCAAGTCAGATTCAGCAGGTAATTTCGGTCGATTATCGTGCATTGCGGAATTCGCCGACAGCGATGGCCCTGAAGGATCGAGTCCTTCCCGATAGCTTGAAGCAATTCGAGACGCAACTGCACCAGTTTGGATTGACCGATGACGAGATCGAACAGCTGACCTTCGCAGCGTTCCGCGTGAAGGACAACTCGGTGCGAACGGTCGGGATTGCCCAGGGGCAGTTCCCCACGAAGAAGATTTACGCCAAGATGAGGCTGAAGAAGATCACCGGCACGAAGTATCACCAGTCGGTGATTTATCCGATGAACAACGGCATGCAGATGTCGTTCATCGACCCTTACACGCTGTTGTTTGGCGATGGTGGCGCAGTGAAATCGGCGCTGGACGCGCGTGATGGTTATACCGAGAGCCTGAACACCAACAGCCAGATGACCGACATGGTGAATGCCGTGCAGGAAGGCGCAGTGTGGAGCGTGCTGGATCAGCTGGGTACGCAGAACATGATGCGCTCTACTCTGGGTGATGCGGCGCGGCTGGGCGATTTCGAGACAGTGAAGAAGCGACTGATCGGATCGCGCTACATCATGGACTTCAACGATGGCGTGAACTTCAATCTGGATGTGGTGACTTCGGACGGGATTACGGCGTCGACACTGTCGTCGCTGATCAAGGCCGGCGTGCTTTTCCGGAAGATGAACGCAAGCGCAACGGAAAAACTCGCGCTGGATAGCGTGACCGTCGATTCGAACAGCTCACTGCTGCAACTGAAGTTTAAGACCGACGACAGCAAGTTCCAGTCGCTGTTGCATTCCGATCTGTTTGCGTCGGTATCTAAGTAAGACCGAAAAACTGATTCCCAAGCGGGCGGCCTTTCGAGGCTGCCCTTTTCTTTTGTGCAGAACCGTTATTTCACTCGACGATAAATTCCCGTGTTGCGAAATGGCTGTCCGTCCGGCTTGGTGCCATGCTGAGTGATCAGCATTTCCTGATTGCCAGGTAGGAGCTCACGTGTCCAGCGGTCGACGATTTTGCCGTCCCGCTTCAAAGAGCTCTCGATAGTCCTGTCATCCAAGCGCGTCAGGACGAGCGCGACATTGTTACCGGCGAGAGGCTGATCGCGCCCGTCGAGGGGCCCTCCGTAGGTGACCCGGATCAGCTTGCCATCGGCATCATCGGCATCGAGGTGGAAAAGGAGTTCTTCGTTGCCTTTTGGCTCGACCACGTAGGTGGCGCGGCGCCCCGGGCGTCCATGCTCATACTCAAGAGTTTCGGGATCCAGTTCCCAGGTGCCTACAAACGGGTCGTTGCTGTTGGCCATCCGTGCCTCCCCCCACGAACTGAATACCACACGGCTGAGAGCTCTTCCAAGCGTCGAAGCTCCACCTTGCATTGTGCATTTCCTATGCAGGTACTTAAGTGCATGAAAAATCTGGGAGGCATCAGTTTTTACTTGCATAATTATGCGGCGTATTCGATAGTTATGCATCTGGTATGCATGTATGAAAACAGCACGGCAAAACCTGGTTCGCGACATGATCTCGATGGCACCCATTTACACCCAGGAAGAGTTGCGCAAGGGATTGGCGCAGAAGGGGATACAGGTAAATCAGGCGACGCTGTCGCGCGACTTGCGGGAGATCGGTGTAGTGAAGACGGCGAATGGATATTCGCTGCCTACGCAAGATGACACTGGCGGCTCGCCATTGCCGTCGTTGAGCCACCTGTTGAACGAGTTCGTGGTCGATGTCCGCGAGGCCGAGAACCAGTTGGTGCTGAAAACGACGCCGGGAAGCGCGCAGCCAGTTGCGGCCGGGCTGGATTCTTCGGGGTGGAAGGAAATTGTGGGCACGATCGCCGGCGACGACACGATTCTGGTGATCACGGAGAGCAAGACGATCTGTCACAAGATGGCAGAGCGCATACGGGAGATCGTGGAAGGTTGAACGAAAAACTTCAGGTTGGAGTGATAGGCCCGACGGGCTACAGCGGCTTCGAGTTGCTGAAGATTCTCTTTCGTCACCCGCGAGTGAAGAGTCCGGTGTTGTTCGTGCGCGAGAAAGCGGAAGGTGGTCCGCGCAATCTGAGCGACGTATATCCGCAGATATCTGGTAACGGCACACATTCGCTAGAGCCATTTTCGTGGTCGCGTGTAGAAGAGGCGGGAATCGATTTGTTGTTACTGGCGACGCCGCATGAGTTTTCGCGTGAGTTTGTGCCGGAGGCGATAGCGCGCGGAGTGCGCGTGATTGACCTGAGTGGTGCGTGGCGGTTGAAGGCGGCGGAGAATCGTAGCGTTTACGGATTCAAGAACGAAGCGGCAGGCGCGAAGTTGGATGAAGAAGCGGTCTACGGACTGCCGGAACTGAACTCCGACAATCTGGCGAATGCGCAGCTGGTTGCGAATCCTGGATGCTATCCGACGTCGATCATTCTGGCACTGGCGCCATTCATGCAGGCGGGTTGCGTGGATAAAGAGCGCGGCGTGATTTGCGATTCAAAGTCAGGCGTATCGGGTGCAGGGAAAGCGCCGACGCAAGACACGCACTTCGTCGAGGTCGCGGACAATTTTCGCGCATACAAACCGGTGACGCACCGGCACCGCGGAGAAATTCTAGAGCAACTGGAGCTGTCGGCGGACGAGTTGGTGTTTACGCCGCATCTGCTGCCGATTCCGCGAGGAATGTTTTCGACGATTTACGTGCACTTGAAGAAGAAGGCGACTGCGGCTCAGGTGGAAGACCGGTTGAAGACGTTTTACTCGGGATCGCCATTCGTGCGCATTTTTGCTCCGCCGCGTTTGCCGGAGCTGGCGTATTCGCTGCACACGAATTATTGCGACATCGGATTCGCGCTTTCGCCCGACGGCCAGCGGCTGACATTGTTCAGCTGTATCGACAATCTGGTGAAGGGCGCGTCGGGGCAAGCAGTGCAGAACATGAATGTGATGTACGGGTGGTGCGAGAAAGAAGGATTGTCATGAAGCTGGTGCTGAAAATCGGTGGAGCTGCGCTGGAGAATCCGGCGACTCTGCAGAGCTGCGTTCGGGCCATCAAGAGCCTGGTGCAGGACGGCCACCAGTTGGTGGTGGTGCACGGCGGCGGTTCTGCGCTGACGCGCACCTTGAAGATGCTGGGCAAGCAGAGCCAATTCATCAACGGCCTGCGCGTTACCGACGCGGAAACACGTGACGTCGCGTTGATGGTGCTAGCTGGCTTCATGAATAAGGGCCTGGTGGCCGCGCTCACGCGCATCGGTGTCAGTGCGATTGGATTGTCGGGCGGCGATGGACCCGTGTTTCTCGCGCGCAAGCGCAACAACGGTGGACCGGATCTGGGATTTGTCGGCGACATCTGCCAGGTAGAGACGCGCTGGCTGGAAGCGATATGGAGCGCTGGTGGCGTCCCGGTGATTGCCAGCGTGGCGCTCGGAACGGACGGCGAGTACTACAACGTGAATGCGGATCAGATGGCGGCGGCTTGTGCAGTTGCGTGCAAAGCGCAGACGCTCATCTTTCTCACGGAAGTTGCCGGCGTACTCAATGCAGAAGGCTTGCCGATTCAGCGTCTGGAGACGACGAAGGTTCCGTTCCTGGTGAGTTCGTCGGTGATCAGCGGCGGCATGCTGCCGAAGATGGATGCCTGTTTGAAAGCGTTGAGCGGCGGTGTTGGACGAGTTCGAGTATTTCCCTCGGAGAAGGCGGACGTATTGGCGGATTTCTATCAGAAGAAGATCGATCTCGGAACAGAAGTGGTGGTGGCATGACGCTGGCAGCTGTGCAGAAGGCCGAAGCGGCCCACCTGATTCCGACGTACGAGCGTTACCCGGTACTGCTCACGCACGGGCGCGGCGTGTACCTGTGGGACGCGAATGGGAAGCGCTATCTCGATTTGCTGAGCGGGATCGGCGTGAACGGTTTGGGCCATACGCATCCGGCGGTGAAGAAGGCGATCGTGAAGCAGGCCGGGAAGATGCTGCATACCTCGAATCTGTTCTTCCACGAGTACCAGGCGGAGTTGGCGGCGAAGTTGACGAAGATTTCGGGCCTTGATCGCGCATTCTTCACCAATAGCGGTACCGAGGCGATTGAAGGCGCACTGAAGATCGCTCGCGCGTATGCGCAAGTCCACAACAAGAACGGCTCGGGTCCGAAGTGGAGAATCATCGCGCTGGACAATTCGTTCCACGGCCGCACGTATGGTGCGCTATCAGTGACGGGGCAGAAGAAGTATCGTGCGCCGTTCGAGCCGGTGGTTCCGGGCGTGAAGTTCGTGAAGCTGAACGATGTGGCCGATCTGGAAAAGAAGTTCGACCACACCGTGTGTGCAGTACTAGTGGAACCTATTCAGGGTGAGGGCGGAATTCGGCCGCTTACCCAGGAGTTTCTTCAGCGGGCGCGCGAATTAACGAAAAACAGCGGCGCGCTGCTCATTGCCGACGAAATTCAAAGTGGACTTGGCCGAACCGGAAAATGGTTTGCGTATCAGCACGTCGGCATTCAGCCCGACGTAGTCGCACTGGCGAAGCCGATCGCCGGTGGATTGCCGCTTGGTGCGATTCTCGCGTCTTCGGAAGCCGCTACAGCTTTTCATCCAGGCATGCACGGCACTACGTTCGGCGGCGGACCGTTAACGTCCGCGGTTGCAGTCGCGGTGCTGAACACGATCGAAAAAGATGGCCTGATGAAAAACGCCGTCACCGTTGGCAATTATTTCCGCAGCCAACTCGATGAGTTGGCGGCGAAGCACAAGTTCGTACGGGAGATTCGCAGCAAGGGCCTGATGATCGGCGTGGAGTTGGATTCACCCGAGAAGGCTAAGACAGTGGTGAAGGAGGCGCTCGCGAAGGGCGTCATCCTGAACCGGACGAACGATACAGTTTTGCGATTCCTGCCGCCATTCATTCTTCAGAAGAAGCATGTGGATGAAGCGATGAAAGTGATCGCACCGATATTCAGCAGTCTGGAGGCGAAATGAGCACGTTAAGCAAACCTCTAGTTTCAAAGCCCGCTTTCGGCCGAGCCGGAGTGAAGAAGATGCGGGCGACGTTTGGGTTGTCGAAGCCCGATCTGATCTCGATCCAGGATCTGACGCCAACGGAAGTCGAAGGCATCATGGAATTGACGGGACTGGTGAAGACCTATCCAAACGAGTTCGCGCGCGCACTCGATGGTAAGCAGATTGTGCTGATCTTCGAGAAACCATCACTCCGTACGCGGCTGACTTTTGAAGTTGGCATTCGCAGCCTTGGCGGCAGTTCGTTATTTGTGGATCAGCGTGGAGCGCGAATTGACGAACGCGAGGCTTTGTCGGACGTGGCGCACAACCTCGAGCGCTGGGTCGATGGGATCGTGCTGCGGACGTTCGCGCACGATACTGTCACAGGAATGGCGGATTACGCGGGGATTCCGGTAATCAACGGATTGAGCGATCTGGAGCATCCATGCCAGGCGCTCGCCGACTACTTCACAGTACGGGAGAAGTTTGGCGATCTGCGCAAAGTGAAGCTGGCATATGTCGGAGACGGCAACAACGTCGCGCATTCGCTGATGCTGGCGGCGGCAGCGCTGGGAAGTCACATTGCAGTGGCGACGCCGCTCGGCTTCGAACCGGACACTGAGATCGTGAACGCCGCTTGCGAGCTTGCGATCGAAACCGGCGCGAAGATCGATGTCAGCACGGATGTGCTGTCGGCGGTTACCGGTGCGCATGCCGTCTATACCGACGTGTGGGCGAGCATGGGTCAGGAAGACCAGGCAGACATGCGCAAGAGCGTGTTCTCGCCGTACCAGGTAAACGAGAAACTCATGAAGGCGGCGCGTAAGGACGCGATCTTCATGCATTGCCTGCCAGCGCATCGTGGCGACGAAGTGACTGACAAGGTGATCGACTCGCCGCAGTCGGTGGTGTTCGATGAGGCAGAGAATCGCTTGCACGTACAAAAGGCGATCATGCTGTTGTTGATGGGAAACGGCGGGTTTGCGCCACAAGCGTAATAACAAGTTCAAAGATTAACGAAGAAGAGAGAAGCGAATGTCTGAAAAAGTAGTGCTTGCGTATTCGGGTGGCCTGGATACTTCGATCATCATTCCATGGCTGATCGAAAACTATGGCTGCGAAGTGATCGCCATGGTTGGCGATGTGGGACAGGGCGACGACATGCAGGAGGTCGCCGAAAAGGCAAAGAAGACCGGCGCGACTAAAGTCGTAGTGGAAGATCTGCGAGAAGAGTTTGTGCGTGACTACGTGTTCCCGGCGGTGAAAGCGGGCGCGGTGTACGAGCACAAATATCTGCTGGGAACGTCGCTGGCGCGTCCGGTGATTGCGAAGGCGCAGGTAGAAGTAGCGCTGCGCGAGGGCGCGACTGCAGTTGCACATGGATGCACTGGCAAGGGTAACGATCAGGTGCGTTTCGAGCATGCGTTCCAGGCTTTGGCGCCGCAGTTGAAGATCATTGCGCCGTGGCGCGAGTGGACAATCAAGTCGCGCGAGGATGCCATCGACTACGCTGAGGCGCGCAATATTCCGATCACTGCGAGCCGCGAGAAGATTCATAGCCGCGATCGAAACCTGTGGCACTTGAGCCATGAGGGCGGGGAATTGGAAGATCCTGCGAATGCGCCGCTGGAGTCGACGTGGCAATGGACGACTTCGCCGAAAGCTGCCCCGGACAAAGAAGAAGTTGTCGAGATTGAATTTGTCGGCGGAGCACCAGTAGCCGTGAATGGCAAGAAGTTGGCTCCTGCTGCACTGTTGGGCGAACTGAATGACATCGGTGCGCGCAATGGTGTGGGACGCGTGGATCTGGTTGAGAACAGGTTCGTCGGGATCAAATCGCGCGGATGCTATGAGACGCCGGGCGGCACGCTGATTCTTACGGCGCAACGCGAACTGGAATCACTGTGCCTGGATCGCGACCTGCTTCACTACAAACAGGAAGTCAGTCTGAAATACGCCGAGCTGGTCTATTACGGGCTGTGGTTCACCCCGCTGCGCGAGTCGCTGGATGCGTTCATCAACAGCACGCAGCAAAACGTGACAGGGACGGTGAAGCTCGGCCTGTACAAAGGCAACGTGAATACGCTTTCGAGGAAGTCACCTTTCTCGCTATACCGCACGGACATTGCTTCGTTCACCATGGGCGACAGCTACGACCAGAAAGACGCGGAAGGATTCATCCGCATTCTTGGTTTGCCGGCGCGGTCACAGGCGTGGCTGCGTCAGCAGCTTGAGAAGAAGGGCGAGACCGTGGGGGTCCGTTCGTGAAAATGTGGTCGGGACGGTTCCGGGAACCGCTCGATCTGGAGTTCGATCAGTGGCAGCGCTCTTTCAGCTTTGATCGTCGCCTGCTGGGCGATGAACTGGCGGCGAGCGCTGCATGGGCCCGGGCCCTGGAAAAAGCGGGCATCCTCGATTCCGCAGAGTTGGCGCGGATTGTCGATGGCCTGGAGAAGATTGGGAAAGCGTGCCAAGCGAATCCCAAGGTGATGGACGAAGCCGATGCTGAGGACGTCCATCACTTCGTTGAATCGCAGCTCGTAAAAGAGATTGGCGAGACGGCGTACAAGCTCCACACGGGGCGCAGCCGCAATGAGCAGATTGCAACCGATCTGCGGTTGTTTGCGCGCAGGTCGGTGGATGCGATTCGCGGGCAGTTGGCGGCGCTGGTTGCTGCGTTGGTTGCGCGTGCGGAGGAGTTGGGCTCGACGGCGATGCCTTCCTATACGCATTTGCAGAAGGCGGAGCCGGTGCTGTCGGCGCATTGGTTATTGGCGTATGCGGAAATGTTCTTTCGCGATGCGGATCGGCTGGCAGATTGCCGCAAGCGAGTGAACGTGCTGCCGCTGGGATCAGGTGCGGTTGCGGGAAGCGGATCTGAAGCTGGATCGCGCCGGTATGGCGAAGGAACTTGGATTCGCCGGCATCACGGCAAACAGTATGGACGCAACCAGCGATCGCGATTTCGAGATCGAGTTGCTGAGCGTGCTGTCGATGATTGCGGTTCACATGAGCCGGTTGGCGGAGGAGATCACCATCTTTTCTACGCGCGAATTCGGGTTCATTACGCTGCCCGACAGTTTGAGTACCGGGAGCAGTGCGATGCCGCAGAAGAAGAATCCGGATGCGACCGAACTGTTTCGTGCCAAGGCTGGCCGCGTGGCGGGGGATTTGCTGCAAGCGACGATGACGGTGAAGGGCCTGCCGCTTGCGTACAACAAGGACATGCAAGAGCTGCAATTGCCGCTATTTGATGCGGTGGATGCGATCACGGGGACTCTGGAAGTGGCAGCGAAGTTGATTGCGAAACTCGGATTCAATACGGATGCGATGAACCTGGCGGCAACGACAGGCTTCATGAATGCGATGGAAGCCGCGAATTACCTGGTGCGCAAAGGCGTGCCATTCCGGCGCGCGCATGAGGCGATCGGAAATGCGGTACACGTTTGTATCGAGCGCGGCTGTGAACTGGACGGATTGACGATCGACGAGCTGCGCACGATCCGTCCGGAATTCGGCGATGACTTCTACGCTTGTCTGAAGTTGGAGTCAGTGCTCGCACATCATGATGTTCCGGGTGGAACCGCTCCGCAGCACGTGAGCGCGGCGATCGGGAATGCAAAGACACGGCTAGAGGCACTGAAGGGAGAACACAATGCAAACGCGTAGAGCGATTCTCCCGGATGCGCCGAGAATCTACGAACTCATTTCGCAGTATTCCGACGATGGTACGCTGCTGCCGCGCACACAGCAGGACATCTTCGAGAATGTGCGCGATTTTGTGGTTGTGGAAGATAAAGGCAGAGTTGTTGGTTGCGCTGCTCTGCACTTTTACGGGTTGAGCTTGGCGGAAGTGCGCTCGGTTGCGGTCGACGTGGAGTACCACGGACGGCATGCGGGGAGCACGCTGATCAAAGGGTTGATGGCCGAAGCGAAATATCACAAGGTCCAGCGCGTGTTCCTGTTCACGCGCGTGCCCGAGTTCTTTGGACGCATGGGATTCACAGTGGTTCCACACGATCTGTTGCCGGAGAAAGTTCATAAGGACTGCATCGTGTGTCCGCGGCGGCATTGCTGCGACGAAATTGCCATGGTGCACGGCCGAGTGCCGCTGCATGAGTTGACGCGGCGGAGCGGCAATCGAAACCTGGTGACCATTCAGGGCTGATGACATCTCCAACAGAACAATTCAAAGTCCCGGCCGGATTCCGGCTGGGCGCAACTACGTGCGGCATCAAGCAGAGCGGATCGCCTGATCTCGCGCTGATTCATGTGCCGGAAGGCGCGTCAGCCGCGGCGGTGTTTACGAAGAACCGGTTGTGCGCGGCGCCTGTGATCGTGGGACGAGAGCATCTGGCAGCGTCGCAGGGACGAATTCATGCGGTGATCGTGAACGCCGGGAACGCGAACTGTGCGACCGGTGATCCGGGACTTGCGGCTGCGCGCAAGAGTTGCGAGGCGGTGGCGGAAGCGCTCGGAACTCAGGCCGCGCAGGTGGTTCCGAGTTCGACGGGCGTGATCGGCGTGCCGTTCCCGACAGAGAAGTTGATTGCGGGAGTTGGGCGCGTGATCGAGGCTGCAGGAGATTCGGCTGCTCATGCGGAGAGCTTTGCGCAGCGCGATCATGACGACGGATACGCGTCCGAAGCTGGCAATAGCGACGATCGAGTTGCGGGGCAAGACAGCAACTGTGCTGGGAGTTTCCAAGGGCGCGGGAATGATTCATCCGCAGATGGCGACGATGCTGGCGTATGTGATGACGGACGTAGAAGCGACGCCGGAGCAGTTGTCGCGAATTCTGGGCGGAGTTGCGAACCGCACGTTCAACCGAATCAGCATCGATGGAGACACTTCGACGAATGACACATTGATGCTGCTGGCGAGCGGAAAGTCCGGCATTAAGCTCGACGGGCGAGCGGCGCAGACAAGGTTCGCAGCTGCTGTTGAACAGGTTTGCGCGTCACTGGCAGAACAGATGGTTCGCGACGGCGAAGGCGTGAAGCACCTGGTGAAGCTGAAGATCCAAGGTGCACGCAGCGAGAAAGAGGCCGAGCAGATTGCGAGTGTGATTGCGACGTCAGCGCTGGTGAAGACCGCTTGGGCTGGAGCTGATCCCAACTGGGGACGCATTCTGGCGGCGATTGGACGGAGCGGAGTCGCTGTCGATATCGGTAAAGTGGATATCAACTTCGGCGAGTTGCCGATCTGCCGCGGCGGAATGGCTGTACCGTTCGAGGAATCGGCTGCGCACGCTTATCTTTCCCAAGCGGAATTCGAAATCACTATCCAGCTGAATCGCGGATCGCGCGAGATCGTCTATCTGACGTGCGATCTTACTGCCGATTATGTCAGGATCAATGCCGATTATCGCACTTGATTCCGCACAGATTGAAAACCCATTGGTTTCGGATTAGGCTGTATATCCAACAAAAGGTTGGGGTTGCCCGTTGCGCAACCTGGCGATTCCGGCGCTGCCGGGAAGGACTTTGTGGAATTTTCTTTCCTGCGGTGCCGACTACGCAACTCGCGATGACGTAGACTGCCACAAAGGGGCTCTATACAGCGAAATGGCTAGTGCAATTGGGCAGACAATTTCCGGAGTAGCTTTTCCGTCGCTCGTCTTTGTGAACGGCAACGAGCAGCGCAAACTGGTGCTCGATCACATGCCATTTTCCATCGGGCGGCGGACGGAGAAGGATCTGGTGATCTCCGACCCGCGCGTCTCGCGCGATCACGCGCTGCTGATCTGGGAAGGCGACGGATTCTACATACAGGACCTGAACAGCAAGCACGGCACCTACGTAAACGGTGAAAAGATCGACAAGAAGCGCCTGCAGAAAAATGACCGCATGGAGTTCGGGGTGCGCGGCGAGGCGTGCGTAATCTTCGATCCGGACAAGCAGCAGCAGAGCCGGTCGCGAGAATTTCTGAGCCAGGTGTCGATGTGGAAGCCGCCGAGTTCCACAGGCGCCCCGAGCGCGGCGGCGGAACTCGAGACCCTGACGCTGTTCCTGGAAGCCGCGCGCAAGCTCAATACCAGCACGGTCCTGGAGGAAGTGCTGCTGACGCTGATTGATTCCACTCTGCAACTGACCAAAGCCGAGCGCGGATATGTTTTCCTGAAAGAAGAGAACGGTGATCTGCGATTGGTTGCGGGCCGCAACAATCGCGGAGAAGTGCTGATGGATGACAGCACGATTTCGCGATCGATTTTGCGTGAAGCGGTCAGCAGCGCGTCGGAGTTCCTGGTTACCGACAACGAAGACTTCAGCAAGATGGCCGGCCGCGAAAGCGTAGTCGCGCACAATCTCAGAACCGTAATTTGCATTCCGCTGCGCAAGACGCAAATACAAGGCAAAGCGAGTACGGATTCGAATCCGGGTGGCGATCTGCGCGGAGTCTTGTATCTGGACAGCAAATTCATGTTCGGCAAGATGTCGGCGGTGAGTCATGACATTTTGCGGGCGATTGCAACGGAAGCCGCCAGTTTGGTGGAGAACGCGTTCCTGGTGCAGGTGGAAGAAGCGGCGCGGCGCAACCAGCAGGAATTGAATATCGCGGCGGATATACAGAAGCGGCTGATGCAGGTGACGATACCGGATGTGCCGTTTGCGAAGATACAGGCGAAGAATATTTCGTCGAAAGAGATTGGCGGCGATTTCTTCGATGTGATCCGCACGCAGGAATCGCTGACGGTGGTGGTCACGGATGTGAGCGGGAAGGGAATTTCCGCTGCGCTGCTGGCTTCGATTCTGCAAGGATTGCTGTACGCGCAACTGACGCAGCAGAATATTCCGCTGCGGCAAGTGGTGACGACGGCGAACCGGTTCCTTTGCGAAAAAGTGATGGGCGAGAAGTACGCGACGATGCTGATTGCGCGACTGCATGCGTCGGGACGGCTGGAGTACATCAATTGCGGGCACGTGCCGCCGGTGCTGGTGGGGGACGATGTCCAGGTGCTGAACAACTCGAATTTTCCTGTCGGCTTGCTGGAAGAGGCGACGTTCGAGGATGCCGAGATCAATCTGAATTGCGATTGCCGGCTGCTGGTGGTGACGGACGGTGTCACCGAAGCTGAAGATCCGCAGGGGGAGTTCTTCGGAATGCAGCGGCTGAAAGAGGTTGTGCCGCGCGTTGCCGGAATCGAAGAGCTGCTGAACGAGATCAGCAAGTTCTGCGCGGGAACGGCACTTAACGACGATTGCACGGCAGTGCAGTTGGAGTATCTGGCGGGAAGATAGTCTTTCACCGCAGAGGACGCCGAGGGCGCAGAGGTAACTTTTCTCATTTGTCCTAAGTGCGCCGAAGTTTGTCCCGTTTTATGTTTTCAAGATGGCGGCGGATGGCCCTCGCTGCCTGCCGATAAACCTGCCGCAATTGTTCCCGCGTGAGAACCTCATCGGTGGTATCGATTTCCAACCTTTTAAATGTGTAGAGCACCCCTGACGAAGTTCGAGGCGGGAGCTTCGGTTGGCGTCGAGGCTTATCCCGGTAATGCTGTTTGAGATGGAAGTAACAGCGCGAGTGACCGCGAAGCGCGGGTGATCCGCAACGCAGGCCGTCGGCCTTGATGTGAGTGCATATCGGTATCGTTGTCACTTGATCCTCCTTAAGAGCCGGGTACCCCCTCCCCCTCCCGTCAGCTAAGTCACATTGTCGCAGTGGCTTGGCGCGAAGGTTCTGCCAGTTGCCGGAAAACAAAGGGTTTAGCGGTCAAAATATTGAAAGCACAAGAGTTAGTTTTTGGTGTCTGAGACTCTACTTCTATTGTGACAAATTCGAGGGGACCTACTGGACACTTTGGAGAGATTTATTTCTATCGTGGAATGAGGTAGTTGGGGAGAAATCGCGGATTTTGGGGGCTTGACAAGAAATTTACGCGGGCGAGGGCGCCCGCGCCAAGGATAACTGCAGATCCCTCGCGCGCGAGCGCGCTCGTGATGACAAAGAAAAAAGTCAAAGTCAAATCCCCACTCAAGCCAAAAGAAGGCTTGAATGGGGCACCCGTAAACCAGTCCTGGATCCGCAAGTCTGTACTACACAAACAAGGACGCGGGCGAGGGCGCCCGCGCCACGGATAACTGCAGATCCCTCGCGCGCAGGGCGCGCTCGTGATGACAAGGTAAGTCAAAATCGAAGTCAAAAACAAAGTCAAAAACAAAGTCAACATCCCCACTCAAGCCAAAAGAGGGCTTGAATGGGGCACCCGTAAACCAGTCCTGGTCCCCAATTTGAAGTGAGGTTTACTGTTTGTCGCCGGGCTTGAAGAAGGTCCAGGGGCCGGCCTTCATGTCGGTGAGGACCGGTTTCTGCCAGTCGAATTCGGGATGCTTGTTCAGGAATTCGCTTGCATTGAAATCGTCGCCGCAGGGATGGCCGCGGCGCGCGTAGAAGCTCATTGAGGCTGCCAAGGAGCTATCAGTGGCTTTGCCTTGAACGGCACCGTCGGGTGAGTAGGGCGGACGCTCCCATACACGGACGCCGCGTGGGGAATTCTCGACGTGACCGCAAAGAGTGCGCTCGTCAGCGTCTTCTTTCTTCTCGAAGGTATCGAAGTGATCGCCGAGAAATTGCTCGGCGAGTTTCACGTCGATGCGTCCTTTGTATTCCGACATCAGTTGTTCCCAGCGAACGCGACGAGCGTTGGGAGAGCTGGAGAGATCGGCGGAGTCGAAGTCGGTTTCGTCTTTCAATAGCTGAGGATCGCGCGCCCAGTTGGAGCCGACGAAGTAGCCGTCTTTCGTGCGCCAGACCTTTGAGTGTTTCAGACCCAATTCGAACTGCGCGATCTCGCCGGTCTTGCGATCGGCGAGGAGCCAGTCGTTGGCGTAGCCGCCGTTGTTGCCGTCGAGCATGATGGTCACGTAGTCGTCGATGGAACTCGCATACTGCATGGCTTTGCGGGCGCGCATGAATTCGGGCTTGCCATCGGGATCGAAGCCCTTGAATCCGCTGATGGTGGTTTCAGTGATCATCAGGCCGGAGTCGTTCACGCCAAAGTCGTCGTCACTGGCGATGATGCCGGGGAATCCGTCCATGATGAAGTGATGGCCGTGAGCGGGAACGATGTCGAAGATGATGCGCCAACGAGCTCCAGGAATGAAGCCGGTCCAGTTGTTATGAGCGATGACGATCTGGTGATCCTTGGTGTAGCTGCCGGTGGCGACGAAGGCGCTGCAATTACCGGGGCTGACGAGGCGGGGAGCGTCGGCGCGAGCCTGCTGCTTGTCGAGAATCGGAACGTAATAGTCAGGGACTTCTTCGAAGGCGTTGAGAGCGACAACATCGTAAACATCGAGCTTCACGCCGTGGGCGTTGAGGCCGTCGGCGATACCCTGGAGTTCCTGCTGATACTCGGGATCGATATGCGGCCAAAGAACTTCGCGCGCAGTCTGGCGGAAGAAGGTCCAGTCGCGTTTGGTGCGACGCGTGTCCTCGAACTTGACGGCGTTGAAGGCGTCGGCAATCTCGGGCGCGAGGAGATATCCGTGCTGGTAGCCGATTTCGGAGGGAGAGCCCTCGAGGTGGACGTAGATCCATTGGTCACGTTCGAAGCGGTAGGACTTCTTGAGAGAGTCGGGCTGAGGAGCGGCGAAGGCGAGGGAAGAGAAGAGGAGTGTGAGAACGAATGCTGTAGGTTTGGTGATCAACGGTTTTGTTCCTTTCGATTCCCACCTCTGCGGTGGGGCACCCCGAACCAACTGCAGATCCCTCGCGCGCGAGGCGCGCTCGTGATGACAAACAAAAAAGTCAAAGTCAAAATCAAAGTCAAAGTCCCCACTCAAGCCAATGGGGCACCCGTAATTTCATCTACACAAACAAAACGCGGGCGAGGGCGCCCGCGCCACTCAAGACTGCAGATCCCTCGCGCGCAATCAAACGTCACAAATCAAAGTCAAAATCCCCACTCAAGCCAAAAGAGGGCTTGAATGGGGCACCCGTAGACCAGTCCTAGTCCAAGAGGTCGGAGTGTACCGAGTTAAGGCGATTCGTACAATTCCGAATTGCTAATTCCAAAACTCCGGCGCGAGCGCGAAATTACTTGCTGGGAGTGAGCGTGAGTTCGTGGGACTTGGCGCGATCGACGACATCGTCCGAGAAGGGAAGACGGACGGTAGTGCCGTGATACCAGTTGTCCCACTGGTTGTTGAAGTAGGGGCTGAGGAGATTTCCGGCCTGGCCGTTCACGATGTTCAGCGTGCTGTTGTCGAGATCGGAGAAGTCGACAGTGAGGCGTTCGGACGGTCCGAGATTGCCGCTCGCCTGCTTGACGGTGGTGCCGTCTCCGGGCAACGGCTGAATTCCGGTACCGCCCCAGCGACGGACGAACGGAATGCGGCTGAAGAGAGGATGCTCAACGTCGACGGTGTGAACCTTGCCCCACGTCCAAGTCGAGAGATCGGCGGGAACTTCCTTGGCGTTCAGCGCGGCGTCGAGCGCGGCTGTGAGGAGTTCATCGTAATTGGTGAAATTCGACGGCAGCCAGTTCTTGGGCTGATGAGTGAGCGTGCTCTCGATCCAGGCAGACGAGACGAACCAATGATATTCACGCCAGCCGTCGCGAACTTGCGGATCGGCGGAGGAAACGCCCAGTTTAGGTTCCAGCAATAGGCGCTGGAGTTGTTGACGGGCGCGAGCCACGATGGTGGGCGCAGGGGAGTTTACGTCGATAACGCCATCCCAGTTGCGGAGAATGTCGGCGGCCTGGCGGTCGCGAGGGGAAGCGGACTGACTGTGGTCGACCGCGTAAGCGAGACGCTGCCCGAGGAAGCGATCGAAGTCAGAGTAGACATCGGTTTGAAGGGCGAGCATGTCGGCGGGCGTGAACTTCTTGTCAGCCTGAAGGTAGCGATAGATTCGTTGGGTACGAACGGAGGCGTCCCATTCGAAACTGACGATGTTGGGATATCCGTCGGGTGTGATGCGGCCATTCGCGGTAGCGAGGATGCCGGAGGGCGGATCGTAAGCGCTGGGGAGCTGATCGAAAGGGATGTATCCGGTCCATTCGTGAGTGTTGTCGTTGCCGGGCACGGGAGCGACCGCGTCGGAGTTGGTGCGGATGGGAATTTTGCCGTTAGCGAAATATCCGATGTGGCCGTCGACGTCGCCGTAAACGACATTCTGCGAAGGCGCTCCGTAACGTGAGAAAGCTGTGCGGAATTGCTGCCAATTCTGCGCGGTATTGATGTCGAAGAAGGGAATCTGGACGAGACCGGGATCGTAAATATTCCACCTGAGCGCGAGCTTGCGCGTCTCACCGGGGAAGAGCGAAGAGATGATGGGACCGTGGCGAGTGAGGACGACATCGACGTGTACGTCGTCGGCACCTTTGACGTGAATCACTTCCTGACGGTGCTCGGCTTTTTTCCAGCCGTCAGGCGCCTGGTATTCGTCATCGGCGTTGAAGTTCTCGACGTAGAGATCGGTGACGGCAGGGCCGACGTTGGTGAATCCCCAGGCGATGCGCTGATTGTGTCCCACGACGACGAACGGGATTCCCGGAAGAGTTACGCCAGCGACGTTGAAGCCGGGCGCCTCGAGTTGCGCTTCATACCAGACGTTGGGGATCTGGTTTTCGAGATGCATATCGTTTGAGAGCAGCGGCTTTCCGGAGGCGGTGTGCGCGCCGGAGATGACCCAGTCGTTGGAGCCAGCGCGGGCTTCGGGGGGAGGGGGGAGGAGAACTGTAGATCCCTCGCGGACTGCGTCGGGTCGTGCTGGCAACCACATTGATCCCACACGTTCGCTTCGCGACGTGTGGGGCACCCCACCTGCTTGGTGCGAGACGCGGGCGAGGCCGGCGCCGTCAGGTTGTGTGTCCATGGTTGGCGGATGGTCACGCCAGGTGACATTGGGGAAGAGCTCGGCGGCGAGTTCGGGTCCGACTTTGTTGGCGACCTTCTCGCGAGCGAGCATCTCGGAGACCCAGTAGTAGTTGAGCATCTGGGCCATGTTGATGCCGACGAGGAGCGAGTCGGTGACCGTCCACGGCTTAGGACGGTAACGAAGGATGCGGAATTCGAGCGGGAGCGTTTTGCTCTGTTGCTGTTGCTCGATGTAGGCATTCACGCCGCGTGCGTAGACTTCCAAATAGTGCTTGTCGCTGTCGCTGAGGTATTGGACAGAGTTCTCGGCGAGGTGACGGAATCCGAGGATGCGCTGTTGACGATCGTGTGCGAGAGCGGCTGAGCCGAAGACTTCGCTAAGTTCACCGGCCGCGTAACGGCGGCTGAGGTCCATCTGCCAGAGGCGATCCTGGGCGGTGACATAGCCCTGCGCGAAGAAGAGGTCGTCGAGATTGTGAGCACGGATGTGAGGGACGCCCTGCTGATCGCGGACTACCTGGACTGGGGTGCTAAGTCCGGAGACAGAAACGGTGCCGTCTAGTTGCGGGAGAGCTGCACGAGCAGCGCCGAAGAACCACAGGCTTACGCCAGCCGCCGCCAAGACCACTACTAACAGGACGATCAGGAGGAAACGGAGTAGTGGAGACAGGGTACGGCGAGCAGGCGAGGTCGCAACAGTTGTGGCCATGGAATGCACAATTGTATTTGGGAGAGGAGAAGGGGACAATCAGACCTTTACCGGATTTTCGCCCCTGCCGGGACAGGGCTAAACGGACAGGGGGATGCACGGCGGTGTTATGCTGAAGCAAACAAAGGCAAGAGTTGCCAGCGCGGTTATTGGCGAGGGCGTCACGGGATTTCTAAGATGGGAATGCTGCCGAAAAGAATCGATGACCATGCGACCGTCTCGCGGGAGATGATGCGAGAGGCGATGGACATTCTTCACCGCCATCTGCGAAAAGTAGGGCTGAAGCATACGGAGCAGCGCGACACGATCCTGCACACATTTCTGGAAACGCATGATCATCTTTCGACCGATGAGCTATTCCGGTTGGTGCGAAAGAAAGATCCGAAAATTGGATTCACGACGGTATATCGGACGCTGAAGTTGTTGTCAGAATGCGGACTGGCCAGCGAAGTAGCGTTCCACGACGGGATCACGCGATACGAACACCAGTACAACCGGCGCAGTCATCATCACATGGTGTGCACGGAATGCGGCGGATCAGTGGAATTCTTCTCGCCGGAACTGGAGCAACTGGAAAAGGCGATTGGGAAAAAACACAGGTACCTGACGGCGAGGCATACGTTCCAAATCTATGGGATTTGCGAAGAGTGCCAGAAGAAGGCAGCCGCCCGGCGGCCGGTTTAGTGCGGCGAATTGTGACTCATCGAACTACTTAGATTGTCTTCCTGCGGGATTTCTGATAATTTGCGCCAATTCTGAAAAGGGCCGGCGAGGCGCCGGATAGACCTTCCGTGTCCTACTGGAGGCAATATGGCCCGTTTCTGTGTTTCCTGCGGTAGCCAGATTTCCGATGAGACGAATGTGTGCAGCAAGTGCGGACAGCCTGCTTACCAAGCCGCGGGTGGCGGCACGGTGGCAGCGCCGAGTGCTGGCACAGCAGGATTAACCGACAACATCGCTGGAATGCTTGCGTATGTCACGATCATTCCCGCGATCGTATTTCTTTTGCTCGAGCCGTATAACCGGAACCGGTTCATCCGCTTCCATTCCTTCCAATGCATTTTCCTGTGTATTGTCCTGGTGGCGATTCACATTGTGCTGCTGGCGGTGCCGATCATCGGCTGGGCGATTTCGATCTTCGTCAACTTGGGTTCATTGGTGTTATGGATCGTGCTGTTGCTGAAGGCGTACCAGGGGCAGAAATTCAAGCTTCCGGTGATCGGGGATCTGGCGGAGAAGCAAGCGAACACCGTCTAGAGATTGGTAATTGGATTGGTAATTGGGGAGTTGAGAAGCAAAGCGTGGGACAGACCGAAGCGCCTGTCCCACGGCTTCAACTCGCCCGCCACCGTGAACACTTCTGTGCTCCTGTTGCCTTGACAAGGTGCCATCCGACTGGCCATTCTAGTTAGCTTTGCCTGGGCCATGGTTAGTTTCTGAATGGCAGCGGGAAGGAAATCGGTGAAGGTTCGAGTCCTGTATCACGATAAGTGCTTTGATGGGGCATGCTCGGCGGCGCTGTTCTCACGCTTTTACCAGGAGCGGATCCATCGCGACGTGGAACTGGCGTATACGGGCCTGGTACATAGGGCGGGCGCGCTGTTCAGCGAAGAGCAGTTCGACGGGGATGAGAATGCGGTGGTGGACTTCAAATACTGTTCGTCACCGAAGGTGACATGGTGGTTCGATCATCACCTGAGCGCGTTTCTGACTCCGGAAGACAAAGCACACTACGAGCAACAGCAGAGCAACACAAAGTTCTACGATGCGGATTTCCGGTCGTGTACCAAGTTCATCGCGCACATTGCCGAACGCCGGTTCGGATTCAATGCGGAACCGGTGAAAGAAGTGGTGGAATGGGCGGACATTATTGACGGCGCGCTTTATACGGACGCGAAGACAGCAGTGGAAATGCGCGAACCGGCGATGAAGCTGACGATGGCGATCGAAGCAACACAGGATCCGGCATTTATTCCAAGGCTGATTCCGTATCTCGCGCATATGCCGCTGGAAGAAATCCTGCAGCAACCGTTTGTGGCGGAGTTGATTCCACCATTGCTGGAGAGGCATTGGAAGTCAATCGAGATATTACGGGAAAAGTCGACGGAAGAGCGGGGCACGATTTATTTCGACGTCACGGATTACGATCTGGAAGGCTACAACAAATTCATTCCGTATTATCTTCACCCGAATGCCATCTATAGCGTGGGGCTGAGCCGAAGCAGTTTCCGGACGAAGGTCTCGGTGGGTTCAAATCCATGGGCTCCAACCGACCAGTTTGTGAATCTGGCGACAATATGCGAGCGCTATGGTGGTGGCGGGCACGCGCGTGTGGGAGCCATCTCATTTCCTCCGAACCGTTTCGACGAGGGACGGAAGGCAGCGCAGGAAATCGTTCAGGAACTCAGAGATAGCGTATCGGCGCCGCCGCTCTGAGCCAATTCGGGATTTCGTCACACCTGCACCTGAACTACATCACAAAGCTTTGGTACAGAGTTAGATAGAGTGAGTCTGTCCTCTGCCAGCAACCGGGAAATACCCGCTTGCGAGGGACGATTACATCGCTGCGGGTGGGCACATTTGCCGGACGAAAGACAAAAAGGCCGCGACTTGGTGCACGACGCCAGTGGTAAGACACTGGCTGAAATCGTGCTGCAAACGATCAACTCGATCGTACTGGTTGCGAACGGCAAGGGTGAAATCCTGTATGCGAGTCCCTCGGTAGAAACGATTCTCGGGTATAAGCCCGATGAACTATTGGGAATGAAGTATTGGGACACACCTTCCACCGATCCCGAACTGCGTAAAAAACATCTCGCAACAATATCGGCCGTGGCGAGAGGTGAGGAATCTGCCGCCGATGCGCCTTATGCCGTCAAGATGCTGACAAAGGAGGGCGAGGAAAGATGGATCTTGTGGCGCGATGCCCGGGCGAGCGGCGATGTGGTAGTGGGAGCGGGACAAGATATTACCGAACTACGTCGAGCGCAGGAGGAACTGAGAAGAAGGGAAGAGGAGATTGGAGCGGTATTCGAGCGGGCGAACGATGGCATGGCGGTGGTGGATAGAGAGCTGCGTTACGTGGATGCGAATCCAGCTGTTTGTGAAATGTTCGGGCTAACGAAGGCAGAGATTCTGGGCAGAGAAGTTGGGGTGATCACAGCGAGCAAGATCGGAAGCACTCAATTGCGAAAGCAGATGGAGCTGACCGGAGAAGCGCTGGAGGAGATCGAATATCAGCACACTGATGGGTCAAAAAAAAGACTCGAGTGCCGGATCACGGCGAACATCCGCCCGGGATTTCACTTGGTCATCATTCGTGACATTACGGTTCGGAAGTTGCTGGAGCAGCAATTGGCGGAATCGCAGCGTTTGGAAGCGGTAGGAAGATTGGCGGGTGGGGTTGCGCACGAATTCAACAACATGCTGACTGCGATCACCGGTTACGCTGAGCTAATCGTAAAAAATTCTGCTCCCGAGGAAGCGATCCACAAATATTCGCAAGGGATTGTGAGTGCGGCCAATCGCGCCGCACAGACCACGCAGCAACTGCTGGCATTTTCGCGACGGCAGGTTATTCAACCGAAAGTAGTGGCGGTAAACGAGGTGATCCGGGAAACTGCACAGTTGTTGCAGCGGATGGTAGGTGAGGATATCCAGGTAATCCTGCGGTTGAATGAGAGCTGCGGACCCGTGCACCTGGATCCAAACCAACTGAGCCAAATGCTGGTGAACCTGGGGTTGAATGCGCGTGATTCGATGACGCGAGGAGGCAAGCTCATTATTGAAACCAATCCCGCGCGACTGGATCACGCCTACGTGACGAAACACGTACAGGTCAAACCGGGTCCGTATGTGCTGCTGTCGGTGAGCGATACCGGGATTGGCATTGAACCGGAACTGCAGGCGCACATCTTTGAACCGTTCTTCACTACTAAGGAGCAGGCAGAAGTAGGCGGCTTGGGCCTGGCTACGGTGTATGGAATCGTGCGCCAGAATGATGGGCACATCTGGGTTTACAGCGAACCAGGAGCAGGAACGACGTTCAAAGTTTATCTGCCGACGTCCAAAGAGGGTGTGCCCATCGGTTCGACACTTGCGGAGCGCGGTAATGCAGGCAACCGTACTTGTGATCGAAGATGACGAACCCACTCGCCAAGTGATCGTGAATTCACTGCGGGAGCAGGGATATACGATGTTGCAAGCTGCGGATGGCGGCGAGGCGCTGGCGGTCTGTGAAGGATTTCATGGAGATCTGGACCTGGTGATCACTGACCTGGGTGCTCCCGCGATGAGCGGGGAGGATCTGCGGGCCTATTTTGTGGTGAAACATCCGGGAGCGAAATTGCTGCACATGTCGGGGTACTCGGAGGAGAAACTGAAAGCCACGAGCGAACTGCCTCCAGATGTGGAGTTCCTGCAAAAACCGTTTACGGTTTCGGAGTTGATCGAGAGAGTTGGGCAAGCTCTGGCCGGGAAGTAAAAGGCGTCACTCGCCGATAAATGGGTTGAAGCTGGCAGCCTGAGCATCTGCGTCATTCCGAAGTGCAATCCATTGATGATCGGGGACAGACTGGAAGACGTGCGCCAAGTCAGGATCAAATTGCTGCCCGGTGCAACGCGCAACTTCCACATGGACCTGCTGAAGGGAAAGTGCGGCGCGGTAACAACGATCCGAGGTCATCGCGTCGAGGGTATCGGCGAGCGCAAACAGCCGAGCGCCAAGCGGAGTGTGATCACCGACGAGGCCGTCTGGATAACCTTTTCCATCCCAACGTTCATGATGATGACGGATGATGGGCGCACAGTCCTGCAACATGGCTGAGCGCCGTACGATCTGCTCGCCGATCACAGCGTGTTGTTGCAGAAGCAGGGTCTCGGCTGGATCGAGTTTCCCGGGCTTGAGAAGGATCCGATCGGGAACAGCGACCTTTCCAATATCGTGAAGTAAGGCAGCCGTGGAAAGCGTGGGCAATTGATCGGGCGGATAGTTGATTTCCGCTGCGAGATACGTTGCATAGGTGCGGACACGAAAGGAATGCGCGCAGGTTTCGTGTTCGCGGTGGTCGAGAATTACGACCATAGCTTCGATAATGTCGCGGTAGCTGTCGCGAAGCTGCCTTTTAGTGTCCTCAAGCTGAATCACGCGATGACGAAGTCCATTACGCAACTGATTGCGGTGAATGCGTTCCCGGCGTGTATGGAAGACACGGGCGTAGGCTTTTTGGACGGCAGTCTGAAGAGATTCAAGAGAGAACGGTTTCAGGAGGATGTCGGCAGCGTGGAGGCGGCAGGCGGCGACGATGTCGTTCACCTGGGGCTTCCCGGTCATCAAGATGAAACCTAAGTCGAGTTGGGCACGGGAGGCGTGCTGCAAGACATCGAGGCCGCCACCACCGGGCATGTAGAGGTCGCAAAGTACGACGTCGAAGCGATCCGAATCGAGGGTTGAAATTGCCTCGGCGGTATTGGCGGCGATAGCCACTTTGGCAGCGATCGCGGGCAGTGCATCGGCGACTGCGTCACAGATAGTCGGTTCGTCATCCACAACAAGCACGTTTGGGCGCGGGACTGAAATGGGAGCAAGCAAACCCATATAGCTAACTTCGTCGGTAAGGCGGTGAGGATTACGAAGAATCGGTGATGCTCTGAGGCGAGTATTTTCCGATCTGAAACCGGCGCCCGATACGGGATTTGATTTCTAAGCGTGTCCTAATTTTTGTGCTGAGCGGCGCAGCGGGGCGCTTATGTTAGCTGCCGGGCCTGGTTATGAGAATTTTGATTGCGGAAGACGATGTGCCGCTGGCGGGCTTCCTGCGCAAGGGATTTGAGGCAGAGAGCTATGCGGTGGATGTGGCGAACAATGGGGAAGAGGCAGAAGAGCTGGCGGGAATTTATCCGTACGACGCCCTGATCATGGACTGGAACCTGCCGAAGCGAGATGGGATTTCGGCACTTCGGGGGATTCGTGAAAACAAGTCAGGTGTTCCCGTACTGATGCTGACGGGACGAAATCGGATCGAAGACCGTGTGCAGGCACTGGACTGTGGAGCGGATGACTACCTGATGAAGCCGTTCTCGTTCGCGGAATTGTCGGCGAGGATTCGGGCGCTGATGAGACGAGGGCGGACGCCTCTGGAGACGCGGCTGCAGGTGGATGATCTGGTGCTGGATCGACTGGAGCACCGGGTGGAACGGAGCGGAAAACAGATTGAGTTGACGTCGAAAGAATTCAGTTTGCTGGAATATCTGATGCGCAACGCGGGCCGGCGAATCACCAGAGCGATGATCATCGAGCATGTGTGGAGTATTACGTTCGACACGAGCACGAACGTGGTGGACGTCTATATCAATTATTTGCGCAAGAAGGTGGATGAGGGAGCACAGCGAAAGTTAATCCACACAGTGCGCGGAATTGGATACGAGTTGAGCGCAAAGACGGAGGCGGTATGTTAAGCCAGGAGAGGCGACGCGAATATCTGTCGGAGGCGTTCCACTCGCTGAGCCAGCCGCTTACCGCGCTGCAATGCGGGTTGGAATTGGCGGTTGCCGTTCCGCGTAGCCAAAAGGAATATGAGCGCAGAATCGGGGAGGGATTGCAGAGCACGGGCAGCCTGAGGGAGATGATGAGCGCGCTGCGCGAGTTGGTGGAGGCGGAAGATCCGGGAGAGGATGCGAGGGAAATCAAGTTGAGCGAGGTGCTGTCGTCGTTAGGATGATTCTCTGCACAAAGTTGCGCTGATGTATGAATCGGAACTAGAGGTGCGATTGCCAGAGAAGATTACAGTTTGCGCCGAGTCAGGAGAAGCTCTCACGACTGGTATTGTTTCTGGCCGAGCAAGTCGTGTGTCGCCAAGGTACCCTGCACGTGAAAGCCGAGCGCGGCGATCATAAGGTGGAGATCAGAATTGAAACCGATGGCAAGAGGGTGAAGAAAGAGGCCGAAGGGCGAACCTGGCGCGACCGGGTGAATGAGATACGCATGAACGCGGCCGACAACTACATGGCGACGCTGGGTGGAGTGTTGCGAACATCAGAGTCAGGATACGAGATCGAGTTACCGCAGGTAGGAAGCTAGACAATTTTGCCGGCGGCGAGATCGCGCACGAGTTCTTTGTCGGCGTCGAGAAAATCAAATTCGGGCAACTGGCCACGGTTGACCCAACGCACGTCGCGGAAGATGCGGTTGTCCAAGTCGCCCTGAAAATCGTGGACAACATAAAAGCGGAGTTCGACGGCGCCGCCGTTTTTGTAGTTATGGCGGATGCGCGAAACTTCGTCGCCAATCGTGGCATCGATGCCGAGTTCCTCGATCAGTTCGCGGCGAAGGGCGTCGCGAGGCTGTTCGCCAGGTTCGATTTTGCCGCCGGGGAATTCCCATTTCAGCGGCATCGGCTGGTGCTTGGTGCGCTGGCAGATGAGGATCTCATCAGCGCGCTTCAGGATGGCGGCCACCACTTGCTTCATACTTTCTGTCCACGAGTATATAGCCTCGTCCAGCGGGACTTTCCACAGATGCGGTCGGGATCAGGCGGAATGGAATTCCATGAAAGAGCCGACCTGCGCCGCGCAATATTCGACGAGTGAGCGATCATCGGCGGTGAAAGCGGCGGGGAAGTGGCTGTCGATATCAATCTCACCGACGATTTTATCGTTTACGAAGATCGGAACGACGATTTCGGACTTGGTTTCGAGCGAGCAGGCGAGATAGCGGGGATCGGAGTTGACGTCGTCGACCACGACGGTTTCGCCGGTAGAGACCGCGGCGCCGCAGATACCTTCGTTAAGAGGAATGCGAGTGTGCGGCGTCATGGCGCCAACAAAAGGTCCGAGAACGAGAGTGTTGGGATTATCTTTGTCGAGCATGTAGAAGCCGACCCAGTTGTACTTGAGGAAGTGGCGGTTCAGAAGCTCGCAAATGTTCTGCATAAGGACGTCGGCAGATGAGGCTGAGGAAATGAGGCTGCGAAGTTCTTCCTGCACAGCTTTGTGTTCGACGATGGCCATGCGAAGCATTCTACTGCGAGGTAGTAGCCGGAGCGTGATTGACAGCATTGATGCGACGGAGACGGGCAGGCGCGGGAAAGATTTGTGGGTGAATGGCGGCGGCGAGGGCTTGCAGCCCGCTGATTAAGGTGGGCGCTGGTGTGTTCAGCCATTCGTCGGGAATGCAGAAGACACGGCCATTTTGGGCGGCGGCAGTGTGCTCCCAAGCGCGATCGCAAATGATCTTCTCCAGCGGGACGCGATCCCCGGCACCGCACCACGCGGCGATGACGACGTCAGGATTAGCGGAACGGATGGTGTCAGCAGTGGTGTGTTGGCCGGGTTCGCCGATGAAATCGCCTCCGGCGGCTTCGACAAGTTCAGACGACCCATAGTTGTGAGTGAATGATGGGCTTTCCCCATTCTTCGCAGAAGACGCGGGGGCGAGATTCAGATGGGACAAGAGAGCGGACTTCGGCAATCGCGTTTCGCATATTTGTGATAACCGTGGAGGCCCGTTGTGGTTCGCCGAGGACGCCAGCGATGAGCGCGATGTCGGAGTAAACGTCGGCGAGGCTGCGCGGTGACAGGAGCAGGACGGGGATCGCGGATTTGAGGATCTCGATGACCGATTTTTCCTGGTAGGGAACGGACGCGATGACGAGATCGGGACGAACGGCGCGAATCTGATCGGCCTGTGCGGTCCAAGAGTCGGCGAGGATGACGCGATCTGCGACTTCGGGACACACATCGCGGCAATACTTCGTGCAGGCGACGAGGCGATCGAGAAGGCCGAGTTCCTGCATGATCACGGTGGCGCTGGGTTGAAGAGAAGCGATGCGCCGGGGGATGTAGTCGGTCTGCATGCGATCAGCTGGCCTGAGGTGCGTCATTGACGCGAAAAGGTTCGAGGTCCGATGCGGGAATGGATGGCAGACGGTTCCAGCGGTGCTTGAGGTACGACCAGGGAATGTGAAAGAGAAGAACTTTGGGACTGAACTTCGTCGACCCGTGGATGAAGCAGGAGTGCGTGCACCAGCACTTTGCGCCGGGAATGTCGGCGACCTCTTTTTTCATAGCCGCGGATTGCATGGCGGCGGTGAGGTCGTAGTCATAGTCTTTGAGGTCACCGAGTTTGGAGCGCAGCTCGCAGGAGCGGAAGTGGCCGTCATGATCGATGACAAATGTTGTCTGTCCGGCAGTGCATGGCATGGGCCAGGCTTTGTCGGTGTAATGATTCTGCTCGTGAAGATCGAAGTGAAGCCTGATGTTGCCGAGATAGTATGCGCGAGCAAAGGCGCGGGCCGATGGTGAGAGATGCGCGAAGAGCTTGTCGGAGTACTGCTCGTGAAACCACATCAGCTGACGATGAAGCGCGGATAGTTCTTCGCGGGGAATGCGTTTGAGGGCCGGATCCATCGGATTGCCGCGGACGATCTCGAAGTAGTGACCGTCGGGATTGGAGTCGCGCATCATCTTCTGGCCGAGGTTGACCAGTTCGCGATAGTTCTCGGTGGTGACGCAACTGACAATGTTGCGGCGCACGCGGCGAACGGATCCCCACTTCTGTTCGGCGAGGCGGATGGTGGCCAAGGTCTTCACGAAATTGTTAGGGACGCCGCGGATGGCGTCGTGAGTATTGGCGAGTCCGTCGAGCGAGAAGTTGAGGTCGATGACGAGATCGGGACAGCGCTCGAGAAGGTGCGAGACAACGGATTCCATCTTGGTTGGAAGAAGGCCGTTGGTCGGGAGATTCACGTGACGCATGCCGTTGTTGACGTAGAAGAGCTCGATGACCTCGGCGAGATCTTTGCGGAGGAACGGTTCGCCGCCAGAGATCCAAAGCTTGTGAAAAGCGGGCGCGGTCTGGCTGATGCGCTGGAGCTGGTCGAAGGTGAGATCGTGGCCCTTGTTCAGTTCGTCCCAGTAAAAGCAGGTGCGGCAGAGCGAGTTGCAGGTGGAGGTGACGAAGAGAAACACGGACTCCAGGGATTTGGGGCGAAATACGCCGCGTGCGTAATGGAAGTACTGGAACCCCACGAGTGCTCCTGCGCTGAAGTCATTCTAGACCATGGGAAGGGCGTAGCTGGTAGCTAGTAGAGAGGTTGGTAAGAGCAGAGTCAAAATCCCCACCCAAGCCAAAAGAGGGCTTGGATGGGGCACCCGTACACCAGTCCGGATGTCGACGACAGTGCTGACTACAATAGGTGGCGATGTATTCGAAACAGGTTCTGGATCATTTTGAGCATCCGAGATTTGCCGGAGAGTTGGAGAATGCCACCGTGTGTGTGGATGTGGAGAATCCGGCATGCGGAGACCGTTTGAGGCTGGCGCTTCGGATCGAAGGAGAGCGGATTGTTGATGCGCGATTCAAGGCGAAGGGATGCGTGCCGTCGATGGCATGCGCGTCAAGGTTGGCGGAGACGGTGACCGGAATCGATGTGGCGGCAGCGCGAAACTTAACCAGGGAAGAACTGGTGGAGAGTCTGGGCGGTCTACCGGAGGCTTCGACACATGCGGGACATCTGGCGATCGATGCGTTGAGAGAAGCACTGAGCAAACACGCGGTCCGGTAGGTATTTCGGTGGAACGTATCGCGTCGGGATGAAAGACTAATCGATGAGCAAATACCTTTTCATACTGAATGATTCTCCTTATTCCAGCCAACGCAGCTATAACGCGCTGCGCATGGTTGGAGCGATGGCGAACAGCGAGACCGACATCTCAATCTTTTTGCTGGGCGATGGAGTCGTGAATGGCTTGCGGCGGCAGTCGCCAGCGGATGCTTCGTATAACGTTCAAGAAATGCTGAGAGCGCTGAAGCGGCAGAACGTGAGTATGGGCGCGTGTCGAACGTGCCTGGAAGCGCGTGGAATCGACGATGACTCACTTGTGGAAGGCGTAAAGAGACAAACGCTTTCTGACTTGCAACAGTTGACGGAAGAAGCGGACAAAGTGCTGGTTTTCTGAACCTTCCTGGGGGTCGAGGGACTGATCCCATTTGACTGGTATTCGGCCTCTCCGATTACACTGTCAGTGATGAACTCTCTAATCGTTGCCTCTATTGCCATCATCGGCCTGGCGACTCTTGCTGCCCCTGCATCGGGCGCGGAGTTCGGGCCCAGCAACCCTTTCTACGCTCCTAGCAAACTGCCGTTCCAGGCGCCTCCGTTCGACAAGATCAAGGATGAGGATTACCAGCCGGCAATTGAAGCTGGCATGGCGGAACAGCGCAAGGAGATCCAGGCAATTGCGGAGAATCCGGCTGCGCCGACTTTCGACAATACGATTGTGCCGATGGAGAAGAGCGGCCTGTTGCTGTCGCGTGCGGCTGCGACGTTCTTTGCGGTGGTCAGCGCGAACACCAATCCGACGCTGCAGAAGGTGAGGCAGGCGGAAGCACCGAAGCTTGCGGCGCATCAGGATGCGATCTACCTGGATCCGAAGTTATTTCAGCGCGTAGCGACGATTTATAAGGAACGGCAATCGTTGAAGCTGAATCCCGAACAGTTGCGGCTGGTCGAGCGTACCTACGAGGAGTTCGTGCACGCGGGTGCGAATCTCAGCGAGGCGGATAAGACGGAGCTGAAGAAGCTCAACGAAGAACTCGCGACCCTGTCCAATACTTTCAGCAACAAGCTTTTGGCTGCTACCAAAGACGCCGCGTTCGTGACGACCGATAAAACGGCGCTGTTGGGATTGAGTGATGCGGAAATCAGTGCGGCCGCGGAAGCGGCGAAGGGCCGCAAGGTCGAGGGATTCGTTCTGCCGTTGCAGAACACCACGCAGCAGCCCGATCTGGTTACGATGACGAACCGGTCGACGCGGCAGGGAATCTTCGAGAACTCGTGGGGACGCGCGGAGAAGGGCGATGGCAACGATACGCGAGAGACGATCGCGAGGATTGCGCAACTGAGGGCACAGAAGGGCAAGCTGCTGGGGTTCCCGAGTTTCGCTGCCTGGAAGGTAGAAGACCAGATGGCGAAGACGCCGGAAGCGGCGTTGAAGTTCATGGATGATCTGGTGCCGGCAGCAACTGGCAGAGCGGCAACCGAGGCACAAGATATTCAGGCGCTGATCGACAAACAGAATGGCGGCTTCAAGGTGCAGCCGTGGGACTGGGAGTTCTATTCCGAGCAGGTACGGAAGGCGAAGTACGACCTTGACGAAGAACAGGTGAAGCCATATTTCGAGATGAATAATGTGCTCGAGAACGGCGTCTTCTACGCGGCGACGCAGTTATATGGGATCACGTTCAAGGAACGTAAGGATCTTCCGGTGTACGCGCAGGGAATGCGGGTATTCGAGGTATCGAATGCCGATGGCAGTCCGCTAGCGCTGTTTTACTGCGACTACTTCAAGCGCGACAACAAGCAGGGTG
The DNA here is from genome assembly GCA_963848375.1 of Terriglobia bacterium. Lineage (GTDB taxonomy): Bacteria > Acidobacteriota > Terriglobia > Terriglobales > Acidobacteriaceae > JAJPJE01. The sequence continues at coordinate 119,380 of CAWKDK010000005.1, forward strand.
GCGCCTGGATGACGAACTATGTCGACCAGACGAAGCTGCTTGGCACAAAACCAGTGGTTGTGAACGTCGCCAACTTCGCGCAGCCGGCCGCGGGCGAGCCGGCGCTGCTCACCTCGGACGACGTGAGAACAATGTTCCACGAGTTCGGTCACGCGTTGCACGGGATGTTCTCGAATACGACGTACCCCAGTCTTTCGGGAACTTCGACGGCACGCGATTTTGTGGAGTTTCCATCGCAGTTTAATGAGCATTGGGCTACATATCCGACGGTATTTCAGCACTACGCCAAGCACTACAAAACTGGTGCTCCCATGCCGGCAGACCTGGTGGAGAAGATCAAGAAGGCGGACACCTTCAACAAGGGCTATGACACGACTGAGCTGCTAGCAGCGGCGCAATTGGATATGAAGTGGCACACACTGCCGGCAAACGCACCACTGCAGAAGCCGGATGCGTTCGAGAAGGAATCGTTAGAACAGATTCACCTGTGGGTGAGCTATGTGCCTCCGCGTTATCGTTCGAGCTACTTCGCACACATATGGGGCAGCGGATATGCGGCTGGGTACTACGCGTATTTGTGGACGCAGATGCTGGCGGACGATGCGTATCAGTGGTTCGATGAGAATGGGAAACTGACACGCGCGAATGGGGATCGATTCCGAAATATGGTTTTGTCACGAGGGAATACCGAGGACCTCGAGACGCTGTATGAGGCATGGCGCGGAAAGAAACCGACGGTGGGACCGATGTTGAAATATCGTGGCCTGGAAACAGGCGGGGCGTCCAAGTAGGCCTCGTGCGAGCAAGTGGGATTACCCCACCCAGGCCAAGAGAGGGCCAGGGTGGGGCACCCGTAAACCAGTCCTGGTCTCAACTTTGTCTGGGGTTGCGCTGCGGGTGGTAGATCGTCCAGTGGTTCTGTTTTGCAATCACTTCTAAATCAGGGTTGGGATTGATGGCGAAGGGGTGCCGCGCCAACGTGAGCATGGCCTCGTCAAAAATCGAATTGCCGAAAGCGGCGTCGGGAGTGGTTCCGACAACTTCGTTAATCGCCAGAGCCTTGCCAACTCCCGAGGGAACGCGTAGCAAACGGTCGGTGGCGACCCCGTCTTCACAATGCACGCAGGCGGCAAGGACGTGATCAGCGGGAATGCCGAAGTCTTTCACGCCTTCACGAACCACCCAATCGTTGGTGGATGATACTGCCCACAAATCACAACCCTGATCGGCGAGTGCGCGCGTGAGCACGAGCATCTCCGGAAAAATCGTTGGAGCTACGGCGACGGGAAAGTAACGGGCAACGGCGCGTTCGAGCTCGGCAACTGAAAAGCCGGCGTGCACAGTAACCATCTCACCACACATGTCGTCTTCGCTGACTTCACCACGCTTATAGCTGGCGTAGCGATCGCGTAGCCACTGGGCGGTGCGATCGTCGAGCAGATTGTTTTCGAGTTCCCAACGATAGAAGAGTTCTCCGGAATCGCTGTCCCAGAGAGTCCCGTCGCAATCGAAAACAGCGAGGCTTGGACGGAGTTCGAGAACCGAGGAGATGAATTTGCGAGCGGATGCGGAGATAGAAGGTTTGATTTGAGTGCTCATGATTCGGATATTCAGTGGGACAGGGAAGTGGCAGTGCCGAGCAGCTTCTGATAGTCCTCGGGTGTGTCGATGTTGGAGGCCACCAGTGGATCGTTGACGTCGACGTAGACGAGGCGATCCTGATGCTGATGCTCGATTTCACGAGCGTTGGAAGTGGCGGGTGCGCTGAGAAATGCGCCAATCAATTCGCGAGTAAGAAAGATGGGATGGCCGTGTTTGCCCTGAAATGATGGAATGAGCGCCCACGCGCCCTCGTTAATGCGCGGCAAGAACTGGTCGTGCAGGTAAGAAACAGTCGCGAGCTCCGGCGCTGGGCGATCAACGAGGGTGAGAATGGCGGAATCACGCCCGCGATTCAGGATGTCCTGCAGCCCGACTTGAAGCGAGCTGAATTGGCCACGCTCGGGCTCTGGATTGACGACTAGGAATGCACCAAGAGAATCGACGGTCGGGCGAAGTTCTTCCGCATTGCTTCCAGCGACGACAATCACAAGATCGGAAAAGGGTGAGAGCGTCTGGATGGCGGAACTAAGAAACGATCCCTGCCGCCAGGGAAGGAGCGCCTTGGGACGACCCATTCGCGAGGACTGGCCGGCTGCAAGGATCACACCACACAGGCTAGGAGCGCGAACCATGCAAAAACTGTAACAGAATGGCTCGACGTGCGGTATCCCGCTTATCGGCGCGAAGAAGACTTGCTGGTCGACAACTTCGATCTATGCAGCGGGTCTAAATAAAAAAGCCGAACGCAAGTGTGAAAAGTTAAATCTAAGTTAAGCACTTGATGTGTGGGAAATCCGGCCAGCCATGAGTACGAGTACCTGGAACGTTGAAGTCGATAGTCATAGATTCTTTCTCTGGGCTCAGATAGTTGATTGCCTTCCTGCTGATCGAATCTGCGCTGTGGAGCACGGGTCCAACCCAGAAGATGTTTTCGTTTGTGGGGATGCTGGCAATCCTTGGATTCACGGTGGTAAATCGGAACAGCCTGAGCGAACTGGGTTTGGGGAGAAGAGGGTTCCGAGGGGCGATGGTGGCCGTGCCAATCGCCGTGGTGGTGGCGGGCGGATTCATGGTTTTGGGCGCGTGGGCGGGTACGCTGCGCAGTTTGTTCGGAGCAGGGTCTGTATACCTGCATGCGTTCGGCTACGGGATCTGGTCGCTGGAACAGGAATTCATTCTCAATTCGTTCTTCTACCTGATCCTGGAAAAACTGCTCGGGAATAACCATCGAACGGCACTGTGCGCAGCACTGCTGTTCTCCTTCGCACATATACCCAATCCAATTCTTGTTCCGGCCACGCTGGTTGGGGGACTGCTTTTTGTCGAGGCGTTCCGGAGGTGGCGGAATATTTATCCGCTAGGGATCGCGCACGCGCTGCTGGGACTGTCGCTTGCGCTCACGGTATCGGACTCATGGATGCACCACATGCGAGTGGGCCTTTCTTTTCTGCGATTCCATGTGAATGGGTGAGATGAGCGACGGTTGCGGTTGACCGTGCTGCAGAGCAAGGCGTAGAAAGTAAGTAAGTACTTACCTATGGGACATCAGGCTCGACTTTCCTCGGGGGACCGCCGGCAACAGATTGTAGAAGTGGCGACACAGTTATTTGCGCGCCAGGGATACGAAGGGACGACTACGCGACAGATTGCCGAGGCTGCCGAGGTGAACGAGGCGATCATTTTCCGGCACTTTACGACCAAAGAGGATTTGTATTGGGCAGTGATTGAAGATCAGTGCCGAATGCGAGCGGGGAGAGAGAAGCTGGAGCAGGCGCTCGGATCGGGGCAGAACGACGAGCAAATATTCACTTCGATCGCCAGCGAGTTTCTAAGCCGGGATGCGACTCTGCCGCGATTGTTGCTGTTCAGCGCACTGGAGCGGCACGAGGTGTCGCAACGATTCTTCAAAGTGCACGTCGCGTCTTATTACGAAATTCTGGGCGACTACATCCGGCGACGAATTGAGGACGGTGCGTTCCGCGACGTGGATCCGATTCTGGCAGCGCGATCATTCTTTGGCATGCTGGTCTATCACTTCCAAGTACAGGAACTGTTCGGGGCCAAGCACCTTCACGACATCGAACTGGAGCACGCGGTGAAGACGTTTGTGGGGATCTGGCTGAAGGGAATGCGGCCGTAAGCGGCAGCTCTGAGCATAGAGGGACGGGGTAGCTAGTAGCTGGTTGTGGGGAGGGCGCCCGCGTCACCTACAACTGAATATCCATCACGCAACGTGTGCTCGTGATGACAAAAGCAAAGTCAAAATCCCCACTCAAGCCAAAAGCAGGCTTGAATGGGGCACCCGTAAACCAGTCCTGCACACGTCACCGTCCGCTATGCGCTTCAGTCGCGAGCGCGTTCGTATTGCGGCGGCCAGTTGATCTTATGATGGACGGCGCGTGCTGCGTGCAGAGGCCAATAGGGGTGGCGCAGGAACTCGCGCGCGAGCAGAACGGCGTCGGCCTGGCCGGTGCGGATAATGGTGTCCGCCTGTTGAGGCGAGGTGATCATGCCAACGCTGCCGGTGGGGATTCCAGCGTCTCGGCGAATGCGCTCGGCAAATTGAGTTTGATATCCGGGACCGACCGGAATCACGGCGTTGGGAACTAGACCTCCTGAGGAACAATCCACAAAATCAACTCCGAGTAGCTTGAGTTTGCGCGCAAGCTCGACCGACTGATCGAGGTCCCAGCCTCCTTCGACCCAATCGGTGCAGGAGATGCGGATGGCGAGCGGAAGAGAATCGGGCCAGACTTCACGGATCGCGGCTGCGACTTCACAGACGATTCTTATGCGATTTTCAAAGCTGCCGCCATATTGGTCGGTGCGCTGATTACTGAGCGGTGAGAGAAATTCGTGGAGAAGATAGCCGTGCGCTGCATGGATCTCCAGGATCTGAAAGCCGGCAGCGAGAGCACGTTGAGCAGCTTGCTTGAAAGCGGAGACGGTACGCTGGATTTCCGCAATGGTGAGCTGCTGGGGAGTTTGATAGGTGGGAGCGAAGGGAATTGGGCTGGGTGCGTAAATCGGGGACCATCCGCCATCAGCGGGGCTGAGCGGAGCACCGCCCTTCCAGGGAACATCAGTGCTGGCTTTGCGACCGGCGTGTGCGAGTTGCATACCTGCGATCGATCCCTGCGAGGTGATGAACTGAACGATTCGAGACAGGAAGTCGACGTGAGCGTCTTGCCAGATCCCGAGATCGGCGGCTGTGATGCGCCCTTCGGGCGTGACGGCGGTAGCTTCCGTGAATACAAGCCCGGCGCGAGCTACGGCGCGAGTTCCGAGGTGGACGAGGTGCCAGTCGTCGGCAAAGCCGTCTTTGCTGGAGTATTGGCACATGGGTGAGACGAAGACGCGATTGGGAAACTGAACGGAACGGAGAGGAAGGGGATCGAACAGGCTGGCCATGAGTTTCGTCGTTGCAGCGCTCTTAGTCTATCGCACGGGCGGCAGAAGACAATTTTGCAAGCAGAGTAGATGAAAAGAGGTGGAAATCGGGATCAGAGTTGCTGGAGTTTGATGACGTGCGGATGTATTTTGATCAGCTTTTTCAATCGTTTGGAAATTTCCTGTGATTTGGATGACTGGGCCCGATTGCCGCATTCGATAAAGTGGGGTAATTTAATGAAGGCTTGCGTGACTGGGGTGCGCATATGCCCGTCCTTTTCCTAACTCTCGCTGCGCTGATTTTTTTCATCCTGGTAGTTACGGCCCTCGCTATTGCCCAGATGGCGGAAAGACGGGAGTCGCGACGCCTGTCGCTGTATATTCCTGGCCGGCCGTTCTGTGTCATTTGCGTTGCCCAGGCTTTCGAGGAGGACTCGGCGATTTTGTGGGAGACGCAGGTTCCGGCGCTGCAGTCGATCTGTTCCGGAGGGGGGCGCGGAGTAACGGTGGATCGAGTACGCCGCGCGTATAACGAGTCTTCGAAACGATATCCCGAACTCTACGACGGAACGAGCTTCGAACACTGGCTGCGATTCCTGGCGGATGCGGAATTGATTGGCATCACTGATGACAGGATTTCGATTACGCCGCAAGGAAGACAGTTCTTGAAGTATCGGATCATTCCGAAGCCAGCAGTAGCGGCGTGATGGCTTTGCCAGCCGAGGTCGGCTGCCCCACGCGAGCGACGCAGATCTAATCCTTGCCTCCCGTAACAAGCGATAAAATTCTGGCGTGGCGAGTGGAGCTATTTCGGCCGCGCTATTGCGGCGTGAGTTGAGTGCGCGCAGCGAAGCGTTCGCACGGAAACACAATCTGCAATATCAGCTGAGTTATGGCGAAGCTCCGACGGTGGTGTTTCATCCCGGAGCCGATGGCCACGGCAATTTCCTACCTGAAACCTTCCAGGCAATTCAGAACAATGCGGCATGGTCGCGGCGTCTGAAGAAGACGCACACTGCCGGACGGACATCGTTGCCGAAACTGTGGGATCACCGCTGGTGCGAACTGGATACGTGTAACAGCTCCGACGCGCTGCTGATGAATGTGTTTTGTCATCCCGAGACATTCGCGGATGGGCGGGTGGCGGGGATGCTGGGAATCGATGCAAACGTGCGGCCGGAATTTGGGGTGCGAGCGCGAGTGCCGATGAAGGAAGACCGGAGCGATCGGACCGAGGTCGACATGGTGCTTGGAAACTTGCTGGTGGAAGCGAAGCTGACGGAAAGCGATTTCCAGACGGCGTCGAAAGAACTGATGGAACGGTACACGGAGTTCGCTCGCGTGTTCGCCCGTCGAGAACTTCCGCGGCGCAATGGAAAATATGAGGGATATCAGTTGATCCGCAATGTGCTGGCCGCGCAGGCGGAGGGAGCGTCGTTCTGTTTGCTGGCAGATGCCAGGCGTCCTGATCTACGTGAGCAGTGGTTTGCGGTGATGCGCTGCGTACGTGTTGCAGAGTTGCGGACGCGATGCAAGATGCTTACCTGGCAGGAACTGGCGGAAGTCCTGCCGGAGCGGTTGCAAGATTTTCTAGGAGAAAAGTACGGAATTGGTCCCTCTGTGTTTGCTGCGGAAGCCGATTGAAAACATATCTTCAGCGGGGTGGGACTCTGGTTTGACAGTGTGAGCTGCTGTGTTACTCTTCGGCCACACTCTCCAAAAACTTACCGGGACCGATACGAATGGAAACGCAAGAGATCGAAGAAAAAATAGAAGAGGCCAGGGAATCTGCAGATAAGCGGATTGGACTGACGATGGCGATCGTGGCCGTACTGCTGGCGTTGGCGACGATGCTGGGGCACCGCACGCATACGGAAGAAGTGCTGATTCAAACGAAAGCTGCCGATCAGTGGGCTTACTTCCAGGCGAAGAATACGCGCTCATCGATGCACGCAGATTTTGCGGAGCTGGTGACGGCGATTCCGGGCAATGAAAAGCTGAGCGAGAAGTTCCGCGCGCATTCGGAAGAGCAGAAGAGCAGCGGAGAAGAGATCAAGGCGAAGGCCGAGGAACTGGAAAAAGAGACGGCTCAGACGTCGCGACGAGCGGGCCAATATGACACCGCGGAGATATTTCTGGAGATCGCGATCGTGCTTAGCTCGATCTGCCTGCTGACGGGACTACGTGTGTTCTGGGCAGTGTCGTTCGTGAGCAGCCTGGTGGGAGTGGGGTTCCTGGTGTTCGGGCTGATAATGCGGTAGGGCCGAATGCTGAGGTCATAGCTTCAAGAGGATGCTCGCGTCGGCGCTTTAGGTCTGACCAAATGCTGGTCAGACGCGCCGGTCGCTCGCACAGATCCTTCGCTCGCGATAAAGCTGCTCGCTCGAGGATGACATGAGGTTGTAGCTAAACCGCGACGGGTTTGGGCAGGCTGAGGCAGAGAGCAGCGCCGCCAGCGACGCCGGCATCGTGGCCGTATTTGGCGTGGACGAGGGGGATTTCTGAAGCGCGTTGGTTGATTGCCCACTTCGGAAATTCCTTTTCGATGTGAGAAAACCAATCTTTCATCAGATCGGTGAGGCCGCCGCCAAAGACCATTACTTCTGGCTCGAGTATGTCGACGATGTTGCCGATCCACGCGGCGAGCATGTCGGCGGTTTCTTCGAGGATTTCAGTGGCAAGCGGATCGCCTTGCTTCCACGCATTCCCCACGATCTCGGCGGTGATGTTATCGGCCTTGCCGTCCGCTAATTCGAGCAGGCGAGCACCAGCGGTTCCGGCGGTTACTGCTTTTTCACGTGCGCGACGCGCGACCGCTCTTCCTGACGCAAGTACTTCGATGCATCCAGGCTTTCCGCAACCGCAGACGTAGCGGCTACGATAGTCGATGGTCATATGACCGCCTTCAGCGGCAGCGCCCGTACGACCATGGAAGATCTTTCCATCGAGAACAATCCCCGTGCCAATGCCAGTCCCCAGCGTGGCGTAAAAGACATTCGAATAACCGCGGCCTGCACCCCAGATGGCCTCGGCAAGGGCGGCTCCATTGGCGTCGTTATCGAGAACGACCTGCGGTCCGTAATGCTTCTGAACTTCTTCGACCAAGGGATAGTTGCGCCAGCAAGGATTGTTCGGTGGATTGATGATCAGACCACACTTCGGATCCAGAGGGCCGGGGGCGATGAGGCCGATACCCTGGATGCTGGCGTCACGCTGGAAGGCGAGTGCATCGTCGATAGCCTGGCGAACAGCGGAGAGACCTTCTGCAGCGCTGCCTTTGGAATTCATGGGATTGCGGGTCTTGAATACGATCTCGCCTTGTGAATCCACGAGGCCGGCAGCGACCTTAGTGCCGCCGATATCCACACCCATTAGAAAGCTGTCCGACATGGGATCTCCCTGAAGCACGCAACTCTGAGGCCGAGGCTACATACCTATAACGAGGAATATAAAAGTTTTCGTCCGTGTGTGGCAACTAAATTTAAACGTTTAAATAGAGCCATGGAGTTTGGATTCCGTATTCCGAACAGGGACCGAATCCGGGATGCGGGGGCCGGAATCTGATAGGTGCGAATGGAGTCGAGGAAAATGCTATTCGAAGGGAATGAACGCAAAGAGCTGGAAAACAGGATGCGGGAAGAGGGGCGACTCCCGCCGAATCAGGTGGCGACGCTGAAGTGGCCGGTGCTGCATTACGGATCGGTCCCGAGATTCGATCCGGAGCGTTGGGACTTTCGCGTCTATGGTGCTGTGGATGAACCCGCACGGTGGGACTGGAACGCGTTCAACAAGCTTCCGAGATCGACGATGACCAGCGATTTCCATTGTGTGACGCGCTGGAGCAGGTTCGATAACCATTGGAAGGGCGTGAGGGTGGTCGATGTCCTGGATATGTTGCGAATCAAGCCAGAGGCAAAATTTGTGCTCGTGCATGCAGAGCAGGGATACACGGCGAATGTGCCGCTCGAAGACATGATGCGTGAGAACGCGTTGCTGGCGACGCATCACGATGGAGAGCCGTTGACGGCGGATCATGGTTATCCGGTGCGATTGGTAGTCCCGCACCTGTATGGATGGAAGTCGGTGAAGTGGGTGCGCGGATTCGAAATGTTGGAGAGGAATGTGGCGGGTTTCTGGGAGCAGAACGGGTACAACATGTATGGGGATCCGTGGAAAGAGCAGAGGTTTTCGGAGTGAGCGGAATAGGGCAGCCGAGGTCGGCTGCCCCACGCAAATTGAAGACTAGCGCTTCAGGATTGGGTTGTACCCGTCGGCGGTGAGGCGCGTGCGCATGGACTCGGCGTCCTTGATGTCGGCGAACGGGCCAATCTGGACGTGGAGAAGTTTGTCGGATGTGCTATCGGCAATGAAAACTGGGTAGCCCTTTTTCTTGAGGGCTCCGACCAGAGCGTCCGCATCTTCCTGCTTGCTCACGGCGGCGATTTGAACTACGTAACCGGAGGCAGCGGCGGAATGAGAGGTGTCGGCTGCGGGTGTGACTTGCGCAGCCGGAGTAACGGCTGGCGCTTCTGACTTTTCAGTGGGCTTGCTATCTTCTGCGGCCGGAGTTTCCACCGGCTGGGCCGAGACAGGCGTAGGACGCAGAATCGCGGTCGGAGTGGGTTTGGCGGCAGCTGGTGCGGGCTCGGCATCAGGAGCTTCGGTGAGATTCAGCCCGGATTTCACCGAATTGCGCCCCATCGAAAATCCAAAGGCAAAGAACACGGCGCAGAGCACGACGAGGGCGACGAAGATGCCCAGAAGCTTGCCGGTGCCCAAAGTTATTTCAGTATCCTGCGCGTCGGTTACTTCCTGTTCGGAAATCACTTAGAGCCAGCCTCCGGTTTAGTAAGTTTTGCGGCCATTCCGTGGAAAGCTTCCAGCAGATCGAGCGGAAGCGGGAAGACAATCGTGGTGTTCTTCTCCACACCAATCTCAGTCAGGGTCTGCAGATAACGCAGTTGTATGGTCATCGGCTCGGTTGCGAGCTGATGAGCGGCATCGCTGAGTCGCTGCGAGGCGGCGAATTCGCCCTCGGCATGGATGATCTTGGCGCGCTTTTCGCGCTCGGCTTCCGCCTGCTTTGCCATGGCGCGGAGCATGGTTTCCGGCATGTCGACCTGCTTCACTTCTACGTTGGTGACTTTTACGCCCCAGGGATCGGTGTGCTGATCGAGGATAGTCTGGAGGCGGAGGTTGATCTTGTCGCGATGGGCGAGTAGTTCGTCCAGGTCGACTTCGCCGAGGACGGAACGGAGCGTGGTCTGCGCAAATTGAGAGGTCTGGTACATGTAATTCGAGACCTCATTCACGGCACGGCGGGGATCGATCACGCGCAGGAAGATAACGGCATTCACTTTTAAGGTGACGTTGTCGCGAGTGATGATGTCCTGCGGTGGAACTTCCATCGCTTCCTGGCGGAGAGAGACGCGTACGATGCGGTCGATAGGTGCGAACACGAGGATCAGGCCGGGACCTTTGGCTTGGGGCAGAAGCCTTCCCAGCCGGAAGATTACGCCGCGTTCGTATTCAGCAAGGATCTTGATGGAGCTGAGGATATAAAGAAGAACGATGGCAAGCGCGATAAAACCAAAGCTAAACGGCATGATGGCGCACTCCGATCTTAGTTAAGGCGGATTGTAGCTCAGGAAGTCCGCCGAGGTATGTGCCAAGGGTACTAGGAACCGCGGAAATCAATGGCGGCCTGGGTGCTAGGACCCAAGCGTCTGCGGAACGGCCGCGCCTTCGGCAGTCGTTACAGGTTCGACGTGCAAAGTCAGCCCGTCGACCGCCGTGACACGGACGCGCTGACCGACTCTCAGATTGGGATCTCCTACGGCGTTCCAAATCTCGCCACGGATGAAGATCTTGCCCTCCGGTGTGAATGGTGTGTGAACAACGCCTGTCTCAGCGATCAGTCCTTCTTGTCCCGTGGTGACCTTGTTACGCCGGGCACGAACGGCAACGGTCATGAGGAAACTGGTGATGATGCCGAGTGGAACGCTGACGGCAAGGGCGGTCCAGATATGGACGCGCATCTGGGGGATTGGCGAGTCGACAAGGAGAAGTGCGCCGAAGGTGAGCGAGACGATGCCGGCGATGGTGAGAACGCCATGACTGGCGAATTTGGCCTCGAGTGCAAAGAAGACGAAGGCTACGAGGATCAGGGCAAGTGCGGTGTAGCGGACCGGCAGGATGTTCAGGGCGAAGATGGCGAGGACAACAAAGAAGAAGCCGACGACGCCGGGAACGATTGCGCCCGGATGATTGAATTCAACATAGAGTGCGAGCAGTCCGACGGTGAGCAACACGAAGGACATGTTGGGGTCCATGAGGAAGCCCAGAATTTGCTCTTTGAGCGTCATGTCGAAGGACTGCAAGGGCTTGTCGGCGGTATGCAGCACAGCTTTGCTACCGTCGAAACGGGCGATCTCGTGACCGTTTAGCTTCTGCAGCAAGTCCTGATCGCTGGTCGCGACGACGTCGACGAGGTGATCCTGAAGGGCCTCCTGATCGGTGAAGGATTTGGATTCGCGCACAGCGCTTTCGGCGATTTGCGCGTTATGGCCACGTTTGGCTGTGTATGAGCGAATGAAGGCGGAGGCATCGTTGGTGACTTTTTCCGCCATGACGTCATCCATTTTGCCGCCCCCCATCATTACCGGATGGGCGGCGCCAGTGTTGGTTCCGGGAGCCATGGCGGCGACATCGGCCGATTCAAGGATGAAGAATCCGGCGGAGGCGGCGCGAGCGCCACTCGGCGAGACGTAGACGATCACCGGAATCGGCGAGGCGAGGATCTTCTGCACGATCTCACGCATAGAGGTCTCGAGACCGCCGGGTGTGCGAAGGTCTATGAGAACGGCGTCAGCGTGGCGCGCATTGGCGGCGTCGATACCGCGAGAAATGTATTCAGCGCTGATGGGCTGGATGGTGTCGTCGACGACCAGATGAACGATCTGAGCGCTGGCGAGTTGGGCAAGAGCAAGGAATATCAGAGCGATCGTGAAACAACGAATTGTGGCTCGCATGAGAGCCCCCTTCTGGCGAAGGACTAATTCTTTACTGTAGACCTCTCGTCAATCGAGCGCTTCAAATCGAGAGCTGCGGAGTTTGCCGGGTCCAGGCCCAGCGCTCCGGTAACCTCGGAAGAGGCGGCGTCCAGCTTATTTTCCTTCATATGGATACGCGCGAGTACTAAATAAGCATCGACTGAGGGCTTCAGCTGTAGAGCCGCACGTGCCTCCGAAACAGCTTTCGCAGGATCGGCGCTCTCGAGCGTTGCCGCTAATCCGGCGTGAGCAGAGGCGTCGGACGGGTCCGCTTTTACGGCTTCGGCAAATTCCTTTTCGGCCTCGGTGGGGAAGCCGCGCTTCAGAAGATCATTTGCACGATCGACATGAAATTCGGCGCGAGTATGAGGATCAGCTTGCGCCAGACGAAGCTCGTTGGCTTTCTGAATCTCCATTGCGAGCTGCTTGTAGGAGGTCTCGTCGTAATTGAGCTTGATGCGTTGCAGCGGAACGCGACTGACTGCGGTTGTCGACGGAGCTGAGAGGCTGTCGAGCAGAGATTTGGCCTCAGAGTCAGAGGGACGCAGGTTCAGGACTTCTTTCAACTGGCGCGAGGAAGCACTGGTCTGGCCGGCGCGGAAGTAAGCGACAGCGAGATTGAAGTGATAATCGGGATCGCTGGGATCGGCAGTAACCGCTTTTTGCAGATAGTCGATTTCAGCGTGCTTACCGCGATGCCCAGCGGCAACGGCAAAGTTGTTGTAAACCTCGGTGAGGGGAAGCGTGCCAGCGAGGTATTGGAAGGCCTCTTCAGATTTTGCGTAGTCGCCGAGGTAGTACTCGGAGAGTCCGTAGAAAAATGTCGCTTCGTTTCCATACGGGCTGGAGCGCGGGATGCGGGTGAACCAGGAAGCAGCGGGGTCGTATTCGCGATTGTCGTAGTGAGTGTGGCCGAGCTGCAACATAGCCTCGTAATAGGCCGGGTCGAGGCGAATTGCATCGTGGAAGTGTTTGATCTTCTCCTGGTGCGAGGTCGCGATCATTCCCCGTATGTAATTTTCAAAAGCATCGAGGCGAACTGGTGTGGAGGCAGCAACGAAACTTGTCTTGGCGGGAAGATCCGACATTTGTGCCTGGTGAAGAAGATCCCAGGCCAGCGCGTCCTGAACCTCGACCATGTTGGGCAACGGACCGGATTCGGTCAGCTCGGGAGAGAGGTGCAGAGCCTTCATGTCCAATAGCTGAGCGTGCGCACGGAATTGCTGACCGTCGTAGTCGTAACGGCCGAGAACGATGTAGTCGACGTCCATCTGCTCGGCGATCTGATAGAGGCTGATGCGGGTGAGATGAGCGGTGAGCGGAATACCGGCTCGATCGAAGGCGTATGCGCGGTCCTCACGAGGAACGAGATAAAAGCGACCGCTAGCCATGCGCGGCCCCAGGACTTCTGGGAAGGATTCGGAAATCCATTCGAGCCCGGGAGCTTTGGACGCGTTCTCAAAAGGAAGGACGAGAAGCGTGTCGGTAGAAGTGCTCGTGCCGCCGGCTGCGCTGGATTGAGCGAACAGAGCAGAGCCGATTATCAGGATCAGTAAAAGAAAAGCTGAGTTTCTCAAGACAGGATGATTATAGCGATTTCGTAGGCAGGGAACTGCAATGCGAAGGCGGCGTATCGCAGCGGTTACGGGAGTGTGATAGGTTAGCCGGTTTCGCTGGAGGCGGCGATGAAAGCTATCCGATTCCACGATTTTGGTGGACCTGACGTGCTGAAGTACGAAGACGTTCCTGAGCCGGAGTTGCGTAAAGATCAGGTGCTGATACGAGTGAGGGCATGCGCACTTAATCACCTGGATTTATTTGTTCGGAGCGGATTGCGCGGAATTAAGCTGCCGCACATCAATGGCAGCGATGTGGCGGGAGAGATCGCGGAAGTCGGGGAGTATGTCACGTGGTTGCAGAAAGGGCAGCGGGTTCTGCTCGCACCGATGACGTTTTGTGGTCATTGCTCAGCATGCGTTTCGGGACAGCAGAATTTTTGCCCGGAGTTTTCTGTTCTGGGTTATCTGAACGACGGTGGCAATCGGGAGTTGATGGCGATTCCGGCGGTGAACGTGATCCCGATTCCCGACAGCCTGACTTTTGAGCAAGCCGCGAGTGTGCCGCTGGTATTTCTGACGGCGTGGCACATGCTGGTGACGCGGGCGCAGATTCGTCCGGGACAAACAGTGCTGGTGCTGGGTGCAGGTTCGGGCGTGGGAACGGCTGCGATCCAAATTGCGAAGAAGATATTCGGCGCGACAGTGATCACGACAGCCGGTGATGAAAAGAAACTGGAAATGGCACGAGGGCTAGGCGCGGATTACACGATCGACCACTACAAGCAAAAGATTTCCGATGAGGTAAAGACGATCACGGCGGAAGCGCGGAGTGGATATCGTGTTCGAGCATGTCGGGCAGGCGACGTGGGAGGAGAGCATGAAGTCGCTGAAGCCGGGCGGGACGATCGTTACCTGCGGAGCGACAACCGGACCTGAGGTGAAAGTCGATTTGAGGTTCCTGTACTCGCGGCAATTGTCGTATCTGGGATCGTTCATGGGAAATATGGGGGATCTACACAACGTGCTGAGCGAGGTGTTCAGCGGGAAGCTGAAGCCGGTGGTGGATCGCACATTTCCATTGAAGGATGCCGCGGAAGCGCACCGATATCTGGAGAGCAGCCAGATGTTCGGGAAAGTGGTGCTGGTGGTTTAGTGGGAAGCGGGCAGCCTTGGCTGTGCTGATTCAAAATGTGGTGATCAAGACAGGCAAGATTGCCTCTCCCACGTAAGGTCTATAGAATGGAAAACGAGATGGCATCCCAAGGACAAGATCGTCTGAGCAACTTAGTCGGGGCCAAAGATGGCATTCACCGCCAGGATTCGGTGACCTTTGGCGACCCGGTACCCCAGGGCGTGATCCTAACGTCGCTGGATTGGGTCGTGAACTGGGTTCGTAAGAGCTCGATTTGGCCGATGACGTTTGGTTTGGCGTGCTGCGCGATTGAGATGATGTCGATGGGCGCTTCACGTTTCGACATTGCGCGATTCGGAGCTGAGGTGTTCCGCCCGTCTCCAAGGCAGTCGGACCTGATGATTATCGCTGGAAGAGTGTCGCAGAAGATGGCGCCTGTGATCCGACAGCTTTGGGAGCAGATGCCGGAGCCGAAGTGGGTGATCTCGATGGGAGCCTGCGCGACTTCGGGAGGCGTATTTAACAACTATGCTCTGGTTCAGGGCGTGAACCAGGTGATCCCGGTCGATATTTACGTTCCCGGATGCCCACCACGGCCTGAGCAGTTGATCTACGCGATCACGCTGTTGCAAGAAAAGATCATGAACGAGCGGGGCTCATTCAAACAGACATTGAACCTGGTTTAACAAATCGGGAGTTTTTCCACAGACGAGTGGCTCTGGCCACTCGTTTTTCTTTGCCTACAACTTAAAAGGCAGCAGAACTGCCACTTTGCTGCATCGTATACCTAGACCGTACCTCTCTGAACGAATGGGGAGTCGTTCACCTTAAACGATAACGTGCGAATCTTTACCTCAGTCACGATTGCTGTCCTGACTCTCACGTGTGCGCTGTGGAGCGGAGATCTGCGCCGCATTGCCATGGTGGATCTGCCGGGAGAACCCGGCTTTGAAGCTCTTGCCGTCGCAAACGGGAATCTGGTAATCGCACACGCCGCGACAAATAGCGTCGATATTTTCAATATGCCGCGTCGGCGGCTGATCGCGCAGATCAAGAATATTCCCGGGGCGAGCGGAATCGCGGTGGATACGGCCGGGCGTCGAGTGTATGTCAGCAGCAAGACCACGCCAAAGGTCTTTGTGGTGAGCACGGGGGACTGGAGCGTCGAAAATACGATCACGACAGATGCACCGGTGGACCACATGCTGTTCTCCGCAGACGCCGGGCGCCTGTTCCTCAGCAGCGAGATAGCGCAGACGATTACGTCTATTGATCCGGTGCACCCTGAAACCCGTCAGCAAGCGAACGTCCAGGGATTGCCGCAGGGGATGGTATTCGATCCACAGCAGAAGCTTTTGTTTGTGGTGTTGCAAGACCAGGCCGAGGTGATCGGAATCGACGCGGGAATGCAGATTGCGAAGAAATTCGCGGTGCACGCATCGCAGCCGTCAGGGCTGGCGCTGGATGGGTCGGACCAGCATTTGTATGTGGCGGTTCGCTCAGCTGTGGTTCAGTTGGACTCTCACAGCGGGACTGAGACAGCGAGGGTGGCAGCAGCGCCCGGAGTGGACCGGTTGTGGTTCGATGGAAGCAGCCGGACTCTTTATGCATGCGCGGGTAATGTGGTGCAGGTAATGCGGATCTCCGGCGCACGCTTTGTGGATGCGTCCGACAATACAATAGAAGTTCGCGGACAGGGCCTGGTATTCGATCCTTCGACCAAGCTCGTGTATGTGCCGGGCGGACGCGAAGGCCGGTCGAAGCTACTCATCTTGAAGCAGGTGGGACCGCGTACGCAGGCGGTGGCGCAAGAAGACCAAGGCGCTTCCCAAGTTGCAACGCGGTAAATCAGTAGTAATTTCTCCTTCCTAAGTACGTTTGTAATCCTGCGAAAACTTGCCGTTCGTGATAGAAAAGTTCCATGCACTCGAATTTGGGCAGCAGCCCAGCGAACGATGGGCGAGCGATTCTGGCCCAAGCGCCATGTCGCGTCGATCTGGCTGGCAGCACCCTTGATCTCTGGCCTCTCTATCTTTTCCACCCTGGCGCGGTTACCGTAAATTTTGCGGTGCCGATCATGACGACTTGCAAGATCACACCGCAACCGGGTAAAGCAATTCATCTGCGCTCGATCGATCACAAACGGGAAGAGCGATTCAGTGATCTGCAAGCTCTGTTCAAGGCGAGAAAGTATAAGCATGGCCTGGCGCTGCAATTGATCAAGCATTTCCGGCCAGAAGGCGGCTTCTTGCTGGAGACGAATTCCGAGTCGCCGGCAGGGGCAGGCATTGCGGCATCGTCGGCGTTGATGATCGCTACGGCGGCAGCGCTGGCAAAGCTAACGGGAAAGAAACTCTCGCTGGAACAGATGCGGGTGCTGGCACAGAACGTTGAAGCGCAATTGATCAAGGTGCCGACAGGGTGCCAGGATTATTATCCGGCGCTGTATGGGGGCGTGAGCGCGATCCATCTGACGATGGAGGGAATTCAGCGTGAAGCTTTGCCGGTTCCGCAGGAAATGATCGATTCTCAATTTCTGTTGGTGTACACGGGTATGCCACGGCATTCAGGGATCAATAACTGGGAAGTATTCAAGTCGCACATTGCCGGTGATAAGAAGGTCGTGAAGAACTTCGCGCACATCTCGGCGATTTCAAGCGCGATGCATAAGGCATTCCTGAAACTCGACTGGGACGAGGTTGCGCGGCTGATTCGCGAAGACTGGAAATTGCGCCGCAGCAATTACGAAAAAATATCCACTCCGCTAATCGACAAACTGATTGCCGTGGCAGCCAAGAGTGGCGGCCGAGCGGCGAAGGTTTGTGGTGCGGGTGGCGGCGGCTGCGTGATCTTCATGGTGAAGGCGGGAGCGCGGGAGCGGGTCGTCGAGGCACTCCGCATGAACGGCGGGCAGGTGCTTCCGTCGACTCTTTGTGCGCAGGGACTGGTTGTTTCCGCGGCGCGTGCCGCTGGTGCGTAGAAGAGCAGAAAGCTCATGGACCTGTTTTGGGGGGAAGATGGCCGGCTCCGGAGCGGGTGGCGGTTCGGGCTCTCGGTATTCTTTTTCTTCGTCGTCAACAGCTTCGCGGTAGATATTGCGAACGCCTGGGCCGGACCCAGCGACCGCAAGTTCGAGCTTCTGTACCGTCCCCTGCTGATGCTTTTTCTGCTTGCGGCCTTCAGCGTTTTACTCAAGACAGTAGACAGAGTTGATGGTAATCCGCTACCAGCGATGGGATTGGTTCGTCGCTATTTCCTTCCTGACGCGCTGATTGGTTTCATCGGAGGCGCAGTGATGGTGGGTTTGGCAGTCCTGCCAATCGCTATCGGATATCACCTTGGATTCCATGTTGTACTCAGCCGGCATTCTCTCAAGTTAGCGTGTGTAGTTTTGTTCATTCTCGCGACAGGAGCAATGGCCGAAGAAGTGGCGTTCCGAGGTTATCCGTTTCAGCGTCTGGTAGAGGCAATGGGCGGCACTGCGGCGATTGTTTTCTCTTCAGTACTGTTCGGCGCGGTTCATCTTCGAAACCCGCACGCTTCGGTATTCAGCCTGATCAACACGATTGTGATCGGTGTGCTGCTGGCTGTCGCGTACCTTCGAACTCAAGCTCTATGGCTGCCCTGGGGATTGCACTTTGGCTGGAATCTGACGCTGGGATTCATTTTCGGTCTTCCGGTCAGCGGTATTCCCCAGTTCGCGGTTGTGGTGCGGGGAACTGCCGACGGCCCGGGATGGCTGACAGGCGGAGCGTATGGCATTGAAGGCGGAGCGGCTGGAACCCTGGGCGTCGTAGCCGGGTTATGTTTGTTAGTGATAGGGCTGAAAAGCCGTCCTAAGATCGTGGTTCAAGGTTTGGAGAAGGAAAAGACCCTAACCGGTTCCGATTCCGAAGGCATCCAACTGAGCCAAGGAAGCGGCACGCCAGGGCGGGTTGATCCCTAGCGGACCGATTTGGACGTATAATCGCCCCAGCAGCCGAGAATAGTCATGACCCACCGGCGTTCGTTCGCTCTCGTAGTTGCCACACTAGCCTTCCTTCTGCTGTTGCCGTGTGCGCTCGGCGACGATGCTCAATCAAGCAAACCTGCGCCGACAGCAGCGAGCGAAAAGCTGACGCCCCAAGGGCGAATGCTGATCATTCGTGGACTGCAATCGGAGCTGTGCTATGCCCGGCGTCCTTTTCCGATGGGAAAGGCTGGCGTGACACTTAAGAACGGCGCAGTCGCGGACGAGTCGAAATTGTCGACGGCGGTGGCGGCGTATGGTCCGGCTTTGAAGCCCGGAGACCAGGCGCGAATCACGCAGATTATCTTCAAACAGAAGAGCATCCTGTTCGAAATCAACGGTGGCCCGGAGCGCAAGAAGAAGTGGTATGAACACGTCGAGATCGACGCTATGGGCGGTGGATATAGCCCGGGGCAGAATCAGCAGTCGACTGAGAACTTGAACATGCACGGAAGTTTCGTGCAGCTGTCGTTCGACAACTACGTTCCGAATCTCGATGGAGATCAGGTAAAGAAGATGCTGGACCCGGTGCTGGACTTCCATGCAAAGTCAGCGGCCGAGGCATACCTCGATACAGTTCCGCCGAAGGTGAAAGCGGCGATCAAGAATCACCAGATCCTGGTGGGCATGGATCACGACATGGTGATCGACGCGAAGGGGCGCCCGGGGCAAAAGATCAGGGAAAAGGATCCAGTTTCCGGAAACGAATTCGAAGAATGGATCTATGGCAATCCGCCGCAAGAAGTGCAGTTCGTGCGCTTCAACGGCGACGAAGTGGTTCGCCTGGAGGTTATGCAGGTGAACGGGCAGAAGCTGATTAAGACGGAGAGGGAGTTCGACGCGCCCAAGAAGCCGACAGTGGATGTGGCGCAGCAAGGGGGGCAGCCGCAGGTTGTGCCGGTGAACCGTCCATCCTTGCGCAGGCCCGGTGAGGAAGGGCCTGATGACAATGGCAATACGCCGACTTCATCGCGAACTTCACCCGCTCCAGGACAGATACCGGTAGGTGCTCCGGGTGGTCCGGCTGACCCGAACAGCGGAGGGTCGCGTCCTTCACCAAATCCGGGTGGGCCGGGGGTAGATATGCCGCCAACGCAAGGACCGCAGACGCAAGGGCCGCAGCAGCAACCAACTCAATTGCCCATTCCAACGACGACACGCACTACGATACCGGATACGAATGGTCCACCGGATACGACTGGTCCGAATACTGGCAGCACCGGGCCCAACTAGCGCGACGATGAAATTTGGCGAGTTCGAGCGGTGGCCTTTACACTTGATGTGTGAAGATTGCGCTCGGCCAGATCAATACCACCATCGGCGACTTCCAACGGAACACGGACAAAATCATTGAATACTCGCGGCGAGCGCATTCGAGCGGAGCCGAATTAATCCTCTTTCCCGAACTCAGCGTGTGTGGGTACCCGCCCAGGGACCTGGTTGAGCGGCCTTCCTTTGTCGAAAAAAACCTGAAAGCCTTGGAACGAATTCAGAAGGAGACATCCGGAATAACCGTGGTATGCGGTTTGGTGACTCCGGCTAAAGCGGAGACGGGCAAGTCGGTCCTGAATTCGGCGGCGGTGATCCGGGATGGAGAGGTAGAGCTGCTGCAATCGAAAGTGCTGCTCCCGACCTACGATGTTTTCGACGAGTCGCGGAATTTTGCAGCGGCCGCAGAGCAGCGCCTATTCCAGTTCGACGGAAAGCCGGTGGCACTCACCATCTGCGAGGACGCCTGGAACGATAAGAACTTCTGGCGCAAACGGCTGTATCCCCTGGACCCAGTTGAAAAGCTCCTGCACGATGGCGGCAAATTGCTGCTGAATATCTCGGCGTCGCCGTTTTACGTGGGCAAGCCGAAATTGCGGGAAGAGATGTTGGCGGCACTGGCGCGCAGACACGGTGTGCCGGTTGCGATGGTGAACCTGGTGGGCGGGAACGATAGCTTAATCTTCGATGGTTCGAGCGTGGTAATCGCGGCGGACGGATCGGTCGTTGCAAGAGGGAAGTCGTTCGAGGAAGATTTGTTTTGCTTCGATACGGAGACATTGCGCGGCGACGTGCATGAGCAAGTCAGCGGAGAAGAAGCGAGCGCCTTCGCGGCACTCGTATTGGGAACTCGCGACTACGTGAAGAAGTGCGGGTTTCAGAGAGTCCTGGTTGGGCTGAGCGGCGGCATCGATTCAGCGTTGACGGCATGCATCGCAGCGGAAGCGCTGGGAAAAGAAAACGTGATCGGCGTGGGAATGCCCAGCCCGTATTCTTCCCGCGGGAGTATCGATGATGCGAAGGCGCTGGCGAATAACCTGGGAATTCAGTTTGAGTTGATACGTATCACGGATATTTTTGATTCGTACCTGAATACGCTGCGGCCGGTATTCGCCGGGCGCGAAGAGGACGTAACAGAAGAGAATATTCAGTCGCGCATACGCGGGGCACTGTTGATGGCCCTATCCAACAAACTGGGTGCGATGGTGCTGAGCACCGGGAACAAGTCGGAATTGGCGGTCGGATACTGCACTCTTTACGGGGACATGGTCGGAGGTTTGGCGGTGATATCCGATGTGCCGAAGACCATGGTGTACCGGCTGGCGGATTATGTGAACTCGCAAAGAACGCTGATTCCCAGGTCAACAATCGAGAAGGCTCCTTCCGCGGAGCTTCGTCCGAATCAGAAAGATCTGGATAGTTTGCCACCGTATGATGTGCTGGATGCCATTCTGGCTGCGTACATCGAGGGGAACGAATCAGCTGAGCAGATCGCCAACGAGCACAACTACGATTTCCAACTGGTCAAGAATGTTATGCGGATGGTGGATCGGGCGGAATACAAGCGGCAGCAAGCAGCAGTGGGTTTGAAGATATCCGAAAAAGCATTTGGCGTTGGACGGCGATTGCCGATTGCGGCGAAGTCTGAAGTCTGAAATCTGAAGCGCAAGAAAAGGGGAACATGCGTAAGTTTCTGCTGGCGATATTGGCGTTAATGCTCTGCGGGATGGTTTGGGCGCAGGCGACAAAGAGCGCGTCGAGCGATGCGAAGAGTGCGACCACAGCGGCGGGAAACCGGCCGAGCCGAGAAGTGGTCGATTCGTTTCTGCGTCACACCTTTGGTTACGATCCCAACATCAAGTGGGAAGTCGCCGACATCAAACCTGGGGAGGATCCGGCAATCTCGGTGGTCACGATCGTTTTGAGAACGCCTCAGGGTGCGCAGGAGATGAAGCTGTTCGTTACGCCGGATCAGCGATACGCGATTGCTGGAGACATGCTTCCGTTCGGCCCGAATCCGTATGCAAAAGTGGCAAGTGAACTGAAGGCGAGGCTGACCGGGCCGTCACGTGGTCCGGCAGATGCGAAGGTCACGATCGTGGAGTTTGGCGATCTGCAATGTCCGGCATGCAAGGCAGCACAGCCGACCATCGACAAGCTACTGGGTGATGTTCCGCAAGCGCGCCTGGTGTTCCAGCAGTTTCCGCTGGTGACACTGCATAAGTGGGCTTTTGCCGCTGCGAAATATGGCGAGTGCACGAGAGAGCAGAAGGCAGATGCGTTCTGGACATTTCAGTCGCTCGTTTATGAGAACCAGGCCTCCATGGAATCGCTCGATGAGGATCAGGCGATTCCGAAGCTGAAGGAGTATGCAGTGCAGGCTGGAGCGGATGCAACGAAGTTGGACGCATGCGTTGCAGATGCGGGAACCGCAGCGAAGATTTATAAGTCGATGGAACTGGGCAAATCGGTCGACGTGACCTCAACACCGACGCTATTCATCAATGGGCGAAAAGTGGGAAACGTCGCAGGAATGCCGTATGAGGTCCTGAAAGAGCTGACGGAGTTCCAGGCACAACAAGAGCCGTAACGCTATTGACCGGCAGCGCGGGGCGCGAGCCAGATCTCATTATTACTGCGAGACGGGGTACTCAAAACATAGGGCGTGACGACGATCAGCAGGTCGTCATCCTGCTCGTCTTTTTCGGTGGTGGAGGCCGCGTAGCTGATGCCGGGCACACTGGACAAGCCAGGGATTCCGGTCAGCGTGTGGACTTCTTGCTTCGAGATGAATCCTGCCACGAGCCCGGTTTCTCCCTCCCCTAAAGTCAGATTGCCCGAGTATTCGCGATTGGCAATTACCGGAACGCCATTAAAACTCTGCGAAGTAAGCGTCCGAATCTGAAGCTCAAATTTCAAACTTACGGACGAGTCGTCCTGAATCTGGGGAGTTGCTTTGAGCGAAATGCCCAAATCCTCATAGCTGAATGAAGGGAATGGCGCGACATAACTCTTGTTGGCGATGGCTTGAGTGATCGCCGTGCTGGCGAAAATAGGAGAATAGCTGGCATTCAGAATCGGGTAGCGACTGCCAATGCGCATGGTAGTGGGCAGCGATTGAGCGGCCCGCAGGCTGACGTGATCGAGTTCGCGGATGTCAGATTGCTTGAGAGAAAAACTGGCGGTGGCCGGGGGAATTGGCACCGCGAATAGAGTCTTGCCGCCGCCAAACGTCGCGAACGGAGTACTCAAAAGCTGAGAGAGGCTTGAGTTCTGCGCTTGCGCCAGAAGCGCGGAGATTGCCGTAGAATTGCCCTGATTAATGCCGCCACTGGAGATCAGCTGGTTGATGAGGGTCTGAAGATTCGTTCCGCTTCCTAATGCAGCGAGAGCGGCTGCGCCGACGTTGATTGCCTGGAATTGCAGAGGCCAATTAATTCCGATCGCTCGTGCGAAAGTGCGGCTCACATCGAACACTTGCACGTCCAGCATGACCTGCGGGCGCTTCATATCGAAAGAATCAAGGAAGCGAGTGGCTGCGGCGACTGCGTTGTTTTCACCACGTACGGTAATGGTCCCGCTGCCCTGTTGCGAGACGATGAACTTGATGTTGAAGATGGTGCGGAGCGTATTCACCATGTCCTGAAGCTCCTGCTGCGAGGTCGCGTCGGACAGGTAGAACGTGCGCATAGTCATCTGGTCGAAGCTGCGGTGCTGCTCAGGCGCGTCTTGCAGGACGATGATTTGATCTGGAGAAAAAGCGACCCAGAAAGTCTTGGTAGCGTCACCGAGAGCCCGCATAGCGGAGAAGAAATCGGCGTCGTCGAGATCAAAGCGAACAGGCTTGGACTGGACCGAATCGTCGAAGGTGACCTTCACACCGAATTTTTGAACGACTTGTTCAATGACGTCGCGAGTGGTTCCGCGAAGGTGGAAGTCAATACGACCCGGCGAGGGCGAGAGGACGATCGGCCTGGACTCGTCGGTGAACGTAATGTTCGCGAACGAGGAACGCGGAATGCGAGGCTGCGATTCGCGAAGTT
Source organism: Terriglobia bacterium (assembly GCA_963848375.1). Classification (GTDB taxonomy): domain Bacteria; phylum Acidobacteriota; class Terriglobia; order Terriglobales; family Acidobacteriaceae; genus JAJPJE01. Next base: position 143,436 of record CAWKDK010000005.1, read on the forward strand.
GCTGAACGGCAACCCTGCTCTCGGGGTCGAGTTCGAGAGCGGAGCGGTACTCGTTGGCGGCTTCCTCGCGCTTTCCGGAAGCGAGCAGCGTGTTCCCACGACGGACGTGCTGGGTGACCAATGCCTGGCGCAGGACCTCGGCTTTGGTAGCGTAGGTCGCGTCGCGCGGAACCAAGTGGTTGGCCTCGCGGGCAGCGACTAAAGCCTCTTCCAGTTTTCCTTTGCGCTCAAGTTCCTGAGCTTTCTTGTACTGTTCGCGAGCCTGTTTCTGGTCGGCCTTCGAGACCTCCGCCGGACAGTTCGCATCGACACATTTCGGGGGCGCGGACTCCTGGGAGAAGCAGATCAAGGAGAACGACAACAACAACGTGCTGAGTACGGCAGCCCGCATCAGAGTCATTCTATCCTGCTGGCCAGCTCTGAAGTCACTATTCAGGCCTTTACCTGAGGAGTCGCTAAGAGGTCAGTGCAACAGGAAACGCAGAGATCGGGCTGAAGCGCTTTCAGTTCACCGTAGGGATAAATTCCGGTGGCTACGGAGATAATGGGCATTTCGGCTTGACGGGCAGCGGCGATGTCGGAGGGGGTGTCGCCAACTACGTGAATTTTGACTCTCGAACCGAGGCGTCTTTGGGCCTCCCTTTGCGCCGCTACGAAAATGTCTGTACGTAGCTCGTTCTGATCGCTAAATGAGCCAAAGCTAAAGTAGTGCTTTAAGTTTGTGGCGGCGAGTTTGGCCCACCCGATGCGCTCGAAATTTCCAGTCACGATGCCGAGCAGTTTGCCCGAAGCACCCAGAGACTCGAGCAGTTCCGGGATGGAGGGACAAATGTCTGCACGAATCTCAGCGCTCTTGCTTTCAACTTCATCCGACATTTGCTGAACGATCAAAGGAAGCTTCTCTTCAAACGAGGCGTCGGAGATTCCCGCGCGACGAATGACAGCGCGGAGAATCCCAACGTCCGTATTCCCATGAACGGGCACTCCCTCGAGGCTTGCATCGATGCCGAAGATATTTTTGAGCACATTGCGGAAGGAGTAGTAGTGCACGCCGTCACGTGTGTTGAGGAGGGTGCCATCGATGTCGAAGAGGTAGGCATCGGCGGCGCGCCAGTCGAAGTTGTTTGCGGGCTGCATGATTCGGGAACTTAGATGCGCAATCGAGACACGTCAATTTTCGTAGATCATGATGCGCTCGACAGAGGATGCTTTGCCGGTGTTCTCATCGCATTCGATGACGACGCCGCAGAAGCGAGGATCGCCGGTCGCTGGTTCCCATCGCGCAGGGAGGTTGGTCAGAAAGCGCTGGATGACGAGTTCCTTCTGCACCCCAATGATGCTGTCGTAGGGGCCAGTCATGCCGACGTCAGTCTGGAAGGCGGTGCCTTTCGGAAGAACGCGAGTATCGGCGGTCGGAATGTGGGTATGAGTTCCGAGGACGGCGGTAACGCGTCCGTCGAGATACCAGCCCATGGCGACTTTTTCGGAAGTAGCTTCGGCGTGTACATCGACAAGAATGACTTTCGCAGTGATCTGCTGGAGCAACTGGTCGGCTACGCGGAAGGGGTCATCGTTACTAGGAAGAAAGACGCGTCCTTGCAGATTCATGACTGCGTAGGGAATTCCGTCGCGCGTTTTGCCCTGATAGAAGCCGTGACCAGGAGTGCCTTCAGGATAATTCGCAGGCCTGATCAGGCGTCGCGCAGGCTGGCCGTTGGTCGCCTGCTGCATGTATTCCATGATCTCGCGCTTGTCCCAGACATGATTGCCGGTGGTGATTACGCTGATCCCCTGCTCGAAGAGTTCTTCGGCGATCTGCGGAGTGATGCCAAATCCTCCGGCGGCATTTTCGCCATTGGCAATGATGAGATCAATGTGATGTTGGTCGACAACTTCGTTCAGGTGCTGCTTAACCATGGTGCGGCCCGGCCTGCCAAAGATGTCGCCGATAAACAGAATGCGCACGTACGCCCCTTGCAAAACTACGATGGTATCACGCGGTTAACGAGCTACTGGAGCTGAGCAGAGATCAGGAAATCGTAGTTGCCTGCGGGATTGAGTGGGAGATTGCTGACGCGAGCGGTGTGCACGAGAACGTTGTCGAGATACCAGAGATTGATATACGGAAGATCTTCGGCAAGGATCTGCTGAACCTGAGCGTAGATTTGCTTGCGCTTCTGCTGGTCGGTTTCCTTGCGGCCGGCGGCGATGAGGGCGTCGAGCTTGGGATTGGAATAGAAGCCGCGATTTTGGCCGTTAGGAGGCATATGGTCGGAGTCGAAGGCGTATTCAAAGATATCGGGGTCGTTATTTCCGCCGATCAAACGGAGTGTGTATAGCTGGAAGGCACCTTTGGTGACGTCTGCCAGGAAGGTTGCGAATTCATAGGTGCGGATATCAAGAGCGATTCCCACCTCGCGGAGTTGCTGCTGCATGGCAGCCGCGATCAGGCGAGGGTTTTCGTCGGTTGAGGTTTTGAAGGTGATGTGGAAGCGAACGCCGTTGACGGCTTTGTATCCAGCCTCATCAAGAAGGTGGCGAGCCCGCTCGGGATCATGAGGATACTTGTCGACATTGCCGTCGTAGGCCCAAGAGTTCGGCGGCAATATGTTTCCGGCAGGGCGAACCTGATCGCGCCAGAGATATTGGATCAGCGGGCGGCGATCGATCGCATATGCGATTGCCTGACGGACGCGAACATCCTTGAGGATCGGGTCGCGAGTGTTGAATGCGAGATATCCGAGGATGGTGCCCGGGAGCCTGCTCAACCTTCAGGTTAGAAGAGTCGCGTCGGATAGCAACGATCATGTCAGCCGTGAGCGCGTTCGTTGCAATGTCGGCACTGCCTTTGCGGAGTTCGAGCGCTCGGGTAGTGGGGTCGGGTATGACATTGAATAACACGCGCTGAACGTGAGCCTGAGATCCCCAGTACCCGGGATTACGTTCGATGACGACATCTTTGTCTTGCGCGGCGCTAACGAAGCGGAATGGCCCGGAACCGATCGGGTGCGCGGTCATTTCGGCCCTTGATCCGTGGGGCACAATGCCGATGGCTCCGTCGGAGACGTTCCAGAGCAGACTCGCCCACGGTTCCTTCAAATGAAAGATGACGGTGGCGTCGTCGGGCGCGTCGATGTGATCCACGAATCGATAGGAACTTGCTTTGGCCGTGCGGATCGTTCCGTTGGTGATGGAGTCGAAGGTCCACTTCACATCATGCGAGGTCAGGGGCTGACCGTTGTGAAAGTGCACGCCGCTGCGTAGATGGAAAACGTAGGTCAATGGATCGGGAATGTCCCAACTGGCGGCGAGTGAAGGTTGCAGGTTGAAGTGCTCATCGCGTTTGACCAGCGCGTCGAAGAGGAGTTCGTCGATACGTTCGGACTGGGCGTCGATACCGATGCGCGGATCGAGACTGTTGGGACTGCTCTCGATGATCATGACCAGCGTATTGGGATCGGGCTTACGCGAACAGGCGCAGAGGGTGAGCAAGAACGCGGAGGTCAGGAGGAGTTGGAGGAATTTTCGCAAAACAAATCTTTACCACAGAGGACACAGAGGATGCAGAGAAAAACGTAAGTCGGTTTAGGGGAAGCTGATCTTACCAAGGATGGCTGGATGTTCGGCGCCGGTCGCGGCGGGGATGTTGCCGGGGAGACGGAACCAGGTTTCGTAGGCGAGTAGGGCAAAGGCGACGGCTTCTTTGGCCTGCGAAGGCATGCCGTGATCGTCGCTGCTAGGTGATCTTCAGACCGGGAAGGCTCTCGGCAAGCATCTCGATGAGCGTGGCGTTCCTGGCGCCGCCACCAGAGACGATGAAATCGCGGAAGGGAAGCTTGCGCTGCTTCAGCGCAGCGGTCTTCATTCCGGGGAGCAGATTGCGGATGGAGTAGGCAATCGACTGAGCTGTGAGGGCGGTGGCAGTGGCAACGACATCTTCTTTGGCGACACGACCACAGGAGCGGATGAATGCGTCCACGAATTCGCGACCGAAATCTTCGCGGCCGGCGGTCTTCGGAGCTTTGCGACGGAAGAACGGGCGAGCAAGAACTTCGTCAACGACACGTTCGAGGACCCGCCCGCGGGCAGCAATTCGACCATCGCGATCATAAGGCTTCTGAAAGAGTCGCTCAGTGACCGCGTCGATAACCATGTTGCCGGGACCGGTATCGAAGGCGATGACGTTTTCAGGGCGAGCAGCGGCCGGAATCGCGGTGAGATTGGCGATGCCTCCGATGTTCTGCACGATGCGTCCACGACGGTAATGGCGATAGAGGATGTAGTCGAGAAAGGGAACCAGCGGTGCGCCTTTGCCGCCAGCGGCCATGTCGGCGGGTCGGAAATCGGATATGACGGGCATTGCCGTGCGCTGCGCAAGAATGGCGCTCTCTCCTGTCTGCCAGGTGCAGGCGATCTTGCGTCCGAGGAAGAGGGCGGGCTCTCCCTGGTGATAGAGAGTCTGGCCGTGACATCCGATGAGACTTGCGCCGATTTTGTGTTTCTCGCAGGTCCGAGTGACGGCCTCGGCATAGAGTTCGCCGAGAAGGAAATTCAGTCGAGCGAGGTCGGCCACAGGAACCTTGGCATTCATGAACGACAAGATGGTGCGGCGAACCGCTGCGGGGAATGAGTATTCCTCGTGCGCAAGCAATTCGAGGCGAGTGCGAAAGCGGCGGCCGCGAAGGCGAACGATGGCGACGTTGATGCCATCGGCAGAGGTGCCGCTCATCACCCCGGCGACAATCATGCGGTCCTCACGGCATCGGAATCGAGCCGGATTTCTTCGGTGAACTCCCAGATTTTGCGACGGAGAGCGTCAATGCTCTTCGTGGAAGGCGGCTTGGGGCGCTTCTTCAGTTCACCTGCTTTTTTCTTTACCGATGTGATGTGCTTCGCTGCTTTGCGGACGAGGTCGGCGAAGCGTTTGTCTTTCTCGGCCTGTCGCAGGACCGTTTCGTACGTTTTCCAGACAAGCTCTTCCTGGCGACTAACGATGAACAGGTCGCATCCGGCGCGGATGGCTTCGACGGCCGCCTCTTCGACAGAAAGTGCTTCCTGAACGCCACCCATTTCCAGATCGTCGGTGACGATGAGCCCCTTGTAGCCGATCTTCTTGCGAAGGACATCCGTGACCCATTTGCGCGAAATAGATGCCGGTGTGTGATCGCCAGTCACTGCCGGATATGAGGCGTGGCAGACCATCACGAATGGCAACTGACGCTTGAGTTCGCGGTAGGGGTAGAGATCTTCTTCCCAGAGACGCTTCAAGGGTTTGACGATTTCCGGCATGCCTTTGTGGCTGTCGAGACGGCCCTCGCCGAGACCGGGAAAATGCTTTCCGCAGCTCAGGATGTAGCAGTCGTGAAGACCGCGCAGGATTTCGCGGGCACCGGCGACGGTTGCCTTGGGATCAGGAGAGATGGTGCGCGAAGTCATCACGCTGAGGGATGGCGGCAGGCGGAGATCAAGGCAGGGAGTGAAGTCGGTATTGAAGCCGAGAGTGCGGCACTCCGCGCCGAGAAGAAGGCCATGCTTGCGGAGAAGCTTCTTCTGTCCAGCGGCAGCGACATCGGCGACGGAGGGCATTGGAGCGATCAGGTCGCGGAAACGATCGACGGTGCCACCCTCGAGATCGACGGAGAGAAATGGCGCGGTGTGGAGGTAGCTATGGCATTCGCGATTGAGCGCGTAGGTCTGATCGGGGGCCTCGATGTTGCGACGGAAGAGGATGATCCCGCCGGGCTGCAGAGTCGAAAGCGTAGTTCGCAGGTGCGAGGAGACTTCAGTCCCCTCGAAACCCATGATGAGGAGTTGTCCGACTTGCAGGCGAAGCTCAGTTGCAGATTTGAGGGCCATGATGAGGTCAGAAAAGTGTAACGCGAGAGAGAGGGTCGGTAATAGCTAATTGGTCACTGGTGGGGGCGGTTAGGTGGAAGCGCAAGATCTCTCGATTCGACCGCGACAGCGGCCTCGCTCGAAATGACAGGTACCGGTAAGCGATCAATCTGAACGGCTGGCCAGTGAAAACTAATCCAGTTGCTTTTTTAGCGTGCTGAGAAGGTTGAGGGCTTCGAGAGGGGTAAGGTGGTCGAGATCGGTCTGGCGGAGTTGGTCGACGATCTTCTGCGAAAGCGGGGTGAAGATGGTGAGCTGCAGCGGTTGGTCGGGCGTTTCGTCATGAGAGAGCTTGTCGGAGGCGCGGCGCTCGGCGGATTCGTGTTCGGCAAGAACTTCGCGGGCGCGACGGACAACCTCGTTGGGCAATCCGGCGAGTTTAGCGACTTCGATACCGTAACTTTTGTCGGCAGGCCCGCCTTCGACTTTGCGAAGGAAGACGATGCCGCTGCCGGTCTCTTTCACGGAGACGTGAAAGTTCTTCACTCCAGAGAGACGATCAGCGAGTTCGGTTAGCTCGTGGTAGTGAGTGGCGAAGAGGGTCTTGGCGCGAGTCTGGGCGTGGATGTATTCGATCGCGGCCCATGCGATCGCCAGGCCGTCGTAGGTGGCGGTACCGCGACCGATTTCGTCGAGCAAGAATCAGAGAACGAGCTGTGGCCGTGTTCAGGATGCTGGCGGTCTCGGTCATCTCGACCATGAAAGTGGAGCGGCCGCGTGCGAGATTGTCGCTGGCACCGATGCGGGTGAAGATGCGATCGACAACGCCCATGCGAACCTTGAGGGCGGGTACATAGGATCCCATCTGCGCCATGACGACGATGAGCGCAGTCTGGCGGAGGTAGGTGGATTTGCCGCCCATGTTCGGGCCCGTCAGAACAAGAATTGCCTGAGAGGTGGAGTTCAGATAGAGATCGTTGGGGACAAAGCGCTCGGCTCCGGCAAGTTCCTGAACTTCGACAACTGGGTGACGGCCCTCGACAATTTCCAGATCGCCCGAATCGTCCAACTCCGGACGGCAGTAATTGCGTACGGAAGCCAGATGCGCGAACGACGCCAATAGATCGACTTCGGCGATGGCCAGCGCGGTATGGCGGATGCGCTTGGCTTCGGCGGCGACGGCGGCGCGAAGTTCGGCGAAAATGCGGCGCTCGATGTCGACGATCTTGTCCTGGGCATCGAGGATCTTAGCTTCGTATTCCTTCAGCTCAGGCGTGGTGAAACGCTCGGCGTTGACGAGGGTTTGCTTGCGCTCGTAATCAGCGGGAGCGAGATGCAGGTTGGACTTTGAAATTTCGATGTAGTAGCCAAAGACGGAATTGAACTTTACCTTGAGCGATCCGATGCCGGTGCGCTGGCGTTCGCGTTCTTCGATTTGAGCCACGTATTGCTTGCTGTTGCGCGAGAGTGAACGAAGTTCGTCGAGATCGTGGTCGATGCCGCCTGAGATTACCCCGCCTTCGTTCAGGGTGAGTGGCGGTTCGGGGACAATGGTTTGCTGGATACGATCGTGAAGATCGGCGAGGTCGTCCATCGAGGCGAGACGCTGTTGGAGGCGATTCGCCGTGAACTTTGCGAGGGCTGCTTTCAAAGGCGGAATTTTCGCCAGTGAAGCAGCCAGGCCGAGAACATCGCGCGGGTTGGCCGTTTCGAGGGTAACTCGGCTGAGGAGGCGCTCGATGTCGAAGATGCCATCGAGGCAGCGGCGCAGGTCCTCACGCTGAATAAGGTCACGGTGGAGATCGCTGACGGCATCAAGGCGCGATTCGATCTCGGCACGGTCGAGGGCAGGGACGCAGCATCCACGCGCGCAAAAGACGTTTACCCATCGGCGTGAGCGTAGCTTCGAGACAGCGAAGGAGGGTTACCGAATCGCCCGAGGCGGCGAAAAGAGGTTCGACCAGTTCCAGATTACGGACGGTAACAGCATCGAGGACCAGGCATTCCTGGCGCTCGTAGTAGCCGATGCGATCGACGTGATCGAGCGAGCCGCGCTGGGTGGAACGGACGTAGTGCAACACGGCTCCAGCCGCAGCGGCTGCGGAGGATCGGCCGGCTAGTCCAAAGCCTTCGAGAGAAAGGACGCCGAAATGATTCTCAACGAGGGGGATGGCGTAATCGGTGGCGAAGATCCAGTCTTCGAGCGGAGTAAGCGCCCACTTTGCGTTTCCGGTTCCAGCGACCCGGGGAGCACTCGCAGGCAGAGTGGCCTGAGCCGCATTGATTTCGAAGAGCGGTAGTCCGCTGGCGTACAGAACTTCACGCGGACGCAATTGTTCGAGTTCGTCCCAAATGCGTTTCTCGGCGTCGGGGCCGGAAAATTCGGTGGCGCGAAACTCGCCAGTGGAGAGGTCAAGGGCGGCGAAGCCTACTACCCCAGAGCTGATGGAACCATTACGGCCGGGCATGCGCGCGATGGCGGCGAGAAAATTGTTTTCGTCGGAACTGAGGGCCGAATCCGCGGCGGTTCCGGGAGTGAGGACGCGAGTGACTTCGCGGCGGACGATCTTCTTCGCGACTTTCGGGTCTTCCATCTGCTCGCAGATGGCGACCTTGAACCCCTTACGGATCAGCTTGGAGATGTAGGCCTCGGCGGCGTGATAGGGCACGCCACACATGGGGATGGCGATCCCTTTTTCCTTATTGCGCGAGGTCAGCGTGATTTGGAGTTCGCGCGACGCGACGACGGCGTCCTCGAAGAAGAGTTCGTAGAAGTCCCCAAGCCGAAAAAAGAGCAATGCGTTGGGATGGTCCTTCTTGATGGCAGTGTACTGCCGCATCAGGGGAGTGCCGGGTTCGGTCTGCTGCGGATGCGGCGAGTCGGTCATGACGGAAGCTGCGCGGATTATAGCAATCGGAGGCGTGTGGAGATTACTTAGCCTCGGACTTCGGAGTCTTAGGCGGCTCCCAGAGTTCGATGCGATTGCCCTCCGGGTCGGTGATCCAGGCGAAGCGGCCGTAGTCGTAGTCTTCGCGATGCGGGTCGATCGTAACGCCCTCGGCTTTTAAGGCCGCTAACAACTCGTCGAGGTCGTGGACACAGTAATTGATCATCACCGGAGATGGGCTATCTTTGAAGTAGGTCGTGTCGCGAGGAAAGAGCGACCAGACGGTCATTCCGAGTTGCTCGGGTTCTTGCGGGTCGCGCCACTGGAACACCACGGCCTCGCCCGATTCCATGCGTTGAAGGCCGAGGTGCTGCGAGTACCAGTCGTACATCTTTTTGGGGTCGTCGCACTTAAGGAATACACCACCTAATCCCGTCACCCGTTTCATGCGAACCTCCGCGAGCCAGAATTGTAGCGCACCGGACATGATCCGTGATTGACGGCAAGGCCGCTCTCTGCTTTCCTTGTAGCGCGATGCAGCTAAGAAAAGATCCGATTACGCGCTCCTGGGTGATCACGGGCGATGATCCTGTTGGCCAGGTGCACGAAAACCGCGTTTGCCCATTCTGTCCGGATTCGCCCACCCAGCCACATGTGGTCTCGTCGCAGGCTCCGGTTGGGGGCTGGCCATGGTCGGCGCGCGCGGTGGTGCATCCCAATCCGGTGTTTCGCGTGGAAGGCGAGGCTGCGCGGCGAGGAGAGGGGCTGTACGACCAGATGCGCACCGTGGGAGCGCACGAGGTACTCATCGAAAACCCGAATCACAATCGACAGTTGTGGGAAGCGACGGACGCCGAGGTGGAACAGTTTCTGCTGCTCGCGGCGGGACGGATTCAGGATCTGAAACAGGACCAGCGCTTCAAATACGTGACCATCTACAAGAATTTCGGGGCGGGTGCGGGACAGGATTTCGAACATCCGACCAGCGAGTTGACAGCGACCACATTTGTTCCGCGACGTATCTTGTACGAGTTGCGAGCGGGCAGGGATTATTACCAGCAGAAAGAACGGTGCGTCTTCTGCGACATCCTCGACCAAGAAGAGAGACAGGCCACCAGGATTATTGAGAACCGCGGAGACTACGTGGCGCTGTGCCCGTATGCCCCGCGAGTGCCTTATGAGACGTGGATCATGCAGCGCAGCCATGAGGCGTTCTTCGAGAAGGGGGTAACGGCGCGGAATTCGGGAGTGAAGGAGTTGGCGGCGCTACTCAGGCGAACGCTCAAGCGCATACGGACGCTGACAGATGCTTTCCACCTGGTGTTGCACACGGCGCCGAATACGCTGCATCGATCAGAGGTGCTGGGCTACTGGAAGACCATCGAGGAGGATTACCACTGGCATATCGAAATCATGCCGGTGCTGCCGGGGAAGGCGAAGTCTTATACCTACAAAGAGGTGTACTTCACGCCCGTGAGCCCAGAAAAAGCGGCGGAGCGCCTAAGAGAAACATCGCCCGAATAACTATGCGGAACCGACTCTGCACTGTCGCGATGATATTGGCTGCCGTTTGCGCCGGATTTTCCCAGACGGCTCCTTCGTGTTGTCCTGAGGCGACCAAACAAAAACAGCAATGGCTCTGGGAGAAGCTCGAGGCACAGGTTCGGGAGACGGATAAGAATCTCGACGGCGTGATGGGAGTGTCCATACTGGATCTTTCCAGTGGCCAAACGATGCTGTGGCACGCGGATGAGGTGTTTGCGCAGGCGAGCTCGATCAAGATTGCGGTGCTGGCCGAACTTTACCGGCAAGCTGCGCAGGGGAAGCTCAAACTGACGGAACTGTATACCGTTCGCAAGTCTGACATGGTGCAGGACGGTGATATCTACAACGGACTGACGCCGGATGTGACGCAGGTTACGTTACGCGATCTGGCAACCATGATGATTGCGGTCAGCGACAACAGCGCGACGAATGTGCTGATCGAGCGCGTTGGTATGGAGAATGTAAATGCGACGTTGCGCGGGCTGGGGCTGAAGAACACTTTGCTGCGACGCAAGATGATGGACGTGAAGGCAGCGTCGGAAGGCAGGGAAAATATTTCTACGCCTCGCGAGATGATGGTTCTGTTGCAGGCCCTGTATGCAGGGAAACTGTTTAGTGGCGAAATGAAGGACGACTTTTTCAAAATGCTGGCGACACCTAAACAAAGTCCAATTCGTCGGGTGGTGCCGGAAGAGATCGTTTCGGCGGATAAGCCGGGTGAACTCGAGGCTATCCGCAACGATTCAGGGATTGTGTTTGCGCAGAATCGGCCATTCGTCATCTGCGTCATGACAGGGTATCTGCGGCGCGAACCGGATGGCGAGGCGGCCATTGCCGGAGTCGCAACAGCTGCTTACAGCTACTTTGATCGGATGGGGAAGGCGACCGAATACGGACGTGTCGTCTCGACAAAGAATTCAGCAACACCGTAACTGCCAGCGTTTGCGCTGCAAGGACGAAGAATTCCCAAGTACCAGCTGCCTTTTCCAGTGTAGAGGTTGTTTACTCGGTTCCTGCTCCTGTAATCTCAATAGGTTCTACGGGAGTCGTAAATGCCTGCCGCAAGCGCAGTAAAGCCTGCTTTTCCATTCCTGGACTTAAAAGCCCAATATGCAAACATTCGAGACGAGGTGAACTCGGCAGTCGAGAGCGTTTTCGAATCGCAAATCTTCATCATGGGGCCGGAGGTAAGCGCCTTCGAGGAAGAGGTGAAGGCGCAGGTCGGATGCGAGTACGTTTTCGGCTGTGCGTCGGGTTCGGACGCGTTGCTGCTGGCGCTGATGGCTCTGGGCGTCGGTCCGGGCGACGAGGTGATTACCGTGCCGTTCACGTTTGTGGCGACGGTGGGAGCGATTGCCCGTCTGCATGCGCGCACGGTGTTCGTGGACATTGATCCGGTGACGTTCAACCTGGATCCCAAAAAGTTGGAAGAGGCGATTACGCCGCGGACGAAGGCGATAATTCCGGTGCATCTGTTCGGTCTATGCGCCGACATGGACGCCGTTCTCGAGATCGCGAACAAGAGAGGTATTCCGGTAGTCGAGGACGCGGCGCAGGCAATCGGGGCAAGGATAGGAGACAGAGCCGCTGGAAGCATGGGAACGTTTGGATGCTTCAGCTTCTTTCCTTCGAAGAATCTGGGTGGCGCGGGTGATGGCGGCCTGATTACGACCAACGATGCGGAGTTGGCGGCAAAGCTGAAGTTGCTGAGAAATCATGGCAGCAAGACGAAGTACGACTACGTGCTGCTAGGGATTAATAGCCGACTGGATGCGCTGCAGGCGGCGGTTCTACGGGTGAAGTTACGCCATCTGGACCAGTGGGCAAGCGGGCGAAGAAGAAATGCGAAGAGGTATCGGGAACTACTTCACGCTGATGGATCTGTCAGCTTGCCGCACGAACCCGCAGGGTATTTTCATGTCTACAACCAGTACACGATTCGGTCTGGGAAGCGAGATGCGTTGAAGGAATTTCTGCAGAGCAGAGGAATCCCGAGCGAGATCTATTATCCGCATGCGCTGCATCTGCAACCCGCGTTTACGGATTTGGGATATGCCGCGGGAGCTTTTCCGGAGGCGGAGAAGTGCAGCGCTGAGGTGCTGTCGTTGCCGATTTATCCGGAGCTGAAGGACGAACAGCTCGAGGCAGTCGCTCAGGCGATCAAAGAATTCCAGGCGCAGCGATGATGTTGGAACGCGAGCACTGGTATCAGGAACTCCTCGGACGGGATGCATTTCGACTTCCGCGCGAAGCGGCCAGAAGTTTTGCGGGAACCACAATACTGGTCACTGGGGGTGCTGGTTCGATTGGGTCGGAGCTGGTGTGGCGGCTTCACGAACTAGATGCGGCGCGAGTTGTGGTATTTGATAACGCGGAAGATCGGCTCTATCAACTCCATCGCAAAGCTACAGGTTGCGCAACGTGACCAAGTCGAACTCGTTCTGGGCGACATCAACTCGCGGACGGAGATGCTGTGGGTGCTCGAGAAACATCGACCTCAGGTGGTGTTCCATGCGGCCGCTCACAAGCACGTGGATTTCCTCGAGGGCCAGGTCCTTGCCGCGGTTCGGACTAACGTATTCGGAACGAGAAATGTTTTAACCGCCAGTGTGGCGAGCGGAGTTGAGTCGATCGTGGTGTTGTCGTCGGATAAAGCGACCAATCCTATCAGCGTGTTGGGCGTAACGAAGCGAGTAGCGGAACTTCTGGTGCTGGCGAATTGCGAGCAGGCGAACGTGTCTGCGGTCAGGCTTTGTAACGTGCTTGGAACTGCCGGCAGCCTGTTGCCGCTGGTGGCGGAGCAAGCGCAGAAGGGCGTAGTGCAAATCACGGATGAATCGGCCGACCGCTATTTCATCGCGCCGACGGAGGCTGCGGATTTGTTATTGTCGGCAGCGAGCGCCTGCGAAAACGGTGTCTTGATTCCTGCGGTGGCTTCGCGGCTGAACATCAAGGCACTCGTGGATAAAATCCTTCAGCACTCGGGGAGCGACGAGGCACAGATCAAGTTCGAAATAACGGGATTGCGTCCGGGAGAGAGACTGAGCGAACAGTTGTACTCAGATGAGGAAGTTCTGAAATCGTCTACGGCGGAGGGGCTGATGAAGGCCACGACCGCTGAGCGCGACATTCGAGATTTGCGTGCCGACATAGAGGATTTGGAAGATGCGTACTCCACCGGCGACGACAATCTTGTTCTCGAGAAATTGATGAAGGTCGTTCCCGGGTACAAGTCCTCAGTCAAAGTGAACACGCCTGTATCGCAATGACGCGAAAGATTGCGGTGGTAACAAGTTCGCGCGCAGAGTATGGCCATCTTTATTGGCTGCTCAGGGACTTATCAAACGATGAAGCGTTTGATCTGAAGTTGCTGGTGATGGGAGCGCATCTTTCGCCCGAATTCGGCACGACCATTCATGAAATTCGTAAAGACGGATTCGCGATCGAGGCGGAGATCGAGTGTCTGCTGAGTTCGGATTCCGATGTAGGGATGGCGAAGACCATCGGCCTGGCCACATTGGGATGTGCGGATGTGCTGGCGAGAATCCGCCCGGATGTTCTGCTGCTGATTGCCGATCGTTATGAAATGCTGGCGCCGGCTTCTGTGGCGGTCGCTCTCCGAATCCCAATTGCACACATCGAGGGCGGCGAAGTCAGCCAAGGCGCAATCGACGACGCTGTGAGAAATGCACTCACCAAGCTGAGTCATATTCACTTTGCGTGTACCCAGAGGGCTCGGCGACGGGTAATCGCGATGGGTGAGGAAGAATGGCGTGTGCACTTCACAGGAAGTCCGGGACTAGATGCATTAAGACGGCGACCGTTGATGTCGCGCGACGAATTGGAAGAGAAGTTAGGATGCGGACTGGCTGAGCCTCCGGTTGTAGTCGCATATCATCCGGTCACTTTGCTTGAAAACACCACGGCCGAATTCGAGCATTTGCTAGAGGCCTTAAAGGGTGTTTCGCAACAGTTGATTTTTGTGTATCCGAATGCGGACGCTGGCAGCCGTTTGCTGGTGGCTCGGAGCCGGGAATTTGCGGAAGTCAGAGGCAACGCCAGGGTATTCGTGAACCTGGACCACCACACGTTCCTGAGCTTGCTGGCCTTATCCTCCGCGATGGTGGGAATTCGAGCAGCGGGATCATGGAGTCGACTTCGCTCAATCTGCCCACGGTAAATATTGGCATCAGGCAGCAGGGGCGCGAGCACGCGGACAACGTACTGGATGCCAGCGCCGATGCCGACGATATCGCGAGGAAAATGCGAATTGCGTTGAGCCCGGAGTTCAGGGAGCGAGTAAGAGGCGTGTCGAATCCCTATGGCGATGGTTGTGCGTCAGAGCGAATATTGAAGGTGCTCCGGGAAGTGCAACTGGGGCCATCGTTACTAATGAAGGCGCCGCTTGAGGTGTCTTGAGCCGATGCAGGAGTCGATTCCCATTAGCGCGTCCGGAGATTACGGAAGCGGATATCGCGGCTGTGACCGCGGTATTGCGGACGCCATTCCTTAGCGGCGGCCCGCAAGTGAATGCCTTTGAAGAGGCGATCGCGAAGTATGTGGAAACTCGCCACGCGGTGGCAGTGAATTCTGGAACCAGTGCACTACATTTGATCCTTCACAGTTTCGACTTGAAACCGGGCGACGAAGTGATTGTGCCGTCGTTCGCTTTCGCGGCCGTAGGCAATGTTCTGCTTCAGGAAAACCTGGTACCGGCTTTTGCCGATATCGAACCAGCGACTTTCAACCTTGATCCGGGTTCAGTGGTACGAGCAATTGGTCCTCGCACCAGGGCAATTTTGTTTGTGCATACGTTCGGGATCCCGGCTCGTGTTAACGAACTTCGCGCAATCAGCAAAGATCGAGGACTGCTGTTGATCGAAGATGCTTCGGAGGCTTTAGGGAGCAGTATCCAGGGCGAAAGGGTTGGCGGGTTTGGAGACGTTGCGGTCTTCGCGTTTTATCCCAACAAGATGGTGACAACGGGCGAGGGCGGCGTGGTGGTTACGTCGGACGATGAGGTAGCGGACCGGTGCCGGCGGCTACGAAACCAGGGGCGCACTATTTCGAACGAGTGGTACCAGCAGGCGGAGCTTGGCTTCAGCTATCGTCTCTCAGACATCAATTGCGCTCTCGGCTATATCGCAGCTTGCGCGAATCGATGAGACATTGTCTCGGAGGAGGGCGGTTGCGCGCCTTTATGGTGAAAGACTCTCGCACTTTCCGGAACTTCAGCTGGTGCGTGAAAAAGCAGGCGAGGAGATCGGTTGGTTTACATATCCAGATCACGTTAGCAGAGAGATTTTGTCAGAAAGAGCGGGACAGGTTGTGGACCGAGTTGAACGCGGCCGGAGTAGGATGCGCGCGGTACTTCGCACCACTGCATCGGCAGCCGGTAATGCAAGGACGAACGAAGGACCAGAATCTTCCAATCACGGAGTCAGTTGCGGGGCGGGTTTTTCAGCTGCCCTTCTTTACGCAATTAACAGAGGAACAGATCGACATGGTCGGCAACCGATTGGAAGCGGCCCTAGCGAGAATCGCCTGACCGGCCGTTTGAGGGCCGGAAAGTTGCCGAAAAATGAAGCAATCTCTAAACTGATGGTTTCGATTCATCTATTTGAAGGTTTTCCGTCTGGAGGTAAGGCGATTCAGGCGGGGAGGGTTCATGCGGCAGTTCGGTAAAACCGGATTATTTCTAGCAGTTCTGGCTGTAATTGGCATGTTTGGTTGCGGCGGTAGCAGCGGTCCAAACGAACCCTCGGCTGTATATATTTCTCCGCCGGACAATACGACGGTGACTCCGTACGTGATTAACAATACGCCCGACACCGCAGGAAACTCGATTCACATGGCGGGATCGCTGAACTATGGAGACGTGCTACTTCTTTCTGCGACCGTCTTTGGAACGAAGGGAACAAACGTTTCGAATGCTAACGTCGCATGGAGCACCAGCAACAGCTCCTTGCTGACGGTTTCTACGACTTTACCCAGTGGATTTGGCTGCGTAACTGGGTTCCAGGGCTGTACTTTGTTATGCGCAGGTACCTGGGACAGTGCCAATATCGATTGTATTCCACCGGCATCAGGCACAGCGGGAGGGCCGATTACAGTAACGGCTCAGTCGGGAGCGGTGTCGGGAACCGTAACGGTATACGTTCACCCCAAGGTCGACAAAGTAGTGATCAATTCGGCGACTGGCGGATGCGTCTCCCTTGGAGGTCTGACGCAACTCTCGGCGACGGTTTCCAGCGGAAATACAGTTCTTCCAAGTTCCGGCCCGGGCGATGTAATTGGTCCGATTTTCTGGCAGGTTTCCAATTCCGCGGTCGCAGCGTTTCCAACTGCGCGCGCGAATGGAGTAGTTGCGACCGTGGCGCCCGGAAGTACCACGATTGTCGCCAGCATACGACCCGGGCTTCCCACAGCTGGGAGTTCGCCTGCGCCTTCGATTTCAAGCGCACCAGCGACATTCCTCACATGCCCAATTTCCAGTATTCACGTGTATGTCTCCGGGGGAAGCGCGACATCGACGACCATCGCGCCGGCAGGCACGACGCAACTGGCTGCAGACGTGTTCGACTCGAGCGGTACGCTGATTACGGGTGCTCCGATTCGTTTCAGCAGCAGTCAACCGGCGGCAGCAACAGTCAGCGACACGAGCGGTCTGGTGACTGGAGTTGCAGCGGGCACATCGTCTGTAACCGCTGCGTGCAGCGGAACTGGATGCAACATTGGATTGCCACCGATCTACAGCAACGTGGTGACAGCGAGCGTAACGGGGACCACGTCGACGACGGTTTATGCAGCGGCGAATGGGGGTACGAGTCTCATCCCGATTACGGGCAGCAGCAATGTTGGAACCGCCATCACTCTGCCTAACGCAGCGAATTCTATTCTGTTCAATCGGGCAGGAACGAAGGCGTATATCGGAAGTATTTCAGGAATTATGGTCTTCGATCCGGTTGCAAATACCATCGCCGTTCTGAGTGGAACTCCGACAGGACAGGTGATTGGGATCTCTCCTAACGGGAACCTGTTGGTTACCTTTAATAGCTCGGGGAATGTGGTGCAGATTCTTGATGTAAGCAGTGCCACTTCGACCATCACGGACGCATCGTTCTCGGTGGGTGCTCCACCTCGAGTCGATTTTTCACCCGACAGCCAAAAGGCTTTCATCGCGGCGGGGACGGTACTGTACTCATTCACCTCCGCGACAAGTCCGCTCGTGCCGGTTACGTTATCGGCAGCTGCTAACGACATCAGTTTCCTGCCGCAGGGATCTTTTGCTTACCTTGCGGGAGGGGCGCCTACGGCGATTACGGTGCGTACGACCTGCGACAATTCGGAGGCAGATTCGCAGACGGTTCCAGGAACGCCACAGCGGATCGCTACGCTGCCGGATGGAACAAGAGTAATAGCCGCAGACTCCGCCGGAATCGATTTGATCTCGTTAAGCACAACCAACGTGGGATGCCCGCCTCCGCTGGTGGACTCCGCTGCAACCCCGGTGAATTTTGGGCTGGGAACATTTACCGCACAGCAGCTCGTTGTTCTGCCGAACAGCTCGAAAGCTTATGTAGTTACAAATCTTGCGCAGTTGCTTGCCTACGACTTGGTTGCCAACACGGCTTCTACGATTTCGCTGGCTAATGCGGCGCAGCCTTTGAATGCCGGCTTTACACTCGACAGCGCCACACTGTACGTGGGCGGCAGCGACAACGCTGTTCACGTAATTAGCACGTCAACTGGTACTGACAGTGCGCAAGTGCCGTTGACGTTTACACCAGATCTGCTGGCAGTGCGTCCATAGCTTAGGATGGGGCAGGTATTCTGCAAGACCTCCCTGTTTCCAGATCAATCTCTTTATTCCACGCACGGTGTAACACTCTCTTTGGTGTTGCCCCCGCATCGATGGGCCTGAGAAGACATGCTAAAATTGTTGGTTCGCGACAGTAAATCGCGCCCAGCTAAAAGCTCTCCGTTCTGAATGCGAGACTCACAAATGTTTCAGCGCCTTCGGCCAGAGTCGGACGCCGCCTCAGCGGACGAAAGCGGCTTTGAAGCTCCTGCCCTACCTCCCCTATACATGGAGAATCGATGGTATGCCGCACGTACGAAATCAAGGCATGAGAAGAAGGTAGCGGAACATCTGGCAGGGAAGGGAATCATCAGTTTCCTGCCTCTTTATCGAGCCCAACATCGGTGGAAAGATCGCGTAGCTAAAGTGGATCTGCCACTCTTTCCGGGCTATATCTTTGTGCAGTTTCCGCTGAAGGAACGTTTGAGAGTGCTGGAAATTCCAGGTGTGGCCAACCTGGTGTCATTCAAAGGTGAGCCTGCAGCTCTTCCAGATCAGGAGATTGAAACACTAAGGCAGGGACTGTCCGCAGATCTTTACGCGGAGCCTCATCCTTATCTAAAAGTTGGGCGCCAAGTGAGAATTAAAGGTGGCCCTCTCCGAGGATTGGAAGGCATACTGGAGAGGAAGAAAGAAGATTCGTTCCGCGTCGTGATCTCCATCGATTTGATTATGCGGTCGGTGTTAGTCGAGGTTGCGATGGGAGACGTAGAACTGGCCTAATACCGAAGCGGTTGAATTCAGGAACAACCTACGAGTGCATGCAGAATAAGATTCTTGTCACCGGCGGAGCTGGCTTTATAGGTTCAAATTTTGTCCGGCATTGTGTTTCTGCCTGCGGGCTGGCAGTCAACAATGTCGACAAGCTGACTTATGCGGGGAACCTGGGGAGTTTGAGCGACCTGCAAGAGAGAAGCGGATATAGCTTCACTCACGCAGACATCAACGACGCGCCCGCGATGCGCAGGTTGTTGCTCGAGTTCCGGCCGTTTGCGATTGTTCATTTCGCCGCGGAGAGCCATGTAGATCGATCGATCCTCGATCCGGACGAATTCATCCAGACCAACATTCACGGCACGTTTGCTCTGCTCGAGGAAGCAAAAGCGTACTGGAATGGGTTGGACGGCGCAGAAAAGGATCACTTCCGATTCTTGCATGTATCGACGGACGAAGTGTACGGATCTCTGACTCCCACTGATCCTGCGTTCACGGAAGAGACTCCGTATGCGCCGAACAGTCCATATTCGGCGTCGAAGGCCGCGTCAGACCACCTGGTTCGGGCCTATCACCACACTTACGGACTGCCTACACTGACTACGAACTGTTCGAACAATTACGGTCCGTACCAGTTTCCCGAAAAGCTGATTCCGCTGATGATTTCGAACGCGATCGGTGGCAAGAAGCTTCCCGTCTATGGCGATGGATTGAACGTTCGCGATTGGCTGTATGTGAGCGATCATTGCGAGGCGATTCTTGAGGTGCTGAAGAAGGGCAGACCCGGGCAGACCTACAACATCGGCGGCTGTGCCGAGATGACGAATTTGGATGTAGTGAATACGATCTGCAAGACGCTGGATGAGTTGCGTCCACGATCAGATGGAAGCTCTCATACGGCGCTCATCAGCTTTGTAAAAGATCGGCCTGGCCATGATCGCCGATACGCAATGGATATCCGTAAGATCAAGGCTGAACTGGGGTGGTCTCCCAAAGAGAGCTTTGCGAGTGGAATCCGCAAGACGGTGAATTGGTATCTGGAGAATAACGACTGGGTAGAATCAGTGACCAGCGGCGCTTATCGCGACTGGATCAAAACTCAGTACGCTGGCCGCTAAAGAGTTCAGGAGAATTGATTGAAAGGAATAATCCTCGCCGGGGGAGCTGGCACCCGGCTGTACCCGATCACCCGGTGTCTTTCGAAGCAGCTGCTTCCCATCTACGACAAGCCGATGATTTATTACCCGCTCAGCGTACTGATGCTGGCGGGCATCCGCGACATCCTGGTGATCTCAACGCCAGAAGATACGCCACGATTCGAACAGCTGCTGGGTAATGGAGAGCAGTGGGGAATCAATTTCAGCTATGCGATCCAGCCCGCACCGGAGGGCTTGGCGCAGGCTTTCATTATTGGGAAGAAATTTATCGGAGGCTCGCATTGCGCACTCGTGCTGGGCGATAACATTTTCTATGGGCATGATTTGTGGACGAGGCTTCGCTCGGCCCAGGATCGCGAAAAGGGAGCGACGATCTTTGCGTATCCAGTGAAGGATCCTGAGCGTTACGGTGTCGTGGAATTTGATGAGGAGGGCCGCGCTAAGAGTCTGGAAGAGAAACCGAAGCAGCCGAGATCCCGTTACGCCGTAACCGGACTTTATTTTTATGACGAGCAGGTAGTGGAAGTTGCGTCGGCGATCAAGCCATCGTGGAGAAATGAGCTGGAGATTACGGACGTAAACAAATGGTACCTGGAGCGCAATCAGCTTAGTGTCGAGGTGTTGGGCCGCGGGTATGCGTGGCTCGATACCGGGACGCATGAATCGCTGCTGGATGCGAGTTCCTTTATTCGGACGATCGAAGAGAGGCAGGGACTGAAGGTGGCGTGCCCGGAAGAGATTGCTTACCGCGCTGGATTTATTAGTGGCGAGCAATTGGAACGGTTGGCGGCTCCCATGGCCAAGAATGGCTACGGCCAGTACCTGCTGCAAGTCCTGCAGTCGCGGGTCTACTAGAGAACTATCTACAATGAATGTTCGGCCTACCGAAATTCCCGATGTACTGATTATTGAGCCCAAGGTCTTTGAAGATTCGCGCGGCTATTTTTTTGAGAGCTTCAACAGTCGCGGACTAACGCAAGCGGGGATCAACTATCAGTTCGTGCAGGATAACCAGTCACGGTCGGTACGGAATGTGTTGCGAGGCCTGCATTATCAAGTCCGGCAGCCGCAGGGGAAGCTGGTTCGAGTGGTGCGCGGCGAAGTGTTTGATGTGGCGGTCGACATTCGCAGGAGCTCTCCTACGTTTAGTAAATGGGTCGGCGTGACATTAAATGAGCAGAACAAGCAAATGTTCTGGATCCCTCCAGGGTTTGCGCACGGTTTTCTGGTAATTTCCGAATCAGCTGATTTCCTCTACAAGACTACAGATTTTTACTCTCCCGCGGACGAACGGACGATTCGGTGGAACGACCCGGAGCTGGCTATAAAGTGGCCCATTCAGGGCGATCCCGTGGTGTCAGCGAAGGATGCCGCCGGTCTTCTTCTTCGAGACGCCGAAACCTTCTCGTAGTTCTTTCAATACCCTCATCGACTCGTAGAGACGGCTTCTGGTCAAGGGACCAGGATCGTTCCGCGGAGCTGCGAGAGAAGCAAGTTTTTTTCTACGCCCTGACAACCCGTTACGAATCTTTACAAACATTAACAGTGAAACTCGGCTCATGCGGCGTTTACCTGCCGCGGGACAGGCATCTCAATAACGTGCGGCTCGGTTTGCGAATCGTCCGCTTAGCGTCATTTGAATGATGAGTTTTCATGTCTGGTGAATCGCCGGCCAACAACCGGCATTCTGGAGTGGTTCCCGCGACGGACTTTCAGGCCACGAAGACTATCGAACTACAGCTCACCGGGTCGCTACTGGAGAGCGTATGCAGCGGTGTCTGCGATGGAGACTGGCCGGTTAGGTGGAGATTAAGTTCGCACTTGGATTTGCTGTGCTCGATGGAGGTAGTGGCGCGCCCCGGGATTGTTTCTCGTGATCAACCGGCCGTCGCGAGATATTGAATGCATCCTGACCAAATGGAACCGCACGACGGAGAATCCCGCTCACGGGATGACTCTTCAACCCATCAAACACCTGCCCAGCCAAAACGACGGCATCGCTGGATATGGATAGTCGTTCTTCTCTTGTTCGGACTGTTGTTCTACGCCGTTCTACGACGTGGTTCAACGAACGCGGCTTCGGCGCCGTCGCGACGTGGCATGACTGGCGCCGTTCCAGTGACGACAGTGACCGCCAAACTCGGCAGCATCGGCGTCTATCTGGACGCGATTGGGACCGTGACCTCGGTCTACACCAACTCAATTACGGCGCAGGTTACGGGAGTGATTACCAGTGTCCATTATCGCGAAGGGCAACTGGTGACGCGAGGTCATCCCCTGATCGATTTGGATGCCCGTCCTTTTATGGCGCAACTCGAGCAGGCTGAGGGAACGCTCGAGCATGATCAGTATCTTTTGGCTCAGGCGCAGATGGATTTGGAACGCTATCAGCAAGCGTGGGCGAAGAATGCCATTCCACGGCAGACACTGGAAGATCAGGAAAAAATCGTTAAGCAGTTGCAGGGGAGTGTGAGAACCGATCAGGGCCTCGTCGACTATAACCGGGTGCAGGTTGCGTATTGCCACATCACTTCTCCGATCCAGGGCAGGGTGGGCCTTCGCCTGATTGATCCCGGCAACCTTGTGACCGCGAACAATACGACTCCTCTGGTGGTGATCACGCAAACCGAACCGATCACGATCATTTTCACCATCGCGGAAGACAATCTGGCCGATGTTTTAGACCAGATTCGCCACGGGACGAAGCTCAGCGTTGAAGCCTGGGACCGACAGATGAATTCATTGATTGGAAAGGGAGAGGTGACCACTGTCGATAACCAGATCGACACAAGCACCGGAACTGTGAAACTGCGCGCCACATTCGATAACAAGGATGAGGCTTTGTTTCCCAACGAGTTCGTAAATACCCGGCTGGCAGTGAAGACGCTTCCGAACCAGATTCTGATTCCGGATTCCGCGATACAACACAACGGCGATGTCGCTTTCGTTTACGTCATCCAAAATGGCCAGGCGAAGATGACGAATGTGAAGACTGGAGTCGCGAATGCCGGCGTGGTCGCGGTTCAAGGTATCCAGGCCGGAGACGTTATTGCTGACAGCAGCTTTGAGAAGTTGCAGGACGGCTCCAAAGTGACGATCTCTAAAGTACAGCTTCCTTCGAGAACAAGTGAGAGTAACGCGCCGTGAGTCCGTCTCGCCCATTCATTTTGCGTCCGGTGGCCACCTCATTATTGATGGCGGCCATTCTGCTTGCGGGCATCGTTGCGTTCAAACAACTACCGATATCGGCACTGCCGCAGGTTGACTATCCAACCATACAGGTGATCACGCAATATCCGGGCGCTAGTCCCGATGTGATGGCGAGCACTGTAACCGCTCCGCTAGAACGTCAGTTCGGAGAGATGCAGGGCTTGAGCCAGATGACGTCGACGAGCGCAGGCGGAATTTCAGTCATTGTTCTGCAATTCCAGCTCACGCTGAACATCGACGTAGCAGAACAAGAGGTGCAGTCGGCCATCAATGCCGCGCAGAGTTTCCTACCAGCGGATTTGCCAGTGCCGCCGATCTACAGCAAAACGAATCCGGCAGACTCACCAATCCTGACGATGGGTATCACGTCGGACTCGATGCCCTTGTCGCAGGTTGAGGACTTAGTGGATACGCGACTGGCTCCTAAGATTTCGCAGCTCAGCGGAGTTGGGCTGGTGAGTATCAGCGGCGGACAGAAGCCGGCCATTCGCATCCAGGTAAATCCGGTTCAGCTCTCCGCGTACGGAATCAACATGGAGGACGTGCGGACGGCGCTGGTGCAAACCAGCGTGAACGCGGCGAAAGGAAACTTTGACGGTCCGCGACTGGATTACCAGATTGACGCGAACGACCAGATCACCATTGCAGGCGATTACAAAAATGTACCCATAGCGTTCCGCAATGGCGCGCCCGTGCTGGTGAAGGATGTTGCGAACGTCATAAACGGGGTCGAAAACAACAGGCAAGCGGCTTGGATGAATGAGACGCCGGCGGTGATCCTGAACATCCAGAGACAGCCCGGAGCGAACACAATCAATGTAGTTAAGGCGATCAAGACGATCCTGCCTCAGCTACAGGCGAACCTCCCGGCGTCTATCAAGATCGTTACATTGACCGATCTGACGACCAGCATTCAGGCTTCGATCAGCGACGTTGAGTTCGAGTTGATGTTGACCATCGGCCTGGTCGTGCTGGTTATCTTCCTCTTCTTGCGCAGCATATACGCGACCATTATCCCAAGCATTGCCGTGCCGCTTTCTCTGGTTGGAACCTTTGCCGTGATGTACGCGCTCGGCTATAGCCTAGACAACCTGTCGCTGATGGCGCTCACGATCTCCACAGGTTTTGTGGTCGACGACGCGATTGTGATGATCGAGAACATTTCTCGTTACCTGGAAGCTGGCGACGCGCCGTTAGTGGCTGCCCTGAAGGGCGCGGAACAGATTGGCTTCACCATCATCTCTTTGACGGTCTCGCTCATTGCGGTACTGATTCCCCTGCTCTTCATGAGCGATGTGGTTGGGCGGCTGTTTCGCGAATTCGCTGTAACGCTGGCGGCCACGATCATCATCTCAGCGGTCGTTTCTCTAACTTTGACCCCGATGATGTGTTCGCGCATTCTCCGTCACACGCCGGAGGCGCAGCAGACGCGTTTTTACCGCATCACTGAAAACGCCTTCAATCGCATGATCGAGTTTTACGGCCGAACGTTAAAAGTCGTTCTCAGGCATCAGGGACTCACGCTGCTGATTTTCCTAGCCACCCTCGTACTTACTACCATTCTCTATATCACCATTCCTAAAGGCTTCTTCCCGGTGCAAGACACGGGCGTAATTCAGGGTATCTCGCAGGCGCGACAGTCAATTTCGTTTCCCGCGATGGCCGCGAAACAGCAGGAATTGTCGAAGGTCATTCTTCAGGATCCGGCGGTGGAGAGCCTCTCATCTTTTATCGGCGCTGACGGCATTAACACGACACTGAACAGCGGACGTATCTCGATCAACCTGAAACCGCTCGACCAGCGCCGGATGAGCGCTTCTGATGTCATCCGCCGGCTAAGCAAGAGTATTCAGCAGGTGAAGGGAATTGTCCTGTACATGCAACCGGTGCAAGACATCACCGTTGACGATCGGGTCAGCCGCACGCAGTTTCAGTACACGCTGGAGGATCCGGACACCAACGAGCTGAACGACTGGAGCAACCGGTTTGTCGACAAGCTCAAGGAGTTGAAGGATCTCGAGGACGTGGCCACCGATCAGCAAATGGGGGCGCGCGCAATTTTCCTGACGATCGATCGCGTTACCGGGTCAAGGCTGGGCATTGCTCCCGCAACAATCGGCAACACGCTCTATGATGCTTACGGGCAGCGCCAGATCAACACGCTCTACACGCAACTAAACCAGTATCACATCATTCTTGAAACGGCACCTCAGTGGCAAAAAGAGCCCGCTAATCTTGGCAATCTCTTCATTCAGTCGAACGCATCGTCAGGAGCCACGGGCGCGAGTGCGGTGACATCATTTTCTTCGTCGGCGTCGGCTGCAGCCGGATCCAATGCTACGACGACTTCGGTGCTGTACACGCCATCTTCCGCGGTTCTAACTGCGCCGCCTAATGCGCTGACCACGACCACTACGACTCCGAATACCGTAAGCACTGCCTCCGCGCCGAATTCGGTGCCGTTAGCCACGTTCAGTCAAGCCGCACCTACTACGGAAGCCCTTTCGATCAATCGCCAGGGGCAGTTCCCGGCGGTTACCGTGTCGTTCAACCTGGCACCACATGCGTCACTGGGAACGGCGATTACACAGATTGACCGACTTGCCGAGCAGATGCACTTTCCCGCGAGTCTGCAGGCCGATTTTCAGGGAACGGCAGCATCGTTTCGAAATTCGCTCTCAAACGAAGCGCTGTTAATTCTGTTTGCGCTGGTCACCGTATATATCGTGCTCGGCGTGCTGTATGAGAGCTTCATTCACCCGATCACGATTCTTTCAACGTTGCCGTCGGCAGGCGTTGGAGCCTTGCTGGCCTTGATCCTGTTTCGCCAGGATCTCAGCGTGGTCGCGATCATCGGCATCATCCTTTTGATTGGCATCGTAAAGAAGAACGGCATCATGATCGTGGATTTTGCGCTCGACGCTGAGCGTCAGCATGGGAAGGATTCCATTGACGCGATCTACGAAGCCAGTCTGCTGCGTTTTCGACCGATCATGATGACGACGATGGCAGCCTTGCTCGGCGGACTGCCGCTTGCGTTGGGTCGAGGGTTAGGTTCGGAGTTGCGCCGGCCTCTAGGAATTGCGATGGTGGGCGGGTTGCTAGTCAGCCAGGTTCTGACGCTCTACACGACGCCCGTTATTTATGTTTTCTTTGACCGCGTTGCGCTGCGATTCACGGGTAAGAGGGCCAGCCAGCGTGCAGTGAACGGCGAAGTGGCGCCGGTTTCGGAGCGTTCATGAGTGTCTCCGCTCCATTTATCCGACGGCCCGTAGCTACAACGTTGCTGACTATTGCTGTGGGCATTGCCGGTGCGATTGCTTTTACGGCTTTGCCGGTGGCACCTCTTCCGCAGGTTGATTTCCCAACGATCTCGGTGAGTGCCAGCCTCCCCGGTGGCAGCGCCGAGATCATGGCGTCGTCGGTGGCTACTCCGCTGGAGCGGCAGTTCGGGCACATCGCGGGTGTCTCAGAGATGACTTCCTCCAGTTCGCTCGGGAGCACTTCAGTTACGCTGCAATTCGATCTGAGCCGTGACATCGACGGGGCTGCACGGGATGTGCAAGCGGCAATCAATGCAGCACGAACGTATTTGCCTGCGAACCTTCCCCAGAATCCCACCTACCGCAAAGTGAATCCGGCAGATGCACCGATCATGATCCTGAGCCTGACGTCGGACAAATATGAAGTCTCCAAGGTCTACGATCTCGCGTCGACGATCCTGGCGCAAAAGCTTTCGCAGATCGATGGTGTGGGCCAGGTAATTGTCGCTGGAGGCGCAACGCCCGCGGTGCGGGTGGAGGTGAATCCAAATAAGTTGCAGAGTAACGGACTGACTTTGGCTAACGTCAGGACGGTGCTGAGCACTCAAAACTCGCACGAGCCGCGAGGGCAGCTGGCGGACGATAACGTTACCGCGGACATAATCGCGAACGATCAGATTTCTCACGCGGTGGACTACCGCCCTCTGATTGTGGGCTACCACAACGGAGCCGCAGTCCGGCTATCGGACGTCGCGGATGTGGTTGACTCGACGCAGGACTTGAGAACCGCAGGTTATTCGGACGGAAAGAAATCCATTACGGTGATTATCTTCCGCCAGCCTGGCGCGAACATTATTGGCACGGTTGAACGAGTTCGCGCGCAGATGCCCTCTTTGCAGGCAGACATGCCCCAGGGCATTACTTTCACGATTGTCCTCGACCGCACGACTACGATTCGCGCGTCCGTTAGCGACGTGGAAAGAACTCTGATCATCTCGATCTGCCTGGTCGTGCTGGTTGTTTTCGTCTTCCTTAGGAGTCCGCGAGCCACTCTGATTCCGACTGTCGCAGTACCGGTCTCGCTGATCGGTACCTTTGCTGTGATGTATATGTTCGGCTTTACTCTCGACAACCTGTCACTGATGGCGCTAACGATTTCAACCGGATTTGTGGTCGACGATGCCATCGTTGTGATGGAGAACATTACCCGTCACCTCGAAGCGGGAATGGCGCCATTCGCGGCCGCTCTCAAGGGAGCTCAGGAAATTGGCTTCACGGTCTTCTCGATCAGCATTTCGCTCATTGCGGTGTTCATCCCGATTCTGATGATGGGTGGCATAGTCGGCCGCTTGTTCCGGGAATTTGCCGTGACTCTCTCGGCAGCGATTCTCGTTTCTATGGTGGTTTCGCTGACGACAACGCCGACCATGTGCGCCCATTTTCTGAAGCCACAGCATCGGCAAGAAAAACATAGCCGACTGTATCGAATGAGCGACAGATTCTTCGCGGGAATGCTGTCTGTGTACCGGCGCTCGCTGACCTGGGTTCTCGACAATCCAGCACTGATGCTGATCTTGCTTGCGCTCACGATCGCACTCAATGTCGTCGTAATGATTAAGATTCCCAAAGGATTTTTCCCTCAGCAAGACACTGGCGCACTGGTAGGCGGTGTGCAGGGACCGCAGGACGCTTCGTTCACGTTCACCAATTTCTCCATCCTGAAGATGGTCGACGTTATCAAGCAGGATCCGGCAGTTGCGCACGTCAACGCCTACACAGGTGGGCGCGGATCGACGAATGGCGGGTTCATATACATCGCGCTGAAGCCTCTAAACGAACGCAAGGTCAGTGCGGCCGATGTGATCAATCGTCTCCGTCCGAAGATCAACCGGCTTCCCATTGCATCCGCATTCTTCCAAGCGGTGCAGGACTTACGCATTGGGGGACGTTCGAGCAATGCGTTGTATCAGTACACAGTGCAGTCCGACAATGTTGACGACCTCGCGCACTGGGGCCCGCTGCTATTTCAGAACATGAAGAAGCTTCCAGGTCTACAGGACGTGAACTCCGACCAGCAAAATGGCGGCCTGCGAGAGATGGTCACCTACGATCGCGTGACGGCGGCTCGGCTGGGACAAACGAGTCAGTCGCTCAACAGTCTTCTGTACGGAGCATTCGGGCAATCGCAAGTTTCCGTGATCTATACGCCGCTGAATCAATATTACGTTGTGATGGAGGTCGCGCCGGAATACAGCCAGTCCCCGGAGGGCCTGAACAGTCTCTACATTCGATCGGGCGGTGGTACCTCGAGCTCCACAGGTTCGAATGCAGCAGCCACAAATGTGAGCGCAAATACGATGTCGCCGGTACAGACGGTGAGCACACATCAGACAGGCACAACCGCGCTGCAAGTGAATCACACGGGGCTGTTTCCGTCGGTCACTGTGTCTTTCAACCTGGTGCCTGGAATGTCGCTGAGCGAGGCATCGCAAGAAGTTCAGCAGATGGAGGAACGCCTTGGCATGCCTTCGACCGTGCGAGGCTTTTTCTCGGGGACGCTTCAGGCATATCAGCAATCGCTGTCGACCGAGCCAATTCTGGTCCTGACGGCATTGCTGGCGGTTTACATCGTTCTGGGCATTCTTTACGAAAGCCTGGTACACCCGATTACGATCATTTCCACTCTGCCCTCCGCGAGTGTCGGGCGCGATGCTGGCGCTGATGCTCTTCCACATGGATTTGAACGTGATTTCGATCATTGGCATTGTGCTGCTAATCGGGATTGTGAAGAAGAACGCCATCATGATGATTGACTTTGCGCTGATGGCAGAGCGCGTGGAAGGGAAGAGCACATCGGACGCTATCTTCGAAGCATGCATGCTCCGCTTCCGGCCGATTCTAATGACGACAATGGCAGCCATGTTTGGCGCGTTGCCATTGGCGCTCGGCACGGGAACAGGCTCGGAGCTGCGCCGGCCGCTGGGAATCACGATTGTCGGCGGCCTGTTGCTCAGCCAATTGATTACGCTCTACACCACTCCGGTGGTTTATCTCGCGCTCGACAAGTTACGTTTGCGCCTGCTGGGTAAGCCGCGGGACACGTTTAATCCGGGTTCGGAGGCACCGGCGCTCTAAGAAGGATTATGAAGATGCGACACCATCGATGGTTCGTTCATGGAATTGCGGCAGCGTGCCTGCTAGTTCTGTCAGCTTGTACGGTTGGGCCGAAGTATCACGCGCCAACTCCGCCAAAGGCGGCTGCGCCGAGCTACAAAGAATCTCCGGTGAACTTCAAAGACGCCGAGGGCTGGAAAGTTGCCAATCCGCAGGAAGGGATGTTGCGAGGGAAGTGGTGGGAGATCTTCAAGGACCCGGAATTGAACGCGCTGGAAGAGCAAGTTGATATCAATAATCAGAACATAAAAGTGTCTTTTCAGAACTTCATGGAGGCGCGCGCGGTGGTGGCCGAGGCGCGGGCGCTCTATTGGCCTACAGTGACAGCGAATCCTTTCTGGAACCGAGCCAAGTCTTCCGGCAGCTTAACGAATTCGACGCAAGCCAATACCGGGCGGACGTCCACGGTTATTTCTGCTCCGATTGATGTCTCGTGGACTCCAGACTTCTTTGGCAAGATTCGCAACCAGGTACACGAATTCCAATACGCGGCACAGGTCAGCGCGGCTGATCTTGAACTGGAGCGACTGACGGAGCAGGCGAGCCTGGCACAATTCTATTTTGAGATCCGCGGCCAGGATGCGTTGCAAGAGACTCTCGATAACCTTGTGAAGGCTGACACTAAGACGCTTGAGCTGACGCAGGTTCTTTATGACACCGGGATCGATGATTACATCTCGGTTGTAGAGGCCAGGACCACATTGCAAAGCGCCCAAGCGGCGGCAATTAACGTTGGGATTGCGCGTGCACAATTCGAGCATGCCATCGCCGTGCTTCTCGGGAAAGTTCCATCGGACTTCAAGATGCCAGTGAAACCTTTGCTCACGGCACCTCCTCCGATCCCCGTTGGCGTTCCTGGGCAACTGTTGGAGAGGCGACCGGATGTCGCCGCGGCTGAACGGACACTAGCGCAGGACAATGCGATTATCGGTATCGGCTATGGAGCGTTCTTCCCGGACGTTACGATCTCCGCCACCGGTGGGTTTGAGGCCTCCACATTTTCTAACTTGTTCACAGGCCCCAGCCGTATTTGGTCGATCGGTCCGTCGGCTTCACAACTAATCTTCGACGGCGGACTCTATCGAGCCGAACTTCATCAGTATTCGGCAACCTATAACAGCCATGTGGCGAATTACCGGCAGACGGTGCTCACGGCGTTTCAACAGGTCGAGGACAATCTCGCGGCCGTGCGGATTTCCTCCCAACAGATTCAGCGCGAGAAGGAAGCGCTCGCGTCCGCGCAGCAGTTCTTGCAACTCTCGGTCGCTCGTTATGAAACGGGAGTCGATCCCTATTTAAATGTCTTAATCGCGCAAAACACAGTCTTCTCGGATGAGGAAACTGTGGTGACTCTGCAAATCCAACAAATGGTCTCCGCAGTTGCGTTGATACAAGCGTTGGGCGGCGGATGGGATCGTTCGCAATTGCCAACTCCTTCGCAGGTATCGCAGAAGATCCCTGGAGCTGACTACAAATTGCAGAAGTAGAGCGATCGACGACTGGGACTAGTGCCTTGAGAACTGGTCCGAGTTTCTGTTCTCCATAGATTAGGAGAGCAGAAGCTCTGCGATTTGGTAGAGATCGCTCGTTTCTGGGCCATGCGCCTGAAAGGTAGTTACCTTCAACTCGTCCCAGATTTCAAACAGATAGTCACACCTCAAACTCCGCGCTTCCCGGAATTCGATATCCACGTCTGATCACGCACTCTGCTGGATTGGCACGTGCAACTTACCCCAGCGAATCTGCAAGCGTTGGGGATGCGAAAACACTATTACCTCAATTCGTCCCTCAAGTCACAGCGGAAGTGTTTCTTCCCCAGCGCTGATCGGCAGCACCTCGTCCTGAGCGTGTGCAGAAGCTCAAGACCGACTCTCCCGTCCCGCAGAAATTTAGGAGAAGAAAAATGACACCGTTTCTTTCAAAACTGACCGGATTCAAACGCCTTGTTTGGGGCGTGACGATTCTGGCGACATTGTCGTTTGTATTGCCGGTCGCATTTGCGCAGTCTGAGAAAGGGTCGCTCTCCGGCATAGTCACAGATGCAACCGGAGCCGTTGTTGCCGGAGCGACCGTCACTGCGACCGATGTTGGAACGAATGCCAGCCGTACCATTCAAACCGATACTTCCGGAAACTACACGATCAGCAATCTGGCGCCAGGTACGTATTCAGTGAAGGTATCGGCCAGCGGGTTCGGCGAGATTGTGCAGAAGGCACAATTAGCGCCAGGTGGCCGCGCTGCGCTGGATGTGCAACTGAAGACAGCCGGCACGGAAACCACGGTTGAGGTAAGCGCTCAACCCGAAACCGAGGTCGAGACTCAAAGCTCGTCGTTAACGCAGGTCGTCAGCGCGAAGCGCGTAGCTGAGCTTCCTTCTTTGACGCGAGATCCTTATGACTTTGTCCAGACGCTTGGCAATGTGGCGCAGGACTCTTCTTCCGGTACAGGTGGAAGCGACCAGATTACGCGCGGCGCGGGCGTTTCGATCAATGGCCAGCGCTCGGCGAGCACAGACAGCTTGCTCGACGGCGGCGAGAACGTCGATGCCTATACGAGTAAAGTTGGACAGTCCGTTCCACTGGATGCCGTGCAGGAATTCAGCGTAGTGAGCAACAACTTCTCCGCTGAGTACGGACGCGCCTCGGGTGGAGTGATCAACGTTGTCACGAAGTCGGGAACGAATCAGTACCATGGATCGCTTTACGAGTTCAACCGCATCTCGGCGTTGACGTCAAACGATTACGATTCGAACGCGAACGGGATTGCGCGGCAACACTACACGCGTAATCAGTTTGGGTACGCTTTCGGCGGTCCGGTAATTAAGAACAAGCTGTTCTTCTTCAGCAGCACGGAATGGACACGCGTGCGCAGCGCAGCCACGGCGATCACGCTGGTGATGGATCCCGCATTTCTTGCGGCTTCGTCTCCGGCTACGCAGTCGGTCTTCACAAACCAAAAGTTGCGGTCGGGACTGAATCTTCTAGGAACAGAAAACGCTAACGACGCGGGCATCGCGATTGATCCGGTACTCCAGCCGACGTTAAACACGTATGGCCCGAATGCGCCGATTTTCGATAAGGTCAGCTACAGCGTGCCCTCGGATTCCGGCGGCGGTCCTCCGCAAAATACGTACAGCACGCTGAATCGCGTGGATTATCACATGTCGGATGCGACGCAAATGTTCTTCCGGTATGCGCTCTTCAGCCAGAATGAATTCGCCGGCTTCTTGAATAACAGCCCATATGTCGGATATGACACCGGTCAGACGTTCTTTAACAACAACTTCATGTACTCGGTGACGCATGTGTGGAATCCGAGGCTGGTCACGGAAACGAAGTTACTGTTTAACCGACTGAACAACACGCAACCGTTGGCGTCAACGCAACCAGTTCAGCCGAGTCTGTATTTCAGCTCGAGCGCGGCCGTTGGAATCAACGGAGACCTGATCAGTTTGCCTGGATACTCGCAGCTGACGCCTGGCAACAGCATTCCGTTCGGTGGTCCTCAGAACGTTGCTGAGATCTCGCAGGCGGTGAGTTGGACCAAGGGTAAACACGATCTGCGCTTCGGTGGAGAGTATGTGTACACGCGTGACAACCGGACGTTCGGAGCCTACGAGAATGCAGTGGAGGCACTGAACGGTGCTGGTGGAGTCCCGGGTGATCTGGAAAACTTCCTGACCGGTACAGCGGGATGGTTCCAGGTAGTTGTGGATTCGCAAGGGAAGTTCCCTTGTGCCAAGGACGCGACTGGAGCGGTCATACAGACTCCATCGTGCACCATCAATCTGCCGACTGGACAGCCCAGCTTCAGCCGCAGCAATCGATTCAACGATATGGCTTTCTATGGCCAGGATACGTGGAAAGTCACGCCGCGGTTGACATTGAATCTCGGACTGCGTTGGGAGTATTACGGCGTGCAGCACAATAAGGATCCGCAGCTGGATTCGAATTTTGTGTTCACGCAAGGCGGAAACTATTTCGATAACTTCAGGAACGGCCAAGTCTATACGTCCGCTCCGACTGCCAATAGCCCGGCCAGTCCGGTAGGTGGTTTGTGGCAGCCGCAGTATCACAACTTCGCGCCGCGGGTTGGTTTCGCTCTGGACGTGTTCGGTGACGGCAAAACGTCACTGCGTGGCGGTTACGGAATCGCGTACGAGAGGAATTTTGGCAACGTCACGTTCAACGTAATCCAGAATCCTCCGGGACAATTCAATTCCATCTTTAACTCTGGCGTTCCGATTACGACTGATAACCTCGGTCCGTTTGCGGGAACTGGAACCAAGGCTCTACCTCCCGCCAGCTTGCGCTACGTTCGTCAGAACATTCCGACCGCATATGCAAATATGTGGAACCTGTCTCTAGAACATCAGGTATTACGGAATTCACTGGTGGCGTTGGAATACAGCGGGTCGCACGGCATTCACCTGTACTCGATCGAGAACACGAACCAGGCCGGCACCGGCATCGTTTATATGGGTGAAGATCCGACGGTCGATTCTCCTTTGGATCGCATCAACCGGCAATACGGAAATATGAACACTCGCGGTACGAACGGGTTTTCGTATTACAACTCGCTCAATACGCGTTTTGTTTCCAGCAACCTGTTTCACCAGGGCATCGATCTGACGGTCAACTACACGTATTCACACGCGATCGATAACATCAGCTCAACCTTCAGCGAGACTCCTCAGGCTCAGGGTTGGCTGGGATTGCTTGATCCATTCAATCCGGCTCTCGACAAGGGCAACGCTGATTTCGACGCGCGTCACCGAATCGCTTTGAGCGCCGTATGGACCCTGCCCTATGCGAAGGGAATGCATGGCGTATTGAAGCAGGTCATGGACGGGTGGTCGTTAGCGCCAATCGTTACGGCGAGAACGGGCAATCCGTTCACTGTGTTTGACAGCAACGGCTTCGTGGGTACTGACACGATCGCGTCACGATATGTGCCGACGGCGCCGTTCGGACTTACCGGTAGCACCAGCACCGCGACTACGCTCGGTACACCGAACACGTTTGCGTACCTGAATCTGCCAGGATCGAATACGTACACGGATCCGCTGGTTGGTTCGGGCGAATTGCCGACGTGCGATATGGTTACGAATGCTGCGGGAAACCTGGTTTCGACGGGGCAGAATTGCCACTTCCCGTCGGACATGACACATCGCAACGCCTTCCGTGGACCAGGCGCGTACAACATCAACCTGTCGGCTGGCAAAGAATTCCCCGTGACTGAGCGTGTGCATCTTCAGTTCCGTGGTGAGTTCTACAACCTGCTGAATCACTCCAACTACTACGTTCAGTCGAACCTTGCGGATGCGGGATACTTTGGAAGCCTGACGCCCTTCACGATCGAAGGGAAGAAGGGCGTAAACCCTGCTGCGGGCGTTCCGAACGAGCGGCGGTTCGTACAGTTGGCTCTGAAGGTAACTTTCTAGATTAAAAAGCTGACTCTCCTCGGGGATGGGCGGAAGCTCATCCCCTTTTTTCGTTTACTTGAGGTTGAGGGCTTGGTTTCGAATTGATGCGTCCAAGAGTTGAACGGTGTGAACAACGGGGAGTGGATGGCCGATTCGATTGAGCGCGGATTGCAATTGCAGGAGGCATCCGGGGTTTGCGGTGGCTACCGTGTTTACCTGTAAGGAAGCGATCAACGCGGCTTTTCGGTCCCCGAGCGCAGTGGCCGGTTCCGGCTGAACCAAGTTGTAAATTCCGGCCGAGCCGCAACAGATCGCTGATTCAGGGATCTCCGTGATCGTGAGTTGTGGAATCAGCGCAAGCAACTGTCGCGGCTGAGAACGCACTCCTTGAGCGTGCTGGAGGTGGCAGGAGTCGTGATAGGCGATCTGCAGAGGCACTGGATGCCGTTCCGCTCGTGGCTCGAGTTCGGCAAGGAATTCGAGAATGTCCCGGCACTTCGCGGAGAACAGGCGAGCGCGCTCAGCATATTGCGGATCGTCGCGGAGCAGATGGCCATATTCTTTCAAGTTGGAGCCACAACCGGCGGCATTCGAGATGATGACGTCTACTTTGGCGCGCTCGAAAATGTCGATGATGCGGCGAGCCAAATTGAGAGCAGGTGGTTCTTCTCCGGCGTGAATCAAGAGCGCTCCGCAACAAGGCTGCTCGTGCGGGGCGATAACCTCGCAGCCTTCGGCTGCCAGTACCCGCACGGTCGCGGCGTTCACGTTAGGAAAGAATTCGCGTTGAACGCATCCAAGTAGTAGTCCGACGCGTGCGCGGCGCGAGCCAACGGCGGGAGTCACTTCGGCGACAGTCTCGCGCGGCTTTGACTCCGGGAGCAACTGTTCCATCGCCTGCAGACGTTTCGGCAAAAGTTTCAGAATGCCACTGCTGCGGACTGCGCGCTGCAGTCCGAGGCTCTGGTAGATGCTTAGTGGCGTGCGCAAGCTGCGAAGCATTGCCTGGTTCGTGAACATCCTGAATATGAGCCGGCGAAAGAGCCGTTCGTGAAACGGGCGACGATGCTGGCGTTCAATCTGTGCCCGTGTCGCTTCGATCAGCTTGCCGTAGTCGACACCAGAGGGGCAGGCGGTCATACAGGCCATGCAGCCGAGGCACTTATCAAAATGCCCAACCCACTCGGGGTTCATTGTGGCGGCGCCTTCGCGCGCCATCTTCATCAGGTAAATGCGCCCGCGGGGCGAATCCATCTCTTCTCCCCAGAGCACGTAAGTAGGGCAGGAGGGGAGGCAGAAGCCGCAGTGCACGCATGTATCGATAATGTCAGCTGCCGGTGGATGGTATTGATCGAAGGGACTGGCGGCGGAAAGCTGGTCGAGATTCACCAACTGCGATGTGAAATTGGCCGGCATCAGATTCCACCCACGAATCGTCCCGGATTCAGGATGCGTTTGGGGTCGAATTGATGTTTCACTGCAGACATAAGCGCCTGCGCGTCGCCGGTTGTACCCCAGGCGTCGAGGGCTGGCATATTTTGAACGCGCCGCAACAGGACGAGCGATCCGCCCGCGCCTTCGACATGGCTGCGCAGTGCGGTCAGCGCCCGATGAATTGATTGCGGATCTGGTGAAGACAAACTCACTGTTCCAATTCCGATCGCCTGAAATACAGTAGCCCACCGGCAGCGATTCGAGGCAGAGATCGATTGCAGCGACTGAACTGTTTCGGATATCTCCGAGGGAAGTACGCTGATTTTCGCGATCGCCGAATTGGCGTCGGTCCAGAGCGCCTGCCGGGCCTGCCAATGGTCGCCTGAACTGGTTTCAATCCTCGACGAAGAAGCTAGCTTCCGGAGTTGCTGCTCTTGCGCGTCCAAGCCCGCAACAGTGCCTTCAAAGAGAATATCGAACTCGGGTGACGCGGCTTCGGAATCGATCCGCATTTGCAGAGCGGTATGAGCGAATTTGGAGTCCTGAATCTGCAACAACAGGCGCTGCGCTTGATTGATGTCTGCGCAAGAAATGGTTAGAGTGCGGCGATTCTGCGGCAGGGGATGAAGGCGAAAGACGGCTCGAGTGATTATGCCGAGCGTCCCCAGAGCACCACTCACCAGCTTAGGTAGGTCGTATCCCGCGACGTTCTTCACAACTTTGCCGCCGCTGCTAGCAAGAGTGCCGTCAGCCAAGGCCAGGGTGACTCCGATGATCAGGTCACGAACGCTGCCGAATCGCAGTCGGAGTGAACCGCTGTCGTTGGTGGAGATGAGTCCGCCGATGGTCGTTCGGTCGGGCCAGAGAGGATCGATGGCCAATCGCTGACCATGTTGCGCAAGAGCATTCTGCAACTTGCTGATGGTGCATCCGGCTTCGACGGTGACGGTGAGATCAGCCCATGCATGCTCGAGAATGCGATCCATGCGTTTTGTCGAAAGAACGATATCTGCTCGCGATGGCGGATTTCCCCATTCTGCTTTTGTCGAGCTCCCCTGGGGAAGCACGCATAGTCCGTGCTCGTTGGCGTAGCGCAGAACAGCAGCGACTTCCGATTCGTTGCCGGGCTCGACGAGTATCAGCTCTCCTGCAGAGACATGATCTGTTCCTACGATCGCGCGGAGAGCACTTTCGACGTTTGTTTTTGTCGCCGCGAGTTGCGAAGAGCTGCCCATACTGATTCAGTAACGTTCCGCCACTCCCGCAATCTCGAGCGGGTGAGGTTCGTATTTGCCGGGCTGTTCTCCGCAAAGACGCGGGGTGGGGAATACCTTGGTCGGATTCGAGAGGTTCAGCGGGTCGAAGGCACAACGCACGCGCTGCATGGTGTCGAGATCAGGCTCGCTGAACATGCGGGACATCATCAATTTCTTTTCTTCGCCGACCCCGTGTTCTCCCGTGATCGATCCTCCGGCCTCGATACAGAGCTCGAGGATTCGATAGGAGAGAGCCTCCGCAGCCTTTTCTTGGCCAGGAATGCGACGATCGTAAAGAACCAGAGGATGAAGGTTACCATCGCCAGCGTGAAAAACATTGGCGACGCGTAGACCGGCTTCGGAGCTCAGGCGGGTAATTTCATCCATCACACGAGGGAGGGCAGTGCGCGGAATGACGCCGTCCTGCACGATGTAGTTCGGAGAGATACGCCCCATAGCAGCAAACGCGGCTTTGCGTCCTTTCCATACCAGCATTCGTTCGGCGTCTGAGCTGGCAATGCGTATCTCCCACGCACCGTCTCGCCGGCAAATATCGCTCACGTGCTCCATCAGACTCTGGACCTCGGCTTCCGGCCCGTCTAACTCCACAAGAAGCAGGCCGCCGCAGTTCGGATAGTTCGCATGAACGGCGGCCTCAGCAGCTTGAATGGCGAGGTTGTCCATCATTTCAATGGCGGCCGGTAACATTCCGGCGGCGATGATGTCGCTGACGGCAGCTCCCGCCTCATTGGTGCTGTTAAACGCCGCCAACAAAGTGCGCACGCACTCCGGACGCTTGACGATCCGCAGGACTATCTTTGTGGCGATACCCAGAGTTCCTTCCGATCCAACAAAGATTCCCGACAGATCGTAGCCGGGCATGTCCAGCGTCTTCCCGCCGAGATGAACCAGGCTGCCGTCGGGCAGAACTATTTCGAGTCCCAGAACGTGTGTGGTAGTGAATCCATACTTCAAGCAATGTGCGCCGCCGGAGTTCTCCGCGACATTCCCGCCAATACTGCACACAGATTGCGAGGACGGATCGGGGGCGTAGAAGTATTCCTGCGGAGAGACGCGTCCAGTGACGTCGAGATTGATGACGCCAGGCTCGACCGTGACGCGCGCATTCGGAAGATCGACTTCGAGAATACGATTCATACGTGCCAGGCTGATGACGATCCCGTCTTTTACCGGGAGCGCGCCGCCACTGAGGCCAGTCCCCGAACCGCGAGCAACGAACGGGATACGTTCGCGATGGCAAATACGAACGATTCCTTGAACCTCTTCAACTGCTGTCGGCAGCACGACCGCACTGGGGCAGACCCGAAAGTTGGTGAGGGCGTCGCATTCGTAGGTGCGTAGAGATTCCTGGGACGAGATCAGGCCATGTGGTCCAACAATGGACTCGAACTCCCGGAGCACAGCGGTGTTCATTGGCAGCTCCTGGAAAAGGCAACCGAGCCCGATCTGAGTCGCAGGTTCCTGCTGCGAGTTGCGCGTTTAATGCACAAACGTGAGTCCGTGTGGAATTAGATGCGGGAAAACGTAGGCGTACAACATGACGATCACGCCTACGATGGCTGCGAGTGCCACCGAATGCCAAAACACGAATCGGAAGATGGAACCCTCGTTGCCAACCTGATTTGTGGCAGCCGTCGCTACGCAGATGGACTGGGCGTCGATCATCTTGCCCATCACGCCGCCGGCGCTGTTGGCGGCCGCCATGAGGATCGCGCTGAGGCCCAGCTGCTCGGCGGTAATGCGTTGTAAGCCGCCGAAAAGCGCATTCGAAGATGTATCGCTGCCCGTGAGGGCGACACCGAGCCAGCCTATGTACGTCCCAAAAAATGGGTAGAACCATCCGGTTCGCGTGAATGCGAGTCCCAGCACGGCATCCATCCCGGAATAGCGGGTGACAAAGCCCAGTCCCAACATGCATGCCATGGCGATGATGGCGTATCGCAGGCGGTACAGCGTTTTTCCGAAAATCTGCAAGAGTCGTTTGAGACTGAGGCCGAGGATCGTACCGGAGACAATTGCTGCGAGAAAGCATCCGGTGCCGGTGGCGGTGAGCCAGTTGAAATCGAACTTGGCATTTTCAGGAGTTGTCTTGGCGACCACCGGTTGAGCGCGCGATACGGCCTTGTGAAGGTAAGGAACATTCCATCCGCCGGTCGCAAAGGCCGGAGTTGTGGCTTTGCCCATCGCACTTTTGACCTTCGGGAGTCCCCAAGTTAAAACGAACAGGGAAAGGATCAGGAAGGGCATCCAGGCTTTGGCGATCTCGGCGGTGGTGTGATGAACAACCGCTTTCCGTTCTTGAGCTACGGAAGCCGCATCGCGTTCGTCTTCAAAGCGCCATATATGTTTTGGCTGCCAGAAGCGCAGGAAGATGAGGGTCACAACCATGGAGACGATGCCGGCGGCAATGTCCACCAGATTGCTATCCATATGGTTCGACCAGAAGTACTGGGTGCCCGCGAACGAGATTCCGACAACAAGAATTGCCGGGAGTACCTCGAAGGTCTCTGACCAGCTCACCATCGCTCGAACCAGCCAGAAGGGAACAATGACCGCGGTGAATGGCAGGATCCGGCCGATCATGGCGTTCAAATCGGATTCGGGCAGCGCGGTGACCGCAGCAAGAGTGTGGACCGGCGTGCCGATGGCGCCCCAGGCGACAGGGGCGGTGTTCGCGATCAAATTGAGAGCGGCGGCGTGAAACGGTTTGAATCCCAGACCGATCATGAACGCGCCGGCGATGGCCACAGGGGCACCGAATCCGGCTGCGCCTTCAATGAAGGCTCCGAAACAGAACGCGACGATCAACAACTGGAGCCGGCGATCGGGCGTGATTCCGGCGACCGACTCCTTCATGATCTCGAACTGGCCGGTTTCAACGGAGATGTCGTAGAGATAGACGGCGGCGATTACGATCCAGACAATCTTCAGTAGACCGAAGCTGGCGCCGTAGAAAAAGCTGGTAAGGGCCAGGCGGGCGGGCATTCCAAAAACCACGATGGCGCAGAGATCGAAGTGGCGGCGCCGGCGATCGCGCAGATGTGGGCCGCGACGCGAAAGCCGGCGAGCAATCCGAGAAGAACCAAAATCGGCAGGGCAGCGACGAGGGTAGAAAGCCACCAATGTCCGAAGGGATCGTAGACTTGCGTCCAGGTCATAGAGCGGATCTCCAGCACGCAGATTAGGAGAATTGGAGTCCATGCAGAGCAGGAAAGGGTGCCCAGAATAGATCCGCGCTGCTGAGGTCCCCCACGTCGGCTTGGCAGGGATACA
>CAWKDK010000006.1:0-63168 GCA_963848375.1 Terriglobia bacterium
GCTTCACCGATTCACCTACCAAATGAAGCGTGTTCTGACAGCCGTTGTCCTCATTCCTTTTGTTCTGCTGGCGGTGCTGCGTGCACCAGCTCCTCTATTTGCATTTCTGGTCGCAGTCGTCGCACTGCTGACCGCCAGTGAATTCCTGCAAATCACCACGCACTACCAACTGCAGCCGTTCCCGAGAACAACCTATGTGCTCATCGTCCTGCTTTTTGTCGGCGTGGCGTTGCAGTCGTCAAAAACGCCGCTCGTCTCAGTAGCGGCGATGATGTACGCAGTTGGTTTCGCGGCTGTAATCGGAGCTTTCATCTTGCTCGTTGTCGGAATGCGCAGTGCCGATCTTCGCACGGCCTTCCCCGGAGCCGCCGCCTCGGCCTTCGCCATTATTTATGTAGCGCTT
This sequence comes from Terriglobia bacterium, assembly GCA_963848375.1. Lineage (GTDB taxonomy): Bacteria > Acidobacteriota > Terriglobia > Terriglobales > Acidobacteriaceae > JAJPJE01. The sequence continues at coordinate 404 of CAWKDK010000006.1, forward strand.
CCCTTTGCGTTGCTTGCTCAGCTGCGGCAACAGTGGGCGGGTGCGATTCTCATCATCTATTTGCTGATCGTTGTCTGGGCTGGTGATACGGCCGCCTACTATGCTGGACGCTTGTTCGGCCGCCATAAACTCGCTCCGCGCATCAGTCCCGGTAAAACTTGGGAAGGGACGATCGCTTCGTTTCTGGTCAGCGTGGCTGTAGGCACGTGGTTCTTCTCCAGCGCAAAGGCGGTGAGCTTGGCGCTGCTCCGTGCGCACCTGATCGATCAGGGACAAGGATTCTTTGCGCCGCAGCCTCCCGATCTGCTCACGCTGCTGATTCTGAGCGGTCTAATCAATATTGCGGCGCAGCTCGGAGATCTCGTCGAGTCGCTCATCAAGCGCGGCGCCGGTGTCAAGGACTCAGGCGCGCTGCTTCCCGGACATGGGGGCATGCTCGACCGGGTGGACGCGCTGCTCTTTGCAGCTCCGGTGCTGTGGTACTATTCGGCTTTGCGTGTCCTCGGCTCTTAGTGGCTGATTCGCAGGCATTTATCGGAATGAAACGCATTGCCATCCTGGGCTCTACGGGATCCATCGGCCGCAGCACGCTGAACATCGTTGAGTCCTATCCCGACCGCTTCGCTGTCACTTCCCTGGCGGCCGGATCTAACCTTGAGTTGATCTTCGAGCAGACGCTCCGCTGGAAACCTAGGCTGGTATCCGTTGCGCGTGAGCGCGACGCGGACAGCCTGCGCAAGCAATTGCGTGATGCGGGACACTCGGACACGGAAGTTGTTTTCGGCGCGGCCGGTTCTGTTCACGTAGCCACTCATCCCCACGTTGATTTTGTGGTCAGCGCCATCGTCGGCGTGGCTGGACTGGAAGCGACTTACGAGGCAGTGAAGGCCGGCAAGGAAGTTGGACTCGCGAACAAAGAATCTCTAGTCGTCGCCGGGGAGCTGATCACCGCTGAAGCGAAGCGCCAGGGCAAACCCTTGCTGCCGATCGATAGCGAGCACAATGCGGTTCACCAGTGCATGCGAGGCGGCAAACTTCATGAAGTAGATCGCGTCTGGCTTACCGCTTCAGGCGGTCCTTTCCTGCATACTCCGGCCCACGAATTCGACAAGATTACGATCGAACAGGCACTGAATCATCCCACATGGAAAATGGGGCGACGCATTACAATAGATTCAGCAACCCTGATGAACAAAGGATTTGAAGTGATCGAGGCCTGCCGCTTATTCAGCGTGCCTCCCAGTCAGGTGGATGTTGTCGTGCATCCGCAGTCGACGATCCACTCTATGGTGGAGTTCCGCGATGGCAGTATCCTGGCGCAGCTCTCGGTCACCGACATGCGCCTGCCAATTCTGTACGCGCTCACCTACCCCGAGCGGGTTGAAAGCGATCTGCGCTTCAATATTCGAGATCTGAAGCAGCTCGATTTTTGCCCGCCGGACTTGGATAAGTTCCCGTGCTTGCGGTTGGCGTACGAAGCAGCCGAAGCCGGTGGATCTAAGACAATCGCCCTAAATGCGGCGGATGAAATCGCTGTCTCGGCCTTCCTGGAAGGCAGTATTCCGTTTAAGGGCATTTCTCAGGTAATTGAAGCCACGTTGAATGAAGCGGCGGCATCGCATCCTGAATCTATATCGAAAGTATTGGAATTGGACGCTGAAGCTCGTGACATCGCGCGCAACATGGTTGGGCACCTTGGTGGCGCAGTCCAGCAACCCGCCAAGGTCCACTGAGGTTTTTGATTTTCATGCAAGATTTCGTAATCAATGTTGCGGCGGTCGCCCTCGTACTAGGGGTAATGATCCTGGTCCACGAATTCGGCCACTACGCCGCTGCTAAATTGTTCGGCGTTCGCGTCGAAGTTTTCTCTATCGGTTTCGGCAAGAGGCTGCTGGGCTTCAAGAAGGGCGACACCGACTACCGCATCAGTGCGATTCCGCTCGGCGGCTACGTCAAAATGTCGGGCGAGAACTTTTCCGAAGAGCGAAGCGGCGCCGAATTTGAATTCATGTCGCACCCGCGCTGGCAACGGTTGGTGATCGCCTTCGCCGGTCCGTTCATGAATATTGTGCTGGCGATCGGCCTGCTTACCGGCGTTTACATGGTTCGCTACGAGCACCCGCTGGTGCTTGATCAGCCAGCTGTCATCGGATGGGTGCCGCAGGGTTCGCTGGCTGCAAAGGCTGGATTCGAAGCCGGCGATCGCATTGTGCGCATCGATGGCGTTGAAAATCCGACGTGGGAAGACGTGATTCTCCGCGTGGACGTCAGTGGAAATCAGCCGCTCAGCGTCGCTGTCGAAAGAAACGGTCAGCGACTCACCAAAACCGTGATTCCTGAGCCGCAGCCTGGTGGACAGAATGCTCCTATCGGCTGGGCGCCCGATCAACCGAACATCGTGACCGGTCTTGACCCGACAGTTCCCATTGCAGCGAAAGCGGGCATCAAGGTTGGGGACGTCGTCACCACGGTAAATGGCCAGCCAGTGCGATCTTTGGAAGCAATGGTCCAGGCACTGCAAGAGAACAAGAACAAGCCGGCGACACTCCAGGTTTTACGTGGCAACTCGCAGCTTACGTTTACGGTAGTGCCGGAGCTTACCAAGCTGCCGAACAATCAGGAGCGGTACCGCATCGGAATCGTTTCCGAGCCGACGCACGTCGACAAGCTTCCATTCGCCAAGGCGTTTTCCAAGTCGCTCGACCAGAACCGGAAATACTCACTGCTGATCCTGGAACTCGTGGAGAAGATGGTTCAGCGCAAGGTTTCTGTGAAGCAGATGTCCGGACCGATCGGAATTGCGCAGGCATCCGGGGATGCAGCGCGCCAGGAAGGCTGGACTCCTCTGCTCCTGCTGATGTCAGCCATCAGCTTGAATCTCGCGATCTTCAACCTCTTCCCGATTCCGATCCTTGATGGTGGCATGATCCTGATGCTGCTGGTGGAGTCGGTGCGGCGGCGAGACATCAGCCTGGCCGTAAAAGAGCGGATCTACCAAGTGGCGTATGTGCTGCTCATCCTCTTCGCGGTAATGGTGATCTATAACGATCTGACCAAAGCAATTCCAGGATTGCAGCGGTTACCGTAAAAGTTTCGCGCAAAGAAAAAAGGCCGGCAAACAGCCGGCCTTTTTTGTTTAGTAGCTCGGTTAACCGATTCTCGCGCACACCGCTTTCGTCTCGGTGTACATCTCGAGCGCATCGTGTCCCATCTCGCGACCCCAGCCGGATTGCTTAAAGCCGCCGAAAGGCATGGCTGCGTCGAACACGTTATAGCAGTTGATCCACACGGTACCGGCGCGCAACTCCGCGGCGGTCGTGTGCGCTTTGTTGATGTCACGCGTCCATACGGCTGCGGCGAGTCCGTAGATGTTGTCGTTCGCGCGACGAACCAGATCATCGCTTCGCTCGAATGGGATGGCGGCGACCACCGGGCCGAAGATCTCTTCGCTCACTACTTTCATCTTTTCGTGCGTGTTCACGAGAACCGTCGGTTCCACGAAGTAGCCTTCCGTTCCATGACGCTTGCCGCCGACCTTGGCCTCCGCGCCTTCTTTCGCGCCTGACTCAAGGTAGCCGCAAACGCGGTTCATTTGCTCATCGGAGACCAATGGTCCCATCTGCGTTTCCGGGTCGAGTCCATGACCCAGCTTGATCTTCGAAGCGTGCTCCGATACCCCCGCCACTACCTCTTCGTAGATATCCTTCTCTACGTAAAGGCGCGATCCAGCACAGCAGCACTGACCGTGATTGAAGAAGATCGCGCTGGCCGCTCCCGGAATCGCCGTCTTCAGATCCGCGTCTTTGAAGACGACGTTTGGCGATTTACCACCGAGTTCGAGCGAGACTTTCTTTAGATTCCCAGCAGCAGCCGCCACGATCAGTTTCCCGACTTCTGTAGATCCGGTGAACGCCACTTTATCCACGTCCGGATGCGCGGCAAGTGCAGCCCCAGCGGTTTCGCCATATCCGGGAACGATGTTTACAACGCCTTCGGGGAATCCGGCTTCCTGGATCAATTCGCCCAAACGCAAAGCTGTAAGCGGCGTTTGCTCGGCGGGTTTCAGAACAACCGTGCATCCGGCGGCCAGTGCAGGACCCAGCTTCCACGCTGCCATTAGGAGGGGGAAGTTCCAGGGAATGATCTGCCCGACCACTCCGACTGGCTCACGTAAGGTATACGCAAAATAGCGGCCACCTTTGGGCGAAATCGGAATAGTGTTGCCCTCGATCTTGGTCGTCCATCCTGCCATATAGCGGAACAGATCGACAGCGAGCGGCACATCCGCAACACGAGCAACTGTGAGCGGTTTGCCATTGTCCAGGCTTTCCAATTGCGCAAACTCTTCCAGGTTTTGCTCGAGCAAGTCGGCGAGCTTCCAAATCAACCGGCCACGCTCCGAGGAAGTCAGTCTGCGCCAGGGACCCTGGTCGAAAGCACGGCGTGCGGCGCTTACTGCAACGGCGATGTCTTCCGCAGCGCCTTCCGCAACTTGCGCCAGTACTTTGCCGGTGGCGGGATCATAGGTAGGGAACGTTTTGCCCGAAATCGAATCGACCCATTGGCCGTTGATCATCATCTTGCGCGGTTTAGAGATGAAGTCGGATACACGTGGTTGGATTTGAACCGGGGACATAACACTCATGCGGCACTCTCCTTCTGGACAGCTCATGGGGCACGCTGTCGCGCTGATTTTCGCGGACGTTTACCTTTATCGCTTCTGGAGTGATTGACTGCTGGTGGCGCGCCCGACCTTGGGCCGGCGGCGCCCGCCTATGTTCCTGCTTCTCGGCGGTCCATCCTCGGCACGCCAAGCGGCGAGAACTGTATCACACTCGGGGAAGTTGCGGCAGGCGGGAGGTCAAAACAAGAAGGTGTGCTGATCTGCTTAAGACGGGGACGGGAAGCTTCTCTGGAATTGAGTCTGGCTACTTTATGTACTTCAACCCGTACTCGTGATCCGAGCCAGCAACATCGTCTTGCCAGATTACCTGGGCCGGTACAAAAATGTTCGCCGTATTCATTGTGAACGGAACGGCAACCTGCACCCAGTTCCCTGAGGCATAGATGCGCTCGCTGCGAAAACGCAAGCCGCCTCGCGAGACGTCGATGATGGGAACTATCTCCTCGCTTCCCGGCTTTCGAATACAGGCAGTGAGCTTCAGTCGTGCACGTAGCGATTTGCGCCGATTCTCGGCTGGCTTCGCCAGTGCCTGCGCAATCTCTTGCTTTTTCGCGGTAACGCGACCGATCGCAAATTCTGTGCGGACCCAATCGGTTTGTTCATCGCACTTCTCGCAAGTGCGCGGCAGCCGACCTTCGTCGTCCAAAGTTGCCAATTGACTGTCACTGAGCGGGACCACTTCCCGCGAGGTACAGTGCTTGCATTCCAGCAAGACTCGAAATAACGCCAGCTTCAAGGCCGATGCCGGAAAATGAATTCCCCAGTAATCGAAGCTGCCTTCGAGAAAGCTGACTCCGTAAAGAATGCCTTCGGCAGTGCGCTTCACTTCTCCAATCACGCGGACGGTGATCTCTTCCCCCAGCATGCGTCTCAACCGCAATTCCTGCTGAGGCACAAGAACCCGATTCAAGAGCAAACAACCGCCGTGCTCGCTTACGGATTCGGTCCGCGCGAGATCGCGAAAACTGCAGCCATTGGATTCGATTCCGAAAATTTCCACGGGGATTTGAATCGCGATGCGGGCGCTGCGCCGGTGCTTTTGTGTCAGGTTGACCTTCACTTGACCTCGCTCAGATGCGCGAGTTCAGCACTCGCATTTCGGGTTCTCCAGCTTTGGAAGGCGAGCCACCCGGTTGTGCTCAACATGCCCACCCAACCCAGGCTACGAATTACGTTCGCTATGCGCGTGTCGTACTGCAACACACCGAGGTGGGAGAAAATGGTATTCCAGTCGTGCTCGGGTTCGCTGCCATCACCACCGGCGGAGACAAGCGGCAACTGCATCACACGCGCGTCAGCCATGTAGGTTGCGGTGTATAGGAAATTCTCGAAAAAGAAAAACAGGCAGAATGCAAATGCCACGGGCTTGCGCTCGACGAAGAAGTAGATCGCCAAAAGCAGAGGGACCAGCCACTGCAAGATCGTTCCGCCCCATATGCCGATCCACGGGCCGAGCCAGCCGAAGAGCAAATGGCCGCCTTCGTGAACAACAAGGTTGGCATTGTCGATAAAGAGAAAGCCGCTTCGATCGCGCGCCGCGTAGGCGAGGAACAGCGCATAGAAGGCCAGCCACGCCCAACCCGTGGCTTTGCCCATAGGCTCCCATTCTTCCTCAACCCAAGAAAAGTTCACCCTACTAGGGTACTTTCATTCTGTTGAGCAGCCCATGGTACTGAGGTAACTCGAAATGGTGACTTTAGAAACGAATCGGTGGCGTAGTGTTATGAGCTGACGTCCATTCCTTCGCCTGTTGTTTGGCTTTGCTCAATTGTTCTGACGACATACGCGATTCAAATTGCTGCAGGAATTTCCTGTCTTTCTCTACTTTGGCAGCTGCCAGCAGCATCCAGGAATAAGCGGCGACCAGATCTTCCGGCATGCAGTGCCCATGAACGTAGAGGCTGGCCAAATTCTCCTGGGCGTTCACATCGCCCTGGTCCGCCGAGAGCGCAAACCACTTTAGCGCCTCGTGATGATCCTGCACCACGCCTTCACCCTTCATATACAGCAGACCCAGGTTGTTCTGCGCTTGCGCAACGCCCTGCTCTGCGGCGGCGCGAAACCAGCGAGCTGCGGTTGCCTCATCCTTCGCCAGCCCGAGTCCACGGTCGTACATCAGTCCGAGATTATTCTGCGCTCTCGCATCACCGGATCGGGCGGCCACTTCGAACCATTTTGCCGCTTCCAAGTAATCCTGCTTCACGCCTGCCCCGGTGAAGTACACGTTGCCCAGATTGACTTGCGCAAGCACTTCGCCGTTTCCGGCCGCGCGGCGCAACCACAGGATGGCCTGCTGCATGTCGACTTGCATGCCAAGGCCGTGCGTGTACATATAAGCCAGATTGTTCTGCGCTGGACCGTACCCGCGGCGCGCAGCTTTGTGAAACAGCTGGTACGCCTCCTCGTAATCCTGCGCGACTTGTGTTTGCGTCAGATAGGCGAGGCCGAGCGCGTTCTGAGCCTGAGGATCGGTTTTCGCGAGCTTGCGCAGCGACTCGAATTCCTGCGGCGTGTACTTTTTTAGGGACGCGATAATACTTGCCGGTGTCTCGCCCAGTGAAGGCATGCAGGCAATAACCAGCATGACGGCCAGAAAGGGGGTGAAACGGTGCCTGCCCATAACCACTCCTCGGGGGAAACTTGGTCTTGCAGGGCTTGCTTTGTTATTCCTCGATTGCTGCGCATCATATGAGAGCTGCTGCTTTCGTTCAAGTGCAAAAATGGGGTTTGGACGGCATTTTTCGCGGGGTAAGTGGCTTGGTTCGTTCGCGACGACTCGAGCACAGAACGCCCTGAATTCGCATGCTAAACTGACTACATACCTGAAGCCTCCTGAAGGCCGCTCAAGATATGGCAGAGATCCGTCGTAGAAATTCGGTTACGTGCACGATCGGCAAAGTCCGAGTCGGCAGCGATGCACCCCTTGTGGTGCAGTCGATGACAAACACCGACACCGCGGACGTGTTAGGTACCGTGAAACAGGTGGAAGCTCTGGCGCGCGCTGGATCTGAAATGGTCCGCGTTACCGTGAACAACGACGACGCCGCCAAAGCCGTCCCCCAGATTGTGGATCTACTCGAGCGCCGCGGGATCGACGTGCCGGTCATCGGCGACTTTCATTACAACGGCCATCTGCTGCTGAAGAAGTATCCGGAGTGTGCGCGCGCATTAGCCAAGTACCGCATCAACCCGGGCAATGTGAGCGTGGGCCGCAAAGACGACGACAACTTCCGCATCATGGTCGAAGTTGCTGTCGAAAATCAGAAGCCGGTCCGCATCGGCGTCAACTGGGGATCGCTTGACCAGCAGTTGCTCACGCGCATGATGGACGAAAACTCCCGCTCTGCCGAGCCGAAAGACGCTCGCGATGTGACTATGGAAGCCATGGTGGTAAGCGCGCTGAACTCCGCCAAGTTGGCGGAAAAATACGGGCTGCGACGCGATCAGATTATCCTCAGCGCAAAAGTCAGCGGCGTGCAGGATCTGGTCGACGTTTACCGGAACATGGCAGCGCGTTGTGACTATGCCCTGCACCTCGGTCTCACCGAGGCCGGCATGGGCGCCAAAGGGATCGTCGCTTCTACCGCTGGGCTAAGCATTTTGTTGCAGGAAGGTATTGGAGATACCATTCGCGTCTCTCTCACTCCTGCTCCCAATGGCGATCGCACCGAAGAAGTGCTCGTTGCGCAACAGATTTTGCAATCGATGGGCATTCGCAGCTTCACGCCTCAAGTCACAGCATGCCCCGGCTGCGGACGTACCACCAGCACCTTCTTCCAGGAAATGGCCGAACAGATCCAAAGCTATCTGCGTGAGCAGATGCCCGTCTGGAAGCAGCGCTACACTGGCGTCGAAGAGATGAAGGTAGCGGTTATGGGTTGCGTGGTAAATGGCCCGGGCGAATCGAAGCATGCCAACCTCGGCATTTCCCTGCCCGGCACATTTGAGGAGCCGAAAGCTCCTGTCTTTGTCGACGGCCGGTTGATGACTACCTTGCGCGGCGATCGCATCGTTGCCGAGTTCATCGACATTCTCGATAACTACGTAGATTCGCACTACGCGGCCAAGAACGAAGCGGTCGCGCAGTAACTTACGACGACTTCACGCCCCGAGCTTGTATTTCCAACACTTGCAGTTGCAGTTGCTTCAGGTCTTTTTGCACTTCGACCTGAGCAGCATGGATACGGTGTTTGAGCAGTTCAACGCCACCCCACAGAAAGAAAATACAAGCGAGAAACGGCGCGCGTGGCAGGTGCGAATCGGCGTTTCCGAACCAAAGATACGCCGTGGCGCTGGCAGCACAAAAGATCCAGAACAGCATGCTGAACACGTGCTCGACGCGAAGCCGCTTCTGATCCTTCTCGATAATTTCCGCTACATGGTCGCGGTACTTTGAAAGATCCTCCGGTTGAGATAGCTGTGACAGGAGTTGCTGTCGCATATCATTTGTGTTCTGCATAGACTCCTCCCGAAATGATTGTTCGTAACGCTTTCTTCGCATAGTGAAGGCGAGACTTGACGGTCCCTTCCGGGCAGCCAGTCGCCTCGGCGATCTCCGCCATGGAAAACTCTTCGATGAAAAAGAGCACTAACACTTCCCGATGCAAGGGTTGAAGTTCGTCCAGAGCGCGATGGACCGCCGCAGCGTCCTCAGGAGTGAAAGTCTCCTCACTTACGACGTCGGTAATCTCGATTCCGGTAACTTCATTGTCCATACGCACACTCATGCGTCGCAGGTGATCGACCGAAATCCCGTGCGCGATGCTGTAAAGCCAGGGACGAACTGCGCCTGGATCCTTCAATTTTCGAATACCACGAAAGGCGCGTACCCAAACTTCCTGGAGAATATCGAGAGCGGCGTCCCGGCTGCCGGTAAGTTTTATTACGTAGTAGAGCAGTGGCGATTCCATCACCGATACCAGGTCGGCGTACGCTCCGGGCTCGTTGGTGCGACAGCGCAGCGCCAACCACTCATCTCGAAGACGGGTCTCGATCTTCATTCACTTATATGTCGAGGCAGAAGGAGAAAAGGTTCAATCGGCCTGGAAGATTTTAGGCCTGAATCGAATCAACGCGCAGCAACTGCTTTTGCCAATACGGCGGTCGCAGACTTCAGCGTCTGCGCAAGATTGTGACTCTTAATTTTCGAACGGAGATTTTTCGAAACAGACTAGCGCGCGAGGCGAGTGCGTTGGTTGATCCAACGACACGGCCCCGGCGCTGAGGAAAGGTACTTCGGAACTGCAGATTTAGGTGTTTCGGTGAATGTTGTCATCTTTTCGACACTCTACATCTTCAATAGCGCTGCAGAAGCCGCCAGCCACATGCAGAAACCGCTCACGATCAGTGCCGTCCGAACCGCCATGTTGTCGATAAACCAATTCCACTTCGCGTCCATACTGCCTCCTGTGATTTCTTATCCGCTCACTAGATTGACGCGCTGGCTTCGCAATTGTTAGCTGCGATTTCCAACTGCATCTAGTTCCTTATACGCAGTAGCTCTCAATAAAGTTCGCAGATAATTGTGGGTATTGGATGAGCAGGAGCATGGGGAAGCGCACACGGAGGGACATGTCCCGAGGGATGACTACTCGAAACCTTGTAACGTGGGGTTAACAGGTTGGGACGAAGCGGATTGATCTGGCTCTGTAAACGGTTGAAGATCTGGATATTGCCGGATGAGCGACTCTGGCGCCCTCACCTTTCGCCGCTCCAGCATGGACTTCAACTCCAGCGCATTCGCCGGTGCCTTGCCTTCGAAATGGTTGTTGGCAGCGACATAAACCTTCTCTGCCTTCTTCGCGATCTTCTCGATCTTCGCCTGCCAGCCATCTAACTCATGCGGCTTATAAAGATAGTCGTACCGATCGCTGGGCTTCTTCGGATCGAACCACTGGTCGTAGCGGCGCCCATGTAGGCGCACATATCCGATTGCCGACGTGACATGCCCGCTGGGACGAATAGCGCGGCCCAGCAGCGGTTGATCGATATTGCAGAACGCGACACCCTTGGCCGTGAAGTGTTTCAGAATCGATTCGTCACTCCAGCTACTGTGGCGAACTTCCACCGCCAGCGGGTATTGCCCAAACATCCCAATCAATTTGTCGAGATGCTCGCGGTTTTCCTCGGTGTTCTTGAAAGAGATGGGAAACTGCATCAGCAGAGCGCCGAGACGCCCTTCCGATGCGATGGCATCGTATCCTTCTTTCGCCAGGCGCTCATCTTCTGGCGCAAAGCGAATCGTCTTTGCCGAAGTCGATTCCACTACGGCGATTGGCGAATGCGTGAACACCTTGTTCAGCTTCGCCGTGAATTGAAATTTCGGATTGACTGCAGCCGCTTTGCGACACCACTCGCGTCCCACATCCGGCTTGATATGTCCGTAGAACGATGTATTGATTTCGATCAGATCGAAATATCGTGCCAGGTACTCCACCGGATGCTGCGTCTTCTTCAGGCCTTTGGGATAAACGATGCCCTCCCAGTCTTTGTAGGCCCAACCCGCAACACCTATGTAGAGTTCTCCCAAACTTAATCTCCGAAAAAAACCATCGCTATCCAGAACATCCCGCCGGGAGCTTTTTCGTTCTGTACGAAACAACTGCCTACCGCGAACCTCTTGATCGACGACTGCGCTGCAATGCGGGACAAATCTGGCGGAAGCACTTCAGGCTGTGCGTTCGTATAGGCAATCGTGTAACGCACTCCGGGCAGTTGCAGAAGCGATCGATTGTTCATCTCGCCAGACTTGGCCATCGCGCAAGCTGCCGTGTGCAGTTGCGGTATCTGTACCTGTGCCAGCGGTATCTGCCGTTCGCGTCTCCGCAATTCCACGAACGCGTTCGCCGCACGCGCAGACGCCTGGTCCACCGAAAGCGAAGCGACCTCTTGCGCGAAGTCCTCAGTCACCCAATAACTATCGCCCTTTTGAACGATACCGATACCAACCGAGTTGTACTCGGGCGTCAAAAGGTTTTGCCGGTGTGGTGGCGAGTGCATGAACGCGTCATGGATTAGATCTGCCTGGGTATTGAATCCGACATTCTCGCCGCTGCGGAAGAAGTGCGCTCCAGTCACCCCGAGTCGCTCTTGCAATTCTGGTTCGCCCGGCAACTGGTGCGATAACTTGCGCTGCCGTGCCATCACCACCGAGTGTTGCCGCGCAGCCTGCAGGAGTTCGGGGCTGACTTTCAACGGCGCTAAGCCAGCTTCCTGGCGAGATTCGTTCAACTGTCCCAGCACTAACCGCTCCGCTTGCTCATCGAACTGTTGGGCCTGCAATACTAAAGGCGCGCAGGCGGTCATCATCGCCGCTCCCAACACCAATATTCTGACCCTGATCATGCCAGTATGAACCCGCCATTGCGGGTAAATGTTCTCCCTTACAGATTGTGTTGCTCTGCTATGTTACGATTCGCCCAAGTTCTCTTGGAGACTTCATGCAACCGGTACTCATTCTATCCGCCGTTGTGATCGGTGTGGTCGCAGGCGTGGTCATTGGATATCTTCTCGGCCGCGACCGTACCCGCGGCACGCAGCAGTCTCGCATCCTGGAAACTGAGAAACGCGCCAGCACCGCGGAAGCCATGGCAACGGCTGCCGAGGCTGGCCGCAAGCAATCAGAAGCTCTCCTCGCCGAGACCCGCCAGCGTCTCGAAGAAAGCCAGCGAGCTCGCACCGCCGCTGAAACCGAATTGAAGGCCGAGCGCCAACGTCTGGACGAGGAACGCCGCCTGCTGGAAGAGGCTGGCAGCAAATTCAAAGATGCATTCGACGCACTGGCTGCACAGGCTCTAAAGACCAACAACGAGTCATTCCTCGAATTGGCGAAGAGTGCGCTCGGGCGCTTTCAGTCCGACGCTCAAAAGGATATGGAGTCGCGACAGAAGGCTGTAGAAACTCTGGTGCAGCCGATTCACGAGTCGCTCAACAAGGTGGATCAGCAGATTCAGCAGATGGAAATCGCGCGTAGCGAAGCCTATGGCGGACTGAGTGCGCAGGTTAAGTCGCTGATCAGCACGCAGGAAAGATTGCAGAGCGAAACTGGCAACCTGGTGAAAGCCCTCAGCGCGCCCAACGTTCGCGGGCGCTGGGGAGAAATCCAGTTGCGTCGCGTGGTCGAACTCGCCGGCATGGTGTCCTATTGCGACTTCCAGGAGCAGGCCACGGTTTCCACGCAGGATGGCAGGCTGCGTCCTGACATGATCGTGCGTCTGCCTGGCGGGAAGAACATCGTCGTCGATTCGAAGGCGCCGCTGCAGGCCTATCTCGAATCACTCGAGACCACAGATGATGATCGCCGCCGTGATTGCTTGCGTGCGCATGCTCGCCAGATCCGCGAGCACATGAAGAATCTGAGTTCTAAAGCCTATACAGAACAGTTCCAGCCTTCGCCCGAATTCGTTGTCATGTTTCTTCCCGGCGAGACCTTCTTCAGCGCCGCGCTTGAACACGACTCTGGGCTGATTGAAGAAGGCGTGATGCAGGGCGTGATTCCTGCATCGCCCACCACGCTGATTGCCCTGCTACGCGCTGTGGCTTATGGCTGGAAACAGGAGAAGCTTGCCGCCAACGCCCAGGCCATCAGCGATCTCGGACGCGAGCTCTACGAGCGCCTGCGTACGGTTGCTGGTCACCTGAGCGCCGTAGGCAGCGGACTCGATCGCGCCGTCGATTCTTACAATCGTGCCGTCGGATCACTCGAGTCACGTGTGATGGTCTCCGCACGCAAGCTCCGCGAGCTGGGCGCCACCACCGGCGAAGAAATCGAAGATCCGGAGCCAGTCGATAAGGTCAGCCGCAATCTGCAATTGCCAGACTTGATCGAGGAGCCGCTCTTCAACGAAACCTCGATCGGCAAGAACTGACGCATTGCGCAAATGCAGATGCCTCGCTCCACTAAACTTTGCTTGTCATCACGAGCGAGCGCAGCGAGCGAGGGATCTGCAGTTGCCCACGCGCCGACGCGAGCATCCCATTTCGCGCAACGGTGCCTTACGCCGTCACCTTCTTGCGCTCCTTCATCTCCACCAGCAATTGATTGATCTTGTCTTCCTTCTCCAGCGCAACCAGCTTGTCGCTAAGCGAATCCTCGCCGGCAATCTCGCCCTTGGCCTGCGCGACGGCTTCCTCATGCGAGACTTTTCGCTTCATACGATCGAACGTGCCTGAATTGGCGCTGTTCGTCGCTGCCATCTGCGCGTCGCGAGCTTTGCCGAGCACACGCGAGCGCCGGTGTTGCGCCACCAGCACGTCGGCCTTCGCCTCAGCCTCGGATAGCTTCTGCTCCAGCTTCTGCAACGCCGACTTCAGGTTCTCGACTTCAATCTTCTGATCGGCCACCTGCTGCCGGTAGTTCTCCGTTAGTTGCTTATAGCTGAGCGAACGCTCGATGGCTGCCTTCGCCAGGTCATCCTGCTTCTTATCGACGGCCAATTCAGCGCGGCGAATCCAGTCTTTCTCCAGATCGTCCGTTTCTTTCAGCTTCTTCTCGAGCAGGTGCTGATCGGCAAGTGCAATCGCCACCTGCGTCTTCACCTGGATCAACTGATTCTGCATATCCAGGATTACCTGCTTGATCATCTTTTCCGGATCTTCAGCCTTATCGACCAGGTCATTCAGGTTCGCACGAATTAAGGTAGAGACTCTTTCCAGCAGCGCCATAATCCACTCCTTCTACTTCACTCCTCGACTTCAAAAAACCACTTTCAGCACTCAGAATCCTTCTTGAGGAAACTGAGTGCTGAATACTGATTGACGGATACTCGTTACGCCCCTGCTCCCTTCGCCTTCGTCTCGCCACCGCCGTTGCCGTCGATGGTGGGCGTCGGCGATTTATCTCCGATACTGCGGATGCGGCCGAACAGCTCCGACATCTGCATGCCCGATAGCGTCTCGAACAGTGCCGGAACCTGCGCCGCCATCTTCGCGATGTCCCCAGTGATCTTGCTCATCCCCGCGGAATCGCCGTTCCCCGTCGAGACGATCGTGATCTTGTCGACGTTGTTCAGCGGACTCGCCAGCGCCTTCACCACCTCCGGCAGGCTGGTGATCAGCTTGTCGACGACCGCAGCCTGGTTGTATTCCTGGTAGGCTTCGGCCTTCACGTTCATCGCCCTCGCCTCGGCGTCGCCCTTTTTGAAGATGATTTCGGCTTCGGCCTCGCCCTGCTGCTTGATCGCCGACGCCTTACCTTCCGCTTCCGCCATCAGCCGTGACTTCTCGGCTTCCGCGAGCGTCTGTATACGCTGGCGTTCGATCTCGGCGCCCTTCAGCACCGTCGCGATCAACTCTTTCTCGCGGCGTGCGATTTCGGCATCCTGCACCTTCACCTGCTCCAGCTTTTCTACCTGCTGGATCTTCACCTGCTCGGCCACGACCTGCTGCTGCATGACGTTCGTCTGGATCTCGTAGGCCTTATCGGCTTGCGCCTGCTGGCGCTTGCTGATTTCCAGGGCCTGCGCCTTTTTCACGTCCAGGTCTCGTTGCGCCTCGGCCTGCTTCGCGAGTGAAAGCGTCTCCGCCAGAACGCGCTCCTGATCCGCCTGTGCTTTCGCGACGGCCGATTCCCGCTGCGCCAGTGCGCGCCTGATCGCCGTGTCGCGTTCAGCTTCCGCCGCAGCTACATCTGCATCGCGTTTGATCCGCGCGATATCCGGACGCCCCATGTTGGTGATGTATTCGTTCTTGTCGCGCACTTCCTTGATGGTGAACGAGATCACCTCGAGCCCCATCTTGCTCATGTCGTCAGCGCAAGTGCCGCGCATGCGATCGCTCACCATCTCCGGCTGCTTCACGATCTCTTCCACCGTGAGCTGACCGATGATGCCGCGCAGGTGACCTTCCATCACTAACCGGATCAACCCTTCGCGCTCCTGGTCCGTCTTCGTCAGGAACTGCTCGGCTGCGGTCACGATTGATTCCGGATCGGACTTCACCTTGATCTGCGCCACCGCCTCTACTGTCACCGCTACACCTTGTTTGGTGTAGAGGTCCTGCTGCGGCGCGACGTCAAACGACATCAGCTCTAACGAAAGCAGACGCGCGCTTTCGACCATGGGGAAGATCACCGTCCCGCTTCCCTTCACGATCCGCGTTTTGCGATAGCCATAAACGATGAGCGCTTCATGCGGCCCGGCTTTGCGATAGAGCCGGGCGAAGACCGCCATCAGGAAAGAACACCGAGAGCAATAGGCCAGCCCAACAATGATCAGAATGCATCCATTCGGGATACCCATAACGCCTCCAAGCGAATTTCAAAATTGCGAATCAAACCGACTTCATCATTACGTCTAAATCCTTCACCAGCCGCTCCGGCTGATCGTGCCCCAGGTACACGGTGCGCTGCGGCGTACGAATGCGTACCGCCTCATGCCCATGCCATATGAACGCGCGCCTCCCGGGTAGCATGCGGATGCCCCAACCGCCAAAATCACCGAGCGGATCAATCTGCGCGACGCGATAGTCTTGAATATTGGCCTTCGGAATGGTGCACACACGAATGCCGCCAGTGCGCACCTCCACACCAGTGCTGGTGACTCGGTAACGGAATCCACCCCACGCCTGCGTGATCACCCACAACATCAGCGCCGTGACGCCGTACAGTAAGATCCTCAGCCAAATCGGCGCCGGCGGAAGCTTGATAGCGATCCCGAGAAACACTGCCGCCAATACGGCGAACAGTAACGCGGCGAGCGGCGCACGTTGCGTTTCTTCCGCCAGCAGCCGCCCTTGCGAAGGCGGAACTGCCGGAGTGACAACAGCCAATGTCGCTGCAACCGGCGTCGAGCTGACAGCCGAGTAGCCCACCGCCGCTTTACGTCCCGCTCTCGCAATCGCAATCACCACCACGACGATCACGATGACCGGTGTCATCACCGCGACGCTTCCCAAAGTCCTCAGCACGTCCACCCGGTTCAGCGCATTGAATTCCAGCACTCCGATGAACGCCACACACATCAGTGCGGAGACGGCATATTGAACGAACAGCATCGCTCCCGCCACACCCGACGTGCGCTTGGGCAACAAGCTAAGGATCGTGAACAACGCCAGTACGCCCACGGTCATGCCGATAAATCCAACTACGAAGTCACCACGGTCTGACCACCCATTCGGCACATTGTTGGCATTGAAGTGCACTGCAATCCGCTCCGGCAGCAGATCCTGCAGCTGCCAGTAGCGCCATAGCATCGCTGGCAGAATCAGCCATGGCAGTAGGCTCAGATTTCGCCAGTGTGTGCGTGTCATTGCTTGCTTCCTTTCTCCTGCTCCGACTCTTGCGCCGCGCCCGACAGCTCATCCCAGCGCTGCACGTATGCGATTCCGCGCTCGTAACGCGTCACTACAACTTCAGTTCCCTTGGTAATCGGACCGGCGTTGTCGCTGCGCGCTCCCGCGCAGCGGCGCGCGCCCTCCTGCGAGAACACAATCTCTCCTGTGCCTCCCTCGCGAATAGGGACTGTGACCGTGCCGAGCACACCCACCATGTCGTAGTCGGCGGGATCGAGATGGCTGTCGTATTTCATCAACACTTTCGCCACAAAGAAGAAGATGATCGAAGCTCCAATGAACCCCACGACGGCAGAGATCATCAGCACAAAGCCAATCCACAGGCCGGAGTAACGCGTCAGCAGATAGCCCGTTCCGCCAAACCATGCCAGGAAGGCCGCCACGGTTCCGAAATTGAATAGCGACAGCTGCTCGCTCGCGCCATGCGCGTGGCCCGGCGCGGGATGCATGGCTGTCGGCGTGCCGTGCGTCAGGTCGAAATGAACATGCGCGCCGCCGTGAAAGTGCATGTGGGGCAGATGCAGATGAAAGCTGCCCAATAGAAACGAAACAAAGCTCAATGCAAATCCGATCACGAAACACGTCAGATAGACATCAGCCCAGCTCATCGTGACCTCCCATTCGAGGGCGCGCCCTCCATCCCTTCCGTCTCCGGCCTCAAAACCTGCAATAACCGATCCGCGAGTTGTGGCGTATCCAGGATGGCGCCCAGCAGGATCAGGCACTTTCTTGACTCATCGTGGCGCGATATCTCTAGCAAGGCATGGCGGAGTTGCGGATCGCGACGGAAACGCTCAGCGCCGCTCACCAGCCACAAGTCCAACTTGTCCTCGGCCACCCGCAGTGGAGATTGCAACTCCGTGTGATATCCATCGGGATCGTCCACCAGGTATCCCGGATGAACATTGAAGAAGCGTGCCAGCAGCATGCGCGTGGAATTCGTCAGGTGCGGGCGCGCACCGCTTTCGATCTGCGACAGGTACGACTGGCTGATCGGCTTTCCGATCTCTTTCTTCACTGCCTGCTTTACTTCCTGTTGCGTCATGTCGCGGCCCAGGCCCCGTAGGGCGCCTTCGACCTCGCGCAAGTAGCGTATTTTTTCGCCTAGCTTCATATTACGGATTGCAATTTTCATATTGCGATCTGCGATGAGTCAAGTAAAAATTCAATAAAAAGTGGCAATTGCTGATGTGCACGGTCCGAACCGGAACGGACTGTCTGCAAGTGCCGTCTATTCAGAGGGTTGGCGGGGCTGCTAGGAATTTGGCTACTGACTGAGAGACTGAGGAACTGAACGACTAAACAAAAGCCCCTGCGGGCGCAGAGGCTTTGACTTCACACTTCTCGACTTCGCAAAATCTGACTTGTGCTTACCGCGTGCGTCCGTTGTGCTTCTTGTCGTAGATTGCCTTCGACGTCTTGTTTTCCTGGTGGTTCACTTGTTTCCGTTCCGCGGGCGTGAGTTTTCCGCCGTTCGCCGCCCGATCGTTGTGAATTTCCTTGTTCAAGTGTGCCTGCTGATTCTCCAGGTGCGCCGATTCGCGGGCCGTTAGCTGACCACTCTTGATACCCTGCCCAATGCGCTCCTGCTGATTGCGCTGCCGCGCTCCCACTTCGCCCTTGTAATTCTGAGTCGCTGCGTTGTGCTTGTCCTGATAAATCTCGTTCGAGAGATGATTCTGCTGCTGATTCAGTACCGCGCGATCCTGCTGCGTGAGCTTTCCGTTGTCGAGCGCGCGCATCTGGTGCTCTTCTTTGTTCACGTCCGATTCCTGGCGCTCCAGTGAACGCGTTTCCCCGGCCGTGAGCGATCCGTTTTCTACGCCATTGCCGATTCGCTGTTGCTGATTATCTTTGCGCTGGTTGATGGTTGGTGGGTTGGTGGTTGTCGTGTTTGACGTCGTGGTGCTCGTCTGAGCAAATCCCGCTGGCACGCAGATCGCGCACGCCGCCACAACCAGCATCGCCTTACTCAAATCAAACTTCATAACTTTCCCTCCAGTGCTTCCTCGCCCTCTTCCTGAGCGATGTCGTTTGTCACCGCATGGAAACACAGCTCCCGATTGTGAGTTGCGGGATTTTTGGGAGATTCTAACCACAAAGCGCAATGATCTTTAGTTACTAAAGTGCGCGACTTCGAGCGGAGAGGCGAGGGTTATCTAGAGACCCGCTTCAATGCGCGCGCGCGGATCAAGATAATCACGCAGCGCGTCTCCAAGAAAATTGAAGGAAAGCACAGCCAGCATCACAGCCATCGCCGGGAACAACACCAGATGCGGCGCATCGAACAAATGCGAACGCCCGTCATTGAGCATGGATCCCCAACTCGCCGTCGGCGGCGGCACGCCCAGCCCAAGAAAACTCATGGTCGCCTCCGCTAGAATCGCGCCGGCCATGCCGATCGCCCCCTGCACGATTACGGGTTGAATCATGTTCGGCAGAATATGTCGTGTGAGGATCCGGAGATCCGACGCGCCTAGCGCCCGTGCCGCTTCTACAAACTCGCGCTCTCGCACCGCGAGCACTTGCGCGCGCACCAGTCGCGCATACCCAACCCAGCCGCCAATCACCAGCGCCAGAATCAGGTTGAATATTCCCGGTCCAACAAATGCGACGAAGGCAATCGCCAACAAGAATCCCGGAAACGATAGAAATGCGTTCATCACAATCACGTTCACAAACCGATCGATGCGGCCGCCGTAGTAGCCAGCCAGCG
The DNA here is from genome assembly GCA_963848375.1 of Terriglobia bacterium. Classification (GTDB taxonomy): domain Bacteria; phylum Acidobacteriota; class Terriglobia; order Terriglobales; family Acidobacteriaceae; genus JAJPJE01. Next base: position 20,092 of record CAWKDK010000006.1, read on the forward strand.
ATCCGATAATGAGTCCGAGGGCGAGCGAGCCTGCGACCACGCTGGCGCCCACGAGCATCGAGATGCGAGCGCCGAAGATAATGCGCGAGAGAATGTCGCGCCCCAACTCATCCGTTCCGAACCAGTGCTGCGCTGAAGGTGGCGCCAAACGATGTGGCAGATCGATGAACGCAGGATCGTAGGGCGCGATCCACGGTGCGAGCAGCGCGAAGAAAACAAATATCGTGATGAAACACAGTCCGACGGTCGCCAGCGGATTGAAGCGTGCGGCCCGCAGCACGCTTTGCGAAGCAGACGACACGTCAGCGTTCATCGGACTCGAAGTCGCTGGGGCAGCCACGGCGTTGATGATATCAACCAATCAGTGACAACATGCACCCTGAGGATCAAAAGATGGATTTAATCCAGTACGGAGCTACCGAAGGTATATTCTTGCTGGCGTGGCAAACAAGAACTCCATTCGGCTTGAAGAGCCTGCTGGGCTAAGTCTCAAGAAGCTATTGCTCGCTCCAGAACCTCGTTTTGAAGACTTGCTCACCGAACACCGACAATGTCAGCGTCGTCCCATTGTGGAGTTCGAGTCAACAGAAGGCCCCAAAACACACTAAGCCACTGCATCAATCCGCTGCTGCCGTCGTTGCCCCGATGTATTCCTCGTACGGACCTTTGAAGTCCTCGATCTTTCCGTGCTCGAAGTGCCATATGCGCGTCGCCACTTCGTCGATCAAGTCATGATCATGCGATACCAGCAGCACCGTTCCTTCATAGCGCTGGATCGCGATGTTGAGCGCGTTGATCGCTTCGAGATCAAGGTGGTTCGTCGGCTCGTCCAGAATCAGAATGTTTGGCTTTTGCAGCATCAGCTTGCAGAACAGCAAGCGAGCCGATTCTCCGCCGGAGAGAGCCTCCGTTGGCTTCAGTCCTTCTTCGCCGCTGAACAGCATCTGCCCAAGCAAGCCGCGAATCTCTTCTTTCGAAGCCTTGGGATCAAACTGATGTAGCCAGTCGGCCGCGGTCGTGCCCTTCTCGATCAGAGCCGTGTGATCCTGTGCGAAGTAGCCGATCTGCGCCTCGTGACCCCATTTCACCGTGCCGGAATCAATGGCGTCTTTCAGTCGCGGCATCTCCGGGGCATTCGCGAGCAACGTACGCAGCAGCGTGGTCTTGCCCTGTCCGTTGCGACCCATCAGGCAGACCTTCTCGCCGCGAATTAACGACGCAGTGAAGCCATCAATCACTTTCTGGTCGCCATATGCTTTGCTGACGCCTTCGAATTCCAACACGTGCTTGCCTGAAGGCCGTGCCTGGTCGAAGCGAATGTACGGACGCTGAATGTTCGAGCGCGCCAGTTCGCTCGTCTGCAGCCGTTCCACTTCTTTCTTGCGTGACATCACCTGGCTCGATCGCGTTCCAGCCGAGAAGCGCGCGATGAACTCGTTCAACTGCGAGATCTTCTTCTCGCGCTGCGCATTTTCGGATTCCAGGCGCGAGCGAATCTGCGTCTTCTGCAGCACCATGTCGTCATAGCCACCGGTGTAGGTGATGATCGTCTCGTAATCGATGTCGGCGATGTGCGTGCAGACGTTGTTCAGAAAATGCCGGTCGTGCGAGATTACGATCAACGTTCCTTCGTAGCGATTGAGGAAATCCTGCAGCCAGTGGATCGAATCCAGATCAAGATAGTTCGTAGGCTCGTCGAGCAGCAGGGCCTGTGGCTTGCCGAACAGAGCCTGCGCCAGCAGAACGCGGACCTTCTGTCCGCCCTGCAACTCGCTCATCTTGCGCTCGTGCGCTTCGTCGGGAATATCGAGCCCTTGCAGCAGGATCGCCGCGTCAGCCTCTGCGGTATAGCCGTCTTCGTCGCCGACAATGCCCTCAAGCTCGCCCAGACGCATGCCATCGTCGTGCGTCATCTCCGCTTTGGCGTAAATGTGCTCGCGCTCTTCCAGCGCCGCCCAAAGCCCCTTATTGCCCATGATCACGGTATCGATCACTCGGAATGCGTCGAAAGCGTACTGATCCTGCCGCAATATGCCCAGCTTCTTCGGGCGCACCACGTTGCCCTTCTGCGGATCGAGTTCTCCCGTGAGCAGCTTCATGAACGTGGACTTGCCCGAACCATTCGGCCCAGTGAGACCGTAGCGGCGGCCCGCGATAAACATGGTCGATACTTCTTCGAAGAGCAGTTTTGCGCCGTAGCGCATGCTGACATTACTGACGGAAATCATGCGTTGCCTATCTTCTGATTAAACTGGAGGGGGTCTTCGAACGACAGCCACTATGGCAGAAACGTGAATGTATCCCCGTTACAACTATTTTATCAGCCGGGAAGGGATTAATCGCGTTCCAGGTCCTTAATGTCGTCGCGCAGGCGGCCGAACCCGCGGGTCAGAATAACCAGGTAGATGATGTGAACGGCCCAGGTAACTCCGTAAGCAGCGTAGAGGAATTTCATTACTTTGCTCCCGCTTCGTGATGCAGCAGTGACTTCATCGCATGTGCCTCATCTACTTTCTGGCGCGTGCGCTCCAGCGTGTAACGAATCCATACCAACATGGCTCCATAACAGGTGAAAGCCAGCATGTTGATGAGGAAAGCGTGCATCATGCGCGGATCGATGCCTGAGTTCGCTCCGCCGCCAAAAACCGGTTGCGGGTGTTGCGTGCGGAACCAGCGGATCGCCATGAACACGAACACAGCGTCGAGGCAACCGAAGATCGCGAATGCCGCCGCGAGCACTGGATTTGGACCTCCAGTCGAGAGCTTCCGCAGCATCAGGTAACCGATATAAATCAGCCAGAGTACCAGCGTGCTCGTCAGACGCGCGTCCCAAGTCCACCAGATTCCCCAAACCGGCCGCGCCCAGATCGGCCCGGTCAGCAGCACGACGGTGCAGAAGACAACGCCGACTTCCGCCGTCGCGACCGCGAAAGCGTCAACCGCGGGCTTGCGCGTGACCAGATAAATGATCGATGCGAGGAAGTTCAGCGGGAAGCACAGTTCCATCACCCAAGCGTTCGGGACGTGGTAGTAGAAGATGCGCTGCACTGGACCCATTGTGGCTTCTGTCGGAGCGCCGACGAGCGCCTGATAAAGCCCCCAGGAAAGCAGAGCCAAGGTAAACAGGGCAAAGATGGCGAATTTAGATCTCATTCGGCCTGCAACACCGTTTCGAAGAGGAATAGCCCCACGAGCGTGAATACCACATCGTACACCGCAAGGAAGACCAATGGGAGATGCGCCGAACCTTCTCCGGTCAGAGTAGATGTGGTCGCGCCAACCATCGCGAGCAACGCAGGAATGGAGATGGGGAACAGGATCAAGGGTAGTAGGACTTCGCGGCTGCGCGTACGGATCGACATTGCCCCAAAGAACGTTCCATTTACGACCAAGGCCCAATTCCCGAGTAGAGACGCGAGCACCAACTGATAGACAGGGCCAACGCTGCGCAGGTTATAGAAGACGATGAAGAGCGGCGTCATCAGCAGTTCCAGGACGGCGACAAACAGGAAGTTGCCGATCGTCTTCGCCAGGAACAACGATTCTGCTGGCGCAGGCGAGACGCGATAGGCGTCGAGCACCTGGTTGCGTAGTTCGCGGGCCCAAGTCTGATTCAGCGCGACAACGGCCGCGAACAGCAACGCAACCCAGATCAAGCCTCCGGCGATCTGGCGCGACTCTTCGGCCGTGAGGTCGAACGAGAAGCTGAAGATCACCACGACGAGCAAAGCGAAGAACAACATGGAATTGATGGCGTCTTTCGAGCGCCATTCCATGCGCAGGTCCTTGGCGAGCGTCACGCGCAGAATGCCGAGGACGCTCATCGCTTCGCCTCCGGTGTTTCGAGCGACGATGTGTGGTGAGCGACGCGTTCGATCACGCGTCCTGAGGACATGTAGACACTCTCGTCGGCGACGCCTTCCAGCAAAGCAGGTTGATGTGTGACGAGAAAGACGGTCTTTCCGGAATCGCGCATGGAACCGAGCAAGCGCGTCATCTCTTTGGCGGATCCAACATCGACATTCGAGAACGGCTCGTCGAGCAGCAGAATGCGCGGATCGTTCAAGATAGCGCGTGCCAGCGACAATCGTTGGCGCATGCCTTGCGAATACTGGCCAACGCGGCGCTCGAGCGCAGGATCAAGCCCAACCGTTCTTATCGCCTGATCGCAAATCGCACGATCACGAATTCCGTATAGTTCTGCGAAGTAGGCAAGATTCTCACGCCCGCTGAGTTCGTCGTAGAGCATCGAAGCATGCGCCATGTATCCGAGTTGCGGCTTTACGGCCCTGCGATCGGAGCTGCCGAGAATGGTGAGCTTTCCGTGCGAAGGCTCAATGAGCCCGGCGAGCACGCGCAGCAGCGTCGACTTGCCCGCGCCGTTTTCACCAAGGATCAGGTACAAGCGTCCAGCTGCGAACTCGCCCGAGACCATGCGCAGCGCCGCGAAGCGCCCGTAAAGCTTCGAGACTTCGTCGAGCGACAACGGCTGGATTGTCAGGGGATGAATTCACCAGAGGGGATTGTATTGCGAGACAGTCTCTCAGTCGATCAGTCTCTCAGTTTCTAATGCAGATCCCTCGCGGCTTCGCCGCTCGTGATGACAACTTCAAGCTACTGTGCCGCAGAAGTGCTTGTCAGGCTCGATTGCTGAGTGGCTGGCGCTGGTGCAGACGGCGCAGTTCCTGGCTGCTGCTGCGGCGCGTACTTCGAAGCGCACTTGGCTTGCAGGCCTTTGGCGTGGAAGACACCGTCATGACCGAAAGTGCCCTCGGCGAGTGCTTGTGAGTCGTCTTTGAAAGTGTCGGGCGGAACTTCGGTTCCGGTGTAGACAACAGGCAAAGTGCGGCCTTCTTCGGCGAGCTGGAATTCAACATGACTTCCCTGCCGCTTGATCGATCCGGGCACAACATTGCCGGCAACGCGCAAGCGCTTCACGTAGACGCTGTCGTCCATCGACTTCAATTCCTTGATGGTGACGTAATAGCTCTTGGTGTCGCGGACGCCGGTGTAAGCAAGGTAGCCGAGCGACACCACAATGATCGCGATCACCAGGCCGAACTTTACATATTTGTTGCTCATGAGAAAACCTGCTTCGTCGATTGTACGCGACCATGAGACCGGGTCAAATGTCACTTCCGCGAGTGATGCCTTTGTGGCGGGCCAATTGTGCAAAATCCGAAGGGTATAATGTGGGTTTCGAGCCACAGGAAGGAACTCTGCAATGACGCCTCCGAACGCGAACGGCAATGGTAACGGTCACAACGGCAATGGTTGGATCCAGCAACCTCGGGCAGAATGGATCCGCAAACGGCGCGAGGAAGCGGCAAAATCGGGCGACGACAACGTCTCGCAGATGCACTTCGCGCGCAAAGGCCTGATCACCGAAGAAATGGTCTATGTCGCCGAGCGCGAGCACATCACGCCGGAACTGGTGCGTGACGAAATCGCGGTTGGACGCATGATCATTCCTGCGAACATCAATCATCCTGAACTCGAGCCGATGGCGATCGGCGTGGCCTCGAAGTGCAAGATCAATGCCAACATCGGCAATTCGGCGGTCACGTCAAATGTCGATGAAGAACTAAAAAAATTGCATACGTCGGTGCATTATGGCGCCGATACAGTGATGGATCTCTCGACCGGCGGCGGCATTCACGAGATTCGTGAAGCCATCATCCGGCACTCACCGGTGCCGATCGGCACGGTGCCGATTTACGAAGCGATTTCCCGCGTAAAGCGCGTCGAAGACCTGACGGCCGACATCATGCTCGAAGTGATCGAAGAGCAGGCCGAGCAGGGCGTCGATTACATGACCATCCACGCCGGCGTGTTGATCCAGAACCTGCCGATGATTTCCAAGCGCATCACAGGAATCGTGAGCCGAGGTGGCGCAATCCTGGCGCAATGGATGGCGTTCCATCACAAACAGAACTTCCTGTACGAGCGCTTCGAAGACATCGTGAAGATCTTCAAGAAGCACGACGTTTCGTTCTCACTCGGCGATGGCCTGCGTCCCGGCTGCCTGGCGGACGCGAGCGACGAAGCGCAGTTCGCCGAACTGAAGACGCTGGGCGAGTTGACAGCGATCGCTTGGAAGCAGGACGTACAAGTGATGATCGAAGGCCCCGGCCATGTGCCGATGGACCAGATCAAGGACCAGGTCGACAAAGAAATCGAGCTCTGCTTTGGCGCTCCTTTCTACACGCTCGGGCCGCTGGTTACCGACATCGCACCGGGCTACGACCACATCACTTCGGCGATCGGCGCGGCCATGATCGGCTGGTATGGTGCGTCGATGCTCTGCTACGTGACTCCGAAAGAGCACCTCGGCCTTCCCAACGAGAAGGACGTGAAGGACGGCATCATCGCCTACAAGATTGCTGCGCATGCGGCTGATGTCGCGCGCCATCGTCCGGGCGCACGCGATCGCGACGATGCGCTCAGCTTCGCCCGTTACAAGTTCGATTGGGAAAAGCAATTCGAACTGTCGCTCGATCCGGAAACGGCGCGCTCGATGCACGACGAGACGCTCCCCGGCGGCGATTACTACAAAGCCGCGTTCTGCTCGATGTGCGGTCCGAAATTCTGCTCGATGAACTATTCGTCGAAAATCGACGAGTACAACAAGACGGTGCACGGCATCGAGAAGAAGGACTACACGGATCTGGTGAACAAGCTGGTGGAGATCAAGTAGGCTGTCAGTCGATCAGTCTTTCAGTCGATCAGCGAACCGCCCCACTCAAGCCAACAGAAGGCTTGAATGGGCCACCCTCATATGAAAAGGGACGCCCGCCTAGCGGCGATTCTTGCGCTTGGCGTCGAGCTTCGGCCAGTACTGAAATTCTTCTGCGTAGAGCTCTCCGCTGAGATCGGATAGGCGGATTTGCAAACGCGTCTGCGCGTCGGAGATGGCGCGGTTGTAGATTACCGGTCCAATTTCCTCGAGCACGAAGTTGAGCAACAAACCGGCCGCCAAGTCGCCGATGGGCTCGGGCATATTTTCCTGGAAATAGCGTTTGATTGAAGCGACTGCGTCGACGCGGGCTTCTTTCGAGAGTTCGACGTTCATACGAGTACCTTACCGCAGCGATGCTTGAGGATCTTTCCCGTTTTGGGAGGTCCCATGGGGTACCCCCTCCCCCCTCGTCCCGCATTCTAAAGGACTTAGAGGCATGGGATAAGGCTCGTCCCGGCAAACAAAGGACTTAGTCCCATCGTCCCGCATAACAAAGGAGTTAACTGCCCGAGTTCGACGTTTTTCAGGCTTTCGGTTTTTCAGTATCTCAGTACGTCAGTATTTCAGTTCTCAAACCCCGAGTATTTCGTGGAGGGGGATAGGGATAGACGTCGCACCGCTCGGCATGACAGATCCTCGGTTACGCTCGGATCGAAACGGGAAATCGCGGTTCAGTTGTCAGAAGTCAAAAGTCAAAAAAGCACCGGTGACTACCGAAATCAACACTTCTATTCCCAGTGTAGCGAAATGGATGGGACCTACTAGACACTTTCGGCGAATTTATTTCTGGATTGAAATCAGAGAGTTGCAGCGAAATTCCGAGATTCGGGGCCTTGACAAGAATTCTCACAGTCGCGGGCCTCTCGAGCTATTCGTGCTTGGCATAATCGGCTGCGCCCATGAAATGCAATGAGACGTACGGCTCGTCGCCGACCACCCAGCTATCGTGACCGGGTGCGATGTAGAAGACGTCTCCGGCTTTCATTTCAATGATGCGGCCGTCGGTCATTGCTGCGACCGCCTTTCCCGAGACGACCATGCCTACATGTTCGACAGTGCAGTGCGTGAGTCCGACGGGAGCTCCGACATCGATCGACCAGCGCCAGCCCGGCTCGTAGGTGGCACGACCGATGGTCATGCCGCCGAGGTGAACCAGATCGAACTTCCCTTTCGAGAATGTGCGCGTCTCGTCCGGCTGATCAAAGCGTTTCAGAATCACATCTAGCATTTCAGAATCTCGTGCTGCGTCACAACAAGAAGATGGCTTGCTCAGGTTTGATGACAGAGGTTGTGATCAAGCCGCTATTTGATGAGGGTGATCACGAGGCCGATGGTGGCGGCGAACATGGCGGCGGTGGTCAGCCAGCCGAGCACATTCATTCTTCGCGTGTTGACCCATTGGCCCATGATCTTGCGGCTGTTGGTGATAAGCATGACGATCACCATCAGGAATGGCGTGGAGAATCCCTGGACGATTCCAGCGAACACCAGAGCCTTCATCGGATTCACGCCGAAGAAATTAAGTCCCATGGCGAGAACCGTGAAAACCGCGATGGCGATGTAAAACTTTTTGGCCTCGGCTGGGCGTTTGTGAATGCCATGTCGCCAACCAAATGACTGCGCGACGTCGAAAGCGGCGCCTGTCGTCATTACCGGAACGGCGAGGAAACCTACGCCAACGACTCCGATGGCAAATAGAAATCCCGCTGCTTTACCGGCGAGCGGGCGGAGGGCCTGGGCAGCATCAGCGGCCGTGTTGATGTCATTCTTGCCGACAAGGAACAGCGTGACCGCCGTAGAAAGAATGATGAAGTACATGATGATGTTCGAGAAGAACATGCCAAAGGCGACGTCGCGCTGGGAATGGCGCAATTCTTCTTTGGTGGTGCCAATGCGATCAGTGAGGCGGCGACGGCCCATGGCAATGTCTTCTTCCACATCCTGATTCGACTGCCACGAGTACAGGTACGCGGAAAGCGTTGTGCCGAGCACAGCGACGATCATGGCCAAGAATTCTTTGTTGAAGCGAATGGTAGGAATGAGCGTGCCGCGCAGGACGGGCATGATCTCCGGTTTGGCGAGAATTGCGGATCCGATGTAAGCCAATAACGCCAACGCCAGCCAGCGAAAGACATTGCGTATCAGCGTGTACGAGCCCCAGATTTGCAGGGTGAGAACAGTCGCGGTCACTACGACGACGATCACAGGAATGGGAATCGGGACGAGCAGGTTCAGGGCGGCGGCCATACCTCCGATATCGGCGCCGGCTTCGATGATGTTGCCGACAACGGCGGTGATCAGGAAAAACGCCAGGATCTTTCTTGAGTAATGCTGCTTGATAACTGCGAAGAGCCCCTGTCCCGCAACCTGACCCAGCTTCGAGCACAAGTACACCACCGCGAACATCATGGGGAAGGTGACGGGGGCGGTCCAGAGAAACGACGGGCCGAACGATGCGCCGGCGGCGGCGTAGGTGCCGATCGCCGAAGGATCATCGTCGGCCGCGCCGGTTATGAGGCCGAGGCCAAGGGAACGAAATGTTCCGTGCGGAAGAGGTTTCGGATGTCCGGGAGCGCGACGCTCAAGGGATTTGTCGACCTTGCGTCGCTCGATTTGAATCTCGGGACAAGTGGCCATGCTGTGAACCTCTGCAGAAATTCTTTAAGAAATTGAGAAGCGAAGCAGCTGCTGACGGTTGGCAGAACGGGACGGGCGAACTCGTTGACCGTGCATTTTTCCGTAAAGAGTTCGTAAAGTTTTCCATCGCGAAGCGCGGAGAAGAATCTGGATGACAGGAGACGAGGATGACCGAAGAAAGAGCACCGCGTTCAGTGAAAGAAGCCACGGCGACGTTGGAGGTGCGCGATGGTACGCAGATGAATGCATATGTGGCAAGTCCAGGCGAGAGCGGCAGCTATCCGGGGCTGCTGGTATTCCAGGAAGCGTTCGGCGTGAATGCGCACATTCGCGATGTCACGCGGCGCTTCGCCGCTCAGGGATTCGTCGCGATTGCGCCCGAGCTTTTCCATCGCACGGCTCCAGCAGGTTTCGAGGGCGCCTATAGCGACTTTGCGAGCGTGATGCCGCACATGAAGGCCGTGACGCCGGAGGCCGCGATTGCCGATGCGCAGGCGGCTTTCGAATGGCTGAAGGCGCAGCGCGATGTATCACACCGCGATATTTCGTCGATCGGATACTGCATGGGCGGGAGGATTTCCTTCCTCGCGAATTCGGCACTGCCGCTGCGAAGGGCGGTGTCGTATTACGGCGGGAATATTTCTCCGGCGCTGCTGGATCGCGCGTCGATGCTGCACGGTCCGATGCTATTTTTCTGGGGAGGGCTGGACAAACACATTCCGCCCGAGCAGCGCGAGCAGGTGATCGACGCTCTCAAGCAACATGGAAAGAAATACGTAAACGTGGAGATCTCGGACGCAGACCACGCGTTCTTCTGCGATGCGCGTCCTGCGTACAATGCGCGAGCGTCACAACTGGCGTGGGCACTGACACTGGAGTTTCTGAAGTAGAGACGTATGGATCCCAGGTTAGCGCCGGCAGCGCGGCGCTATCCTGGGGCACTGCTCAACAACAGCAGTACACGAATTAGCTTTTAACGCGCAGCAACGGTTACGACCTGCGGCTGTTGCGGATTTTTGGTTGCTGCTTGCTGCGGGCGAGTCTTGGGCGCTTTGGGCTTATGGGCTGTCGCAACTTGCTTGTGAGGTTTTGGGGCAGCAGCTTTCTGTGCCACGATAGGTTGATCAAAGTGCTCGGGATCAACTTCCTGCTGAGCGAAAGCGGCGAGGGTCGTCAGAACCATGGCTCCGGCAAGAAGGATGGTCTTCGCATTCGGCGTGTACTTGGCGAGTGTGCTCATAATCCCCTCCAACAGTCGATTTCGTCTAAGGCAAGCGAGGGGCCGCTGGATGGGATTTCCAGAGACGTTTCGCAAGTGATTGGATCGAATGAGAAATTGGGCCTGACGTGGATTTTGGAGAGTACCGTCCGGGCTGTGGAGCGCACTAGTCGACTATCCGACAAAGATAGATGATTATCCGATCGGATAGCTCGCTTAAGCTACTCTCGACTGCATTTCCTGTTTAGGTTGCGGGCGTGACCAGAGCGACCGTGGCTCCGGTTGAGCGGATGATGTCGATCACTCGCACGACATCGGAGAACGGCAACGAGCCATCTGCGCTGAGTTGAACCACGCTCACGGCGTGAGCTTTTGTTAGTCGTCCAAGGACGTTTGGCAGATCAGTCCATAAGATGCGCTCGTGATTCACCATCAGAGTGGGAGATCGCTGGCCAGAGCTAAGCAGTTGGACGAGAGTCGGACGCGATTTGGAATCCAGTTGCGGTCCAGTTAACACTTCAAAACCCTTCGGCAGAACGAGAGTGCCTGGCTGTGCCGGCTCTCGTTGCGCCGTCAGCAGGACTGGTGCATTGACGCCACCTTTATGCGCGGCACTCAGAACTTTCTCGACGTCGGCATACGGTAGCTCGCGCGTCCGCCTTGATGTAAGCCTTCTTTCTCCGCTCGGAAGGTGACGGCGCGCTTGATCTTATCGGCGAGAGCGTCGGGCGTACTGGCGATCGGCGCCGAGATAAGTGTCGCCATTCTCGGTCACTGTGACGATGAGTGCATCTTCTTTGTCGGCATCAGGGACCGGGGCTGCGTTGCTGACGATTGGAAGATTCACGCTGATCCCTGCTTGAAGGTTTTGGGCAGCGCACCGTGTAACAACGAAGAGCGCAATGAGGAGCGCAACTGCGAGGAGGGTTCGCATCTTTGTTGTTCTCGCAAGTAATGCGTTTTGTGAGTTCATACTCGTTCTCCTCTGTTTCTTGGCCAAACAGATCGCGTGCTTACTGCGCTTTTGCGACGGCCGAAGTGGCCAGCATGCCACCCAATCCCATGGTTTCGACGGCGGACGAAGGCACGATGACCATAGATCCACGTTCCTTTATCGCTTCGTAGAGCATGTTCATCGCGCGCAAGTGAAGGGCGGTCGGGTTTTCAGAGTAGGCGGCTGCAGCCTGGACGAACTTGTCGGAGATTTCAGTTTCGGCCTGACCGAGGATAATTCGCGCCTGTCGTTCGCGTTCAGCCTGCGCCTGTCGCGACATGGCGTCTTCGAGAGCCTGCGGAATCCTGACATCACGAACTTCTACCGATTGCACAGTAATTCCCCAGGGATTGGTCTTCTCGTCCAGAATTCGCTGCAGTTCGTGCCCCAGCGTTTCGCGCTCGGTAATCATCTGCGCGAGTTCATGACGGCCGATCGATTCCCGAAGGGCAGTCTGCGCGCTCATGTTGATCGCTTCGAGGAAGTCCTCTACTTCGAGAATTGCTTTTTCAGCATTCCACACCAGCCAGAAGACAATGGCGTCGACATTCACCGGAACGGTATCGCGAGTGAGCGTCGATTCGGCAGTCACGCTGGCCACACGAACGCGCTGATCGACGAACTGGCTAAGGGTTTCGATGACGGGCACGATGAGGAACAATCCTGGGCCACGCAGTCCGACATACTTCCCTAGCCTCAGGAGTGCGGCTTTCTCCCATTGCCGAACCACTTTGATGGCAAACAGGAGATAGGCTCCGACGAGTGCGCCCGAGACAAGAGGCGCGGGATGATGCAGAGCGGCGCTGGTGAGCGCTCCGACTGCCATGCAGATCACACACGATGTAACGGCAACGCTGTTGATGGGAGCGATTCCGATTTTTGCCATCACTTACCTCCTGCGAATAGGTTCCGAAAGCGATGCTCGTAGCTGATCGATGATTTCGTCCACGGTGAATCCGGCGGCTCCCGCGCGGGCTATGCAATCGGCGGCTATCTGATTGAGTTGTCGCGCGCGTTCCTGTTCCCCGTTGCGAAATTTCTGGGCGCTGATGAAAGTGCCGGTTCCTTGGTGAGTTTCCAGCAATCCGCCGAGCTCGAGCTCACGATAGGCGCGAACCACGGTGTTGGGATTGATGGATAAATCGACGGCTAGTTGGCGTACGGTGGGCAATTGATCGCCGACCGCGAGCGATCCTGAGGCAACGCCGCCGCGGACCTGATCGATGATTTGACGATATACCGGCACGCCGCTCTGAAGGTCGAGACGAAAGCGGAATTGCCGGCGGGAACTCATCGGCGAACAATGTACTATAACACTAGTACATTATGTCAAGAGGAAACTTGCGTGACTTGAAAATGTGAAACGTCAGTTGAGAGTGGACACGCGGGCAAAGGCACCCGCACCGCTGTTTGCGAGCGTTAGATATCCACTTTTTCCGAGAAGGTCAGCAGCGGATCGCCAACCGGTTCAGGTTCGGCTTCACGGATAGTGAGCCAGTCGGTGCGAACTTTATTCCATTCCTGGATGAGGAAGCCTTGCGATTCGAAGAACTCGCGAATGTGCGTGCGTTCCCAGCAAACGATCTGCTCGAGAATCGGGATCGCCACTGCCAGCGCATTGTTGCTGAGCACGGTGCGGCGTGCAATCGGCGCGACAAACTTGTTTTCGGAAACGGCAATAGTGTAGCCGTCGCGTGCGTTCACGTGCAGCATGACGTGCACGTCGGAGCTCCCGTCTCCGCAGTACACGATGTGATCGGGTCCGATCTGCAGCTTCTGTTGCAGCGCGTCGAGGGTTGCGACTTTGCCGTATCCGGCGGTGACTTTGCGCACGGTTTCGATTTCGCCCGATGGAGTGGTAGGTGAATTCGGTTCCGTAAACGTGGTCCGGGAGGAACGATGTTCTCGAGGGCGGAGCGGACGATCTCCACGGGCGCAGCGGAGAGCACGTAGAAATCGAATTCAAAGCCAGGTATTCCGTGTGAGAGCAGGTCGTACAAACGATCGATGTTTTCTTTCAGACGAATGCGTTTGCCCACCTCGGCGAGGTGATGACGGCGTACTTTGCCGTGGAACTCGGGATCGTGCAACAAGAGATAAGCGAGCTCGGCGCCCTGTTGGACGAGCTGCAATCCAGCCATGCCGCTGGCTTTGCGTTCGAACTCCTCGGTAGAAATGCCGAGCATTTCGCTGAGCGCATATCCGGAATCATTGAAGCTGAGCGTCTGATCGAAATCGCTGGCTAGAATGTACCGTTTCATCAAATCAGCCATATCCCTTCCCATCCCCGTGAGAATTAGAGCACAGGGATGTGACGATTTGATTATCGGCGTGGATGAGAAGAATTGTGTGCGGAATCGACGATAGCGGAGTCCTGATCTTTGGTTGAATCGCGGGCGCTCGCACTGAATACCTTTGAAAACAGCGGCTTGCAGATCGGCGCCCGAAGCATTTATGCGGGCGAAAACATTAATCTATGGAAACGTACCCATTTCGAGCATCAGCTGGCAGGCGCAGGAGCGCGCGTAATGGCGGTTTTGGGAACCCTGCGCTCCGCGCGTTTCCGCCTGCGGAGGCGGCGCCAGCAGCGGCAGGATGCTCGGCAACATCGCACGAGCGGCAGTCTCACCGGCAGCAATCAGCTCAGCTGCGCGATCGAAGCTGTCGTAGCTGAAGCCGCGAACATCCGGCTCAATCCTCACATCGGTCTGGGAGAGCCAGCCATCGCACATGGTTTCCTGCGCGATCGAAAAGCACTGGCCGATCACATCGAAGATGTGACGCGGCCCCTGTAGATTTCCCCAGCTCGCGCTGAGATGGACGGCGAAGACGCGATCGGCTCCCATCTTGCGAAGCGGCTGAGCGGGAACCGGATAAGAGAGCATGCCATCGACAAACTGGCGTCCCTGAAAGTGCACCGGGAGGAACATGCCGGGATACGCGCAACTGGCGCGCACTGGATCGATGAGATCACCGGACGGAAGATCATGCCTTCCCCGCTGACGAAATCGGTTGCGGCTACCGCGAGTGGAATGCGCAGCTCTTCAAAGGTGCGACACTTCAGGAACCGGCAAAGGAATCCGCGCATGCGATCGTTGGAGGCGAAGCCATAGCGCGAAATTGTCCAACGGGCGAAATCTTTGAAACGCACCATGCGTGCGAGCTCTTCCAGCTCACGCGTGCTCATCCCGCTGCAATAGGCAGCGCCGATGATCGATCCCACACTGGTGCCAGCGACGAAGTCGACAGCAATATTTTCTTCTTCGAGGACTTTTAAGACACCAATATGAGCCAGTCCGCGGGCAAATCCGCCGCCAAGGGCGATACCGATTTTAGGTTTGTTAAAAGGAATTGCGGTGGAGGCTGAGCGGTTGAGCTCCCCGGAAAACGCGCGAAATACCCGTGACCATCTTGCCAAAGTCCCCATGGACCAGGTCCCCGATCCCACTGCTGACTTATACCCTAAGATGCCGCTGAACTCTCGCGCGATGTAACCCAATAGGATTACGCAGGGGTGTAACGGATGGAAAGCTTGTGTTTGCACCGTCTGGCTGGCTATAGACAGAGCACTTCGCTGGCCGGCAGTTTATGATGGCGGACTAACCATGGCACGAGAGTTCTCGGCAGGTGGAGTACTGGTGCGCTGGCGCAAGGGCCGCTGGTGGATGGCGACCATTGAACCGCAAGGGCGCACAGCTGCTGGTCCGAGCAAAGAGACATTGGCTCTGCCAAAGGGGCTGATCGATCCGGGAGAAAAGCCGGATCAAACTGCCTTGCGTGAGATTCACGAAGAGACGGGCGCCGTGGGAGAACTAGTCACAAAGCTGAAGGACATCAAGTACTTCTATGTGCGCAACTGGGGCGATGGAGCGCGGGTGTTCAAGGTGGTCAGCTTTTACCTGGTTCTGTATCGTTCCGGCAAACTGGGGAATATCACGCCAGAGATGCGCACGGAAGTGAAGCGGGCGATCTGGTTGCCGCTCGATGATTGCGAGCAGCTCTCCTACAAAGGCGAACGCGAAGTGGCAATGACAGCGCGAGAATATGTGGCCATGCATCCTGAATTGCAGAAGTCATCCGTAAAGAACGAGGCGTCTGAATCATAAAATCCAGCTCTGCGAGTTTGAATGCCGACAACACTACACGTTGAACGACACTTTACCGGGAAAGAGATAGTCCGAGATGTCGTGATTGGGATGGCCGATGGGCTGACAGTTCCGTTTGCCCTGGCAGCCGGTTTGTCAGGAGCGGTGAAATCAACAAATGTGGTCGTGATCGCGGGACTGGCGGAGATTGCCGCCGGGTCGATCGCCATGGGACTGGGCGGATATCTCGCAGCACGAAGTGATGCCGAGCACTACGACAGCGAGCGCGAACGTGAAGTCCGCGAGGTGCGTGAGCTGCCTGATGAGGAAGAGCGCGAAGTGCGGGAGGTACTACACGAGTGGGGCATGGCGCCGGAGGAGAGCGGTCCGGTAGTTCAGGCGCTGCGAAAGCGGCCCACGGCTTGGGTGGACTTCATGATGCGCTTCGAGTTGGGATTGGAGAAGCCGGATCCCGGACGCGCGGTGCGAAGCGCAGGCACGATTGCGACGTCCTACGTGGTGGGTGGGCTGATACCGCTATTCCCCTACATGGTGATTCATCAGGCGAATCAGGCGCTGATGCTCAGCGTGGTGGTGACGTTGATAGCGCTGGGAGTGTTTGGGTATGTGAAGGGGCGGTTCACGGGATTGGCGCCGCTTCGAAGCGCGTCACAGACAGTTGTGATCGGTGCACTTGCGGCAGGAGTGGCTTTTTTGCTAGCACGAATTATCTCGTAAGTATTTTATTTTCAAAAACTTACTTGACATTCCCAGGACAGCAAAAGTAAGCTCTATTCAACTTAATAAGGCGCGCGTCGTTGCCATCCTCACCCCACATCTTCTTCGGCGCGCGCCGTTTCTATTTCTGGCGCAAGTCGCCCAAACTAGCCCTTCAACCTAAGTCTAAAATTCACGGTTCCCTCGCACGCTAGGATTTCGGCGCGGGCTCAATGTCTGCCTAGACACCTCGACTCTCATGAGCAGTTTCTATTGTGGCGGTAGGTCGCCGTTTTACCCCTCATCGTCTCAACAGCCCTGCTCCCCCTGAGTTCGACTCTTTTGTTCTGAGTGCGCGGACAAGAATGTCCGCGCCACACAGACAGTTTTTCCCGTTATGAATCGCTAAGCAGAGGTTTTTCTGCAACTTCTGCATCTACTGTGAGTGCCGGTGTATCTTGTTCGCTGGCGATCGAACGATCGTGGGGATCGTTTCCGTTTATTCAATTATTCGTGTCAGGGAATCGTCGATGAAACGCATTGATAAGGTTGCTGTTCTGGGCGCTGGAACTATGGGCGCGCGCATCGCCGCGCATCTGGCCAATGCCGGCGTCCCGTCTTTTCTGCTGGATCGGGTGGTCCCGGACGCGGACGGTCCGGCGCGGAATGGAATTGCGGCGCAGGGGCTGGAGGCAGCGGTGAAGTCCAGGCCCGCCGCGTTCTTCGAGCCTTCGCTGGCCAAGCTAGTCACCATTGGCAATTTCGACGACAACCTGAAGTGGGTCGGCGAGTGCGACTGGGTGATCGAGGCGATCGTCGAGGATCTGGAAATCAAGCGGTCGCTGTTGAGGAAAGTCGAGGCCGTTCGGCAGCCGGGAACAATTATCACGACGAATACCAGCGGGCTGCCGGTGGGCAAAATCGCAGAGGGCTTCTCCGAAGATTTTCGGCGCAACTGGTTTGGAACACACTTCTTCAATCCCCCGCGCTACATGCGGTTGCTGGAACTGATCCCGACGCCCGATTCTGATCGCGGCGCGATGGACGCGATTTCGCGATTCTGCGATTTGCAGATGGGCAAAGGGATCGTGTGGGCGAAGGACACTCCGAACTTCATCGCCAATCGAATTGGGACGTTCTCCGTGCTGAACGTGATGCGGCTGATGCAGGAGATGGACCTCACAATCGAAGAGGTGGACGCGCTGACCGGACAGGCTGTCGGCTGGCCGAAGTCGGCTACGTTTCGAACGATTGATCTAGTGGGACTCGACATTCTGGGCCACGTTGTCGGCAATATGCAGGCCAATGTCCGCGACGAGCGCAGCGATCTGAAGCTGCCTGACTTCTACCGGCAGATGCTGGAGCGCAAGCTACTGGGCGACAAGACCAAAGCTGGCTTCTACAAGAAGCAGAAGAGTCCCGAGGGCGAGCAACGGCTCAGCATCGACTGGAAGACGCTCGAGTACCATCCGCGCAAAAAGGCTGGCTTCCCTAACCTGGAGATGGCTAAGAACGTCGAAAGCACGCCCGAGCGGCTGAAGATGCTGCTGGCTCCCGCGAAGGGCGACAAAGCCGCGCAGTTCCTGTGGTCGGCGCTGTCGGATCTGTGGACGTATGCGGCGAACCGTATTCCTGAGATCAGCGATACGGTGGTGGAAATCGATCGCGCGATGCGACTGGGCTTCAACTGGGAGTTGGGCCCGTTTGAACTGTGGGATGCAGCGGGCGTTCCCGCGACCGTGGAGCGGATGAAGAAGGAAGGTAAGCCGATCGCCGCGAATGTGGAGAAGCTGCTCTCCTCGGGCGCGACGACGTGGTACGAGGACGCGCCAAAAGTGGCTTCGGGCAGGTGCTACTTCGACTTAGGTTCGCTGAGTTACCAGCCTGTGCAGGTTCCCGAGGGCGTTTGGTCCGTTTCCGTCGCTGAGAAATCTAATGGAGTAGTCAGGAAGAACGCGGGCGCGTCGCTGATCGATTTGGGCGATGGCGTGGGCTGCATCTCGTTCCACTCGAAGATGAACGCGATCGGCGGCGATATCGTGCAGCTGATCACCGAGACGCTGAGGCCGGGTTCGAAGGTAGGGGCGAATTTCGACGCCTTCGTGATCACCAACGATGCGGCAAATTTCAGCGTGGGCGCCAACATCATGTTGCTGCTGATGTCGATACAGGAGCAGGAGTGGGATGAAATCGACTTCATGATCCGCGGCTTCCAGGGGATGACGCAGACGATTAAGTTTTCACCGAAACCGGTGGTCGTGGCTCCGTTCGGTATGGCCCTTGGTGGAGGGTGCGAGGTGGCCTTGCATGCTCCGGTGCGCCAGCCTCATGCAGAGCTTTACATGGGCTTGGTGGAGGTCGGCGTGGGCCTGCTACCGGGGGGCGGCGGCTGCAAGGAGATGACGCTGCGCGCCGTGGATGCGGCCAGTGCGATCCGAAAAGATGGGCGCGGCGAGTCGGTAGAGATCATGGAGGCCATGAAGCGGACGTTCGAGACAGTTGCCATGGCCAAGGTATCGACGTCAGCGAACGAAGCACGAGGCTTGGGCTTCCTGCTGAATGGGGATGAGATCGTGATGAATCGCGAGCGCGTGCTGGCGGATGCCAAGGATCGCGCGCTGGAGATGGCGCATTCGGGCTATCGAGCGCCAGTTCCCCGCAGCGATGTGCCTGCTCCGGGCGAAAGCATTCTGGCAACGCTGAAGCTGGGCGTTCACCTGATGCGCCAGGGCGAGTACATCAGCGATCACGAACAGAAAATCGGCAACAAAGTGGCAGAGGTGCTGTGCGGTGGGGCGGTCTCGCCGGGAACTCCGGTGAGCGAGCAGTATCTGTTGGATCTGGAGCGTGAGGCGTTCAAGTCGCTGTGCGGCGAGAAGAAAACGCAAGAGCGGATTGCGTTCACGCTGAAGACGGGAAAGCCGCTTAGAAACTAGTGGCTAGTGGTTAGCGGTTAGCGGTTAGCAGTAGGTAGCGGTAGTGGATCAGTGGTTAGTGGGATTCAGTAGGAGTGGTTAGTGGGTATTAATCTGAAATCAACCGAGAAATATGGGCTGAAGGCTGAGAGTGTAGTTATGCGAGAGGCTGTAATCGTGAGTTCGGTTCGTACTGCTGTGGGCAAGGCCTACAAAGGGACGCTGCGTACGACGCGCCCCGATGATCTGGCGGCCACGGCGATCAAAGGTGCGCTGGAGCGCGTGCCGCAGGTTGATCCCAAAGAGATTGAAGACGTCATCATCGGCTGCGCGATGCCCGAAGCCGAGCAAGGCATGAACGTTGCGCGAATCGCGTCGCTAAGAGCGGGATTACCTGTTGAATGCTCGGCGATGACGATCAACAGGTTTTGCTCGTCGGGGCTACAGGCGATTTCGCTGGCAGCGGATTCGATCGCTTCCGGACGCGCCGAGGTTGCGGTCGCGGGCGGAGTTGAGTCGATGACGATGATCCCCATGGGGGGACACAAGGTCTCGGCGAATCCATGGCTGATTTCCAATTATCCCGACTCCTATCTCTCGATGGGATTGACAGCCGAGCGACTGGCGCAGCGCTTTCACATCTCGCGCGAAGAGGCTGACCAGTTCTCGTTGCGCTCGCATCAGAAGGCGATCGCGGCAATCCAGGCGGGACGCTTCGAGGATGAGACTGTGCCAGTGCCGGTGAGCTTTACGACTCCGAATGGGTCAAAGCCGAAGCGGGTGGAGATCACGTTCAAAGTCGACGAAGGGTCCGCGCGCGGACACGACTCTGGAAGCGCTCGCAAATTTGAAAGCGGCATTCCATGCGAAGGGTACGGTGACGGCGGGAAATGCGTCGCAGATGTCGGACGGCGCTGCGGCGGCGGTGCTGATGTCCGCCGATCGCGCAAAGCAGTTGGGACTGAAGCCGTTGGCGCGACTGATTGGCTTTCGCGACTGCCGGATACAAGCCGGAAGAGATGGGACTGGGCCCGGTGTTCGCGATTCCCAAGGCGCTGAAGATCGCAGGGCTGAAGCTTTCAGACGTTGAGGTGTTCGAACTGAACGAGGCGTTCGCCGCGCAGTCGCTGGCGGTGATCAAGGAAGCGGGGCTCGATCCGGAGAGAGTGAATCCGAACGGCGGCGCGATCGCACTGGGGCATCCACTGGGCTGCACAGGCGCAAAGCTAACGGCGACAATCATCCGCGAACTGCAGCGGAGCAAGGCGCGCTATGGCGTGGTGACGATGTGCGTGGGCGGCGGCATGGGGGCCGCGGGGGTTTTCGAGAGCCTTAGCTAAACCACAAAGGACACGAAGGAACACAAAGTTAAAAACTCAAACCTGAGCGAGGGGCGAGCGTTAGCATAGGTTCGTGCGAAGTTTTCAAGTCGTAAGCGATTAAGAATCGAGAAGTACAGAGGGCGGCGACAGGTCATAAGGGCACACGGGAACACAAAGGTAAACCTATGCCATCAACGGGAGCGAAGCTTGCTAAGAGTGCGCACGAGATCAGCCGAGAAGTAATCGGAGCCGCGATGAAAGTGCACACAGCGCTGGGCCCAGGGCTACTTGAAAGCGCTTATGAAGCCTGCTTGCTGCACGAACTGCGTAAGAACGGGTTGAAAGTGGAATCGCAGATTGCGCTTCCGGTGGTTTATGACGGATTGTGCCTGGATCTCGGATATCGCATCGATCTGCTGGTTGAAAACTCGGTTGTGGTTGAGCTCAAGGCGTGTGATGCGATTCATCCAGTACATGAAGCTCAACTCTTGTCTTATCTGAAGCTCAGCGGAAAGTCTCTCGGACTGATCATCAACTTTCATACGGTCCACCTTAAGGACGGAATTAAACGTTTTGTGAATGGACAAGGATGGAAGTGAGCCCTTTGTGTTCCTTCGTGTCCTTGGTGGTTAAGGAGATCTGATGGCGACGGCAAGCATCACCAAACGCAAAGTGATTGGCGGGAGTTTTCTGCTCGACGAGACACCGGTCGAGGAAGTGTTTACTCCCGAAGACTTCAACGAGCAGCATCAGCTCATTGCGCAGACGACAGAAGATTTCGCGAATAACGAGATCGTCCCGAACATCGACAAGATCGAGCACAAAGATTTTGCGCTCACGCGTGAGCTGATCAAGAAGGCCAGCGAACTGGGCATCAGCTCGGTTGACGTGCCGGAAGAGTACGGCGGCATGGAGATGGACAAGATGTCGTCGGCGATTATCGCCGACCGCATTGCCAAGTCGGGGAGCTTTTCGGTGAGTTTCCTGGGGCACTCCGGCATCGGCACACTGCCTATCGTCTATTTCGGCACAGAGGAGCAGAAAAAGAAATACGTGCCCCGACTGGCATCGGGTGAGCTGGTGGGAGCGTATGCGCTTTCGGAGTCGTCGTCGGGATCGGATGCGCTGAATTGCCGCACCAAGGCTGTGCTTTCGCCGGACGGTAAGCACTACGTCCTGAACGGCGAGAAGATGTGGATTACGAATGCATCGTTTGCCGATGTGTTTATCATCTTCGCCAAGATCGACGGCGAGAAGTTTACGGCGTTCATTGTTGAGCGTGGCTACCCGGGATTCTCCGTCGGCGCCGAAGAACACAAGATGGGCATCCGCGGGTCATCGACCTGCCCGTTGATTCTGAATGACTGCAAGGTGCCAGTCGAAAATCTGTTGGGCGACATCGGCAAGGGACACATCATCGCGTTCAACATCCTGAACATTGGGCGATTCAAGCTGGGCGCGGCGTGCGTAGGTGGAGCGCGCAACAGCCTGCAGAGCGCGATTGGCTATGCCAAGCAGCGCAAGGCGTTTGGCAAGACGATCGCCGACTTTGGCATGATCCGCGAAAAGCTGGCCAACATGGCGGCGCAAATCTATGCAGGCGAGGCGGTCACGTATCGCACCGTCGGCATGATGGACGTGGCGCTGAACGAGGTGGACAAGGCCGCACCCGATGCGAATCAGCAGACCCGTAAGGCGATCGAGGAATACGCGGTCGAGTGCTCGATCATTAAGGTATGGGGCTCGGAGATGCTGGACTACGTGGTCGACGAGACCGTGCAGATTTACGGCGGCTATGGATTCGTCGAGGAGTATCCGGCGGAACGGGCTTACCGCGATTCGCGCGTGAACCGCATTTTCGAAGGTACGAACGAGATCAACCGGCAGATCGCCATCGGCTGGATGCTGAAGAAGGCAATGTCCGGGCAACTGGCGCTGATGCCGGCGATCAAGAAAGTGCTGGATGAGGTGATGGCAGGACCGAGCTTCGGCGAAGGCCCCGAGGGTCCACTGGCGGCAGAGCGAGCGATCATCGCCAATGCCAAGAAGATCGCGCTGTTTGCCTCCGGATCGGCCTCGCAGAAGTACATGCAGGCGATCGGCGAGCAGCAGGAGATCCTGGGCGCGCTGGCCGACATCCTGATTGAAGCCTATGTGGCGGAATCGACGGTATTGCGCACGCAAAAGCTGGTGCAGAGCCAGGGCGAAACGGCGGCAGCGCTCGCGATCGCCTACACGCAGCTGTATCTGTCGGACGCGATGAACCGGATCGAGGCTTCGGCGAAGCGCGTGATCGCAGCGGTTTCTGAGGGCGATATGCTGCGCACGCAGATGGCGATCTTACGGCGGCTGGTGAAGTACGAGCCGTTCAACACGATTGGCCTGACGCAGCAGGTAGCAGCGAAGGTGATTGACGCAGGCAAGTACGTGACGGCCTGATTTGTCGTTAGCCGGTGGTCGATGGTCGTTAGCCTAGAGGCTGCAGCTCGACACAGCATCAACCTAGCGACCAGCTACGCGCAGTCAAGATCGGTATTTGTATTACCGGAAACAATGGCAGCCTTTCGAGGCTGCCTTTTTTGTGCCTGAACGCCGTCAGCGAAACCCCAAGGGCCGATTTGGGTTTAAGTCCCTGGAAGGGATGCGGGTGAGAGCGGTGCTGGCGTTCGTGGGTTGCGATCCCAGAACACGCAGGTAACCTGGGGACGTATCCCACTCGTAACTTGAACGTGGAACATTAAGGGTCTACTTTAGCTCACCCGTTGTAAGTGGGGAGGTAGCGATGTTCGCAGTCACTTTGGTGGTTTTGTTCTTCTTCGCGATTGGAATTGCCGCGAGTTCGGAAGAGACGCACATGCGGCAGCAGGCGAAGCAGATCGCTCAGCGGCACTTCTAACCGCGAGCATCAACACGAGTCCGGTCTTCCTCCCTAGAGCCCGTTCCCTAGCCCTGAAAGCCCAAAAACCAAGTACCGCGCTTAGATGCGACAGCAGGAATTTCCAGGCGTCGGCGGACATTCGTCCAGCATAGCGGCCGTGCGACTGGCGCCGCAGCGCGTGACGCCCATCTCGCGAAGTTTCAGTAGAGTATCCAGGTCCCGTACGCCCCCAGCGGCCTTAACCTGCACGTTCTTGCCTACGTTCTTCAGCATCAGGTCAATGTCTTCGAACGTGAATCCGCCCGTGCCATAGCCGGTGGAGGTCTTCACCCAATCGGCGCCGACTTCGGTGCAGATCTCGCAGAGCGCAACCTTCTGCTCGCGATTCAGATAACAGTTCTCGAAGATGACTTTGACCTTCCCGCCAGAATCGTGCGCCAAATCGACGATCTGCTTGATCTCATCCTGAACGTAGTCAAAGTGGCCGCTCAGCACCTGGCTGATGTTGACCACCATGTCGAGTTCAAGGCAGCCATCGGCGAGGGCCTGCTTTGACTCGGCAAGCTTGGTGGCCGTGGTGTGGCCGCCGTGGGGGAAGCCGATGGTGGTGCTGGGAGCGACGCCAGCGCCACGCAGCAATTCGGCACAACGTTTCAGATAAAACGGCATGATGCAGACGCTCGCGACCTGGTAACGGTTCGCGAGTTCAATGCCGAGATCGAGCTCCGCGACCGGCAGTGTCGGATTCAGGAGCGAGTGGTCGATCATGCCGGCAACATCTTCGTAGGTGAAATTCAAGTTAGCCATGGAATCATTTCTCATCTGCCGAAGGACCATAGAGTCCGGGCACGGGAATGTCGTTCAGCCGCATGTACATGGTGAGCTGTCCGCGATGATGTATGGAATGATTCATCACCATATTCCGAATGACCTCGGCGCGGGTCAGGGTGAACATCTTGTGCCCAGACGATAAGAGACTCCAGGGCTCGGCGAGCGCTTCATCACTCGCGCGGGCGAGCGCGACGCGGGCATCCGCGACGTTCTTGTCAAAGCGCGCCAGCACTTCCGCGGTCGAATTCAGCGGGATGGTGCGCTGGGGTGGAGCACCACCCGGACTGAAATCGAAGTCGTCCTGGTTGAGGGCGCGGACAGCCCATACCGGAATGTTGGCCAGGTGGGTCACGATCCATCCCATGCTGCCTGATTTTGGATGCGGCTTGTAGTCGAACTTGTCATCTGGGATGCGCTCCAGCGTTTTGCGGGTACTCGCCATTTCCTTGTCGAACTCGGGAAGAAGTGAATCGATAATCGCCATAATCTTGCCTTTCTAGACGGCCGGTTCTTGCGGTTCTTTCTGCTGCTTCAATTCGTCCATCACGCTGCGAATCAGCTCCTTGGCTTCTTCCAGCGACTGCATGATGATCTGAATATCCATTACGGGTTTGCCGGGCCAGCGCTGGCTCTGGCAGTACACTCCATGTTGCCCGACGAGTGCCATTGCGTCTGTGACGACGTCCATTGTTACAGCAAGTCGGCCGCGCGCGGGGCCCATCATGAACTCGTATTTCTCGAGTTCGTCACGATGCGTTTCAAAAGCGGACATGGGCTGATTGTACGGGGAGCTGGCGGTTTGTGATAATCATCCCGCTTACGATTTGCATTCTTTTCAAGCTTGTTTGAACGAGGAGGAGAGATGCGGAAAGCCTTACTGATTTTTGCAGCACTGATTTGCACATTGACGATTTGTACATTGACCGTTGCCGCGCAGGTGGGCGGTGACAAGAGCAAGCGGCCGAGTCCCCCGGGACAGGCGAGCGTGACGTTTCGCTGACGGGAAAACGATCACGATCGACTACAGCCGTCCTTCGGCAAAGGGCCGGCAGGTCTTCGGCGGCTTAGTCCCTTACGGCAAAGAGTGGCGGACCGGCGCTAACGAAGCAACGACGTTCGTGACCACGGCCGATCTGATGGTGGGCGACAAGCATGTGCCCGCGGGAAACTACACGCTGTACACGATCCCCAATCAGCAGCAGTGGACGCTGATCATCAACAAGCAGACCGGACAATGGGGAACGGTCTACGACGAAAAACAGGACCTGGTACGCGTTCCGATGAAGGTTGGGAAGACGTCGGCGCCGGTGGAGCAGTTCACGATCGATCTGAAACAGGCCGGGCCGAAAGCGGCGACGTTAAACCTGGCGTGGGCTGACACACAGGCGAGCGTGGATATCACGGCGCACTAAAATCGCTCAACCACAAAGGACACGAAGGAGCACAAAGTAAAACCCCCAAGCTCTTTGGGGGTTTCGCTTTCTAACTTCGTGTTCCTTCGTGTCCTTTGTGGTTGAGTATTATTCTGCGGCGGATTTTGCCTGCTTCTTCCACCTCAGAACTGGCTGGCGGGCCGCGCGGACTTCGTCCAGGCGCGAGATGCGCGTGGTGTGCGGCGCGTTCAGAACCGTCTCCGGCGCTTCTTCGCATTCCTTGGCGATCGATTTCATCGCATCGATGAACAGATCCAACTCTTCTTTCGATTCGCTCTCGGTGGGCTCGATCATCATCGCGCCCGGCACGATCAGCGGAAACGAGACCGTGTAGGAGTGGAAACCGTAGTCGATGAGGCGCTTGGCAACGTCGCCAGTCTTAACGCCCTTACGCTGCTGGATGCGGTCGTTGAAGACCACTTCGTGCAGCGTCTGTGTTTTGTAGGGCAGCTCGTAGATGCCTTCCAGCTTCTTGCGAATGTAGTTGGCGTTGAGGACCGCGTCTTCGGTGGTCTGGCGCAGGCCATCAGGGCCGTTCGCCAGGATGTAGGCAAGCGCGCGAACGTGCATGCCGAAATTGCCGTAGAAGGCGCGCACGCGTCCGATGGAACGCGGACGGTTGTATTCGAAGCCGAGAGAGCCATCCGATTTTTCGACGACAACAGGCGTCGGGAGGAATGGCTCGAGAATCTTCTTGCAGGCTACCGGACCAGAACCTGGGCCGCCTCCGCCGTGCGGCGTGGAGAAAGTCTTGTGCAGGTTGAGGTGCATCACGTCGACGCCGTTCTTGCCGGGCTGCGTTTTGCCGCAAAGCGCGTTCATGTTCGCGCCGTCCATGTAGAGCAGCGCGCCCTTGCGGTGCAGGATCTCAGCGATGCGATGAATGTCGCTCTCGTAGACGCCGATGGTGCTCGGGTTGGTGAGCATGAGCGCGGCTACGTCTTCAGTCACCTGCTTTTCGAGCGCGACGAGATCGACCATTCCCTTCTCGTTCGACTTCAGGTTCTCGACGGCGTATCCGGCGATGGCAGCCGTGGCGGGATTCGTGCCGTGCGCTGAGTCGGGAATGAGAATCTTCTTCCGCGGATTACCTTGTGACTCGAGATAAGCACGGACCAGCAAAATGCCGGTGAGTTCGCCATGAGCTCCGGCGGCGGGCTGCAAGGTGATTGCGTCCATGCCGGTGATTTCGATCAGGCACTCGGAAAGCAGCTGCAGGATCTTCATCGCTCCCTGCGAAAGCTTTTCCGGCTGATAAGGATGCGCTCCGGCGAGGCCGTCCATGCGCGCGACCACTTCATTGATGCGCGCGTTGTACTTCATGGTGCAGGAGCCGAGCGGGTAGAGGCCGGTATCGACGCCGTAGTTCCACGTGGAGATGCGCGTGAAGTGACGAATGATTTCGATCTCGCTGACTTCGGGCAGTTCGGCAGCCTCATCGTCCTTGCGTTCCAGCTTGCCGAGAACCTTGGAGACGTTCACGTCGGGCACGTCGAGCGGCGGCAGCTTGTAGGCTTTTTTGCCGGGCGAGGACTTCTCCATAATGAGGCCCTCGTTCTGATTGACGTGAGTGGTGGCCTTCTTGATGTCGCGGTCGCTCATTACGCCACCTCCTTGGCAGCGGCGTCGATAGCCGCGCGCGGGCTCAGCTCGGTAAAGCACCACAGAGATGCGTTCCCCAGTTCGGGATAAAACTTCTTCAGCGGAAAGCCGCCAACGATCTTGCGATCGAGAAGGCGATCGTTGATAGCGCGCGAGTCATCTTTGGTCTGCACGACAAACTCGTTAAAACGTGGCGCGCCGCTGAACAGGACTTTCGCTTTGCCCCGAATTCCTCCGCAGCGTAAGCGGTCTTCGCCAGGTTCTGTTGCGCCAGTTCGCGAATGCCTTCGCGTCCGTAGACGGTCATGAAGACGGTCGCCATCAGCGCGATGAGTGCCTGGTTGGTGCAGATGTTCGACGTCGCCTTCTCGCGGCGAATATGCTGCTCGCGCGTGGAGAGCGTGAGGACGAATCCGCGACGGCCCTGCTTGTCGACGGTCTCACCGACGAGGCGTCCCGGCATCTGGCGAACGAACTTTTCTTTCGTCGCGATCACGCCGGCATAGGGTCCGCCGAAACCGACGGGCACACCGAACGACTGCGCTTCCATGGCGACGATATCGGCTTCCACCGGAGGGCGCACGATCCCGAGCGAAACCGCTTCGGCAATGGCAACGACCAGTAGTGCGCCTTTCTTGTGCGCGATGTCGGCGATGGCGACCACGTCTTCGAGTGTGCCGAAAAAGTTGGGCGATTGAATTAGCACACACGAGGTCTTGTCCGTCACAGCCTGGTCGAGAGCCGCGAGATCGACGCGTCCGTTCTCCTGGTAGCCGACTTCGGCCAGCGACATGCCCTGGTTCTTCGCGTAGGTGGTGAGCACCTCGCGGTATTCGGGATGCACGCTGCGCGCGATCACGGCTCCGGTGCGTCCGGTGATGCGGTCGGCCATGAGCACGGCTTCGGTGGCGGCGGTCGATCCGTCATACATCGAGGCATTCGCCACTTCCATGCCGGTCAGTTCGCAGATCATCGTCTGGAATTCAAAGATCGCCTGCAATGTTCCCTGTGCGATCTCTGGCTGGTAGGGCGTGTACGCGGTGAAGAACTCACCACGCGAAATCAGGCTGTCGATCACAACTGGACGGTAGTGGTAGTAGGCGCCGGCCCCGAGAAAGCTGGTGTAGCCGAGCGCGTTCTCCGCGGAGCGCTGGCTGAAGTAGTCGAAAATTTCCGACTCAGCCATCTGGCGCGGAATGTTGAGGTCGCCCGTTACTTTCGAGTCGGGCGGAATAGGCGCGAAGAGGTCGTCGATGGAGCGGACACCAATTTCGCGCAGCATCTGGTCGCGGTCACTGGGTGACTTTGGAAGATAGCGCATATTATCCGGGTGTGGCCCTCGCCGCTGACGAATCCAATTACGCGGGAGCCGATCAGACGATGTCCGGGTCCCCGGCGAGCCTGCTTCTGGCTTGCTGGGGTAGGAGATCGCTCGAGGGGATCACAGATGATTGTAAATGGCGAAGGGCGAATTCGTCAGCGTGGACGGAGAAAGCTGAGGATTTCGCGGGAGGAAATACGGAAATCATTTCACCACGGAGACACAGAGGCACGGAGTTATTGAAGATCTAAGATTCAAGATTTCAGATTGACAAGCTCCTAATTGGGGTGGCGGAAGAAGCAAATTTTCAATCTGAATTCTTAAATCTTAAATTCTTCTCCGGCTCCGTGTCTCCGTGGTGAAAATTCTTATGCCCCTTCTTCGGCGATGAACTTTTCGTAGTCAGCGGCGGAGAGCAGTCCGCTGGCTTCTCCCGCGTTACTCAGCGTGAGTTTAATGATCCAGGTATTGTTGGCGTCCTGATTAATCTTTTCGGGGGCCGACGCGAGCGTGTCATTGATCTCGGTGACCGTGCCGCTGACGGGCGCGTACAGATCGGAAACGGCTTTCACTGACTCGACCGTACCAAAGCTCTTCCCTGCACTGATCGTCGCGCCAACTTTCGGCAGCTCGACAAAAACGATGTCGCCAAGGGAATTCTGGGCGTGGTCGGTGATGCCGACGGTGCCGGTGTTGCCGTTAATTTTGATCCACTCGTGTTCTTTGGTGTACTTCGCGTCGGTCGGATAAGCCATGATGATCTCCAGAAAAATTTAATTTAAACCACAGCGGGCACAGAGGAACACAGAGCTAAGACGTCTGCGCCTTTTTAGGTCGCTTGTAAAACGGCGTTGGAACCACGCGCGCCTTCACGGCCTGGCCACGAATCTCGACTGCAAGTTCCGAGTCCACCGTCGAATGCTCCGGCGGCACATAGGCGAGCGCAATGTTTTTCTTGAGGAACGGCGCATACGAGCCACTGGTGACGTAGCCGATCTCGTTGCCCTTCAGGTCCTGAACCTTGTAACCGTCGCGAGCGATGCCGCGCTCCAGCATCTCCAGGCCGATCAGCGTTCGCTTCATGCCTGCGGCTTTGGCCTTCACCAGCGCGTCTTGTCCGGTGAACTCGGCCTTGTCGATCTTGCAGAAGCGATCGAGTCCGGCTTCCCACACATTGATCGTGTCGGAGATCTCATGGCCGTAGAGCGGCAGCTTCCCTTCCAGGCGCAGCGTGTTGCGCGCGCCCAGTCCGGCGGGAATGGCGCCGAACTCTTTGCCTGCTTCGAGAACTTTGTTCCATACCATGGCGCTCGTCTCGGGATCGGAAGGGCACATAAATCTCGAAGCCGTCTTCGGCGGTGTAGCCGGTGCGCGCGATCAGAATGTTTTTCAATTCGGCCACGGTGCCGTGGGTGAACCAGTAGAACTTCACCTTGCTCAGATCGGCGTCGGTGAGTTTCTGCAGCGTATCCACGCCACGCGGGCCTTGGATCGCGATCTGCGTGAAGTTGTCGCTCAGATCGGTAACGGTGCAGTTGAAGCCACGAGCGTTGTCACGCACCCAGTTGAAATCTTTTTCACGCGTGCCGGCATTGATCACGATCAGGTAGTCGTCATCGGCCATTTTGTGCACGATAACGTCGTCGACGAATGTTCCCTGGGGATAGAGCATCGCCGAATACTGAGCCTGTCCAACACTCAGCTTCGAAGCGTCATTGATGGTGATGTGCTGGATGGCCGCGAGCGCCTCCGGTCCGTGGACACGAATGTCACCCATGTGACTCACATCGAAAACGCCGACGCCGTTGCGCACCGCGAGATGCTCGGCGATCAGGCCGCCATGCTTGGGATATTCGACAGGCATGTCCCAGCCGTTGAAGTCGACCATCTTGGCGCCCATCTGGCGATGAACGGCATTCAGTGCGGTTTTACGGGGCGTGGCGACATCAGGGGAGACAGACAAAATCGGTTCCTCTCTGCGAGCCCGGACGCTGCTGGGCAAACTCGAAAAGTTAACACAACGGGCGGGGAATGAAAAATCCGAACGCCGGGTCGGAAGGTAGGCTGCAACCGCCACATTTGTGAGGCAACTTAGAATTTACTCCGAGAAATCCTATGAAAAGTAACTATCTGTGGAAAAAGTAAGGGCGTTTGCGCTTGCGTTGAAACGATTAGATACCGATAATCACGCGTAGGTCACAGGCTCTTTATAAACCAGTGCATCGATACCGACGAGCTGACGTTCTGCGAATCCTTCGCATCACGCCGCGACAGCTGATCCAATGGCAAAAAGCCGGGCTGGTAGCGGCAGCGGAACCCTTCTCCTTTTTTGACCTCCTCCAACTGAAAAAAGTACGCGACCTGCGCGCCAAGCGCGTGCGTCCGGCGGTGATCCGCGAGTCGCTGATCGCCATGCAGAAGCAGGTGGCGGGCATGGAGAATCCGCTGTTGGAAGCGGGAACATTCATGACGGGATCGCGCGTAGCTTTCCGTCATGATGGCCGTGCGCTGGAGCCATTGGCTGGGCAGTGGGTGATGGACTTCGAGCCGAGCGGCGAAGTAGTCCCTGCCAATGCCAAGATGACCATGCTGTACCAGACGGAGACGGCAGCCGAGTTCTTCGCCCGTGGCATCACGCTGGAAGAAGACCCGAACTCGCAGCTCGAAGCCATGGAGTGCTATCGGCAAGTCCTGGAACTTGAGCCGAATCACGCCGCCGCGCACATCAATCTGGGCACGCTTTACTACAACGCGCAGGATTATTTGAAGGCAGAGTCTCACTACCGCAAGGCGATCGATGCCGACGCGCGATATGCGCTCGCTTATTTCGACCTCGGTAACGTTCTGGACGAAACTGGACGCATTCAGGAAGCGATCAAGGTTTACCAGATCGCGCTGCAACTCGCCCCTACATACGCCGACGCGCATTACAATCTTGCGCTCGCCTATGAAAAGGTGCGCGATCCTCGCCGTGCTCTGCAGCACTGGAAGGCCTACGTTCAGCTGGATTCCGGAAGCGCATGGGCTGCTCATGCGCGCAGCCAGATTCAGCGAATTCTGGAAGGCGAGAAGCTGAAAGTGGTATATCGGCGGAAGTAACCGGTCTTTCAGTCACTCAGTCTTTCAGTCACTCAGACGTCCAAAGCTGTCCTGTTTTTCCTACCCACGTCCCTTGGCTTTCAAAACCGAATCTGCTTTCTAAAGCGACGACCTGCTGGCGAGCTTACCATCAGGGCGACTACGAGACTGATTGACTGAAAGACTCTCCTTTGCGCAGCTACTCTGTAATTCAGTGTTCGCGGCACAACCTCCGTTAAGGCCCAGGAATCTCTTGATGGAACCTGACGGATTGTTGTAGGTCTCCTCCACTTCGTCGCCGAAGGAGAACATATGCCTAAGAAGTTCAGTTTTGCCGTTTTCTCACTGGCTTTAACGCTCGCATGCGGTGCAACGTTTGCTGCTGCGCAAACATCCGGCACGCCCTCAGCAACGGGGCAGTCTCCGAGTGCCAGTTCACAAGCCAATCCTGGTGGCCAGACTGCCGGCACAGCGGGCGCAACGCAGGCGGCACCGGCGCACAGCCAGGTAGACGAAACGATCGCGTGGCTCACGGAGAGCGTGAATCTAACCCCGGATCAACAGAACAAGCTGCGGCCAATTCTGCAAGGTGAAGTGAGCCAGATGAGCGCAGTGAACAGCGACTCCACTCTCACGCCAGAACAGAAGCAGCAGAAGATGGTCGACATTCGCCGAGCGGCCGGACCGCAGATCCAGTCAGTCCTAACCCCCGAGCAACAGCAGAAGCTGACGCAAATGCGACAGTCACAGCAAGGTGGAGCGAGCCCGCAGCGATGAGTTGCTAACCAGTCCAATGGAGTGGCAGGTTGAACCCTGCCACTTTGTTTGGGCGCTTCCAACAACCTTCGACTGGCGCGCCTAGTCCGAGCCTTCGGACACAGTCGCCGGCGCCAAACTCATATGCGGCGGCTGAGTGGAATTGGGCTGCAACGGATTCGTAGACTTGCGCCTCGCCACTTAACCCACCTGCACCAGAATCTTCTTGTAGTGCGATGGCTTCTCGCTCCACGAACGCAAAGCCCCAGCCGCGTCCTCTAAAGGAACGATCAAACTCACGGCCTGGTCCACGGGAAATCGCTTCGCTTCCAGCAGCGCGATCACCGCGCGAAAGTCCTCAGGCAGGGCGTTGCGCGATCCGAGAATATCCAACTCCTTTTGCACGAACAGCCGGGTCTCGTAGTTCACCAATTCTTTCGCATAGCCGATGTACACCACCCTGCCGGTAAATGCGACCTCCTCCACGGCGGCGCGAAACGTTGCAGGTGTACCGATCGCTTCGATTACTACGTCGGGGCCTCTCCCCCCAGTCATTTCCCGCAACGAGTCGTGTAGCGACTCTTTACTGGTGTTGATGGTGTGAGTGCCGCCTGCGGCTCGCGCAAGCTCCAGCTTTTGATCGTCCACGTCAACGCAAATTGTCGTCGCGCCGCGAGAAGCAGAACCAGCCACCGCCCCCAGCCCAACTCCGCCGCAACCCAGAACCGCGACCGTATCGTTTGCTGTTACGCGTCCGCGCGCTACGGCATGAAAGCCCACTGTCAGCGGTTCAACGAGGCAGAGTTCCTTGAGCGTGAGTTTCGCCGGGTACAACTTTTCAGCCGGCATTACGATGAATTCTGTGAGTGCACCATCTCTCTGCACACCGAGCGTCTGGTTGAACTGACAGGCATTTGGACGCCCCCGCCGGCACGATGCGCATTCACCGCAACTTGTGTAAGGGGACAAAGCCACATCGGTTCCGGATTCCAGGCCACTGTCGCAGCCAGATTCGACGACGGTCGCGCACACTTCATGTCCCAGGATTCGTGGAAAAGAGATCAGTGGGTTCAGCCCGCGAAAAGAATTCAAGTCGCTTCCGCAGAAGCCCACCATCCGGACTTTCAGCAATACGTCTCGGCTGCACGCAACCGGCTCTGGGATGATTTCGATTGATGCGTGCTCTGGCTTTTGGAGTACGAGTGCTTTCACAACAGTTCCTCGGTTCTCATAGGGACTGGATCGGGATTTCCTGGGCCCGTTTGCATCAAATTCCGCAACGCCCTTCTCGGTGCTCCGGATACGTCGTGCAGGACTTTGTATTCCAAGAGTCGCCGGCATGGTAAGAGTTCTTGATGGCTTTTGTACAGAATTGCCTGCGTGGCCATCTTCGTGACGTGTCTCATCGGAGGAACTGAGCGCACGGACTGAAGACCACTCTGCCACGTTTAGCGCATGAGAATGGGAGTTATGTCCTCATCGTCGACGGCGCCCCTAACCTTGAGGACACAGGGGAACAACTCGACCGCCTTGCGGGTCTAGTAAGTTGTTGATTGTTTGGTGGACCTGGTCGGGATCGAACCAGAAGCGGGTATTTAGAATCTGTAACTTACACATTCTTAAATGTGCTAGGGGGCCAAGAAATCCACGATGTCCAAATCCTTAGCACAAATTAACACAAAATTTTGAGGAGACCGCACGAGAGTGGCGGCAATCGTTGTTGGACTCGGTTGTCAGTGCCTCGTGGAAGAAATAGCCCGTCACACTGACAGTACGGCTGTTTCACCCTGAGAAAGTTGGTGGTATAGAGATTTATCGTCGCCTATCGTCATTCCTTTGAAATAACACTGCCTTGTCGCTGGTCACAAGCGCGTTTATGGGGACCAATCCTGAAAACGAAGCACAACTCAGAGGTCAATGAGTGTATTGGCCTGAAGTCGTCAGTCGAGAACACTTGGCCACGCTGCTCGTATCCGGAGTCGACAATGCACTCCGGTTCTCAGCTAACTTGTTCGGAGCTTTGTCCGCAAAATAAGTCATCTCAATGGGCCATCAGGCCGCCCATTCATCGAATCGGCGCATAATCTCCATGAGCTTGCATCCCATCAGAATGACAGAGCCCCACAATATGAAGGAAACGCCATAGAGTAGGAGATGCTTGCGCGAACGGGCTAACTCAAACACCCGCACCTTCACGATGGCGTATACGTTCGCCGAGAGATAAGCAACGACCAAACAGCTTACTACCAAGTTATGCATCTTGTTACTCCTCCTTTTAAAGGCTTTATCCCCGACGAAGCACTCGACCGCGACCGGCGCTCCTTCAGGACACCGCGCTCAAGGATGCTGGGTAAGACAAGTCGACGCCAGAGACCTTGACGACGGCCTGCCACGCGGCTTCCTGGTTGGCGCGATCGTGAAAGTGTGGGTGGCGCATCGCCTCAATTGGGCCGGTGAGCTTCTTCGGCGCCGAGGCGAAGAATTGCCCCGAGACGTCGGTTCCGAACTCCGATGCCTGGAGGTACCGACGGGCCGCGGTCTCCGGCGTCTGGGACATGCCGGGAATGAGCTTCACCAGCGGAATCATCAGCCACTTCAAGGCCGGGCCAGCGTTTCGCACCGCCTTGGTGTCGGGCGCGCTACCGGGCGAGACGGCGTATACGGCCATGCCGGAGGGTAGCCGGCGCGCCAGCGCCGCGGCCCACCAAGCGACGATGAGCTTCGCGTCGGCATACGCCCGGTTGGGCTCGTACTTCACGTTCGGCCCGTTGCGCACCAGGGCTTCAACAGCGGCGGTTCGGTCACCCTGGTGGTGTTTGGCCGCGAAGGCCGCCACGTCGGTGTAGCTGAACATGGGGACGTCCCCTCGGGCAGGTTCCGCGCCGGCGATAACAATCCGCGCGTTGGGGCTCAGCAGGTTGGCGCGGAGCAACCCGACAGTCAGTTGATGATGGCCGATCAGCGGGGCCTGAGCCGCCTCGACGCCCGCCGCAGTGAGCACGCGCTTCTTACCTGGGACCATCCCTGCATTGAGCAGTAGGAAATCGATCGGCCGACCTCGCTTGACCAGCTCGGCGAGGGCGGACTGAACGCTGGACGGCGCGTCCAGATCCAGCTCCAGCGGCGTGAAAACCTGTGTCTTGGTCTCAGCCGCGAGCTGAGCGGCCGTTTCCTGGACCCGGGCCAGGCTGCGCCCGGTGACGATGATCTCGCGCCAGCCCTCGGCGGCGAGCATGCGGGCTGCCGCATAACCGAGCCCGGAGGTGGTGCCGGTGACGAGCGCGATCGAATGTTCCATGGGCGTCTCCGTGGTGAAGGGTGAAGGTCGTGTTGTTTTTCCTTTGAACCTATCCATGTTGTCTCCTGTGTTTATCTGTCTTGAAGTATTACATACGCGAGAGTACGATAATCACAGCTGCAATGCAAGGAGTTTCGTACGCTATGGTAACTAATATTTCGAAGCGCCCCCGAGGACGTCCAAAAGGCTTTATCCCCGACGAAGCACTCGACCGTGCCGTTGAGATGTTTTGGGAGCATGGGTATGAAGGAGTCGACGTGGATCGGATCGCGCGCGCCGTGAACGTCACCAAACCCGCGCTATACCGAGCCTTCGGAGACAAGTCCACCCTGCTGCTCAAGGCGGTCGAGCGCTATGCAATGACGTATGGAGCTCCCAAAATGGCAGCATTTCAAGCGGAGCCGGACATCCACAAGGCCGTGACCGCCTTTTGCGAGGCTACCGTCAACACCGCTACTGGCGACGCTCGCGGCGGCTGCATGATGGCCGCCGCTGCGCTGGGACAGTCGGAGCGGGTAACGGAGATCCGTTCGTATGCTCGCGAAGGGCCTCACCGCATCCGCTGATATTTTCGCGAAACGTTTCGAGCAGGAGATGAAGGCGGGGCGCCTGACTCGCACACCCTCTGCCAAGGTGCGAGGCCGTGCGCTCGTTGACTTGTTGCAGGGTTTGCAGCTTCGCGCCAAGGCCGGTATTGCGCGCGAGCAATTGCTGCAAGACGCCCGAAGCTATGTGCCCCTGATTCTTGGCAAGCAAATCTAACGCACTTCTCGGCGGGGATGCGTCTGGACGAGTGCCAAATCGCCAATGCACTCATCGCCCCTGATTGGTAATGGGAAGTCGGCTTCGAGGAAGTGATCGCGATTGCTCCCGGTTGACGGGCAACTCGGAAGCGATAACCGTTCAGAACGGAGATTATCACTCACTACCTCAACCTGAGATACCGAGTGGTATGACGATTTTTCGTCAGTAGAAAGAATAAGTGACGGACCTCTGCATCGTCCGATTCGTATTCTCACCTTGCCGACGGAGATTCAGAAGGTGCCTCTACTCCGAGACCGCTTCCTCTTCCCGGAGTCCTAGCCTCACGGTTACTCGCAATTCCGAGACCCGGGCTGCTCGAATAGCTTCGCGAAGCTCCTCATCGAGTTCTTCCTGCGTCTTCAAATGGAAGGCTGCACGAAGAGCAATCGGCGTAAGTACCGTCGTCAGCAGGACGACCGCAACCATGACGGCTACTTCGGAGCGGCCAAAGATTCCGGAACTGGCTCCCATCGCGGCGACGATTAGACCTACTTCACCACGTGAAATCATCCCGCATCCGATTCGCAAGCTGGAAATAAATCCCATCTCGGACGCAAGCGCGGCTAGCCCGCAGCCGCAGATCTTGCTCAGCACGGCGACCACAAGGATTGCACCGAGCAGGCCCCAATGTCCTGAAAGAGCGCGATAGTCGCTGGAGAGACCAATGGAAAGGAAGAAGAGCGGGATAAGGAGTCCATGCCCGATCGAATAAAAGCTTCGCTCCACATCGGCCTTAAACTTCGAACCGGCAAAAACGTAACCCAGCAGGTAGGCTCCAGTTATACCCGCTACGCTCCCCAGCCATTCGGCGGACACTGCATAGAGCAGCACCAGTGCGAAAACGCAACTGGGTACCGCCTCATTCGCCGATAGTTTGCGTAATTGCAAGATTAGCGGATCGAGCCAGCGCCGCGCCACGGCATATCCGACTACGAAAAAGACGCCCACGCACAGCGCGATGATCACCATTTGCACGAACAGGGGGTGATGTCCTGCGAGCGATACGCGATGCGTTAGCCACCCGCTCAGCATTGGTGCGACACCAAACGCTTCGGGCTGCGAGGTTGTCGTGGATGCAGCCAGGAAAGCAAGTACAAAGAGCCCGATTACGTCGTCAATGACGGCAGCACCCAGAACCACGGTTGCTTCTGGTGAGGTCATCTGGCCCACGTCCATAAATGTGCGCGCCGAGATCGAGACACTCGTTGCAGTGAGAGCTCCACCGAGGAAGCAGCTGGTGTTCCAGGAAAGGCCGAACAGGTGAGCTACCCCAGTTCCCAGGAGAAAGGGCCACACCACTCCGGAGACCGCGACGATGAACGCTGTCTTGCTGGCTTCCTGCATCCGATCAATGTCTGTCTCAATGCCGGCGATGAACATCAAGACAATACCGCCGACTTGTGAGAGCAGAAGGAGCGCCCCAGTCGCCTGGCCCCCCTTAAAAAGATCGAGGTGCAAAAGGTTGATCGCGCCGGGTCCTAGCACCACCCCTGCGAGCAACTCCCCGAGTATTCCCGGAATACCGACGCGGGTGCACAACGATGCCGCGAGCTTTCCGATCGGCAACAGTATGGCAACCAACAGCGCTAGCTGAAGTGCCGGCTGCATCCTTAGCTGATATCCAAAGCCATCGAACTCTCTTGATGAGCGAACGGGCGAAACCGGCGCATGAAAGCGAATAGGGCTGAGCCGGGCGTTTTAAATCCGCCGCGTTCCACTCCCTCCCGCTTCATCGTTCGCAGTGTCGCCGCTTGGCGGCGCGCAAGTTCTGACTGCGCGAAGTTACACGCAAGTTTCGCGGCGACGCGTGTGTGCTCCTCGGCCTTCTCACATGCGCGTAGTCGCATCCAAAGCTCTCCGAGCTTCAGGTGCGCAATAAAACTTTGCGGAGCCAGTCGCACGGCTTCTTCCAGTTCTGCGATCGCCGCCTGCGGTTCAAGATCGACGCAAAGTGCCATTCCCAGCAGCACGCGGTAATCTGCAACGTCGGGCTGATACCGCACACAGTCGCGGAGTTGTTGCACCAGGCTGGCTCGTTCCTCTTTTTCCAGAACATACGGATCAGCGAACATCCGTAAGAGAAGATCCTGGGCTCTCGATGGAACCGCGAGAGCATTCGTTTGTGAAGAAGCATGGACGATTTCCGTGGAAGGTTCGGCGGAAATCGCTATCTGGGTCTCAGTTTTGTTATCCATTGGCATAGTCGGCACGATTCTCAGTTTGTTAAAGACATTCGCAAGGCGCAACATAAAGTTGCGCCTTGCCTCGCATCTCGCGTAGGGCGGAATCTACGCGACCGCAACCGCGTGGGCCTGGGCCAAAATTTCCGGCTCTGGCCGGAAAACGAACTCTGGATAGCCCAACTGACCCATTTCCGGTAAGTCGAGGCCCGCCACCTCGGCCTCGATTGAGACTCTGTGCCCAAGGAAGAACTCAAGCCCAAGATTCAGAACGAAGCTGAAAGTGAAGACAAACCCCAACAAGGTAGAGATTCCAACAAGCTGTGCGACCAACTGGCTCGCATCACCATAGAACAAGCCTGTAACGGATCCCGTGACTCCGTTCCAGCTTCCTCCATAATTACTCGTCCCATCAGCGAATAATCCCACTGACAGCACGCCGAACAGGCCGCATGTCCCGTGAACAGAAATCGCGCCAACCGGATCGTCAACTTTGAGAACATTTTCGACGAAGGAGACGCTGAAGCAGACAAGGACACCGGCGATCAAGCCGATGATGGCGGCGCCAGTCGCGCTCACAAATCCGCTCGGTGCCGTAATAGCAACCAAGCCTGCGAGCAATCCGTTGCCGCTCATTGAGGCATCCGGTTTGCCTTTGAATATCCACATGTACAGCATTGCCCCAAACGTTCCCAGGCAACCGGCCAGCATCGTGTCGACAGCCACAGAGCCGATGCGAAGATTGCCGTTAGCAGAAGCACCCAGTGTGCTGCCCGGATTGAACCCAAACCAGCCAAAGGCAAGGATGAAACATCCGATCAGCACTGCGGAGATGTCATGGCCGAGAATCGCGTTGGAAGAACCATCACGGTTAAACTTCCCGATGCGAGGCCCGATAATCATGGCAACCGCAAGCGCCGTTAGCCCGCCGACTGCGTGCACCACGCCAGACCCCGCAAAATCGCAATAGCCCTTCCCCAGCCCGACATTGGTTCCAAGCTGCGAGAGCCAACCGCCACCCCAAGCCCAGTTAGCAAAGAGCGGATATGTGAAAGCGCCCATCAGAACTGAGGAAACGCAGAAAGTCAGGAACTTCCAGCGTTCCGCGCAGGCGCCCGTTACGATCGTCAGCGCGGTGTCCATGAACACCATCTGGAAAAGGAAGATCACCATCACACCAACGTCATAGGTGTGGCCGGCCAGAAACATTCCCGAGCCGCCGAAGATTCCCCACGTGTGGCCGAACAACGAGAGCGTATGCTCGGAAGCGAGTGGCGCAAGGCCGCCAAGATTCCCGTTTCCTGCCGCACCGCCCATCTGTATGGCGAAACCGATCAGCCAGTAAGCAAACAAACCACAGGCGTACACCATGAAGTTCATCATGTATGTGTGATTTGCATTCTTCACTCGGCACAGGCCAGCTTCGACCATCGCAAATCCGGCCTGCATGAACATAACCAGGAAGCCGGTGATCAGCGTCCACGTAAAGTTGATAGCTATCTTGTTTTGACCAATCTGGTTGGCTGCATCTCCCAAGGTCAAACCGGCCTTGGTGTCGGAGACTGGAACGTCACTGATCGTTCCAGTGATCGTTCCGGCTGGATCACCCTTCTGCATGTCAGCTGCGGCAGGTGCCTTCGCAGCTGCATCCTTCAGTTCGGTGGTTGATTGTGACTGCGCCAGGCCCACAGCTGTCATCACCAGGCTGAGGACAAGAACGCAGAAGGCGAAACAACATCTGCGGGTCATCTTCATCTCGTACGCTCCATCAATTTTGAGTAGCCTTTCATTCGCTCTAAGCCTTCCAGATTGCGTTCTTGTTGAAAGTGGTCGGCAACACGACCAACATGCCGAAGAGACTCACCGCAATCCCGATGAGTGCGACAACCATGCGTCCGCCCACTGTGGAAGCAGCATGAAGGCCGCCAATTGTCACCAACCAGCCGAGGCAGACTGTGACTGCCCCAACCAGTTTCATCGCTGTGGAACTGGCCTTCTGGG
Source organism: Terriglobia bacterium (assembly GCA_963848375.1). GTDB lineage: Bacteria > Acidobacteriota > Terriglobia > Terriglobales > Acidobacteriaceae > JAJPJE01. The sequence goes on from CAWKDK010000006.1 coordinate 60,902, forward strand.
CCGGCGCCCCTTCAAGTGGTTTAATTTTTAAAAATCCGAACAGGCTCGCCAGAACGATTGCCGCCCCGACAATCGCGGATACCTTGCCGATGCCAGTCGATAAGTACGCTATGCCAGCGCACCCTACAGTTAGCCCCACCAGGAAGAGCCCGAATCCTTTTCCTTGTCCTGTGTTGGCCGCCATGAATACCGCCTCCTTAAAATCCCCAGAAGGGAAACGTTTTTTTAGCTACTGACCTGCAACTCGCGACGTTCTACCTGAAACGGCACGAGCACTCCCTCGCTTAACGAGAAATGCAAACCGCAAAGTTTGGCCCGCATTACCAGCGAACTGATCCTCGGGGAGGCTTCATCCTCCCGAGTAACTGTGCCTGTGATAATCAACTCCTGCGAAACTCCCGCAGAGTATTGATAGACACGAAAACGTGCGCTCTTGATCTCGGGCATGACGCGGAAAAGCAACTGCCGAATCGCCAACGCGTCGCGCAACGCCTGGAGCGTCTGGTTCTTCTCGCGAATTGTGGCAGCGATATCTGCGTCCCACGGATCCGGCGGACGCGCTATCCAATCGCACTCCGCCTTACTCTCCTGGATTTGGAATCGAAGCAGTTTCAACGGTGCGCGAGAAAGCTCTCCCGTGCGCAGCCTCGATCTAAGCTTCCTGAGAAATGTACTTACACTCCATAGCTGTTCCATTTCCGGGCAGTTCCGATCCGTTCTTCAGCTCGTACAGGCAAAGCAAGGAAAAACAGAAATTGCAGAACAACTGTCAGCTCAATCACCAGTGGCAATCCGAATTGCAACCGAACGAGTAGCATCAGCAATACCATCGAAAACCATTGCCATCGGGAACGACGGAGCCTTTCGAGACGTCCCGGAAGGCGGAATATGCTACCAATGCTGACGCGTCGATCAAGGTTGAACGGGCCATGAGCGCGAAGGAATCCGATCGCAAAGAAACCTGCAATCAATGTCTGAACCAGAAGAATTTCTCGGCTCACCGCGACTCCTCTCTTGTACCGAAATAACGACACCAGTAGACCTGAGATACACGTATCCCCAGGGGCCGCGCCGAAAGACCGAGCGCAGCTCACCGGGCCAAAGATTGGCCAACCCTTGATCCTTCTATGGATTAGGCACTTCGTCGTGCCGCCCGATTCTCTTCAGCGTCGAAGAGAGGGATTACTGATTCGCCCCTAGTACTTGGAAAGAATGGAGGGATACTGCGCCTCAACCAGCGATTCCGTCAAATTGAAACTTTCTATGCAGGACATTCAGCGTTTTAATTCCGGAGCGTTCCCGCAATTCGACAGAGTGAGTCGCAACCCGTGTCACTATTCACGGCCCTCAGGGCTGGACGTACACAACGAAATCGAGGACATGTGTGTGAGGACGCCCGGCAGAAAACGGTTGCGTTTTCGTTCATCGAAGCCATTCCTCCTTAGCATGCAAATAAATGTCGCTTCCCGACTAAATACCATATCATTGCTCCTCCTATTGGGAGACCGATCAGGGACCACCAATGGCGCATGGTCAACGCGTTCGTCAAATCACCAATTATATTCAGGCAGAGGATTGCGACTGCGGTTCGATAGCCTAAGCGCGTGCAACGCCACAACCCGAAGGCAGCCACAGCACACGCCGTGCCGACTATCACCATCAGCAGAATTGACCACACCCCCAGGCCCGCGAAGCCTTGCTGAGCAGACGGATTTAGCTTCCATAAAGGCTCTCAGACGCTGCCGGGAAACAAAAGCATGGTGGCGGTCAGCGAGCACATGAGAGTGCCGAAACCGAAGAATAGACTTAACGCCGTAACGCCCGTCAGACTATGTGAGCCGCTATCCTGCACCATAGGCAGCCTCTATCGTGGCTTTGGCAGCATTCAACGTTGCCTGCGTCTCGCGGGCGATCTTACCTTTTGCGATTAAGTTGAGGAGCTTGGCTTTCAGGCTTGTCGTCGAGTAATAGTGGCTAATTTCCACCTTGGTTGACCGATGGCCCAGCGTTTGGAACGTCGTTTCCACTCTGTAATCGTGTCAACCTTGCTGACACCGAATGTGTCTTCCGGCAACACAGTGACGATCTTCTGCAGCGGGATAATTTCGATGTCCTTCTCGGTGCACGTGTGCTTCCCGCCCGAAAGATGACATTGATATGACACGCCTGGTTCGCGGATGGTCTTGCCAGAAATAAAATCAACCTTGACCACGCGAGGATGGAACTCCGGAATCTTCGTGAGATCCATGCTGAACGACCACACCGCT
>CAWKDK010000007.1:0-109053 GCA_963848375.1 Terriglobia bacterium
CATTGGTTTGGATCAGCGTTGCGGACGTGAAGGTAAAGCTGTCAACGGTTCCACCAGCTGTTTCTCCAGAGAAACTATAGACATAGTCAGCACGGGCCAGTGTTGGCACGATCAATGACAGTGCAAACGCCATCACTAAGAGGTAGCGGCAGCGAGCCATCGCTTCTTCCTTTCGAGCCGAAACGATTTTACAGGGGAGCGTCGACAGTTTTATCCGTGCGTAAAGTCACTGTCAATATGAGAGTTATTGCAACAAAACTGCAATGGATTGCAGTCATCAAAATTGACAAACTGCTGTGAAATGTCGCTTTCAAGCACAATCGTCTTCCGATAGGGCCGCCACATGGCCAAACCAAATTAGGTGGTAGAGCGAGCATTACCACACTAGGGGCACCAGCATTTTCGTTCTTCTTTTGTACTCCGGATACTGGTCTGGAAACTGGCTAGTCATGATCCGTTCTTCAGTGTGCGCGCTGTAGACGAAATAGCCCGTAAGGCAAATGAAGGCGACTATCCAAAAGGGAGTCACAATTGTCGAGCCCAGCATCGCGAGAAGAATCCCCGTATAGATTGGATGACGCACGAAGCGATATGGGCCGGTAGTCACAAGCTCGTGTCCTTGCTTTAGTGTCATTGGTTGGCCCCAATTTCGTCCCAAGTGAAGGCGTGCCCATATTGCGAAGGCGAACCCGCACACACAGAGAAGAAATCCAACTAGCTCGGTAGTTGGTCCCACATGAGCGGTCTGATAGTGCAGCAGTGCTTGCCTGAGGCCCGGTACCCGAAGAAGAAAAATGATGCCGGCAATCACCAACAAGCGGAGGCCCCAGCGTTCCGTCTGGCCTTGGGTGCGAACATTCCTTTTCACGCCAACTGCGGCGATCATCCAGTAGGCGTAGAACAAGACCCAAAGGATAACGACGATTCCCGGTGCGCTCATCAGTTCTCCTCAGAATGCGGGCAACCGCAGTTTCGCTGCGGGAACATGACCGGTGATCCTGTGGATAGATACGAACAGCGGCAGAAGGCGGTTCAGAGAATTTGAAATGGCGGAGAGACAGGGATTCGAACCCTGGATAGAGTTTCCCCTATACACGCTTTCCAAGCGTGCGCCTTCAGCCACTCGGCCATCTCTCCGCTTTGAGGATGCCACGCAGGCGCACGTCCATTGTAACGTATGAGGTGATGCGCAGCCGGGTCGGCTGCGCCACGCGTGCCGTAAAGGTTTAGTCTTCTTCTTTTTTCAGTTGTTGCGCGAGGTAGTTCTGAATCCCCATCTCGCCAATCGCGTGCAGTTGGCCTTCCAGCCAATCAATGTGGTGCTCTTCATCGTTGAGGATCTTTTCCAGCAGTTCGCGTGAGCCGGCATCGTTCTTCTCGTTCGCAAGTTGGATGCCGTCGTTCAGGCGCTTCACCGCGTCGTACTCCAGCTGAACATCGTTCTTGAACTGTTGCTCCACGCTCTGACCGATGTTGATCTTGAAGTAGTCGGTCATATTCGGTGCGCCGTCGAGATAGAGGATGCGCTCCATCAGTTTTTCGGCGTGCGTCATCTCTTCAATCGATTCTTTGCGAATCAGTTTCGCCAGGCGCTCGTATCCCCAGTTCTCGCACATCTCCGCGTGCAGAAAGTACTGGTTGATCGCCGTAAGCTCGGCTTTCAACACCTGGTTCAACAGCGCAATAATCTTTGCATCACCCTGCATGAGGATTCCCCTGACTGGAAAAGGCTTTTGGCCCGCACAAAAACGGCAGAATTATGTCGACAGCGAGGAATTCTAGCAGAAGAGAGCAGATTAGTGAGTGATCGTGCTCACGTCGGGGATTTCGTCGGCCTTTTGTTCCGGGCCTTCGCTTCCCGCCGGCATCTTCGGTGAGCTTTCCAGCAGACGATGATGCACACAGTACAGTGCAAGCTCAAGGCGATCGGAGACGCCCAACTTGTCGTAAACCCGGCGCAGATAATTTTTGATCACCTGCTCCGTGGTGCCAATCTCACGGGCGATATCTTTATTCTTCATGCCCTGCGCCACGCAAGAGACGATCAGCAGCTCCTTCTCCGTGAGCCGATTCTTCGGCTTCGGCGAGAATAGTGCCGCTGTCTGTGTCCGGTACGCTTCGATCACCCAATTGACGCCCTGGTTATCGAGCCACGTCTCGCCTTGCGCCACTTTCTTCACGCAGCGCACCAGCAACTCCGGCGCGATCGAAGGCGTGATGATGCCCTTCACGCCGCGCCGTAGGTAATCGACCGTCATCGACTCTTCAAGCGACTCGGTGATGACAATTACTTTGAGATCGGGAGCGGCTTTCAGGACAAGCGAAAGGCCTTCCGCTGGATTCGGGACCAGTCGCGATTCGATGAGCAACACATCGGCCGGGAATTTCACCACGGTCATCAGCGTCTCATCGAGAGTCTCGGCCTGCCCAATCAGGCGAACGTCGTCTTCCATGGCGAACACCTTCCGCACACCAACGCGGAAGATCGCCTGGGAGTCAGCCACGATCAGGCGAACCGCGCCCTCCGTTGCCGGAGACGGTTGCCCGTTACCATTTGCGTGGCCATTCGCGCCGTTCGCAGATTCAGCGGCCATAACTTTCCTCTTGCTTACTCTTACGATCGCTCGAAGCGATACTCGTCGATGATGGCTGCGACCGACTGCTTGCCTTCATCCGGATCACAACGAACAATCCGTCCAGCCCCGCTCACCAGCACATCATTCGGTGCGCCGATCACATCGGCAGGGATGGAAATCGTGAACTCGATGTCGGAGCCGATTGCGACTTCGTTATCGAGGTTGAACATCACTCCGGCGGCAGAGATATCGTGCGTCTCCGCATGGATCTCCTGCGCACCCGACTTCAGGGTTACGGGGAGTTTCAGGGGGAATCGGACAGCGCCTCTCATATTCAAGGGAATGTCGCTTTCAACTCCTGGCAGAGAGTACATCCGGTGGTAAGTAGCTCAAAGTTACGAAAGTGTTGAAGCCAAAAGCAGGCTCATCCTCTGGGAAGTCCGTATTTCGGGTGGCGGATTGAACACGAGGGTGCCCCATCTCTGCGATCTTTGGGCAGAGGTGGGACGGCGATGGCGCATATTCTTCTGCACCCATTCACCTTCCCCAAGGCTCGAATCCTCATGCGCAGACGTCAACTCGGGAAGCCAATCGTGCTGGGAATTCTTGCTACGTTGGGACTCACAAGCCTCCTCTTCTATTCACGCCTGCGCGCCCAGGGTCCATTTGGCCACGAAACCATCTCCTCGTCCCAGACTCTGCAAATCGGCGGCGCCCAGATCCAGGTCGACTTCGCCGAAGGCAAGTTCGATCTGCCCAACTCCGCCCTTCTGCAATGGGTCGACAAGGCTGCTCGGGCCGTCACCGCCTATTACGGACGCTTCCCCGTACCGCGCGCCCGCATCCTGATTGTCCCCGCCAATGGACAAGGGATCCACGGAACCACATGGGGAGACATGCACGGCTTCCCGGGCTTCACTCGCATGCGGGTTGGCACGCACGTCACGCAGTCCGATCTCACGGACGACTGGACTATGACCCACGAGCTCACTCACATGGCCTTCCCCAGCCTGCCCGACGATCAGCACTGGATGGAAGAAGGCCTCGCCACCTACGTCGAGCCCAACGCTCGCGCCCAGATCGGCGATCTCACCGCGCGGCAGGTTTGGGAGGGGGTCGTCGATGGCATGCCCAAGGGCGAGCCTCAATCGGGCGATCAGGGACTTGATCACACGCACACCTGGGGACGAACCTATTGGGGCGGCGCATTGTTCTGCCTCGTGGCCGACGTCACCATTCGCAAACAAACCGGCAATCACAAGGGACTGCAGGACGCGTTGCGTGCCATCGTGAATGCCGGCGGCACTATCGATCACGATTGGCCTCTCTCGCGCGCTCTGGAGGTTGGCGACCGCGCTACCGGCACCACCGTCCTGACGGATCAGTACAAGAAGTGGAGCGCTGCTCCGGTGCAGGTGGATTTACCGGCGCTCTGGAAAGAGCTGGGCATCATTCCAAGTCCAAACGGAGTTACCTTCGACAGCTCCGCACCACAGGCGGCCGTCCGAGAAGCCATCACCTCGCCAAAATAGATCTGAGAATTTTTTGCTGGCTGTCGAAATCGATCTTCCCCCAGGCGTCACTGTGATGAGCGGGCATAATCGCCGCAAAAACCAACACGGAGGTTACGTTGTCGTCGAACGGCCTCTTGGGCAAGGAGAAGAGCGATGTCTAAGAACAACGAATTCTCTCGCCGTCGATTTCTCACAGCTGCGCTTTCCACGGCGGCGCTCGCGACTCTACCGGGTCATTCGATGGCAGATAACAACAAGACGAACATGAAAGGAGATCAAATGCCGACAGCTTTGACGCCGTACCTGTTGTTCGATGGGAAGTGCAAGCAGGCGATGGAGTTTTACGAATCCTGTTTCGGCGGGGAACTGACTATAACTAAAGTTAAGGATTCGGCGGCAAAGGATTTCATGCCGGCAGTCCAGCAGGAGAAAATAGTTAACGCGCGGCTCAGAAGCGGTAGTGTGGAGATTTCGGCGTCCGACTGGCTGCGACCAGATGAAACTCCAATTCGCGGTAATACGGTCTGTCTATACCTGAGCGGAGGTACGTTTCAGCAGTTAAAAACATTGTTCGGGAAACTCTCCGAAGGAGCAGAAGTTACCGACCCTTTGAAAGAGATGTTTTTCGGCACCTACGGGGCACTCAACGACAAATTCGGCGTGCGCTGGATGTTTCAGGCGAACGCGAAAGCGTAGAGAGACAGACAACAAATCTCACGGAGATTTCGAATGAAGTACATGCTGATGGACTACGTGTACGAGGGTGGCTGGCCGGAGCTGAGCAGGGCCGAGCAAGAACATTGGCTGGGAGCGTATCGCGCTTATATGGAAGCGATGCAGAAGGCGGGCGTGCTGAAGAGCAGCGGCGGGCTGCACCCGACCTCGTCTGCAACTACAGTAAGAATTCGCAACGACAAGACGCAGGTGCTCGATGGCCCCTACACAGATACGAAGGAGCAACTGGGCGGCTTTCACATCATTGAGGTTCCTGATCTCGACGCCGCGCTCTCGTGGGCGGCGCGCTCGCCCACTGCGTTGCATGGTGTGGTTGAGGTGCGCCCGTTGATGGACGGCACCATGCTGACCAGGGACATGAGCGAATTCATGAATCCCAAGTGAGTGCCGTGAAAGAACAGCCAGATGATGAGGCTATGCGGTCGCACGAACCGCATGAACAGGCGCAGATCACCGCCGACGCGGTCGCGCGTCGCAGCTACGGCAAACTCGTCGCCTATCTCGCATCATGGGCGCGCGATGTAGCTGCGGCCGAGGACTCGCTCTCGGAGGCCTTCGCGTCCGCGCTTGCGGATTGGCCCGTGAACGGCTGCCCTGCGAATCCCGAAGCGTGGCTGCTGACCGTCGCCCGCCGAAAAATGATCGACAGTATCCGCGGCCGTCAGCGGCACGAGATTGCTGCCGAGGAGTTGAAGGTAATGGCCGAGGGACTCGAAGCTGCTGCGGCCGAGGCCGAGATTCCCGACCGTCGACTCGCGCTGATGTTTGCCTGCGCGCATCCATCGATCGACCCCAGCATTCGTGCGCCGCTGATTCTGCAGGTCGTGCTCGGATTCGACGCGGCAAGGATTGCCTCCGCGTTCCTTGTGGCTCCCGCGACGATGGGCCAGCGCCTGGTTCGCGCAAAGAGCAAAATTCGCCAGGCCGGAATTCCGTTTCGCGTTCCCGAGCGTGAAGAGCTGGCTGCTCGTCTGGATACCGTTCTTGACGCGATCTACGCCGCTTTTGCTGAAGGCTGGATCGATGCCGCCGGGAGCGATGTCGCGCGACGTGATCTCGCCGAAGAAGCGTTATTCCTCGGCCGACTGGTAACGGAGTTGCTCCCGCGTGAACCAGAAGCCTTGGGACTGCTGGCGCTGATGTTGTATGCCGAATCCCGTCGTCCCGCGCGCCGCAATGCGAAAGGCGAATATGTGCCGCTTGCCGATCAGGACCCGGCGTTATGGGATTCGCAAATGATCTTCGAGGCCGAGACGCTCCTCCGCCGCGCGAGCGAGATCGCCTCCATCGGTCGGTATCAGCTGGAAGCCGCGTTGCAATCTGCGCATGTCTATCGCTGTCGCACCGGTAACGCCAACTGGGAAGAAGTGGTGCAACTCTACGACGTGCTGCTGGGACTCTCCGGCTCGCCGGTGATTGCGATCAATCGCGCGCTGGCGATTGCGGAGTTGAATGGTCCTGAGGTTGCGCTCGAGGAATTGAAAAAAGTTGCTGACGATGCACGCCTCAGCGAATATCAACCTTACTGGGCAGCTCGTGCCGAACTTCTCGCCCGAACCGGCACAGATCCCGAAGCCCGAGACGCCTACGAAATGGCGATCGGTCTCGAACGCGACGACGCCGTCCGAAGATTTCTGCGGCAGCGGCAGTCAGCACTGAAACTCAGAGGCTGACATACTCGTAAAAGCGGGGCTGAAAATCCCGTTATGGGAGGTCCCATGGGGTACCCCCTCCCCCCGTGTCCCGCATTCTAAAGGACTTAGAGGCATGGGATATGGCTCGTCCCGGCAAACAAAGGACTTAGTCCCATTGTCCCGCATAACAAAGGACTTAATAGCAGTAGTTGGTAGTTAGTAGTCAGTAGTCAGACAAAAACAAAACCAAAGACGTCCCGAACTCCAACGCCTACCTCTATTGTGACAAATTCGAGGGGACCTACTGGACACTTTCCCGAAGTTTATTTCTGGAATGGAATGAAAAGGTTGGGGAGATTTGTGGCGGATGAGGGGCTTGACAAGATTTGCCCCGAAGATTGTGGACGCCAGTAGTCCGACGGTGCCTTCACTGACCGACTGATGGACTGAGCGACTAACTAAAACTTCGTCACTTCCGTGAAATTGAAATCGCGAATCTTCATCGCCGGCACCACCATGTCGAACGACTCTTCGCCGCTCGCGCGCACCGGTTCGCTCATCTCCAGAACATTGTTCAGGAATGTGACCACACTCTGATTGAAGCGGAAATTCCGAATGCCGCCGAAGATCTGGCCGCCTTTAACGTGGAATGTGCCGTCGCGAGTCATGCCGGTGAGGATCTTCTCGTACGGATCGACCTCGCGGATATACCACAGGCGCGTGACGAGGATTCCATCTTCGGTGCCTTTTACCATCTCGTCGATGCTGCGTTTCTTGCCGTCTGCGCCTCCGGAGATGACGATGTTCATCGGCGCTTCACCGACTTCGTTGGGGATCGGAAATCCGTGGCCGGTGGGACGCACCGGACCGAGCTTGTTCGCGAACTCGGACTTGCGCACCTTCTCTGCGGTGCCGCGCGCGTAGACGAGGCTGGTAACCACGCCGTTTTCGACCAGCTTCACCTGCTGCTTGCGCACGCCTTCGCCATCGAACGGCGCGCCCGACTGCAATGGATGGTAGACATCGTCTGTAATCGAAATGTTTTCGCCGAAGAGCTTTGTGCCTACGCGATTGTTCAGGAATGAACGTTCGTCGAGGATCGCCTGGCCGCCCCAGTCCCAGAACATGAATCCCAGCAGGTCGAGAACTGCAGCAGGTTCGAGGATCACCGTGTACTTGCCCGGAGGGAGCTCTTTCGGGCCGGCAGATTCTTTGGCTTTTTCCGCTGCGACTTCGGCGAGTTCCACCGGATCGAAGTTGCGTGCGTCGGGAGAGTTGGCCTTCTGCCATCCGGAAGAATCCGCCGCAAGCATGGTGATCGAGCATTCGGCAGAGGTTTGCGTGTGATACGAAACCAGCCCACGCGAATTCAGGATCGCATCAACGGATTCGGCTGTGGCGTAAATGCCGGCGGTCGTCAGCTTGCGCTTTTGCGCGACTTGCACGATCTTTTCGACCGCAGCGGCGCGCTCTTGCGGACCAATACTCGAAGTCTCGAAGTAATTGCGTGCCGGAGCAGGGCCGTTGGGATCGAAGGCCGCAGCATCAGCCATGGGAAGCAGATCAGGATCTGCCGCCTGCACTTTGGCAAGATTGGTCGCGGCTTCCACCACGCGCCGAATACTGTCCTCGTCGAATTTGTTCGTGGTGGCGCGCGCAGTGCGGCCACCCAGATTCACGCGCACCGAGAGCGAATAGTTCTCTTCGGAGACATTCTGCGTAATCCCGTTGTTGGCGAAGCGCGTAAGCGCGCTCTGGCCGCCGCCGATCAGCAGTTCAGTCTCGTCAGCCTTGGAGTGCTTCAGCACCCGCGGAAAAGGTTTCTTGAGCTTTTTCTTTAGTAAGCATGTAGCAGTTAGTAATTAGTACTTAGTAATTTGTAATTAGCAATTCTCGCGGGCACGGGAAACGTGGCCAATCAAGGACGTCAACATACGGCGGACTTCAACGGTCATGCTGGAGACACGTTTATGTTCCTCGTCCGTGACGTAGCCTAAATCGCGGGCGAGCAGCAACTGATACTCAAGTTCACTCCCCGATCCGGAAGCAATTTGTAGAAATCGGTGCAACTCTGGATTCCCTTTGCGGCCACATCCTTCGGCAATATTCGACGGAATTGACGCGCTACATCTCCGGATTTGACTTGTAAGCCCATACAGCTCCGCTTTAGGGAACGTTGCAGTAATTTGATAAGCGGCAAGGGTCAAGTGGTGAGCCTTTTCCCAAACTTTCAACTCACGAAAATCTCTCATGGTGGCCTCGGTGGACGGTACTAATTACCAACTACTAATTACTAACGACTGTGGCTGTCCACAAGCGCATGCATCACTCAGTTTTGTACGCAGAACCAACTTTGATCCCACGAAATCTTGCAGGCGCTGCGCCGTGTCCAGTTCCCATCACTTGTTGCGGCTGGCCTTTGCCGCAATTCGGAGTTCCCCACAACGTCCACTGATCGCGCGAGCAAATCGCGTCCATCGAGTTCCAGAACTCGGTCGTGATTCCCGAGTACGAAGGATTCTTCAGCATGCGGCCAAGTTTGCCGCCTTTGATCTCCCAGCCAATCTCGGTGCCGAACTGGAAGTTGTAGCGCTTGTCGTCGATCGACCACGAGCGATTCGTCTGGAAGAAGATGCCGTGATCGGTCGACGCGATCAGCTGATCGAGCGTCAACGGTTTCGTTCCCGGCAGAATGCTGATGTTGGTCATGCGGATCATCGGAACGCGATTCCAACCGTCGGCGCGCATCGTTCCGCCCGAGCGCTCCGCGCCAATTGTGTGCGCAGTGTCGCGCGACGTCAGATATCCGGTGAAAAGTCCGTTCGTAATCACGGGCGTGCATTGCGCTGGAACGCCTTCATCGTCGTATTTGAATGTGCCAAGTCCAGGACCGTGAGCTTCGGTCGCATCGGCGACAACGTTCACGATGTCGCTTCCATATTTCAGCTTGCGCAGCTTCTCGGTGGTGAGGAATGACATACCGGCGAAGTTGGCTTCCATGCCGAGCACGCGATCGAGTTCAATCGGATGTCCAATCGACTCGTGTATCTGAAGTCCGAGTTGCGACGAATCCAGGATGATGTCGTAGTTGCCCTGCGGACATTGATCCGCCTTGTGCAAGGCGACTGCTTCTTCCGCGATGCGGCGAGCATTCTCCAGCAGCTTGAGCTCTTCGATCAGTTCGTAGCCTTTGTCCTGCCACTGACCTCCGAACGAGTTCGGATACGAGCGCTTCATGATCTCGCTTCCGGCGAACGCGTACGCAGCGTAGCCCGCTCCGACAGTCGTCTTCACCTGGTGAATGTCAGAACCGTCAGTGTTGTAGAACCACTGCTCGTAGCGGCGGAAATTGAGGTTAGCCTCGGCGAGCGTGATTCCAGCTACGGCTCGCAACTCGGCGTCAATCTTCAGCAGCAGATCGATGTTCTGCTCTACTGATGTAGTGAATGGATCGATGCGGCACGGACTCGCCCAATCGTCGACATACGCCTTTTCGGGCGCAAGCCGCACGTCTTCCTGTTTCACGCGTGCCGACGCGCGAGCGATCTCCAAGGCGCGTCCGGCGGTAATTTCGATGCCTTCGCGCGTCAGATCTTCCGTGGCTGCAAATCCCCAAGCTCCGTTAGCGAGCACGCGGATCCCCGCGCCGAGCGACTCCGAATCGGAGACATAGCCGACTTTTCCATTCTTGGTGGAAAGCGCGCGCTGGCGATCGTCGACGATACGGATTTCGGCGTATTGCACGCCCTGCGCGTGGCAGACGTCCAGAGCCCAACCAGCAATTTGCTTCATACTCATCGCAGAACATAATAAGTTGTCAGTTGGCAGTTGTCAGTTGCCAGAAAAACAGTTGTTAGTTCTTAGTGATTAGTTGTTAGTTTGTTATCACCGTGTTCTCGAGATTGATGGATACGTTTGCTACTAAAGACGGTAAATCTTAAGAGTGGTATGCCGCAGGTCCGCGAGGCGCTCGCGCAGCTTGAACGTGAGATGAACGTCGCACGCCAGCAAGGTTGCGTGCTGCTGAAGATTGTCCACGGTTACGGCTCGCATGGCGTTGGCGGCGACATTCGCATTGCAGTACAGAAAGAGCTACGCGCGTTGTGCGAATCAGGCGGTTGCGCGGGCGTGATCTTCGGGGAAGACTGGCGAATCTCGAACGAACTGGCTTGGCCAGTTGCTGCAGAAGCACAAGTCGTTGAAGCAAGATACGGATCTGGGCCGAGGGAATCGAGGGATCACAGTTGTCGTTCTATGAATCTGCCTGGGAAGAAGCCCTTTCGCCGGTAAGCCGCCAGGAAATCAGTCCGCCGGCATAAACCGGAATCATGGCGGAAGCGATCATGATGAACTCGAATGGAAACAGGTTGTGAGTGGTTGGATCTTTCATCCAATCGAAAGCGATCAGCAGTGCGTTCCCGAGACACATGCCGAGCACGATGCAGGCGCAAAGCTTGGCTGTATGACCGGCGGCACGAAATGTAGCAGCGAAACCAGCGATCAGTAGCGTGATCACCATCGGCCAGAAGCCAGGCATTCGATGTTCGCGCACCGAATAAGGTAGATAAGGATGAAAGAAGAGGAAGTGAAGTACCACGCCTTCGCAAATCGCGATGATGTATCGAGTCCTTGTGCTCACCCGAAGCCCCTCAGCAAGATGGATTGAGGCATTATGGAGAGAATTGCCGCCTGGAGCGAGTAATCAGCCAGATGCTGAGCAGCTTAGGTGCTTTCGGCGAAGCCGCTGCGGCGCTGGTCGGCGCGCCGAACGCGAACGGTAACGTTCTTAAGGTGCTCGATCCTATAAGGCAAAGAGGGCATCTGCCGCCGATACTCAAATAGCACTTCGAGAACTTCGTATCGAACATTCATTCCAATCTCGCCCGGCTGAAGTAATACGAAATCGGTAGCACGCGGCAGGGGATAATTGGCATGGATTCCGATAATTCCAACCCTTTCGCCAGTTTCGACGTCGATGAACTCGATGCAATCCTGTGCTGTGCGCTCGCGATGTCGCCTTTCGGTCGCAGGAGTTTCAGGAATAACGCGCGGTGCTCTTGGCGACTTCAGGTGCTCGCGGATAGCATTCAACTCCAGCCCGTTCTTCTCAAGAAGCTTTGCCGCGAACGTCCCTTGCTCGCGCAGAAGTCCAAGCAGCATGTGCTCGACTCCAATGTGCCGATCGCGCAGGCGTTCCGCTTCTTCTGCGGAGTAAGCCAGAACTCGCTTGGATTCGTTGCTCAGAGGAAGGTCGACGGAAGTTGGTAGCTTCGGCTGTCCCTGATTTCTCACAGCAGCTTCAGATTCGATCTGCTGGCGAATCGATGACGCCTGCTCTGGCGTGATGAAGTCGAGCAGAAGACCGGCTTCTTCCCGAACCAGTCCCAGCAGCAGATGCTGAGTTTCGATGTATGTATCGCCAAGTTGGCTAGCTTCGTAGCGCGCGAAGAAGATCACGCGGCGTGCGCGTTCTGTGTATCGCTCGAACATGAATGTCAGACCGCAGGAGAGGCTATCACAGGGAGACGAAGGTGCAGAGCTCACGGGAAATTTGTTTCGGAAGGGTGCGCAGGCCAGAGGCCCGTCGGCGAGACTCCGGCGCTACGCGCGGACAGGAATGTCCGCGCCACACAAACAAAAGCACACAAAACAAGAAGGGCGACCTCGCGGCCGCCCTTCGTGAAACGTGAAACTCGAAACGTGAAACGCTTATGTTCCTTCCGACCAGCCTGACAGGTACTCTTCCTGTTCGGGACTGAGGCGGTCGATCTTGATGCCCATCGACTCGAGCTTCAGCTTGGCGACGCGCTTGTCGAGGTCTTCGGGAACGCGGTAGACCTTCTTCTCGAGCTTGTCGTGGTTCTTCACCATGTACTCGACCGACAGAGCCTGGTCGGCGAAGCTCATGTCCATCACTGACGGCGGATGACCTTCGGCGGCGGCCAGGTTGATCAAGCGGCCTTCGCCCAGCAGGTTGATCTTGCGTCCGTCCTTCAGCGAGTACTCCTCGACGAAGGTGCGCGTGGTGCGCTTGGAAGAAGAGAGCTTTTCCAGAGCGGGGATATCGATCTCGACATTGAAGTGGCCGGAGTTCGAGATGATCGCGCCGTCCTTCATCAGTTCGAAATGTTCCTTCGCGAGCACGTTCTTGTTGCCGGTGACGCTGCAGAAGACGTCGCCGATCTTGGCGGCTTCGTGCATGGACATGACGCGGAAGCCGTCCATCACTGCTTCGAGCGCCTTCGTCGGATCGATTTCCGTGACGATGACTTCGGCGCCCTGACCACGAGCGCGACTGGCCAATCCGCGACCGCACCAGCCATAGCCGGCGACCACGAACTTGCTGCCCGCGAGCAGGAAGTTGGTTGCGCGAATAATGCCGTCGATGGTCGACTGACCGGTTCCGTAACGATTGTCGAAGAGATGCTTGGTGTCGGCATCGTTCACGGCGACGATTGGATACTTCAACACGCCGTCTTTCGCCATGGCACGCAGGCGGATGACGCCGGTCGTCGTTTCTTCGGTGCCGCCGATGATCCCGTCGATGACGTCGGTGCGCTTGGTGAGCGCGATGCTGACCAGGTCAGCGCCGTCATCCATGGTGATGTGCGGTTTGTGATCGAGCGCGGACATGATGTGCGAGTAGTAGGTGTTGTTGTCCTCGCCCTTGATCGCGAACACGGGAATGTTGTAGTCGCGTACGAGGCAAGCGGCCACGTCGTCCTGCGTAGAGAGCGGGTTCGAGGCGCAGAGCGCGACATCGGCGCCGCCGTCGCGCAGCGTGATCATCAGGTTGGCGGTCTCGGCGGTCACGTGCAGGCAAGCCGAGATGCGAATGTCTTTGAGTGGCTGATTCTTGATGAAGTCCTTGCGGATAATCTGCAGAACCTTCATCGATTGGTTTGCCCACTCGATGCGCTTCTTACCCAGATCCGCTACTTCGAAGTTCTTAACGTCACAGGGAATGTTGGTGGTTGTGCTTGCCATAATCTCCTATTTAACAACAGCTCGCGGGCCGTGGGGAATAATTGCCGTAAGTCGGATGGGACATTTCTAATCCCACCTTAGCCAACAGAGGGCTAAGATGGGGCACCCAGTGAATACCCAATCTGGGGGTCGGGCGCACACAAGGTGCGCCCTTTTCACACCATCTCCCCTCAGGTCCATACGGACCGGGGGAGCGTTGCAAGGTCGTTAATTCTTGGCGTGCACGGCAGCTTCCGCACCCGCAGTGGCGCGCAGAGCAGCCGCTTTGTCGGTAGCTTCCCAGGTGAAATCGCGATCGTTGCGGCCAAAGTGGCCATAAGCGGCCGTCTTCTTGTAGATCGGACGGCGCAGCTTCAACGACTCGATGATGCCCTTGGGGGTCAACTGGAAGTTCGCACGAATCGCTTCAGCGATCTTCTCGTCGGACACCTTGCCAGTTCCAAATGTCTCAACCAGAACGCTGACCGGTTCTGCTACGCCAATCGCATAGGCAAGCTGCACTTCGCAGCGGTCGGCCAATCCGGCAGCGACCACGTTCTTGGCGATGTAGCGCGCCATGTACGCTGCGGATCGATCCACCTTGGTCGGATCTTTGCCGCTGAATGCGCCACCACCGTGACGGCCCATGCCGCCGTAGGTATCGACGATGATCTTGCGTCCGGTCAGGCCAGTGTCGCCCATCGGGCCGCCGATCACGAAACGTCCAGTCGGATTGATGTGGTACTTGGTATCGGCGTCGAGCAACTCCGCGGGAATCGTCGCCTGAATCACGTGCTTCAGAATGTCGGCGCGAAGCTCTTCGTTCGAGACGGTCTCGGCGTGCTGGGTCGAAATCACGACCGCGTCAACGCGGAACGGTTTGCCGTTCTCGTCGTATTCCACTGTGACTTGGGATTTGCCGTCGGGCCGGAGGTAAGGAAGCGTGCCATTCTTGCGAACTTCGGTGAGTCTTAAGGTGAGCTTGTGTGCCAGCGCGATGGGCAACGGCATGAGCTCTGCTGTTTCGTTGGTGGCGTAACCGAACATCATGCCCTGATCGCCGGCGCCGCCTACATCCACGCCCATGGCGATGTCGCCGGACTGCTTGTTGATGGTGGAGATCACGGCGCAAGTGTTGGAGTCGAAGCCGTAGAGAGCATTGTCGTAGCCGATGGCCGCGACCACGCCGCGTACCAGGCTCTGGAAATCAACGTAGGCTTTGGTGGTAATTTCACCAGCGATTACGACGAGGCCGGTGGCGGTGAGAGTTTCGCAGGCCACGCGGCTGTACGGATCTTGCTCGATACAAGCGTCTAGGATGGCGTCGGAGATCTGATCGGCAATCTTGTCCGGGTGACCTTCGGTCACGGATTCGGACGTAAATAGGTAACGCTTCTTGGAAGACAAAGCTTGCTTCCTCCTGGATGACTTTGGACGCTACAACAGAGAGGAACTACAGCGTAGGCCGCAAAATCGAATTAAGCGTCTTCCAACTTACCAGAGAACTCGGGCGAACTCAAACAGTTCTTACGCCTGCAACAGCTTACAAGTGAACACGGCTTGCACGTGAGAGCATCGAACAGCAGGATTTTGTCACGGAAATGCGTACTGCTGGAGCGAACGGAGCAGTGTTCTTTATTGGTCTTCTGATTGGAATTCAAACTTACTCGGACTGAAGACGATAGTGCGGACTTTACCGGGACCGCCAATGTCGGGCAGTGTGGCGCCGTTGTAGGTTACTTCGACTCCGCCGGCATTTCCGACAGTGAGTGTGATCCGTCGTGAAGCAGTGACGTGTTTCTCGGAAGCGGCGGGAAGCGTTTCTGAAAAGATAGTCTTTCCGTCGGCAACCGCCTGCACCCAGGATTCTTCGCTGGTATGGATAACCAAGTCGACCGAGGGTTTGGGCGCCGGCTCGGTGGCATCGGTTTTCAACGCCGCGGGACTCACAGTACTTGGAGGTGCGCCCTTGGCCGGTGTGCTTTCCAGGGATTTCGGCTGCGTCACTTTTGCCGTTTGAAGCTTCTGGTCCGCGGGAGGCGTTTCAACCGGTGGTGTGCTGATTGCAGCGACTGGTGCGGTTGCTGTGCTGCTCTCTTTTTCGGCCTTTCGATGATTGTGGTAAGTCCAGCCGCCGTATCCGATCGCAACAACCAGGACGAGGACCACGATCGTTGTCCACGAGATGGTTCCTTCTTCGTCTAACTGCCGCGCAGGTCTCTCGGGAACATCTGCAATTTGAGGAAGGTTATTGATGGGTTCCTCCGGTCCGGTGGCAGCGACGTAATCGGCCACGGCCTGTTCCTCATCGATGCCGAGGAACTTGGCGTAGGAGCGAATGAATCCCTTGTTGAAGATGCCGCCGGGGAGGAGATCGAATTTCTCATCCTCGAGCGCTTTGAGCATCCGTGTGCTGATTTTGGTGGCAGTCGCAATCTGGTCGAGCGAGATACCGCGTAGCTCGCGTTCACGCCGCAGTTTTTCACCAAAACCGGCCAAAAAAGCCTCTTGCGACTGGTAAAGTGGAATGCACCCAGATGATAGGTACTGGGGTTGCGAGTGTCAAACACACAAGTCACTGCATGTTGCTGAATTTTAAGCTATAAGACCGTGGCCCAAGGAGTGACATCGGTAACTTACCTGTATTGCTGTGGGACGTGACCGAAAATATAATTCGCCGAATAGCCCGGAACATGGGCCCGGATCCCGATTGATGACGCAAAGCGCGGAAGTCCAGAGAAAGCGACATCTTCACGAGCTGAACATATTCCACGATGTCGCCAAGGCGCTGACGTCTTCCCTGAACCTTGACTCGATTCTGCAGACCATCATGGAAAAGGTAGCCGAGTACTTCAAGCCGGATACCTGGTCGCTGCTCATGGCAGACGATGCGAAGGATGAACTCTATTTTGCAATCGCAGTGGGCGATGCGTCCGATACGTTGAAGTCGGTTCGATTAAAGATGGGCGAGGGCATTGCCGGTTGGGTCGCACGCCATGGGGAGCCGCTGATCGTACCGGATGTGTATAACGATCCGCGCTTTGCCAAGCGCATCGACGAGATGACGAAGTGGAAGACGCGTTCGATTATCTGCATGCCGCTGAAATCGCGGCAGCGCGTGCTGGGCGTGATCCAGTTGATCAACGTAAGCATGGGCCAGTTCGAGGAGAACGAAATGTTCTTCCTGCAGGCGCTGTGCGATTACGCGGCCATCGCTATTGAGAATGCGCGCTCGGTCGAGAAGATCCAGGAATTGACGATCACCGATGACTGCACGGGGCTGTACAACGCGCGTCATCTTTATAAGACGCTCGAAGCAGAGGTTTATCGTTCGGCGCGTTTCGGATACGAGTTCACGGTGCTGTTCATCGACCTCGATCGCTTCAAGATGGTGAACGATACCTACGGTCACCTGATTGGCAGTAAGTTGCTGGCGGAGATCGGGTACGCAGTGAAATCTCACTTACGCTTGATTGACTATGCGTTTCGCTACGGTGGGGATGAGTTTGTCATCCTGCTGCCGCAGACCAGCAAAGAATCGGCTACGGTGGTTGCGCGACGCCTGCTCGAATACTTCCGCAAAACGATGTGGCTCAAGGGCGATGGCTTGAACCTGAATGTACGCGCCAGCTTTGGTCTTGCGTCCTACCCTGAAGATGCCAAGAGTGCACACGAGATCATTCGTCAGGCAGACGAGATGATGTACGTGGTGAAGAACTCCACGCGCGACAACATCGGAATTGCTCAGCAGGGATTGCTGAAGTAGCCCACTCTCACACAAGCTTCGGTCTCGCTTTTCGAGTTGGGGTAGCTTGTAGCTGGTAGCTGGGTCATCAGCTACTGACTACCAGCTACTAGCCACGCGCTTCAGCGATAGAGCTCGGGCCTGCGCGAGATTGCACCCTTCGTGCGTTAGAATCATCCAAGTGACCAGATAACAAGGAGCGAGCCATGAGCTGCGGCAATCCAGTTACGCCTCAACCCGACAATGAACCGGTAACGCGCACAGTGTTCTGCGTGAAGTTTCAGCGCGAGATGCCGGGACTGGATGAACCGCCGTTCGACGGCGAGTTGGGTCAGAAAATCTTCCAGAACGTTTCGCGCGAGGCGTGGAAGATGTGGGCGGAGCACTGCAAGATGATCCTCAATGAATACCGTCTGAACCCTGCGAATAAGTCGGATCAGGAGATCCTGGTAAAGCAGATGGAAGAGTACTTCTTCGGGGAGAACGCCGCGCTGCCTCCGGGATTTGTGCCGCAGAAGAGCAAACAGTAAATCAGTACATCAGTTTTTCAGTACATCAGTTCAAAACCGAGTTACTGACGTACTGATGTACTGAAATACGACTTAAACCACCTTCAACTCCGCTGAAATCTGAAAGCGCAATTTCGAATGCGCCTCGCGAAGCGCGTTCTCCACAAATTCCGGTGAAGCACCGCGCGCGAAGATGAATCCAAGGTAGCTTGCGCCTTCTGGCAGCGGAACGAGTTTCTGCTGCAGCTTGGCCGTGATTTCAACCGATTCGATGCCTTCCACTTTTTCCGCGGCTTCCACGTTCTCCACTCCTTCATAGACGCCAGCTGAGGGGATCGGAATCATCATCACTCCAGATGCGGAATCTTCTCTCTTAATTGCCGCGATCTTCTCGCGGAGAGCGTGACGCACGATTAATTCTTCCAGAGGCATGTTCTCTGCGAAGCGTAACGCCTTCGCGCATAGGCCACCGATTGGCCGCGCCGCTACTTCGAGCACCAAGGGCCCTCGTTCATTGAAGCGAAATTCGGCGTGGATGGGGCCGTGCTGGAGTCCAAGGGCAGTTACGGCAGACTGCGCACAATCGAGAATTGCCTGCTGATCGCGTGGCGGTACTCGCGATGGCGTGACGTAGATTGTCTCTTCGAAAAACGGCCCTTCGAGCGGATCGGGCTTGTCGAAGAGCGCGAGCGTTTTCAGTTGACCATTCGTGACCAGTCCTTCGAGCGCGAATTCTTGCCCAGGGATGTAGCTTTCAACTTGAATCCACTGGATGGAATCCAGTCGGCTGATGCGAATGGCAGCCGCCTCCAACAGCTTCGTGATGCGATCAAATGCGGCGACGAACTCCTGCTTATCGTTGGCGCGAATGACGCCGCGACTTGCTGATAATCCTAGAGGCTTGAGCACGCAAGGGAAGGGAACTTCGCCGGCTGCCATCGGCGGGTCGTAATCAGTGGGGAATCGCCGGTACCAGGGCACCGCCAATCCTGCGGCCTTGAAGCGCTCGCGAGAAATCCATTTATTGCGGCACGCATCGACCGCGTGCGGCGGATGGTAGGGAAGTCCGAGTCGCTCGGCAGCGAATGCTGCAGTCATGGTCGGTGCATCGCCTATCGCTACGATTCCGTCAATTGGGTGGCGCTCCGCGAAATCAGCGATCTTCTCTGCCGAGTCCTGCGGTTCCTCGAAGCGCATCGGAATGGCGCCGTCCTGCCAGGGATCTTCCAGGACGTGACACCGGTCGGTTGCGAGCGCGATGGAAATTCCCATGCGCTCGGCCGCCTCTTTGAAGGCGTTTGCCTGGTATCCGGTGGTGTTCGAAAACAGCAAGACGCGCGGCATGAATGCCTTCATTGTAAATCCGCATTGCTAATTGGCAGATTCGCTGTCCATCCAGCTCTGCACGTTATAATTCCGCGCAGATTCCCTGGGGAGAGAGAATGCAATCATTGCGACTCGGGTTAGTTGCATCACTGATTTTTTCATTGCTGTCGCTTCAAACCGTTACGGCTCAAAGCACGCCGCTCGCCGGATATACCGAGCAGTCCTCGACGACCGAGCGCGATTGGGAGCAGAAGTTCCGCAAGATTCCGACCGCCGAGAATATTCGCCAGAACAATCAGCGGCTGTCGGCTCGGCCGCACAATGTTGGATCGCCTTACGATAAAGACAATGCGGAATGGATCCTGTCGCAATTCAAGAGCTGGGGACTGGATGCGCAGATCGAGACGTTCACCGTGCTCTATCCCACTCCGAAGTCGCGCAAGCTGGAACTGATTGGCCCGAAACCATACACGGCGAAGCTGGTAGAACCGGCGGTTGCTGGTGATCCGACGTCGAGCCAGCAGTCCGAACAACTGCCCACATACAACGCGTATTCGATCGATGGCGACGTGACCGCGCCACTGGTCTATGTCAATTACGGCATTCCTGAGGATTACGAGGAACTCGATCGCATGGGCGTTTCGGTGAAGGGCGCGATCGTGATTGCGCGTTACGGAAATTCGTGGCGAGGGATCAAGCCCAAAGTCGCGGCGGAGCATGGTGCTATCGGCTGCATCATTTATTCCGATCCGCGTGATGACGGATATTTTCAGGGCGACGTATTTCCGCAGGGAGCGTATCGCAACTCGAATGGTGTGCAGCGCGGCAGCGTGATGGACATGCCGGTCTATCCCGGAGATCCCGAGACGCCAGGCGTGGGATCAACGGCGGAGGCGAAGCGTCTCGATCGCAGCGAAGTGAAGGTTTTCACGAAGATTCCGGTGCTGCCGATTTCCTACGGCGATGCGCAGCCGTTGCTCGAACAACTCACTGGCCCTGTGGCTCCTGAGAGCTGGCGCGGAGCGCTTCCGA
This sequence comes from Terriglobia bacterium, assembly GCA_963848375.1. Taxonomy (GTDB): domain Bacteria; phylum Acidobacteriota; class Terriglobia; order Terriglobales; family Acidobacteriaceae; genus JAJPJE01. The sequence goes on from CAWKDK010000007.1 coordinate 20,038, forward strand.
TTACGTATCACATTGGTCCCGGCCCGGCGAAAGTGCGTCTCGCGGTGAGTTTCAACTGGGACCACAAGCCGATCTACGACGTGATCGCGCGCATTCCGGGATCGACTTATCCCGACGAGTGGGTGGTTCGCGGCAATCATCACGATGCTTGGGTGAATGGATCAGAAGATCCGGTTTCCGGGATGTCGCCGCTGATGGAGGAAGCGCGTGCGTTGGGCGAGCTGCTGAAACAGGGATGGAAACCGAAGCGCACGATCATTCTCGCCGCGTGGGATGGCGAGGAGCCCGGTCTGCTCGGGTCGACGGAGTGGGCGGAGACGCACGCCGATGAACTGCGGCAACACGCGGTGGCTTACATCAATTCCGATGGCAACAGCCGCGGGTTTCTCTTCGCGGGCGCATCGCACACTCTGCAGACGCTGCTGAATGATGTTGCTCACGATGTGCAGGATCCCGAGAAACAGATGTCCGTGTGGCAGCGGAGGCGCTCGCGAGATATCACGGAAGCCAAGTCGGATGAAGAAAAGAAGAAGGTGCGCGACCGCAAGTTCGTGCAGGCCTCAGCGCTGGGATCAGGCTCGGACTACACCGTGTTCATCGACCACCTGGGCATTGCGTCCGTGAATCTCGGATTCGGCGGCGAAGATGGCGGCGGCGTGTACCACTCCGTTTACGACGACTTCTACTGGTACACGCACTTCGACGATACGAAATTCGTTTATGGGCTCGCGCTGTCACAGACTGCGGGAACCGCGGTATTGCGGCTGGCGGATGCGGACCTGATCCCACTCGATTTTGCGGCTTTTGCCGAAACAGTCAAGCGATATGCCGAGGAAGTGGAGAAGCTCGCGACTGACGAGCGCAACAAGATCGTCGAGCAGAACAAAGAGCTAGAAGAAGGCGATCAGGTGGCTGTAGCGGATCCGACTAAGACCTACGTTCCGCCGCAACATGAGGCGGTGCCGCCTTACTTGAATTTCGCGCCGCTCAAGAATGCTGTCGAGGCACTCGCTCATAGTTCCGAAAGATACCAGCACGCTTTCAATCAGGCGGAGCAGAATGGCGGCGCTGCGCTGGCGAAGGGATCGCTTGCGACGGTGAATGCCAAGCTGATCCAATCGGAGCGCGCGCTCACGGCCGAGCAGGGATTGCCTAATCGTCCCTGGTTTAAGCACCAGATTTATGCGCCGGGTTTTTACACCGGGTACGGCGTGAAGACGCTGCCGGGCATCCGCGAGGCGATCGAGCAGAAGAAGTGGCAGGAAGCTGACACAGAGATCATGGTGGTTGCGAACACTCTGCAGAACGAAGTGACGGTGATTGATGCGGCGACCGCGGAGTTGGAGAAGGTGGGGAAGTAGGGGCTCCGCGTGATTCCTGTAATGCCTTGAGGTCATGCCGGGCGACGGAAAGTCGCTCACCATGACCTCAAGTTGTTGGACGCTTTAGTCGAACAGCAATCGTCGCGTAGCGATTTAGTACTCCGCCTTGGCGGTCTGTACGGCAATCGGACCGTTCTCAGTCGAAATCTTCAAGACAGGTGATCCGCTGCCGTACTCCATACGGCGCTCGCGATTGTCCCAAGTCTTCCGCACCTGATCGCAGACGCTGGCGGCGCAGCTCATGGGCGCATGTTCACTGGCCTCAACGAGGAAGGCCGACTGGAACCCTTCGGGGACAGCTAGCACGATCGGACCGTTCTCGGAGCGCGCTTCTACCTGACCGCCCGTCCACGCATTGCCACGAACTTTCACCGACACCGGGCCGTTGGTCGCATTCAGGGTGGCGGAACCGTTCGTCCCAACTAATTCGATTGGTCCGTTCTCTGCCGTGGCTTTCAGTTGCCCGGAGCAGTTGCGCAGGGCGAGCGGACCATTCTCAGCTTCCACATTGAGCGTTCCAGAGACGTCGCGCACTTCCACCGGGCCGTTCTTGGCGTGCATATCGAGGTTCACGTTTTTGGGCGCATGGATTAACAGGAACGCGGTCCAACGGTCACCCGCCGGTCCCTCAACGCTGAGCTGATCGCCATTCAGCACCATCTTGATCTGGGCGACGTGCTGTTGCGCGGCGGCGTCATCGTCTCCGGCGGCGGTTTTGCAGGCCAGTACTTCGTAGTGGTCGCCATCCCATCCGCTTACCTGGATGCCACCGTTCTTGGCGGCATTCACGTGAAGCGTGCTCACCGAGTTGGCGGGAATGGAGAGCCGTTGTTCAGCGTTGGCGGTGGCCTCGTCCGACCAGTTGGAATTGTTCGATCGGCAGGTTCAGATCGCTGGCATGAGCGGTCGAGGTTAAGAGAAGGACTGCGGCTGCAAAAGTCGAGAGCAAGAGCGGGAAAATTCGATTCCGCATAAACGTGCCTCCGGGCGCATTCTGCGGATTAGACGGGCCACCCATGAAACGTTAGCAGCCGTTGCTCGGATTTACTCTGTGATCCCAGGTTAGCGTCCGAAAGAAGGACGCGAACCTGGGGCACCCTGTCTGGAATTCAGGCTTTTCCGACCTGCCAGAGCATGAAGGCGTATTCGAATGCGGTCTCGCGAAGCAAGTCGTAGCGACCAGAAGCTCCACCGTGACCGGCGGCCATATTGGTCTTCAGTAGTAGTGGATTCGAATCCGTCTTCAACGTGCGCAACCGGGCGACATATTTGGCCGGCTCCCAATACATCACCTGGCTGTCGTTGAACGAGGTCTTCACCAGGAGTGCCGGATAGGCTTTGGCTTCCAACTGATCGTAGGGCGAGTACGACAGCATGTAGTCGTAGGCTGCTTTTTCGTTCGGATTGCCCCATTCCTCGTACTCAGGGACAGTCAGCGGCAATGATTCGTCGAACATGGTGTTGATCACGTCGAGAAACGGGACGCGGGCGATCACGGCTTTGAATAGATCGGGGCGCATGTTTGCGATTGCTCCCATGAGCAGGCCGCCCGCGCTGGTGCCGGTTGCGATCAGGCGGTCGCGCGAGGTGTAGTGCTCGTTGACGAGATGGTCAGCGGCTGCGATGAAGTCGGTGAACGTGTTCTTCTTGTTCATCATGCGGCCCTGGTCGTGCCAGACCTTCCCCAAATCGCCGCCACCGCGAATATGCGCAATTGCAAACACGAAGCCGCGATCGAGCAAGCTCAAAATGTTCGAACTGAAATTCACCGGATAGGTGTAGCCGTAAGCTCCGTAGCCGGTGAGCAGCATGGGATGGGAGCCGTCGCGCTTGAAATCGTTGCGATACACGAGAGAAATTGGAATGCGTGCGCCATCGGCAGCGACCGCGTAGATGCGCTCGGCTTGATATTGCGACTGGTCATAGCCGGGAACTTCGGTACGTTTGAGCAGCGTCGAGCTACGGACCTGAAGGTCGTAATCGTAGACAGAATTCGGCGTGACCATCGACTGATAGGCGTATCGAAATCTCGTCGTTTCCCACTCGCGATTTTGCGCCGGAAACGCGGAGTAGGCTGGTTCGGGGAAACTCATTCGATGCCACTCTCCGGTCTTGAAATCGGTGACGCGGAAGTGCGGCAGTCCATCTTCACGCTCGAGCAGAACGTGGAAGTCGGCGAACAGTTCCATTCCGGCGAGCATCACGTCGGGGCGATGCGGGATCAGCTCTTTCCAGTACTCGCGTCCGGGAGTTTGTACTGGTGCAGTCACCAACCGGAAATTTCGTCCCGTATCGTTGACGCGAATGAAGAACTCTTCGCCGTGATGATCGACCTGATATTCCTGGTCCTGGATGCGTGGCGCAATCAGGTTCCATTCGCCTTGCGGCTGACTGGCACGCAAGTAGCGCCATTCCGAAGTTGTGTGGCTTCCGCTTTCGATTAGCAGATACTTGCGGCTGCGCGTCAGCTCAACACCAACGTTGAAGCGCTCGTCCGGATCTTCATAGACAATCGAATCCGCTGCCGGATCCGTTCCCAGCAGGTGGCGGTACACGCGATAGTGGCGCTTCGTGCCTTCCTCTTCCACTGTGTAGAAGAAAGTTCGATTGTCCGCAGACCAGGCAAAGGAGCCGGTTTTCTCCATGCGCTCGGGATAGAGCTCGCCCGTCTGCAGACTCTTGACGTAGAGCGTGTACTCGCGGAATCCAGTGTTGTCGGTGGAATAGGCCAGCAGGTTACCGTCTTCACTCACGCTCATGCCGCCCAGCGACATGAATTTCTGACCTTCGGCGAGAGCATTCTGATCAAGGATGACTTCTTCGGACGCGTTTCCATCGAGGGCATCCTTCGCTGCCCGCTTGCGACAGAAGATCGGGTACTGCTTTCCGGTTTCCGTGCGGGTGTAATAGAAGTACTCGCCTTCGCGGAAAGGGACACCGACATCCGTTTCCTTGATGTGGCTGACCATCTCCCGATAGAGCTGTTCCTGAAGAGCGCTGGTATGACGCGTCAACGAGTCGGCGTAGGCGTTCTCGGCCTCGAGATAGCGCGCCACTTCCGGATTGTCCTTGTCGCGAAGCCAGAAATAGTCGTCGATCCGAGTCTCGCCGTGGACCACATCCGTCTTGGGAGTTTTCTGCGCAACCGGCGGCTCGGGATTGCCGGCTTCAATGGTGAGAGCGGGATCGGTTTGGCTGGTCATCGCCCTGATATTCGAACGGCTTTTGGCCTAAAAAGCAAACCGACCGCTATGCGAGCTGCACGAATCGCGCTCTGCAGCTTCCCCCCCGGGCGCGAGTTATGGGAGGAACGGCGGAGATCCAATGGAGTCTTTTCAGGTTGGATATTTAGCTGTGCCGGACTGAAGAACAACTCACCGGCAAGAAAAGCTGGTGCGATCACTTCGTGCCAGTTCCAAGCGGCGCTCGTGTTCCACCCCAAACGTCAGCCTGAAGGGTGATTGGAAATCGTTCGTGAACTTTCGCCGGCACCGAGCAGTAAGGCAGTTCGCCTTCCCGCAGCCGTCTTCCTACTGCTTCAGCCTTGTACTCATCCTTGAATCCACAGAGGGCATGGCCCATCTCGTGGGTTACCGCGAAATCGATGAGTTTTGGCAAGGGCATCTCAAACTTGCGAAGTAATTCCGCATTTCGGCCCGCATCTCTTTGCGCCAGCATTGATTCGTCGATTAACGTCAGGCGATCTTCGATGCAGGTGTAGGCGGGCGAAGATGAATCCAGCCCAAGATCCCGTGCGAGATCCTGCCAATGATCCGCCGGGATAAGCACCCAGGTCCAGGCTCCCAGTTGAGCCGTCGGATACATTTCCAAGTGCGACTTCAAGATGTCGACTTCGCGATTGCACTCGGCAACGGCAAGCCTGGTTTCGCAAAGGAAGGTCTGCGTCCCCCAGCTGCCCGCCACATATGTTTTCATCACGGAATTTGATTTTGCGGAACCCGTAAGCGGGCTGGTGATTGCCAGCGTAGCAACTAACAACAGAAGCACGAGACGTTCTGAAGAGCGCCTGTTCACTCGTATCCTCACACATCGCTGCTTTGTCGCGGTCCCAAGCCTGAACCACTGAACCAAACTTGCTGCAGAAACGCTTTAGACGAGGCTTCTATGCTTCTGGGGTAAGTTGCTGCGGATGATGCCAGCGCTCCGAGCTGTTGTCAAATTAAAAAATGAAATCTCCTTCATATAGATCGCATCGTGATCGAATCGTCCGGAGTATAGATACTGAAACGTTTCAGTATTCCTTTCGGAAATTCCTCGGTGGCCGAAGGCCATGAGCTTTCCTCCTGGAAATGGATTGGCTTGGCTGGTCATCGTTCCAGGATGGGAGAGATGTTTTCCGAAAATAAACGAACGGACTGCTCTGGTCTTCGGCTCAAGGTGGTGTGACTCCCGGTTTGGGCAGGTTTTCCCCGGACAACTCGCGCCGAAGATTGGAATTCACACCAAGCTAGCCGTACTCCCGTCGGCTACAAAGTTCTGTTACCCGTCCTTCGCACGACAACGTTTCAGCACATTCTGGGATAGGAGGGCATTGTGGCAGTTGCTCGAAGAAAAGCAATCGAGAACCGGGAGAAAATCGGGAAGATTATCTCGAAAAGAGAACAGACTGGACTGATCGTCCATTCCACGGATGGCCGTCTGTTCTTTCTGACAAGCAAGGACGCGCAGCGCACCCGGATTTCGAGCCGCGAGGGTCGCACGCTGCAGAGAATAATGACCAAGCAAGAGGGCGGGCGGCAATCGGCCAAGAGCGGGCTCGGCTGTACGAAGACCCTTCGCTGGTTACTCAGCCACAATCCCAAGTCGGTGAATTGGAGAAAAGTAAGCGCGTGGTGGATCAGCAACTGCTGACTTCGCCATAAGCCCAGCGCGTGAACACAAGAGGGTTGATGAATGGGCATTCAGAACAGCGCGGTTAATTGGACACCGCCTGAATCATTTTTGCTGTCGGACCTGGGAGAACGAAAATGAAGATCAAACTCTTCTCACTGACTTGGCTACTGCTCGCTATGTCGATCGGACTGATCGCCCAGCAAACACCGCCTCCGGCCAACCCGCCCACCGTTCACGTCAAGGGTCACGGGTGCGTGAAGCCTGGGAATGTGAAAGGTTGCGTGATTGTTAACGACTTCAAGGCCCATCGCAAATACAACGTCTTCTTCCTGGGCGACAAGCCTGCCATGGATACCGGAGTTTCGTTCGAGGGCCTTGGCTATAGCCATCTGGATCCACATTGCCAGCAGGGACAAAAGGTGCAGGTGAGCGAATGGAAGCCGCTGGATGGAGAATGCCCGCAAACACAGAAGTAAGGGTGATTTGGGGGGAGGGTTTCTGGAGCCGACGATCGGACTTGAACCGATGACCTGCTGATTACGAATCAGCTGCTCTACCAACTGAGCTACGTCGGCTTGCTTTCAGGATTTTATCATTTGAGTGCGGATCGGCTGAAGCGAGGACCTGAAACACCCGCAGCCGAAGCATCGAAGAAACTCGAAAACTGAGAAACTAATTACTTTATCTTCCAGCTCTTGAGCATGCGCTCGTAAGTCGGACGCAGTTGCGCGAAATCCTTGTCCGGCGAGATGAACACCGCGTACAGAAGACTACCGTCGCTGCGGGGTAGAGCGACGAGCCAGTCGTGCTCACGCTGGCCCTGGATGGGAGAGTTGCCGGTCAGATCGACGGATTTGCCCTGCACCCCGTTCACAGTGATGTCGTTGTTGCTGATTGCTTTCAGTCCCGAGTTCGACTGCTGGAGAGAGGCAATCAATTGCTGCACCGCACCGTTTAGATTGCCCGCGCTCTGCGGCGTCGGCTCCATTGATGATCACGCCATAGGCGACTGCATTCTGGCTCACGCCGCCTTCGGGTGCGATGGTCACCGCGGAATTCTGATCGCCATAGACATGCCAATCCTGCGGATAAGAGATGTCGTAGGCATTGTGATTCAGGGTCTGGAACGCGCTGCTGGTCGAAGGGATCGCGCCGCTGATTCCCTCCGGTCCGCCCGCCTGTGCCCCGTAGGCGTGCTGCTGAATCTGTTGCGACGTGTATCCCTTGATGCTCATGGCCTGCTGGTGCGCGGTGGTGAACGCGGGACTGTTCTCGATGAAAGGCTTGGGCGGGAATTCCGAAATCTCTTTTCGGATTGCCTGCTCGCGATTGCCGGGATTGGGATGGTCGCTGAAGAATTGCGCTGTCTGGGAGCCTCCTTCCTTTTCCAGGTTCTGGAAGAAGGTGGCCAGCTGCATCGGATCGTATCCGGCGTTGTACATGATGCGCGAACCGACGGCATCTGCTTGCGACTCCATGTCGCGCGAGTACTTCAGGAAGATTGATCCTGCGCCGAATTGCAGTCCGAGGCGCGCAGCGGTTCCTACAAGTCCGCCGCCGAGTAATGCGCCTAGCACTCCGAGCGGAACTTGCGCCGCAGCCTGCTTCGAAGCTTGCTTGGTGGAGTGGCGCTCATACACATGTGACATCTCATGTGCCATCACTCCAGCCAGCTGCGCTTCGTTCTGCGCGGCCTGGATGGTGCCCAGGTTTACGAAAACTGGACCACCGGGCAAGGCGAACGCATTCACGTCCTTCTGCTGGATCACATGGAACTCGTAGGGCCACGTCGGCTGAGGCATGGTGGACTGGAGCTTTTGCCCCAGTTGCCGGACGTACTGGCTTACGGGATTCGAGTCGGGCAGTACCGGCATTTGCTTGCGCACTTCGGATGCGTTCTGTTTTCCGACCTCGATGTCCTGTTCCGGCGAGAACATGTTCCAGCCGGTGGGCTGAGGCAGAGGCACGACTGCAACCGCCTGCACTTGCGATGCGAGGAGAAGAATGGCCGTGGCGGCAGCGGCGGAACGTCGTACAAGCGAAGCTTTCATTGCAGTCTTAGGCAAGCAGCAATATAGCGTAAGAACTCTGTCTGGAGAGATTGGATGCTGCTGCATCGGTAGAAGAAGCGCAGGCTGGGAGACAAGCGGGTTGGCTGTCGACTATCCAACCCGCCTATTTATGGTCGTTCGAGTTCGCGCCCAATTCGCGGCGTCCAACCGCACTGCGGGCCGCCTTGGCTGGAGCCGGAGCCGAGAATTCCGGCCCGTACTTTTCGAGTAAGACGGGGACCAGCGCGCCCTCGGCTTCCTTTACAAACTTCATCTCGCCGGGCGAAGTCATATCGATGCGCACGAAGTCACCGAGCTTGACCTGTCCGGTGGCGACGAGATTCGCCAGAGGGAAGACGATGTGCCGCTCGATGGCTCGCTTCAAGTGCCGCGCACCATACTTGGCGTCGGTACCTTCCTCCAACAGGTATTCTTTTACTGTCGAAGTGCAACTGAAGACGAACTGATTATTTCCGGTCGCCTGCAGAATTCGCTGCTGCACCATGCCCAGTTCGATTTCCAGAATTTGCTGGAGATGCTCCGGGCGCAAGGTCTTGAAGACAACGACCTTGTCGATGCGGTTCATGAATTCCGGCGAGAACTTGCGGCGTGCGGCTTCCTGGGCCGTGCGCGACATCTTGTCGTCGAGGCGGTTGTCGGTGAACACTGCCTTCGGACCGAAGCCCATCCCGCCGTCGACCAGTTCCGACATTTCGGAAGCGCCCAGGTTCGACGTCATCACGATGAGGCATTGCGACAGGTCGACACGGCGGTTATCGCCGAGCGTGAGGCTGGCTTTGTCGAGGATGCCCAACAACAACTGCCACAGCGCGTCGGAAGCCTTTTCGATTTCGTCGAACAGGACGATCGAGAGCTTCAACTTTTCTGTGTGCCATTGGTTGAGAGCCTCTTGCGTCAGCAGGGGATGAGTTTCGCGATGACCCAGATAACCGGGAGGGGAACCAATCAGCTTCGCGATTTCATGCGAGTGTTGAAACTCTGCGCAATCGATCTTGATGCACGCGCGAGCGTCGCCAAAGAGGGCTTCCGCAACGGATTCGACCACGCGGGTTTTACCGGAGCCGGTCGGACCCAGAAAAATCAGGTTGCCGACCGGACGGTTTGGCGGATTCAATCCCGCCAGGAACATCTGATAGATCTCAGTAACTTTTTCGATCGCGGCATCCTGGCCGACGATTCTGCGGCGAAGAGCTTTTTCAAACTCAGTTGCGTCACCGCTTCGGCGGGAAGGATCCAGAACAGCGTTTATACCGGTTTTCATATTCCCCACGAACCTGGGAGCGGGCCGATGCCCGCATTAATCACTGTGGGATGGGATCAGCATGTCTGAAAGTTGCTATTACTAAGTAGTCACGTTAATCTGCGGCCGCTCCGTAATGTCGGGTCTTTCTCCCCCCACGCCTAACACCTTAGATGCACGAAATCCTGAAAAGAGAATGTGAGTCTTGTCCGAGATTTGTCATCTCTTTGAATGGCCTTTGCCGGATCGGCGATTGGCAGGGACTGAAAGCCTGATGCGCGAACGACACTGTACTTTTGAGTTGCTCTTTAGAGGAAAGTTCAACATCCGGGAACTCTGGAAATGCTACGATTTGGCCGAAATCCAGGACAGGTCACAATCCAATGCCCCGTAGCGTCCGGTTCCTTCTTCTCGGTAGTGTGTTTGGTGCAGTACTCATTGCTGGAATCCTTGCCGCGGCGACTCGCCGCTCAAGCGCTTCCACGAAATCGGCTTCCACTGCGGCTTCTGCCCCAGTAGCGGCTTCGACCACAACCACGCCTTCGGGCGAAATGGTCGCGCCTCCCGGAACCGTTCTTCATGTCGCCAAGAAAGGCGACACCATGGCGACGCTCGTCCGGTTGTATTTCGCGGACAGCTCGTACATGACGATTTCCGAATTCGAAAACGCCGTCCGTGAGCGTAACGGCGATTTCAAGGGCGCTTTCCTGAAGCCGGGAGCGAACATGATCGTTCCGGGCATGGATAACCCGATCCACAGCGAAAACGCTGTCCTGGTTCCCAAAGATTTCGAAGTAAAGGCGGTTTACCTGACTGGCCTGATGGCCGGCAGCGACAAGGGCGTAAACATTGTTCGCGAGTGGAAGAAGGCAGGCGGCAACTCGGTGGTCTTTGACATCAAAGACAGCGACGGAAGTCTCAGCATTGCCTCCGACAATCCGCTGGCTCCGACGGGCCACCGGCCTTATATCCGCAACCTGCCCAAGTACACCCACTGGCTGCATTCGCAGAATCTGCATGCCATCGCTCGCATTGCGATCTTCCGCGACGAGTTGCTGGTTACGCATCATCCGGAACTGGCAGTAAAGTCACGTGCCACCGGTCAGCCCTGGCGTGAAAACGGCAAGCTGGTATGGACCGATCCCAGCAATCCGGCGGTTCAGGACTACGACATCTCCCTGGCGAAGGCAGCAATTGCAGGCGGAGTCGACGAAGTGCAGTTTGACTATGTCCGTTTCCCCGCTGAAGGCGACCAGAAGGACGCCAGCTTCCACTTCGAGAAGACTCATCCGGAATGGAAGCGTCCGGACGTCATCACTAATTTCCTGTCGCGAGCCTACGAACAAATTCACCCAACCGGCGTGATGCTTTCGCTGGACGTTTTCGGCGTGATGGCATGGCAGCGTCCGGTCGACCTGTCGCACACCGGCCAGGACATTGTCGGAATGGCGAAGTTCTGCGATGTGCTTTCACCCATGATCTATCCGTCGCACTTCTTCGGCATGGATGGCTACAAGGATCCGGGCGACGCGCCTGAGCACTTTATCGGGGAGTCGATGGACCGCTTCCTGAAGATTACGAACGGCTCCGGCGTGGTGATCCGTCCGTGGCTGCAGGCATTTGCATGGCGGACCAAGACCTACTCGCCGGATTACATCCGCGTCCAGGTGGCCACGTCGCATGAACACGGCGGCAATGGCTTCCTTTTCTGGAATGCCCGCAACGACTACAGCAAGCCCTACGTCGCTATGCCGGAAATGGCGAGCAAGCCTGCCAACTACTTCCACGTGGAAAACGCCGCGGTGAAGACGACCCCGACCTCGAAGCCGGGTGCCGAAGTCAAGCCGGCGGTTCAGAAATCCACTCCGGAACCCACGGCAGCTCCCTCGGGGGAATAGTCGGATTCAAGTAATCGCGGAAGCGCGGGCCAGTCTGGCTCGCGCTTTTTCTTTTCATCCCACAATAGAAATTTCCGATCCCAGGTAGCGGCACTCCCGCAGAATCGCCCTTGATTGCGCATCGTATAATGAACAAAGCGCAGTGATTTCTTAGTCATCAGCCGTGTTTTTGCACCCTGCGCGGGAGGGCCGGAATGGCGATACAGAAGACAGACAAGATTTGGCACAACGGCAAGTTCATCAAGTGGGAAGACGCGAACATCCACGTGATGTCGCACGTAGTGCACTACGGATCCTCGGTATTTGAAGGAATCCGCTGCTACGAAACCAAGTCTGGCCCTGCCATTTTCCGCGCTTCGGAGCACATGCAGCGGCTGCTGGATTCCGCCAAGATCTACCGCATGGAAATAGATTATTCGCGCGAGCAGCTCGTGCAAGCCATGGTGGACCTGGTTTCGACGAATGGCGTCTGGCCGGGCTATGTTCGCCCGATTGTGTTTCGCGGCTATGGCGAAGCCGGGGTCAATCCGATCCATTGCCCGATTGAGACCTACATCGTTAATTTTCCGTGGGGCAAGTATCTGAGCAAGGGCGGCGACGAGGGTGTGGACGTCTGCGTCTCCTCGTGGACGCGCATCGCCCCGAACACCCTGCCGGCGATGGCGAAATCGGGCGCAAACTACATGAATTCGCAGCTCATCAAGATGGAAGCGATCGCCAACGGCTACGTCGAGGGGATTGCTCTGGACGCGAACGGCCTCATCAGCGAGGGATCGGGCGAAAACCTGTTCCTGGTACATAAAGGCAAGCTGCTGACTGCGCCGATCGCGAATTCGGTATTGCCGGGCATCACGCGTGATTCGACCATCCAGATTGCGCGCGACCTGAAGATCGAAGTGGTCGAGCAGGCGATACCGCGCGAGATGCTGTACATAGCGGACGAGGTCTTCTTCACTGGAACCGCGGCGGAAGTAACGCCAATCGGTTCGGTCGACAAGATCAAAGTCGGCAACAATGGCAAGCCTGGACCGATCACCAAGGCGATCCAGAAAGAGTTCTTCGGTATCGTCGAGGGCACGTTGCCTGACCGCCACAAGTGGTTCACAGCGGTTCCGGTGGAAGCTAAACAGACGGTCGGCGTGTAGTTCCGATTCGAAGAAGAGGTTGCGAGGCGCGGACAGCGATGTCCGCGCTTTTTGTTGGCCTCCAATCGCTCCAGTTACTAAAGGACATCTTTAGATACGTGCTGTTGTGGCTACCCGCACCCCATCGTGAATTGCGCCTCACATGGGTCCGTGTTACTTTCAGCCCACATTACGAGTGACTTACGGAATTCAACCATGTCGATGAACATTGATGATCTGCTGCGCATCGCGATGGAGCGCAAGGCCTCCGACCTTCACCTGAAGGTTGGTAACTATCCGCACATTCGCGTGGATGGCGACCTCATCCCGCTGACAGATCAGCCCCGCGTGACCGCCGAGGACATGCTGAACATGGCGTTCAGCATGATGACCAACCGCCAGAAACAGAAGTTCAAGGAAAATGCCGAACTCGACATGGCGTATGGCGTCGCCGGACTGGGCCGCTTCCGTGTCAACGTGTTCCAGCAGCGCGGCAACGTTGGACTGGTGCTCCGCGTCATTCCCACCAAGATCAAGCCGATCGACGAACTCTTTCTGCCCAAGATCGTCGAAAAGATTTGCGATGAAGCCCGCGGGCTTTGCCTGGTTACGGGCGTTACCGGTTCCGGTAAATCGACCACGCTGGCGGCGATGATCGATCGCATCAACTCGACGCGCGCCGAACACATCATCACCATCGAAGACCCGATCGAATTCCTGCACCGCGATAAAAAAGGATTCGTCAATCAGCGCGAAGTGGAAGTGGATACGCCGTCGTTCGGTTCGGCACTGCGCGCCAGCTTACGTCAGGATCCTGACGTCATTCTCGTCGGCGAAATGCGCGACCTGGAGACGATCACTACGGCATTGCACGCCGCAGAAACCGGACACATGGTGTTCTCCACGTTGCACACCCTGGACGCGGTGGAAACCATCAACCGTATTATCGCGGTGTTCCCGCCGCCGGAGCAGAAGCAGATTCGCTTGCAGTTGGCAGCCACGCTCAAGGCCGTCGTCAGCCAACGACTGGTGAAACGCGCCGACGGAGCAGGCCGTGTACCCGCGGTCGAAGTCCTGATGTCTACGGCTTACGTTCGCGAATGCCTGATCACGCCGGAGAAAACGCGAAACATTCGCGAAGCGCTGGCGGCCGGCACCTCGCAATACGGCATGCAGACCTTCGATCAATCCCTGTACGACCTTTTCTTCCAGGGACTGATCTCCTACGAAGTGGCACTCGAAAACGCTACGAATCCCGACGATTTCAAGCTGCGCGTGGCCGGTATCTCCAGCGGAACAGATTCCGCGCGAGAAGAGATGCAGGCAGCAATGGGCAGCAGCGGGTTCGGGAGCAGTGGAGCGTCAAAGTAGCCGTCGTTCGAACTTACAGCCCCGCCCGTGCGGCCTAATCTGGCGCAAGGCGGGGTTTTTCCTTTCCATGTCCTTTCTTTCTTCTCCGCTAATGCGCTAACGTAAGCGCATGGCGTTCGGAAAACCCCGATTAAAATTGTTCGACGAAGCATCGCTTTATGAATATGCCATCGGCGCGCTTGGCCGCCGCATGCGTACTGTCGCCGAACTCAAACGCCTCTTACGACAAAAGGTGGAGAAGTCGGAACTTGGCGATCTGTTGGTCGAAACCGTGATTGCACGGTTGAAAGAGCAGCGCTACCTCAACGACACGAGCTACGCGACCACTTATTCATCATTGCGTAAAGAGAATGATCGCTTCGGAAGCCGCCGGGTCATCTCCGACCTTAAGCAGCGCGGAGTGCATGACGATATCATCGACAAAACCGTTGGCGCTGCCTATGCGGACACCAACGAAGAGCAGTTGGCGCGCGCGTTCGTAGCGCGTAAACGCCTGAAGAAGCCGGCATCGCAGAAAGAAGCGGCGCGCATTTTCCGAACTATGGTTCGCGCCGGATTCGGCACCCGCACGATCATCACTATCCTCAAAAAATGGGACGTGGAAGAGGAAGTCCTCACTGCCCTGGAGACCGAGTCCGAGTAATCGCGTCTTGACTTCGTGAAACATGGGCCTGTATACGAAGCCATCGGTCCTGCTGTCATAAAGCTGAACAAGGTCGGTTTCATGCTGAAGGGCAACACTGGCAGATTCGTCGCGGCATTCCTAAGTGCAACCTTATTCTGTGCGGTCGCGTTGGCGCAGGTTCCACAACCCACTCTGCCGCAGCCTGCCCAGCCGCAGGTCACGCCCACGGTTCCTCCGGGAAGTCACCAGCTCACGCCTGAGGATCTCGATGCTTTCTTCGACGGACTGATCCCGTTGCAGCTTCAGCAGGACGACATTGCCGGAGCCGTCGTTCTAATCGTGAAGGACGGCAATGTCTTGTTTGCGCGCGGTTACGGCTTCGCGGATGCGGATCGCAAGAAGCCGGTGTCGGTGGACGACACGCTGTTTCGTCCGGGCTCCATCTCGAAACTCTTCACCTGGACCGCCGTGATGCAACTGGTGGAGCAGGGAAAGCTCGATCTCGATCGCGACATCAACGACTATCTTGACTTCAAAGTCCCACCGGCATTCGGCGCGCCCATCACGCTGCGCAATCTGATGACGCACACGCCAGGGTTCGAGGAGGCGCTCAAAGATCTCCTCGCGCCGGATGCGAACCATCTGATGCCGTTGCAAACCTATCTGAGCACGCACATGCCGAACCGCATCTTCCCGCCGGGCAGCGTGCCCGCCTATTCGAATTATGGAACGACGCTCGCTGGATATATCGTGCAACGCGTTTCGGGAAAGCCGTTCGAGCAATATATCCAGGAGAATATTTTCGCGCCACTTCGCATGACGCACTCGACATTTGCGCAGCCCCTGCCGGATGCGCTCAAGCCGATGATGTCAGCCGGATTCAGGCTCGAGTCGGAAGGCGCGAAACCGTTCGAACTCGTGCAACCAGTTCCGGCGGGCGCGCTCTCGTCTTCGGCCGGAGATATCGCCCGATTCATGATTGCTCATCTGCAGAATGGGCGCTTCGAAGATAAACAGATTCTCAAGCCAGAAACTGCGCAGCTGATGCACTCGCGGCAGTTTGGGCTCGATCCGCAGATGAATGGAATGGCGCTGGGTTTCTACGAGGAATCGGGCAACGGGCATCGCATCATCGGACATGGTGGCGACACCATGTACTTCCACAGCGATCTGCACCTGATTCCCGACGCGAATCTCGGATTTTTTGTCTCCTACAACAGCGAAGGGAGAAATGATATCTCGCCGCGCGGCCCCCTCTGGCAGCAATTTTTGGATCGCTACTATCCAGTGCCGTCGGTGGAGATTCCCCACGTTGCGACTGCGGTGCAAGATGCGAGGGCGGCGAGCGGATCCTATATCAGCAGCCGGCGTTCGCAAACGAACGTTCTCAAAATACTGAGTTGGTTTGAGGTGGATCAAGCCAGACCGGGGCCCGAAGGAACGGTGATCGTCGACTCGCGCAAGGGGTTGAACGGCAAGCCGCGCCGCTGGTACGACACTGGCAGCCAGCTTTATCAGGATCGTGATGGCAAGCGGCACATTGCCTTTCGCGCCGATGGCGCCGGCCGGATGCAGATGCTGACCGATTTTCCCGCGGCGGTAATGCAGCGCGTGCCCTGGTACCAATCGAAGAAGTTCAACTATGCACTGCTTGGTGGCGTGCTGCTGGTGCTGATGGCAACTTTGTTGTTGTGGCCGATCGCAGCCCTGGTTCGAGCGCACTATTCCGCTTCGTTGCCGCTGTTCGGCGTGACCAGATTTGCGCGCACCGCCACCAGAGTTGTTTGTCTTGATCGATTTGTTAGTGATCGCTGCGTGGTTGGGATTTTGATCTATGGGTCGGAACATCTTTCCGCCTTCAGCAGTGACTCGGATTCCTTCATTCGTGTCGTGCAAATGTTTGCGTGGATTGGAATCGCCGGGCTGGTCTTTGTCGTACTTCACGGCGCACACGTCTGGTTCACGCGGCAATATCGCTGGTGGGCGCGAATCACAGAGACGCTGGTGGTACTGGCGTGCCTGGGCTGGGTGTGGCTGATCGTGAGCTGGAACCTCCTCCACAAGAACCTGATGTATTGAGCCTGCGGTTTTGTCTGCGCCCCTGCGTAGCCGTGGCGAAGATTCTCGCCTGCTAAAATGAAGGTTTCATCACCGAGCAATCCTCATGCTGACTGGCTCCGAGATACGCCGCAAGTTCCTCGACTTTTTTATTCAGAATGGACATAAAGAGGTCCATTCGTCGTCGCTCGTT
Source organism: Terriglobia bacterium (assembly GCA_963848375.1). Classification (GTDB taxonomy): domain Bacteria; phylum Acidobacteriota; class Terriglobia; order Terriglobales; family Acidobacteriaceae; genus JAJPJE01. The sequence continues at coordinate 36,855 of CAWKDK010000007.1, forward strand.
CCCGCGAACGATCCCACGCTTCTCTTCACCAACGCCGGAATGAACCAGTTCAAAGACGTCTTCCTTGGTTTGGAGAAGCGAGACTACCGGCGTGCAACGTCGTCGCAGAAGTGTGTTCGCGCGGGCGGTAAGCATAACGACCTTGAGAACGTCGGTTTTACGAATCGTCACCATACGTTCTTCGAGATGCTTGGGAACTTTTCGTTCGGCGACTATTTCAAGAAAGATGCGGTCCGCTTCGCATGGGAGCTGATCACTTCGCCGCAGTGGTTTGGGATCCCGAAAGACAAGTTGTTCGTCACGATCTTCAAGGGCGAGGCCGGAGTTCCACGCGACAAGGAAGCCTACGATCTGTGGCACGATGACCAGCACGTCGCTAAGGAACGCATCTACGAATTTGGATTGAAAGACAATTTCTGGCAGATGGGCGATACCGGGCCCTTGCGGTCCGTGCAGCGAGATCCATTACGACATGGGCGCGATCGCCAGCTCGCTCGGGCACACCGATTGCGAGTTCGGTTGCGACTGCGGACGCTACGTCGAGATATGGAACCTGGTGTTCATGCAGTTCGATCGCGATGCAGGAGGCACGCTGAATCCGCTGCCCAAGCCGTCGATCGATACAGGCGCTGGGTTGGAGCGTCTGGCGGCCGTGCTGCAGGGCAAGATCTCGAATTACGATACCGATCTGTTCGTGCCGTTGCTGAAGCGCGCGGCGGAACTTTGCGGCGTCGATTACGAAAAGGAAGCAAAGACCGAGGCGAGCGGGCGGAGCAATGCGGCTTCGCTGCGAGTGATAGGGGATCATGCTCGCGCGTCGACGTTCCTCATCTCCGACGGCGTGGTTCCGGCAAACGATGGACGCGGCTACGTGCTGCGCAAAATTATCCGGCGCGCGATTCGTCATGGACGCTTGCTCGGCCAAGAGCAGCCGTTTCTTTACCAGATGGTCGGCGCTGTGCGCGATGAGATGAAGGACGCGTATCCGGAACTGGTTGAGAGCGCCGAGCGCGTTGCGCATGTGATTGAAATTGAGGAGACGCGTTTTGCACGCACGTTGAGCGAAGGCCTGAAACGGCTCGACGAGGATCTGTCGCCGCTGGTTGCGGCCAAGCAGGAGCATCCCGAGGCTCGCGCTACATATTCCGGCGAGAAGGCGTTCAAGCTCTACGACACTTTCGGTCTGCCGCTGGACTTCATGGTTGATGCCGCGCGCGACGCAGGCATTGCTTTCGATCAGGCTGGATTCGATCGCGCGATGACAGAGCAGCGTGCGCGCGCACAGGCTTCCTGGAAGGGTGCGGCGAAGCAGACGGCGAATCCTGCGTACCAAAAACTTCCGCCGACCGTGTTCGAAGGCTATCGCCAGACCGAATCGAGTGGCTGCGAGATTATCGCTCTGATGCGGAACAACCAGGGCGTGCAGGAACTGAAGCGCGGCGAGCAGGGCGAGGTAATTCTCGATCACACGCCGTTCTACGCTGAGGCAGGCGGTCAGGTTGGCGATCGTGGGTTGCTCTACGACGACGACCATAACAAAGTTGTGGCCGAAGTCGAGACCACTTATTACCCGGTGCAAGGTGTTCGGTCGCACAAGGTGGTTGCGCGCGAGGACCTGCACGTTGGCGACAAGGTCGATGCGGTGGTGTCGCTCGATATTCGGCAGGCGACGATGCGGCATCACACGGCGACACATCTTCTTCATGCCGGTTTGCGCGAAGTGCTGGGGAAGCACGTAAAGCAGGCGGGATCGCTGGTTTCGCAGGGACGGCTGCGCTTCGACTTCTCGCATTTCACTGCGGTCGAAGACGAAGAACTGCAGGATATTGAAGACATCATTAATAAAGAGGTCCTCGCGAATCAGAAGGTGGACATTATCGAGGATGTGCCGATCGATGTGGCCGTCAACGAGTATCACGCGATGGCACTGTTCGGTGAAAAGTATGGCGACAAAGTCCGCGTGATCAAGATTGGCGATTTTTCGACAGAGCTCTGCGGCGGCACACATACGCGCGCGACCGGAGAGATCGGCCTGATCAAGATTCTCGACGAAGGATCGGTCAGCGCGGGCGTTCGCCGCGTGGAAGCCGTTGCGGGCGAAAGTTCGTTGCATCATTTCCGTACCGATCATCAACTGGAAGGCGTTGCCCGCAAACTGGTTCGCATGGATGAGGCGGAAGGTTCGCTGGCGACCGCGCTGCAAAGAGAAATCGAATCGCGCGAAGATGAGATCAAGCGACTGCGTAAAGAGCTCGAGCACTCGCGCATGAAGTCGGCTGCGGCAACGACGGCTTCGATCGACGACAAAGTTCGCGTGGTAAACGGCGTGAAAGTTCTGGCGCATCGCGTCGATAACCTCGAGCGGCCGCAGATGCGAACGCTCGTCGATAACCTGCGGCAAAAGATCGGCTCGGGCGTGGTGGTGCTGGGCTCGGCATCCGACGGCAATGTCTCGTTGATTGCAGGGGTTACGAAGGACCTCACGAATCGGTTGCAAGCCGGCAAAGTCATCGGGCCGATTGCGCAAAAAGTTGGCGGCAAAGGCGGCGGGCGCCCGGATCTCGCTGAAGCCGGCGGAAAAGACGCGTCGGCTCTCGACGCAGCACTTGGGTCGACGTACGAAGTGGTCGAATCGTTGCTCGGGTAACGAGCCCGCCTATCTGATCGCATGCCTGAGCTTCCGGACATTGCCGCGTATTTGAGCGCGCTGGAGACGCGCATCGTCGGCCAGCAGCTTGAGCAAGTGCGGCTGGGCAATCCTTTTCTTCTGCGAACCGTAGATCCACCGGTTGAAAGCATCGAAGGGCGGATCGGTGCGGTCGTTGGCGCGAATCGGCAAACGCATCGGCGTGGAATTCGACAACGGTTTCTGGCTGGTACTGCACCTGATGATCGCGGGCCGGCTGCACTGGAAAGCCGCCGGCGCGAAGCTGAGCGGTCGAAACCAGCTTGCGGCGCTGGACTTTCCGCACGGCTCGCTGTTGTTGACCGAAGCCGGTTCGCAACGGCGAGCTTCACTGCATCTGTTTCGCAGTCGAGAGGAAGCGCAATCTCTTGATGCGGGTGGCGTGGATGTTTTCTCCCTCGATCTGGAGGGATTTCGTGCCGCGATGACGGCGGAGAATCACACGCTGAAGCGGGCACTCACCGATCCGCGAATCCTAAGTGGGATTGGCAATGCCTATTCAGACGAGATTCTTCATGCGGCGCAGCTTTCACCGGTTCAACTCACGAGCAAGCTGACATCCGAGCAGATGGAGAGACTGTTCACGGCGACGCGCGATACGCTGCAGATGTGGATCGATCGTCTGCAAGCGGAGGCGAAGAATTCGTTTCCGGAAAAGGTGACGGCGTTCCGTAAAGACATGGCGGTACATGGGCGGTTTGGGGAACCTTGTCCGAGATGTGGGAAGCCTGTGCAGCGGATCCGCTATGCCGACAACGAGACGAATTATTGCGCGCAGTGCCAGACCGGAGGGAAGGTGCTGGCGGATCGAAGTTTGTCGCGACTCTTCGGAGCAGACTGGCCGCGGACGCTGGATGAGTTGGAGACGCTGAGGAAGCGATAGGCGATTGCGGTCTTCGTCCCACCCTAGCCAAAAGAGGCTAGGATGGGGCACCCCTAAACCATTCCTAAGTCGCACAAGTGTGGTGAGGATGCGCGGACAAGAATGTCCGCGCCACACAAGCCTTAGGCAGGTTTTCTGAAAATGCTACGGAGCTGTGCGCGAACCACGGAAATCGGGTGAGTGATGAGCGTTGTGACTTTTCCGAGCAGAGTGTCCGGCTCGCGGAAGACGCCGAGTTGCCGCAACACGGTTCCGCGGTCGTAGTAGATTTTCTCGCCTGCAAGATGGTCGTCGGGATCAAAGGTGTACACGCCGCAAAGCGGGAGCTCTACTTTTCTGCCGGTTGCTGCAAGTCCGCGCCATGCTCCGAGATGTGTGCCACGAATCATGACCTCGAGGACGATCGTCTCCTCAGAGACGTGACGACGCAGGATCTCAATTTGTAAGTCGGGCAGAGCTGTCATGAGCTGGGCATAGAAGCGCCGGACTTCATCCCGGCCGATGTAGTGCGCGCCCCACGGGCTGTCCTGATACTCGGCACCGCGGCCGAAGGTGCCGATCACGCCGTCAAGATCGTGCTGGTTTTCGAAGCGGACATGCTGCTCGACGAGCGCAATTCGCGCCGCTAGCCTCGATTGTGGAAGAGGAAGAGTTGCCATGTTCCCCCCAAGCTGAACTGGCTACGATTGGTTGCCAATTATCTTCCTGTCGGGCGATTGTGTCACGGCGAAGTCCCCTGATGACTGCTGGGTAAGTTGGCACCGCTGGCTTTTGCTTTTGAGTATTCCGTTGCCTGACGCATTCGCAACAGTAACTGATCGTAAGGAGTGAGATAGCGGTACGGTTCGCTCTTTCCGGTGCTGTCTTCGAAGCGAGAGACGTTCCACTCCGCCTCGAGTGCTTTCAGTATTTCAGTATCGCGCCTGGCAATTTCTGCGAAGTCGGGCTTCTCCCGCCACTGTTGTTCCCGCCAGGTAACGTACGCAAGGTAGTCCGCGGATAAAGAGAAAGAGGCGAACTGCGGCACATTCCGTTTCACCGAAGGCGCGAGCTTCTTGATGGCATCGGCGGCATGGCGGTAAGGTTCGGGATCGAGGGGCGGCGACGATGTGGACTGCTTCACGTCGTCATCGCTCGCGGAGGGCAGAGGCAGCCTTGGAGTGGTCCAATTTGAAGCACAGTCTCGGCCCGGAGTGATCTGGTAGAAATTAGCCAACGCTGTTCGCCACGCATCGTTCCACTTTGCCCCATAGAAATGCTCGACGAATTGCGGAAACGCGAGATGCCGAGCTGCATCGGGGCCGTCACTCAGCGAAATTGCAGCGTAAGCGAATGAGTCCCAGAGCGAGTTTGCGAGAAACCGGGTAGGAGTCCAGTTGGCGACGATTACACCAAGGAATCGAGGATCGTCTTCGGAGTAGGCATGCGCGAACGCGTCGACATTTTCGAGCGACTTCGAACCGGGTCGCGGTCCCCATTCGCAGGTGATGAGTGCCGGGGCGCCAATCACGCGTAATCCCGCGCTCGCGACTTGCTTCGCGGTCTCGAGGAGCGGTTGCGGCTCAGTGACGTAGTACTGCCAATCCATGACGATCACGCGCTTGTTCAGGTGCCGCAAGATCTCGGGTTCTTTGTGAGCCACGAAATCACCCCAGACGACCAGCTCTTTTCCCAGTTCGTGCGCCATGCTGTCGAGACCGTTCAGGTAGTCGGCCCAAATCTCCGCGCGCGATTTCTTTTGCAGCGCCTTCTGAGATAACGCAGAGCCGCCCCAATTCACTTCATCGCAACCGGCGTGCAGGTATTGCGACAGAAAGGCCTTCGCGACTTCGCGATAAAGGTCGCGCATCAGCGCCAGGGAATCGGGATGCACAGGCGAGATACCGACAAATTCCGCAGGCTTATCGAGAGGCGTGTCCGCAAGGTGCTGATATTTGGGAACGGCGGTGATGTAGCTGGTATGGCCGAAGGACTCGATCTCGGGGATCAACTGCACGCCGCGATTCTGGCCGTACTCGGCCAGCTCACGAGCCTGTGAGGCGGTGAGCGCATGATCATGGGTGACGAGCTCGGGATGAGATTCGAAGCGAAAGGCGGAGCCCTGGTCGTCGGTCAGGCGGAACAATATTGTGTTCAGTTTCCAGTCCTGGCAGAAATCGATGACGCGGCGGTAATAGGCAGGGCGTTCGGTGAGTCGGGCTGCGTCGATCATGATGCCGCGAAGGCGGGTGCCGCTGGGTGCCTGTGTGGCTTTGGCCGACCGTGAGAGAGCGATGGTTGTGGCCATGCTGCTGAGCTTCAGGAAGTCGCGTCGGCGCATGGTGAGATTATGGCAGGCCAGAGTGGATTTCCGCCGATCGGCGCTGCCATCAATCTGAACGATCACGTCCCAGCCAAAAGGAAGTCTAGGAGGGGCCAGTAAACCAGTCCTGATTCGACAAGTCGTGAAAAATCAAAGGCAGAAGTAGTGTCGTGAACGCCCGCGCACCTTGGTCCATGACCTTCGGCGGAATAACTTCCGGTTTTGCCGGTTTTCTCCTGTTTTTTCATGGGTTTCCGCCCATTCACTTCGCAGATTCCCCGCCAGTTGTGCGATTGCTGCCCCTTCCACACCGGACTTATAATCCACTCACTCTGGTTAGTCTCCGTGTGGTCGGGTTGGTTAGTCGCGCACCGTAACCCAGGTCCGTGCGCCAAAAAGAGGTCTGTCAAAAGATGTCTTGTTGGCCACATCCGAATACCCGACCGTCTGCCTCCATTGCGCCACTGATCTTGACAGCGCTCGTCATCACGCTCGCGGCAACCCCGGCGGTTGCGGCCGATACCATCACGGCCGTGTCCGAGAACGGCAGGACTGTCTACGTGAACGATGAGGATTCCGGTCCTAAACAGGCCGCAGCGCGCGAGATACCAGTGAAGCATTCCTCAGATCTTGTCTATTGGAGCAATACAGAGCACACGTGGAAGCCGGTTCCGGCGCCCACGCGATCGGCGTATAGCGCGGCGCGGAACGCGGCGGAGGAAGTCTCGAAGTACGTAGCCTCGCAGCCAATGGTGAAAGCGAGTCCGGCGCACAACAATCCGAACTACCGCGGATTGGCGGTGGGGCGGCAAGTGACTGCGGACGAGATTGATAAAGCGATTACGGAAGCCGCCGAGCGGCACAATGTCGATCCGAACCTGGTGCGCGCCATTATCAAGGTGGAATCGAATTACAACAGCAATGCGGTTTCGCGTACCGGAGCGATGGGCCTGATGCAGTTGATGCCGCAGACGGCGCGGACGCTGAGCGTGAAGAATCCGTTCGATCCGCGACAGAATGTGGATGCGGGCGTCCGGCACCTGAAGAAGCTGCTTACAAATTACGGAGGCAACGTCCAGCTTTCGCTCGCGGCCTATAACGCGGGGGAAGGCGCAGTGGCGCGTAACAACGGTGTGCCACCGTTTGCGGAAACCCGGAATTACGTCCGGAAAATTACACAGATCTACGGTGGAGGGCTGTTCGCTCCCTCGTACGCACCGATTCGCGTTGAGCGAGATGCTAGTGGGGTCGTGAAGTTTACGAATACGGAATGAAGACCCAGTCGACCAGGGTGGTATCGGATCCTTCGGAGCAGTCCAATCGCAAGACAGCTGGCGCAAGCGCGTCCGGGAGCAAATGGGCCCGCAAAGCTAGCCTGCTCGCACTCATAGCGGTACTCGCGATTCCCACTTTTGGCGCCACCGTCCAACAGAAAAAACAGGTTGCACGAGGACAGTTCGAAAAAGCGGAAGAGCTGCGCGAAGAACTGAACGGGACACCGATCCGCGAGCGCAAGCAGCGCGACTACCAGAAGGTGATGGATGCCTACCGGCGAGTTTACTACCTGGCGCCGACGTCGAATCGGGCAGACGCTGCCGTGGTGGCCGTGGCCGAGTTGCTTGCCGACCAGGGGCGCAATTTCAAGGATGAAAAGTCGCTGCACGATGCGATTGGACAGTACGAGTTCGTGCGCCGTGAATATCCGGGCAGCAAGTATCGAGTCGAAGCGCTGTTTACGATCGGGCAGATCTATCGCGAAGACCTGAACGACGACGCGAAAGCCAAGGAGGCGTTTGAGGACTTCCTGAAGCATTATCCGAATTCGGAAAACGCTGAGGGCGCGCGCCTGGCTCTGAAGGAAATGGATGAGGCCGCGAATCCGAAGGCGGCTGCGAACAAGAAGCAGGCCGCAACGGTCGCGAAGAATGCAAAGCCTGAGCGCAAAACCGAAGCTGCGACAGTGCAGCCGAAGGCGCCAGCGGCACCAGCACCAGCGCCGCCAGCTTTAACAGCTGAGCAGAAGCTTACGGTAGTGGCCGGGGAAGAGCAGGACAGTCCAGATACAAGTGAGCATCACGCGGGACACCACGTTCTAGTGACGGGCATCCGGCACTGGTCGACGCCCGATTACACACGGATCGCCGTGGATCTCGAAGATAGCGTGGAGTACAGCTCGGAGCGGATCGATCATCCCGATCGCATTTACTTTGATCTGAAAGACAGCCGTCTGGCGTCGGTGCTGCTGGGCAAGAGCTTCGAAGTCGGCGACGGCTTTTTGCGCAAGATCCGTGTGGCGCAGTATCGACCCGGAGAAGCGCGCATTGTGCTGGAAGTCGAGGATTCGTACGACTATTCAGCGTTCCTGCTGCCGAACCCTTATCGGCTGATCATCGACATTCACGGAAGAAAGCCGGCACAGTTGCAGGCGAAGTCGCAGTCGCAGCCGAAGGCGGCTTCGGCGGCTTCGACGGTGCAAGACTCGAGCAAGCAAGAGTTGGTGGCCAGCAGCAAGGCCCCGGCTATCCCTGCGGCGAGTGTGGCGAAGGCCGAGGCGCCAGCGAAGGCGACGCCGGTGACTACGGCAGCCAGACAGGAGTTGACTCCTGCGAAGTCTGCCGCAAAGACGGTTACAAGCGAAGCTGTTGCCTCGAAGCCGCCAGTTGCAAACACTCCGAAAGTGGTAGCGGATGCGCCTGCGCCACAGGCACAAGTGAAGAGAGTTGATGCGCAGCCATCCGAACGCGATCGACAGATTCTCGAGAAAGAAGTTGCGCGTAAAGTAACAGCGCTGTCCGGAGAGAAGAGTTCCTCGAAGGGAAGCGCCGCGAGCTTCCGACGCGCATTGTGGTGGATGACAACGACGCGCCAACCCCAGTGAAGAGCGCGACTCCGGCTACCACGCAAAAACGCAACGTAGAGGTTGCCGGCGTAACGACCTCGTCACTCAGCGATGCGCTGGCAGCAGATTCGTCTTCGTCCAGCAGCGGCTCGTCGCGTGCGCACGTGAAGCGGCAGGCGGCAGACAAGCTTGCTATCCGCGAAGCGAAGCCGACGATGGATGGCGATCGTTCGCTGATCCGGGCGCTCGGCCTGAAGATCGGGCGCATTGTGGTCGACGCGGGGCATGGCGGCCACGACACTGGCACGATTGGTCCGAACGGCCTGCGCGAAAAAGATCTGGTGCTCGATGTGGCGCTGCGGCTGGGAAAGCTGCTCGATTCGCGCATGGGAGCCGAGGTGGTTTACACGCGCGACGACGACACCTTTGTTCCGCTGGAGACGCGAACGGCGATCGCCAATCAGCAGGAAGCTGACTTGTTCATCTCGATTCACGCGAACTCGAGTCCTGATCCTTCAGCGCGCGGGGTAGAGACGTACTACCTGAACTTTACTTCTTCACGCGATGCGCTGGATGTGGCGGCGCGCGAAAATGCGGTTTCCGAAAAATCGATTCATGAGCTGCAGGATCTGGTTAAGAAGATTGCGCTCAAAGAGAAGATTGAGGAATCGCACGAGTTTGCCGCGGATGTGCAGCAGTCGCTCTACACGGGGCTCGCGACGAGCCGCAACTCGTCTCTGCGCGACCGCGGCGTAAAGAAGGCGCCTTTCATCGTTCTGATCGGCGCGAACATGCCTTCTATCCTGGCGGAGATCTCCTTCATCTCCAATCCGGGCGACGAGCATAAGCTCGAGACCCCGGAATACCGGCAGAAGATCGCCGAGTCGCTCTATCGCGGCGTCGCCAAGTACGTAGGCGGTCTGAGTGGGGTTAAGGTCGCAGCGAAGATTCCGGATAAAGCGGGACAATAAGCGTTCCCTGACGGCGCGCGGAATAAGGATGCTCGCGTCGGCGCGTTCACAGACTCGCTGCGCTCGTCTGGCGCCGGTCGCTCGCCCAGATCCTTCGCTCGCGATAAAGCTGCTCGCTCAAGGATGACAGCAGCTTGGGCACCGTCGCTCAGGTAGGTAATCGCGTCCCCGCCTGCCGTTTGGAACTTTGGCTTCTCCCCTGTAGTCTAATAAAGAGCTATTTCTCTTCGAATGAAACGCAATCTTCTAAGCAGTCTCTTGTTGATCCTGGGGTTTGTAGCTTCAGGTTTTGCGCAACAATCCAAGTCCGATTTCCTGCCGGAAATTTTTGCTGGATGGCACAGATCTTCCATTCAAACCAGTACCGATGCCAATCAGGCAGATCCGGTCAACGGCGCGCTGCTGAAGGAATTCGGATTCACAGATCTGAATTCGGCGACCTACACCAAAGAGGGCCGCAAGCTCACGGTGAAGGCGGCGCGATTCGCGGATGCCACTGGCGCCTATGGATCGTTCCTGTTCTACCGCACACCGGAGGTCGCGCCCGAGACGATTGGTGATGAGGCCTTCTCGAACGGTACGCGGGTTGTTTTTTATCGCGCAAACGTCCTGGCCGATGTGACGCTTGATCGAGTGACTCCAATGTCGGCGGGCGAACTGCGCGAACTGGCGAACGACTTGCCATTGCCTGGTGGGAATGCCCGCAACTTGCCTTCACTGCCAAGCTATCTGCCGACAGAGGGACTGAAGGGCGATAAGAAATATGTGGTCGGGCCAGTAGGGCTGTCGAAGATCGACATGCCGCTGCCCGCTGAGTTGATCGACTTCGAGGCCGGTGCGGAACTGATGTCGGCGAATTACGCGAGCGAAGAAGGGCTGGCGAAGCTGACGCTGATTTCTTATCCCACACCGGCGATTGCAGGGGCACAACTCAGGAAGATTGATGCAGCCAATCCAAGTTCCTCGGATGGCAGAGCTGCGTATTACACGAAGCGAACCGGTCCACTCATCGCAATCGTAAGCGGTGCAGTTTCTCCGTCGGAAGCAAGATCGTTGCTTGCATCGGTGAACTATGAGGCGGACGTTACCTGGAACCAGGCGACACATCTCACGCGGAGCAACAATCTTGGCAGCCTGCTGGTGAATGTCGTTCTTCTATTGAGCGGCTTGTTGGCGATCTCGCTTGCGGCCGGGGTTGCGTTCGGGGGAGTTCGAATTCTGCTGAAGAAATTCTTCCCGGACCGAGTTTTCGACCGCACGCAGGATGTCGAAATCATTCGATTAAACCTCCGCAAGTAGCAACTTGGTGTCGATTTTGGGCAAAATCCAAAACGGGATTTTTGTCCCTGTTTTTGACCCTAAGCGCCTGAAAACTGACAGTTTATGTCAATTACGGGGCGATCGGGGCGGGTGTAGAAGCTCGAATCTTTTTCGGCAATCTAAATGCAAGTTATTGAAAACAAAGACATTTAATGCAGAGAATTTTCTTGACACCCATTCCATGGGGTCAATAACATTTCGGCATCAAGTTCTGATTGTCGGTTCGTCGCCGCTAATTGGAACTATTCTCCCTTGAGAAAAGGCCGCCTGAGTTGCCGGGCGGCCTTTTCCTTTCCACTCACAACTTGTTTTAAGGCGATGCCGGAAGGTTTGCCGGATTGCAAAGACCAGCGACCGGTTGAGCGGGAGGCAAAGGAATGTTGCTCACCGTCGCGTTGCTGAAGTCGAAGAATTCCGACATATCCATTTGCGCCGCGTCGCGTTGAGTGAGATTGGGAAGACCGAATCGAGTTTCAATCAGCTTCAAGATCGCGGTGTAGTCAGCGACCGTATGCGAGACGTAGTGCCTCTTGCTGAAAGGTGATATCACCATCAACGGCAAACGGAAACCAGTCTGATTGAAATTAGCGGGCGGCTGGATGATGGAATCATCGGGGATGAGATCCAAAGGCTTGATGCCGTCGGGCTGAACTGCCGCTTGCGGTGGCACATGGTCGTAGAATCCACCGCCTTCGTCGTAGCTGAGAATGAAAACGGAACTCGTCCACGACGAACTGCTCATCAATCCATTGACGAGGCTGGAAACGTAGAGAGCACCTTTTTGAATATCGTTGCCGCCTTCGCCAGTCGTCGTCTGTCCACCGGGATGTTCGTCGCGGCCCGACGCGAGCCCGGCCTGAATGAATGAAACCTGGGGCAAAGTGTTGTTGGCGAGATCGGTGAAGTACTGGCTGACGGGGACAATGTTGGCTGAGTGCTGCGCGGCGAAATTAGGCCAGAACTGTCCCAAGTCAGTCAGAGGCTGACCGTTGGGCAGAGTATCGGTGTAGTAGATCTTCCACGAGACACCCGCAGATTGCATCTCGCTGAAAATCGTATCCGGAATCTGCGGCTCGCAGCACGGGTACGTATCGGTCGGTGCGTGCGCATGTCCGGCAGAGGTGGCAGCAATCAGGTAAATGCGATTCGGGATGCTTTCAGTGGGAACGGGAGAGAACCAGCGGTCGGAAGTGGCGTACTGAGAAGCGAGGAAGTAGTAGTAGGGCAGCTCGTCCTGGGTGTAGTAGCCCATGGCGCGCACGCCAAGCGTGTCCAACTCACCAAAAGCTAGGGCGTACCCACCAGCGATGTGCACGAAGCCGTCCAGCAGAATTGTGCTGGATCCGGGATGATTCTCATTCATGTCGACGTGGCTCTCCATCCAGTCGTCACTGAGTTCCTCCAGGCAGGTAGTGGCCAGATGGAAAGAATGAATAATGGTGCCGTTGTCGGCAGCGTTCCAAGCGGTGGCGGGTAAACCGTCGATGTCGGAGGCGGGACCGAAATTGTTGGCGGCGCGATATTGACCGAGCTGGCCAAAGTAGTGATCGAAGCTGCGATTCTCCTGGACCATGTAGACGATGTGCTGCACAGACTGCATGGAGCCTGCCTGCTCACCGCCATTCGTTCGAGTGAGACCCACACAAGCACACAATCCAAGCAGCGCTGCCGAGAGCGCTATGGCAAAAAAACGAATACGCATGACGAATCCTCGCCGGGGTATTCCTTAAGTTGTAGCTGTCTTAAGCTGACGGTGGGATGAAGCAGGCGCACGAAGCTGTTGTCGAGTTGAACGAAGAAATCGAAGAGCTTGCGAGAGACCTGATGACCAGCGGAAGAGAATCTAGCCGCTGACTAACGCTGATGAACGCATGATCCAGAGCAGGTGAGAACAATACCAGTCGGAGTCTGCGTCTCTGGTGGCCTAGGTGGCGCTGGCGGCCGCGCTGCGCTCGGCATCGGCCACGCTCGGATAAATCTCGAACAGAGTTTCGACTTTCGTCATGCTCATCAACGACTGCACCTGTTCGGAGGGGGCGATGAGGATGAGCTTGCGCCCGTGGCGTTTGTAGGAGACGAAGAACTTCACCAGCGAGCCGAGACCTGCGGAGTCGACATAGGGAACGCCGTTGAGATCGACGAGCGTAAGAGCCGCGGTCTGCTGCTGCATCGTGTCCTGAAATCCGAAGAGCGTGTTGAGGACCAGAGGTCCGGTGAGCTTTACGATCGACTCACCTGCATGGGAACCGGAAATTGATTCGACAACCAGCTTGTCGGAAGGAGGCATGCGGGGATTGTAAGAAACCAATGTTAATGCTTTGTGAATGTGCTTTTGTGCGCTGTCTTTATTGGCTCTCCGCCAATAATTGGGCGAGGTATTGTTTCCAGACTGCCGCTTGCGTGTGCGTTCCATGACCGCGGGTTTCGTCGGTGATCGGGAGCAGAACGAATTGCCCTTTCTTCACGCGTTTGATCTCCCTTTCGGCGATGCCAAGTTCGGGAGGATTGATCTGATCGTCGGCGGAGTTCACGAACATAACCGGGGCTGTGATCGCATCGAGCTTCGCAGACGGATCGTAGTTGCGTGAAGAATCGACAGCATAGAGAAGATCGTTGGCATCGGTGGTGCGCATGCGCGAAGTAACGTAGTCATCGAGATCCGCATCGGCCTGATCACGCGTCGGATAGTGCTTTTGCATCTGCAGCGGTGAGCTGCCCATGATGAGGAGTATGTTCAGCGCACCTTGCAGCCCGAGCGGTTGCTGCTTGTAGTCACCGTTATTCCAGTCGGGACTCTGGCGGATGGAGTCCATGATCATCTTGCGAAACATGCGATTGCGTCCGGCGATCTGGACAGGCAGGCAGGCGAGCGGCATGGCGGCATCCATGAAATCAGGATGCGTTTCGAGCCAGATCCACGAGTGCATGCAGCCCATCGAGGTGCCCATCAGCAGGCGGAGGTGATTCACCTTCAGACCCTCAGTCAGGAGCAGATATTGCGCCTGCACCATGTCGTCGTATTCGTAGTGCGGGAAGCGTGCGTGGAGTCCGTCGCTCGGCTTGCTTGATTGGCCGTGGCCGATGGCGTCCGGCAAAATGATGAAGTAGCGGCTGGAATCGAGCAGTTGACCGGGGCCGAAGAGAACGCCAGCAAAGCGATCGTTGACGAACTGATGTCCCGAGCCTCCGGTGCCGTGCAGAACCATGACGGCGTTTGTCACTCGGCCTTTCGCGTCGCGCACTGGTGTTCCGTAAGTCGAGTAGTGGAGCTTGAGTTCGGGCAGCGAGCCTCCAGATTTGAACTGGAAGTTGTGGACGATGAAATCGCCTTCGGCAGGTTTAGGAACTTCCTGCGCGGTAAGAGTAGGAATCAGAGCGATCGTGAAAAAGAGCGAGAGGACAAGCTTCATGGGCGAAGAGAGTACTGCGACGGGCGGCATGTCTGCAAACTAGTTAATGGGTAGATGGTCTCGCAGCAGGGAGCTGAGGCGCTAGCCCTTCTTCAGCTCAGTCAAAACCAGGCGGGCGACTTCTTTTAAGGTCTCGAATACGCCGGTGCCTTGGAACGCCACGGCTTCGAAAACCGGTTCCTCTTTGCGAATTAACTCGCGCTTTAGATCGTCGAGGCCCATCGCCGAGGGCAAATCGCGCTTGTTCAACTGCAGCACGTAAGGGATCTTGGCGAGATCGTAACCGTGCTCTTGCAGATTTTCCTGGAGATTATCGAGGGCTTCCAGGTTGGCGTCCATACGCTCTTCCTGGGAATCAGCGACGAAAACCACGCCATCGACACCACGCAGGATGAGCTTGCGGCTGGCATCGTAGAAGACCTGTCCTGGAACGGTATAGAGGTGGAAACGGGTACGGAAGCCACGAACCGTGCCCAAATCGAGGGGGAGAAAGTCGAAAAACAGGGTTCGGTCAGTCTCGGTGGCCAGCGAGATCATCTTGCCCTTCTGTTTCTCGCCAGTCTTGTCGTAAACGTACTGAAGATTGGTGGTCTTGCCCCCGAGGCCGGGGCCGTAATAGACAATTTTGCAATTAATTTCGCGGGCGGCGAAGTTTATGAAACTCAAGGCCCTGCCTCGTTCTAATCGCAGCGCACCCTTACGGGCGACTGCAGTTTCTCCTGGGGGAGTGCACTTGTTTTATATCACAGGGTATTAACGTTCGAGCACACATCGTTGTCCAGAAGGACACTAAAGTCATGGTACGGAAGTGTTTGGTGGAAGTGATAGTCGTCAGCGGGTAGCCGGTAGCTCGAAGCCGGTTGTCAGCCGTTGGTTACGCTAGCGGAGCGGTACCGCCCGCGCCGCTAACGAACGCTTGGCACGGCCCACTAACCAGCTATTGCCCGCCTGGTTTCCTTTGCGCGGCGGCAGGTGGAAGCGGACAGTACCGTGGCTTGGATATAACCTGCAATCCGGGGCGCTTCACGCGGACCTCAATTTCTCGACAGTTACCGGCCACGGCTGCCACGGTTGTATAGCCGAGCGTGTACTGATTTCTCGCGACAGAAGTGACTCGCTGGTAAGCCCCTTCCATAGTGTCCTTGGAAAACGCTGGAAACACCTGTCCGCCAGTTGCAGCCGCGTATCGGGTGAGGATGTCCCCATATCCCTGCCCAGGAATTCTGATCTTCTCCAGCTGACGGTAGCCGGGGATGGCTCCTCCACCCACGCTAACGCCGTATACGAGGATCTGATAGGTCTGCAAGACCTTCAACACGTCGCGATAACTTGCCGTGCTATCAAGCTCCCGGCCATCACTGATGACAAAGATAATTTTCCGGCGCAGAGGCGCACGCCGAGAGAGGTCGAGGGCCGCAGCAAGGATTGCGTCGTTGAGAACGTGCGGCTCCGGCTGGTAGGTGCGCGCGTCCTCGGGAGGAGTGCTGGGATCCATGGGATGGCCATTCACGCTAGGACCGGCTGCCATTGGTCCGGCGACGACGGGTACACCACCCGGCCTGCCGATAGCTTCCGCACGCACTTGCTTCATGACCTGCGCAAAACGGTCGGATGCGCCGCCGACGAAGTCCTGTACTTTCTGGACACTGCTTCCGTAAGTGAAGAGACTGACTTCGTCGTACTGGCTGAAGGCTCCAACGAGAGCGGGCAGGGTGTCATTCACCTTGCTAACGACATTGCTGGGCAGACTCAGGTCGAAGACTATCGCCGCGGAGAGAGCGAACGGGTCGCTGGTGAAGTAGCGGACTGTTTGCGGCTTACTGTCTTCGTAAATGGAGAAATCTTTCTGCAGCAGCCCTTCGACAAGATGTCCAGAGGAGTCCTTCACCGTAACCGGAACGACGACGAAATTCGTATTGACGACGTACTTGTAGAGCTCCTCCTGACTGGTATTCGACGCGGGCGGAACACTGCCGGCAGGCACGGTCTTTATCGGCGGCATCGGAGGAGGTGTGGTGTTCGATGAGCCCTCCGTGGTGCCATGAGACTGGGTTTCAACCGAAAGATCGCCGAGGTCAGGAGTCTGGGAAGGAGCAGAAGGTGGTGCTCCGGGCGAAACTTGTACCCCTGAAGGCGGGTTGTTAGGTGCGGGCGCATCTGGAAGGGTTTGTCCCGTGGGCTGGCTGCCGGAGTTTTGTGCGGATCCCTGCAGGGGTAGGCCTAGTAAGAGACCACAGATGAAAGCAATGACAGCTAGACGCATCCATTCGTTCCAATGGCAATGCTTGAACACGCACGATCCTCCACTTCCGATGCCCGAATTCTTACAGATAGAAGCTGATTTAGAATTACTCTAGTTCATAGGAACCCTGAAAAGCCATGTTGTTCCGATCCCGTAGTTTTGTCCGAGTTGCAATATGCTCTATTGTGACATTGTTGTCGTTTCACGCGCTCGTTTGGGCACAACCTCCGCAGTCTTCTACGCAGCAGGATCAAGGGCAAACGGCTAATCAGGACCAGAATCTGCCCACGTTCCAGTCGCAGGTGAACGTGGTGAACCTATTTTTCAACGTTAAAGACAAACACGGAGCGCTGGTTCCGAATCTGGCAAAGACAGATTTCCAGGTCCTTGAAGATGGCAAGCCGCAAACCATCAAGTACTTCTCCACGGAATCCGATGAACCGCTTACGCTCGGTATATTGATTGACAGCAGTGCCAGCCAGACTCGCGTTCTTGACATGGAAAAAGAGGTAGGTGCGAGTTTTCTTCGCGAGGTGCTGAGACCCAAAGACCTGGCATTCGTGATCAGCTTCGACGTGGAAGTGGACCTCCTGCAGGATTACACCAACGAAAGCCACCAGCTTCACATTGCCCTGGATAAAGCAAAAATAAATTCCGGAACGCCGTGCACCGGGATTCCGGGAATCGGGGGCGGACCCCTACCGGGATCGTGCTCCCCCAAAGGTACTCTTCTCTATGATGCGGTTTATCTCGCCTCCTATGACAAGCTGGCCAAAGAAGTGGGACGCAAGGCCATGATCCTGCTTACGGACGGAGAGGACCAGGGCTCGAAGGAGCGCATCCAGGATGCGATCGAAGCAGCACAGAAGTCGGACAGCATCGTTTACGTGCTGCTGATCGCCGACCGGGGCTTCTATGGATTTGGCGGGTACTCGGGTGACCGGGAGATGAAGAAGATGACCGCCGACACCGGCGGCCGCGTGATTGAGGTCGGCAACAAAAAAGAAAAGCTGCAGGAAGCGTTCGACGAGATCGCCAAAGAGCTGCGCACGCAATACAACATCGGATACACACCTACCAATTCGAAGCTGGACGGGAGCTTCCGCAAGGTGGAGATTCATACGACGGAAAAGAGCCTGAAGGTCCAGGCAAGGACCGGGTACTACGCGATCCGGCGAGACACCGAAGCAGGAGATTAGCTGGCCGGGCGATCGGGTCTTTCGCGGCCGCCCTCCTTCCTTACATCGATTCCACTTCGTTCAACCGCAAGTCCAACGATTCTGTTGACAAACTAAACTAAACCGTTCAGTATTGGTGTCCTTCGACCCTCGTGAGGTGCCGCTTTGATCCAGGTAGAGAACCTAACCAAGACCTTCGGCCAGTTCACCGCTGTAAAGGGGATTTCCTTTCAGGTTCAGCAAGGGGAGATCTTTGCGTTTCTGGGACCGAACGGCGCAGGGAAGACCACCACAATCAAGATGCTGACGACGCTGCTGCGTCCGACTGCCGGCACAATCCTGCTGGACGGCTTCAACCCGCTCGTACAACAGAAGGAAGCGCGTCAGCGCTTTGGCATCGTGTTCCAGGATCCAAGTCTGGACAACGAGCAGACTGCGTACGAGAACATGGAACTTCACGGCGTTCTCTATCATGTGCCCCGAGCGATTCGTACCCAGCGTATTGAAGAGCTGATGAAGACATTCGAGCTCTGGGAAAAGCGCAAGGACTACGTCAAAACTTTTTCTGGTGGAATGAGACGACGACTGGAGATCGCGCGCGGATTCCTGCACACACCAAAAATCCTGTTCCTGGATGAACCGACGCTGGGGCTAGATCCGCAGAGCCGGAATCAGTTATGGGCTCACGTGAAACGAATCAACCAAGCCGAAAATACGACTGTGTTCCTGACGACTCACTACATGGATGAAGCCGATCGTGTTGCCGACCGCATCGCGATCATCGACCACGGCGCGATCGTGGCGCAGGGAACATCAGCTGAGCTGAGAGCACAAACCGAGACGGATTCCCTTGAAGGAGCGTTCCTGGCGCTCACCGGCACATCGCTTCGCGAAGATGGGGCGGATAGCAAGGATCAGATGCGGCAATTCGCCAGAATGTGGAGGAGATAGCGTGGGCGTCATATACATACTGTGGCTGCGTGAAATCAAGCGGTACGTCCGTTCCCGCGTACAGATAGTGGTATCGCTGGGTCAGCCTGCGCTTTATTTGCTGGCGCTCGGGTTCGGCTTTGGCCCGGTGTTCGCAAAAGCGGGGCGAGGAAGCTACCTCCAATTCATGGCGCCGGGCGTGATCGGAATGACGGTGCTATTCAGTTCGGTCTTCTCGGGCATCGCCATGCTGTTCGATCGCCAGTTCGGTTTCCTGAAAGAAACGTTCGTCGCGCCGGTCTCGCGACTACAGATCATGGTCGGACGGACCCTGGGCGGTGCGACGGTGGCGATCATCCAGGGATGCCTCATCCTGATTATCTGCCTGATTGCCGGCTTCAGGCCGGCACACTGGATAGCAATCCCGGTCGCGTTTCTATTCGTGATCATGATTGCGATTGTGTTCGCCGCCATGGGAACAGCGTTGGGTTCGGTGATCCAGGATATGCAGGGTTTCCAACTCGTCATGAACTTCCTGGTCCTGCCGATCTTTTTCCTTTCGGGAGCACTCTATCCGCTTACCAATTTGCCGCGGGTGCTCACATGGATTACCCATGGCGACCCGTTAGCGTATGGAGTGGACGGATTGCGCGGAGTGCTGATTGGGACCTGGCAGTTCAGCTTCTCCGTGGACATGGTTATCCTGGGTACCCTTGCGGCGGTTTTGTTGGGCACCGGTGCCTACCTGTTTTCGAGGATCGAGTTGTAGGCCATGGTCAGACAACGTAGCGAGGAGGCGCATCGTAAGGTCGTGCATGCTGCGATTCGCCTCTTTGCGAAGCAAGGCATCGACGCCACCAGCATGGATTCAATTGCTGATGCCTCTGGCGTCAGCAAAGCCACGATCTACAAGCATTGGGAAGATAAGGACGCTCTCGCGCTCGAGGCGCTTTCGTATCTTCACGGCCTTGATGAAGAATTGCCGGAGTTCGCGTCTGGCGATCTGCGCAAGGATCTGATTGACTCCCTGAGCTACGCTCCTGCACACATGCCGGATCTTCGCGAACGGATCATGCCGCACCTGATTGCCTATTCTGCGCGTAATCAAGCCTTCGGACGCGCATGGCGAGAACGGGTGATCAATCGCAAACGCTCCGCACTGGCTAAAGTGTTTAAGCGCGGGGTCGCTGAAGGGACACTTGAGAAGCATCTGGACGCGGATCTCTCGACCGCGTTGCTCTTCGGACCCGTCTTATATCGATATATCTTTGATACCTACGTGGCAGGAAAACGCTCGTCTGGTGACCCACCCATCACTTTCATCGAGCAGGTGGTCGATGCATTCTTGAAGTCGTTTGGCGCGCCAACGCGAGGCCACTAACGATCGAGAATCTACGGCTTCGGAGCGAAGTATCCTTTGCGGGCGCGTACCTGCAGCCCCTTGCGATCCGCGGCGATGATGTCAATGCTCCGGAAATGGCCATCGGCGGTAAAGTCGGCTGGCTTGTACGCGAGCACATACTGACTGCGCAATTCGTCCTGAATCTCCGAAAACGCGTTGGAGACATCCTGGATGCGGAACGGGAAGAAGGCGCGTCCGCCAGTCGCTTCCGCCATCCGCTCGAGCACCTTGTCACCACGCAATTTGACGCCGCTCACGTTCGTGCTGATGGTGTAGAGAATCACTTCGGCGCGCTGCGCCATCTCGATAGCTTCTTCACGCGTAACACGGCTCTGGTTATCTTCGCCGTCGCTGAGCAGGATGATGGCTTTGCGAGTCGGTCCAGTCTGCTGCGCCTTCAGCAGCTTGTCGCGGCAGGCGAAATAGACGGCGTCGTAGAGCGCCGTTCCGCCGCCAGGTCGCAGAGCGCGCACGCCCTTCGAGAGGTACTCGGTGTTGTCGGTGAAATCTTGGGTGACTTCCGGTGTAGTGTCGAAGCCGATTACAAAGGCTCGGTCGAAATGCGGACGGATAATTTCGTTCAGGAATTCGATCGCGGAATCCTGCTCGAAGCGAAACCGATCGCGCACGGAATTGCTGGCGTCGACCAACAAGCCCACACGTAGCGGAAGGTTCGTCTCGCTGGCAAAGTTCACAATTTGCACGGGCGGCTTTTTGTCGTCGAGTACCTTGAAGTCGGCTTGCTTCAGATCTTTTACGAAGCGTCCGTGCTTGTCGGAAACGGTAAAGACGACATTTACTTCCTGCACGACCTTAGTGATCGTAGTGACCGCGTCATCGTCCTCTTTGTTGGACGTGCTGGTGGTTGTACCTGGCTTGGCGGTGTCGGGAGCAGGATCGGCTGCTTTCGTCGCGTCAGAGGCAGGCGGGGTCGTGATGTTCGCGGTCTGACCTGAATCCGGAGCCTGCGCCGCAGGCTGAGTTGAGGCCGGCGCAGATTGCGCCGGAGCCGGTTTAGGCTGCTGGGCTGGCGGTGCATTTGCGGGCGTCGGGGCCGAAGGCAGCTGCGCGCGCGGTGTCGAGCCAGCGGGCGTCGGAGCCGAAGGAAGTTGTGCGGCTGTCTGGGCGAGTCCCAATACGCCGACCATGAGCAGCAACGGTGAAAACCAAAGAGTTCGCATCCTGATGAAACCAATTATATCCATCTTCGCTCGCCGCGACGCTTCAGCTACTTTCCTCGGCAAGAACACGGCTATCTAAGGTGTAAACGGCGGTTCAAGAGCGGGTGGGACCCTTAAGCAGATCGAGGAAATCGGTCAGCTCAGGCGGGAGTGGCCTGGAGAAAGCGAGCGGCTCTCCTGTTTTCGGGTGGGCAAACTCCAGTTCCGCGGCATGAAGGAAATTCCGCGGCAATGAGAGCAAGGGAGCGTTGGGCGCGGTCCCACGAGTAGGGCCGGGCTTGAGTTCTCCCGCGGCACCGTAAAGAGTGTCGCCCACTACCGGATGCCCGAGCGAGGCCATATGGACGCGGATCTGATGAGTGCGTCCGGTTTCAATCTTGATTTCGACAAGAGAGAATTTGCCGTAAGCAGTTTCGAATCGCTCCCGCACACGATAGTGAGAGATGGCCTCACGTCCCCCGGAAAGTTTGGTAGTCATACGGGTGCGACGAATACGATCGCGGCTGATGGCCGCGGAGATGGTTCCTTTCGCTTCCTTCATCCAGCCCTGAACGAGCGCGAGATAGGTCTTGTGAACGCGACGCGAAGAAAATGCGGTTGCCAGCTTGCGATGAGTGACATCGTTTTTCGCGACGATCATGAGGCCACTGGTTTGTCGATCGAGGCGATGAACGATTCCCGGGCGCAGGTCGCCCCCAACTTCCGAGAGCGATTGAAAGCGATGGAGCAAAGCGTTGACGAGGGTGCCGCGATTGCGCGCGTCTTCGGTGGCGCCGGCTCCCGCGTGCACCATCATGCCCGCTGGCTTGTTGATGACGATGAGATCGTCGTCTTCATACACGATGTCGAGGGGAATTTCTTCTGCGATGGCGCGGAGAGCTGGTGGCTGGACTTCTCCCGTGATTTCGATCTGTTCCGTGCCGCGAAGCTTTAGAGAGGCCTTCGCCGGTTTGCCGTCGACGAGAACCTTCTTTTCTTCGATGAGCTGCTGAACACGTACGCGGCTGACGTCGGGATTCTGAGTGGCGAGGAATAGATCCAGACGTTTGCCAGCGTCTTCGCTGGAGGCGGATATGTGCTGGACTGCGGCTTCGTGGCTGTGGGGCATTCCTGCCGATTGTAGCGGAACGAGGCTCAGGGCATGCGCGCGGTGTGATCGCCGCAAGTCTCGAAGACACGCAACAGGTTGGTCATCCCCAGCAACTCGCGCACCCGCCGGTTGAAGTTCACGAGCGAAACCGTACATCCGGAAGTACGGCCGCTTACATAGAGTTTCACGATGGTGCCCAGACCGGAGCTGTCCATCAGCCGGATCTCCGTCAGGTCCAGAGTGAGGGACTTGGTAGTCGGGATCAGCGGCTTCACTTCGTTGCGCAACAGATCTGCAACTTCAGCAGTGAGATCGCCGCGGCAGTATACGGTGACAGCGCCAGGATTCTTCGAGATTCGCAGATGTAAGGTGCGGGTGGGAGCAGGTGAAGAGTCTGACATGTGTCGCCTCTCCGGGACTGGTGGATTGTATCAGGCATCCTACGCAGACCCTTTCGGCGCGTGCCTGGCTAGGTGCGAGCAGTTTTCGGCAGGGAGGGCAGGCGGAGCGGAGCGCGGCGCATCCAGAGAATGCCACCAGCAACGACCATGAGGATCGCGATGAACTGTGTGCCAGTCATGGCGCCGTTGAACATCGATCCACGTTCGGGATCGCCGCGCAGGAATTCTATGAAGTAGCGGGCGAAGCCATAAAGGAAGAGATAGGAGCCGATGATCTGACCTTCAAACTTCTTGTTCTTGATCATCCAGTAGAGAATGAAAAAGTTCACCAGCTCGACAGCTGACTCGATCAGTTGTGTAGGTTCGAGTGGCACGCCGAGCGGAGTTCCGGCTCGTTCGTGCGCAAAGGCATTGGTGAAAGTCACGCCCCAGAAGTGCGAGGTTGGTTTTCCGTAGCAGCAACCCGCGGCGAAACATCCGATGCGACCGATGGCGTGGCCGAGAGCAAGTCCGGGCGCAAAGGTGTCACAGGTCCGTAACACCGGCATGTGATGACGGCGGATATACCAGAGGGAAACCAACACGGCAGCGATTACGCCACCGGAAAAAACGCCACCCGCTTGCAGCGTCGAGAGGCTGAAAATCTCGCCAGGATGGGAGCTGTAGTAGCTCCAGTCGTTCACGAACAGCAGCGCCTTGGCTCCGACAATCGCGGCCAAAATTGCCAGCACGCCGAGATTCCAGTTCTGTTCGGGATCAAGATTCTGCGAGCGCGAAAGTTTGGCGGTCATGGTGAGACCGGCGATCACGCCGAGCGCGACCAGCAGACCGTAAGTCGGAAGAAAGAAATTGCCGATATGAAATAGCTGAGGGAACACTGCTTATCTAGATGATCCTGGAAGGATTTCGGACGGAAATTCCGTTCCTTAGGAGTCTAACACTGGGTTGTGGAGAGAGTCGCGCGGGTGGTGTTAACAACTGACGGCACTGATGAAGATAAGCCGACCCGCTATGCCGTGCGGTGGGCCGTCAATGAACCTAGCTCAGCTAGTGTGGGACCCCGCCGTGATCCATTAGGCATTTCCGAACTGGCGGACATTGCACACCGGATCATTATCATACGAGTCAGGACCCCGTTCATTGAGGTGTTGGTTCAAAAAAACGGTTGCCACCAAAACACCAACGTTGCAGGTCGGCTTACTCGAATGATGCTAGGGGAGAGGGCTGAGGAAACGCAAGTAGCTGGCCGGAAATAGTTGGAACCTCGAGTGCAAACTGCCAGCGTGCTTTTCTGGTGGCCGGTCGGACAGAGGAAGATCAGTGCATTGATCTCTTAAATACCTTGAAGCAAAAAAAGAGCACGGCCGAAGCCGTGCTCAGTGTTCCGGAGAAAAATCTATCCTACTTTTCGTGCGCCGTCCTGGAGCACTTCGTCGAGTGCGCCGGAGAGATGGCTTGCGCGCGAATTGATTTCGGAGGCGATCACGTCGTACTTGCGCTTGAGCACGTGATATTCGTCGGCGATATTCAAGGCTGCCAGCACGGCAAGGCGCAATGAGTCGATGGTGGATGTCTGGGAAGAGACGGCGCGCATCTTCGAATCGACGAAGGACGCCAGCTTCTGAATGTAGTCAGGATCGGTGCCGCGCAGGCTATACGACTGATCGAAAATCTCGACGCGCACGCTGCCATTCGCGGTGCCGTTGCCATTGCCGTTGGTGTTAGGTTGGCTCACGCCAAGTCCTCCCTTGAGTTGCCGCTGTACTTCTGATTATGAGGCAGTTTACTCAGCAGTCAACTCATCAATTTGACGGAGCATCTTTTCTACTCGGGTACGTACCTCTTCGCGCTCCTTGCGCAGGCCGATCATTTCCTTGCGCAGACTCTCCGTCTCTTCCTCACGCAATTCGAGCTGCTCGCGCAGGCGCGTCACGTCGCGCTCGGCCGCCGACTTGCCCTCACGTGCGGTTTTCAAGAGTTCAATGGTCTGGTAGATCTTCGCTTCAAGAGAGTGGAATTCGTCGGCGGAAATTTCGGGAGAGAGTTCAACCGTCTTCGCAGACACCGTGGGTAAGACCTCGCTTCTAGATTATGAAAGAGCGGCGCGAGCGCAGTATAACGCAGATTACAGGCGGAGAAATCCACAATTGCGGCTCAGGTGAAGAGCCGGTGCGATGTGTAGATAGGCGCATCGCGTAAAGCCGCGGCTTTCGCTGACGAGAATCCGTCCCAAGCTTTCCAGAATGCGGCCATCTCTTCCGGCTTGCCGAAAGTAAGACGGACAAAAGTATCCATCGGCGGGAACGGCCGTCCGATGCGGATGTTCTGCTGTTCGAAATAGGCGATCACCTGCTTCACCGGATGGCCCGCGTCGAACATGGCGAAATTAGCGTAGCTCGGGATCACCTTCAGGCCGCGTGACTGCGCCTGCCGCGAGAACGCGTCGCGGTCGGCAGCATTGCGGGCGACGGCCGCGCGCATTGCCTGATCGTCGTTCAACGCGACGGTTCCGCAACTGGCGGCAGCAATGTTGACGTTGTCGTGCGTCTGGTAGGAACGAAGTTGCTTGACGGTTTCCGCGGTGCTGACGGCATAGCCAAGGCGCATACCGGCGAGCGCGTACACCTTCGAAAAGGTGCGCGCGACGATCACACGCGGATTCTTGTCATCAAGGAAAGAACGGTATTGCGGCGCTCCCATGGCGAAGTGGTGATAGGCCTCGTCGATCAGGACAGCCACGTTAGGCGGCAACCCTTTCACGAATGCTTCGATCTTGCTGGCTGGGGTGAGGGAAGCGGTCGGATTATTGGGGTTGCACAGATAAATCAGCGCGCCAGCTTTGGGCGCTTTGGCCACCATGGCGTCGAGATCGTGAGCGTAGTCGGAGGTGAGCGGCACCTTGACGACCTGAGCGCCATTCTTCTCGGCATACCATGCGATGGCTTCAAAGGTGGGATCGGCCAGGATGAGAGGGCGATCGGGACCGGTGAAAGCGTCGGCCGCCATCTTCAGGATTTCGGTGGACCCAATGCCAAGGATGACCTGCTCGGGCGCGACGTTGTTGTATGAGGCGATGCGGTCGATGAGTTCGCGATACTGGTGGTCCGGATAGCGATTCGCTTTGCGAAGGGCGGCTTGCATGGCGGCCTGCACGCTGGGGAACGGTCCGTATGGGTTCTCGTTCGAGTTCAGCAGGATGGGTTCGCTGACGGCGACGGCGTTTGCCGCCGCTGCAGCAGCAGCTTCGCTCAGACTGGGAATCAGAACGGCTGTGGCGGCGACTCCGACAGGAACTCGGCTCAGAAAATGACGACGGGAAAGCGGCATGCCTCACCTCGTGGGGAGGATTGTACGCGAGGTTTGTGTGGCGCGGACATTCCTGTCCGCGCAAAAGCAGAGGGGTGACGAAAATCTAGTTGAGCAAGGAAACCGGGCGGACAGGCCTGCGCTGAGCGAAGCCGAAGGGAACGTCCGCGCCAGGGCTAAGCTCTCTGCACTCCGCCGAGCGCTTCGAGAGCCTTCACGATCTGCGTGGCCCAGAGTTGGACCTGGTCGTCGCGCAAAGTTTCTTTAGCAGACTGGAATTCCGCACGCAGCAGGACCGAATACTTGCCTGAAGGAACATTGCCGCCGCGGAATACTTCGACTGGCAGGAAGCTGCGCAGCTCCGAAAGACTCAGGGCCTCAACTGCACCGTGTATCCGCTCGAAGGTGACGGAGTCGTCGAACAGGAATGAAAAGTCGCGATCGACAGCAGGGTAACGCGGGATGGGCGTGTAATGGCGCTCGCGTAGATCGTGCTTGAATAGCCGCTCAAGATCGAGTTCGGCGACGAAGACGTCCTGGCGCAGCTTGCGTTCCGCGGCAATGCGTGGGTGAATCTGACCGAACTGGCCGACGGTAGTTCCGTCGATGACCACGCGCGCGGAACGGCCAGGATGGTAGTAGTCGGCGGTGTGGGAGTCGAAGTAGACAGAGTTGTACTGGAAGGCGCCTAGCAGTGTTTCGATGTCGCCCTTCAGATCGAAAAAGCCGTAGGCACGCGCGGGCTGATGCACGCTGGCTTCGATAGCGCTGCCGGTCGTGCCGATGGCGAGGCGGCGGTATTCTCCAGTACGCTCGCCGAGCTTCTCGTAAACCTTGCCGGATTCGAAGAGGCGTACGTCGTTTACGCCGCGATTCAAGTTGTGACCGAGCATGTTCAGCATGCCCGGGATCATCGACGTGCGCATCACCGAGGCTTCTTCACTCAACGGGTTGGCGATCTCAACTGCTTGCATGGTCGCGAAGGCCGTGGCGTCCGCATGGGAGATGAACGCGAGCGAGATAGCTTCATCGTAGCCGAGCGAGAGCACGCGGCTGCGTAGATCGGTTTCCTTCGATTCATCGGGAAGGGTGACCGCGCCGCCGGTGAAGACCGGCAGGGTATTCGGAAACTTGTCGTAGCCGTAAATGCGGGCAATCTCTTCGATAAGGTCGATTTCACGATCGACGTCGAGACGCCACGTCGGAACTTGGACGGCGAAATCGGCGGCTTCTTCGACAACGGCGGTGTGAGTGCCGCCCACGCCGGTGGTGGTGCCGTGAGAGGCAGCGACTGCGTGCTGGCGTCCGGGAGTGACAGCGAATCCGAGACGCTTGAGGATGCGGGCGATATCGAATTCGGTAATGTCGTGGCCGAGAATGCGCTCAATCTCTTTGCGGTGCAGGCTCAACGTCGGGCGTTCGACTTTGCGGCCGACGGTGTCGATAAGGTCGCCTTGGATCTGACCGCCCGCGGCTTCAAGAATCAATTGAGCGACGCGATTGGCTGCCGTCGGCGTGATGCCGTAATCGGCGCCACGCTCGAAGCGGTGGGAAGCATCGGTGTGCATGCCGAGCCGGCGCGCAGTGCGACGAATTGTGGCCGGATCGAACCACGCGGACTCGATGAGCACGTTCTTGGTCTTCTCGGTGATCATCGTGTCGAAGCCGCCCATCACTCCGGCGATGGCGACGGCCTTTGCGGCGTCGGCGATGACGAGATCCTGCTTGGTGAGCTTGCGTTCCACTCCGTCGAGCGTCTTGATGATCTCGCCTTCATTGGCGAGCCGAACAATGATCTTGTTGCCTTCGAGCAGGTCGAGGTCGAAGGCGTGCGTGGGTTGACCGAGTTCCCAGAGCGCGTAGTTGGTGGCGTCGGCGGCGTTATTGATGGAGCGCGATCCAAGAAGCGTGAGGCGGCGCGAGATGTATTCCGGCGACGGCTTAATTGTGACGCCACGAACAATGCGGGCCGAGTAACGCGCGCACTGCTCGGGAGCCTGAATATAAATGCGGAAGTTCGCATCTCCCGTCGCGCGCAGCTTCGGTGCGATCGATTTGAGATCGACGTTGTAGATGGCGGCGCACTCGCGCGCGACGCCGTAGTGGTTCATGGCGTCGACGCGATTGGTGGTGATGTCAACTTCGTAGATGCTGTAGCCGTCGTGCTCGTCGATACCTTCGACGGAGATGCCGGCCATGGAGAGATCGTCGGCAAGTTGGCGGTCGTCGACCTCGAGGTCAACGAAATCGCGAATCCATGAGGGTAGAAGTTTCATGCGTTAATCAGTCGTTGGTCGGTAGTCGTTGGTCGTTAGCCGAAGCGTATCGCCGCGAGGTCTCGGATCGGGCCCAGTCCATTCAAACTGCACCGATTCGGCAGCTATGTGCAGAAACGAATTCCAACTCCTCGAGTAGAAGCTGCGAGCGAAGACAGATGCGGGCAACTCCTTCAGTAAGTCTTCCTTCAAGTACTCTTTCGAGTCGTAGGCCCATCAAGCTCCACGCTGTCATTAGCGTAACCGTATTCGAACAGGGGGCTCAAGCAGATGTACTGCACGCCCGAAACAGCATTCGAGCTTTCGAAGGCATCTCGCGTATCGGGCCCGTCTTCCGGCAATCCAACTAAAATCTGCATGTCCCAGACAGCCGTACGCTCGAGGTAATCGACGGACATGCGATCAATATAGGAATCGTGAAAACCATTCGGCAACGAGTTGTCGAGTTGTTCCAGAGTCATCGATGCAAGATCCGTAAAATCCGTGTGATCCGTGGCTAGTTCTGATCTGCGTTCATCTGCGTCAATCCGCGGCTAAACTCACGCGAACTGGCGCAAGAACCGCGTGTCGCCTTCGAAGTACAGCTGGATATCGTCCACGTTGTACTTCATCGCGGCGAGGCGGTCGACGCCCATGCCAAAAGCGAAGCCACTCACCTTCGCCGGATCGTAATCCACAAAACCGTAGAGCGCCGGGTCGACCATGCCCGACCCCAGCATCTCGATCCATCCACTCTGCTTGCAGACGCGGCAACCCTTCTGTCCACAGAAGGGGCAACTGATCATCACTTCCGCGCTTGGCTCGGTGAAAGGGAAGAACGACGGCTTGAAGCGCGTCTTCACGCTGGATCCGAAGAGCGACTTCATTGCATGATCGAGCGTGCCTTTCAGATCGCTGAAGGTGATGTTCGTGTCAACGGCCAGCCCCTCGACCTGGTGGAACATGGGCGAGTGCGTCGCGTCAGGCGCATCGTTGCGATAGACGCGGCCGGGGATGACGATGCGCACCGGCGGCTTCTGCTTCTCCATGGTGCGAATCTGCACCGGCGACGTGTGCGTGCGCAGCAGGAGACGATCGCGCTGCTGCTTTTGCTCCTGTCCGGCGAGGAAGATCGTGTCTTGCATATCGCGCGCCGGATGATTCGGAGGAAAGTTCAGCGACTCGAAATTGTAGTAGTCCGTTTCGATCTCGGGACCGGTGCCAATGGAATAGCCCATCGCCTTGAAGACCGAGACGATCTCGTTCATCGTCCGGATGACGGGATGCTGCGCGCCTAGCGGACGGCGAATGCCGGGGAGGGTGACATCGATGCGCTCGGCAGCGAGACCTGATTCTGCCGCCAGATCGGAGAGTTCCTTTTTGCTTTCGACGACTTCCTCAACCTTAGCCTTCAGCTCATTCAGCCGGCGGCCAACTTCTCTTTTTTGAGGACCAGGCGCGGCTTTTAGCCAATCATTGACCTGGGTCAGGACGCCATTTTTTCGCGCGAGCCAGCGATCACGAAATTCCTTCCAGTCGTTGCTGGTCTGAACAGAATTGGCGTCACCCTCGAGCACCTGCAACAGTTGAGCGATCTCGCGGTCGAGAATCTCGGGCGAGTAATCTTCGAGTTTAGGAACGGTATACATTTCGTCGTTGGTCGTTCGTCGTTAGTCGGTAGAAAAGTCAGAAGCCGCTGAACCCGCCAACGACTAACGACCATCGACTACCGGCTAAACAAAAGGCCGAAGGATTTGACCTCCGGCCTCGTCTGGCTAAATGCTTACTGCTGAATGCTGAGCGCTACGCCAGCGCGGTCTTGGCCTGTTCGGCGAGGGCCTTAAATCCGGCGCTATCGTTCACAGCGAGGTCGGCCAGGATCTTGCGGTCAAGTTCGACGCCAGCCTTCTTCAGGCCGCTGATGAACTTGCTGTAGCTGAGGCCATTCTCATTGGCGGCGGCATTGATGCGCACGATCCACAGCGAACGGAACTGGCGCTTCTTCTGGCGGCGTCCGGCGTAGGCGAACTTCAGTCCACGCTCAACTGATTCTTTCGCTGAGCGGTACAGTTTTGACTTTGTTAAGAAATAGCCACTTGCGCGATCTAATATCTTTTTGCGCTTGGCACGGCGTTTAGTTCCACGTTTTACGCGAGGCATTGCTTCTCCTTTTTCGTGTTTCGTTTTGCGGCTGGAGGCAGGAGTTGAGGCCGCCTCTTCACTCGCTTGTCAGTCCTTAGTCGATAGTCATTGGTCGTTAGCAAAAAACGCGAACGACTAACGACTCACGACGACCGACGGTTAATACGGAATCATGCGAAGGATTTTCTTCTCGTCGGCCTTGGCAAGGATGGTGTCCTTGTCGAGGTGACGTTTTTTCTTAGTGTCCTTCGAGGTCAGAATGTGGCGCGCGAAGGCGTGACCGCGCTTTACTTTGCCGGTCCCAGTCTTCTTGAAGCGCTTGGCGGCGCCACTATGTGTTTTCAGTTTCGGCATAACGTCCCTTCTACTGTATTGCATGATCGCAGAACTTCGCCGTTGCGATCAAATTCTTCGCTCGCTTTGCGAACGGATTCAAGCCGGTTGTGGCCTGAGACCTTGCTGAGAGGAACTACGCTCTCTTACCGATTCGGCAACTTACTGATTCGGCGAACCAGGACCTGCGGTACCGGTCGCCTGCTGGGGCGCTGCACTTGCGGCTACGCCACCACCACCCTGTTTCGGAGGCTGCTGTTGCTGGCCGCCCGCGCGCGGTGCCTGCTTCTGTCCGCCACTGCCGCCAGTCTTCGCTTTATCCGTCTTCGGAGGCGCCAGAATCGCGTGCAGGGTGTTGCCTTCCTGCCGGGGCATGTTCTCGACGATCGCACGATTCCCGATATCTTTGATCAGCCGCTGCAGCAACTCACGTCCAAGGCCGGTCCGGGTCATTTCGCGACCGCGGAAGAAGATAGTGGCCTTGACCTTGTCACCCTCTTCAAGGAAGCGAAGCGCATGATTCTTCTTGGTCTCGTAGTCGTGGTCGTCCACGTTAATACGAAACTTCACTTCCTTTACGGTGATGACTTTCTGGTGCTTCTTGGCTTCGCGTTCCCTCTTTTCCTGCTGGTAGAGGTACTTGCCAAAGTCCATGATGCGGCAGACGGGAGGTTGCGCCGTGGGCGATACCTCCACTAGATCCATGTTCCGTTCCCGGGCGATTTTGAGCGCGTCCTGCGGGGTCATAACCCCGAGCTGATTACTTTCATCATCGATTACGCGGATTTCACGTACCCGAATGCGCTCATTGGTGCGAATAAATCTCTTGTCGATACAATCCTCCGAACAACTCTAAAAGCTTTGAAATTATAGCATGTTAGGGAAATATGACGAGGCCATCATTGCGCCGAATCATCAGACCGATAGCAGGGTTCCGAACATACCTTCTGCACTGACGGATTCGACGATTGCCGGTCTGATCTGGTTGGCCTGCTGCCGTCCGGAAACGAAAAGCTTCTGGTAGTTGTCGGTCAGGGTCTCGGTATGCTGGCCGTCGAAATGGGTCAGTGTGATGGTCGAGAGGGTCTTTCCAACAAAGGAGCGCTGGAAAGTGAGCTTCTTTTCCTGGGCCAACTCGCGGAGGACTCGATTGCGATCGCGCGCCACTGAGACTGGGACCTGATTGGGCATAGCCGCCGCTGGAGTTCCTGGACGCGCCGAATAAGTGAAAACGTGTAGATAGGTGAATGGCAGCTCGGCGATGAGCGCTCGAGTCTCCTCGAAATCTGTGTCTGTTTCGCCCGGGAACCCGACCATTACGTCTGCGCCGATCGCGGCGGACGGCATGGCAGCGCGAAGCTTGCGGAGCTTGTCCGCATAGTGCCAGGGACGATACTTACGGTGCATGAGACGAAGCACCCGATCGCTGCCCGATTGCATGGGAACGTGCGCATGCTTGGCGATTCGCTCGGACGACGAGACGATGTCGATGACTTCGTCGGTCCAGTCCATCGGCTCGACGGAGCTGATTCGTAGACGTTCCAGGCTGGTGCGATCGAGAACGGCGTGGAGCAGCGCGGCGAACTTGCCGGGCTGCGACAGATCACGTCCCCACCGGCCAAGGTTAATGCCGGAGATCACCAGTTCGCGGTAGCCCTGGGCGACCAGGGCATTCACTTCGCGAACGACTTCGTCCAAAGCGAGCGAGCGGCTGCTCCCGCGCACGCTGGGAATGATGCAGAAAGAGCATCGGTTATTGCAGCCGTCCTGAACCTTCAAGATTAGGACGAGTCTTCTCGGATGCCGTGTCGGCGTCGAAAACGGAGCGGCGAGGAGTTCGGTATGGGCAAAGATGTCGCCGACTAGAATCTGACCTTGAGTCGTGGTGAATGATTCGAGCGGAACGAAACTGTTAGCCGGAGCGGAATTGCAGGCCACTTCGGCGATGGCGTGTTTATGAGAATTTCCAACTACCCAGTTGACGCCTGGTATTTTCGCCAGTTCTTCGGGTGCGCGCTGCGCGTAGCAGCCAGTCACGACGATCTGGCAGCCGGGATTGTCACGATGTATGCGTCGAATCGAACTGCGAACGTCCTGGTCGGCAGAAGCGGTGACAGTGCAGGTGTTCAGGACAACGACTTGGGCTTGGGCGGCGGCTTCGGCGCGCGCAAGGCCGCGCTCAAGCATCTGGCGCTCGATAGCGGCGCCATCGGCCTGAGTGGCGCGACACCCGAAATTTTCCACAAAAAACGAAGCCACGAAAATTCATTATACTGACCATAAGAGTGGGTACTTTCCAGACATGACACAATTTCGGCTGAGTAGTGATCCAACTACTCTGCTTGAATTTGCATCAAAGCTGGAACGTTCGCTTCTCTTCTGTAATCTCCCGGGAGGAAATTCAATGAAACGTCGCATCCTTGTGGTGGACGACGAATTAGCGATCTTGCTCACGTTACGGGCAATTCTGGAAATGAATGGGTTTGAGGTAGAGACAGCCGCTTCCGCGAAAGAGGCAGAGAAAAAGCTGTCGGGAAACAGCTTCCACATGGTGATCACGGACATGCGGATGGAAAATGAGACGTCCGGTTACGACGTGATTCGTGCCGCACGGAAGCAGGCTTACAATCCGGCGACAGCGATTTTGACCGCGTATCCTTCGCTGGGCACCGATTGGCACAGCCAGGGAGCGGAGTCGTTGCTGGTGAAGCCAATGAATGCGAACGACTTGCTAAGGCAGCTTGAAGCTCTGCTAGTGCAGCATGAAGATGACAAACAGGCGCACACAAGTGCACTGAAGGCCACGGCGGCCACTCGTGACGGAGGGGCGTCGCGCACCAAGAAGATCGTCTAGATACACGTTTGCCGGCTGAGACCTACCTGGAAGGGTCCACGAAGCGAAAACCTACAGCTTTGGCCCTCGGTTCCGTTGGGGAGAAAAAGCCTGTCCCACCAGTTGAGCTCACTCCTACTTACGTGGCTGCAGCTGCCGCCGGCTAGGCCGTGGCAGCAGTAGCTCTGCGTTGCTGAAAGCACTCACGGCAAAACACCGGCCGCCCTTGTGTTGGCTTAAAGGGAACAGTGGTTTCCTTGCCGCATTGCGAGCAACTCGTCCGGGTCTCAGTTTTTGCGTAATTGCCGGGAGCAGCAATCCCCAGAGACGAAGCACGCTTCGCTTTGCAATTCTTGCAACGTTTAGGTTCGTTCTTAAACTGCTTGTCGTGAAAGAACAGCTGTTCCCCAGCGGTAAAGATGAAGTCCGCGCCGCAGTCCACGCACTTCAACACCTTGTCCTGGAATTCCATGGTAATGCTCCCTTCAACCCCGAGCCCCTGCGGTCGAACACAAACCCAACGCTGGAAGACGACGGCACTGTGTACGAACCGCCGAGGTTGCAGGATCTACTTACTTTTACGTGTCCATCGAGGAGGAACACGCAATGATGCCGTATAAAACAACTGACTGCGGATTATGAAATATGCCCCAGAACGCGAGCGACAAAATCAGGTAAAAATTGAAAGGGCCGCTGCGAGGAAGCGAAGAGCGGCCCCTGAGTCTTACGTTAATTATCCTGTTCTTTGCGAGCCTTCTTGCGGCTACGCTTGCGCGCCACAGCTTCCTTCACGCGCTTCTTCTCGCCCGGTTTCAGGTAAAAGGAGTGACGCTTCACGTCCTTGATTACGTCTTCCTGCTGAACCTTGCGTTTAAACCGACGGAGAGCGTTCTCTAACGACTCGCCCTCTTGAATACGAACTTCCGCCAAACCGGTACACCCCCAAACCA
This sequence comes from Terriglobia bacterium, assembly GCA_963848375.1. Taxonomy (GTDB): domain Bacteria; phylum Acidobacteriota; class Terriglobia; order Terriglobales; family Acidobacteriaceae; genus JAJPJE01. The sequence continues at coordinate 71,509 of CAWKDK010000007.1, forward strand.
GCCCGGGTCGGGCACGTCCTAGGTTGTCAGGGGTCGCAGCCTTAGTCAAGCGGAAGAATAGCGAATCTCACTTTGAAACAGGAAAATTAGGGGGTGACTGGAGACTTTAGACGGTCAAAACGCGAATCGAATTCCGAACTGCACCTGTCGAGGTGCATAGGCACTATTGGGAGTTAGAAAACTCGAAGACCCAAGAAAATACGCTGGATATTGTTTCCCGCTCACAGTCGTGTTGTAGGGAACGAATTGACCAGCAGCATTGACGAAGCCATCGTCGGTGATATCGACGCGCTTGTTATCGCGGTTGGTGAAATTGAAAGATTCCGCCAGCAGCTCGACTTTCATCCGATCGGAGACAGGGAATTGGCGAGATAGACGCAAGTCGCTGGTGAAGTAATCAGGTCCCACATAAGCGTTCCGGCTTACTCCTGGCAATCGATCATTCATGTCGTTGCCATCGCGATTGGCGTCTCCAGTGATGGTTGCGTTGAGGGGTCGCCCGCTACCGTAGGTGGAAACGCCAGCAAGTTTCCAGTTGTTAAAAACAGTTTGCAGGAAAGCGTGTTCGCGATGAAACAGGCGCGGTTGTGCCATAAACGAAAACACGAAGCGGTTTCGCTGATCGGTGACACTCGCGCCGCGTTCGGAGTTCGGCGCGTAGGAATTCTGAACTGTCGCAGGACGTCCGACGACCAGCGCATCTTGTCCGTCGTCGATCGCTTTTGCCCACGTGTAGCCCAGTCGAAAGTGGAAGCCCTTGCTCAACCGGCGCTGCGCCGCGAACGAAAATCCGTTGTAAGTACTGGAAGCAGCGCTCTCGAACACAGTGATGCTTCCCAACTGTGGGATAGGACGCGACACTGATCCAACGCAGGGCGGATAGGGACAATCGAGTGTCTTCTGTGTTTCCCAATTCGCAAAAGAGTCGACGGTGTAGTAGCCGGTTAAATTCTGTCCACTGGAATCGAACACAGGATACGTGACCTGCACGGGAGCTGGCAGGTTCACGTCACGCGCGCGAATCAGGTGCTCGCCATGAGTGTAGAGATACGATCCCGAGATTGTGATTCGATCGACGATCTCGCGCTCTATGCTGAAACTCGCCTGCTGGACGAATGGAGTCTGAAAGTCGTGTGCGAAGGCGGAGATTTCGGTAGTAAGCGCTCCCGCGACCTCGGCAGGAGCCTTGCAACTGAACGCTCCAGCAGCGCAAGAGGCGACTGAATTTGGGTACTGCGGGAAGATCTGGCGATCGTAGAAATCGTTATTGCTCAGGAAAAGATGTTGGGAATTCAGGCCATTTTCCAGCTGTACTTCAGATGTGTAAATCGAAGGGATACGTGTGTAGAACATCCCATAGCCGCCGCGAAAGATGAACGGTTTCTGATCACCAATTGTGTAAGCAAAACCGAAGCGCGGCGAAACGTTGTTGGTGTCGTAGGGCACGTGGCCGGACTCCGGGTAAACAGTGTCGGAGACCAGATCCTTAGTGCGGAATGTCTGCAGATCGTAGCGCACGCCCATGGTGAAGGCGAGATGGTTGCCCGCGCGCATAGTGTCCTGCAGAAACGCTGCGTATTCATTCGTGTCAGGGTAGGTCAGCGCTGAGCCGAAGTTCTGCATGTAGTACTTCGGAACGTCGTGGGCGTAGGCGCGCAGCGGTGTGAGTTGTAATCCTGCGATCTGCGGCGCAAAGGTGAACGGATTCACCTTGATGTCATCGAAGATATACTCGCCACCGAATTGTGAAGGAAAGAAATTGGCAAGGTGCTCGATCATTGTGTCCCCGCCAATTTTCCACGAGTGTCGCGGCTGTTCGAAGTTCACTGTTTCCGCGAAGTGCAGTTTCAGTTCGCGCGTGCGGCGCGGGAGGATCAGCGAGCGCCCAAATCCATCGATGACATCCGTGACTTTGGTCAGAGGATAGTAAGAGTTAGGCGTGCTCTCCTGGATGTCGTGCGATAGTTGCACACGAAAATGGCTGACGAGGCGGTTGGTCAGCGTGCTGGTCAGAGAAGTCATCGCCGTTTCCGTGTGCACGTTCTCGCGTCCGTTCTCGCTGAGAGCGTAGGGCGTGACCGGACTGGCGGGATCGAAATAGACGTTGTTGTCGCCGTAGTAGCGCGAGGTGTTAATCCGGGCCGATAGCAGGTTCCGTCGTGAGAGCGACCAGTCGACTTTGAAGAATCGGGCGTCGCCAAGCAGGCTCGATCGGTAGTTTCCAGCCAGCGATGACAGCGATGCCGCTGCGGCATATACAAGGTTGCGATCGGAGAGTTCGTAGTCGGCAGGCGTGGGCGTGATCTGAGCACTTCCGTCGGTGAAGCGAACCACGGTGGGCACGCGAAAAATGTGCTGATCGTATCCTGCGAAGAAGAAGAGCCGGTTCTTCACGAGTGGACCACCGAGAGTGGCCCCGAACTGATGCTGGCGATCGTCTGGTTTGAATCCAACGTAGGCGGGTTGCGCAGACAGAGTGCTGTCGCGCAGAAAATAGAAAGCTTTGCCGTGGTAGGTATTCGAGCCGGACTTGGTCACCACGTTGATAACGGCGGCTCCTGCACGACCTGTTTCCGCGCCGTAGGTGTTGGTCGAAACGCGGAACTCCTGCACAACGTCATTGCTGAACTGGTAGGGCGCTCGATAGCGGCCGCGCGCCTGCGAGAAGAAACCATTGTTGTTGTCGGTCCCGTCGACGAGGAAGCTTGACTGGAACCCGCGAATTCCTCCGGCGGAGAGATCGCCGTTCGAACTCGAGGTGAGTCCGCGCGGATCCTGATTAACACCTGGAGTCAGAAGTGCGAGATCGCTGAAGCGGCGTCCGTTCAGAGGCAAGCTGTCGATACTCTTCTCGTCGATTACATTCGCGACATTGCTTGACCGCGTTTCTACCAGAGGCGCGTCTCCCGCGACTTCCAGTTGCGTCGTGCTCTTCGACAAAACGAGATGCGCCTCAATTTCCACGAGCGCTCCGAGATCCACGTGAATTGCTGTTTCCCGGTAAGGGGCCATTCCAGGCGCGTTGACGACGAATTCGTAGTCTCCGGGAGGCAGCAGTTGCGCGGAAAAAACGCCGGCGTCGTCAGTCACCAGGTTGTATAGGAGGCCCGTCTGCAAGTTGGTGACGACCACGCCGGCTCCAACGACACGAGCCTGGGTTGGATCGTGAACCGTGCCGCGGATGGCGCCCGTCGAGGCGTCTTGTGCAAGTACAACAGTGAGGAGAAACGGAAAGGCGCACAACAGAACGAGGTTGGCAGTCAGGCGCATGATGCGGTCGCTCGCGAAGTCCTTCGGAACGTATCGCAGGGCGAGTGGCAAATGCAGTTATGACGGGCAGTTTTGGCGAATTCAGGTGAGGTTAGGATTCCCGAAGGGAAACGCGTAGCAAGCCAGCTTCCAAGTCGGTCAGTCTTTCAGTCATTCAGCGCGGGTCAGTCGGTAATTCGGTACATCAGTATTTCAGTACGTCAGTTAATTCGGTCCGGCATGTCGCAGACGCGAGCATCGGGAATGGTTCGCCTTTACTGATGTACTGAGATACTGAAGTACTGATGAACCGACAGACTGAGGAGCTGACTGACTGACCGACTGATCGACTGCTTTGCGCATTTGGTTCTTCCGCCAGCGCATGTTATGTTCAATGTTTTCCAGAATATGTGCGGAACCGCGCTGAGCGGCCTGCCTCGGGCATTGTCATGATTCGATCGTACAAAGGAATCAGTCCCAAGATCCCTGCCACGTGCTATGTAGACGAGTCAGCCCAGGTGATTGGGGACGTGGAGCTCGGCGAGAACGCCAGCATTTGGATGAATACCGTGGTGCGTGGCGATGTGCACTACATACGCATCGGCGCGAATTCGAACATCCAGGACTGCTCCGTCATGCACGGCATGCTCAACCAGTGGCCAGTGGTCGTAGGCGACTGGGTCACCGTCGGCCATTCGGTGACGCTGCATGGATGCATTGTTGAAGACCGCTGCCTGATCGGGATGGGATCGATCATCCTGAACGGCGCGAGGGTCGGGGCTGGATCGATCGTCGCTGCGGGGACGCTGATTCCCGAAGGAGTTGTGATCGAGCCGGGATCGCTAGTGATGGGCAGCCCAGGCAAAGTCCGCCGCAAACTGACGGAAGAAGATCAAGAGTCGATCCTGAAATATGCGCGGAACTATTTGGGATACAAGGAGCAGTACCTGGCCGAATTGAAGAAGTGAGATTGGAATTGGCGATTTTTCGCGAAACGCGAAACGGGAAACTGAAAACGTGATTAAGGCTATCCGAGGAACGCGCGATCTGTTGCCGCCCGACACGGCTTTGTGGAATTTTGTCGAGACGACGGCGCGCGAAGTGTTCCGCGAATACAACTTTCAAGAGATTCGCACCCCGATCTTCGAGGCAACCGAGTTATTCGCTCGCGGCGTCGGCGAGGATACGGATATTGTCTCGAAAGAGATGTACACATTCGAGGATCGAAGCCGGGCCGAGTCCGAAAAAGGTCAGTCGCTGACGCTGCGGCCAGAAAACACGGCTGGAGTGGTTCGCGCCTACATCGAGCACAAGATGTGGGAACGACCCGGCGTGCAGAAACTCTTCTATATAGGGCCGCAGTTTCGGCGGGAACGTCCGCAGAAGGGACGCTACCGGCAGTTCTATCAAATTGGCGCGGAAGCAATCGGGCCAACCACCGCAGGGCAGCGAGTCTCCGGCGCGCGATGCCGAAGTGCTGGAAATGCTGGCGACGCTGCTCGATCGACTGGGGATTCAGGGCTGGACGCTGCAGTTGAACTCCGTCGGTTGCGCGGAAGATCGCCCTGTCTATCTCGATGCGCTTCGAGAAGCGCTGAAGCCGGTGGTCGGGCAGATGTGCTTCGATTGCCAGCGTCGTGCGGAAACGAATCCGCTGCGTGTGCTCGACTGCAAAGTTCCCGAGGATCAGCCGATCATCGAAAAGCTGCCGCGAATGAAGGATTACCTGAACGAGAGCTGCCGCGAACATTTTCAGCAGGTGCTCAACATCCTGACTGCGGCCGGTGTGCCGTATGTGTTGAACGATCGTCTGGTGCGCGGGCTCGATTACTACACGCGCACGGCGTTCGAGTTCACGCATGGGGCTCTGGGTGCGCAGAACGCGATTCTCGGCGGCGGACGCTACGATGGACTGTCGGAGGCGATCGGCGGTCCGAAGGCCCCTGGTATCGGATTTGCGATCGGCGAGGATCGCTTGGTACTGTCGCTGCAGGAGTCGGCCGAAGCCGTCGCTCCGAAGCCTGACGCCTACATCGCGCCACTTGGTCCCGGCATGAACGTCGAGGCCGTGAAGTTGGCGCGCGAGTTGCGACGCCAAAAAGCGATGATCGAAGTAGGCGATGAGACTTTTCGGCTGAAGAAGTCGCTGGAAACGGCCAGCAAGATTGGCGCGCGGTACGCGATCATTCTGGGCGAGAACGAGGCGAAATCGAATGAATTCGCTTTGAAAAATCTGGCGACGGGGCAGCAGGAAACGGTTCCGCGCGCGGAATTGGCTGGCCGTATCGGCCCTGACAAGTAGACACATGGCACTCTTTTGCCGAGCTTTCGCGTCGACGCTAAACCAGCCGCGGAGCGGCACCATTCGTAAACCAGGCCGTGAGGCCTGGGTAGAAGCTCCAAAGAATCATCAGCCCCGGAGGGGCGGCACAAATGTCATTAAAGTCATCGTTGCTCCTGGTCCTACTCTTTATTACCTCCGCTGCGTTCGCGCAGAGCGCTGCCAGTCCCACCGTCGATCCCGACGTGATCGCGCGCGAGAAACAGTATTGGTTGGCGACAAAAGCGCATGATACTGCTGCGATCAACAAGCTGGTGGCTGATGATTTCACCATCGTCAGCATGGACGGTCCCATCGGCAAAAAAGAATTGATCGAGAGCCTTCCCCAACTCTCGATGTCGACGCCTGCGCTGTGGAGCTGGAAATATGTCCAGTTAGGCCCGAACTCTTACGCGATCACGTATCAGCTGGCGGCGAGCATGAAATACGGCAGTGAGAACGTTCCCGGACATTTTTACGCCACTTCGGTTTGGACACAGCAGAATGGCCAGTGGCAATTAAGATTGCTGCAGCAAACTCCATTTGACGAATAGAAGTTTGGATTAATAAAGGACAAGCAATTGCTCGACTTCTTAGGAGACCTTCGACGTACTCATATGTGCGGCTCGCTGCGGCTATCCGACGCCGGAAAGCGCGCCACGATCATGGGATGGGTGAACAAACGCCGCGACCTCGGCAACATCATCTTTATTGATGTGCGCGACCGCAGCGGCGTGACGCAGGCAGTGTTCGATGCTTCGGCAGGCAGTGAACTGCACCGGAAGGCCGAAGAGCTGCGCAATGAATACGTGGTGGCGATTACCGGCACCGTTCGCAAGCGCACGCCCGACACGATCAATCCCAATGTGGCCACTGGCGAGGTGGAACTCGTCGCCGAAGAGCTGAAGGTCCTGAACGAGTCGAAGAATCCGCCATTTCTGCCGAGTGACACCACGCTTCCGTATGAAGAGATGCGGCTGAAATATCGCTACATCGATCTGCGCCGCGAAAAGATGCAGGCCAATATCGAGATGCGGCATAACATCGCGCTCGCGGTTCGTCAGTACCTGGCCGGGCAAGGCTTCTTCGAAATTGAAACGCCGTTCATGACGCGCTCCACGCCCGAGGGCGCGCGCGACTACCTGGTCCCGAGCCGCGTGAACCGTGGCTGTTTCTATGCGCTGCCGCAATCGCCGCAGCTGTTCAAGCAAATCCTGATGATCTCCGGTTTCGACAAGTATTTTCAGATCGTGCGCTGCTTCCGCGATGAAGATCTGCGCGCCGATCGACAACCGGAGTTCACGCAGATCGATTTGGAGATGAGCTTCCCGCAGCAGGAGACCGTCTTCAATGTGGTAGAGGGTTTCCTGCAAGCCGCGTTCAAGGTGTCCGGAGTGGATCTGCAGGGAGCTTTCCCGCGGATGACCTACGATCAGGCGATCCGCTTGTACGGATCAGACAAGCCGGACTTGCGTCTGCCGGCAATGGTTGAAGTCCGCGAGATGTTTCCGGCCGATGCGCTGGAAACGCTGAAACTCGATGCAAAGCTGCCGGTTGTGGCAATTCGTACGCCGAAGGTTGGCGAGCTCTCGCGCAAAGAACGCGACGACATCAAGGTACTGTTCGGCGAGCGTCCGGGCGCGAAAGTTTTCGAAGACATCAAGCGGCTGGAGAAAACTTGGCCTGACGCAATTGCGAAGATCCGCGAAGCGACAAAAGCCGAGGCCGACGATCTAGTTGTGTTGGTCGCAGGCCCGCAGCGCTCGGAAGCTGAGATCGCGAAGGACAACGCGCGCCGCGGAACCACGGTCACTCCGTCCGAAAGCCGCGTCTACATGGCTGCCGGCACCCTGCGCATGGATCTGGCGAAGAAGTACGCGGACAAGCACCAGTCATTCGCGGGCGACCGTAAAGACGCCAAGTCATATCGCTTCCTGTGGGTGACGGATTTCCCGATGTTCGAGTGGGACGAGACGGAGAAGCGCTGGAACGCGGCGCACCATCCGTTCACGTCTCCGCACGACGACGATATGGACAAGCTTGAGTCCGATCCGGCAATGGTGCGCGCACTGGCCTACGACGTGGTGCTAAACGGCACGGAGTTGGGCTCGGGATCGATCCGTATTCACCGGCAGGATATTCAGCAGAAAATCTTTCATGCGCTCGGCATGACGGAAGAAGAGGCGCGCAGCCGTTTTGGATTCTTCCTGGAAGCACTGGAGTACGGCACACCTCCGCATGGCGGAATAGCGCTGGGGCTGGATCGCATTGTCATGATCCTCGCGGGTGCCGACAGCCTGCGCGAAGTGATTCCGTTTCCGAAGACGGCACAGGCAAAGGATCTGATGACCGATGCACCAACTGAAGTCGACGAGCGCCAGCTGAAAGAATTGAATATCGCGATCCGCAAGTTGTAGTCGAATTCCCACCCACGACTCAATGAAGGGTCGAGGGTGGGCGCCCGCAGGATACTCGGTCCAATCCCCGAAGATCCGCCTGATCCGTGGCCGCTTTTGCTTTTCCGCTAGAATGAACTCACATGGGCCGCATCCACGTTCTTTCTGAAAATGTAGCCAACAAGATCGCCGCTGGCGAGGTGGTGGAGCGTCCTGCGTCCGTTGTGAAGGAGCTACTCGAGAACTCTCTCGATGCCGGGGCCAATCGGATTCGCATTAACGTGGAAGGCGGCGGGCGCAAGCTGATCCAGATCATCGACGACGGCTGCGGTATGTTAGGCGACGACGCCCTGTTGGCTTTCGAACGCCATGCCACGTCAAAAATTCGCAGCGCTGAAGATTTGTTGACCGTAGGCACGCTTGGTTTCCGCGGCGAGGCCCTTCCTTCTATTGCCTCAGTCTCGCGCTTGCGGCTCGAAACACACGCTCCTGAAGAAGCGAGCGGGACCGTAGTTGAAATCGCAGGGGGCAAGATCCTCCGGGTGGAAGAAGCGGGCCTGCCATTCGGGACTTCGATCACCGTACGCGATCTCTTCTTCAATACTCCCGCGCGTCGCAAGTTTCTGAAAGCGGAATCGACCGAGCTCTCGCATATTGCTTCGCTGGTCACGCACTACGCACTGGCGCATCCGGAGATGCACTTCGAGCTGCATTCGGCGGTCAATGCCCTGATCATTGCTCCGCCAGTGGCAAGCTACTCGGAGCGCATATATCAGATCATCGGAAAAGACACACTCGATTCACTGCTGCCAATTGCTGCGCAAATGCCTCTGCAGCGCGTCGGACTTCCGCAGCCGCCGCCGTGGGCGCGCAAGTACCAGGATGAAGAGGAGGACCCCGGGCCGGTGGATCCGGGAGAGCTCCGGCTGCACGGATTCGTTTCGAAGCCTGAAGTGCAGAAGCTGAATCGCAACTCGATTTTTATTTTCGTGAATGGCCGCCTGATTCGCGATCGACTGGTGCAGCACGCAATTACCGAGGCGTATCGCAACATCATGCCGCCGACGGTCTTCCCGGTGGTGCTGCTGTTTCTCGAAATGCCTACCGCGGAAGTGGATGTGAACGTTCATCCGTCGAAGACCGAGGTTCGTTTTCGCCAGCAGAGCTTCATGCACGACTTTGTGCGCGACTCGGTTCGTGCCGCGCTGATGAAAGCTCGTCCGATTCCGCAGTTCACGACGGAGATTCGCGCCAATCCGACAGCGTCGCAGGGGCTAACTCCCGGTGCTGCGTTCGGTCACAGAGCAACCGGCGGATGCAGTAGCTGTTGGGGAATTCGGAGTTCCTGATGCCGATCCGGCCTTTGCGCTTCAAGCGCAGGGTCTGCCGCCGGTTACGCAGTCACTCGGTTTTCAGGACGGTTTCGTTGTCGAGGCGAATGCGGCGGTTCCGGTAGCGCGCTTCGGTCCGCAAACATTCGGCAGCCACGTCGCAGAAGATAACTGCGCAGCTCCGATCGAAGAAGAAGCTGCCCCCACTGACGTTCCCCTGCTTGCCACTCTCAAGCCACTCGGGCAAATCCGTGAGTCATTCATTCTGGCAGTGAACCACGATGGTTTATGGATTATCGATCAGCACGTGGCGCACGAACGCGTTCTCTTCGAAAAAGTTTTGCGCCAGCGCGCAGTAGAAAAGGTTGAGTCACAGCGTCTGCTGATGCCGCTCATCATCGAGCTCACGCCGAGTCACCAGGCCGTGTTCGTCGAGATCTCAGAAGAGTTGCAGCGGAACGGCTTCGAAGTGGAGCCTTTTGGTTCGCGTACCATCGCCATCAAAACCGCTCCGGCGGGAGTAGAAGCTGCGCAGATTGAGCACATGATTCACGAGCTGCTCGATCAGTTTGACCGCGAGGAGCAGTCGCTGAACATGGAAGTGATTCGTGGCCGGATTGCCGCTTCCATCGCCTGCCACGCGGCGATCAAAGTAAATACGCCACTCGAACAGAATAAGATGGAGTGGCTGCTCAAAGAGCTGGCGAAAACGGATTGTCCCATGAGCTGTCCGCATGGACGTCCGGTGGTATTGCGGTATTCTTTGAAGGACATTCAGAAGGCATTCAAACGGATCTAATGGAATCACTGGAACTCCAAGAGGCTCGGCGGCACAAGTGGCATCTCGACGGCTCAGCCGTGCGGACGATTGAATCCGCGCGCGAATTCCTCGATGCAGTAGGATTCTGTACTTTATATCCGCCGGAGCAGCCCGTGTTGCTGCCCAGCTTCATGGGAGCGTTCGCCGGCACGGACGAAGGTATTCCCACAGCTCGTCATGCCTATGCAGACCCGCGAGCCAAAGAGGCAACGGACCTCATGGTCCGGCTGCTACGTGAGCGTGCTGCTTACGAAGCGAACCTCTTCGGCGACGCGAACTTCCTGGTTTCGGCTTCTGTGTTCCCCTATTTCTATGCTCTCGTAGGTGATCGCAATCCACGACAAATGCCGAAGACCGGGGTGCAACCGAATTTTTCACAACTCGCGCGCGACTCCTTTGAAGCGATCAAGAATAAGGGGCCAATATCGAAGGAAAAACTGGGTTACCTGCTCGGTGGTTCGATTTCCGATGCGGCCTTCGATCGAGCGCTCGGTGAGCTGTGGTCGCGTTTGCGCATTACGCGCGTGGATTATGTTCCCGGCGAAGGAGCGTATTGGGACGTACTTTTCCGCTGGGCCCCAGACGGCGTTCGCGAAGGAATTCAGCTGGCGTCGATACAGGCGCTCTCGGCGCTCATCTCGAAATACCTGGATTCAGTAATTGCCGCAGAGCAATCGGAAGTGGAGGATTTCTTCTCCAACCTTGTGTCGCGTTCGAAAGTAAGCGAGGCGGTAAGGGCGCTTTTGGCCGCACGCGAGTTCAGCTATCTGCACGTTGGTGGCAAGGCGATGTTGCAGATTGCGGGAAGTCCGGCTGTGGTGCGAAACGCGCCCGTCGAGGAGTCGGTACTCAAACGGAATCAACCGATTGCGCGTCGGCCGAGGACGGCGCGTCCGGGACCCAAATAAAAGCATGGCGGAACGCAAACTGATTATCGCGATCGACGGTCCGGCTGGAGCCGGGAAGAGCACCATCGCATCGCATCTCGCGCGCAAGTTAGGCTATGTGAATCTCGAAACCGGAGCGATGTATCGTGCGCTTGGACTGCGCGCGCTGGAGTCGCATATTCCGCTCGACAATGAGCTAGAACTCGCCGAACTCGCAAGTCGTTCCGACATTTCGCTCATTCCAACGCCAAACGGGAATCGCGTGCTCCTGGATGGCCGTGATGTATCGGAAAGAATTCGCGAGGGCGATGTGACCTCGGCTGCTTCGCAGGTGTCGGTGCACCCAGCAGTCCGCGAATGGATGGTGGCACGCCAGCGTGAGATGGGAAAATCGGGCGGCGTGGTGATGGAAGGCCGCGATATCGGAACGAAAGTATTCCCCGACGCGGACGTGAAAATTTTTCTCGATGCAAATGAGAACGTGCGCGCTGAACGGCGCGTTCGGCAGCACTCGATCGAAAGCGACGCCGAGCAGTCAAAGCGAATTGCAGAAGAGATGCGACAGCGTGATCGCCGGGATGCCAATCGCGCAGCCTCCCCACTAACGGCCGCGTCCGATGCCGTGATTCTTGATTCGAGTCATATGTCACTGGACGAGGTACTCGACTTGGTCACGAAGCTTGTCGAACAGAAGCTGCTGCATCGCAGTGCTGCACAATCGTGAACTCCAGCAACCGCAATCCGCGGTAGCTACTCTGCAATAAAAATCTCTCCTGAAATAGCAATCTGCTTGTCTACGTTGAACTTAAGGCGGTTGCACGAATGCCAATTCGTAACGAGGCGCTCAAACGGCGCGGCGAGTGCAACATCGCGTGAAAGTTCTGCATACAATACAGTGATGAAATATCTAAAGATTTAGCAAAGTACCTCGGGGCTGTGATTTGATTTACGGACCTCCCGCAACCTTTTAATTTGTCCGGCTGTGCGCCGGTTCTTCCTTAGGAGAATATGCACGATGGCCTCCCCTGCGAAGTTCCGCATCGATGTGGATATCCACAATATCCTGAACAACTCGAACCAAAAAGGCCCTCAACCCGCCCGAGACATGGGCCTCACGCTACCCGAACCAAAGTTTCCGCAGCACCCTGAACTGCTGAATGATCCCGGTCCCGCAGCTCCGCCTGAGAGGCGGGACTGGACCGCGCCAGAGATCTACCGCAAGATGCGCGGCTGGCTTTTCCCATATGTTCGATCGCGCGTATATCCCGGAGACTTCCACCCCATTACCGCGTACCTCTTTCTTGAGTACAAGTGCAATCTCGATTGCTGGTATTGCTGGTCGTTCAATAACCAGGTAAAGGGAATGACGGAAGACGTCGCGAGGCGATCTATCGACTGGCTCCATGATCACGGCTGTCGAGTGCTTGCATTGATGGGAGGCGAGCCACTGCTCCGGCCGCACTTCGTGCACAAGGTCGTCAACTACGCGGCTAAGAAAGGTTTCTGGATCTATATCGCGACTAACGGGCGCTTACTTCGTCCCGAGGTCACGGATCGCCTCGGTGACGCCGGTGCGGCTTGCATCAACTTTGCTTTGGATTCATGGGATCTCAAGCCCAGCCTGCCTAAGGCTTTCGTGCCGGCGGAAAAGAATCTGCAGTATGTTCTCAAGAAGCAGTATGCCTACGGCTATATGGTGTTTTTCAACATCAACATTTGCCGTAACAACCTTGAAGATGTACGGCGCTTGACCGAATACGCCCATGAACATCGTGTCGCGACTGATTATCATATCAATGAGACGCCGATGATCGAGCAGGACGATCACTTCAAGCACCTCTCGGAAAATCCCACCTACATTCGTCCCGAGGACTGGCGCGCTGTCGATGAGACGATCGACTGGATCATCGAGAAGAACAGGGCCGGATACCAGATGGTCAATTCTGTTCCGCGGCTGCAGGAAATGAAGGCGTTCATTCGCATGTCATCAGGTCTCGACTTGCGAAAGGTCGGCTGGTATGGCGACGGGACAAGCGGCAACGGAGAAGTGAAATCTCTGATCGCGGGCATGCCGGGTGTCGAGCGCAGCCCGGACGGTGAACTCAGCTTCGCCGAGTGGTCATGCCGCGCCGGCCAGAACAATGTCATCATTCGGACCGATGGAACGGTCGGCCCATGTTTCCCGATGTATTCCTCGAATTTCGATTGGGGCAATATCGATCAACCAAAGTTCGATCAGAAGCAGATGGGAGAGATGAAGAAGACTTGCCAGAAGCACTGCTTCTCCACGCTGAATCACAATCTCGCGTATTGCTACAACGACGCTCGCGCTATCAAATGGATGTGGAAGCAGGTGAAGAATGGCTTCACGGGAGCGCGAAGCTTCGAAGACTAAGCTCGTAAGAAGATATAAAGAGACCCGCTTGTGAGAGCGGGTCTCTTTGTCGGCATAGTATGTCGTACGCCCCACGCCCTACCTGGGCGGGTCCACGAAGATCTCAAGAGGCTTGTGTCCTCTTCCACTGCGCCAGCACTGATCCGGCAGGCTTTCGTACAGTTTTTATTTCGTCGCAATACTGCTGGAAGAGAAGCAGGATGTTGACCGCCTGGATCAGGGCGTTAGGTCCGCCGTCAAAAGGGTCGACGACCGCATCGACAAGATCCTTTTCGCGCAGAGCCTCGATCACTTCAGTGCCCCGGCAGCAAGCGACAATCCAGACTTGCGGGCTTTGTTTCTTTACTTCCGTGCAGATCAGCTTCTTCTCGGCCATCGAAATCGATGTTCCAAGAAGTGCCAGGTCGAACCGTTCACACCGCATCAACTCCCGAAACTCCTGCGTCTTACGGGCGGATATGACCGTATAACCGGCGCGTTCCAGGATTGCATTTCGACTGCTTAAAACCGCCGGATCGAAATCCACCGAAAGAATGCGAGGGCTCTTCATATGAATCCTTACTAAAGGCCGCGGGAGTAACCTTTAAAGATTTTAGAAATGGCGAACTTCTTTTAGCCTAACAGCCGTTTGTGAACGTCACTTTAATAGCCAACGATCACTGTAATAATTTCCAAATCTTACCCCCAATTGTGATCGCAAGTACCAGAAAAACTTAGCTTCACCGAATTTGAAAAATTCTTGCGACCAGTTTTTGCACAAGTTATTCACAGTTGACAAATCCGGAAGTTGTTGCACAAATTCGCCAAAATACAAAACCCCAGCCGCAGCCGGGGTTTTCCGTAACAGTATCGTGTGAGAACAGAATCTAAGTTGCTTTGCGAATGTCAACGTTTCCATGTTCGTTGGAAACGTGTACTTTGGAACCGCCGCTCCCATTCGCGCCGCTCGCCTGGCTATTGTCGCCATTGGTTTGAACCTTGATTCCGTCGAAATCGGTACTAATCTCGCCATTCTGCGCGCGCGCCTCGAAGTCGAATTGCGCCTTAGCTGGAACAGCAAGCTTCACATCGCCATTGCTGTTGGCGATGCTCACCGTGCCGAGTGGCAGCTTGTCCGCGTGTACTTCCACCAGCCCATTTTCGTTTTCCAGTTTGATATCACCGGTGATGCCATCAAGGTGAATGTCCTTGGACTTCGTGACCAGGCGAAATGGACCGGCAACATCTTTCGCATGTAAATCACCTGATTCAATCGCCAGATCGCCATCGAGCTTAGCGAGTTCGAGGTCGGTACGCGACGTATGGAAGATGACGCCGCCAGCGATTTTCGCTAGGTTCATCTCGCCAAAGTATTCACCGGTCAACCGCACGGCGCCAGTGACATCGGAGATAGTCGTGTCGTTTACCTGTCCGTTCACTTGCACGGCGCCGCTAATCTTCTCGATCGTAATCGAGCCGCTGCGTAGATCGGCACTCACGCTGCCTTTGATCTCGGATGCGGTGATATCCCCGTGAGAGGTCGAGAGGTGGACGTCACCTGTCCGGCTCTGGACGGTGATGCTGCCGCGCCGAGTAGAAACATCGACGGCGCCATTCGCTGGAACGAAAACGTTCAGATCAGATTCAGCAGCGCCCGACCCTCCGCCCGACGTGTTCGCGTTTAAGGTAAGAAGATTTCCTTCCACGTTAATCGTAGGACGCGTGCTTTCATCGATCTTGTTGGCGTCGTTCTGATCTTTCGCGCGGACTTTCTTGTTCACTTCCACCTTGATCGTTGGTTCATCCCAACTGGTCACTGTGATATCGCCGCGATCCGACACGATGCGCAAAGAGGCATCTTTGGGATAGGCCTGCTGTACCGTCTGATTGTAGGAGTAGGTGCTGCCGAACATACCTGACATGAAGTCGCCATCGTCGGGTAGATTCAGCTCGCCACCAAGGGCAGACCAGTTCACTCGTTCGGCCGAAGAAGCCATGAGCCCGAAGACAATCAACAGCACGACAAGTACGACCATCCCTGCGCCAATGCCGCGCGCAGCGACACCGTGTTCTTTGTCGAGGTAATACTCAACCAGCTTGATGATGCCGATCGCGATGAGCAGCACGGGCCAGTAGTGCGCGAACCAATGCGCCACCATCGGTCCGCTCAGCGCCCGCATCTTCACCAGCAGAATGATTATGCCGATGAGGATCAGGATGACCGGACCGCCCAGCGATCTGCGCCGCACGTACATTTCGTCAGACATTTTGCACCTGCCCTGAATTGTCCTGCGGGCCTTGCGCAGCAGGGCCACTCGCAGGAGGCTGCGGTGGACCGGGCAACGCTTGCGTGATGTGACCGTCGGTAGACGCGCTTGACTGCAAGATCTTGATTGCGCCAATTACGATCAGGATCACCGGCCAGGTACGATTGAACTCAGCCATCCCAGTCTGACTCAGAAGAATAAGCACTCCGAGGGTAATCAAGATCACCGGGCCCATTACGCCATTCAGCCGGCATCTTGCGCACTGACAATAGCGATTGGAAACATAGTTTTGCATGGAGCCCTCCTTACCGCTGTTCCTTCCCGTGTGACTCAAGCAGTCCCAAACGACGGATCAGCAGCCAGATACCAATCGCAATCAGAATCAAAGGCCAGAAGCGATCGAAATTGAAGTGCCACAGACCGATGTTGTCGAGCAGGAACAGAGCGCCCAGCACGATCAGAATGACAGCTCCGATAGGCGCCGCATTGCTCCGCCGCGCAGCTATGTCGCGCTGCTGCATGCCTTCATAGACATCGTTGCGAATCTGATTTCCGAGATTCGCTGGATAGTTCTGCCAATACTGCTCGGCAGTCTGGCCCGAGGGCGCAGCTGTCCCTGGCACAAATCCCGCGACATTGGGATTACCAGGTTCTCCCGCGCCGGGCACGCCTGCCTGAGATGGAGCCACCGGAGGTACCGGTGGCATGGGCGGCCGCGGAGGAGCGCCGCCTCCGAACAAGCCTTCCAATCCAAACGGATCGGGCAGCGGCAATCCGAGTTCACGCGCTCGCGCCGTTTTGTAGGCGTCGAACACCATGTAGAAGACGAAGAACGGGATAAAAATCCCAAAGAATCCGGATCCATTCGCAGTGATCCAGATGATGCTCACGAAGACAAGCACGTGAATGAGTGCCTTGGCGAACTGCCCGTTGTACATCGCACCAACGCCGGGGATAAATCCGAGCACGGCCGCCAGTCCTGGACTAGGCGCATGGCTGCCCGGCGTCATGGGAGGAATCGGCGCGGTCGCGCCCGCCGGCGGCATTGCATCCTGCAAACGGTTCGCAATGCATTCTTCGCAATAGAAGGTGCCGCGCACGTTCCGTCGGCAGACTTCGCACATGGGTTTGCCGCAAGTCCGGCAATAAGAAATTGCTGCACTCTCGGGATGTACTGTGCAGTTCATGAGCATCTCCTCACAGCGGTGAGTTCGTCCTGTACTCCATTGGTCATCTGGGCCAGGTACGGCGTAGAGTCCTCACGGCTGTAGTTCTGATAATTTTTTTCGCGATCGTTGCCTCGATTCTGCTCTTTGCGCTCTTGTTGTTTATCGGAGCCGGAAGGTTTCTCCTCCGGAGTAGCAGCGCGTTTCAATTCGCGGACCCTGGTTTCGATCTCGTATACAAAGCGAATGTTCTGGTAATACTTCACTAATCTTCCTGTGGTTTCGTAATAGCTGCGGACCACGCTCGAAGGACGAAGGTCCACGTGCCGCAAATTGGTGAGTCTAAATCCGGTGACATTCAACATCAGCGTTACTGAGAAGAATGCCATGCCAAATGACATTGCGAAGCGTGGCTGCGCAACGGACGCAAATACCGGTCGCACTTTGAGTGCGAGCAATTCACGTATCCGCTCTGGCCAGCTTTGGCGTGCATGACGCGCGTCGGTTTCCGCGCGAACTGTTTCCTGCGTCGCCGCCAGAATCAGTTTGACGAGGTTGACGGGAGGCTCCACCTCGGGCAATGTTTCCAGCCAGTCGTGTCCTGCCTTAGCTTCGGCGAAGAGCACGCTGCACTGGGCACAAGACTCGCGATGGGCTTCGAAACGCATCAACTGCGTTCCCGTCAGAGCGCCGTCGATGGCCTCTGTCAGCAGTGCGTCAAAATCTCCGCACTTGAACCCGTTTTGGAACTCGCCTTGCATCACATCACCTGCCTATAGGTACGTGAAAGTAGTCGTGCAAGTTCCACACGACCGCGGTTAATCCGCGACTTTACGGTCCCCTCGGGCACTTTCAGTGCGAGGGCAATGTCTTTGTAGTCCATATCCTGTAAGTCCCTTAGAATCACTGCTTCTCTAAGCTCTGGAGAGAGCTTCTGCAGGGCCCGTTGCACCATCTCCTGGGTCTCGCGGCGATGCACCCGCACATCGGGCGCAGGACCGCTATCCGCTATTTGTTCGCTTAATGGGAGCATATCCTCGTCTTCAGAGCCGGAATTGTCCAGCGAATCAGTGACCCGGTCCTGTTTTGTCTTGCGGAAATGATCGACGAGGAGGTTGCGGGTGACTGTCGTGACCCACGTCATGAAGGACCCTTTTTCGACGTCGAAGCTGTCGAGAGTCCGGTACACCTTGATGAAAACTTCCTGGGTAAGATCCTGGGCGTCGTCGCCCGAGCCGGTGAATCGATAGCAGATGTTGTAGATACGACGATTCAGGCGGCGAACAATGTCCTCCCAGGCAGTCGCGTCTCCCGCGACACACCGGCGGACCAGTGCTGCTACCACTTGGGCGTCGTCCACCCGAGGCTCCCTTGGGCTAATGCCGAATTGCCGTTCCAAGGCTACGCTTGCCAAGTAAGGACATACGCAAGCCTGCGCTCAGAAGTTCTTGGAATATAAAGGCCAGCCGATTGTATAGCAGAGATGCCCCGGAATCAGGGCGGAAAAGTCACGCTGGCCTGTGATGTCCGCGGAGCAGCCGACGCGGGCCACCCGCGATGAGCGGATCTCGGCGAAACGGCCATACCGGCCTACTCACAGGTGCAATCAAAAACCTTGCCAGAAAGGGCCCGCGTACATGCGTGATACTATTCGCTGACCTCCCGTCGCAATTTTTCGAAAGTCCATGACGACCATCGCTCAGCCCCTGTCGGTCCGACCGAAGCAACTCCCGGGACGGCGCTATGACCGCTATTTCTTCGCTGGCATGGTCGTTGCCCTGCTCATTACCGCCTTCGCCGGTTTCGCGCACACCTATTACCTTGCGGGCCTGTCCTCAGCAAAACTCCCCGCGCCAATAATCCATGTGCACGCTGTTCTTCAAACTGCCTGGATTCTCCTCCTGCTGGTGCAGATGTTGCTCGTCTCAGCGAAGCGTGTTCCGCTTCATCGGAAACTTGGTATCGCTGGATTCTTGCTGGCCACGGCGATGGTACCGGTCGCGGTCATGGTGGTAGCAAACCAACTACACCGTTTCGCAAGCCAGGGAGACTCTGCACTCAGTTTCTCCCTGGTCCCGCAGTGGGAGATCGCTAACTTCGCCGTTCTGGTGGGAGCGGCGTTTGTTCTCAGACGGTATCCTGCCGCCCACAAAAGACTCATCATCCTTTCAACCATTGCGATGATGCCGGCCGCCATCTCGCGCATTCCTGTTGCCGTCATCGAACGATGGACTCCGTGGGAAGTGATTGCTTTCGTAGTTGCCCTAGCTGTATATGACATTTGGTCGATGCGTCGCATTCACACCGCCACGCTCATTGGGGCCGCATTGATCTGCGCCTTCCTGTTTGGTTGTATGCCGCTTGGACACACGGCAGCCTGGCATGTGATCGCGCGTTGGATGCAGTCCTGGAACCTGTGAAGAGTGGCGTTTGGCGGGTGCCCCATCGATAAGGGCGAAGGGGTGTTGCCCACCCTATCGCCGCACGCGACGAAGCATCCCGATCATCGCGTCGGGCCGAACCGGGCGAACGCTGGCTGTACTGCTATCCCGACGATGCCTTCGCGGAATATTGATGGCGAGGCGCTACGGAGCGACGGCGACAGTGCTCTGGGTCGCTGCCAGCACTGCGTCTGTCGTAACGACTTGTCCGAACTCATCGTGCAGCGTCGCCATTACGGCGCGATAGACCTCGTCGGCGCCCAGGTGACTGCCATCGAAGTTCTTGTGCTCCCAGGCGGCGGTTGCATCGGCTACCACGAGGACATCGAATCCCAGGTTTTCTGCCATGCGCGCCGTAGTGTTGACGCAGTATTCCGCCATCATTCCCACGACTACGAGGGTCTTCTGCTGCGCCGCGCGTAATCTCTGCTCCAGGTCTGTACCGATGAAAGCGCTGCTCACGCACTTGCGGACCACCGGTTCGCCGGGGAGTGGTTGCGCTTCCGGTTTGACCTCGTTCCCGGGCTGGCCTGGCCGAAACGGTGAGTTGGCGCTGGTCGAATCGTGCCGCACGTGGATGATGGGCCGACCGCTCGCACGCCAAGCTTGCAGCAGGCGCTCGATATTCTTCTCCGCGCCGGGATTGTTCCGCTGACCCAATCGCGGATCGTCCATTCCTTTTTGTACGTCGATGACCAGCAGCACCGCATTCTTTTCGATATCCATAAACGCCACGATACCATCGCGGGACGGCGGGTGGCCCACCTCAGTTCCACTACTAAAGACTCCTGAGGGTGCCCCATCTCCTCGCAGCGGAGGTGGGTAGCTACAACACTCGGTCACTGATCTTCGTCCCGCAGGACACCCGAAACATACCGCGCAGCGCCGTACGAGAAAAAAGCCACGCGAAATCCGTCATTACTTGCCACGGGATGTGAGTGATAATCTCCGGAGTCGAGGTCCATTCACTTGGCGAGCGCACTACGATTGGTGTTACGAAATTGCCATACCACCCTCTATCTCAACCTTGAGATAGCGAGCGATAACCAACAATCCAGTATTCGGTGTCTAGGGAGATTAATCCCGGACGGCTGTGGCTAGTTTCTCAAGCTGTAGACCCGACTGCTTGAGTCCCGCTGACAACTCGCTGTCCTGAGAGCAGACACAGAACAGCAGGTCTCGGGATGAGGGCGTGCCGAGCACACCCTCGCGCTCACTTGCTAATGTCCTTGCGGAGTCTACGAGTCGCCTTATCGCCTGCGAAGGTTTGCCGAGTTCTGTGAAGCATCCCGGATTCTCCCTTGTCGCCAGCTCTATTCGAAGAAGATAGAGCGGTCGATTTATATACGTCTGCGATATGCCTTCAGCAAGCTTTTCGCTCATAATGAATCGTTCGAAATCCTCCCAACTGTTCCAGAACAGCGAAACGTGCTCAAGATCGACAATGTAGATCGCCTTAACTAGGTCACGCGGTTCGATGAACTCGGAGCCGCGTTCCATTGCGGCGTATCCGCTGACCATAAACAAAAATGGCAAAACGCCTCCCGCATCTACCTGTTTCAGGATTGTCCCATCCACTTCCATATCAACCTCTTAATTTGATTGCAACGATTACTCCGCACCACGAGCAGTCAGGCTGAGCGGCGAGCAACGAGAGCACCACCAATTGCAATGAGCAACCCGAGAAGCGACCACACAATCCACGTCTCGGTTTGGTGTCCGTTCAGCGTGACGAATGACGGCCATCGCAAAACATATGCACTGATAGAGAACAACAGCCCCAAGGAAGTCAGCACGTATCCCAGAGTTCGGCTCATGGCGAACGCATTCTACCGCGATAGCCGTTGCGAAATCCTTATCCCACTCGGTATCTCACGATGAGATAGTTCATGGGATGCGCCGTTATCGACAGCTATCTTCTGTCCCAAAGCATCTAGAGATTCCATATGTTCCTTCGAGGAACAATCGTCTTATTCGCAACATGGTTTTCGCTAGCCATCTGCTCCGCTCAGGACACCGGGGACTGTCCACCACGTCCTGTCAACGGCGTCTGCCGAGACAAGGACGGCAACGACTGCTCAAAGAACGAATCTCTATGGCTTATCTGTCACGGCTACAATCCCGAGTACACTGCACAGGCCGCGAAAGCGAAAGTAAAAGGAACCGTACGTCTAACTGCCATAGTTGGCTCCGATGGTTGCGCTCATAAGATAACTGTCGTGAAGTCACTCGGTTATGGTCTCGACGAAGCGTCGGTTTCAGCACTAGAACGCTTTCGATTTCAGAAACGTGAGGAGCCTACGTCCATCAGTTTTGAATTTCATCTGGATCCGCAGTCCTCTTCAAGGAACACTCTTACAGCGCCGAAATGTGTAGACGTTAGTGTGGAGAAATCGCGCAGTGCGAAATAGGTGTTGGGAGGTCCAATAAGCTAAGGGGTAGATAGGGAATGAAGCAGCATCCCGGCATTTCGATTCACCATATCGCAATCGGCGGCGGCATTATGGGTGCGGTGGTCGCAATCGGAAGTTGCCTAATTTTCTTCTTCGGAGTAGTTGAGGTTCGCTGGTTCTTGTTGCTGAGCATTCCCTTCGCTGTCGGCGTTGCGGCTCTGCTCCGTGTGTACTACAAGCGCCGATCTGT
This sequence comes from Terriglobia bacterium, assembly GCA_963848375.1. Lineage (GTDB taxonomy): Bacteria > Acidobacteriota > Terriglobia > Terriglobales > Acidobacteriaceae > JAJPJE01. Next base: position 93,403 of record CAWKDK010000007.1, read on the forward strand.
AGAAGTAACCGGGGCTGACGAAGCGACTCGCATCAAGCTCGATTGAACGACAGTAGGTCCCGTACCAGACATAGCCAGTACCGCGTCCCAACGGATACATGGGCGGGTGGCCAACTCTTTCGCCTGCCGTTGGCGGAGGCTGGGATCGCCAACTCCAATGTCAGAGAGGTTGTCATTCGCCTCGGCCCCGCGCAAATGTTGTCAAGAGCCTCTTAGCCCCGTTTTCCCGCCAAGTCGATCATTCCACGATAGAAATAAATTCTCCGAAAGTGTCCGGTAGGTCCCCTCGAATTTGTCACAATAGAGATAGGCGATGTGAGTTCGGGCCGTCTTTGATTTTGCTTTTGTCTGACAACTGACAACTGACAACTAGCAACTGAGTTAACTCCTTTGTTATGCGGGACGGGACTAAGTCCTTTGTTTGCCGGGACGAGCCTTATCCCATGCCTCTAAGTCCTTTAGAATGCGGGACACCGGGGGAGGGGGTACCCATGGGATTTCGCAATTCGAGAAGCAACCGCGCAAGGATGGGCCGACTTGCAGCTGGGAAGAGCAGCCACTAACTCCTTTAGAATGCGCTATGGGCAGGTTAAGCCCTTTAGAATGCGCTATGTGACGCGCACTACCACGTAAGTCCTTTGTTTGCCGCTTGGGAGGGGGGGGGGGTGGGGTTACCTATCAGTAATCATCTGCAAAGATGACCGGCCGATCCATAAACGGGATCAGCCCCCGCAAGTCCTCCCTATTCGGGACTGTAATAGTCAACGGCAACCGGGCTTTCGAACAGCGAGTAGTCGCGCGTCACCACGGTGATACCGGTCTCAGTGACGAAGTACCGCTGCTTATCGACCTCGGTGTCGTAGCCGATTACCGTGCCCTCGGGAATATGCACGTCGCGATCGATGATGGCTCGGCGAATGCGGCAGTAGCGGCCGATATTCACGTGGCTGAAGACGATGCTGGAGTCGACGTCGGCGTAGGAGTTCACTCGTACGTCGGGTGACAAAACGCTGCTCCGCACCATGGAACCGGAGACGATCGATCCGGCGGAGACGATCGAATCCACGGCGCTGCCAGTGCGGCCCGGCTCGGAAAATACGAATTTCGCCGGAGGATACTGTCTCTGGTGTGTGCGCAGCGGCCAGTGCTTGTCGTAGAGGTTGAACACTGGCGAAACGGCAACCAGGTCCATGTTCGCTTCGTAATACGCTTCCAGCGTGCCCACGTCGCGCCAGTAAAGCGCTTCCTTCTTGTTCTCGTCGATGAAATTGAAGGAGTAGATTTTGTAGTCGTCCACCATCTTGGGGAGGATGTCGTGCCCGAAATCGTGGCTCGAGTTCGGATCCTCGGCGTCTTTCAACAACACGGGGATGAGCACGTCGGTGTTGAACAGAGTAAATGCCCATCGATCCCGAGACCATGCGCGGATTATAGGGCGAGCGCAGATTGGTTACCTTCGGCTTTTCCTCGAAACCGGTAACTCGCCCCCCACGGTCGACGTCCACCACTCCGAAGCGGAAAGTCTCTTCGGGTTCGATCAGAATGGTTGCCAGAGTGACGTCGGCGCCAGAGGCGCGGTGCTGATCGAGCATCAGCCCATAGTTCATCTTGTAAATGTGATCGCCCGACAGGATGAGAACGTGTTTCGGCTGCTCTGCTCCAATCGAGTAGATGTTCTGGTAGACGGCGTCCGCGGTTCCCATGTACCAGTTCTCGCTGACGCGCTTCATCGGCGGCAGGATCTCAACGAACTCGCCCAGTTCGCGAGCCACGATGTTCCAGCCTTCGCGAATATGACGATTCAGCGAGAGCGCTTTGTACTGGGTGAGGATGTAGACGCGACGAAGATCGGAATTAATGCAATTGGAAAGCGTGATGTCGATGATGCGATAGATTCCGCCGAACGTGACTGCCGGTTTGGCGCGATCCCGAGTCAGAGGGTACAGCCTTTCCCCCGCTCCTCCGGCCAGCAAGACTCCAAGCGTGTCCTTCATGCCTTTTCCGGAATACCGATTTGAAAAACTTTGTTACATAAACCGAAAAGAAGAACCGGTTCAATTGTCAGCCCGCTAAGAGGGCCGGATTCTCCGCAGCCAACTTCAGACAACTAGCTTAAGCCGCATGATGTTAGCACAAGGAAATCAGTTATCGACACTTGCCACGCCAGGAGCAGCAATCAGGCAGCATCGTCCAGCGTGATTCGCAGCGACTTCAGGAACTTCATGTCCTGACTGGTGACTTTGAAATCAGTATGGTTCGAACGGCGTCCTGCGCTCTCCGTCGCTTCCTCTTCCGGTTCCTGCTTGTTAAAGCCGATCGTGGCTTCGAGCACCAGGAAAACGTCATAACCGCCTGCTTTAATCTTGGAGATTACCTCGGCAATTTCCTCCGATTCAGAGAGGGAATCATTGATCGCCTCGCCGAGTTCCTTCATCAGGTGCTTGAGTTTCGGATTCACTTCGCCCCCTGGGGTTTGGGCCGCCAGGTGGTTGCCCGGCGAAACTGCGTACCCAATTCGTTGGATGCGCCGGATGCGACTCCGGTTTAGTTCCTGCAGGCTTGTTACAATCACAAGTTGTGCCGGAAACGTCTGGAGTCCGCAAAAGTGCCGCCGTTGCCCGTGTTGTCGGGCGCATGGCTGGCGAGAAGGCCAATAGCAATCGCTGGCTGCGGGCCACCTACCGCGGCGCGAGCTCCATCTTTCACTCGCTCGCGCACGTTCTTTCGGCTCTCTGGCATCAGGTTACAGGTGTATTCTTTCTGGCGTTCGCGACGCTTGGCGCACTCGCCTGCATCCGCGAGTACCGCAGTTATGCGGCAGGGAAAGTAGGGCCGGGACGCGTGATCCTTGTTGCGGGATTCGCTTTGCTCTTCGGATACTTCGCCCTGAGCAACTTCATGCGCGCCGGACGCCGAACCTGATCGAGGTCCCACCGTGGCTGATCCTGTGAAAACCGCAGCGCCGGAAGCTGCAAAGGCTTCTGCGAAGCAAGAAGCCGTCAAGACGAGTTCTAACATCGAAGTTCAACCCCTCTATACGCCAGCGGACCTGCAGGACTGGCAATACGATCAGCAACTTGGTTATCCCGGCCAATATCCGTTTACGCGCGGCGTTCACCCGACTATGTACCGCGGACGCCTCTGGACCATGCGGCAGTACGCCGGGATGGGCGACGCCGAAGAGTCGAATCGGCGCTACAAGTACCTGCTGCAGGCCGGAACGACAGGGCTGTCGGTCGCGTTTGATCTTCCTACGCAGATTGGCCTGGATTCTGATTGTCCCCTGGCGATGGGAGAAGTCGGCAAAGTAGGCGTTGCTATCGATTCCATTGAGGACATGCAACGGCTGTTTGATGGCATCAACCTGGAGAAGATCTCCACCTCGATGACCATCAATGCGACCGCCTCGATCCTGCTCGCGCTCTACATTGCGGTCGCGAAACGCACAGGGGCAGAGGTTCGCAAGCTCTCCGGCACGGTGCAGAACGACGTCCTGAAGGAATACATCGCGCGCGGGACGTACATTTATCCGCCACAAGCAGCGATGCGGATTGTGACGGACATTTTTGCGTATGCGAACCGGGAAGTACCCGATTGGAACACGATTTCGATTTCCGGCTATCACATGCGCGAAGCCGGATGCACCGCCGTGCAGGAAGTGGCGTTCACCCTGGCTGATGGAATGACCTATGTGCAAGCGGCGATCGACACGGGGCTCGATGTCGATACATTCGCGCCGAGGCTGTCGTTCTTCTTCGCATCGTTCAGCAACTTCTTTGAGGAGATTGCCAAGTTTCGGGCCGCCAGGCGAATGTGGGCGCGCATCATGCGCGACAAGTTCGCCGCCAAGAACCCGAAATCGTGGATGCTGCGCTTTCATACGCAGACGGCCGGCTCTTCGCTAACCGCGCAGCAGCCGGAGAATAATATCGTGCGCACCGCGTTGCAGGGGCTTTCGGCTGTACTGGGCGGAACGCAGTCGCTGCATACGAACTCCTTCGATGAAGCGCTTGCGCTGCCAACCGAGCAATCTGCGCGAATTGCCTTGCGGACCCAGCAGATCATCGCCTACGAATCGGGTGCAGCCCAGACCGTCGATCCCATAGCGGGTTCGTACTACGTCGAGTCGATGACGGATGAAATCGAGAAGCGAGCGGAAGCGTATCTGGACAAAATCGAAGCGCTCGGCGGAATGCTGAGAGCAATTGAGCGCGGCTACGTGCAGCAGGAAATCCAAAATGCATCGTACGAGTTTCAGCAAAGGGTCGAGCGCCTCGAGCAGGTCGTGGTCGGCGTGAACCGCTTCCGATTGGAAGAAGAAACGCCTGTCCCGATCCAGCGCATCGATGAGGCATTGGAGCGCAAGCAGGTAGAACGCCTACGCGCGGTGCGGGCGAAGCGTGACCCCGGCGCCTGGCGCGATGCTCTCACGCGCGTCGAAGATATAGCGCGAACTGGCGAGAACTTAATGCCGGCGATTGTGAATGCCGTCGAGAGCTACGCCACGGTTGGCGAAATTTCCGATGCCATGCGGAAAGTATTTGGGGAGTACAGGGAAGCGGTCGTGATTTAGTCGTTTAGTTCTGCGCTTGCAAGTCGCAGGCTTCGCGACACTCGAGGCAGTAATAAGCGCCGTCCTGGCATAACCGCACTTGATGCGCGCCCATGCACAGGCCGCAATAACGATCACACTCACACTTCTCTTCCGGTAGTTCGCAAACGTTGCAGATGAAACGTTCTGCCATGATGGCGGAGTGTAACGCGGCTGAGTCTGCTGCGCCAGTTACCTCGGTGCTTCGGGCCAAGGAGAGCGTCATCTCTTGCGGCTTAGCTCTGCGACACACCCATACGCGACTGGAGCTCTTTGCGGTAGCGACGGCTCATCCTCAGCCTTGTTCCGTCAGTGAGCAGCACTTCGTGTTCTCCATCTTCGCGAAGTTCCAGCGCCTGGATTCGTTCCAGATTCACGATCGCAGACCGGTGAATGCGACAGAAGACGCGTCGGGTCGAGATCCTCTTCCAGCTCTGCCATGCTCCGCCGCAATAGGTGCGATTTTGCGCCCACGTGAAGGCATGCGTAATAGTCTGCGGCTTCGATCCAATCGATTTCGGCAATGTTGACGAACGAGACTTGCCCCGTGCTCTTGATGGCGAAACGATCGAGCCTCTTCGCGGCAGGGTTCGCGTGTGCAATTCGTTCTTTGGCGCGCGCAAGGGCGCGATCGAATCGCGCATTGTCGAAGGGCTTCAGGAGATAGTCGAGCGCACCCGCCTCGAAGGCGCGCAATGCGTACTGATCGTAAGCGGTGACGAAGATGATGGCGGGTGGCAACTGAGCGCCAAGCAGCTCGAGCACATCGAAACCATCGCATTCGGGCATTTGTATGTCGAGGAAAACGAGATCCGGTTTCTTGCTGCGAATCTCGGTGAGAGCCTCTGCTCCAGAACGGCACTCGGAGACGATTTCGACATCCTGATCACGCCGCAGCAAGACTCTAAGATTGGCGCGCGCGGGCGGCTCGTCGTCCACGATCAACGTGCGTATTCTGGCGACGCGTTCGTCGGGCACGCGTTACTCCTGGAAGGGCACTGAAAGTGAGACTTGCACTCCATTAGGAGGCTGATTTTGCAGGCGGAACTCGAAATCCTTTCCGTAGAGGCTTTGCAGGCGGGCGCGCACGTTGGAGATGCCAATCCCAGGCTGGCTGTTCTCCCATCCGCTGGGAAGCGCTGGTCCGTCGTTGTATACGCTCAAGGTCAGCGTGCCATTGTTGCGCACTGCCGAGATGCGGATCTCGCCTCCCTGCGCGCGCTTTGAGATGCCGTGCTTGATGGAATTTTCGACCATCGGCTGCAGAATCAGGCTGGGGACATGAGCCGCAAGCAGTTCCGGGGGAACTTGTATGTCCAGTCGAAGCCGATCTCCCAGGCGCATCTTTTCGATGTCGAGATACTTCTGCAGGAATTGCATCTCGTCTCCCAAGGGAGCTTGCTGCCGATGCGAATCATCGAGGACGCCGCGCAAGAAGTCGCTCAGGCCGGCAATCATGCTGACCGCTTCATCGTTCCTTTCCTCGCGAACCAGTGCCGCGATTCCGTGAAGAGTGTTGAACAGGAAATGCGGTTCAACTTGCCGTCGAAGCGCCTCAAGTCGTGCGGCGGAAAGTTGATCGTTCAGGCGAGCAGTTTCTGCCTGCTGTAGAGCCAGGCGCTCGCGCGATTCCAACATTTGGCCGACGGCAAGAATAGCGACGTATAGAAGAAAAGAGGCCAGCAGTTCGTTGTAAAACTTATCGAGCCACACGTGCACGAATGGCCTGGGAAACGATGGATCGGCCCAAGGATTCAGCAGCCGTTCCATCACCGTCATCCATCCTGCCCAGACCACGCAGATAGCGAGACTGGCGATGAGGTGAATGGCCCAGGCGGAAAATGCCTTGATTCGAAATGGCGGATATCGTCGCCCGAGATAGAGCACGACCGGAGTCGAAAGCGCGGACGGCAGCCACGAAAATGCCAGGTAGACGAAGAGCTTCGTCCACGCGTGATGCATTCCTTCGGCGCGCATCACGACAACGTTCTGCGTCGCGGAGAATAGTGCAACGGTCGTCCAGATCGCGGCGATCCAAAGCCAGCGGACGGGTTGCGGACGCAGAGAGCCGTCTTCCATGCTGAGAATGTTAGACCAGTCGCGCACAGAATGTTCGAAAATGCAGCGAAATGACAATCCCGTGCAGCCAGAAGTCTGGAGTTCGAAGGCGTCCAGCCTCATACTTCCAACATGGATGGCAAAATGAAAATCGCATTGGTGATTGTGATCGCGTTGTTCGGTCTGGGCGGACTGGCGCAGAACGGGCAAGCGCCGACTTCTGGGCCGGAATATACCTCCGACGGCCAGATGAAGTTGCCCGCGAACTACCGCGAATGGGTCTATCTGACGACCGGCTTCGATATGAGCTACAACCCGGCGATGAACATGGGTCACCACATGTTCGACAACGTGTTCGTGAATCCCGAGGCTTATAAAGCGTTCCTCAATACTGGCACGTGGCCTGATAAGACCGTGATGGTGCTGGAAGGCCGCGGCGCGCAGAGCCGAGGCTCGATCAACAAAGCTGGCAATTTCCAGGGCGAAGTGATGGGGATCGAGGTGCACGTGAAAGACGAAGCGCGATTTCCAGGCAAATGGGCATTCTTTGGGTTCGACGAAAGCAAAACTGCGAAGATGATTCCGCAGACCGCCAGTTGCTATTCGTGTCACGCGGAACATGCAGCGGTGGACACGACATTTGTGCAGTTCTATCCGACGCTGCTGCCGATTGCGACTGCGAAGGGGACATTGAGCGCCGGTTATCAAAAAGATTTAGCGCAAAAATGAGTCGCACTACAGTGCCCGACCCGCGGCCGAGCCGGAGGCCCAAGCCCACTGGAAGTTGAATCCGCCGAGGTGGCCGGTCACGTCGACGACTTCTCCGATGAAGTAGAGGCCTGGCACTTTGCGGCTCTCCATGGTTTTGGCGGAGAGTTCGTTGGTATCGACTCCGCCGGCGGTGACTTCAGCTTTTTCGTATCCTTCGGTTCCTGCGGGAGTGATCTTCCACGCGTGCAACTGTTGTTCGAAATCGTCCAGGCCCTGATTCGTGTACGACGCTGGCGGATGCAGTTCGAGCCAGCGTGCGGCGAGGCGATTCGGAAGAACGCGCTCGAGTGACTTGCGAGTCACGGCCAAATCGCGCGTTTTTGCCTCGCGAATGGTGGGCGTGATTTCCTGTCCGGGAGCGAGGTCGATCGCGATCGGAGTGCCCGGTTTCCAATAAGACGATATCTGTAGGATTGCCGGTCCGCTGAGGCCACGATGCGTGATCAGCATCTTCTCGCGAAACTGGGCGTGGTCGGTTGACGTAACGGCTTCGGCTGAAACTCCAGCGAGGTCGCAGTAACGCTTGCGATCGGCGGCGCTTAAAACGAACGGCACGAGTGCGGGCCGCGGCTCCTCAATTTTCAATCCAAACTGGCGGGCGAGATCGTATCCAAAACTGGTAGCTCCCATCTTGGGGATGGAGAGTCCACCGGTGGCGACGACGAGTGTTGGCGTGCGGAATTCGCTTTCTTCGGAGCGAACGATGAACTCGGTTGTGCGCGAGACTTCCTGAACCTTGGTGTTCAGAAACATCTGAACACCCGCTGCGCGGCACTCTGCTTCGAGCATGTCGAGAATCGCGCGCGAGGAGCCGTCACAGAATAGCTGGCCCAGGGTCTTCTCGTGATACGCGATGCGATGTTTCTCGACGAGCGCAATGAAGTCGGCAGGCGTGTAACGCGCCAGCGCTGATTTCGCAAAATGCGGATTCGCCGAGAGAAAATTCTCCGGCTGGCAATAAATGTTGGTGAAGTTGCAGCGGCCTCCACCGGAGATGAGGATCTTCTTGCCCGGGCGATCAGCGTGCTCGAGGACGGCAACACGGCGTCCGCGCTTGCCCGCTTCGATGGCGCACATCAGTCCGGCGGCGCCGGCGCCAAGAATGATTGCCTCGAAGTTATGACTGGGCATTGGTCAGTATGACATGCGCTGCGTGACTACCCGCCCACGGCAAAAGAGGCCGAGGGTGGGGCACCCGAAATCGTCAGCGCCGCACTCTCTGTTTTTCCCGGAATGGGAAGTCCCATGGGTACCCCCTCCCCCTTCGTCCCGCATTCTAAAGGACTTAGAGGCATGGGATAAGACTTGTCCCGGCAAACAAAGGACTTAGTCCCATCGTCCCGCATAACAAAGGAGTTAGGTCGGCCGGAGGCCGACAGTTGTCAGTTGCCAGTTGTTAGTTGTCAGAAAAGCAAAGCCAAAGACGTCCCGAACTCGAGCGCCTATCTCTATTGTGACAAATTTGAGGGGACCTACTAGACACTTTCGCGAAGTTTATATGTGACGTGAATGGAACAGCTTAGGCCGATTTTGTGGAGTAGAGGGGCTTGACAAGTTTTGTGCGGCATCGAGGGAAGCCGACCAGGTGGGGTGCGCGGGCGGTGGTCCACGCACAATTGGCTTCACCCGCAATCTTTCTGACAGGCAGACGGGCTGGAATTGGCGGTGATATGGCGTCTATAAGGACGAAGGCTGTGTCAAGGGCATAGGTGTCGTAAGCAGTGCTTTTGACACCGCGTGTTGGCCAGAGTTGGGTTGAGGACCAAGAGCTCCGAGCATCACGCTGTTCCATCACCTGCGATGAAGCAATCGCTCCATCATCCATCTATGCGGCCATAACCTCGACCATGATGTTGCTTGCGAACATCCAGCCGCCGGACCGGTGCGGAAGTGGAAAACGGTCTTCCGTTTTTCCAAGGCGCGCGAGCGCCGTCTTCTGCACGGGTCAGTCTGGATGCGAGGGCGCCCAATCAATTTCCCGGTCTAGCTTCCGCCGACCACACCATACCGCGGGCTGCCCTCGACATGAGCGATCTCCGGATAGGCTGTGTTGGTACGCAGCATCCAGTAGAGTCGCACTGCTAACTTCCTCGCCGCGGCCACCTTCGCTACTGCCGTCTTCATGTGATGGCAGCGGTGCTTATACTCGGCACGAAATCCCTCATCGAGCCGGCATACCGTTTGCGCGCTCTCGACCAGCAGCATCCGCAGAAACGGACTCCCTTGCTTGCTGATCGATCCGAGCCGACGACGCTTGCTTGAACTGTGCTCGCTCGGAATCAGACCCAGGTAACTCGCCACCTGTTTGCCCCTGGCGAATCGTTTCACATCCCCCATGGTGATCACAAACGCCAGCGAGGTGATCGGACCGACACCAGGCTGCGTCATCAACAAGCGTGCCCGCTCGTTGCCATAGGCAGCTTGCTCCACCGCTTGATCGAGTTCTGCGATCTGCGGGTTCAGCGTGCGAAGCAGTTGCAGCAGATCTTTCCTTCGCTGCGCCGCCCAGCCCTCCAGTGGCAACTCCTGCAGGATCTTCTGTCCGGCTTCGCTCCATAACTTCCGCTTCATCTGAATGCCCTTGTTCAGCATCAGGTGATGCAACCCGTTCTTCACTCGCGTGCGGACGCCAACCAGTCGATGACGATGAATGAGCAACTGCCGCAGATCGCGTTCCGCCTTGCTCGGCCGCCACAGCCGCGGGAAGCGCTCCTCCATCAGCAGCTTGAGGATGTGCGCCGCATCGCGCTTATCCGTCTTTTGCTTGCGCATGTAACTGGCTCGGATCGCCGCAGCATCTCCGATCCACACTTCATGCCCCAAACGCTCGAGCATGTCTTCAAACCAATGCGTGTTGCCGCATGCTTCGAGGCCAACCAACACCGGCCCTTCGAGAGAACGATAAAACCTTTCCGCCTCCCCGTTGCCGTTCGTCAGTTTCAGCTCGCGGATCTCGCCGGTTTCTGAATCCAAGACTGCAATTTGTTGCCAACCAGGATGGAAATCACACCCTACAATAGTCATGAAGGCTTCTCCTGACCCGGATGCTCTTGTCCTCAACAATGAACATACAGGTTGCTGAAGCCTTCGTCCTTATCCCGATTTCCCGACATCTAGCTGATAAGACCTAGGCTTAATCAACGCTGCAAGAATTACAGCTGCAAGAGTTGATATTCGAGCGAATTGGAAAGCAAGGCTACGACGCGCTCGCCGTTCGTAACTCTATACCCCCAGTTGCTACAACGGGCTCCCACCACTATGCCGCACGACCGATCTCCTCCTTGATAGCATCGTTGTCGGCATGGAGCTTAGCTTTGGCGCGCTTGTGGGCCCGAGTGATGGCCGCCTCCACTCTGGCTTCGATCTCCGTAGTCGTGACGACCAATAGACCACTAGTTCCATGGTCCAGCAACTCGCCGAGATCCTTCAGATCGGACCGATTCATGCCGCGCGCGACATGTCCACCGATGACGGCGCCCATGCCTGCGCCAGCAAGCAATCCCATGCCCAGGCCGGCGACTGGGATGCCCAATGCGACGGCCGGGAAGAGCGCGACCGCAGTTCCAACCGCGAGTCCGGCGACCCACCTTGCTTTCCCTTTAGACTGCTCATCAGACTGCTCATCGACTCGCTTTACGATGATCACCTTCCCGTCGGGCTGACGCGTGAGCACGGCAGCGTCAAAGGAGTCTAGGATTCCGAGATCGCTGTAGAGTTTATGGATAGCCTCATAATCAGCAATGGCGTCCGCTTCTGCGTCATATTCGTTGGCGAGTATTCGATATGTTGCTAGAGCCATCGATTTTCTCCAGGTGAGCGGGGAGGTCTCCGGGTTTACTCAGAAATATATGATGAATTTGGAGCCGTGCGTGGATGCAACTGAAATCAGGATTTAGAAGCGTGATATGAGCCGAAGGAAGAAGATAACTGTCGGGAACGTCTCTAACGAAGGCGGCCCTGTCAATCCTTATTCAGAAGGGTTTTTGATTTTTTGTTGCACACAACTCCACTTGCGCCGAAGCACTCGTAAATTGGCCATCGTTGTTCATCTGCTTCTACCCGTTTTGCAGCTCGGCCCGTTTCCGTTTCATCGTTCGGTGTTGCCCACCAGACATCTCTTCGGTCACTGCTGACCATGATGAGTTGTTCGGACTCCCCGTGCCCAACGGGGAGGCGGATTGCCTATTCAGAGGTACGGTCACCGCTTACGCTGGACCACGTTCTCGACCAGGCCTCTCCGCATGGGCTTCCCCGCACTGCCGTCCGCGACGGCAGAACTCGTCGTAATCAATCTCATCGCGCAGCATGATCCACAACCGGATCCCCAGCTTGCGGCCGGCTGCTACGGTCGCTTTCCCCAATCCTTTTTGTGCCAGTTTGCGTGTATAGAACCGCTTCAGCTCGGCATCGTGCCGCACGGCATGTCGGGCCGCTTCGCACCACAGGAAGCGCAGCATCGTATTGCCTTGCTTGGTTAACTTCCCCAGCCGCCACTTCTTGCCGCTCGACTTTTCCTCAGGAATCATCCCCACATAGCTGCCCACGGCTTTGCCATCGGCGAACCGCGTCGGATCTCCCAGATAGACCTCCGTGGCCAACGCTGTGTTCGGACCGACTCCGGGATGCGTCATCAACAAGCGTGATAACGGTCGCTCCTCCGCAGTCTCGGCTACCATTCGATCCAGAGTCTCGATGTCGGCATCCAGCTGACGATATAACGCCATCAGCTCGTTGCGACGTGCCTCGGTGTGCTCGGGCAGCGACAATGCCAACAGTGAAAGTTGTCCGTCCTTGCTCCACAACCCCGATCCGCGTCGCAACCCGTGACCCAATGCGATCGATTGCAATGCATTCTGAATCCGCACGCGAATGCGCACCCATTGATGTCGATGCATGAGCAGCGCCCGCACATCTCGTTGCTCGACCGATGGCACCCAGATCCTGGGGAAGATGTCTTGCTCCAGCAGATGCATCAGCAACCGAGCATCGCGTCGATCATTCTTCTGCTTGCGCGGTTCATAGGCGCGGATCTTCGCCGGGTGCCCAACCCAACATTCGACTCCCAGCTCTTCCAGCAACTGCAGGAACCACTGCGTCGCACAACTAGCTTCAATCCCAACTCGCACCGGACCTGGCAGCCCGGAGTAAAACTCGCGTACTTCATCGCCCTCGTGTCCGAGAACGTGCTCTTCTACTTCTCCTGTTTCCGCGTCCAGCATCGACAAGGTCTGCTGTCGCGAATGCAAATCGCAGCCTATAATGCGCATCTCGGCCTCCTTCGATCCGAGCTACTGTTACGCGTAGAAGCCGCAACAGTGTACCCGCACCGCTTGCGAGGCCGACTTCGTTATCTCATCAGAGATTATCACTCACTATCTCAGCCTGAGATAGTTGGTGGTATAGAGATATATCAATAGTGAATTGACCGACATAAATTGGACCGTTTTACGGTTATGAGTGTCGGTTCCCTGCTACACGAAGAGCAATTACAAAGACGATGACGGTGGGGAACATGGCCGACGCCAACAACACCGAAGAACATTCGTTCGAAAATAGCTGCCTCGGGCTAATCACGCAGCTTATTTGGGGCGATGCCGGTAAAAACCAGACCGGCAATGTTGCGCCCGGCCCCGTGCTCTCAGACAAGGCCGCTGCAGTGGGTCGCATACCGACGTTCCGATAGGTCTGTCCATTGAACACGAACGAATACTCAATTTGACCATGGGCTTTGTATGCCAGGACGGTGCCCTGCGTCCTCGTACCGTTTCTTTCCAGCCGATAGTAGTCCACGCACTGACCACCAAAAATCGCGGCTGTAACCGCAAACAGGAACGCCCAAAACAGCAACCAGATGCCGTATTTCATTGTTTTCATGCTCGAGGGTGCATTCGAAAAGAACACTCTAACAGTTGAGTTTGTGAATGTTTGCGACGAAGTGCTGACAAGATGCCGAATGGAACGGCGTTTCCCACTCTCTATTTCAACCTGAGATACGGAGTGGTATGCCGATTTCACGCCACCTATCTGAAAGTCGTATGGGCAAACGATAGAAGAACACGCAAGGACCGCATTTCTAGAAAGACCTGACGAATAGAAAAGCACCAGAGAGGCCGAGAATAATGCCTAGGCCGAGATAGAAGAGCTGCACCGTGTTTTCGCCGATTCTTTCCCAGAATCTGACTACAAAAGAAGCCTTGGACTTCATTGAACGAGTGAACACCTGTCGTCCTAGTCTTCTGTGTAAGACAATGTTCATTGCCCCGACGGCGACTAGAAATATGCCGATGCCTCTTCCCTCAGTTGCCGGGACTTGAAAAATCCACATAAGCGAGCAAGCAGAGAACATTGTGAAGAGGACGATCAGCGTTAGAAGGCCGATCCCAACAGGCTTCGATGATGATCGCGGGAGCATTCGGGGGATTATGGGGGTGTACCGCCGCCCTTGCAACCAAGGAAATGCGGAACCGACTGCAAATACGAATCCGTCGATTCACGGCTCACTGCACGCCCACACTAGTAATAGCACCCAGCCGATACCTGTCCAACCTGCGAGGACATTGACTATCGTGATCGTATGCTCGTTTTTGTGTTTCCGACGATGCGCAATGATTGAAGGTAGGAAGTACAACAGGAGCCCAACAACCATGATCACAAATACAGCGATCCCACCTGGAAGAAGGCTTTGCTGAGTGTCCATTTGCTGTGATGTTAGTCAAGACGGATTGATCGGCCAAGGTTACTGTGGTGGTGGCTAGGCTCGATTTGCACGATAACTGTTCAGAACGTCTCTAACGAAGGCGGCCCTGTCAATCCTTATTCAGAAGGGTTTTTGATTTTTTGTTGCACACAACTCCACTTGCGCCGAAGCACTCGTAAATTGGCCATCGTTGTTCATCTGCTTCTACCCGTTTTGCAGCTCGGCCCGTTTCCGTTTCATCGTTCGGTGTTGCCCACCAGACATCTCTTCGGTCACTGCTGACCATGATGAGTTGTTCGGACTCCCCGTGCCCAACGGGGAGGCGGATTGCCTATTCAGAGGTACGGTCACCGCTTACGCTGGACCACGTTCTCGACCAGGCCTCTCCGCATGGGCTTCCCCGCACTGCCGTCCGCGACGGCAGAACTCGTCGTAATCAATCTCATCGCGCAGCATGATCCACAACCGGATCCCCAGCTTGCGGCCGGCTGCTACGGTCGCTTTCCCCAATCCTTTTTGTGCCAGTTTGCGTGTATAGAACCGCTTCAGCTCGGCATCGTGCCGCACGGCATGTCGGGCCGCTTCGCACCACAGGAAGCGCAGCATCGTATTGCCTTGCTTGGTTAACTTCCCCAGCCGCCACTTCTTGCCGCTCGACTTTTCCTCAGGAATCATCCCCACATAGCTGCCTACGGCTTTGCCATCGGCGAACCGCGTCGGATCTCCCAGATAGACCTCCGTGGCCAACGCTGTGTTCGGACCGACTCCGGGATGCGTCATCAACAAGCGTGATAACGGTCGCTCCTCCGCAGTCTCGGCTACCATTCGATCCAGAGTCTCGATGTCGGCATCCAGCTGACGATATAACGCCATCAGCTCGTTGCGACGTGCCTCGGTGTGCTCGGGCAGCGACAATGCCAACAGTGAAAGTTGTCCGTCCTTGCTCCACAACCCCGATCCGCGTCGCAACCCGTGACCCAATGCGATCGATTGCAATGCGTTCTGAATCCGCACGCGAATGCGCACCCATTGATGTCGATGCATGAGCAGCGCCCGCACATCTCGTTGCTCGACCGATGGCACCCAGATCCTGGGGAAGATGTCTTGCTCCAGCAGATGCATCAGCAACCGAGCATCGCGTCGATCATTCTTCTGCTTGCGCGGTTCATAGGCGCGGATCTTCGCCGGGTGCCCAACCCAACATTCGACTCCCAGCTCTTCCATCAACTGCAGGAACCACTGCGTCGCACAACTAGCTTCAATCCCAACTCGCACCGGACCTGGCAGCCCGGAGTAAAACTCGCGTACTTCCTCGCCCTCGTGCCCGAGAACGTGCTCTTCCACTTCTCCTGTCTCCGCGTCCAGCATCGACAACGTCTGCTGTCGCGCATGCAAATCGCAGCCTATAATGCGCATCTCGGCCTCCTTCGATCCGAGCTACTGTTACGCGTAGAAGCCGCAACAGTGTACCCGGACCGCTTGCGAGGCCGACTTCGTTATCTCATCAGAGATTATCACTCACTATCTCAGCTTG
>CAWKDK010000008.1:0-39350 GCA_963848375.1 Terriglobia bacterium
TTACATCGCGGTGACAAGGCTTCTCTGAAATCCTTCTAGCTTAGTTCTGTCAGACCACAGTCCCTCTGTTCGGAAGACGGAGCGGAGCATGATCGCGTGACCGCTTCGTCTTTCGGAGCACTTGCTCGTGAGTCAACGAAGTGGTCGCAGTCACTTTCCGGCAGTTGCAACGTCCACCTCAAGCGCTTGGCTCCTCACCTCCATTCTTCTCGCCGGAAAAGCGAGCGATTCGATGAACGCACTGAGGGTGACTCTGCTCTTCATATTGGCCTTACTCCTCGCGGAATGCGGAGGCATGGGAATGGGCAATACGGCATCTACGAATTTGAATGCCGCGAACAGCATGAACGGCAATTGGACAGCCACGATGATGGCGCAGACCGGCACGCAGATGATGGCTTTCACTTCAGCTCTCAGCCAGAACAGCAGCAACGTTGTGACTGCCACAAACCTTCAGTTCACGACCCCAACTCCCTGCTTTGCATCGGGAACCTCTGGAAGCGGAGCGGTGATGCTGAACAGTGCCATGAATGGATCGATGACAGGTTCGTTCGGAATGACCATTCAGTCGGGGATGATGAACGGGCAGGCTGGATCCATGGGCATGCAAATGGGAATGATGGCCACAGGAAATAACGTGCTTACGCTTCAGGGCTCGATGAGCAACATGAATACAGTCTCGGGCACCTGGACGATGACGGGCGTTATGTCCGGTTGCAGTGGATCAGGAAGTTTCACGATGACGAGGATGTAGCCGTACGCGCGGTAGGTCACGCGACTTCTTATCACATTGCTACGCCAATTCCTGCAACTCAATACTGCTCAGTCCGACGTGACTGACGCGCTACTCCATTCTAAAGTCGGTAGTACGCACGAGGGATGAGTTTCCTGCTGAATCCTTGGTTTTCAGTTCAAGGCGATAATCGCCCGGCTCGAGCTTGTCCGTAACTAACTTCAGCCCGATGGGGATTACGGGATCGCCCGGATGAATCGAGGGCGCCATATTCATCAAGCCTGAATCAAATTTGACGGCTCCCGACTTGCGGTCCAGCACGCGGTATTCGACCACAACGATAGGAGGCTTTTCGGATTTGAGGAGAGGCTCGTACACCTCAACATATAGAACCGCCATATCGGCTTTCTTGAACTGGTTGGTCGCAGACGGAACAATCTGCATGTGATTCACGATCAATGGCGTGCGATCTTCGAGCAACGCGTCTTCGGCTTCTGCAGGATTGTCTTTCAGGTTCAGAAGCGTATTGCTGAGCGCGACTCCGCTCACGGCGAACTGTTTGCCATTGTTTGGCTCGATGACGAGCGGCGTTTCCACCTTACCGAAGCTTTCACCGCCAGAGCTGAATACTACCTTCAACTGGAAATCTCCAGATGGCACTGAGAATTGTTTTTCGTAGGAATAAGGTTTTTGGGTGAATGTTTCCAACTCGTCCTTGTTCTGGAAATCAAGTTTCACGGTGTCGCTGAAACGCGCCGCAACTTGTCCGTCCTTAGTAACAGCGACGCCGAGTAAGTCAACAGACGCTCGGTATTTTCCCTTCTCTTTCTCGATCTTCATCGCTTCCGCAGGAATCTGCATGGTCACATCGACGCGCGCAACATTTGGGGCCGTGTAGAAAAACGGCGCGATGAGTGAGCTTTGGTACTTGCCGCCCTGTTCGGAGGTGGCTCGGGCTTCCAAGGTCTTGGATGTAGTCGTTCCGGCCAGCAAGTCCGTTGACTTTACGCTGCAATAGCCGCTGCGCGCACGAACGACGGTGTCGCCGCGATCCACTTTAACTTTCAACGTGTGGCAGCTGCCCTCTGGAGAATCAGTCGGCGCATATCCCAAAACGTAATACTGGTTCTGTTCTGCCGAGATTTTCTGCATTCCGCTCAGCAGATCATTCGTGTTGGTAATTACGAATCCACCAGTTCCAGAGGCGAGTGCATAAAACACCTGTTGATTCGTGGTCGTGCTCTCAGGGAATGGTGGAATAATTCGCGGGCGGCTCATCGGATTCTGGTACACGGTTGGCGGTCTGGTTGTGGTTGCGGGCGGCCTTACGGTTCCTCCAGTGGGAGGACGGGGAGCGCCACCTCCGCCCGGTTTGCCACCGGCCTGGAAAAATGCTGCCGGCCGCAGAAAGCCCTGCGCTGATCCGCCGTAGATGAGAGACGCGAGCTTTAGGTGACCGGTTTCTGGAGCCAAGGCAGGATTTTGACTCGGGTACAGTGCTCCAGTCGACGGCATCTTTGTGGGCGCCACGAGACCGCGAACATCAACCGGATAGACTGCGACGTTTGCTTTGTTGCACGCATCGATCGCTGCCGTCAGATCCGGCGTAGTGTCAGCCGTAATTCCAAATCCCGCGCTCAGGAAAATGAGGATCTTACGTCCCGGCACGGCGGCCAGACTTTTTGCCAGGCCGCGTAGCGCGCGCAGTGTGGTGTATTGCCCAAAATCCAGTTCTGCACTTGAGAGAGCCACCGCACCCATTGAGGCCAATTCCGAATTACTCGCGACATACGATCGGCTCAAGCCGGCAACCACCTTCTTCAGTCGATCGGCATCCGAGGTGAAATTCTGCGCAATGCTTAGCGCTCCTCCAAAATTTACGATCGCCATCAACCGATTCGGCCCCGCATTTGAATCGATGAAGTTCACCGCCGCTTGGCGTGCGTTAATCTGATCGGCGAGTTCGGTGCTTGAATTATCGAAGAACAACACCATGTAGTGCGGGCGTGAGTTCTCCGGCGTTGCAGGATCGGCTTCATAGGAGAAAGATTTGATCGTCTGCTCTTTGCCGTCCTCATATACGCGAAAATCTTTTGCGGTCAGATCGTGTATGTACGCGCCCTTCTTGTCCGTCACGACCGTGTCCACCAGCACCAGTTTGGTCTCCGCATGGAAGGTCGGGGTAGCCCCACCCGAAGATGCCGGCGTTTGGTTCTGCGCGAAGGCCAGCATCGTTGTGGAGATGGCGACCAGCGAGATCAGGAATGTCCAAAGACCTTTTTGCATAACGCGTCTCCACTACGGGATGGTTACAGTATCGTTCTTGGCCGACAGCATTTGCCCTTCTGTGTCGCGCACGACGACCCTGACGAGATAGTCACCGGGCTTCACAGTCGAAGCTCGACTTTATGGCGATACCATTTTGCAGATGGCGCTGCATCGAGTCGTCACGCATGTGGAACTCGATGGTCTTTTCCTGCCCGGAGACGAAGCGGCCATTGCGGTCGAATAATACGGAAACCACGGTGATCGTGTCGAGATTGCGGTCCGCTTCCTTCCGGAAGGTGAGATGGCGTAAATCGACATGAGTAAGCACGGCGACGTTCGCCTGATCGACCGCCGACTTGAAGAACTCGGTATGCAGATCTACGGGGATATCCTGCCGTTCGTCGCGGGAGAAGACGGCATCTTCGATGTCTGACTTGGTCTGTTCCGCAGCGTCCTGCGTGCGGCTAGGCGCGAAGTATCCCTTTTGGGTGCGGGCGCTGAGTCCGGGCGGATCATTAATCACTACCTTAATGTTGTGGAACTTGCCGTCAGCCTTCAGGCTCTGCGGCGTGAAGGAAAGCATGTAGGCGAACTCGGGAGTGGCAGAGGTGCGACGAAAGCCCTCCAGCAGATCATTGTTGTTGTGAAAGAAGGTGCCGCCAGTTCCATCGGCGATTTCGGCTAGCACGTCGTTCTGATGGGAGGCGCTCTCGTGCATGTATTGCTCGAATCAGGGGTGGCTGCCCCGGCTTGTCTAGCTTCTTCTGAGGCATCCAGAACTGGATCCATCCAGAAGCCACGAACGTCTAGAGCGTTGATTGCGATATTCGCGTGAAGGGCCCGGTCGAACAGCAGTGTCATCAGTGAGTAGTCCGTGATGAAAAATCCTGGGGAGACCAGCACCATCGAGCGTTGCCCAGGCGTAGTGGAGAGTCGGCACGATGATGTCGCGAAAAACCGACAGCGACATTCGCATATCGGCATCGCCATTGTTCAGTTCTACGCTCGGCGGCATTCTCGACTACGGGAGCAGCAGTAGCAATGGCCGCAGCATCAAGGGCAGGCGAACGCGGTCGAAGGTTCAGACATTCGACGGTATCGCTGACCAAGGCGTTCTTCAACTCCCGATTGTTCTTGTTCACGATCTGGTCAGCAAAATAAGCAGTTCATCCGGGGACAATCGCATCGGAACGCCCCTCATCAGCAAAGCCTGTTGAATGCTTCGCAATCGTCTCGAGTAACTGCTGGCGATCGTCGGTGAAGTCAAGCATTACCCGGCCCGATGTCGTGAATATGGCAGCCCGATCTGTAGGCGCCATCGAGGCTGTCAGATACTTGCTGGCGGCGTCTTTCACGCGTACCAGATCTGGGATCTCCACGTGAAGATCATCGAAAACATAGGCGACATATCTCTGCGGTTCCACGACCTTGTCCGGTTCCTCAGTGGCTGGTTTGCGAGCGCCACCTGACTCGCCGGCTCCCGACCCCGTTAGCGAGAATGACGTAATCGGCTGAGGCTTACCGTTATCCAACACCTGGAACGATTCGCGAGCGAGATTGCCGACAGCATTTCCGTGCGAATCACGTACTACCACCCTGAGCAGAACCTGGTTCACTCGAACCTTGAACGTTGTTGTCTCGTGCGATACAACTTCCGGCTGATTGTGCTGCTGAGAGATGTTCACGGGGCTTGCTGTGGAAGTCGCAGAAGTGGGGGTCGCGGTCTGCGCCGAAGCCGTAATGCTTTCCAGAAGGACAAAGGAGATGAGCGCGAGTTCGCAGGCGCTGAGTATCGATGAACGACGAATAGCAGATCGCAGATGCACGTGGATCCCCTGAAATCGAGCTACATTGCCCCGGCAAATCCTACACCGTTCTGAGCTCCATAAACCCACGATTCGGCCGCTTGACGCTTTTGCGGAAAATATTCACTAACAAATTGCCGTATCGCCAGCAGCTCACGTTGAGGTAGATTACCGGCGATATGAATATCGACCGCTTGCGAACGCAGATCTTCCGATTCAATCGCATTTCCGTCCTTTTCTTGGCGCTTATCGTCCTCTGTTATCGCGGCGCAAGCCCAGGAGTCGCCCGCTGCCGCGCCGTATAAGGATCCGAAACTTCCCGTCGAACAGCGGGTCCAGGACCTGCTTGGACGCATGACGCTGGAAGAAAAGGTCTCGATGCTAAGCGGTGCGAGCTGGATGGAGAGCGTTGCGATTCCGCGGCTGGGCATTCCTGCGATCAAAATGGCGGACGGCCCGATGGGAATTCGCTCGTGGCTGGGCAGCTCGGCGATCACCAGCGCGCCAGGTGCGAAGCAGATCTTCAGCAGCACTGCCTTCCCGGCAGGAATTGCGATTGCTGCAACGTGGGATCCGGAAATTGCGCAGCAGGTCGGCCAGGCAATTGGTCAGGAGATGAGGTCGATCGGCCGCAACATGATCCTCGGCCCGACAGTGAATATTCAGCGTGTGCCTCTGTGGGGACGCAACTTCGAGGGCTACGGCGAGGATCCGTACCTCGCTTCGCGCATGGGAGTGGCTTACATCAAGGGAGTACAGGGCGAAGGCGTCATCGCGACCGTGAAACATTTCGCGGCGAACAATGAGGAGTTCGAGCGTCACCGCATCGATGCAGCAATTGATGAGCGCGCTCTACAGGAGATTTACTTTCCGGCCTTCAAAGCTGCCGTGCAGGAAGCAGGCGTGTGGTCGGTGATGTCGGCCTACAACAAGGTGAATGGAACGTACTGCGCGGAAAACGAATATCTGCTCAAAAATGTCCTGAAGAACGGATGGGGCTTTAAGGGATTCGTGGTCTCTGATTGGGGCAGCACTTACAGCACCGCCGCGACGGTGAATGCCGGGATGGACCTCGAGATGCCCGGTGGGGACGTCGCGAGAAAGTGGCTGCAGACTGACAGGGCGATCAAGGCCGGGAATGGCGGAGACTGGCTGTCGCCGGAGAAGGTGTCGGCCGAAATTACGGCGGGACACATATCGCCTGCGAACGTTGACGACAATGTGAGCCGTATCCTGCGCGTCATCTTTCTGAGCGGACAGTTCGATCGTCCGAGCACTGCCCCTGGACCGATTGATACTCCCGAACAACGTGCAGTAGCTCGGCGCGCGGCCGCTGAGAGTATTGTGCTGCTCAAGAACGCCGGTGAGCTGCTGCCGCTCGATCCTGCGAAAATTAAATCGCTCGCGGTCATTGGTCCGAACGCAGCTGTAGCGAGAACTGGCGGAGGAGGAAGTTCGCTAGTACATCCCACTTCCGCGGTAAGTCCGCTCGATGGCATCAAGCAGCGCGCTGGCGCAAAGGTTCAAATCACCTATGCGCTCGGAGTGGGAATCCCTGGCGAAGATCCGAAAAACGACACGCCGGATGCTCGCGAGCAATTGCGGAAGGAAGCAGTGGCCACCGCCGCCAAGGCGGACGCTGCAATTGTCGTGGTGGGCGATTCTCCTGCTATTGAATCCGAGTCTTTCGATCGCAAGACTCTCGACTTACCTGAAGGCCAGGACGAGCTGATCCAGGAAGTCGCGAAGGTAAATCGCAATACAGTCGTCGTATTCAACGCGGGCGGTCCGGTAAATGTGAGCCGCTGGGTAGATAATGTGCCGGTGCTGATGGACGCCTGGTTCGGCGGCGAAGAGGTCGGCCACGCCGTCGCAGATGTTCTGTTCGGGGATGTGAATCCATCCGGCAAGCTTCCGTTCTCCTTTATTAATGAATGGAAGGCATCGCCAGCCTATGGCAATTATCCAGGCGAGAACCTGCACGTGAAGTATGCGGAAGGTATTTACGTTGGGTACCGATACTTCGATAAACACGACATCGCGCCCCAGTATCCCTTCGGCTACGGACTTTCCTATACTCATTTTGGATACAGTGACCTGAAAATCTCTCCGGCCAAGGCTTCCGGCAACTCGCAATTTACAGTGACTCTGAAGCTGGCCAATCAAGGGAAGCGTGCGGGCGCAGAAGTCGTGCAACTGTACGTGCACGATGGGCACTCTGCCGTTGATCGTCCCGTCAAAGAGCTAAAGGCGTTTCGACGCGTCGAACTTTCTCCCGGGCAGTCGATGGTTGTGAGTTTCACCCTGGATAAGGACGCGTTAGCCTACTACAGCACGCAGAAGAAGGATTGGATCGCGGAACCAGGAAAGTTCGACGTGCTCGTGGGCTCATCTTCAAGGGACATCCGGCTGCAAAAATCTTTTGAGCTACTCCCATAGGGGGACGAGAGCACAGCTGAATCCAAAGTCTCTCGTTCCACGATGGTGCCTGCCCTGAGCTGCCGGCCGGAGACTCAGACTGTTGCGAATAGTATGAGTTTCGATCGTAGGCCAGAAATGACACAAGTCGACAACGTAGACGGGTTTAACCGTTTTGCTTCGCTATAACCTAACGCTGATCTGTGATGACGAGTGGTAAGGTACATTCATTACTCCATCTCAAAAATACTTATGCTCGCATTGCGCATTGCACTTGAGAGAATCGAAAAGTGTGAGCAGGCCACGTTTGTCTCTCACGCACTCTGGTACCAGTCGTTGCTGCGCAGCCGCAACCTTCCTGTCCCGCGGTGAATCAAAAGTCCCCGAGAGGAGTGGAAAGCCGATCAGCACAGCTGCGATTCGAATCGGCTGTCGCGATTTTCTTACCCCCATCACTGCACTTCCCGGCCTGGCAGTAGAAGGCGTCACGCAAATACAGGCAGTTCAACAAAGATAACAAAACATCGTCACACGATGATACAGCGGGAGACCCGATGAAGCGTTCCATCGTTTCGCTGATTCTCTGCGTGGCTTGCTCCATGATCCCTGCGCTTGCGCAGGTGACCACGGGCATTATTGCGGGTACGGTAACAGATCAAACCGGGGCAGTTGTGCCGGATACCCCAGTCACGATAACCAACACCGCTACCGGTGCTACGCGCACCATGAACACAAACTCCTCAGGAGGCTATCGCTTTGAGGCTTTGCCTCAAGGCACTTACCAGGTCGATGTAAAAGCTCCTAACTTCAAGGAGTCGGTAACCAATGCCGTGGAAGTACACGCGGCCACAACAACCTCGGTGGACGTAAAACTTCAATTGGGAAAAGCTACCGAACACGTGGACGTCGAAGCAAACGCCATACAGGTGCAGACTGACAATGCTTCTCTCGGTGAAACGGTCGAGGGGCAGCAGGTGCGGGAACTGCCGCTGAATGGGCGCAGCTTTGTTCAATTGACGCAGTTGCAGCCGGGCGTATCGGCGGCGAACAACTTCGATACTAAGAACAAAGGTCTGCAGGGTGGCGTCGATTTCTCCGTGAACGGAAATGCCACCACCAATAACCTCTATCTCGTGGATGGTGCGAACAACAACGACACGGGTTCGAACCGCACGATCTTGATCTATCCGTCGATCGAATCGATCGCGGAATTCAAGATGTTGCGTAATAGCTATGGCGCTGAATATGGCCAGGCTGCCGGCGCGGTAATCAACATCGTCACGCGCAGTGGGACCAACGACTGGCATGGCAGTGCCCTGTACAGCGGGCGCAATACGGTACTCAATGCGCGCACTTACTTTGCCGCGCAACGAACCGCAATCGCGAATGCCGCTGGGCAGACGTTGCCCTTCGACGGGAAGGACAAAGTGAACCGCAACGATTGGGGCTATTCAATAGGCGGCCCGATCATCAAAAACAAGTTGTTCTTCTTCTGGAGCCAGGAATGGAACCATGAAATCCGTGGCATCACGAAGACCGCTTGCGTCCCAACTGTTAGCGGAAGCATCAGGGCGATTTTTCGCAGGGCGTAAGCTGTGGAGAATCTGCGCCCAATATCCCTGTCGCTCTTCAAGCGCCCGGGAATCCACTCAAAATCGCAAATCCCAGTGCGGCGGGATTACTGTTGCCCCAGAAATATCCGCTGCCTAATCAGGTGACAACCAATGGCAATAACTGGTCCAACTCGCTAAACACTCCGCTGTATTGGCGGCAAGAAAATCTCCGGATCGACTACAACCTTACGAAGTCGAACACCCTGATGGGCCGCTTCACGCAGGATACCTGGAGCAACAACTCCTACAATGCCGGCTATTGGGGCGAAGATCCCTTCCCGGCGCTCAATGACAACTGGGCACAGCCTTCGAAGAGCATCGTCGGCAAATGGACCAAGACGATTGGAACGACGATGGTGAATGATGCCGAGTTTACGTACTCGAACAACCGCATCAACATCACTGTCGGCGGCACCGATCCCAACAATGGCTACTTGTTCGGCCCAGCTCTGCAGAGTGCCATCAGCGCAGCTCTTCCCCCCGAGTTTCCAAATTCACTCAAGCGTGCTCCGGATAGTATTCCTACTATTTGGGGTGGCCTGGGCAACTATGGGAGCAACAACAACTACTGGACCATTGCGCCGTGGAACAACACGCTCGACCTGTATGTAGCGAAAGATGACGCTTCGAAAATCATCGGGAAGCACACCCTGAAATTTGGCGCGTTAGTGAGTTGGAACGGCAAGAACGAGGATGTAAGCACATCTGCCTCGGAACGGCCAACCTTCAATACCGGTGGCGGGAACCTAACGCTTCCGGGCGATCCAGGATTCACCGGCACCGGCAACAATCTGGCGAACGTACTGCTTCCGGGAGCGTCCTGGAACCTGACAGAGACCTCAACGAATATCCGGGCGCAGTTGCGTTGGCACGATTATGAGTTCTACGTTGCCGACAACTGGAAGGTTACTCCGCGTTTGACGCTAGATCTCGGTTTGCGCTGGTCTTTCCTCTATGCTCCGTATCAGCCGAATAACCAGATCACGAACTTCCAGCCGGATCTTTACAACCCGGCGCTTTCGCCGAAAGATGCCTGCAATGGATTGGAGATTGTGGCGGGAACCGATCCTTGCGGAGCGGCAAATGCGCAATTCGGAACGCGCTTTCAGTTCCGGAACACCCGGTCCGGGGCGCGCGTTGGTCAATAACAACAACCACATGATTGCTCCTCGCCTGGGCCTTGCCTGGGATCCGTGGGGTGACGGCAATACGGCGATCCGTGTTGGCGGTGGCGAGTTCTTCCAGCGCGAGCGTGTAAGCCGTTACACGCTGGTGGCCAACGCTCCGTTTGCAATCACTGCCAGCTATACACGCGCTCTGGATGGTCGGCGCTGCCGTAATTGCATCCCGGTGCGGCACCGGCAGGTGGTATGGATCACACGCGACACGGTTCCAGTGTCGTGGCAGTGGAATGTGAGCATACAGCGTAGCCTGGCAAGAGATACCACTCTTGAACTCGGTTACGTTGGAAACCACGCTTACCATCAGACTTCAAGCTTCGACCTGAACCAAATCGCTCCGCAAAACTGGCTTGCTGCGTCATTCTTGTCCAATTCGGATGCGCAAAAAGCCGGCTTCTTCGCGTTCAACAACTATGACACCTCACTAACGTTCTGGACTCACCAGGGTGATGCAACTTACAACGCATCTGCAGGTATTGTTCAAGACGCGTTACAAACGATCGCAGTTGACCGCGGCCTATACTTGGTCACACTCGATCGCGAACGTCATCCTGGACGATTCCTCGGGTGGCACTCGGATTCCAGAGCTTCACGTTGCCCTCGGATCCGGGACTGGATCGTGGTAATTCAGCGATCAACCGGCCAATGATCTTCACCGCGAACTTCAACTACTTCCTGCCCGACCTGACTCAGGCGAACAAGTTCGTGAGGGGAGCGTTTGGAGCGTGGGAACTGGGTCTGATCACGACTGAAGCCAGCGGGAACTCGAACACCATCTACCAGGGAACTCTCCAGGAGAATGCAAGCCTTCGCCAGGGCGGTGCTTTTGGCGATGGGTTGCAAGCGCTGTTCAACAGTGCCAATCACCAGAAGCATGCAACGTCCGTTGATTGTGCCTGGGCAGAGCTGCGGCATTAGTGCCGGGGATCAGGTGATGAATCCGAATGCCTTCACGCTCGTGGGCTATCAGATCGGCACCATTCCCTCGAACACTGAGCCTCGCGGCTACTGTCGCGGTCCGAGTCTCCTGGATACAGACCTGTCTGATCGATAAGAACTTCAAGCTGACGGAACGCGTCAGAATGCAGTTCCGCATGGATTTCTTCAACATATTCAACCATGCGAATTTCCGCGGTGATCAAATCAACGGCACCCAAGGTGGGACACTGTTCTCCAGCGTGAACTGCGGTCCACAGCTCGCGAATGGACTGTACGCTCCATGCAGTCCGACCAACAACGTGATCAGTGCATCAGCAGCGTGGCGACTGGCGCTGGTCAGGCGACATCAGTGGTAGGAAACGCGGGCCGCGAAATTCAGTACGGTTTGCACATCACTTTCTGATTGGCTACCTATAGCGTCTCATCGAAACTAGCCAAAACGGCAGGCCTGAAATTCTGGGGCCTGCCGATTTTTTCTTCCTGAACGTCTCGCGCTTGATTTTGCCAACCTGGACCCCTGCTGTTAAAGTGCAACGCAATCAGCAGCAACTTACCGTCATCGAAATATGCGGAGGAATCTTTGCGTTTGCGTCATGTCGCCATCGCTGTATTCATTTCTTTATCGATTGGGCAAATCGTCGCGCAATCCACCGATGAAAAGGCCCTGCCCACGATCTCCGAAAAAACAAAAGCAATGCGTAAGATGCCCGGCTATTTTCCCCTTTACTGGGACGATCGCACAGGCAAGATGTGGCTGGAGATCGACAAGTGGGACACGGAATTCCTGTTTCTCGAATCGCTCTCGGCGGGCGTGGGGCAGAACGATATCGGCCTCGATCGAGGCCAACTGGGCGAAGGTCGCGTGGTGAAATTTCAACGAGTAGGTCCGAAGGTTCTGCTCACGCAGGTGAATTATGGATTCCGGGCGCAAACGGAAGATCTGGCGGAACGCAAGGCGGTGGAAGATGCATTCGCGCAATCGGTGATCTGGGGATTTGAAGTTGTGGCCGCGGAAGGCGATCGCGTTCTGGTGGATGCTACGTCGTTCTATCTGCACGATGCACATCACGTGACCGATACTCTAAAGCAGACCAAGCAGGGAACGTTTCACGTTGACGCTTCGCGTTCCGCTCTGTATCTGGCGGATACGAAGAACTTTCCTCAGAATACGGAAGTAGATTCCACACTGACATTCGCCGGTGACGAACCGGGAAAATTGGTGGAGCAGGTTGTACCCGATCCCAACGCGATCACCGTCAGCGAGCATTACTCTTTCGTGCAGCTTCCCGACGGGAATTATCATCCGCGCGAATTCGATCCGCGCGCTGGGATTCTATGGGATCAGCTACATGGATTACGCAACGCCGATTGGTACGCCAATCGTGAAGCGATACATGGCAAGACACAGGCTGCAGAAGAAGGATCCTTCGGCGGCGGTCAGTGATCCCGTTAAGCCGATCGTCTACTATCTCGATCCGGGAACGCCCGAGCCGGTCCGCTCGGCTTTGCTGGAAGGTGCCCGGTGGTGGAACCAGGCCTTTGAGGCCGCCGGGTATCGCAATGCTTTCCAGGTCGAGATGCTCCCGCCAGGTGCTGACCCGATGGATGTTCGGTACAACGTCATTAACTGGGTGCATCGCTCCACGCGTGGATGGTCTTACGGGGCGTCGGTCGTTGACCCACGCACAGGCGAGATCATCAAGGGACAGGTGAGCCTGGGGTCGTTGCGGGTGCGGCAGGATTACATGATCCTGGAAGGCCTGCTCGCCCCATATAAAAATGGCGAAAAAGGTGATCCGCGCATGTTGCAGACGGCTCTAGCGCGTTTGCGCCAGCTTGCAGCACATGAAGTGGGACACACGCTCGGGCTTCAGCACAACTACATTGCAAGCACACAGGGACGCGCATCGGTGATGGACTATCCGCATCCGTGGGTGAAACTCGCGGCGGACGGTACGCTCGATCTCTCTCAGGCATATGCCACCGGAATTGGCGACTGGGATAAAGTCACGATTCAGTATGGCTACTCCGATTTCGCACTGGGCACCGACGAACACAAGGCGCTCAACGACATCATTAACGGCGCGGCAAAACGCGGACTGACGTTTCTCACGGATCAAGATGCGCGACCGCCGGGCAGCGCGAGTCCGTACACGAATCTTTGGGACAATGGCAAGGATCCTGTCGCCGAGTTACAGAATGTGATCAAGGTGCGTGCAACCGCGCTGGCGCATTTTGGCGAGAACAACATTCCCCAGGGCACGTCGATGGCGCAACTGCAGGATGTCTTCGTTCCCGTCTATCTCTACCATCGGTATCAGACGGAAGCGGTAATCAAAACTATTGGCGGGCTGAATTACACATATACGCTACGTGGCGATGGGCAGGTTCCAACAGCGCCCGTCAGCGGAGCGGAACAACGTCGCGCACTAAGCGCGGTTCTGCAAACCGTCTCGCCTGAATTCCTCACTGTGCCGGAACAGATCAGCAAACTGATTCCGCCTCGGCCCTCGGGCATCGAGCCTTACGAGGACTTTCCAGGTCATACCGGTCTGACTTTTGATCCTCTTGGAGCAGCGGAGACCTCGGCCACCATGACGGTAGGCGTTCTTCTCGATCCGGCGCGTGCCGCCAGGCTCGTCCAGTATCACAGCCAGGATGCTCAACAACCTGGATTAAACGAAGTGCTCGACGCGTTGCTGAATGCAACGTGGAAGAGCAAGCCTCGCTCGGGTGAACTGGCTGCGACGCAGCGCGTGGTCGATGACGTCGCGCTCAACCAGATGATGGCGCTAGCAGCAAACGAGAAAGCTGCGGACGAAGTGCGAGCGGCAACGTTATTCAAGCTCACGGAACTGCGTGGCTGGCTTGCGAAGCAAGCGCCACTCGTGGCCGATCCGCAACAGAAGGCGCACATGCTGTATGCCGTCGCGCAGATCCGAA
The DNA here is from genome assembly GCA_963848375.1 of Terriglobia bacterium. Classification (GTDB taxonomy): domain Bacteria; phylum Acidobacteriota; class Terriglobia; order Terriglobales; family Acidobacteriaceae; genus JAJPJE01. The sequence goes on from CAWKDK010000008.1 coordinate 13,901, forward strand.
AATTCGAGCAGGAGCCGGGGCAGGTTCTGAAGCCCACGCCGTTGCTCGAAGCACCGCCGGGAGCTCCGATCGGGATGACGGAGTGGAACGGCGTGCGATTCCAGTGCGCCATGCCATGATCGGGCAGTGCGCAATCTAAAATCCGGGAGGCCGCTCGCTGGCGACGCCGAAACTTTTCTCCAGCGCGAGACCGGCTCGAACGAGCGTGCCTTCTTCGAACAGTCGGCCGATGAGAGTGACACCGTGCGGCACTCGACGCGGCGGCGAAAACTTGGGGAGAGGATGCGCGGGATCCGGCGCCCAGTCGCTGCGCGCTTCGGATACTTCAACGAAGCCGGCGCGCAAGGTGAGCGAAGGATGCCCCGTAAAGTTGGTGATGGTGAGCATCTCATCGCGAAGCGATGGAACCAGCAACAGGTCAACCTGCGAGAAGATGCGCGCCATCTCCTTCGCGACTTTTCGGCGGAAGCGATCGGTCTGCACGAAGTCCACGGCGGAGAGGAATCGCGACTGGCGAAACGTATTCGGCCACGCGTCGGGTACCTGCACCTTGAGCTGATCGATCTTGTGGCTCAGCGTCAGCTCTTCGAACGATGCGGCAGCCTCGGCAAACAGGATCAAATCGAGCGAGTCATAGGGCCAATTCGGCAGCGAAACTTCGACGGGAACCATCCCAACTTTGCTGATTGTCGCGAGGGCCGCGCGGTCCACGTCAGTGGCCGGGTCCTCCTTCATCCATGCGGGAAAATAGCCAACCCGCAGGCCCTTTACCGGCGCATTCGAATCGTAATCGAGTTTGCTGGGTACGCTGTTGAGGTCGCCTGGATCTGGACCTGAGATCGCGTGCAGAACGAGAACAGCATCTTCGACGCGGCGAGTCATCGGACCAAGCTTGTCGAGCGACCAGCACAGTGTCATCGCGCCGGTGCGCGGTACGCGGCCGTAAGTCGGACGCAATCCCGTGATGCCGCAGCGCATGCTCGGCGAGACGATGCTGCCGCCAGTCTCGCTGCCGATGGCAAAGCCGACTAGTCCCGCAGCAGTTGCGGCGCCCGGTCCTGCACTGGATCCGGATGATCCTTCTTCGAGCAGCCATGGGTTTACGGTTTGTCCGCCGAACCATATGTCGTTCAGAGCGAGTGCTCCGAGGCTGAGCTTCGCGACGAGTACTGCGCCAGCAGCGTTTAAACGATCGACGACGACTGCATTCTTGCTCGGAACACGATCACGAAAGGGCTCGGCTCCATACGTCGTGGGAATGCCAGCAGTGTCGAGTAGGTCCTTGCCGCCCCATGGAATGCCATGCAGCGGACCCCGATATCTTCCCGCCGCAATTTCCTGGTCGGCTTTCTTAGCCTGCTCCATCGCCAAGTCGGCCGTCAGCGTGATCACGCAGCGCAGCTTGGGATCGAACTTTCGAAGTCGGTCGAGATAGATCGTGGTCAACCGCTCTGAAGTGATCTGGCGAGTTTCGACCCAGTGCGCCAGGCTCGTGAGCGGAGCGAAAGCTATGTCTTCGTCGTTGCGCGGCAAGTGGGCCCGGATCGGGTCTGCTCCACACGAATTGATTTCGCGCCGGTCCGGCCTTTTCGCCGGGCAGCACGGGATTCCATAGTGAGTAGGGGACGTCGGTCGATTCGATGTGCACACGCCGCGGCCCGATTCGCAGTTCATAGATGGGAGCCATCGCGCTGCGCCAGTTGCCTGCCGCCTCGGCGCGCTCGGCATCGCTCATCTGCACCTGTACAAGTTTCTCGGCTTCGGCGAATGTCGTAACTGAGACTTCCGGGCCAACCGGAGGAGCCGTGCCGAACGCCGGCGGAGCACCGGGGGTCGGCGGCGCAGGTTCCTGGGAACTAAGCTTCGGTGCAACCGCGGCTGCGAGAGAGCCCATTGCTGCTGTCAGCAAAAACTGGCGACGCGATTTCGACATTCATCCTCCGTATCCGAGTGCGCAGGGAACGAGTCGACAAAACTAGCATCTACCCGCCACAGTCAGCACTATTTACCGATCAGTAACACCACCCCTCCCCCTCTGCTCGTTGCAAATACAGGTACTTACGAGGTAGTGCATCTGTACATCCGGCATAACAAAGGAGTTAAGTTTCTCTCCGGGAAAACAAAGGAGTTAGTTGTCGTTCTTCCCACTTCGGTCCGTCAATGATCGATTCCCAAACAGTGCATCGCTGTAAGACATGAAGCGCTGAGCAGCAATGGCGCGCGCAGTTTTTCAGTTCACAATATATTGATATCTATTAGTTATGTCAATCGTCATAGCTATATATTCTTTTAGATAATACTTGACTACGTCGCGATGCCAGTGTTTCTCATCTTCTGCGAGAACTGCCCACTCAAGTAAAAAAGGGCTTGATTACCGGCCATTTCTTCGATTCGGAAATGCATAGATTCTTCACTCAGCCCGGCCGCCTGCGGCGCGAAAAACACAGCCGGGCTTCATTCAGAATGACAGTGGTGGAGTGGATGCGATTGTGGTGATGGATAGGCTTGGCGTGCTGAAGATCTCGATCAAGAACTGCCCCACTCAAGCCAAAAGAAGGCTTGAATGGGCCACCGGCCTCAAATCTAACTTGTCTCACACAACAACTTTAAGACTGTATCCCGCGAGATTCCAGATTACGTTGGAGAGGCCTTACCACAGCAGTCTAGAACCTAAAAAGAGTAGAACCGAATGCAAGACGGATCCGCAGCACCGGTGTTCCCGGCACCGCGGATGATTTCAGAGAACACTCGCTACTGGCTCTCGATCGTCGGTTGCGCCGATTGCAGTGAGAAGCCCTACACCTCGTTGCCGATTGATCTGGATGGTGGAGGCGAAGTCCACGTCCGTAAGAGCGACGGCCTTCTTGTCTCCATTGCCCAGTCGATAGCGGATGGAATCGCCATCGAGCCAATACGAATCGACGAGATACGCGCTACGGTCGTTGAGTACGATTAGCGTCGAGCCATTCGATTTGTCTTGCGGCAATTGAACCTGCTGCACCGCCGCATTCACGACACGGAAACCGGAGTTGCTGGTGTTCAAGCTGTTGGCGCTCGCCCACGGTGGCATGGGGACGTTGTTCAGCGCAGTGGGGCTGGCCCACGGTGGCATCGGAACACGGTTCGATGCGCGCGGCTGGGGAATAGGAATCGCGACATCTTCCATCAGCCGCATCGTCAGCCTGGTCTCGCCCTTAAGTGTTGGGTACGGCCCGCGTCCCGGCAACGTCAGGACTTTGATTGGCCACAACACCGGTATCGCCCACTCTACGGCATCGCGCTTCGCATGACCCTTGCCGTCGATCTTGCCATTCTTCTCGACCTTGTAATGCGGAACCGCGATGACCTTGCCCGCAAAGGGCAGGATTCCTTCTCCCGGCAGAATCAGGCGATCGAATTCCAGGGTCAGCGAACCTTTGCCGAAGAAATGCCCAGGATTCTTGTCATCCTCGAGATGTCCGCCCACACTTGCTCCCCGCGGGAACATGGTGCGGCCGTAGACGGTGGTCATTCCGAGATAGCAGAGTACGGGATCGCCGACTTCGGCGGTTTTGGACGAGAAGTTCGGCTCGTCCATGGTGCAACTCAGTAACGTTCCGGCTGGTAGAAAATCAGTGGATTCAGCTCGCAGCGCAACTGCAAACGTGAAAACGAAAGCAAGCGCCAGGGGAATGGTTCTTCGCAGCATGGAGGCCTCCTCGGAGGGATCAGGGCCGGAGGGCTCGAAGTGAGGCGCTGAGCGGGCATGAAACAGTGCCTACGGGAGGGTCGTCGAGCCGACGCTATTGAGAAACACAGAATTGGAGGAAAGTTGTCTCTGGGCCGCCGCTCGGACGAGAATTTCTCAATTCTTGCCAGGCAGCGACCCGGAAGCTGGTCCGCCGAGTTACAGAACCGGCTTAGAACTGGAACTTCACCGCCATCTGCACCTGCCGTGGCGGCGCCGCGTTTACGATCTGTCCGAAACCGGCGCTACTAATGTTGCCGTTAACCGCCGACGCTCCAAAGAATTGCGCGTGATTGAAGACGTTGAAACCTTCCATGCGGAATTCCAGCGCCTTGCTTTCGGTAATCGGCAGGTTTTTCTGGAGCGCCATGTCGAAGTTTTGTAGGCCGGGACCGTAGAAGAAACGGCGGGGCGCATTTCCGAGTTGACCGAGGTAGGGGTCGACATCGGACGGGAACAGATTTGTATTGAAAGCCGGGTCGTCCGTTGCGTGGGTTGGTGTTGATCTCCAGATTTCCCGGAGTGTAATAGGGAGTGTCGACGCCGTTGTTGTTGATACCGTTGGGCATCGTGCCTAGCAACGAGCTGTCGGTGTTGTTGTAGAGCGTGACTGGGAATCCGCTGGCAAAGCGCGTGATCCCTGAGAGCGACCAGCCTGTCGTCCAGCGATTCTGCGCTCGGAAGATTCCCGCGAATGGCAATTCGAGGCGGTAGCTGGCCACGAAGTTGTGGCGCAGATCGAACGCCGAAATCGCCTTCGTCAGATTCGCTCCCATTGGATAGACCGGCTCGGACAGGCTGGAGGAGTCGTCGAGCGATTTGCCGTAGGTGTAGCCGGCCATCACTTCATAGCGTTTGCTGTTGTGGCGCAATGAGACATCAAGCGCGTTGTAGTTCGAGGAGGCGACGGTCTTCTGATAGGTGATGCCGTCGAACGAGGGGCTGAATGGTCCGCGCACCTGCAGCTGAGTTCCGTCCGCACGCGTGAAGATGCCGCCTTCACTGAAGGGGCCGCACGTCGGAGTTCCCGGCATGACTTGATCCGGCTGGCTCACACTTAGACATGCAGAGGCATTTCCGGGATTCGCCGAAGTCAGTGCCAACAGATGATGCGCCTGCGAGCCGGTATAGCCGAGACGCAGGAACGTGTTGCCCGTGAGCTCGCGCTCCCAGGAAAGATTGTAGGTTTCGACATAAGGCGAAGTGTTGCGGTAGTAGAACGCAGGGTCGCCGGTGATCGGGTTGTACTTCGACCAGTCGACGGTGGTATTCGGGTTGGATGGTGAAGCGCCAAAGGCTGGGATCGGCGACGGGTACGGTTGTCCGTAGCTCTTGCCTGTGGTCGCGGAAACGAACGCCTCATTGAACAGCGGATGGCCGCCGGTGCTGTCGTAACCGTAGCCGTAAGGAGCACAGGCGCTTATGATTCCGGCCGACAGTCCCTCGAACGCAGTGTGGAAGACGCCGAAGCTCGCGCGAATGCTGCTCTTGCCGGAACCGCCAAACATCCTGGTCAGGATGGGATCGTTGAAGTTCGGCGAATAGGCCACGCCGACGCGCGGAGCAAAGTCCGTCCACTTGGTAGGAGCAAGAGTGCTGGGAATGCCAGGATCGCCGGGGAAAACGATGCCCTCGGGAGCGCCCGGATAAACAACCGACTGCTGTCCCAGCACGAATGTCTGCAACTGATTGTATTTTTCGCGCCACGGCGGCAGGACGTCCCAGCGAAGTCCGTAGTTGAAGGTCAGGTTCGAGCGTACGCGCCAGCTGTCCTGCGCGAACAGATTGATGTACTTGTTGCGAATGTAGAAGGGGCTGGCATCACCCTGCTCGTAGGTGCTGGCGATGCCGAGAAGGTAGTCGGCGAAATCGGAACCGGTTTCGGTCCCCTGGAAAACAAACGATCCGTTGTTGATGGAATTGGAATTGATGTTCACCTGGTCGGTGTGGAGGCCTCCGCCGATTTTCAGCGTGTGCGCGCCAAGCGTCCGCGTCAGGTTGTCGGACCACTGGTAGGTGTTGTTGACCTGGCTTTCACCGGTTACATCGACGCCGATCGTGAAGTCGTTGAACGCGACGTTCTCGATGCCCTCGATGCTTTTGTTGAGCGGCACAATTCCCAGCGTGCCCTCGCCTTCGATGAAACCTTGCGATGCGAGCGAAGGACCGACTCCGCCGACTGGCTGCCCAATCTGATTGGCATAACGTAGATAGCTGAAGCGCGCTTCGTTCACCGTGTTGGCGCCCCAGGCACGCGTGAGTCCGAGGCTGATCAGTTGCGCCCGGCCGTCTGAGATGGCGTTGAAGCCCGGAACATTCGCGCCGCCCTGTCCCGTGGGATACGGATTGTCCATGGAGTATTGGTCAGTGAAGTAGTAGGCGGTCAGATTGCCGAGGCGCGTGTTTGTGTCGAAGCGCGCGGCGGCTTTGTGGTCGGTGAGAGTTTCGTTTTCCGCGGAATCCGAAAACAGATTAGCGCCCACATTCGGCTGCGGAATGTAGTTCAGCAAAGATTTTGCTGGAGTGGACCAAATCGACGTGGGGACCTGCGCGTTCGGGAAGACACACTGAGTGTTGCTAGAGCAGCCGGCCGAGTAGTAGCGCTCTCCTGCCGACACCGCGTAGCCGAGTTTCTGCGATAACTGGTTAGCCCAATAGTCGGAACTGACCGCGCCGGTCAGTTGGCTGCTCAGATCGAGCAGGCTGCCGCCGCGATCGGCGAGGCTGGGGACTACGATATTTCCAGTCTCCTGACCCTGCGTCATCAGCGTGCCCTGGTAATCGAGAAAGAAGTATGCCTTCTGCTTGCGGATGGGACCGCCGAAGGTTCCACCAAATTGATGGCGATCATAGGCCGCGCGTTCCGTCGCGAAGTAGTTGCGCGCATCGAGAGCGGTGTTACGCAGGAATTCGAAAGCGCTGCCATGAAAATGATCGCTGCCCGACTTGGTGGTGACCAGCACCTGGCCGCCGCTGAAGTTGCCGTACTCGGCGTCGAAGTTGCTCGTCAGCACGCGAAAGTCGTCGATCGAGTCGAGATTCGGTATCACGGCGGTTCCGTTGTTGAAGTCTTCTTCAACCACGCTGCCGTTCACGTTGAAGCCGTTGGCCGTCTCGCGCTGGCCGCTCACCGACATGTTGCCGGGATTCAGATCGCCGGAGGGTGGTGTGTTGGTGCAGCCAGACATGACGACGGCATTCGCCTGCGCGGAACTGGCAGGCACTACACCGGGTTGCACAGCGAGCAGATCCGTGAAGCTGCGGCCGTTCAGTGGCACGCTCGTCATCTTCTCTGCAGTGATCGTCTCGCCAACTTGTGTTGTAGTCAGATCGATTTGAACTGTCGTGGCCGAGACTTCCGTTGTGGTCGTGTCAGAGGCGAGTTCGAGCGTAGCGTCAGATTTCAGCGTCGCGCCTGCGCCGAGTTCAAGCGGACCTTGCTGCTGTGATTTGAACCCGGGGCTGGTGACTTCGAGGTGGTAGTGACCAGCAGGCAATGCAGAAAATGAATATGTGCCATCACCGCCTGTGAGCGTCTGGCTAGACGTGCCCGCGTCGGTATTCGATAGCACAACCGTAGCTCCCGGAATGACGGCGCCGGTGGGATCGGAGACGGTGCCCGAGAGGCTGGCAGGCGCGTCCGCCGCATAAACGAGGAGACTGGAAGTCAGAAGAAGAATGAGAGCCACGGCGATTTGCGCCATGCAGTGCCGGATTGCCGAAGTGAGAAGTGCTTTTGTTTCGCTCATTGGTGCCGCTCGCTTACGGATAAGAGATTATGAAAATGATTTTCAATTTCATCTTAGGAGCAGGCGAGGAGCTCGGCTGTGACTGACGTCACATTAGGATGGTTGTTCTAGAGGGGACAGGCGGGCAGCAGAAGAGTCGCCACCCGCCGAAAAGAGAGGCTATTTGCTGGCGGCCCAGCCCACTTTGTGGCCTTTGTTCTGTTCGTCGAGCCACGCCTTCAGCGGAGCGAAGTACTCGAGCATCGCCGTCGCGTCCATCTTGTCTTCGCCGGTCAGTGCGTGCAGCGCTTCAGGCCACGGACGGCTCTGTCCCATCGCTAACATCTTCTCGAGCGCCTCGCCGGCGGCCTTATTGCCATAGATCGAGCAGCGATGCAGCGGCCCCTGATATCCGGCGATGCGGCACAGTCCGCGATGAAATTGGAATTGGAGAATCGCGGCGATGAAGTAGCGTGCATAAGGCACGTTTCCTGCAACGTGATATTTCGCGCCTGGGTCGAAATCGCTTTCCGTGCGCGCGACGGGGGGAACGATTCCCTGGTATTTCAACCGCAAATCCCACCAGCTTTTGTTGTAGTCCGCGGGAGTAATCTGCCCGGAAAAGACCTTCCAGCGCCACTGGTCCACCAGGTAGCCGAAGGGAAGAAACGCGACTTTGTCGAGCGCGCGATCCATCAGCAATCCGATATCAGCACTCTCAGGCGGCACCGTCTGAATCAGACCGAGCTGTTTCAAATAGTCCGGCGTGACTGATTTGGAAATCGTGTCGCCAATGGCTTCATGAAATCCATCGTTCGCGCCGCCCTGGTAAAGAGGCGGCTGATTCAGATAGGCCATCTGGTAATAGTTGTGGCCGAGCTCGTGATGGATCACCTCAAAGTATTCCGCGGTCGGCTCGATGCACATCTTCACGCGCACATCTTTTTTGGAGTCGATATCCCAGGCGCTCGCGTGGCATACGACGTCGCGATCGCGCGGCTTGGTGAATAGTGAACGCTCCCAGAATGTATCCGGCAGCGGTCCCATGCCGAGCGATTTATAAAAGTTCTCGCCGTAGCGGACCATCTGTTTCGCGATCCGTGTTGCGGCTTTCGAGAACCTTGCTGAGGTCGTATCCCTGATCAGAATTCGGCGGTGCAACCAGCGGGTAGATGTTTGTCCAGTCCTGCGCCCACATATTGCCAAGCAGATCGGCCGGGATCGGGCCATCGTCGGGAACCAGTTGCTTCCCGTACTTCTCCTGCAGACGCGTGCGTACGTAGGTGAACAGCGAATCGTACAGCGGCTTCACTTGCTGCCACAGGCGTTCTTCTTCGGCAGCAAACTGATCCGGAGGCATGTCGTAATTCGAACGCCAGAGCGCGCCTACATCCGCGTACCCCTGTTCGCGAGCGCCTTTGTTTGCCAGCTCAACAAAGCGCGCATAATCCGGACGCATTGGAATGGCGATCGAATGCCAGCCGACCCACGCCTTCTTCAACTCTTCGGGATCGTGGCTCTCGCGCATGATCTTCTCCGCGTCGTTCAACGTGTAGCACTTCGGCTGACCGTCGGCGTTTTTCTCGCCTGCGGGACAGTACTTGCCCCGGCCGTACTCGCCGTCCATCTTGACCTCGAGTCGTGTGACCTCCTGTCGTTCTGCGTCATTGCTTGGAGCGGGAAGCGTAAGCGCCAACTTGATCAGCTGCAGCTTGCGCGTTGTATCGTAGGGAAGAGCCATCCCGTCGAAACGAACCGCCTCTTTCGCCAGCCGCGTCGCGAGTTCAGTTAACTGATCGTTGATGTCGGCAGCCATCTGCTCGGTATCGTCGGTGATGAAGTTCTCCTGCACCCAGCCCGCACGCTGCGCCCTGATGCCCAGATCGAAGAGTTGCTTTTCGGCGTCGGCGACAAATTTCTCGGCATCGGCGGCAGTTGGTTTTTGGTTGATTGCTGTTTTGGATGTGTTGGTCTGCGATAGAGCAACGGAACACAATAGAAGGACGATCGCTATGATTCGGTTCATGGTCTCTCGGGTAAGTGTGCGAGCGGCATTGTATCGCGTCAGGTACTTGCAATGCGATGATCGGGGACGAACTGTAAGCTTGCATCCGCCGATCTTCGGCCTTTAGCATGTCTCCCCTCGGGAGACTCGATGACAAAACGCGTTCTGCTCTTCTCGTTCGTACTCGTTGCTTCTGTTCTTTGTGCTGCGCAGACCACTCGCCGTCTTATCACCGATCGAGATCTGTTTCGTTTCGTGTGGATCGCCGATCCGCAGATTTCTCCGGACGGCTCTGAGGTCGCATTCGTTCGCGTTTCGGTCAACAAAAAGCATACGGGCTACGACACCGAGCTATGGAAGGTTTCCACAGATGCGTCGAGCGCACCGATTCATCTGACCAGCGGACCGCATGACGGTTCGCCGCGCTGGTCGCCCGACGGCAAGAAGCTCGCGTTCGTCCGTGGCGTCGAGAAAGATGGGAAGCCCGAACCGGCGCAGCTTTGCCTTTTGCCGATGAACGGCGGTGAAGCGTGGACAATCACCAGTCTTCCCAAGGGAGTGCATGGGGAGAGGTGGGCACCCGACGGCAAGACGATTCTGTTCGTATCCGATACGACGCCCGAAGATCTAGCGAAAGCGAAGCGCAAAGCGCCTGCGGGAGACGATGAGCACGAGAGTGATGTTCGCGTGATTACGCGCGCACTTTATCGTGACAACGACGAAGGCTATATCGACTTCAAACGGCATTCGCACATATGGACCATCGGAGTCCCCACTTCGCCAGAGGAGGTTAAGGATCCGAAGCAGATCACCTCGGGTGAATTCGACGAGGATGACCCAGCTTGGTCGGTCGACGGATCTCACATTTATTTCGCATCGACGCGCGTTAACGAACCGTACTACGAGCCGGCGTTTACCGTGCTGTATGCAGTCCCGGCAGGCGGCGGCGAGATCAAGCAGATCATGCGCTTTGAAGGCGGGACGGACAGTTTCTCCTTAAGCCCGGATGGTAAGCAGATCGCGTTTGCCGGAGCGCTCAGCCAGCCCGTTCTGTCTTATACCCAACCGCATCTTTGGATTGCAGACCTCGCGACCGGCAAAGCCACGAACATCGCGCCGAAACTCGACTCCGACGTGGACAGCGATCTGATTGCGGATCAACACCCGCCCCGAGGTGGCGCCGGTCACCATCCACAGTGGAGCGCAGACGGCCGCTCAATTATCGAGGTTGTCGCGGAGAAGGGAACTGCCAGCCTGCGCCGTTTCGACATTAACTCGGGCACGGTCACGCCGATCACGCACGGCAACCAGGAGGTGATCACTTTTACGGCGACGCCCAGCGGCATGATGGTTGCGCTCGTCGATAACGCCACCGAGATTGGCGATCTCTACTCCGTTGCCAGCGATGGCTCGCTCAAGCGGTTGACCAACGTCAACCAGCAATTGTGGAGCGAGCTGAACCTAACGCCTCCGGAGGAGTTCTGGTACACATCGTTCGATGGCAAGAAAATCCAGGCGTGGATTCAGAAGCCGCCGGACTTCGATCCTTCGAAGAAGTACCCACTCATCCTCGACATTCACGGCGGACCACACGCGGCTTACGGTTATTCGTTCTTCCACGAGTTTCACTGGATGGCCGCAAAGGGATACGTCGTGCTCTATCCGAATCCGCGCGGCAGCACTTCGTATGGGCAGGATTTCGCGAACATTATCCAGTACCACTACCCAGGCGATGACTATAAGGATCTGATGGCTGGCGTGGATGAGGTGATCAAGCGCGGTTATGTCGATCCAACGAAGCTGGGCGTGACCGGCGGCAGTGGGGGCGGCGTGCTAACCAACTGGATTGTTGGTCACACCGACCGCTTCGCCGCAGCGGTCTCGCAGCGCTCCATCGCAGATTGGTCTACGTTCTGGTACACGGCGGATTTCACCATGTTCACGCCCTTCTGGTTCAAGGGCTCGCCTTGGCAGCAACGCGCCGATTTCGACGATCGCTCCCCACTCACGTACATCGACAAAGTGAAAACACCGCTGATGCTGGTTGAGGGTGAATCCGATTTTCGCACTCCACCAGCGGCAGGCGGCGAGATGATGTTCCGGGCTCTGAAGTATCAGCACAAGCCCGTGGTGATGGTGCGCTTCCCGGGCGAATCGCACGAGCTTTCGCGCTCCGGACAGCCGTGGCATCGTGTCGAGCGACTCGATCACATTGTGAACTGGTTCGACATTTACCTGGAAGGCAAGCCGAACACGATGTACGACTTGGGAACTCAGCAATCGGTCAAGGCAGCGGCGAAACAGTGATGATCGGTCAACGAAGGAACTGCTGCAAGTTCTGTCAGGCGGAGGCTATGACCTCCGCCTCACTCTACCTTCTGGCCAGCACCGTCTGATATGGATCGATCAGCAGCTTGCGCGTGCCGACGGGAGCCTTGACGCGAAACGTCGATTCATTGCCATCGGCGAAGACGCGCGCGACGAGCACGGGTTGTTTCTTGTCAGCAATTACCGCATACAGGGGAACGGAAGTCACCAACTCTGGAGGCGCCTCTTTCTGAAGAATGGTGCCGCTTACCAGCGTGCCGGTCTTTTCCGGAGTGAGTTTCACGCTCGATAGCTCAAGCTTAGGAATGGCCGTTCCATTCACCCATTCGTCAAAGAACCACGTCAGCGATTGCTTTCCCTCGAAACGGAGTGAGGTCGGCAAGTTCTCTTCGAAGGCGCGTTGCACGTCGGCATTGGTCATCTGCCGTCCGGCATATTGTTCGCAAATCTTGCGAAGCGTGCGGAAGAACGGATCATCGCCAGATCTTTTGTCGGAGGCGCCGGCGCTCTTCTTCTGAAGAGCATCAGCGTCACGGTACATGCTGTGCAGCATGTGCAAGAGCCATGTGCCGCGTCCGTAGCTGATGGTATCGTAACCGTCGGGAAATTCAGACGAGTAGAGGCGAACCCCCAGCGTGACGGGACCGGCTTCGAGCGTGGGAACGCCATTGTCATTCTTCTTCAGCAGGGCCTCGCGATACTCATCCATGGCGCTGCGAACGAATTGCGGATCGGTTTTCTCCAACGCCGAGAGTGCACTGTAATTCGCAAGCGCCTCCACCAGCCACTGATCGCGATAGCTCTTCCAGCCCACCAGGTCGCCCCACCACTCATGTGCTGACTCGTGAATGGGCATGAGGTAGGAGTAAAAAAGCCCTTGGTATTCCGAAAGCTTCATTTGCTGCAGCTCTTCGGGCGAAAGGAACGAGTAGCTGGAGAGAAAGATGAGTGTCGGCCACCCCTGGCTGGTGCGACCGGGCATCTGCGTGAGTGACAGCGAAGAATAGGGATAAGGACCGAGTTCCTGGGTTAAGTAGTCAAGAGCCTTGCTCACGCGTGTGCCGACATCTTCTGCCGCAACCGGGCTTGGCGCTATCTGTTGCATCATGGCTCTGCCTTGCAACTGTGCGAGTCCCGGAGCTTTTGAGTTGGCCAGAATAGGGACTTCCATCTTCGGGAAGTCTCGCTCCATTCCCTTGCCGGCATAGACCGCCACTTGCACCGGACCGTTGTTGCTGGCAGTGCGACGGTAATGGCCAAGATTGAAACCGGCCGTTGGCAGCGGGCGGTCGGAAGTCCAGCGCGCCACCTGCATGCCATTCTCATTCTCTTCTGAGACGCGCTTGCCGGTCGCAACCAGCGTCGAGCCGGATGGATAGCGGAACTCCAAGTCAAAATTTGCGGGATGCATGCCGCGATTCGGATACCAGATTCCGCGCGCTCCGACATACATCAGCCCGCCGCCGGCATCGGCCAGCACCGATCCTGAATATTGGAAGTGGAGACGAATCTCTTGCCCGGCCTGCAATGGCTGCGGGAAGACAGTAGCCATTACGTCGTTGCCGCGGCGGGCCAGTGCCGTGCCTTCGATGGCTTCATTCTGCAGAAAATCCAGCGGTTTTCCGTCGGCCTCAACCTGTTTGACTTTCAGATAGCGTGAGAGCTCCCAGAGCAGAACGCGGTCGCCACTCTCACGAACCTTCATCGTTACAACTGCGTCGCAATCGAGCTGATTATCGGGCTTGATTTCGGTCTTGATCGTGTAGGAGGAGATATCGACCAGACGATCCTGCGCCTCCTCGGTTCCCGGCGTTGCCGTGCTCGCGGCTGGCGTGCTGGTGCGCGAGTGCGAACTCACGCGGCGAGACCGCATCGGGAACGATGTCCATACGTTGTAAAACCCGGCGCCGCCCTGGGCATGCGCGAATTGTGCAACGTTAATCTGTTCCTGCGAGAGCGTATCGAAGGAGATGTCAAAGACGCCGTACTGTCCGCCAAAGATGCGAGCACGCAACATCTGGTCATCCGCGCGCCTGACAAACTTGCCGTCCGCGCCAGTGCCGTTCAGAAACGTAATCGTCAGGCGGAGAGAATCCGCCTCGGCAAGGTTCTTCACGGTCCCGCTCCATTTCTCGAGGAAGGCCTGCTTGTCTTCGTCTTCTTCGGGACGCAGGAATTTCTCAAGTTGGGCGGCGGTATCGTCGTTGAAGCGGAAGTAGGCGGTCGAGAAGCGCTCTTCCAAAATGCCGGCCTTCGCAAATAGTCCCAGCGAGCGGCGCTCTACGCGATCGGGTGGCACGAGAAGAATTTCGCCGTCTCCCTCGAAAAACGCTCCCGTGATTTGTCCGTTTGTTGCCTCGGTGAAGCCGATGGTGCCGTCGTCGAGCGTGAAGTGCAGGTCCTCGCGATCGATCGATGCGTCGCGAACGTGATACACGCGCACAGGATCGAGACCGACGTCACGAAGTTGCCGATAGAGTTGAGCCGCCGGACTCAACGGCCCATTATCGCCACTGTTCGCGACGACGCTGCCGATATGCTGTGGCTCGGGGAACCCGGGCTGCGGATTTGGATGCAGCGCGTTGATGAATCCAATGTCTTGTGCCGCCACTGGGCACGAGAAGACTGCGAGTGCTAGCACCAAGGAGTGCAAAGGCATCCATCCCGCTAACCGGAACAGCGATTTTTCTTTGTTAGAATTCGCGCACGTGCGCACAGTCATCATCGGAGTCCTGGTCCTCGCGGCATGCCATGCCACGGCAGATACCATTCACCTCAAAAGTGGACGGACAATTGTGGCTTCGAACGTCCATGAGGAAGAAGGGCAGATCAAATACGAGCTCAACGACAGCACCTATGGTATCCCTAAATCGCTGGTTGAGAGAATCGACCGTGATGGATCGAGCCCAGAATCCGGAGTAGGTGAATCCGGAGCCGGTGCTGAAGCGGCGGCGAGCGCACCGGTGCCGACCGCTCCCGAGGTCAGCGAACTGGGATTGCGCGGCGCCGATAAGGTGGCATTCAAGGTAGTGCACGACGGTAAGGTCGACGAGGACGCCCTGAATGCGATTGATAAGACAGCGGATCCAGCCCTGATTGCCGCCGGATACTTCATCGCGGGACGCTTCGAACTGGATCATGGCGATCGCGAACACGCGCGGCGGTATCTTGAAACAGCCCTGGCCAGCGTTCCCGACAACGGTTACATCCTGCAGAATTATGCGCTCACCCTGTTGAAGCTCGGTCGAGCTCGGGAGGCAGTGCCTTACGCAGAACAGGCCACGCGCGCTTTGCCGGATTCGGCGGACGCATGGGCGGTACTCGGCTTCTGCTATTACAGCGCCGATCGCGGTAAAGAGGCGCAGAAGGCCTGGCAGAAATCTCTGGATCTACACCCCGATGAGAATCTGCAAAAATACGCCGACAAGCTGAAGCGCGAAATGACTACGGAAGCCAACTTCAGCGAACGCGAGACCGGACACTTCACGCTGCGATACGAAGGCGCCACGAAAGATCAACTGCGCGGACAAATCGTTTCGGCGCTCGAGGGGGACTATAACGACCTCAGTAATGAGTTAGGAATTACGCCGTCGCAGAATATTCCCGTAGTCCTCTATACAGAAGAAGCCTACTTCGATGTGACCCGGGCTCCCAGTTGGACAGGCGCATTGAACGATGGCAAGTTGCGCATTCCCGTGCAAGGTGTGGACGGCGTGAATGGCGAGATGGCACGCGTGCTGCGACATGAGTTGGCGCACTCGTTCATCGCCCAGGCCTCCGGGGGACGTTGTCCGACATGGCTGAATGAGGGTATCGCGCAATTGATGGAGCCGCGCGATACGTCGGCAAATGGCCAGCAGCTGGCACGGCTGTATTCGCAACATATTGAGATCCCTTTGCAAGCACTGGAAGGATCGTTCATGCGCTTTCAGACGAATGAAGCGGTTGTGGCCTACGCAGAATCCATGGCAGCAACCGAATATATTCGCGATACCTACGGCATGAGCGAATTGCGCCGTATTCTCGAGCGCCTTGGGCAAGGGGCGTCGATGGAAGGCGCCATGAAAGAGTATCTGCACAGCGACTATTCACAGTTTGAAGACGAACTGGGCCATTACCTGATCAGCAAGTACGGCGGATAGCCGCAAGCCGGCCCGGAATTGGATGATTTCAGCCCGGGTCTGTGGTAAGTTGTCTCTCCTCAATCGCGTGAAGCATGCGGTCCCCGTTTTCATCCCGCTCGCAGCCAGAACCGGCACGAAGGCCGGCTCCCGCACAGGTTCCCCAATTATCAACGGTAGATGTGGCTGCGTGTTACCAGTCGGCGCGAGTCGGAGGAGACTACTTCGAATTTGTGCGCGTTGCCTCCGGACGATTGTTGTTTGTGCTGTTAGATATCGCTGGAGATGCCCACGAAGCGATGCCGGTAGCCGCGGCTGTGCAGGACCTTTTGCATAAACGCGGCCCCGAGCTATTCGGTGGCGACGATCTGAACGAAGCCGACGCCATCGCCGAATTAGTGCTGCTGATGAACCGCACGATTCTGGCTGCGACCGATCGACTGCATCACACCCCGGCCTTCGTGGCTTGCTACAACGAACCTGTGGGCGTGCTGACTTACATCAATGCAGGCCACACTCCCGGCCTTCTGAAGGACGGCGACTCGGTCGAACTGTTATCGGCGAACGGACTTCCGCTTGGCCTCTTCTCCCATTCCACCCACGATGCGCAGATTGCAGTGATTTCGCCAGAAGCTACCGTGCTGCTGGTCTCGCGTGGCCTGATTGAAATCCGCTCCGGGCGCGAAGAATTCGGGCTGGAGCGGCTTTGCCAGTACTTCCATCGAAGCACAGCAAGAACCGCGGCCAAGTTGTGCGAGGAGATACTGCACGAGACCTCGCAGTTCGTTCGTCTTAGTAACGGTGGAATGCTGGGACGCATTCTGAAAGTGGCGGGTAGCGACCGTATCGAGAATGACGTCACCGCGGTTGCGCTGGCGCGGCACTCGGTAGCGGCCTCGGCAAGCGCCTCCTGATTTAGTTCCTCCCCTAATTTCTCCGAGTCGCATGCGGTGAGTCACGCATCCCAAGTTGCATGCACGAAGATCAGTTGAAATCTCTGCGCACGCATGTTCTCGATCTGCTGAAAGGCGGCGAGGCCCATATCTCGCCGGACAAGGCACTTCCGGATTTTCCCGAAAAGTTGCGTGGTGTGAAAGTAGCGAAGTTCCCGCATACAGCCTGGCAGTTGCTGGAACACCTGCGCATTGCGCAATGGGACATCCTCGAATACACGCGGGATCCAAAACATAAATCTCCGCCATGGCCATCGGGATATTGGCCAAAAAGTGGAGAGCCGCCCGATCGCCATGCGTGGAAGAACAGCGTGGATCAGTTCTTTGCTGACTTAAAGGCAATGGAGCAAATCGTCGCCAGCCCAGACACCGATTTATTGGCAAAGATCCCGCACGGCGATGGGCACACGGTTCTGCGCGAAGCATTGGTACTCGCCGATCACAATTCGTATCACCTTGGACAAATCGAGGCGGTTCGCAAGGCGCTGGAAGGCGAGTAGGGCGGTTTTAAGATACGGGTGGAGCAGGGCTCGAATCCATGCTCCACCGTGCTGAGTTACTTGCCTGCGTTCTTCGGCGCAAAATCGTCTGGCGCAAGCTGATCGGCCGTGACGAACTTCGGAGCGATGTCCACGGGAATGTCTTTGAGCACGTCGAGACGGCGTTGCACCGCAGGCCGAATTACTCCGAGACGCGTGAGCATGTCTTTCGCTTTCGCGTAATCGCCGGTTGCTTCGATGGTCAGCAGCTCGCCGGTTAGATCGCTGACGGCTCCGCTGATTTTGTCCATATCCACCGAGTACGTTCCGTTGGGATTGGGAACAAATCCGCCTTTGTCGAGCAGGTAATTGAACTGCAGCGCCATGCCTTTTCCGTGAGCTTCGGTGGTTCCGAAACGAAGAGTTCGAAATGACGACGCCAGGAATGTCGTGTAGAGCTGGCGGCGTGCCGTAGCATCGGACTTCAACACGTCACCCAACTTCATCTCCTGCGCGTGCTCCATCATGTAGCCGAGCGCCCATAGTCCAGTAATGTCCGCCTTGGCCTCTTCGATCGCACTATAAACTTCCTTGAGCTCCAGTCTTGGATTGGTCTCGCGGCCATTGATAGTGATCTGATGAGGGCCGAGGCCGTGCATCAGTTCGTGCGCGAGGATGTGAGTAAAGAACGGCTCGAACGCCACGTCTTTGCGCTCGTCGGCGGCGATCATGTGTCCGGCGATGGGTTGCAGTACGCTCTTGAACTTCGCCTCCTGAACATTGCGCAACATTACGCGCTTCGATCCCTTCTGCTGCACGACGCGATCATCATTGGGCAGGTTATACGCGGCGGTCTGAACGCCATGAGCACCGTCGCCAGTAGCGATAATCTGGTTGACGACGCGAATCGGCGCTGCGGCCCCGAGCTTCGCGTTGCGATACTTCGGATCTTCAGGAAGGTTGTTCTCTATCTCCTGCAAGTGCGCGGCGAAAGTAGCCAGCTTCTTGCTCTCCGCATCATCGCGGAGGTTCACATAGGCTTCGAATGCGGCCTTGTAGCCGAACAGTTCGTCGTTATACGTCTCATACGGACCGATGGTGATGTCGAGCGGCGCGTCAAGGTCCATCCACGCCATGTCGCTCTCGTAGTAGTCGTTGGACTCGTACGCGGCGGCACGCTTGGTGAGAAAGTCTTTCAGACTGGCATTGTCGGTCAGAGCCGCAGCCTCGCGTAGTAAGGCGGCGCCACGTGTGAGTTCGTCCTTATATTCCTGGTTGTAGGGGACGATTGTGAGCTTGCTCGCCGCGTCGCGCCGGATCACGGTGAAGAATCCCGTGGCCTGCTCCTGTTGATCTTTTGGCAGAGTCTTCACCCAGCTCTCGAACTCGGCCTTCGTCATGTCTTCGGGATAGAAGTTTGCTCCCTCAGGTTTGCGGGGTGGAACTCCAGGCATGAATGCCTTGTTGTCTTCGAGATTCGACCACGGTCCCTTGTTGATCCAGTAATAACGGAGGCGAGCCTGGCCAAGCGGAGTCTTATCGGCTTTGAGCTTCTCGTAGGTTGCGAGATTGGCGCTCCAGTATTGCTTCATGAAGACGACGTTCAGCAGTTGTGCGGCTTCGATCAGCTTAGGAAGCGCCTGCTTGTCGCCGGCAGAGAGTGCGTTCGTGTCGACCTGAAGGGGCGTGGGCGCAAAGCGGGCCGCGAGACGGTTGAGTTGCGCGGCGTCAGGAAATGCGGCCTTGGGTTTGGTTTGAGCTACGGTCATAACAGCTGAAAGAAGCATTAGAAAGATGACGGTGGTTTTCATGTTGAGGCTCTCCGCCGCACGGGCAGGTGCGGATTCACACGCGACCGCAAAACGGACAAGTGTACAGAAAGCACAACAGGTTGTGAACCGAAGCCGCTAAATCGATTCCAATTCTTCCACGGTACGCTCATTGTGAACGTTGCCGGTGTTCAGCGTGCTCTTGGGTTCCAGTAGCAGAATGTGAGTTTCTTCTTCCGCGCTGGGCAGGTGCTCGGTCCCGCGCGGAATGACGACGAATTCGCCGGGACGGATCTGCATTTCACGCTCGACACCGTCTTCGAGATAGCGCATCCGAAGCTGACCCTTGACGACGAGGAAGAGCTCATCCTCGTTATCGTGATGATGCCAGACGAACTCGCCTTGCAGCTTCACGATCTTCACGTGCGCATCATTGACTTCGCCCACGATTTTCGGCGAGTAGTATTCGGTGAATTGGGAGAATTTGTCGGCGAGATTCACTTTGCGGATCATCACATCACCTCAACAAAATCAGCCGCTCCTCACATCTTTCTCATTATTGGAGCAGGCGGAACTCGCGCTGGATGCAGAAACAGGCAAATGCCAAGTTGGACCTCTGCTCTCGTGAGAGCCAAACCGGCTGACTCGGGCCCTGTGCTACTCGTCCCACCCGGCTGAACTTCTTGCAACTTTCCTGCGGCACCCTGCGTATCTGGCTGGTAAGGGGACGTGTTCCCCACGAGGAGCTCGTATGAATCGAGCGCACAAGTTGCAGATTGCCTTGGTCCTGGCACTCAGTGTATTCACGCTTGCTTCGGATACTCCGCCCGATCGTCTCAACCCCAACATTGAACAGCAGTTTGCCGGCGGCGGGCGGATCGATCTCAACCTGTCAGCGGGAGGTTATGTGATTCGCGGCACTCCCGACAATCGCATATCGATCGAGCTGAATCCGTCACAAGCGCCCCACGTTCGCGCTGGTATCAAGATCGAGGGGAATCACGCCCGCATTGACGTGAGCGGTCCAGAGCACAATTTCCAAGCCACCATTTACATTCCCCAACGCAGCGACCTGGTGATCAGCCAAAGTGTTGGTGATCTGCGGATTCAGGCGGTAGAAGGAAATAAGGATATCGACCTCAACGTTGGCTCGCTGAAGGTTGATGTGCCGAAGGCCGCTGATTACGGCGAAGTCGATGCGACCGTGCGCATTGGTTCACTCAAGGCTCCCGCATGGAACGCGCAACGCGATGGTTTCTTCCGCTCACTACAGACACACGGGCAGGGAAAGTACAGTCTGAACGCGCACGTTGGAGTGGGCGACATGACCCTGAGCGAAGCGGAACGGCTGTAGCCCAGAGAACCGCGAAAGTCCGACGAGACCTCCGGTGGCAAAAAACGAAAGGGCGCAGCAAGGTGCGCCCCTTCAGCGTTTCGTCCCCGACCAGGCGCGTGAGCTATGCGGCAGCGGAACGCATCGCAAATTTCGCAATCACCGGGTGAACCAGCTGGCAGAAGTCGCGGAACGACATCCGGATCAGCTCGCTGTGATAGCCGGCATTGAAGACGATCTCGCTATCGTGCGTCAGCGTCTCCTCTACATACACGGGCACATTGTAGAGGTTCCCAAAGGGCGGCATCGCACCTAGTTCGCAGTCAGGGAAAGCGCGGTCGAATTCTTCCTCGGTCGCAAGTGCCATGGACTGCGCCCCCATCATCGAGCGAAAGAGCGTCAGGTCGAGCTGTTTGTTCGCCGGCAATACTGCCATTGCAAGACAGCCATCGGCGTTCAAGATTACCGTCTTGGCCAGCTCCTTTCCGGGAACATGAGCAACGGCAGCCGTCCCCTGTGCCGTATACGTGGTGGAGTGAATAATCGTTGTGAACGGGGTCTGATGTTTGTGAAGAAATTCTTCTAACCTGAGAACTGGCATGATGGCCTCCTCGATAGCCGCTCGGTCCGACGCGCCTTGAGATCAGCCGGGTGGAACTGTAGCTTTAACACCACCACAATTCGTCGAGCCCCGCAGTGCCGGAAATCACCAGTATTTGTGCGCAGACGTAAATGCAGCGCTGCTCGGCGAATTAAGATAAGAAGCGTGAAGATGAAAGTTGGAGTTGCCAATTGCGAGTAGCCGTCGCCGGTGCCACTGGGGTTCTCGGACGCGCTCTGATTCCCCAACTGTTTGCTGCTGGGCACGAGGTGCTCGGTCTGGTTCGCAATGAGCGAAAAGCGCAAGAGTTGTTCGCCCAAGTTTCGGCAAGACTCGAGTTCGCTGAGGCCGATCTGCTGGAGCGCGGTCTGGAATCGCGATTGCCCGTGATCTTTGCTGGCTGCGATGCGGTGATCCAAGCGGCTACGGCGATTCCCCCTGATCCTTCGGCGCCCGGCGCCTGGGACCGGAACACCCAAGTACGCATTCGCGGCACTGGAAGGTTGCAACGCGCTGCTCTCCAAGCGGGTGTGGGAACGTTTCTGTTGCAAAGCGTGGTGATGGCATATCCGGACGGCGGCGACGAATGGCTCGATGAATCGACGCACATCGACAGCTCTCCTGCGCGGCACTCAATCGCGCACCCGGTGGCGATCATGGAGTCGATGATGTATCTCTTCGGACGGCAACCCAAGCCAGTACGCTGGTGCATCCTGAAGTGCGGCCTCTTCGTTGGAGAGAGTACCGGACAGGATCGATTGCTGGATCGGCTGCGTGCCGGGCAAGAAGTGGTCCCGGGCGACGGACAAAATTTTGTCTCGCTGGTGAACGTGGAAGATGCAGCTGCCGGTTATGTCACCGCATTGGAACGCGCCGAACCAGGTTCGGTATTCAATATCTGTGACGAGCCGATCCGTTATGGCGATTACGTGGATCGCCTCGCCGAGATGATCCATGCACCTCAGCCCCGCCGAGATTCATCGAAACCCTGTCCACCCTCGTGGCGATGCACCAATCAGCGTGCGCTCCGAGAACTTGGGTGGGCTCCAAAGCACAGCATCTGGCCGCGCGTAACCGAAAGCGTGGGAGGAAACTAAAGTGAGCGAAAAGGATACGCTGAATGAACTGAGCGCACTGCTGGTAGCGCAGCAGCGAATGATCAGTTCGCTGAAAACGGAAATAGAAGCGCTTAAGAATATGATGTTTGAGCATCGTCCTCCTTTTCGTGAGGAATTCGAACGGCAACGCGCCAAGCTTGTGAGCTCCAAGCCGCAAGATCAAGATGCGCGCGCCCGCGTGGAAGCCGCGCTGGAAAAACTGGAAGAACTGGGCGAATAAGGAGAACGCGTGCACCGACTGACGCTCGGCGATTTGGAACTGACCATCCTCTCAG
The DNA here is from genome assembly GCA_963848375.1 of Terriglobia bacterium. Taxonomy (GTDB): domain Bacteria; phylum Acidobacteriota; class Terriglobia; order Terriglobales; family Acidobacteriaceae; genus JAJPJE01. Next base: position 36,338 of record CAWKDK010000008.1, read on the forward strand.
ACGGCAACTACCTCCTCGACGGTGGCGCATTTTTTGGCGTCATCCCCAAAGTGATGTGGTCGAAGCGCATGCAGCCCGACGAGTTGAATCGCCTGAGCTGCGGCCTTAATTCCGTACTTGTTCGCGGCGGCGAAAAGACCGTGCTGATCGAAACCGGTATCGGCAACAAACTGGGCGATCGCATGAAGAAGATCTACGCGCCCGAAGAAAAGCTATTGAACAGCCTGCACGCCGTGGGCGTCGCGCCGGAAGAAATCGACGTAGTCATCAACACGCATCTGCACTTCGATCACTGTGGATGGAACACCATCTACCGGGACGGTCGCGCCGTACCCACGTTTCCCAACGCGAAGTATTACGTTCAGCGTGGTGAGTGGGAGTATGCGCAACGGGCGAGCGAACGCGACCGCATCAGCTATATCAGCGATAACTACGATCCACTGGTCGCGTCAGGACAGATGGAGCTGATCGACGGCACACGCGAGTTGCTTCCCGGCGTTTCGGTCGATGTGTACCCGGGACACACGCAGCATCTGCAGGCTATTAACCTGGAAAGCAACGGTAAACGCGCCTGTTATATCTCCGACCTGATTCCTACCACTGCGCATCTCGACATCGCATGGGGAATGGCGTTCGATCTGTTTCCATTGGATATCATCGCCAGCAAGAAGAAGTTTTATGCGCGGGCAGTCCCGGAAGAATGGCTGGTGCTCTTCACACACGATCCGAGGATGCCGTGGGCTTACGTGGAAATCACCGACGATGGGAAGTATGTTGTACGGGAAGCCTCTGAAAAGAGCGAACGATCCGCCGTTTAGCTACTCCACTGCCAACTTCACTTCTTCTTTCTCGCAGCGCACGCTCAAGGTTTGTGTGGCATTCTCGGGGAGATTAGCTGTAATGCTATTGGTGAGATCGTAGTATTGCTCCGTGGACTGTACGCGCACGCGAATCGAGTGCTTGCCCGACGGAACTTGAATCTTGTCGTAGGTGTGTCCTTCAGTTTTGCGGAAGACGATTAGTTTTTTCTTCGCCTCTCCGTGCAGAGCTTCTGTGTATTTCAGCTTTCCGTCGACCCAGAGAGATACCTTGCCCGATGAAAATGGATGCTCGACATCGATGCGCAGGTTCGCGTCAGGCTGTGCAACAACCGCGGCTTTCTTGAGGATACTGTTCGACGAATTCTCGTCGGCATCGGTCACTTGAGATTGCGTTGCGATTGGCTTCGACGTAGGGACCGTTGCAGTCTCCTTCGGCGACGAGGTAAAGGGCGGCGCTGAAGATTTTGCACTCACAGTCACAGGCTTCAGGCGATGACGGCCGAACGCAATCACGCTTGCCAAGGCGACGAGTGCGATTGCAGCGATCGCGTAGAGTTTTTGTTTGGAGATGCCCTGCTTCGCAGCCTGGACTGGCGGATTGGTCGCTTTGGTAGAGGCGTTATACGGTTGAGTTTTCTGCGCCGCCGATTCGGTCGACCGATTCGTTTTGAACGAGGTCACCGTGAGCAGTCCTGGATCGGGCGCATCCTGGTTGCCATCCCTCAATTGCTGCCTCAAGTTGGCTAAGTCGTTCGCCAAGTCCGATCCGCTCTGATATCGCTTGTCGAGTTCTTTGGCAATCGCTCGTGAAACGATGGCATCGATCTCCGGCGGAAGCGCGGGGTTGATCGTCGTGAGAGGCAGCGGATTATTGTTTACGACTTTAAATCCGATGGTGCTGATGCCGTTTCCTTGGAATGGCCGGTGTCCGACCAGCATGGTATAGAGCACAACCCCAAGGGAGAAAATATCGGATCGCCCATCCACCGAGTGCCCCGTCAGCTGCTCAGGTGACATGTAAGCGGGCGTTCCCATTAGTACGCCAGACTGCGTGCGCTGCGACAGATCCAGCTTAGCCACGCCAAAGTCCATGATCTTGGCGTGCTCGTCTTCGGTGATCATGATGTTGGCCGGCTTGATGTCGCGATGCACGACGCCGCGGGCGTGAGCATAAGCGAGCGCTTCGGCAACTTCCTGCGCCAGTCGCAATGCTGTTTCGAGCGGGACCTTCGCATAGCCCGGGGCGAGTAATTTCTTCAGTGTCTGTCCCGCGACGTACTCCATCACGATGTACGGGGCGTGCGTTTCGGTATCCTCAGCGACGTCATAAACGGTGACGATACCGGGGTGCGACAGCCTGCCCGCCGCCTGGGCTTCCAGGATGAAACGCATGCGGAATTCGGCCTCATCGTCGTCCTCTTGCCCCAGGAACAGGGTTTTGATGGCAACGATGCGGTCGATCTTAGGATCGCGAGCCTGATAGACGAGGCCCATGGAACCGCGCCCGAGTTCTGACAGGATCTCGTAACGCCCAAACGACGGATTGCTGGAAGAGCTAGAACTCATGTGCGATAACGGGAGGCGAACATCGCCACGGTAAGAGTACTTCGGTCCGGGCCACCTGCCTAAAACGTTTCACCCGAGCAGGTAACGGAAGTAACCAGTTGAGAAGCAGCTCTGGTGGCCCTATACGGTGACTCGCCGCGAAGGTCACGTTCGAGGACAACCTGCGACGAGACCCTCCCTTCTATCTATGGGTCGATACGACATTCTGCCGCACGCCCGGGCCGTACAAAATCACCCTATACAGAAAAAGGAGTCCGAATGAAGCTGGAATCGTTGAATGCCCTCTTGACCGAACAATTACAGGATCTCTATTCCGTGGAGCAGCAGATTATCGAAGCGTTGCCCAAAATGATCGAAAAGGCGAATACGTCGCAATTGAAGGCCGGCTTAAGCGAACATTTGCAGCAGACGAAGGGACAACTCGCAAGGCTGGACCGCATCTTCGATCAAATTCCCGACGCCGATCGCAAAGGGCAGAAGTGCAAGGGCATGGAAGGCATCCTAAAAGAAGGTGAAGAGATGGTGAAAGCCAAAGGCGATCCTGAAGTTCGTGACGCCGGGATCATCTCCGCTGCGCAGCGAGTGGAACACTATGAAATTGCGAGCTACGGTTGCGCGCGTACCTA
>CAWKDK010000009.1:0-53864 GCA_963848375.1 Terriglobia bacterium
AGATACGGAGTGGTATAGAGATTTATCAACACCTATCTTCGACTGGCTTGTTCCCGAGCTGCCAACCATCCGAAGCGGGCTCGATTGCTAGTCACAACCTCGGCCAAGCGACGAGAGGCCCGTTCTAACTAAGCCTCCGCCGCCAGCCTTAGCTGTATCTCGCGCATGACGATCGTCAAAAGGTCAACTTCCTATTTCGCCTGTACCAGCCCCGCAATAACCGCAGCAAGTTTATCGAGTATCTGGTTCCAGCCCTCCATTTGACCGCTATTTTTCGCGCTCTCCATGGGTTCATTTCCAATGAAGGTGAGCTTCGTCTGGCCGTTTCCAAGATCCTCAAAGATGGTCACGTCGTACGCACCGTCTATAGCCTCATGTTCTATTCCTAATTCCGCAGGCTCGATCTTGTTTCCCTTCGAGTCGGAAAAGTACATCAAGGAAACGATCTTCTCGTACGGAACAATCTCGTGGTATTCAACCGCATTCCAGAACTCCTGCCCATCCGGCGACTTCATGCAGCAGAGGAATCTTCCTCCAACGCGAAAATCCATCTCGCAAACGGGCGCAGTAAAGCCCTTCGGTCCCCACCACTGCATCACGTACTTCGGGTCTGTCCACGCCTTCCAAACCAACTCGCGTGGGGCATCAAAAACTCTTGTGACAACCATCCGCTCTGTCTCGTTAACCGTGTTTTTTGTCATCTCTGACCTCGCCTTTTTTCATTTGATTCACAACCACATCCAGCTTGTCGAAACTCTCTTCCCAGAATCGGCGATAGCTGATCGCCCAGTCGCTGACTGTCTTTATGGCCGCGGGCCTGAGCGTGCACACACTCTCCCGTCCACGCTTCGTCTTGATCACAATCCGCGCCCGCACCAGGTAGGCAATATGTTTTGAAATCATCTGCTGCGAGAGTGCAAACGGTTCCGTCAATCCATGCACAGAGGCAGGCCCATGGGAGAGTCGTTCGATCATCGCCCGGCGGGTTGGATCAGACAGAGCCGCAAATGTTGTACCCAACTTATCCACAACCATATGGTAGTGAATTATCCGTCGATGTCAACTGTGGATTTTGGAATTCCCGATTTCTGTTTCCTGATCTCTGAACCCTGAATGCAAGTAATGACCGGATTTCGCGTGGCTTCTGTTTGGTCGCGAGCGGCACGGTGTCTTCGCGAGTCCTGCGGCAGGACGGCATGGACTGCCCCACTCAAGCCAACTGAAGGCTTGAATGGGCCACCCACCTGTGCCGTTTCGTCTCTTTTTCGTCAGGTGGATTAGCGTCGGCGAGGGGGTCCCTTTGCCGTGGCCTCGGATCCAGGTGGTTCACGGAACGGTTCCACGGAAATGTGCTCGTAACACACTTCCAGCACGGTCAGGTATTCTGTGCCGCCCGGCGCTTGGAGAACTACGCTGTCGCCCGCTGCCGACTTCATCAACGCGCGCGCTAGAGGTGACGCCCAACTGATGTGGTTGCGGTTGAGATCGACTTCGTCGACGCCCACGATGCTCACCACTCGCTCCGCTCCCGCGGCATTAGCGTAGCGCACGGTCGCTCCGAAGAATGCCCTCGTCGCCGCCTGCCCCGCTCTCGAACGTTCCGGGTCCACCACTTCCGCGGCTTCGATTCGCTGCGTGAGAAAGCGAATCCGCCCATCGATCTGCCGCAGCCGCCGCTTGCCGTACCGATAGTCGGCGTTGTCGCTGCGATCGCCGTTGCTGGCAGCCCACGCCACCACCTCCACAACGGCCGGGCGTTCCCTGGTGAGCAGAAACTGGTGCTCATCTTTGAGGCGCTGCAGACCGCTCGGCGTTATGTAGTTCTTGCCTCGCGTCGCGGGCTCGTCTGCTTGTGGTTTTCTCGTAAACCCTTTCCGCATCTCTTAGTCCTTCCAGCGCGAATCCAGTGGGTGCCCCCAATGAAAGCGGATGAACGCCGATAGAAACACTGTAGGTCATCCGCACTCATCAGAGTTCACCTGCGGCCGTAACTGATTTTTTCACATCTTCCGCTCCCGATCCTCTCCATCATCTCGGACAAGTGCCGCGAAGCCATGCTTGGGAGATCAGTACGGAAGTCGGCTTCTGTGAACCAATAGCAGTAAACTTCTGGATGACGGGCTATCCGGAAATTATTTTGGCGCGATAGATGGCGATAACGGAGATTATCACTCTCTATCTCAGCGATATTTCTTACGTTAGTTGTTCACGGGGAACTTCCGGTCAATTGCATCCATCAATCGCTTCGCCCAAGTCAGGGCATCATCAATAGCGGCCACCACACGCGGACTCTGTCCCGGCGTTACCGATTCGCTACTCAACTTGCGGGAGGCGAGGATTGCCGCAGCAATCAGCAGCACGCGTTTGCGGCCTTCGTCCATTAGAGGCACTCTACGAGAGCGCTCATTTGGCTTTCGATCCAACGCTTGTACGCTGCAGCAAATATTTCGCGAGAGGTGCGCTCTGCTGTGGTGTCTTCCTCGGTAAGAATATTGAACTCGCGATGATTGTCAGCGATCTTCCTGGATTGGCGGTATTCAAACGCCTTGTCGAACACACCTTTGAACTCAGGCGTTAGATACTCGGAGTTCCCGGCTTTCGCGTTCACGACCCAGGCGTGTACGACCTCCTGGGTCAACTCGTCCGCATGCTGGAGGTAGTCTTCGAGTGCATGAGTTTTCATGCGAAACAGTCTAGCACTTTCGCTTTTTCTTCGTCTACACAGGATCGTGAATTATAAGCCGAAATTGTCCAAGGAAAGATCTGGTCTTGATTGGTGTGAGAATGAACTTTCCTAGTGGTTAACTAGCTGGTATGTCGATTATCGACAGCTATCACAGCCGGCAAATTTGATAATCCTCGGAAGTGCACGATGGAAGCCCCGTTAGGAAAACTTAACAACAGCTCTCTCTGGAGGGGAAGTATTCTCCTTGCGATTAAGAGGCAGAGACGAGCAGTGTGAATTCGTTCAGCAGCAAGACCGCAGGCTCATCACAACAGATTCAGGTTTCGTGAAGGTGATGTCTGAAGTCTCTTCGCGGGGTATGCAAGCATTGACTGGAGCACAAGGAAATCCTCGCCGGTTTTGGGTGGTTGCGGGCGTGGCCGCATTGCTTTTGGTATTTGCCATCCAACTGGCGCTGACCTCTCACGCCAACACCATTACCTGGGACGAGCCCGATCATATCTATTCCGGATACAGGTCCTGGGAAGGCGACTTTGGGCTAAATCCCGAGCATCCACCACTCGTTAAGTTCGTCGCCACGCTGCCCCTGCGGTTCCTGCATCTGAATGTGCCGGAGCTTCAGGGCCGCCCTTACCGCCTGGAGGCTGTTCTGGGCGGAAGGGACTTCATCTTTCATAACGACGCCGACAAGCTTGTCTTCCGTGCGCAGATGGCGGCTTCGATCTTCACACTGTTGCTGCTGGTGATTGTTTTTTTCACCGCCCAGGAGATGTTCGGCACCACGGCGGGATTCGTTGCACTCGGCCTGCTCGTCTTTGATCCGACACTTCTAGCCCATGGAGCAGTGGTGACCACAGACGCAGCACAAGCCTGTTTTCTGCTGGCGTCAATCTACGCGTTCTATCGATATGCGAAAGCTCCCTCGGCGGGCCGGCTGGTGCTCACGGGGTTAGCGGTCGGATTGGCGTTGGCGTCAAAGCACAGTGCTGTGCTGGTCATTCCGATGCTGGTGATCCTTGCCACAGTTGAGTTATTCGTCGAGCGAAAGTCGCCGGACAGAAAGCCGCAGCTTCCTACCGGCAAGAAGGCTCTTCGGTATGCTGCGGCTCTTATTGCTATCTGCGTCATCGCGGTCGCTATTCTGTGGGCTGTCTACGGCTTTCGCTACTCAGCTCGCGAAAGCGGATTGCAGTTAAATCCTCCGATGGAGGCGCAACTTGCCAGGGTGCCGAGTCCGGTTCAAGCAAAGGTGCTGGGCGAGTTTGCAAAGCTACATCTGCTGCCCGAGTCTTACATTTACGGTTTCGCACACGTTTTGTTCAGCGCCAAGAGTTTCAACAGTTACGTCTTCGGCAAAGCCTATCCGCACGCAGTGTGGTTTTACTTCCCGGTGGCAATGCTGGTGAAATCGAGTCTCACTTTCCTCATTTTGTTGGCGATTAGTATTTGGGTCATCGCCAGTGGCCGCCTGGAGAAGACGCGCGAACTCCTATTTCTCCTGATCCCTCCGCTCATCTATATGGCTGCTTCGATGAAAGGCGGAATGAACATCGGCATTCGCCACATTCTGCCGGTCTATATCTTTCTGGCAATCGTGATTGCGGGTGCGGCGTCGGTCTTGATTAAGAGCAGTCGCCGTTGGACGTACGCTGTCGTTCTTCTACTGATCTTCCAGGCAATCTCCGTCACACGCGCATACCCCAGCTACATTGGTTACGCCAACGAAGCCTTTGGTGGCCCCGAGAACGTGTGGAGATTTCTGAGCGATTCCAGTGCGGACTGGGCGCAGCAATTGCACGCCGTGAAACGATATACCGACGAACACAATATTCACGAGTGCTGGTTCGTTTACTTCGGAACTGGTGTGATCGACTACAACTACTACAACATCCCATGCAAGCTGCTTCCGACGGTGGAATCGATCTGGCTGGGCACGCTCTCCGACGCGACACCGGCGATTGATGGTCCCCTGTTCATCAGTGCTGTCAATCTAACCGGATTCGAATTTGGTCCACCGCCGCTCAATCCCTATGAGCAGTTCAAAACCCTGAAGCCTGCGGCTGTAATCGACTCCAGCGTCTTTATGTACGAGGGGCACTTCGAAATTCCACTTGCCGCAGCATTGGCCCATGCGCAAAAAGCTGATGTTTTCCTAGCCGAGAAGAAACTGCCCGAAGCGTTGCAAGAGGCCCAACTGGCGAATGCTCTCGCCCCCGATTCCGCCCGCATAAATACAACAATGGGCAGGGTGCTGGATGCGTTCGGCAGGCGAGAAGAAGCTCGACGGTACTATGCAGCCGCTCTGCGGCAGGCCCTGACCACACAACCGGAGTTTCAGCGCGCGCTGGTGGCGCCACTCCAACAGCTTGCGGCACAGGCTGAAAGTGCGCAAAACACCCATCCGTGAACATCAATAGCCTTGCAGGAGCCACCGGCGGGACGTCTGAAGTCGCGTAAATAGCTGGTAGTCACGCGATTTTCAAACAGTTTCCCCGGCAGCACGTATGATGTAGTTATGAATTTTAAAGTCGATGGTTGGGTTAGACATGCAAAGTTTGGTGACGGACAGATCCTGGAAGATCGAGGGGACAGGATCATGGTTCAATTCGTCACGTCGGGACAGCGCTTAATGCTCAAGGAAGCGATCGATTCTGCGGGAGCGCCCCCATCTCCGGGCTTCAAGTTTGGCAAGCAAAAGCGTGTGGGACCTGTCGTTCCAAAATAGTACGTCCTACGCGTCCGTCGAATTGGTTCGTGGATAGAACGAAGGCTCTGTCTTGGTGGCAGCGGCCTTGGTTTATTGGTAGCTGGCGTCACCACTCATTCTCTTAAAATGACGTTGTGAGTTATCAGCCGATTAGTCGATATCTAAACGCTGGAAGAACCGATTCGAAGGGGTACGGAGAGAGCGGGGACACAAGGTCGACGTTTCGAAGCGGACGATCACTTCAAAGTGATGCTAACCAAACGTCCGTCGAGGTATACGTTTCCATCAGTTGCACGATCAAACACCAACGTTGCCGGAGTCTCTGTTTCTGGAAGTTCGTGAGCCTCCACCCAATACGCTTGATAGAAGTCTACCTCCGGCCCGAATCCTTCCTCTCTGTTAGAGAGCACGCGAGTTACTACCGCCTGCCGCTCTTGCGAAGGGTCGTCGGACATATTGAACGTGAAACGTTGCCCTACCTTGATTTCAGATTGCATTTGAACTCCTCGTAAGTTCTCAGCTTCGGATCACGAATGCACCGTGTCGTCAGTCGACGACACAGTCTTTCGATGCAACACGCTGACCAGGGGTCGGATCTTTCAGGCTTGAATAGGCCACCCGGCGGTCGCAGTTCTTCTATCCCACCTCTGCCAAAAGAAGGCAGAGATGGGGCACCCCACCAAAACCTCTTTGGGCTACCGGGTCGGCTGCGCGACGCAAGTTCACAAGCCTAGGGCTTAATAGTCACCATTACGACGCCGTGCGACGGCACGGTCGCGCCGAATTTCCCGAAGGTTTTCGCCAGATCCTTGTGCTGCCAGAGATCTCGCACCGTAGCATTGAGGTGCGACGGATAGTCGAGCTGTTCCCAGGTCACGGCCATGTTCTGTTCGCTGGCGCCGCGATTGAAGAGCACTACGGCGCGGCTGCCGTCGACGAGTGGACGGGCCCAGATTTCGAGATCGCCCTGTTTCCAGACGCGGCGTCCCTGGCGGCCGAGGGGATCCTGATCGATGGCAATCACTTCCTTGTTCGTCAGAATCTCTTTGATCTCTGGCGTCATGTTGCGGAGGTCGTTGCCCGCGATCAGCGGTGCGGCCAGAATCGACCACAAGCTGAAGTGCGAACGGTACTCCGTGGTGGTCATGCCGCCGTTGCCGACTTCAAGCATGTCAGGATCGTTCCAGTGACCGGGACCAGCAAAGCTTTCCAGTCCAACCTGCTTGTCGAGATTGACGAGCATGCCGCTGCTGTATTTTTCCGTGCCGTCCCACTTATCCATGATGTCGCCCGTAGTGCGCCACAGATTGCCGCCAACTTCGGCGCCCCACAGCCATGGTTTCGCTGTGCCCCATTCGCAAATACTCAACACAATCGGGCGGCCTGAAGCGTTCAGCGCCTCGCGAATGAGCGCGTACGATGCCTGGGCATTTTGCGTAGTGGTATTGCACCAGTCGTACTTGAGGTAATCGACGCCCCACGATGCGTACATCAGGCCGTCCTGGAATTCGTGGCCGCGGCCGCCGGGACGGCCGGCGCAGGTCTTGCTGCCGGCGTCGGAGTACACGCCGAATTTCAGGCCTTTCGAGTGCACATAATCAGCAAGAGCCTTCATGCCGGAGGGGAAGTGTTGTGGGTCGGCGACGATGTTGCCGTCTTTGTCGCGCGAGAGTTGCCAGCAATCATCGATGTTGAGGTACTGATATCCGGCGTCCTTCATGCCGGATGCGACGAAGGCGTCGGCCATTCCACGGATCATCTCTTCATTCACGTTGCAGCCGAATTTGTTCCAACTGTTCCATCCCATCGGTGGCGTGAGAGCGAGACCTTTATCGATGGCGGGAACCTCCTGGGCGACGGCAGTGGTGGTCATGAGCGCGAGCAAAAATGCGATGAGTAGTTTCATTGCGACCTCGTCATGAAAGTGACGGATGAAAGTAATTGGTTTGAGGTCGAGATGCAACGGCCATGAAAGCTACTGCAAGACGAAATACATAGATGGTTTCGCTACGCTCACCATGACTTCGGTTGAGGGGGATGTCGGGGGTTGGCTCGGGGACGCATCGTCGCCTATCACAAGACGAAATACATAGATGGTTTCGCTGCGCTCACCATGACCCGAGGTTCTCAGACACGTTAGTGGTAATGCGAGCATTTCGAACGGTCACGCCTTTTGCGATGACAAGTAAATACATAGATGGTTTCGCTACGCTCACCATGACTTCGGTGGAGGGGAGGGCACCCGCGCGATGGAGATGCCGAGTGGGCAGCCGAGGTCGGCTGCCCCACGTGTTTAGTGGAGAGAATTACGGTGAGGGCGAAGCATCTTGGGTCGCGCCGTGTTGCAGGGCCCATTGCAGGAAGCCGTCGGGGGCGTTCTTGACGCCGGCGAGGTTCGCCAGTTTCATGCTGCGAATTTCCTGCCAGCGGATGTTGCGGAGGTCGGTGTTGCGCAGATCGACGTTATCGAGGTTTGCGCGCGTGAGATCCGCGCCAGCGAGATTTGCCGAGTTGAGATCGGCATTGGTGAGGTCAGCGTCGATCAGTCGTGCATTCTGCAGATTGCTTTCGCGAAAATTCGCGGAGCGAAGATCGGCGGCAGTGAGATCGGCCGATCGAAAATTGCTGTTGCGGGCGTCCACGGCATTGAAGTTTGCGCGAGTAAGATCTGCGCGAGAGAGATCGACTCCCTGAAGATAAGCGGTGGAGACATCGACTCCGATGAGAGCGACGCCATCAGCATTGAGTTCCTGCAAGGCGTCGATGCGGCCGCCGCTGCCACCTTTTCCTTGCGCGGTGTTGATCACCTGCCACGCCTGGTAATGCTTCTGCTTCAGACGATCGCCTGATTCGCTGAAATAGAAGATGACCGCGATCAGAACTGAAAAGCGGCCGAGGTATTCGAGGACTTCGAGAAAACTCCAGTGGCTGAGCGCGTACGCGACCCATTGCCATATCCACTCGAAAGCAACCAGGGGTATTGCCCAGCGATAACGGATGCGGTCGCACTGGACGCGCAACGGTTCGGGACGAGGTTTGCGCTCGTGGATGATCACGGGAGATGAGACGCGGGAAGGCGCGAGAAGTTACGCGTGGGGAGACAGGGGTGCCCGTGCTGCAAAAGAAACCGGGCTGCAGTTTGGAATCCCAGATAACCAGAAGAAGGTTGCGTGGGGCAATTCCTGATAGCACCGCTGAAACTGCAGATCCCTCGCTCGCTACGCGAGCTCGTGATGACAACAAGATCCTCGCTGCGCTCGGAAGGGCAGCCGACCCTTCGACTTCGCTCAGGGCAGGGTAGGCTGCGGCACGTGAGTTGCCTTGGGACGTGCACTGCAACGAGGGCAATCTTGGCATGTATTGTGCCGTCAAATTCAAAAGCGGAAATAAATCAGCAAATCACCCCTGATTGGAACCATCGCGGTAAACCCTAGCTATTGTGGTGATCTGCTTTTCCAAGCGCAACCTTTCGTACATGCCCGCGCCAAGCCTTTAGTCACACGAGGACTTTCAAAAATGTTGTTGACAGTACAACGTTTAGGCGTAGGATGTGGTCAAAAGTGGTAGAAAGTGGATCAGTCAGTACGGATCGTGGACAGTGGGACGGCAGTTAAGGGCAAAGGTGGAATGAGCAGAAAAACACCAGAAAAAAGCCCCGAAGAAATAAGTTCCACGCTGTTTTTGGTCACTTTCACCTCTTTATTAGCGGCAATAGCCGCCCGACAAGCAAATGTTTCGTGGCAACAATCCAACCCGCGTCGACGAAAAGGGCCGTTTAAAGGTTCCTGCGGACTTCAAGCGGGTAATCGACGAAAAGTACGGCCAGAAATTCTACATCACGTCGATGGATGGGAAGGTTGCCCAGATGTATCCCTTCGAGGAATGGGAGCAGATCGAAGCCAAGCTGGCGGCGCTCTCGAATTTCAATCCCTCGAAGAAAAGGTTTCTGACCGTAACGAACTATTACGGGCAGGTGGTGGAGATGGACGGACAGGGTCGCCTGCTGCTCCCCCAGTTGCTGCGCGAGTCGGCGCAACTGAAGGGTGATGTGGCGGTGATGGGATACCTGAACCACCTGGAAGTACGTGGTCTGGAAGCGGTGAAGGCGGAAGTGGAGCAGGGCTTCACGGCAGACGACGAAAAAGCTTTGAACGATTTGGGAATTTAGGCCCCGAGGGGCGATGTGACGGAAAAGAAGTTCAGTCACATACCGGTTCTTTTAAAAGAGACGATCGATTTCTTAGCCGTCCGGCGTGGTGGCACATATGTGGATGCCACGTTGGGACTGGGTGGTCACAGCTACGAAATTGCCCGGCAAATTGGCCGTGAGGGAACGCTGATCGGATTCGATAAGGATCCGGCGGCGCTGGAGCTGGCGCGCAAGCGACTCAGCGAACCTCCGGTGGAATTTGAGGGCGACTGGCCGACGATCCGATATGAGCAAGGTTCTTTCGCTCAGATTGGAGAAGTACTGGAGGCCGGTTCGGTAGATGGGCTGATGGCTGACCTGGGAGTGAGCTCGCTGCAGTTGGAAGATGCGAGCCGCGGATTCAGTTTTCAGGCGGAAGGGCCCCTGGACATGCGGATGGATCCGCTGTCGGGGATGTCTGCCGATCAAGTGGTAAACCGGATCGACGAGCGAACACTCGCCGATCTGATTTACGAATTCGGTGAGGAAAGGAGGTCGCGGAGAATCGCCAGAGCCATTGTTCGGGCGCGGCCGATTCGTTCTACCAAGCAATTGGTAGACGTGATATCGGCCGCGGCCCCGACAATGAAAAGCGACAAAGGGCGAATCCATCCTGCAACCAGAACTTTCCAGGCAATCCGAATCTTCGTAAACCGCGAACTAGACGACCTGAAGGCGCTGCTGGAAAGCGTGCCAAAGGTGCTGAAGCCGGGCGGACGAGTAGCGATCATCAGCTTTCATTCGCTGGAAGACCGCATCGTGAAAGACGCGTTGCGCGACGGAGCGAAAACGGGGATCTACGAGGTCCTGACGAAAAAGCCGGTGACCGCAACAGAGATAGAAATTGATCGGAATCCGCGATCGCGAAGCGCAAAGCTTCGAGCCGCGGAAAGGCGCTGATGAAAAGTCTGTTGGAAATGTGAATAAGCGCCACGAACGACAAATTCTGCCCTTGTATCTATGGGCAAATCGAGATTCCGGGCCGTGGTAGGCAACGGAGGTGGACGATGTTTAAGGGAACAACAATCGAAGAGCTAATGAACATGGTGGAGCGCGTGGAAGTGCACACGCAGGCTTCCCCGGAACAGCGCCAGATGTCGCGGCGCGATCCCGCACACCAGATGCCAGTGCTGATGTTTGGAATGAGCAAGAAGAGCCAGGGTTTCGCCGGAGTCGCATAAATGGCCGCAGCCGCAGTAGCCCGTGCAAAGCAGCAGATGTTCGCTCCCTCGCGACGCTGCTGGATGGGAACACCCGAAGTGTTCTTCGCCAAACACATTGATAACTCGCGGCTGGTGAAGGTCGACGATCCGATGCGCAAGCGCGAGATGCGCATGTTCACCGCGGCACTGTGCATGCTGTTCACGATTGTGATGATGTATGCGTGGCAGCACTTCAGCGCCATCGAGTACGGCTATCGAATTGAAGCGTTGTCCGCAAAACAGACGACGTTAACGGAATCGAATCGCCAGCTTCGGCTGGATCTGGCGCAGCTGAAAGATCCCGAGCGGATCGATCAACGCGCGAAAGATATGGGATTGCAACTTCCGGATGCGAGCCAGGTGATGCATCTGGATTCGAGCCCGGCAGACATCGGCGGTCCAGTGATGGCGAGTGCTGCCGTGCGAGTGGTTTCGACGCCGTAGAAAAAGTTCAACACAGGTTCTGAGTCCGCTGGTTAACCGACCAGGAGTCCCCCCGGCCAGAAGAAAAATGGCGGCTTTCGGGCCGCCATAAGTTTCTAGTGGTGGATGATTGCGCAGCCGAGCTCGGCTGCCGTGCCAAGTTGAGAGCCAAGGCGAAGAAGGTGGCGGGAAACTCATCGGCAGGTAACGCGACCAAGCGCCTGTATATCCTAGGCGCGATTCTCTGCTTTTGGCTCATGGTAGTTGCCCTTCGACTGGTTCAGCTGGAAATCTTCCAATACGGACAATTTGAACACCGTGCGATGAAGCAGCAGCAGCGCACAACGGATATCTCTCCCAGCCGCGGCGTTATTTATGACCGCAACGGACATGAGCTGGCGATGTCCATCACCGGAAACTCTGTGTTTTCGGTACCGTCAGAAGTTCCCGACCGCAATACCACAGCATCGCTGATTGCAAGGATTCTCAAGTCAGATCCGAAAGATATCGCCAGTAAGTTTGATTGCCCAAGGAACGTTTGCCCGGTCGCGCGCAAGATCGACCCGGAGTTGGGAGCGCGCATCGCCTCGATGAACCTGCGCGGGATTTACGTACAGCCCGAACCGAAACGTTACTACCCCAAAGGCGAACTCGCTTCGCAAATACTGGGCTACGTGGGCGTGGATGATGAGGGCCTTGCGGGTATCGAGCATGCTTACGATTCCGAACTAAAGGGAAAGAAGGGGACGGTCCTCATCTCGATGGACGCGCGCAAGCGCCGCTTCGACAGCGTGGAGAAGCAGCCGGAGCCGGGCGATAACCTGGTGCTCACCGTCGACGAGAAGATCCAATACATCGTAGAGCGAGAGTTAGAGAAGGCGATGGAGGATACGCACGCAGAGGCGGGGACGGTGGTCGTGCAGAATCCGCACACGGGCGAGATCCTGGCGCTGGCGAGCCGGCCGACGTTCAATCCCAATCTCTCGCGAAAGATTAACCCTGCGGAGCTGCGGAACCGCGCGGTAAGCGATGTGTACGAGCCGGGTTCGGTGTTCAAGGTGGTGACGTATTCGGCTGCGCTGGAAGAAGGGATTGAACACCCCGACGATCTGATCGACTGCCAGGGCGGCATGATCGTGGTGAACGGGCTGCGGATTCACGATCTGCACAAGATGGGAACGGTTTCGATTGCCGAAGCTTTGGCGAAATCGAGCGATGTGGCCGCGGTGAAGGTCGGGCTGAAGCTCGGAGATGAGCGGCTCTATAAATACATTCGCGCGTACGGATTCGGTTCGCAGACGGGCATTGAGTTGCCGGGCGAGACGCGCGGTTTGGCGAAGCCAGTCAATAAATGGTCGAAGGTTTCGATTGGCGCGATGTCGATTGGCCAGGAAGTTGGCGTGACGCCGCTTCAGTTGGTGTCGATGGTTTCGACGATCGCCAATGATGGCGTCTATCTGCCGCCGAGGATTCTGGCTGGGAACCACGAAGCCATCGAATGGTCCGCAGACGATTGCGTTCCATCCGGCGAATGGCCATCGCGTGGTCTCGACGATGACGGCCGCGCAGATGAAGAAGATGATGGAAGGCGTGGTGCTGTTTGGGACGGCGAAGCGCGCGATTCTTGACGGATACAGCTCCGCGGGCAAAACGGGAACTGCGCAGAAGATTGATCCGGCTACACATCGATATTCGAGCAGCAAATATGTGGCGTCGTTTGCAGGATTCGCGCCGGTAAATAATCCCGCTATCACGATCGTGGTTTCGTTGGACTCGCCCGTTGGTTTGCACCAGGGCGGACAAGTTTCGGCGCCGGTGTTCCAGCGAGTGGCAACGCAGGTGTTGGCCTATCTTCACGTGCAGCACGATGTCGAGGTAAAGGATCCGAAGCGGCTGCTGCTGCAGGCGAAAGCCAAAGATGAGGATTTGAACGACAGTTCGCCCGATCATCCGGGAGAGCCGTTGGACTTTGACGAAGACGCAAAGGCCGATACACCCGCGCCGGCAGTTGCTAAGACTGAGGCTCCACGGGCAAGCGCTGTAAAGCCGGCAAGCCAGAGTACGGTTGCGGCGCCAGATACCAATACGCTGGCGGATGCTTCGGTGGGGCCGGCGAGTCCCGGTGGTACGCTGCCTCCGAATGGCACAGTGATTCTCGATGTCAGCGACGGCGCGGTGGTGCCGTCGTTCCTGGGGAAATCGATGCGGTCCGTGATCGAGGCGGCGCAGACTGCGGGAATCGAAGTAGACGCGTTTGGCAGCGGAGTGGCGCGCGAGCAGTCTCCGGCGCCGGGGAGTCGGCTTCCTGCGGGAAGAAGAGTGGCGGTGCGGTTCGGAAGGTGAGGGTGTTTCACGTTTCATGATGCTCTTTTAAGGGTCTTTTAGGTCGGAGAGCCTCGGCGCATATTCGTTCTGCAAGCATCTGCGGGCTGTTTCGACTCGGCCGCGCGGCCTCGCTCAACATGACAGGAACTGTAAGGGGCGCGAGATGCGAGACGGCCTGCTTCTGGTCACGGAATCCACCATCTTGCTCGGCTATAATCCAGCCTAATGAAGTTCCTGAAATTATTGGATGGTGCGGAGGTTCTCTCCGAGACCGGCGATCCCGAGATTAAGGGCCTCGAATACGACTCGCGGCGGGTGCAGCCCGGATTCGCCTTCGTGGCGATGAAAGGCGAATCGACCGACGGGAATCGCTACATCGATGCCGCCATCCAGAAGGGCGCGGTTGCGGTAGTGAGTGACTCCGCGGCCGAGCAGCCGCGGGCAGGTGTGGCGTGGGCACAAGTCGCTCACGGACGGCGCGCGCTGGCGCGATTGAGCGCGAATTTCTACGGGCGTCCCGGCGGAGAAGCTGGCGAATTCAGGCATTACCGGCACAAACGGCAAGACCACCACGGCGTTTCTGCTCGAGGCGATCCTGCAAGCTGCCGGGCGCAAATCGGTGCTGATCGGAACGATCGAGTATCACGTCGCGGGCAGAGTGATTGTGGCTCCGCATACGACGCCCGAGCCGCTGGATTTGAGCCGTCTGTTTGCGGAAGCACTGGAGGCTGGCGCCACCGAGACGGTTATGGAAGATTCGTCGCACGCGCTCGTGCAGCAGCGCGTGTATGGGATTCCCTACGACGTCGCCATCTTCACCAATCTCACGCGCGATCATCTCGACTATCACGGGACGTTCGATGAGTACTTCGCGGCGAAGCGCATGCTGTTTGAAGGCGTTGGAACGGATCCGCCGCGAGCGGCGGTCCTTAATATTGACGATGAGTACGGGCGCGAGCTGGTGAAGTTCTCGAAGAAACGCTCGCAGGTGATCACCTATGGTTTGGCGCAGGGCGATTTCCACGCGGAGAACGCCGATATCGGGCCGCGAGGGACGCGTTTCGATCTGGTCACGCCCGAAAGAAGTGTGCCCTTGTGGTCACCGCTGATCGGCAAGGTGAATGTGTATAACATTCTCGCGGCATCAGCGGCGGCATACGCACGTGGCGTGAGTCTCGATGAGATCGCTCGGGGAGTCGCGGCTTTGCAGCGCGTGCCCGGGCCGCTTCGAGCGTGTCGACGCTGGCCAGCCGTTCACGGTGGTCGTCGATTACGCGCACACGGATGACGCTCTGAAAAATCTGACGGCGCTGGCAAGAGAGTTCGTGAAGCGAGCCGGCAGCGAAGGTCATGTGATCACCGTGTTCGGATGCGGCGGCGATCGCGATAAGACCAAGCGTCCGCTGATGGGCGAAGCAGCGGGGCGCGGCAGCGATTTCGTGGTGCTCACGTCGGACAATCCACGGAGCGAAGATCCGCTGGCGATCATTGCGGACGCGAAACTGGGCCTTGAGAAGACTGGCACCGCATTTGCCGTAGAACCCGACCGTCGCAAAGCGATCGACCTCGCGTTGCACAAGGCAGGTCCCGGAGACATTGTGCTGCTCGCGGGAAAGGGTCACGAGAAGACGCAGACGACGCGAGAGGGAGTTGCTCCGTTCGATGATGTTGAGGTCGCCGTTTCGTTGTTGCACGAGATGGGTTATGCAGGGGTAGCTGGTAGTCAGTAGCTGGTGATTAGGAAAATCGGGTCAGACATGAAGCTCACGTTATCGCGCATTGCCGAACTGATTACCGCCTCGGGCGAATTCGATCGTAACCGGGTAGCGGAGGGCTATTCGATCGACTCGCGTACCGTGGGCAAGGCCGAGTTGTTTTTCGCGATCAAGGGCGAACGCTTCGACGGTCACGACTACGTGGAAGCGGCGATGCAGCAAGGCGCGATTGCCGCTGTGGTCAGCAAAGAGATGCTGCCGCGGTATGCGGTAAAGATGCAACTGCTGGCGGTTGATGATCCGCTGGTAGCGCTGCAGACGCTGGCTGCCGGCGTGCGGCGTATGTGGGGGAAAACGGTGGTCGGCGTGACCGGGTCGGCCGGGAAAACGACGACGAAAGAAACCATCGCGCACGTGCTCTCGGCGGGACTGAGGGTGCTGAAGTCGCAGGGAAATCTGAACAATCATTACGGTCTGCCGCTGCAACTCCTGAAACTGGAACCGGAGCACGACATCGCCGTGATCGAGATGGGCATGTCGCACGCGGGAGAGATTAAGGCATTGGCGCAGATCGCCAAGCCAGATATTGGAGTGGTCACGCTGGTTGCGCCAGTTCATCTCGAGTATTTCGATTCGTTGGCGGGAATCGCGCGCGCCAAGTTCGAGCTGATCGAGTCGCTACCGCCAAAGGGCGTGGCCGTGCTGAATGCCGATGACGAATATGTCTCGCAGTTCGGGCGCGGATTCAATGGGAAAGTGGTCACCTTCGGTATTCGCAATGTTGCCGATGTGCGTGCGGAGCGGATCGAGGATCTCGGAGCGTTGGGGACGGAGTTTGATGTCCTGGTGAATGGCCAACGTGAGCGGGCGAAGCTTCCCCTGCTGGGCCAACACAACATCTATAACGCCTTGGCGGGAGTGGCTGTGGCGCTCGACCGTGGGATACCGTTGAGCGCGGCGGTGGCTGCGTTGCTCTCGATGAAGCCGACCGACAAGCGCGGCGAGGTGCTGGAGATCGGCGGCGCGACGGTGATCAACGACAGTTACAACTCGAATCCGAAGGCGCTGGCGTCGATGGTCGATGCACTGGCGGCGCTTCCGGCGAAGCGGCGGATTGTGGTTGCGGGCGAAATGCTGGAACTTGGTCCGGCGGGCGAGCAGCTTCACATCGATAGCGGGTGCCACATGGCCATCCGCAAGATGGATATTGTGATCGGCGTTCGCGGGCAGGCACGGAAGATTGTTGAGGCGGCGGGCACGGCGGGGGTTCTCGCCACTTTCCTGGAAACACCGGAAGAGGCGGGTGAATGGCTGGCGCGAGAGGCGCGGCCGGGTGATGCGATCCTGCTGAAGGCCTCGCGCGGAGTTCGATTGGAGCGCGCGCTGGAGACCTGGAAGCAGCAAGCGCAGGCACAGAAGAATTAATTCGCGGCGGCTTGTAATCGCCACAGATGATCTTTGAGGTTCCTGCCTTTTTTCCTCGGCTGAATCCGTGTAAACCTGTGGCTTACGTCATTTTTCTGCCGAGGACGAGTTCGGAAGGGAGATCGGTCTTTTGCTCTATTGGCTGTTGTATCAAGTCGGGTACCACTACTTCTCTCCCTTTCGCATTTTTCGGTATCTGACGTTCAGGACTGCGTTCGCCAGCCTCACCGCCATGTTCATGGCCATGGTGATTGGCCCGGCCATCATCCGTCAGTTGCGCGAATTTCAGATCGGCCAATACATCCGCGAAGAAGGGCCAAAGGCGCATCAGAAAAAAGCCGGCACGCCCACGATGGGTGGTGTGCTGATTACGGTTTCGATTCTCGTGCCGACGCTGCTGTGGGCGGATTTGAGCAACCGGTTCATCTGGCTAGTAGTGTTCTCGACTATTTGCTATGCGGCGATTGGGTTTTCGGACGACTACTTAAAGATGGTGCACCGCCGCAATCTTGGGCTGACGGGCAAAACCAAGCTCGCGCTGCAGATCCTCGTGGGGATGATCGTAGGAGTGGTGCTGGTTTGGCTGGAGGTGCACGGCCAATACTCGACGCACCTGATGGTGCCGTTCGATAAGAAGTTCCGGCCCGACCTGGTGATCACCAGCCTGCTGCACTATCACCACTGGTGGCCGCTGGCATTTCTTCCTTTCGTGATTTTTGTGTCGCTGGTGATTGCGTTTTCCAGCAACGCCGTGAATTTGACCGATGGGCTGGATGGACTGGCGATCGGCTGCACGGTGGTTGCGGCCGGGGCTCTGACCATCCTTACTTATGTGAGCGGACACGCCGTGTTTGCCGATTATCTCGAATTGCAGAAAATGCCACAGGTGGCGGAATTGACAGTCTTCTGCGGATCGATGGTGGGCGCGTCCATGGGATTTCTCTGGTATAACGCGCATCCGGCGGAAGTGTTTATGGGCGACGTAGGATCGCTGGCGCTGGGCGGCGCGATCGGCACCATCGCCGTGGTGATCAAGCAGGAGTTGCTGCTGCCGTTCATCGGCGGCGTGTTCGTGATTGAGGCGCTGTCGGTGATCCTGCAGGTGGGGTCGTACAAACTGCGGAAGAAGCGGATTTTTAAGATGGCGCCGATTCATCATCACTTTGAGCTGATGGGCTGGTCGGAATCGAAGGTGATCGTAAGGTTCTGGATCCTGTCGCTGGTGTTTGCGCTGTTCGCGCTGACGACGTTGAAACTAAGATAGAAAAATATGATCACCACGGAGACACGGAGGCACGGAGAATTCAAAGGATTTCAGGCTCCGGATACGGACCTGGTGATCGGAGCTGCGATCGAAGTTCACCGGACTCTTGGCCCTGGACTGTTGGAATCTGCATACGAGGAGTGCTTGTGCCGGGAAATATCACTCCGAGGCGGAAGGTTTCAGAGGCAAATCGACGTACCAATTATTTACAAGGGCGTTCGCTTGAATTGCGGGTACCGCATCGATCTTCTCGTAAACGAAACAGTTATCGTCGAGATCAAGTCGGTTGAGGAGCTAGTGCCGATTCATGAGGCGCAACTCATGACATATTTGCGTCTTCTTCAAAAGAAGGTGGGCCTGCTGATCAACTTCAACGTGCCCGTTCTGAAAAAAGGAATTGTCAGAAGAGTTCTTTAATTCTCCGTGTCTCGGTGCCTCCGTGGTGAAATGGTTGTGACAGGTTTGAAAATGAGCACTGATCTGGAAGTGAATGGGAAACGGGTTCTGGTCGTCGGACTGGGGAAGTCGGGCGTGGCCTCGGCGCTGTTCCTGAAGGCGAAGGGCGCGCGCGTAACTGTGTCGGACGCGAAATCGGAAGAGCAACTGCGTGGAGAAATCCCGGCGCTGCTCGATAAAGGCATCGCCGTCGAAGCCGGCGGTCATGGTGAGCGGACGTTCCGCCAGCAGGACTTCATCGTCGTCAGCCCGGGAGTGCCGGTTGATCAGCCGATGATCGTGCAGGCGAAGCAGTTTGGTATCCCAGTCATTGGCGAAATTGAACTGGCCTCGAGATTCCTGAAAGGCGAGATCGTTGCCATCACCGGGTCAAATGGGAAGACGACGACCACTTCACTGGCTGGCGATGTGATCGCCGCTGGCGGGAAGGCGGCGCTAGTCGGAGGAAATATCGGCACGCCTGCGATTGAGTTGGTGCCGAACTCGACGGATGCGAGTTGGACAGTGCTCGAGATTTCGAGCTTCCAACTGGAGACGATCGAGACGTTTCATCCGAAGATTGCGGTGGTCCTGAATGTCACTCCCGATCACCTCGATCGGCACCACACGTTCGAAGCGTACTGGGCGGCGAAGAAGAGGATCTTCGAGAATCAGACCTCTGAAGATTTCGCGGTGCTGAACGCCGACGATCCTGAATGTGTGCGCATGGCGGAGGGACTGAAGTCGAAGGCGGTGTGGTTCAGCCGCAAGAATGAGGTGAAGGCTGGAGCTTTCGTCCGGGAGAACAAGATTTACTATCGCGGCGCCAACGGCGAACGCGAGATCATGCCGGTTGCGGAGATGCAGCTGAAGGGCTCGCACAATGTAGAGAACGTGCTGGCGGCAGTGTGCATCGGCGTCGCAGCAGGTTGTGCGCCGGAGCAGATTCGTTCGGCGGTGAAAGCCTTCAAGGCGGTCGAGCACCGGTTGGAGTACGTGGCTACGGTTGGTGGGGTGCAGTACTACAACGATTCGAAGGCCACGAACGTGGACGCGACGATCAAGGCGCTGGAGTCATTCCCGGCCCACATTCACATTATTCTCGGCGGGAAAGACAAGGGCAGCGACTACACGGTTCTGAAGCCGCTGCTGCGCGAGCGAGTGAAGCGGGTGTACACGATCGGCGCGGCGGCGGAGAAGATCGAATCACATATTGCGGGCGCGACCGAGATCGTTCGCGCAGGAACGTTGGAGAGTGCGGTTCGACGGGCGACCGAGTTGGCGCAGCCAGGAGATGTCGTGCTGTTAGCTCCAGCGTGTGCGAGCTTCGATCAGTTCACGGGATACGAGCAGCGGGGAAGAGTGTTTAAAGAGTTAGTTGCGGCGTTATCCCTCGCAGCAACCCACTAGAGCGCGATGGCGTAGCTGGTAGCTGGTGGCAAGAGTCAGGTTCAGATTAATTGATGTTAATGGGAAAATCCGGAGCTCCACTTGGCTAAGCGCGTCAGCGTCGACAAAACATCTTTTCACGGTGACGCTGCTGCTGGTCTTCATCGGCCTGATCATGGTGTTCAGCGCGTCGGCGGTGATGGCGAAAGATCGCTTCGGATCGCCATATGGATTTCTAATTCGACAGTTTCTGTGGGCGGTAGCCGGCGTGGGCGCGATGTTCGGCCTGATGAACGTCGACTACAAGCGCTACAAGAATTCCGGCGTGGTGTTTTCGCTGCTTGGTCTGACGACTGTCCTGCTGATCTCCGTCTTCTTTCTCGATCGCTCGCATAACACGCATCGCTGGTTTCGGCTGGGGCCGCTATCGTTTCAGCCTTCGGAACTCGCTAAGCCTACGCTGATCCTGTTTCTCGCCTACTTTCTTGAGTCGCGGACCAAGCTGATGCAGGACTGGAGGCATACTCTGCTTCCGGCCATCGCCCCAACACTGTTCCTTTCGGCGTTGATTGCGGCGCAGCCGGATCTGGGTACGGCGATCGCCTGCACGGCGATCACTGCGGCGGTGTTATTCGTAGCGGGCACAGAGTGGAAGTACTACCTGTATGCGATCGCGCCGTTGCCGATCCTCTTCTACTTCCTGATCTGGCGCGTGCCGTGGCGGCATCAGCGCATACTGGCCTATGCGAATCCTTATTCCGATCCGCTGGGGCGCGGCTTTCACATCATTCAGTCGCTGATCGCGGTCAGCACGGGCGGCTTCTCTGGAATGGGCTTGATGGAAGGGCATCAGAAGCTATTCTTTCTGCCCGAACCGCACACGGATTTCATTTTTGCCGTGATTGGCGAAGAATTCGGACTGATCGGGACGCTGCTGGTGCTCACGCTGTTCGCCATCTTCTTATATAGAGGTGTGCGGACGGCGGTTCTCACGCGCGATGTTTTCGGCAAATACCTGGCGACCGGGATTGCGTCGATGATCGTAATTCAGGCGCTGTTCAACATCAGCGTGGTAACCGCCCTGCTTCCGACCAAGGGTATTCCGCTGCCATTCATCTCTTATGGAGGTTCGTCGCTTTTCGTGATGTTGGCGAGCGTGGGCATTCTGCTCAACATCACCAAGCAGACGGAATAGCATGAGAGCGGTGCTGGCGGGTGGCGGAACGGGCGGGCACGTGATACCCGCACTGGCGATTGCCAAAGAACTCCAGAATCTCTATCAAGCCGAAGTGCTCTTCATTGGGACCGCGCGTGGGATGGAGACGCGCCTGGTTCCTGCCGCTGGATATCCGCTTGAGCTGATCAAAGTTGGACAATTGAACCGGGTCAGTCTGGCAACGCGCATGAGAACGTTGTTCGATTTGCCGATGTCGGTGGTGCACTCGGCAAGTTTGCTAGGGAAGTTCAAGCCGCAGGTCGTGATAGGCGTGGGCGGATACGCTTCCGGCCCGGCGATGCTGGCAGCTGCGCTGAAGGGTATTCCGAGCCTGATCTTTGAACCGAACCTCATTCCAGGATTCACCAACCGAATGGCTGCGGTGATGGCGACGGAGGCGGCGGTTCAGTTCGAGCCAACCGGTTCGTACTTCCGCAAAGCGACTGTGACGGGCGTTCCGGTGCGCGAGGCTTTTTTTGAAATTCCGACGCGGCCGCCGAACCAGGTTCCGACGCTGTTGGTGTTCGGCGGAAGCCAGGGGTCGCGGGCGATCAACCGCGCGGTGATCAGTACTTTGCCCCTTCTGCGCGAGCGGCTCTCGGCCTTTCACCTCGTTCATCAGACCGGTGAGCGCGACTATAATGAGGCGCGCGAGGCGTATTCCAAGTCGGGCGTTTCTGCGGAAGTATTTCCCTTTATCAACGATATGCCGCAGTTCTTCTGCCGGGCCGACCTGTTGCTCTGTCGATCGGGCGCAAGCACAGTGGCCGAGATCGCGGCGGCGGGAAAAGCCGCGGTATTCATCCCGTTGCCGACGGCGGCGGATGATCACCAGCGCAAGAATGCCGAAGCGCTTGTGGATGCCGGGGCAGGAGTTATGCTTCCGGAGAAGGAATTGACACCTGAGCGACTGGCGGAAACGTTGGCTGGTTTGCTCGGGGATCGGGCACGGCTGGAGCGAATGTCGGAGGCGGCGCGGAAGATGGCGCATCCGGACGCAGCGAAAGAAATTGCGAGAATGGCCGCTCGGTTGGCAGGAAGAGAGTAGCGGCCATGCATGGATATCGTTTTCCTAAGTGATGGGGTAGCTAGTAGCTGGTAGTCAAGATCAGGAATCAGTAGTCAGGATTGAGTGGCTGGTAGTTGGTCGCTGAACATTTTCCTGGGACCAAGGATCTACAGATCCCAAGCAACTAGCTACCAGCGACCCAAGGCCGCAACGAAAACGCGGTGAGACATTGTTTGCAAAGCTGAAGCGTATACATTTCGTGGGGATTGGCGGCATCGGCATGAGCGGGATTGCCGAGGTGCTGATCAATCTCGGATTCAAGGTATCCGGCTCCGATCTGAAGGCGTCGGCGATCACGCATCGGCTCGCCGGCCTGGGTGCGATGACGTTTGAGGGTCATCGTGCCGAAAACATTGCGGGGGCCGAGGTGGTTGTCACCAGTTCCGCCATCTCGCGAGAAAATCCGGAAGTCGCCGAAGCCCATCGCCTGCACATTCCCGTGATTCAGCGTGCCGAGATGCTCGCCGAGTTGATGCGGCTGAAGTACGGCATCGCCGTGGCCGGTATGCATGGCAAGACCACGACTACTTCGATGGTGGCGGCGGTGCTGGCTGGAGGAAATCTCGATCCGACCATTATTGTCGGCGGACGCGTGGACGCCATGGGGTCCAACGCGCGCCTCGGTAAGTCGCATTATCTGGTTGCTGAGGCCGACGAGAGCGATCGGTCATTCCTGAAGCTCTCGCCGATTATCTCCATCGTGACGAACATCGATCGCGAGCACATGGATACCTATCGCGACATGGAGGACGTGGAGAACACCTTCATCGACTTCATGGACAAGGTGCCGTTTTACGGGATGGTAATCGCCTGCAACGACAACGACGGACTGCGCGCGCTTTTGCCGCGGGTGCAGAGGCGATCGGTTACGTATGGCTTGCGGGAAGACTCGGACTTTCGCATCCTCGCGGCCGACTCGGAGCTGGCGAAAGACGGGCCGGTGCCGCTGAGCCGCTTTCGGGTGCAGTATCAGGGTAAGCTGCTCGGCGAATTTCACCTGCATGTGCCCGGCGCGCACAACGTTCTGAATGCAACCGCTGCGATTGCCGTTGGAATCGGGCTAGACGTTTCTGTCGAGCAGATCCGCGATGCGCTGGTGTCGTTCCGAGGGGTGGATCGCCGCTTCCAGTTGCGCGGTGAGGTGGATGGCATTCGCGTCATCGACGATTACGGCCATCACCCGACGGAGATTAAGGCCACACTGGCTGCCGCGCGACAGATCGCGCAGGGCAAGCTGCATGTCATCTTTCAGCCGCACCGGTATTCACGAACGCAAATGCTGCTCGAAGACTTCGGCCGAGCGTTCGGTGACGCCGACAGCGTCTTCGTACTCGATATCTATGCAGCGAGCGAGAAGCCGATTCCCGGCGTGACCGGAGAAACTGTTGCAGCGAAGATCGCGGCATCCGGCCAGCCTGCAATGTATGTGAGTTCATTCGCGGACGCGATCACGGCAGTTACAGCAGCGGCGCAACCCAAAGACATGATCCTCACTCTTGGGGCGGGAAGCGTGTCGCAACTGGGACCGCAGATCGTGGAAGCGCTGGGAGCGGCGAAGAGCGCGGCACGAGCGCTCTGATAGCAACCTCTGATCGCAACCCAGGTTAGCGTCCAACGGAGGGACGCGAACCTGGGGCACCAACTTCGAGGATGACAGAGTCGTTTTCTCTGACGAATCGCGCCTCCATCTTTTTCTGAGCACAGGTATCCAATCCAGCAGCGCAAATCAGAAATTTCTCATCATGAAACACGTGCGAACACGGTATAGTTTCTGAGCGGGCGTTTCTCAACGACGAATCTGTATTAATGGCGCGGAATAATCCACTTATCCCCAACGAGGAAGACCTGCGGGGCAGCGAAACAGTCTCTCCTCCGCCGGATCAATCTGCGCCGGATTCCCGCTTTTCTGATTTAGAACCCGACCAGGAATCTCCATTCTTACGCGCGCAGAAGCGTGTGCCGGTGCGCCGCGGTGCGCTGCCGAAGAAAACTGCCGGGCGCATCAAGATCGCCTTTATCGCGATCGTCGTCGGAGCTCTTTGCGGCACGATTGGTGGATTTATCTATCACTACGGTGCCGGATCGTGGCGGTTCCGACTCGAGTCGGGCGACAACATCGAGATTGGCGGGAATCAGAACGTTACCCATCACCAAGTGATGGAGGTCATGGGCGCGGACATCGGCCGCAACGTATTTTTTATTCCTTTGGAGCAGCGGCAAAAGCAACTCGAAGAAATTCCATGGGTGGAATCGGCGGCCGTAGCGAGGCTGTTGCCGAATCGCATTAAGGTCCAGATTCGCGAACGCGTGCCGGTTGCGTTCGTGCAGTTCGGGTCGAGGATCGCTCTCGTCGACCAGTACGGCATCATCATGGACCTGCCTAACGGGGGCGCTGGGAAGAAATATTCGTTTCCAGTACTTCTGAGCATGAAAGACAACGAGCCGCTCTCGACGCGCGCTGCTCGAATGAAGCTTTATATGCAACTGGTCGGCGATCTCGATGCAGGCGGGACGCAGTACTCACATGATTTGAGCGAGGTTGATCTGACCGATCCCGACGATGTGAAGGTCACAGTAGCCGATCCGGATGGCGAGGTCCTGGTGCACCTCGGTGGATCGGATTTCGCTGAGCGCTTCAAGATTTACAAGGCGCATGTGCAAGAGTGGCGCTCGCAATTCCAGAAGCTGGACTCGGTCGATCTGCGCTACGACAACCAGGTGATCGTGAATCCTGACTCGCAAGGTGTGGCCAAGCCGATTCAGCCGAAAATCAAGCCAGCGTCGACGACTCCCGCGGCCAGACCGACGCCGAAGAAACCTGCGGCGCACGCGAAGCACAAATGGGCGCCGAAGCATAAACCGAATCCGAAAACGAAGTAGTGAAGCTCAGCAAGATTCATGAGTAAAGTGAACCAGACCTTATTGACGGCCATTGATGTAGGCAGCGCGAAGACGTGCGCGCTGACGGCCGAGATTACCGATACGGGGTTGAGGTACCTCGGGCATGGAGTTTGCGAGTCGCGCGGCTCGCGTAAGGGAATCATCGTCGATCTGGAAAAGGCGATTGCTTCCGTTCAGAAAGCAGTAGAGCAGGCCGAAGATGTGGCAGGAGCGCCGGTTGAGCGCGCGGTTATTGGAATTGCCGGGGCGCACATCCGCGGATTGAACAGCCAGGGTGGCATCGCGCTAGGATCGCGTGCTCGCGAGATTTCCCGCGAAGACATCCGTGCTTCCGTCGATCGCGCACGCGCCATGGCGCTGCCTCCGGATCGCCAGATTCTTCACCTGCTTCCGCAGGAATTCATTCTTGATGAACAGCCCGGCATTCATGAGCCGCTGGGGATGATGGCCACCAAGCTAGAAGTTCGCGTGCATATCGTGACCGCATCTTCGTCGGCGACGCAGAACGTGGTGACGACCGTCAATCGCGGAGGGGTTCAGGTCGACGACACGATTTTCGAGGCTTTGGCGGATGCGGATGCGGTGCTGCGGTCCGATGAGCGCGAACTGGGTGTTTGCCTGGTAGATATCGGGGCAGGTTCGACCGATCTGATCATCATCCACGAAGGGGCGGTGGTCCACACCGCATGTATACCGATTGGCGGCGATCACTTCACGAACGACGTTGCTGTGGGGATGCGGACGCCTCTGCCCGAGGCCGAGAAGATTAAGAAGTCGTTCGGGCACGCGGTGGTCACGCG
Source organism: Terriglobia bacterium (assembly GCA_963848375.1). Taxonomy (GTDB): domain Bacteria; phylum Acidobacteriota; class Terriglobia; order Terriglobales; family Acidobacteriaceae; genus JAJPJE01. The sequence goes on from CAWKDK010000009.1 coordinate 25,747, forward strand.
AATTCCGGAGACCAACGAGATCGAGGTTCCATCGGTTGGCGAACGGCCTTCGCGGCTGATGCCGCAGCGGCAGCTAGGTGAGATTCTTGAGCCCCGGGCACGCGAACTTTTCGAGATTATGCGTGACCATCTGAGGCAATCGGGTGTATTTGAATTGTGCAACGCAGGTTTTGTGCTGACTGGCGGCGGTTCGAAGCTGAATGGGATGCCAGAAATCTCCGAGCAGGTGTTGCGCAAGCCGATTCGCTATGGATTGCCGATGCCTATTTCGAAGATGCCGGCGTCGCTGGTTGAGCCGGAGTATGCAACCGTGATCGGCAGCGTGCTGTACGCGTACCGCGCGCGTCAGCTGCGGCCGGCCAATGACAATGGACTAGCTTCACGACTGAAGGCAATCTTCGCGCGCCGTGATGCCTGAAGCCGCCTGGGATCGCGATCAGCGATTCCGCGATTTGGACCGCCCGAGTTCGTCGAGGGTATTGACTGATGGCCAAGCACGACGCTGAGAAATCCAAAAAGAAGGCGGAGATGGATACAGAAAAGGATATTCGCATTCAGTTCAACGAAGATCCCACGAACAGTGCCAAGATCAAGGTGGTCGGAGTGGGTGGAGGCGGCAGCAATGCCGTGAATCGCATGATCGACGCGAATCTCGAGGGCGTCGATTTCATCGTGGCGAACACCGACTTGCAGGCGCTGAAGATGTCGCGCGCACCGGTGAAACTGCAGCTGGGCATGAAGCTCACCAGCGGATTGGGCGCGGGGGCAAATCCGGAAGTCGGCCGTAAAGCCGCGCTGGAGGACGCCGATAAGATCATCGAGGCGCTGGAAGGTGCGGACATGGTGTTCGTCACCACTGGTCTTGGCGGAGGCACGGGGACGGGTGCGGCGCCGATTATTGCGTCGTTGGCGAGCGAGATGGGCGCGCTGACCGTCGCGGTGGTCACGAAACCATTTGGTTTTGAAGGACGCCGCCGGCAAGGGCAAGCAGAACGAGGACTGGCAGAGCTGATCGAATCGGTGGATACGGTGATCGTGATCCCGAACGAAAAGCTGCTGGCGGTGGCGCGCGATGCTGGATTCTTCCAGTCGTTCCGTGTCGCCGATGACATTCTGCGCCAGGCAGTGCAAGGGATCTCGGACATCATCACGATTCCGGGCATCATCAATCGCGACTTCGCCGACGTGAAGGCGATCATGGCTGGAATGGGTTACGCGGTGATGGGAACCGCGACGGCCAAGGGCGACGCACGTGCGATCGAAGCGGCGCAACGCGCGATTGCTTCGCCGCTGCTGGAAGCGGGGGCGATCGACGGAGCCAGGGGCATCTTGATTAACATCACCGGATCGAGTTCGTTGAAGCTGGCCGAAGTAAACGAGGCGTCCAGCATCATCCAGAACGCCGCGCATGAAGATGCGAACATCATCTTCGGAGCGGTGCTCGACGAGAAGATGAAGGACGACGTGAAGATCACGGTGATTGCAACCGGCTTCCGCACGGAATGGATGCGCAAGCGGGATCCGCGTGTCGCGAATGCGGCTGTGGCGATTTCACAATCACGGACCTCCTACTCGCTTACGCCTGCTCCCGTGGAGGAGTTTCAGCCGGAATCAGAGCCCGAACCGATTCCTGAGCCGGCGCCGATCGCGCAGCCGATTCCGGTGACGGTGCGTGAGCCAAGAAACCTGGAAGAAGTGGCGGCTGCGGTGAAAGGTGCGTTTGAACAGGAGGACCTGGATATTCCGGCATTCCTGAGGAAACGTGGTGAGACTGCGTAAGGCAGTTCTCACATATTTGAGAAAATGGTGCCGGTAATCGGAGCAGCTTTGGAGTTCGCTGAGTTGATTACCGGCACGTAACTTGCGGGAATCACGAAGGTTAGATCCCCGAGTGCTTTGCCTGAGCAGCGGGTTTTCTCTTTGGAAGGTAAGTTGCTCGTTCTCAGAGTGGGCGGAGTGGTTACTGAGCTGGGTACTGGTGCTAAGGCTTTCGCCGAAGTGCTTGGAATTACGAACCTTAGTAGTACATCAGTTCATTGAACCTAAGAAAGCTTTGTCGTTGCAACGGGTTGGTCTACTCTCTAGTATCACGGAGTTCCCCTGACGTGATCTCCCGTGGATCGCTCGACCGGCAGGGGCTTTTCGCTTTTTCGATTTGAATACTGGATCAGGAAAATGATGGGTACAGGGTCTCGGGTAGCGAATCTTTTTTGGGCAGTTGTCCTGGTCGCTAGCCTCGCCGTTTCGGCAGGCGCGGCGACGGTTGCTGGCCGCACAAAATACTCCAAGAAAAGCACGGCTAAAGTCACGGAAAATGCGCGGACGCAAAAGCGGATCCGGAACTTGCGCCACAGCCGTACGGTTGCAGGCTCCAGGACCTCGCGCGCGCGGGTTCGTCGCGCTTCGTATCATCGCTACTACGAGAGGTTCAACACCAGTTCATTTGCGGACAATCAGGCCGCTTTCGACGTGAAAACCGGAGAGGATCCGGTGGTTCGCCAGGCTGCGATTGAAGCACTGGGCGACATGAATGGAACAGTTGTAGCCGTCGATCCGAACAGTGGTCGCATCCTGGCGATGGTGAACCAGCCACTGGCATTGTCGGAAGGCGCGCAGCCCTGCTCCACGATCAAGCTTTCCGTAGCACTCGCCGCGTTGAGCGAAGGCATTGTCACAAAGGATACGAAGGTCGGCCTGGGCGGCGGTTACCGGCTGAACATGACCGAGGCGATCGCGCATTCGAACAACGCGTATTTCGAGGCACTGGGTCGCAAATTGGGATTCGAGCGAGTGGCGTATTACTCGCATCAGTTTGGCTTGGGTGAACTGGCTGGATATCACATACAGGGCGAGCACCTGGGAACGTATCCGAGCGAAGAGATTGACGCGAAGCTGGGCGGCGTCGGAAAGATGTGCTCGTTCGGCGAAGGCGTCTCGATGACGCCGCTGCAATTGGCTGCACTGGTTTCGGCGATTGCGAATGGCGGAACACTGTATTACCTGCAGCATCCCCGGACGCCGGAAGAAGTCGCGAACTTCCAGCCGATGGTGAAGCGGCATCTCGATATCGGCAACCAGATTCCTGAAATCCTCGACGGCATGGCCGGTGCGGTTCGCTATGGCACGGCGCGCAGCGTGCGTCTGAGCATCAGCGAACAGGAAATCCTCGGCAAGACGGGCACCTGCTCTAAAGACGGTACCCGCTTCGGCTGGTTCGCTTCTTACGCGAACACTGATAGAGGCAAGATCGTCGTCGTGATGTTCCTGCGCGGCGGACGTCCGACGTTTGGTCCGAAAGCCGCTGAGTTGAGCGGGATCATGTACCGCCAGTTGTACGACCATAACTATTTTGCGGGACCGACGCCGACGAGCGATCGCGTGCCACAAACGGTTGGCGTGTCGCAGTAAGATACTTCTGAGTTGAAAGAAAAAGGCCTCCCGAGTGGGAGGCCTTTATTATTTGGGCGCCAAATCGTCAGAAGGTCTGATCGAGGTTAATCCTCTTAGTCATCGTGTCCAGCGCGGATCGCTCGCTGTCTCGCCGCTGCTTTAGTTCTGTAACTTGTGTGTTCAGTGCCGCCATCTGATCTTCTTGAGAATTCAGCTGCTGTGCATAGCGCTGGAGGAGCACTTTCTCTTCCGCACTGCCGCGTAGTGCTTTCATGTTTTCGCGTACGCGACCCTGGTCTGTTGTGATGGAGCTAATCTGCTGTTCCCGGCTTGAGATCTGCGAATCGAGAGAGCTGATTTTGTTCTTTTGCTCGAGAACCTGCTGTAGAGCTGACTGCACTTCGGGATTCGGGCGTCCGCCAGCAAACAATTCAAGATAGTTGGTGTTCAGGTCAGTTAGAGCGTACGTATTCTCGGCCGGACGCAACTCTCTAATCGTTAGTTTTTCGGTGGCCGCGGCGGCAACTTTTACGCGGAAGCGACTGAAGGAAGCGGTTGATTCTTCAGGCTTGAGGCCATCGGCAAGCTTCCATCCAGAACCCGCCGGATGTTCAATGACGACGTCCTTGGGAGCGGTATCGGCATTGCGGATGATGTAAGTGTTGATTCTCTGCTGTTGCCGGGTGAGGATCATCGTGCCGTGCAGAATGCGCAGGTGAGTCACGGTATCGACTGTAGATTCGTCGTCGTCATTATTATCGTCCTCACGTTTCTGCCCGCTTCCGTGCTCGATTTTGATATGCACTGATGGGTCGGCCGCATAAGACAGAAGCCGCCGTTCTCCAGGTTTCAGAATAGAGATCAAGCCTTCGCCCGCGAAGGTATCGCCTTCCACGATATTGAACGTGCCGGAGTCAAGCGTGAGATTGCTCGAGTTGGTCACCCACAGTGCACGTAACACGCCTGCGGAGTCTGCATTCCAGAGATCCACTTTGTCCGCGTCTATGTGAGATTGCAGAATAGGAACCAGAGCGGACTGGTCTTTACCAATTGATATCTTCTGTTTGAGATCGTAAGAGAAGAGGTCGCCGGCTTCTTTGGCGTCGGCTTCGGGAGAGATTGCGGAAACGGAGGCACTCTCGATCTGGACTGCGACAGGTCCGGCTTCGACGTGATACAGTTTCCGAGCTGCTTCCGACTCTGAGCGTCGCATGAATCTCATTCAGCCGGTTGGTGCCGAGATAAATATTGCTCATCGTTTGCTGCTGAAAGCCATTCGCCTGGACGAATAGAGCAGAATTGCCGGAAGGAATGCCGTAGAACGAATAATGCCCGCTCTGGTCAGTGGTCGTGCTTTGCGAAACGCCGGTTTCTTCATTTCGGACCGTCACGCGCGCATTAGCAACCAAAGCACCGGATGGGTCGGTGACTGTTCCCTGCAAACTCGTGTTGCTTTGCAGGGCGGCATTACTCGCCGAGAAGGCGTAGTTATTGAGGGTCGCTTCGTGGGTTTGTGGGGTTAAAGTGGCGGTCTGGGGAAGAGGTATCTCTGGCCGACGCGCGTAATAAGGCTGCGAGATTGCCTGCACGAAGGACTGTGGCGCGCCAGCCACGAGCGAAAGCTGAACATCCTTCCAGTCCTCGCCAACAGTGTTATCGACGATCGCCCAACCCTGCAGGAGGGGCTTGGAGCCGTGGTCGGACGGGATAATGATCCGATATGTGCTCTTCCACACCGGAACCTCACTGATGTAGCTCACGAATAGATCGCGTTCGCCAGTGCCGGTGGTGGACACAATCATGCGCCGCAGTTCTTGCGTTCGCGAGGAGCCGAGCAGCGAGAGGTACCGGTTTACGTCTTCATTTAGACCTTTTTCTGCGATACGGACAATTGTTGAGGGCAATAGTTCGAAGCTCCGTAGCTCTCCTGAGTCCGTAACAATGGCGAATTCAGTCACTTCTCCGATATCCGCTCCACGCTCGTTCTGTTTATGTCGTGTCTCGACAGAGAGCAACTTGCCGCTTGCACTCACGGAGCCTGCACGCACCTCAACGCGTGTTCCTCGCAACGCCTTGAGGAAGTCGGCTCGACTGATATCCTCGCCGAACGGAACGCGCAGCCCCTTGAGGCGCTCGCTAACGGGAGCGATTGAGTTGTAGCGGACCCCGGTGATGTGTCCTTCTCCTGTATCGATAACCGTCAAAGACTTCAAAACGTCGTTCAATTGATCGGTGGTGAAGTCGATCGTCAAGTCCTGGCTGCCACGTACTTTTCCAACGTGCTCGAAGTATCCGACGCCGTTCTTATAGAGGACGACTCTCTTCACTGGCAGATGGTCCGAACTTGTCTGCGGCTCACTGATCTGAGTTTTTCGGGCGGTGGTTTCACTAATCGCGAACGATGACAGCAAAATCAGAGAAAAGCAGGCGAGACGTCGAAGCATGGAGCCTCCATGGCGCCGCGTTGATTTTGAAGGTAAGCGCGCCATCATAGCTGAGTTCAGCAGTCGACGATAGATAACTTGCGGTAAATGCAAATTCCCGGAATGGCGTGCAGGGCAGGTCGCATTCTGAAGAAGAATGGGCGGGCAAGATTGTCCGCCCGAAACAAGCTCGGGCAGCCGAGGTCGGCTGCCCCACGCAGGCTAGGCGTGCTTTCCAGTGCGGCTCCAGTCGCGGATCTTGGAGATCTCGGCGGCAGGGATGTGCAGGAATTCCAGGAACTCCTGGTGTTCGCTGGGCGCGGACTTCTCGAACTCTGCGTGCCAGCGGTGCATGTCGGAATCACTGAAGCCCGACGCTTTCATGATGGAAACCCACTTCTCTTTTGTAACCACGTTCATCCTCCGGAATGATTTCTTGTTCTGCAGCAGCTTGAGAATGGCGCGTTGATGATCGCGACGTTGAGTGATCTCCGCGTCGAGTTCAACGAGCCTCCGCTGCAGGACAGATGAAGCGTCATTCTCCGGGCGCGCCAGAATGCTGCGGATATCGACGAGCGTCAGACCCACGTTGCGATACACGCAGATCTGCTGCAAACGTTGAACATCTTTTTGACTATAGCTGCGGTAATTGCCGCTCGTACGAACCGGCTTGGTGAGAAGTCCGATGGATTCGTAGTAGAGCAGGGTACTGCGGCTCAGTCCGCATTGACGCGCGAGTTGAGTGACGGTGAGCATCGGTCAGACCTTATGGTGAACCCTAAAGTTATAGACAGGTCAAAGGAAATTGTATCGGGGAAATTGGGTAAGCGGAGGATGTGGCATGAGGAGATGAGGTGCGCAGCATTGTTGACAAGCGTATCAACAAAGCGCAGCGTTCATGCACCTTCGCGCGGTATGAGGTGTAAATCGGATGGAAGCGATGCTTTATTCCTGAGACACTAGAAGTTCCGCGAAAGAGAGTGCAGTGGACAGCTGGTTACCGAAATCAATTCTTTGCCTCAGAGACTACAACCGTAAGAAATTTCTTTCTGATCTGATTGCCGGGATTACCGTCGGCCTGGTCGCCCTGCCGCTAGCGATGGCATTCGCCATTGCTTCCGGTGTGCCGCCGCAGACGGGCCTGTACTGCGCCGTGGTTGCGGGATTTCTGATCTCCGCGCTGGGCGGCTCGAAGACGCAGATTGGCGGCCCGACGGGCGCCTTCGTCGTCATCGTGTCCGGGATCGTGCTGAAGCACGGGATTATTGGGCTATACATTTGCACGCTACTGGCCGGCATCATGCTGGTGGTACTCGGTGCGACCGGTTTCGGTTCGGCTGTAAAGTTCATTCCGCGCCCCGTGGTGGTCGGATTCACCAATGGAATCGCGGTGATCATCGCAAGCACGCAGGTGAAAGATTTCTTCGGACTGCGCATCGACCATGTTCCCGGCGAGTTCGGAGCGCGAGTCGAGACGCTCGCGCGCGAGTTTCATACGCTCGATATTCGGACGACGCTACTCGCGGTGGGGGCGCTGCTGATCATCCTGGTACTGCCGCGATTGTTTCCGAAAGTACCGGGAACGATTGTGGCTTTGCTGGCCGGCACCGGCGTGGCGATCGTGCTGAAGCTGCCGGTCGAGACCATAGGTTCGCGTTTTGGTGGCATTCCCAGCGGCCTGCCGAAGTTGGAGATTCCGCCTTTCCAGTTTTCGATGGTGCATTCGCTGATTGGCCCGGCGGTCACGGTGGCGATGTTGGGCGCGATCGAGTCGCTGATGTCGGCGGTGGTGTCGGACCGCATGAGCCATGACAAACATAATCCAAACGTTGAGCTGATCGGACAGGGCGTCGCCAATATCATCTCGCCCCTGTTCGGTGGTTTGCCTGCGACTGGAGCGATCGCGCGAACGGCGACGAATATCCGGTCGGGAGCGCAAAGCCGAGTTGCGGGAATGATTCATGCGCTGACTCTGCTCGCGATTCTGCTATTTGCGGCGCCGCTGGCGAAGTTCATCCCGCTGTCGGTGCTGGCGGCGATTCTGTTTGTCGTCGCGTACAACATGGGCGAGTGGCGCGAGATTCCCGACATTCTGAAGCTGACGAAGTCGGAAATTTCAGTTTGGCTCGCGACGTTTTTGCTCACAGTGTTCGCCGATCTGACGGTGGCGGTTGAGTTCGGTATGATCCTGGCGACATTGCTTTACATCCGCAACGTTACCAGCACGACGACGGTTTCGGTCGTCACCGAGGACTACATCGAAGATGGGCAGGTTCACAGCCTGCAGGGGAGAGACATTCCCAAGTACCTGCGAATCTTCCGCATACACGGGCCATTTTTGTTCGGCGCGACAGAAAAAATATCTACTATTTACGACCAGATGAACGAGTTGCCGCCAATCGTGATTCTGCGGCTGCGCAACATGACGGCGATCGATGCCACCGGGAATCCAGGCACTGGAAACTCTGGCGGAGGATCTGGAGAAGTCCGACCGGACGTTGTTGCTGTGCGGTGCGCGCGAACAGCCCGCGGTCATGATGGCGATGGCCGAGTTTGAAAACCGGATGGGGCGCGAGAATATCTGCCCGCACGTGGAAGCCGCATTGGAGCGGGCACGCGCAATTCATTCTGACCAAGTGCTGGTGCGATCAGTGGGGCGGATGTAGTCAGTCAGTCAGTCAGTCAGTCAGTCAGTCAGTCAGTCAGTGCATTTCTTCTTTGAGCTCACGAAGGCTAATCGTGGTGCATGAGCTCAGCCTCGTCGAGTTGGTGCATGGGCGGGACCGGCGATGATTTGCGCCGCGCTTTCCAGTTGGTGAACTTCCTCTGCACGCTGTCGAGATAGATGTAGTAGACCGGGGTGATGTAGAGCGTTACGACCTGCGAGAAGAGCAGGCCGCCGACGACCGCAAGACCCAGTCCGCGCCGTGATTCGGCGCCCGCGCCGATACCCAATGCGATCGGCAATGTGCCCATGAGGGCAGCTGCGGTGGTCATCATGATCGGACGAAAGCGAATGAGTGCGCCCTGGTAGATCGATTCTTCGGGGCTCTTGCCATCGGTGCGTTCTGCGTCGAGCGCGAAGTCGATCATCATGATGGCGTTCTTTTTCACGATGCCTATGAGCATGATGATGCCGACGAAAGAATAGAGGTTCAGTTCCTGATGGAAGATCATGAGGGTGAGCAACGCGCCCACGCCCGCGGAAGGTAATCCGGAGAGAATCGTGATCGGATGCACGAAACTCTCGTACAAGATACCGAGAATGATGTAGATCACGAGAATCGCGGCGACCAGCAACAATCCAAGTCCGACGAATGAATTCTGAAAGGCCTGCGCAGTTCCCTGGAAGGTGCCGGTCACGTCGGCCGGCATGATTTTGCGAACCTGATCCTCGACGAACCGGGTGGCATCGCCAAGGGCGACGCCCGGCTTGAGATTGAAGCTGACGGTGACACCCGGCAACTGGCCGAAATGGTTCACAGTAAGAGGACCAAGCGAGGGAACGAGTTTCGCGACCGTATCGAGCGGGATTAATTTGCCCGAACTGGAGTGTACGTACAACTTGGAGAGCTCGGTCGGATCGTTCTGATATTGCGGCAGCAATTCTGTGATGACGTAGTACTCATTGTTCGGCGTGTAGATGAGGCTTGTCTGACGAGTGCCGTACGCCGAGTACAAAGAGTTGGCGACCTGATCGGGCGAAACGCCAAGGGCGTACGCCTTGTCACGATCGACGTCGACGGTAAGCTGCGGGTTCTTCACCTGCAGGTCGCTGGTGACATCCTGAAGCAACGGAGACTGACGCAGCGCGGCTTCAACTTTCGGAGCCAAGGCATAGAGCTTTTCAGTGTCCGGAGTTTGCATCGTGTACTGATATTGCGACTTGGTCAAACTGCCGCCGATGCGGATGGTCGGCGGAATTTGCAGATACACGTTGATGCCGGGGATCTTGGCCATCTTCGGACGCAGTTCCTGGATGACGTCCTGCGCGCTCATGCGGTTGACGCGATCTTTTTTGTCCTTCAGGCGGAAGAAGATGCGTCCCTGGTTGGTGGGCTGGCCGATGGATGACATCGTGTTCAGCACGCTGGGGTCGTTGCGAACCACGTCGGCCGCCTGCTGCTGCAATTTCATCATGTCGCCGAAAGCGATGCCCTGCTGCGCTTCGGTGAACGCAAAGACGAGGCCCTGATCTTCGTCGGGGATGAAGCCAGTTTTCGATTGCGTAAAGAGATAGAAAGTAAGGCCAATGACCGCGAACGAGATCAACAAAGTAACGAAGCGGTGGCGCAGGACTCGCTTGAGTGACCAGTCGTACCCTCTGAGCCAGCTATCAAAAACCTTTTCACTCGCGTTGTAGAAACGCCCGTGCTGCTCCTTTCCGGAGTGTTTCAGGAAGCGGCTGCAGAGCATGGGCGTGAGAGTCAGCGAGACAAAGCCGGAGACGAGAATCGAAACGCCAATCACCACCGCAAATTCGTGGAGGAGGCGTCCGATAATGCCGCCCATAAACAGCAGTGGGATAAACACCGCAGCGAGGGAGAGCGTCATGGACAAAATGGTGAAACCGATTTCGCCGGAACCGTCGATGGCCGCGCGCAAGGGAGACTTACCCATCTCCATATGGCGCACGATATTTTCGAGCATGACGATGGCGTCGTCGACGACGAAACCCACCGAAAGCGTCAAAGCCATCAGCGAGAGATTGTCGAGGCTATATCCAAGCAGGTACATCACCGAGAAGGTGCCGATGATGGACATGGGGAGGGCGAGGGCCGGGATGATGGTCGCCGAGATGTTACGCAGGAAGAGGAAGATCACCATCACGACCAGGCCGATGGTCAGCATGAGAGTGAACTTCACGTCGTCGACGGAGGCGCGAATGGAGACTGAGCGGTCGTAGAGGGTATCGATCTGAATGGCGGCGGGAATTTGCGCTTCCAGTTGCGGTAACAATTGGTTGACGCTGTCGACCACTTCAACTGTGTTCGTTCCGGGCTGGCGCAGAATGGCGAGCACGATCGCGCGATTCCCGTTGAACCAACTGGCGGACTTGTCGTCCTGAACACTGTCGATAGCGCGTCCGATATCGGAGATGCGAACTGGCGCCCCATTGCGATAGGCGACGATCATCGGGCTGAACTGAGCGGCATTCTGGAGCTTCCCATTCGAGAGGAGAGTGAAGGTTTTGCCACTGCCCCAGAGTGTTCCGGTCGGAACGTTAGTATTGCCAAGATTTACGGCGTTGCTGACGTCGTCGATGCCGATCTGGCGAGTCGCCATCTCGTTAGGGTCGAGTTGCACGCGAACCGCATACTTCTGCGCGCCATAAACCTGAACTTGCGCGACGCCGTTCACCATGGAAATGCGCTGCGCGATGGTGGTTTCCGCGGCTTCGTCAACTTGCGAAAGCTTCAACGTTGGGGAGCTCAGCGCGAGATAAAGGATCGGCTGATCGGCCGGGTTCACCTTGCGGAAGGATGGCGGAGTGGGCATCTGCGGCGGAAGTTGGCCGGCTGCCTGCGTGATCGCAGCCTGAACGTCGAGGGCGGCGCCGTCGAGACTGCGGCTCAAATTGAACTGGATGGTGATACTCGACTGGCCGAGGGAGTTCGTCGAGGTCATCGAGTCGATGCCCGCGATGGTGGAGAACTGTTTCTCGAGCGGGGTCGCGACTGACGAGGCCATCGTCTCAGGGCTCGCGCCGGGGAGAGAGGCGTTGACCTGGATGGTGGGAAAATCAACGTTCGGCAAATCGCTGACGGGCAGGAAACGGTACGCGAAGATGCCGAAGATGAGGATCGCCGCCATGACCAGCGTGGTCATGATCGGGCGTTTAATGAAGAGCTCCGGAATGCTCACTGCCCGCCTCCTGCCGTTCCGGTGGCCGCGTCGCTGGAGTTGATGCCACTGCCGACGACAGCGCTGGGTGGCAATGAGCTTTGTATGGTCACTTTGCCATTAGGAGCGACGCGGAGTTGGCCGTCGACGATGACCGTGTCGCCTGAATTGAGTCCGCCTTTCACGAGAGTGAGGTTCTGATAGGTGCCGAGGGTGGTGACCTGGCGCGGGTCGGCGGTGCCGTCTTTGGTGACTACGAAAACATAATCTCCCTGCTGCCCGGACTGGATTGCCTTGGTAGGCACGGTGATGGCGTTCTTCACCATCGAGAGGTTTAGAACCACATTGACGAATTCCCCAGGCCAGAGGCGCTTGTCTTTGTTCTGGAAAGTGGCCTTAAGCTTCACTGTACCGGTTTGCGGGTCGACGCCGTTATCAATGAAAGTTAACAGGCCTTCAACAGGATTGCCGGGTTGACCTTTCGGATAGGCGAGGACTTTCAGACCCTTGGCGACAAATTGGCGGACTTCAGCAAGGCGAGCTTCAGGAACGGTGAAGGTGACGTATATGGGAGTGATCTGATTCAACTGCACCAGGAACGGAGTGTCGTTGGCCTTGACGAGATTGCCGACGTTGATCATGAGCGCGCCGGTGCGAGCGTCGATGGGAGCGTAGATATCGGTGTACTGCAACTGCACCTTGGCGGCGTCAACCGCGGCTTTGTCAGCGTATACCGCGGCGGAGTTCGAACTATCCTGGGTTCGCTGGAGATCGGCCTGCTCAAGTGAAATCACGCCCTGCTTCTCGAGATCGGTGTAGCGAGCTGCCTGCAATTTGGAATTGGCGGCCAGCGCTTCGTCGCGCTTGAGGTTTCCGTTTGCCTGCTCAAGAGCCGCCTGGAACGGACGTTTGTCGAGACTGTAGAGGAGCTGGCCTTTACGTACATCCTCACCTTCCCTGAAATAAATCTTTTCGATCTGGCCATTCACCTGGGAGCGAATTTGAACGGTCTGGTAGGCCTCGACGTTGCCGATGGCGGTGATTTGGACCGGCACGTCGCGTTGCTCAACCGTGGAAACAACTACTGGCGCCGGGGGCCGCCCGCTGCCGGGAGATGCCGCCTGGGCGGCTTGCTTGTTAGCACAGCCGGCGAGGAGGAACATGAGTGCCAAAACCGCAAGAATCAGTGCGTAGCGAGATGCTTTCAAGATGATGAGCTCCGAGTTCGACTTCTCTAGTAGGAAGAATAATGAATCCAAAGATCCTATTTTGCCAGTTTGGCCGAATTTTTTCGCTTATGAAGCGTTCCGGGGCAGGATTTTTGCTGTGACGAGCGGTGCGGCGACAAGGGGATAAGGCGGTATCTCGGGGTTCAAATTCGTGGTCGCGAAGTGAGCCAGGGTAGAGCTGTGGGTGAACAGCTCTTCACTTCGCGACCACAGAGAAGTTAACTCCGACTACTTCCCGACAGCCGTCACTTTCATCTGCTGCGCGATCCATTTATTCGTGCGGGCGTCCAGCAGGTCAAGAGGAAGCGTTCCGCCGTCGAGCATCTCGTCGTGGAAAGCGCGGATATCGAACTTGGGTCCTAATTCCTTCTGGGCGCGGTCGCGCAGTTCGCGGAACTTGAGCTGTCCGAGCTTGTAACTGAGAGCTTGTGCGGGCCACGCAATGTAGCGGTCGGTTTCGGATTGAATCGTAGGCTCATCGACGGCGCCAGACTCGCGGAAGAAGGCCACGACTTGATCGCGGGTCCATCCCTTGGAGTGGATGCCGGTGTCAACAACCAGACGCACTGCGCGGAAGAGCTCTGAGGAAAGACGGCCGTAGTCGGAGACGGGGTCCTGGTAGAAGCCGACTTCTTTGCCGAGCTGCTCTGCGTACAAGGCCCAGCCTTCGACGTACGCGTTGAAGCCGAGACCGTGCAGCCGGAACTTCGGCAAGCCCGTGAGTTGTTGCTGAACGGAGAGTTGCATGTGATGTCCGGGCACGCCTTCGTGATAGGCGATCGCCTCATCGTCGATCAGCGAGCGCTCTGCGAAGTTGGAGGTGGCGACGACGACGCGGCCGGGGCGCTTGCCATCCGGTGTGCCAGTCACATAGTGAGTCGCAGCTGCGGCCTGGAATGCGGGGATCGCTTCGACCGTAACCGGCGACTTGGGCGGTAACGTGAAGAGCGCGGGAAGCTTGAGTTCCATCTGGGCGATGTAGCGGCGGAAGTCCTCGAGAATCTGGTCCGAGGAGGTCGGAGTGTATTTGGGATTGGTCTTGAGGGAAGCCCGGAAGGAGGCGAGGTCAGCAAAGCCTTCTTTCTTGGCGATCACTGTCATCTCGGCTTGAATGCGAGCGATCTCGCGGAGACCGAGTTGATGAATCTCGTCCGGGGTCATGTGAGTGGTGGTGCGCGCGTAGATGTCGTTCTCGTAACGCTTCTCGCCGTCTGGCAAAGAGGTGACTGCGAGAGTGGTTCGGCCGTGCGGTGCGTACTCAGTGCGAAGGAAAGTGGCGAACGTTTTATAAGCGGGAATGACGTCAGTGTTGATGGCGTCGGTGATCTGCTGCGTCAAACGCTTCTGATCTTCGGGCGAAATACTGGCTGGATACTTCTTTGTTGGCAGAAGAAAAGGATCGGCATCGATGATGCCCTGACACTGGACAGGCAGCTTCTCCAGTAGAAATTTGACTGGCATGAGATTGTCCTTCATGCCGGCGCGTAGGACTTCGGTGGTTTGGCTGAGGACACGCGGAATCTGGTGCAGACGCGCGATGTAGTCCTCGTATTGCTTCACCGTATTGAAGGGGACAGAAAGCGGCAGATCGGCGAGGCTGGTATGGATGCCATTCTGCTGGTTGATCGGCATCTCGTACTCTTTGAGGTCGTAGTCAGCGATGCGCTGCTGCAGAACACGAACCATGAGGTCGTGGGAGAGCTGGTCCTGGTCGGAGAAGTCGGTCGTAGGGATGGCTTGAAGTCGCGCAAGAAATGCCTGGTCGATCTTATGGCGCTGGGCGATGGCGTCGAGCGAGTGGTCGGCAAGCTTGTCGTTGTAGCGATAGTCGCCGAAGGCTGTGGCACGCTCGGGAAAATTGCGAAGATCGGACTCGTATTGTTCTTCAAAAATAGCGTTCTGCGCGGCGACGCGATCGGCTACGGGCTTGAGGTTTTGGGCGAAGACGGAGCCAACGAGGACGAGAAGAAGAAACAGGACCTGGTAGATACGCATGGCGTAAGCAGAGTACCAGAACGGAAAACGCGGCCGCACGAGGGAATCGGTTTTTCCTGCGCCTCTTTGAACGCGTGAATTGCCGATGGCGCCCGAGCGTGCGCGGATGGAGTTAGCCTTTGTGCAAGTGGACGAGGGTGGAGGAATCTCTGGTAGCTGACCAGGCGTAGGAGTTTCTGTCCCATTGATAGAGATAGGTTCGGGTGACTGCGTGGGACGGGTCTTTTTCATCGGGAGAGACGGCAGTTGTGACTTCGATCTTTCCCTCTTTCGTGACATTCACTGCGACGGAGATCCCAAGGTTGTCGCAAAAGCCCTGGTTGTCAGGCCCCTGGTTTTCTTGCCATAGCTTTTGATATCCACGAGCAGAAGAGAAAACGGCGACAGTAATACATCGTGGGATACCAGCACTTGTAACCATCAAGATTTGCTGGCGAGAGCGGAGTACATTGGCGTCGAGCAATTCGATGGAAGAATCGTCATCGCTTTCCTTCGCGTAATGCGAGGTGGAGCGCCACATGCGGTGAACGTCCGTCGGGGAGAGCGCGGTAACTTGCGACCAGCGGGCGAAGTCTTCGCGGTGAATCTCCTCGAAGCTGTCTTGGCAGAAAGATGGAATCCACAGCAACACGGACGCGCAGGCAAGAGCAAGAGGACGCCTCAAAGTTGGATTCCGAAGCGACATGAGTCGATCAAATCTGCGCGGACAAGAATGTCCGCGCCACACAAGCCTAAGCCACACAATCCTCGGCACACAATCCTAAGCTGGCTTGGCTATTGCCCCGCGCGGGGTGAGGAGCGCAAGCACGGCCGCTACAACGAAGAGCGCCAAGACGTCTCCCCAAAGATGTCCCATGAATTGCCGGTCAGAGAAAGCCTGGACCGCCATGATTCCACCGTGCACAACACTGGACCAAACGGTGAACCAGATCAGACTCAAGTTGGCGAGCGGTTTACGGCTGGCGATCAGGAGAAAAACGCCCAAGGTGGCGTAGATGCCCAAGATCATTTGCAGATAATGCGATTGTCCCGTGTGCCACGACCAGCCGGACGGCCAAATAATGGTGAGCGGATAGATCCCGAATACAAAGATCAACCCAACCACGACCAGCGCGATAGACAAATACCTGGTGCGACCAGCTCCATCTCCATCCATGGTCTTCTCCTTGAAACGCGCGACGAGATTACGGCCGCGTTCGATTTACTGCTTGTATCAAGGGTGCCCAAAGCAGATGGCGATGGATTGTGCGTCGGACGAGCGCCCATGTCAAGACGGGCACGGCACCAGGCAGACTATTTGCTGAAGCTTATATCTATTTGTTGAAGCTCGCGCTTAGTCGTGTTCTTTGCGAAGCTTTTTGCGGGCACGCTTTCGCGCCATAGCTTCCTTCACGCGGCGCTTTTCGCCCGGTTTCAGATAATAGGAATGACGTTTTACATCCTTAATGATGTCTTCGGTCTGAACCTTGCGCTTAAATCGACGCAGGGCGTTTTCCAGCGATTCACCCTCTTGAATTCGTACTTCTGCCAATCTGGCACCCCCAATGAGTTTTAACCGGACACCTTTGAGCTTACACTAGTTGCTCTACATTTCGTTGAATCGAGCTCCGATTCTCCGCACGGTTCGGAGCTGAAACAGGCCGATCAGACGTCTTTCAGCTGGTTTTCGTCCATTCCAAAGTAGTGCCCCAGTTCATGCATCAGGGTGAGGCGGATCTGCTCGCGAACTTCGGTCTCCGTGGAGCAGACTGCCTCAATATTCTTCTGGTAGAGGACGATGTGGTCGGGGCCTGCGGTCAGATCAAAGACGCTCTTCCTGGTGAGGGGAACGCCATGAAATATACCCAGAAGGAGAGTTCGCTGACCGGACTGCGGCGAGGGTTGGTGCGCGGGCAGATCCTCGACCAGAATGGCAACGTTGCGGATTCGATCGCGAAACTCCTGAGGAAGCGAGTCGAGCGCCTCTTCGACTACCTTCACAAAGTGATCACGAGTCATGGTTCACGCGCGAAGGGCGAGCTCACTCCGAATAGCCGTCATCGCTACTCTCGTTCTCGTCGTCATCGTCTTCATCCTCTTCGTCGTCTTCCGGTTCCTCCTCCTCTTCATCTCATCATCATCTTCTTCTGGTTCTTCGTCCTCGTCTTCATCTGGTTCGTCGCGCAGGAAGAAATTGGCAGCTGCGGGGTAATCGAAGAAGTGTGCGTCGGTATTCTGAAGGTATTGGCTCATGCCCAAATGGTACGCCTGGTTGGGAGACAGCGCTTAGGGCTGGAAGATTGGTGGCTTGGGGCTGTGTTGCCTACAGAAAAGGGCAGCCGAGGTCGGCTGCCCCACGTGAGATGTGGTGATTACGATGTGAAGCCGACGCCGCGTTTCTTAGTGTTGCGCTCGTCGCGGGAGACCACGCCGTCGCGAATGTGAATGACGCGATGCGCGTATTCGGCGATATCGTTTTCATGGGTGACGAGAACGATGGTGTTGCCTTCGCCATGCAGGCGATCGAAGAGAGCCATGATCTCGTTACCAGTCTGCGAATCGAGGTTGCCGGTAGGTTCGTCAGCGAGGATGATCGACGGACGATTGACCAGTGCACGAGCGATGGCAACACGCTGGCGTTGACCACCTGAGAGCTCGTTCGGCTTGTGGTTCATGCGGCCTTCCATGCCTACGGCACGCAGCGAGCCCTTGGCGCGCTCAATGCGTTCTTCGGCGGGAGTGCCGGCGTAGATCAAGGGAAGCTCGACGTTATGCAATGCGGTGGCACGCGGGAGAAGATTGAATGTCTGGAAAACGAATCCGATTTCCTTGTTGCGGATACGGGCTAGTTCGTCGTCATCGAGTTCGCTGACCTGTTGTCCATTGAGCCAGTAGCGGCCTTCACTGGGGCTATCGAGACAGCCGATCAGGTTCATCAAAGTAGACTTGCCGGATCCAGAGGGGCCCATGATGGCAACATATTCATTGCGCTGGATCTGCAGATTTACGCCGCGGAGCGCCTGCACCTGCTGCTCGGAACCCATGTCGTAGGTCTTCCAGAGATTGTCGGTGCAGATGATGCATCCCTCTGGAGGAGCCGTAATTCCGGATTCTTGCAAAGCGGCTAATTCGGTCGCCATCCTGATTTCTCCTAGACCTGCAGGGTAGAACAAGCTCCCTACAGCTAACTACGCCGGCAGCACTGAAAATGTTCCCGGGAAGCTGAACTCTCCCGGAACGCTTCTCACGCCTGTCCCTTGGACGTACCGGACCAGCGAAGGTTATGACTCCTCGGACTTCTTGGGAGTCGAATTATCAATTTTAATGCTCGCACCGTTGCGAATCGTCCGCAGGGTCTTGTAACTGCCGGTAACGATCTCGTCGCCTTCCTTCAGATTGTCTGTAACTTCGATATCGGTGGTGCCGGTGATACCGGTGTCAATCTGGATGAAGTCAGCTTTCTTGCCACGCACGATGAAGACACCCTGGAGTTCCTCTTTTGCAGCAGCCGTATCTTTCGCAGGAGCGGCCGCCTGGACGGAGCCCTTATCGTTGGTGGTCTCCAAGTCCCCACGCTGACGAATGGTGAGAGCCTGAATGGGCACGGTAAGGATGTTCTTCTTGATATTCGTCGTGATTTTGGCAGTGCAAGACAGGCCCGGACGCAGGTTCTGGGGCGGATCGGTAACGGTGATCACGACCTTGAAATCCTTAGCTTCCTGGCTCGCGGAGGTGCTTTGCGACGTGGAAACGCCGGTCGACCGGACGATCGCATTATTGCCAATCTCCGTCACCTTGCCGTGAAAGATCTTCTTGGGCATGGCGTCAATGGTGACGTCCGCGTCCTGTCCAAGCTTCACGCTTACGATGTCGGTTTCGTCGACCTGGATCTCAGCCGTAATCACCGACATATCGGCAAGCGTCATCAAGGTGCTGCCCAGGGCGTTCTGGATACCGACCACGACCGACTCACCTTCACGTACTGGCAGGCTGGTAATCAATCCATCGTAAGGAGCGACATAGCTGGTCTTCGCGAGCACGTCGCGAGAGCGCGCCAGCGTTGCCTGGGCTTGGCTGATCTTGCGTTCAGACGTATCCTTCTGCGCTTTGTATTGGGCGATGCTCGCCTTGAATTGAGCTACGCTGGCGACAGCTGCGTCGTAGGTAGCTTTCTTGGTGTCGAAGTCCTGTTTGGCGATCAGGGCCTGCTTGTAAAGTCCTTGGGCGCGATCGTAATCAAGCTTGGCGTGATCCAAATCGGACTCCGCCTTTACCAACTGCGCGCGGCTGGCCTCAATGCCGGCTTCCTGAGCAATAGTATCGGTTTCAGAGGCTTCCAGACTGGCGCGGTTGGCAGCTACATCGGCTTCCGGCTGAATATTGTCGATCTGGGCCAGAAGTTGGCCCTTTTTCACCCAGTCGCCCTCTTTGACGAAGAGACGGGTGATTTTGCCGTAGGCGTTGGCGCCAATATTTACGAATGTTTTGGGCTTAATCTCACCGGAGGCGCTGACGGTGGACGACAAGTCCTGGCGCACCACTTTGCCCGTTTGCACCACGGTGGAGTTCCTGCCACTCTGGTGAACGGTGAAACCTACAATCACCAGCAACAGGAGGATTATCCCGGCTATGATGATGATCTTCTTACCTTTTTTCACGCTTCCCTCAGTGAATGCAGCGGTCGGTACTGCGCCGGCTTACTGGCGCGAACTCATGGTTATCCCAGTTGTGATACGTAGAGTTGTAGTCCAAAGTTCGCAGAATTCAGCGGTTCTCGGCGAGACGCCCCGCTACCCAGAAAGACGGAGTCGCAGGCGGTGAATTAACACCAAAATGCGACAAGTCTGACAAACGTAATTATACCTTGGGTGAGCTGCCGAGCAGGCAAATCCGTTGGAAGGCGAATTTTGGGGAATTTCGGGGCTTTGAGCCCAAATTGGGGCAGAGGGAGACTTTTCCTGGAATCCGGGTTGAGATTGACGGCTTGCTCTCGAATTGGGTCGCGCCGGAGACAACTGCTCTCTCGTGGTTAAGATCACAGTCTGGATGCGGCTACCCGCCTTGCTTCGAGAACAGCAAAAAACGTACAATCTAGGAGGCGAGTTGTGTCTTCCAGGAGCGTTACGCTGATGTGCAGTTTTCGATACTCCAGCATTGCGGCTGCTTTTTTAATTTTTGGTATCAGTGGTTTTGCGCAAAACACCATTGGTACTGCTCAACCGGCTGATAACACCGCAGGTCAGTCGGATTCATCCCCGAAAGTCAAAACCGCAAGCGCTGATACCCAGCCGAATCAAGATCCGTTGAAGCGACCGCTCACTGAGAAACAGAAAAAGGAAAACCAGAAGGCACTCAAGGGCGAGTTGAGCAAGACGTACAAGAAGTGGCTCGATGAGGATGTGCGCTGGATCATCACGGATGAAGAGCGCCAGACTTTCAAGCGGCTGAGCAACGACGAAGAAAGAGATCAATTCATCGAGCAGTTCTGGCTGCGACGCGATCCTACGCCGGACACGGTCGAAAACGAATTCAAAGAAGAGCACTATCGCCGCATCGCGTACGCGAATGAACACTTCGCATCGGGAGTTCCGGGCTGGCGAACCGATCGCGGCCGCATATACGTCATGTATGGTCCGCCGGATGAAATTGACGCACATCCAAGCGGTGGCGAATACAACCGGCCGATCGAAGAGGGCGGTGGAGAAACGACCACCTATCCGTTCGAAGATTGGCGCTACCGGTATATCGATGGAATTGGGCAAGAGATCCAGGTTGAGTTTGTGGATCAGTGCGGTTGCAATGACTATCACATGACGCTGGACCGATCCGAGAAAGATGCGCTGAAAAATATTCCAGGTGCGGGACTGACGCTCTGGGAAGAGCAGGGCATGGCCAATAAGGCCGATCGCTTTAACGGCGGCGGGTTAGAGCAGTTGGGTGCAGGCCCGAACTCGACCAGCTTGCAGGCGAAGGAATTCGACCGGCTGTCGACGTATGCGAAATTGAATCAGGCGCCCACGATCAAGTTCAAGGATCTTGATGAGATCGTAACGCACAAGATAAGCATGAACTTGATGCCGTTCGAAGTGCGCGTCGACTTCATCAAAGTGACGTCGGACACTGTGCTGGTTCCGGTGACGATCCAGATGAACAATAAGGACATCACTTTCCAGACGAAAGAGGGTGTCTCCAAAGGCGTGGTTGATGTCTACGGACGCATCACGACTCTGACGGGCAAGATTGCGCAAACGTTCGAAGAGCCAGTTGGCGTAACCAGTCCTGAGGAACTGCTTCCAAAGGAACTGGAAAAGCATTCCGTGTATTGGAAGGCGCTTCCGCTGAAGCCTGGAATGTATCGTCTGGATGTGGTATTGAAAGACGTCAATGGGGACCGAAAGGGAACGTGGAGCAAGAGCATTCGGGTGCCCGAATTCAGCGAAGACAAGCTTGCCTCGTCGTCGCTGATTGTTGCGGATCAGATGGAGAAGGTGCCGGCGAAGAGTGTGGGCGCTGGCAATTTTGTAATTGGCACGACGAAAGTGCGTCCGCGGGTAGATAATTCCGACGGAAAGCCGTTGCCGTTCAAACGCGACCAGAAGGTAAATTTCTGGATGCAGGTGTATAACTTAGGGATCGATCAGCAGACGAAAAAGCCGTCAGCCACAATCCAGTACGATGTGGTAAACGCTGCCACCAGCAAAGCCGTGGTTCATGCAGTAGAGAACACGAGCCAGATGGGCAATGTTGGTGAGCAGGTGACGGTTGAAAAGAGCTTACCGCTCAGCAGCTTGGAACCCGGGCTTTACCGGATTACGATCAAGGTGGATGATCAAGTTTCCAAGCAGGTGATTTCTCCGAGCGCGACGTTTGCGGTGGAATAGCCCAAACGCTCCCAGGTGACCCTCATGAAAAGGCGGCTTAGGCCGCCCGCTCCTGTTTGGGATCCTGGAGAACTCGCTGCGAAGAGGCGTTCGATGGGAGTGGACTTCATAGGCCGAAAGCTTGGATTTGTATTATTGCTGGCAGCTGTGGCCCTCCCGGTCTCTGCCGCGAATCCGGCCTCGATTTCCGGCTTCGTGAGAGATTCCGGCGGTGTCCCGCAGATGGGAGCACTCGTGGCGATCCTCGGCCGCCATGGGTCGCAGACGATCACTGCGTTCACCGATGCCAAGGGCTACTTCTCTATCTCCGACCTGGGCGCTGGACTTTACGACGTAAAAGTCAGTGCGCCATCTTTCCTGCCAACACTGCGTGAAGGACTTACTGTTCGCGCGGGCGCCACAATGGTTATTAATTTGACGCTAAGCACGCTGGGAGATGCGATCAAGCTGATCCCTTCCAAGCAGGCTACCAGCGTGGATGACGACTGGAAGTGGACACTGCGCTCGGCGGCAAATCGCCCAATTCTGCGAATCAAGAATGGTGCGCCTGTCATTGTCGCGAATGCAGGTGCTCAGGAGCCGCTCAGAGCGAGCGTTGCATTTCTGTCAGGAGCTGAAGGAGATTCGTTTGGTCCCTCCGGCGAGATGAGCACCAGGGTGGCCGTCCAGAAGTCGATGTTTGGCTCGGGCACCTTGCGTTTCAACGGAGACGTGGGCTACGGCGAAGGTCCAGCAGCAACCGTGCTTCGCACTTCGTACACCACGACGTTGCCCGATGGATCACACGCAGAGTTCGCAGTCACGGCACATCATTTTTCGTTTTCTCCCGATCCCGCGATTCACGATGAGACCATGGATGCGCTCACCGGAAGATTTACGGACAGCATCGTGGTAGCAGATGCGCTCGAGTTACATATGGGGACGGAATTTGAGACGGTTCAGTTTCTCGGAGCGGTGAACGAACTGAAGCCATTTGGCACGGCTGATCTGCATCTTTCGTCCAATACAGTGATGGAGTATCAGTATTCGACGTCAATGCCGAATTCGCGCGTGACCAAAGGCTACGATTCTGCACCCGCAGATATGACGGAATCTGGTCCGCGCATGTCGGTGATCGATTCCAATCCAGTGCTGGAGAAGGGACACCATCAGGAGCTTTCGTTATCGCACCGGATGGGAAGTACGAATCTGCAGGTCGCCTACTACGATGACCACATTCGAAATACAGCACTAACAGGCGTAGGAGAACTCGGCGGAGAGTGGGGCAATGTGCTATCGGATGTATATTCCGGCACATTCGCCTACACGGGTGCCGACCTGAAAGCGGCGGGCGTACGTGTAGTAGCTCAGCGAAAGCTGAAGAAGAATCTGGCTGCTACGCTCGACTATGCATATGGCGGCGTCCTCGCACTGAACGGTACGCCTGCGAATATCGAGGCAGTCCGGCAGATGACGCAGAAGGAATATCGCCACACGGTTGCGGTAAAGATGGCCGGAGACGTCCCGCGAACCGGAACCCATTGCATCGTGAGCTATCGTTGGATCAGTGGCGATTCGCTGACTCCGGTCGATATGTATAACGTGTCAGCGGGACAGGCGGATCCTTATTTCAACCTTTTCATCAGACAGCCGATTCCGTGGCTGGGATTCCTCTCGGGACGCATGGAGGCCTTGCTCGACGTAAGGAACCTGTTGGCGCAGGGATATGTTCCGATGGCGCGCGAAGGTGAAACTCCGGTTTATCTGGTCCAGACTGCTCGCACGGTTCGAGGCGGAGTCGCTTTCGTGTTCTGAACAATGAGATTGGAAGATACGCCCCGAGGAATTCGGGGCTTTTTTTCTGGATCGAGCATTTTCTGATCAAGCACAGATTTTTTGCGTGATTACCTGATGCGAATTTTGCGTAAGGATCAGCCGCGTGATTTCGTTGCGCGATTCCGCGTCGCCCAGTAGAATTGAGTTGTGCGCAGTCATACTGAGCTGTGAATGGGCAGTGTGAATCGCGCACGGAAGGCCGGTAACCCAGCGGCATTCCACCGGTAGATTGCAGGGTTAAGTTAGCATTTCCCGAAACTCCCCAAGCACATCTTCCCAAGATATACAGTCGCGTTTCTCGACGCTGTATACATCAAGGCTGGGCGCGTAGCTCAATTGGCAGAGCAACTGACTCTTAATCAGTAGGTTGAAGGTTCGATTCCTTCCGCGCTCACCATCTTTCAATAAGTTACCGAACCTACCTGCCGTTTCACCTGCCGTTAGCGGGCTTGGGACTGAAACCACTCTTCTAGGTTGCGTCCGCACCAAGGGCAGAACTTCACTTCGAATCCACCTTCGGGCGAACTGGATTCCTCGTCCCAGTTCTGTAGAAGACAACGCACTCCGACCTTCGAATGAATGGCGACCGCAATTCCGATTCCGCGCCTCTCATTGTTAAGAAGGCGCTTTTCGAAATCTGCACAACACCATTTAAGGTTCAAAGCGAGTTACCCCCCAGAGCTAAGCGGGTGACTTTCCCGCTAGCTACGGCCATTTCATCCGTCACAACATCCCCGTAGATGTTCATCGTCGTGCGGATGTCCGCGTGCCGCATCAGTTTCTGCTGCACAGCTATGGGAGTTCCCACAGCATCAAGCCATGAACGATACGTGTGACGTAGCGAGTGAGTACCGAGTCCGCCGATACCAGCCTTCGCGCCTGCCTTTTGGTACATGCGCCAGACTTGATCGTAAGACCACGGCAAACGTCCAAGCTGTACCGGAGAAGCGAACACCCAATCATTCGGGCTAGGGAACTGAGTCGTTTGCTTCCAGAGTTTCAGCGTGTCCAGCATCTCGTTGTCGATATGCAGCGCACGTCTTGACTCTGAACTCTTCACATCATCCACAACCTGACAGACGATGCCGCGTTCCACTTGGAGCTTAGCGTTCAGCCAATCAACATCACCCCACTTGAGGGCGAGTGCTTCGCTGATTCGCAGACCGAAGCAAACGCAGATTAGAGCCATCGTGCGGAAAGGTTCTTCAAGATGCTGCACGAATCTCTGAAACTCTTCCACAGTCAGACTACGAGGCTTCCGCGTTCTCTTCGTCGCTCCTTTGATAGTGACCAGTTCCATCGGATTTCGTTGTGTCGGCACGTCACCGCGCCACATGGCGAAGTCCCAGAGGATGCTGAGCACTCCCCGAATGTGAACTTTGCTTTTGGGTGCCAACGTGGCCAGAACGTTTATGACCAAGCAACAACTCGAGGAAATTGAAAAGCTCCTGACTGAAAAGAAGCAGGTCATCTTTGAGGGGCCACCAGGATCTGGAAAAACGTATGTCGCAAATCTATTCGCGCGTCACTTCGCTGGGAGGAGTCTTGACGGAGGTCCCGATCCGCAAGTCAAGATCGTGCAGTTCCATCAATCGTACGCATATGAAGACTTTGTTGAAGGTATACGTCCTGAAAGCAACTCATCTGGACAGATCGAATACAACGTAAAACCTGGGGTCTTCAAACGGTTGTGCAGTGATGCTGTAAAAGAAGCTGCTAATGGCAAGCGCTTCGTAATCATTATTGACGAAATTAATCGCGGCAACATTTCTCGGATCTTCGGGGAGTTGCTCCTGCTACTCGAATACAGAAATCTTCAGGTCGACTGCCAACCTACAAGCCAGGAGACCAACTGTTTGCGATTCCAAGAACGTATATGTCATCGGCACGATGAACACCACGGACCGCTCACTCGCTCAGATTGATTACGCACTTCGTCGTCGTTTCTTCTTCTATCGTTTAATGCCGACCGAAAGCGGCACGGCGCCGGTATTGAGGCGGTGGCTCGAAGCTCAAGCTGATTTGTCGCCAAGCGAGCGCGAGCAGATCCTGAGGCTCTTCCTGAGTCTAAACCATCGTATTCGCAAGGAATTAGGCGAACACTTCCAAATCGGACATAGCTACTTCATGGCTCCTGACATCCGCACTGATGCAGGTAGGGAGAGGATCTGGAAGTTTGCGGTAATACCGCTAGGCGAAGAGTATTTCTACAATCGCCGCGACCGCGACGCGTTGCTCTCCGAGTTTTCAATTCAGAGCCTCATGAAAGGGAGTGAGCGAGCCGAGGCTGCTGGTGCATGAGCGACCTGATATGCACGACAGAGTACCAGGACTGGGTTGGAGATCTTCCTGACGAAGATTACGAATTCCTTGCCGGCGAATTGGCAGGGCAGGTGTCAGTTCGTCGAGAGATTCGTGATGGCTCTGTGGTGTGCGTTGTAAATCCGAAGCAATATGTGGGGGCAATAGCTCTTCCTTCGGGATTGCGTATCGAGATTCGTCCGAAGACACCCATTGCCAACCTGTTCTACATGCTGTCGATCGCCTTTGACTTTCCTTGGCCATTTCGTGATGAGTTGATACAGCTAAACTCGTTCGATGATCTGCTCGCAGTCATAGCACAGATCTTTTCAGATCTCGTTGAGGAGCGTATTCACCAACGGACTATACCGTTCGTATTGCGAACAAGAGCAGAACGCTTCTTATGTCCGGGGTCGAATAGGCTGTCGTCGAAGATCTTCGTAGGAATGCGTTCCTACGACATCAGGTATGGTGTCGATTCTCGGAATTCACTTGGGACATCGAAGAAAATCAAATCATCCGCCAAGTAGCGCATTTGCTGAGTGGGTGGGGTTTCCACAGCTACCTTGCGGTTGCGACTGTCTAGGTTGGATTCAGCTTTGGCCGAGATCACACCAACGGCGCTGCCCGGTTCAAGGATCGCGCGGTTTCACGTACAGCCGGCTCAATGAGGACTACCGGCAAATCCACCAGTTGTGCCGATTGTTCCTGGAGGGCAGCTCGTTAAGCGAGGAACTCGGAGCTTGGGACTCCCGGACATTTTTGCTGGACATGAACAAGCTTTTTGAACAATTTGTAACCCAGATTCTTGTGAATGAAGCTTCAAACCGTCTCACGGTAAGAGCACAGTCTGAAATGGCGTTGGACGTGTCAGGGAAAGTCCGCATACGGCCGGATCTGCTTATGGTCTGCGGACGGTGCTGCTCGTTGCGGCCGCCGACTGCAAATACAAGAGGGTGGACTCGGATCAATATCAAAACCATGACATTTACCAGGTACTCTCATACTGTGTTGTCAACAAGGTTACGCGCGGCATTCTTATCTATCCAGCACATGAGTCTGGGCTCGAGGGCGAAATAGAGGTTCGCAATAGCAGTATTAGCATCGAGCGATGCACGATCGATTTAGGGTTGCCGCTAATGCAGTTTCGTCAGGAATGCGAAGGCTTCGTGCAGCGAATTCTTCCACAATTCTATGAAGCCTGATCTCGTTTCTAAGCTGATTGCATGATTCGCGCTGCTCAATTCGCAGAATGCCGCCCTTTACTCGTACAAAGGGCTCCTGGTGCAGATGCGGTGGTGATGAATGAACTTGAATGATCTTCTACTTGTAAACGATATCGACCCTCAGCATCTCTTAGTCTTACGTCACCGGCCTTACGAGGTGAGACTAAACAAGGTATTTCCGTGGTTGGCGGCCGAACGACATGATCTGTTCAATGCTTACCAGCAAACCCAATCTGAGCGGCTCGAAAAGGCCATGCTGGGCGCCAGATACATTGCTTCGTTCATTAGGCACGAGAATACAGAGCTCTGTTCATTGGCCTGTACTCGATAGGAGAATCGAGGCCGCTCACTGTCGAACAATATTCGGCAAGTTCCAGAGTATTTGGAGCTGAAAAAGTTCGGGGTGAATGGGTTTACTGCAGAAGAGGGGCGGAACTCAATACTCTGGTTTGATCTGCAGTTGAGCGACTTCTGTTCGCAATGGAAAGGGAAACTGATTGTACAGTGGCCTCCTCCCGAAAGGTCCTGGTGGCGCCGCGCGCACACAAAAACAATATGGCAGTTCATGCCATTCTGGAAGATAGCTCACTTGACGCAGCTATGCCTGAGTGGAGCGAAGATCCTACTCGCTTGGGACGAACTTCGGGTGATGCCAACCCGATGGCGTTCTGCGCTCTCGCAGTGGCGTGGGATTTACTACATTTTTGACAGTTCTGACGGCAAAGGCTATATCGGTTCGGCATATGGGCAGCAGAACCTGCTTGGCCGCTGGGAATGCTACGGCGTTTCTGGACATGGTGGGAATGTTCTGCTGCGTGAACGTGATCCGAAGAACTTTCAATTCACGATCCTGCAGCGCGTTTCACCCGACATGGATGCAGATGGCGTAATTCGGCTTGAAACTACCTGGAAGGAACGTCTGCATACGCGAGCACCTTACGGACTGAACGACAACTGAGGAAGGCGAAACGTCAGAACCTTTTTGTTTTCAAAGTCAAAGTGCCGCAGACTGAGCCACAACTTCCCGGATAGCCG
>CAWKDK010000010.1:0-83296 GCA_963848375.1 Terriglobia bacterium
TTGCATCACCCATTTTCGATTACTGGCTGCCACGGGCTGAATCTTCTTACCCATGATCTGCTCGTGACAGATCGGGCCATCAAGTGGACAGGGAGTTGGACGGCTCCGCTTCCGCCTACGCTCGGTGAGCAATTGTGAACATCGTCTTATCGGCAAAAGACGTACTCTTACTGTAGGAGGCATACGTCTTGACTAAGTTGCCTGCTGACTCGAACAAGTCTCCCGAACTGCCGCCACCCGATCCGGCAGCTTCGTCGACGGTGGATCACGCGGTACTGCCCGCGCTTCCTGAGCTTCCTTATCAACCCTACTCTAATAAGCCGGCCTCGTCTGAGCGCCCATACAAGCCGTACGCAAAGAACTCCTCAGTACCTGAGGCGCCTTATGAACCGTACAAGGGCATGTAGTGTCGTAAGGAGAAGCGCACGCAATGAAATGCGCTCGCGCGGTTCTAGTCGTGCAGGATGATGTTCAACAGGGAAGGGTGCACCTGGATGTCGCCGTTATAGCGAATGAATCCGAGCTTGCGGAAGCGGTTCATGAAGAAGCTGACGCGTGACCGCGTGGTGCCAATCATCTCTGCCAGAGTTTCCTGGCTAATCTTCGGAATGGTGGTTGCGGGCTTACCCGCCTTACCGAACTGCGCAAGAAGCAGAAGAACTCGGGCTAGACGCTTTTCGCTGGAATTGAAGAGCTGATCCACCAGATCTTCCTGAATACGCATGGTCCGCGCAAGCAGGAAGCCGACGAAGACATCCGAGAACGCATGCTCCTCGTGGATCACGCGAACCATCTCTTTTCGTCCGATCTTGAGGAGCGCGCAAGGAGTTATCGCGGTAGCCGTCGCCACTCTGAGAGTATCCGGTGCTGGAATCGCATCTTCCCCGAGGAATTCACCGGGGTTGAGTAACGCCAAGGTTGCCTCTTTGCCGCGCGCCGAAAGCACGCTGAGTCTGATCCTGCCTTTTTGAACGTAAAAGACAGAATCGGCCAGATCTCCCTGCGAGAAGATCGTCTGCTTGTTCCTGAATTCGACGATTTTTCGTCCCGCGCCGCCCTCAGCAAGAAAGCCAGCGGGATCGAACATCGAAGTGTTAGGAATGGCCATAGAAAAGAACGACGAATAAACCGGAGTCACTTAGAGTGACCCGGAGCACTGATGTATAGATTTTAGCACCATTCCCTCCCGACGATGACTCTTACTGCATCTGATAGGTTTGCTTAGTAGTTAGACCGGTCGTGTGCCGGACTTTGAGATGACTAGAACTTCAAGCACGGTCGCGATCCCCAGGATGCTGGCTGAGATAGAGATCAGCGCTTCTGTCACCGGGGAATGTTTATTTGCCAGCAGCTCAAGACGTCCACTCATTTGCTTTAAACGTTCAACTTCTTTCAAAATGATGTTATAGGGCACGGTTACTCTGATTTCTTGTTATTGCGGAAGCTTTACAGGCGCCTTGGGGTGAAGACCCCGCCACCGGCCTGCGCTTCGGTATTGTGTCGGGTGCACGCGCCGACGCTGTGACTCGCGGCTTCGCCATCTCGTGGCTAACCTGTAAAAGCGTCCTCTTGCGGGACACTCTACTCAAGCTGTGCTTATTCCTAGTTGCCACAATTTCCTCAAATCCGCTTCTTGCCGACCTTTCGACAGGAGCATTCGCCCAAATTTTGCTTGTCCCGTTGACGCCAATCGCCGTCAACGGTTTGGTTCGATGCGATGATTTAACGTTAGCACTTAAAGCAAAGCTGATTCTGAGCTAGAGTGATCACCCTTCGCTACTGGCGGTAGTGATCGACGCTGAAGATCTGCTTATTTCGAATCCTGAATCGGCATGACGGTTAGCGGCCGACGACCGCCGGCTTACCGCCGCCGATCAGACCACGACCTTTACAGTTCCGGCACTTACGCGTGTACAACTCGCCACTTCCCTGACAGTCAGGACAAGTTTCAAGCGGCGTTGCAGAGTAATGGGCAGATTTCGTCGGTTGATAAGTAACTCCAAGATATGTGACAGATGTGTCGGTTCGCGCGATGTTGTCCTGGACCAATGGGATTACCTCCTGCTTAGTTCACGTTCTGACCAGTTGTGCGGCCGCCGAGCTTCCGCATGGAGAATCGCCCTAAACGAGGGGCTTGTCGGCAGCGCCTTCGTTCTCCATCCGCGTCAGAGCGTCCTCATCGAAACTCTGATCTGCGGCGACTTCCGCTTGTCCACGAGTACTTCGTCTGCCGTTGCTCCAGGAGATAGTGAGTAGGAAGGCGCTTTCCTCCAGCGCCTCGAGGTCATGAAGTACACCACAGTCCAGCACCAGCAATTCACCTTCCGACAGGTCGACCTGTTGATCTGCGAGACGCACGGAGATTTTGCCGAGCAGTTGGTGAATAGAGATCCTTCCCTCAGCTCGATGCTGGTTCATGCGTGTGTTGGCCTTCATGAGGACCAGAACAATTCGGAAATCAGGATACTTCGCGAGGGTCTTGGAGCTCCGTCCCGTTTCTCGGTCCCATGATTCTTTACGCCGTAGATCATCAAGTTCGTGCGGAAGATCAAACTTCAACAGTGGATTTGCCAACCACGGCATTTTGTTCAAAGCTTCGATTTCTTCGTCCGTATGGCACGCATTAGCACTTGTAAACATAACCACCAACTCCTCCGCGAAAACTGCGGATAGAACGCAAACCAGATGCTTAACTAGCGGTTCTGCTCGTCTGCGCCCCTATCTGCAGCATGCACGGTTTCGAATGCTGAAACAGTGCAATATTGCTCAGTCTTTACGATTGCTTCCCTTCAAAATGGAGGCTGGGTAGCAATCGGAAGGCGGTCCTTTGGACAGGAAATCAGGCGCGGCCTGGAAGAACTTTGTCGGGAACTTATTGATTGGAGTGTTGCCCGCATTGAGAGCAACTCTGAAAGATTCATCGCATGCAGCGTGAGAGAAATAGTTTGGTAAACGAGAGTTCGGCGAAGCCCAGCGAAGGAATTGCCTCGGCGAGCGGTACATTCGCGCGACTGAAAGTACTGCCGCTACTCATAGAGGAGAAGTTTGCCACTCCGCTGCGCTTCAAAAGCGGTGGCGCTCTTCCCAGCAGAATCGCCGTCGTTGGAAACTATCTGCCTCGCCAGTGCGGCATCGCGACCTTTACTACCGACTTATGCAACGCGGTTGCTGCCGAGTTTGGTTCTGAACGACTGTTGGCTGTTCCGGTGAACGACCCGGAATCGCGGTACAACTATCCACCGCGCGTGCGATTCGAGCTCAACGAAGGGGACATTGCTTCCTACCAACAAGCGGCTGACTTCCTGAATTTCAGTAATGTCGATCTCGTCTGTCTGCAACACGAGTATGGAATCTACGGAGGCCCCGCCGGTAGCCACGTCTTGCGGTTGCTTCGAGGCGTGCAGATGCCAGTGGTTACGACTCTTCACACTGTCTTGCGAAAGCCAGACGCCAATCAGCGGAGCGTGATGGATGAGATTGTCGCGCTGTCAGATCGTCTCATCGTGATGAGCGCGCAGTCTTCCCAGGTGCTGCAAGATGTCTTCAATGTCCCAAGCGACAAGATTGACGTTATCCCTCACGGCGTTCCTGATCTTCCATTCGGAGATCCGAACTATTTCAAGGACGCGTTCGAAACCGAAGGGAAGTCGGTATTGCTTACTTTCGGGTTGCTATCTCCGAATAAGGGAATAGAGACGGTGATTCAGGCTCTTCCCGGCATTGTCGCGCGACACGCGAATGTGATGTACGTGGTCGCTGGCGCAACTCATCCTCGCCTTAAACGACGCGAAGGGGATCGTTACCGTCTTGAGTTGCAGGCACTCGCGAGAAAGTTGGGAGTGGAACGCAATGTTGTCTTCCACAACCGGTTTGTCACTCCGGAAGAAATGGTGCAGTTTGTCGGGTCGGCTGACATTTACATTACCCCTTACCTGCATGAAGCTCAGGCAGTATCGGGCACGCTTGCGTACGCAGTAGGAGCGGGCAAGGCAATCATCTCCACTCCCTACTGGCACGCGACCGAACTTCTTGCTGAAGGACGAGGAGCCCTCGTTCCTTTTGGCGACAGCACTGCGATCGCGAATAAAGTCGGCGAACTGCTGGACGACGAAGCCGCCCGCCACGCCATGCGCAAACGCGCCTATCTCTACGGTCGCGATATGGTTTGGAAGAAAGTGGCGCAGTCGTACATGCGCTCGTTTGTGCGAGCGCGCACCGACCGGAGACAGAGTCCGCGGGCCGTCTACTCGGGGCGTGTCATGGAAAGAACGCTGGACACTCTGCCTGCCATCAACCTGGATCATCTGGAGCGGATGACCGATCACACGGGTTTATTGCAGCACGCCGTGTTCTCAGTTCCGAATTATCACGAAGGGTATGCGACGGACGATAATGCGAGGGCTTTGATTGCCAGCGTAATGCTGGAACAACTCGGAGCCGCTTCCGTATCGGAAACAGCAAGGCTCTCCTCACGATATATCGCATTCTTGTGGCATGCATTCAATCCTTCGGCCGGCCGCTTCAGGAATTTTCTGAGCTACGAGCGGGCATGGCAGGAGGACATAGGATCCGAAGACAGCCACGGACGTTCTCTGTGGGCTCTCGGCACCGTGCTCGGACGATCGAAGGATTCGGCGCTGAGAGGAACTGCGGGAAGGCTTTTCGAATCTTCGGTACCCGCGGTACTGAACTTTCATAGTCCAAGGGCGTGCGCCTTTTCGTTGCTAGGCATGCAGGAATACCTGAACTGTTTCCCGGGTGACCGTGCGGCACTGAAAACAAGAGACGTCTTGAGCCAGCGCTTGCTGGACGGCTATCGCGGAAATCAATCGCCTGGCTGGAACTGGTTTGAAGATGTTCTTGCGTACTCGAATGGCAGATTGCCGCAGGCGTTGTTGCTGGCCGGATCGAGAAGCGGAAACAACGAGATGATCTCTGTCGGTCTCGAAAGCCTGAATTGGCTGGTCGAGGAACAGCGGTGTGAGAAGAACGGCCATTTTGTTCCTATCGGATCTCAGGGGTTTTATCGCAAAGGATGTGAAAAGGCACGTTTCGACCAGCAACCGGTGGAAGCGGGAGCCGCGGTTTCTGCGTGCTTACAGGCCTTCCATGTGACCGGCGATGAACACTGGCGTCGAGAAGCTTGGATAGCGTTTAACTGGTTCCTGGGCGACAACGATTTGCAAGTCGTTCTGTACGACGCAAGCACGGGAGGATGCCGTGACGGACTTCATCCCGATCGCGTCAACGAGAACGAGGGTGCGGAGTCCAGCCTCGCTTTCCTGATGGCATCTCTTGAAATGCGCCTATTAGAGGAAGATACCGAAATCCCCGTACTTACGCGTCACGTCACTTCCATTGCTTGATCAAACCAAAATTGTGCGAAACCGAATTACCAGGAGTCTCCCGTGAACCCCGTTAGTCTGGAAATTGTCGAAACAGCGCCATTGCTCCTCCGTCACCCGTCCAATCCCATCTTGACCAGCCAGGACTGGCCGTATCGCATCAACAGCGTCTTTAACCCGGCAGCGACGCTGCTGGAGGATGGAACCACGCTGTTGTTGTGCCGGGTTGAAGATCGGCGCGGACTCTCGCATCTATGCGCTGCGCGCTCCGCCGATGGAATCGGTGGATGGAAGATCGATTCCGAGCCTACGCTCATGGCGGCTCCGGACAAGTATCCAGAAGAAATCTGGGGCATCGAAGACCCGCGCATAACCTTCGTCCCCGAACTGCAGCAATACGCGGTTGCATATACCTCCTTCTCTCGCGGAGGGCCCGGAGTCTCTCTGGCACTAACTAAAGATTTCCGAACGTTCGAGAGATACGGCGTCGTTATGTCGCCCGACGACAAAGACGCCGCTTTGCTTCCTCACAGGATCAATGGACTGTGGGCGATGATCCACCGGCCGATGACAC
The DNA here is from genome assembly GCA_963848375.1 of Terriglobia bacterium. Lineage (GTDB taxonomy): Bacteria > Acidobacteriota > Terriglobia > Terriglobales > Acidobacteriaceae > JAJPJE01. The sequence goes on from CAWKDK010000010.1 coordinate 5,920, forward strand.
CGCTCGGGGCTCACATCTGGATTTCCTATTCTCCTGACTTGCGGCACTGGGGTGGTCACCGAATCATGCTGGAGGCGCGGCGCGGAGGGTGGTGGGATGCCAACAAGATCGGCCTGTGCTGCCCAGCGATCGAAACCTCTCGCGGCTGGCTGCTGCTTTACCACGGCGTTCGGCGAACGGCTTCCGGGTCACTTTATCGGCTGGGATTGGCCCTTTTCGATCTCGATAGCCCTGAAAAGTGCTTGTTGCGAGGCGACTCCTGGATATTTGGACCCGAGGCCGAATATGAGAGGATCGGCGACGTTCACGATGTCGTGTTTCCCTGTGGATACACAATGGCGGAAGACGGTGACACCATTCGCGTGTACTACGGCGCCGCCGATTCCTGCATAGCTCTTGCCCAGACGAGCGTCCGAGCTTTGTTGAGTTGGCTCGATGAGAACGGCCGCGTGGAGCGTCGCCAGGAGTCAAGGGCTTGATGGCAGCGGAGCGGCGAGTTGTACCAACTCCTGCCTGATTTCAAGCCGGCTATCTTCACCTCCGGAGCAGATCTTTTCAGGGTGTTTGGGATCGCACACAGTGCGGCCATCCAGCTGATTCAGAAGGGATAGCACTTTGATTAGCTCAGTCGTTCGATCGTAGGTTTGGCTCATGTTCGATATGCGCAGCAATCAATCAGGGTGGGACTCGAGATGATTAGTTCTCCAAATTGTTAGTGAGCTTGCTAGTACCTACTTAGATGATTTTCAGGCCGGAGAGACTCACCCTTCGGGGAACAAGCCGCAAAGAATGGCTCTCCTTACCTGCCGGAGTGGTCAAGATTGACCAGATTTCAGTCTGTATAGCGCCTACGCTAGTTTTAGTGCGCCGTCTTCGGGGTGAGCGGCTTCTGCGTTCATTTCTTAGACGGGCAACAAGGAGATCAACAGTGGCAAACGAAAAAGTAAACGGAAGCTCCACGATAGCGACAGGCACGCCCGCTATCACAACTACCGGCAACGCGGCCGCGACAGGCGCTCCCGTCTCAGCGTCTCCCGACTCAGTTAAATCTGTGGGGACAAAGCAAACAATCAGCGAAGTCTCCAGGAAGCCTCACCAGAATCGCCGCTCATCTTTACCAGCACGCGAACTCGCCAAAGTGAAAGCAAAACGCGCCGCTCACAGGCGCAACCTGAGAGCTTCGAACACGGCCGGATAAGCCACTCTTTGGGACAATTTCGCCCTACGCTCCAGCGACAAGAAGGATAAGTTCATGGCTGTTATGAATGTAAATGTCGTTTTTCTCTGGTCCGCCGTTACGCTGCTTTTACTTTTTACTATTGTTTGGAGCGTGCGCAGACTAACAGCACCGGCAACCAGTGGATTAAGAATGTGCCCGTTCTGCGGGATGATCACATCGAGTTCAAAAGCCGCTTGCCTGGAGTGCGGCAAGTTTGTCGTGCGCACTAAATAGACCGCGGTCCCGCCACTATGAGCGCCGCCAGTGTGAGCCCGTAAGTTGATCTTCGTTCGTTACGCCGCACGATTCCCATTTCAGGTGAACTGGCACCCGAAATGACGAACGATGAGCAAATCTGCACAGAAACAGAGATGCTGCCGCCATACATTCGTTCGCATGAGTATTAAAGGCACTCTTCTCTGCATACCTAAAGATGCAATTCAGTTCGAGCAGCGCAAACTATTCCTGGAAAACAATCAATACCAGATATTGAGCGCAAGCACAGATCAAGATGCTTCACCGCTTTTGATGGAACGTCGCATCGACGCGATTGTTATCGAATGCGCAAATGATTCGGGCATGGCAAAAAAACTGAAGCAGATTGCCCCTAGGGTCCCTGTCGTTGCGGTCGTGAACAGCCTCGACATTCCTGTCCTCGACGTGGATTCAATAGACGCACTGGTGGGCAGTTTCGATGGCCCTCAGTTCCTGTTGGATACTCTCCATTTCGTGCTGGAAGTGAGGCCGCGGCAGTTCTGCAGTGGCGCGCACAAAAACACCAAGAGCATTCGCCAGCGCTTTGCGAATAGCACAGCATCCGAGTGGAGAGCCAGAATCGGGGCATAGTACAACCGACAACCTGTGTCCGCCCGGACAGCGGGCACAGGCGATCATCCCGGCTTGTCAAGTCATTTCGACACTGAACGGCGGCTCAGGCGACCGACATACTTCCACAATCTCTGATATGGTCGGCAGTATGTTAGTAGCGAAGGCTTATAGCACGGCGGTGACACCTAAGCCGGCTCCTTGCCCGTTCTGCAATGCCGTATTGCCGACGTTCACCGAACTCGATGTCCATCTCAGCCAGAAGCATAAGAACTGGGCAGCAGAATTCTTCAGGAAAATGATTGTTCCGGAAAAGCAGTAGGCGGATTCTCAGCCGTTCGTACTTCGGTTTCGCCAGTTTTGTTCATACTCAGCGATCAAGCTCTTGATGTGCTGTCGTTGCTCTTCGAGCTCACGGTTCCCCAGAGGATGGAGAATCGTTTCCGCGTTTGCTTCGTCAAGCCAAGTCTTGCAGACCTGGTAATCTTTCTCGTTCAAAATGAAGTCGTCTTTAAGCCGGGGGGCGGGTTTCATCGGATAATCCTATCGCCGGTTACGCCTGCGTACCCCTAGGTATTCGGCGGCGCTCCGGCTTTACTGTGCAGGGCTGACAGCGACAGTCGGCCCCGGTGAAATAACCTTTAACTGGTTAAGCGACGCAAGCACACCTTCCCATCGAACTTGGTCCTTTTTCGTCTGGATCGGCAATGAGAGGTCAGAATAAAACTCCAATACGTTCGCGCGCAGTTCCGGGGTCACTCGATCGAACTTCCGCTCTGACAATTGAGCCAGCAGCTTTGCGTAGGTGTCGTCAGTCAGTGAATATTCCGCTGCTTCCGTTCTCTTTCCACTATCGAGATCGCAATTTGGAAGAACAACCGAATCGGTGCGCACCTGTTCAAGGAAGGCGCGATATTGATCGACGGTTGTGTTAATGCTCTTGATGTACAGGTCTTCTGTTTGTGGAGTTGGATGATTGAATGCCAGCTTCTTGAAAGGACCGACCTTCGGCATATATCTCAAGAGGGTAGATAAGACGCGTGTACCGAAACCCGGTTTCACGTAATCCTTCCCCCACTGCTTCTCATAATCAGAGCGCGAAAGACGGAACAGAAACTTCTGTTTCGCAAAATTAGGCGTTTCGCGCATCAGTTCCTTCTTATGAGTCTGCAATGCCACTTCCGTCATTTGCGGAATCATCCGGCTGACAGCGAAGCGATAAGAACCCACCGCCATATCCTCGTGGGTGAGCACGTCTTTTAACTCCACTCCGTACACAACAGGAAAGACGCGCTCCAACAAAGGTTTGGATACTTGGAATCCGATGAAATCGTGATATTGCTGAGAGGCGTAACGATTCTTCGCCACCTGCACCGTGTCGAATCCAAACTCAGTTTTCAAATGCGCTGTCTTGTCTTGCGCGTAGCGAACCGATTTGCCATATTTCGCCCGTAGCTTCGGATACTCGATCGCGACAGATTCGTTGACGGCCGGGTGACCGGCGATGTCTGAAGCATAGTGCGACAGGGCACCCAAGGCAAATGCGTACTCATCGGCATCCTGGCTTTCCAGAAGCAGTTCATGAACGAAGTCTCCGCTCCGCACGTAATGCACCAGGTCGCTGAATTCCTTACTGCCGAAAGGGTAGTAGCCGAGGTCCTGTATGACGGCGCCTCCGTAGGCGTAGGCATGAGCTTCCCGAAGCTGGTCTTCCGAAAGTCCCGGAAATCGCTTTAGCAGGAGAGGTTGGATTTCATCCGCCCAAAGCAGATCTACAATCTCTTCGTGAGTCAGAACCGAGTACGCGGACAGACCTCCAGCGCACATCAGCACTACAAAAAGGACGGCGATCGAACGAACACAAAGCAGGCGCCAACATTGAAGTGTGGCGCCCGTCGATGTGAGTGGATCGCGCATGGTTCAGATCCGACCGAGAACCAGCAGAATGACGACGATCAAGAGGACCAGTCCCAGCCCTCCACTCGGGTAGTAGCCCCAGTTTCTGCTGTGCGACCACCTTGGCAACGCACCAAACAATGCCAAAATCAAGATCACAATCAATATCATTCCAAGCATATTCACTCCTTCTTTCCTGCTTTCACACAGGAAGATTCACTCTCCGCATGCAGCCTCTCGCGAGGCTGCACGCAGTTAAACGGTTACATCGAGATGCTGATCGCGATACCAACGGACGGATACCTGGTGTTGTACAGGTAATAGCCGTTGTCGACGTAAGTGACATAAACGTCGTCGGTGTCGTACCAGTTATTCGCCCAATAGTTCGGCCACGGATCAACAACGCTGAACCAATAGCCACCGTACTGGAAGCGGGGATACCCGCCCACGACCTGGAACGGCTGGCCGTAAATTCGGAAACCATGATCTGGTCCGAAAGATCCGCGGAACCGGTCATCGGGGATGCGGTAGCCGTGATAGCCACCACGCTGTTGCCATGAGCGGTGGTCTGACTGCCAGTTTCCCGAGCGATGCTGCTGCCAGGCGCTCTGCTCAACCCGTTGCTGCTGAGGGGTGTACTGGGCGTGCTGTTGCTGTTCAGCTTGCTGTGATCGCTTGTTGTTCCTGTCCTGATCTTGTTGTTGCTGCGCATGCTGCTGATTCTGTTTTTGCTCTTGCTGCTCAGCTTGCTGTGATCGCTTGTTGTTCCTGTCCTGATCTTGTTGTTGCTGCGCATGCTGCTGATTCTGTTTTTGCTCTTGCTGCTCAGCTTGCTGTGATCGCTTGTTTGTTCCTGTCCTGATCTTGCTGTTGCTGGGCAGCTGTTGCTGCTGATTCTGTTTTTGCTGCTGAGGATGCTGTGCTGACTGCTTGTTCTCGTTCGGTTGCGGTTGCTGCTGGGCATGCTGCGGCTGTTTTTCCTGATTCTGGTGTTGCTGCTGCTGTTGCGCATGTTGTTGTTCGGGCTTGCCTTGCTGGGCATGCTCCTGCTGATTGTTGTGGTCCTGCTTATCGCCCTGCTGCTCCTGTCCATAGGCAGGAGCAGCGATTCCAAGAATCAAAGACAGAACGGCGGCGGTCGTAATTCCAATAACTTTCATAGGTGGTACCTCAATTAGTGCTCGTTACATGGACTGCTTTACTGCAAGCTCCCGGTCGTCGCGTTAGCCGGGTTGCCAATGGCATCGCCGGATACGAGAAGCTCCACTCTTCGGTTCTGCTGCCGGCCCGCAGAGTTATTGTTGGACGCTACCGGCAACGTATTGCCGAAACCTCTTGCGCTGACTGCATCAGCCGCTACGCCTTGTTCCACCAGATAGTCACGTACTGTGCTGGCGCGGCTTTCGGACAGAGTCTGATTCATTCTGTCGCTGCCTACATTGTCCGTATAGCCACCGACGGCGATGTTGAGGCCAGGGTAGGCGAGCAGAATTCCAGCAACTTTCGCCAGCTTCTCCCGTGCACCCGGCTTCAAGGAATATCTTCCCGTGTCAAACAACACATCGGACATGTTGACGATGAGCCCGCGCGCAGTGTCGCGAGTCTGAAGGATGGTGTTCAACTGTTCGGAGAGCCGAGCACGCATGGCTGTTTTGTCGTTTTCCGACTGTTGCGCACTCTGCTGTGCCTGCTGCGCCGCTAACCGGGATTGATCGGCATCGGCCTGAGCCGCACTCACGGCCGCTGCTGAAGCCGCTTGGTTTGAGGCCATAGCTGTTTGATTTGCGGCAATATTTGCAGCCATTTCGGATTGCGCCTGTTCCTTCTGCCGAATCGCGTCGTTCGCCTGGTCCTGCGCCTGCGCCTGCGCATCCGCCGAAGCTTGAAGGTCACTGGCCTGGCGCTGTTCGTCGATCTTCTTCACTGCGATTGCGCGGGAATCTTCCGCGGTCTGGACGGTCTCGCGAGCGACAGCGATCAACGGTTTTCGGTCCATGTGATTCTTGGTCGCTAATTCATCGGTATTGTTCATTAACTCAACCGCGTGCTGATAACTGGCGCTGGCATACTGCTCAGCTCCCTCGGATTGCGCGATGCGGACCGCGTTCCGAGCTTCGAAGAACTCCAACGGCAACTTTGCATTTAGAACCACGGGATCAAATTTGTAGCCAGTGGGAATGTAGCCGCCACGTTCAAGGAAATCATGTTTAGCGCTGAGCGCTTCGGTTGTTCCCTTGGTATCGGCGCGAACAACGTTTTCCAGTACCACGACGTTGCTAGGTTCACGGACCGCATAATAAGGTTCCGCGGTGACGACCAAAGCGAATGCCTGCAGATCCGTGGTTACGTCGAGCTTGCTGCGATGGTTGTTCCCCACCAGTATTTCGCCCAGGTTCTGTGCGCGGCCTTCCGGCGAAATTGCCCACAGAATGTAGGTGAGGTATTCGCCGCCGAAAGTTGTCGGCCGGTCGAAATTGGCGAATTCCACCTGGATCTCGATGTAGCCTTTTTTACTTTCTACCTTGGCTTGCCCGTGCGCTGCTGGCATAAGGTTCGTGCCGGCAAAGTTCAGTTTCGTAGCTCCGCTGCGATGCTGGTAATTGACCGCCTGCACGCTGCGGCTGACCACGGTGACGTGGAATGTTGGCGTTGGCACCAGTGGTTCAACAGTGGTGGTTTGAGAGTTCGTCTGCGCTAATGCGCTCATGCTTAGTGTGATTACTGCTGCTAACAACAACTTAACTTTCACATTGTCTCCCTGTAACAAATGTCTGCTGTGTTACGTTTTGCTATCTTTTTTGCGTTCGCGTGGCCGCGGTACTTCGCCGCGGTCCATCAACTTCCAACGTGGATCTTGGCAAGCGAATGGAAGAGTCCAAAAATGTTGAGAATCCACAGAACCACGGCAATCACCACGACGCCATTGAGAATTGACTTGATGGTCCCCTGCATGGGGATGAAGCGATTCACCAGCCACAGCAGAATTCCCACCACAACCAGTACTTCGAGAACTTGAATCAAAGGCATGATCTTTGGCCTTCCTTTTCTTGCGGGCTAACTCCTCTCATCCGCCTGGAGGTGTTGCCCTGAGTTTCCTGTTCGAGACAAGGCCGAATCGTGATCCGCCGCGACGGCCCGCGGCATACACACGGATAAAGAATTCCAATTGGCTGGATGTTGGTGGTTTTTCGATCGGCGGCCCCGATCTAGGAAAGAGAGATCTACGAATCAGCGGTCGCCGCTCTGTCCACACACTCAGGAGAACAAAGGATGACACATGTAGATTTTCGTGTCTGAGCTACATAGCTCACTTTGCGATTGTGTGTCCCGATAGGACACATCGCCCGTGCTTGCCTCACAGCGCGTGCTGCCGCCCGAGCACAAGGTTAAAGATCAAGATCGCCAGTGCAGCCACTAATAGAAGATGGATCAGACCACCGGCAATATGAAAACTGAAACCCAGAAGCCACAGCAGCAAAACGACCGCAAATATTGTCCAAAGCATAATCGGCCCCTTCTCTGCAGCGTCGTAAGCACCCGAGAGCCGAAATTCTTCTCGGGTGCACGCGCTTATTAACCAGCTACTCTTTCTTAGCTTCTGCTACAGCCTGGGCCTTTGCGCCTCTGACTGCTTTCAGGAACGGTTCGGCCGACGCTGGTATCGCTACTTGCCCCAGCAGTGCTGACCGAGTCGTGACATTGTGCCCGTAAATGGCCTTCATGGAATCGTTATCCTGACGCACAGAAGCGCCGCTCAAGGTGAGTCCAGCAAAAGCGCCCTTAGCGCGCGAGTAGGTCAGAATCTCGGTTTCCAGTTTCCAATTGGTGTCGGCCGAAGCATGGCGTCCAACTGGTCCAGCGGCCGCCGAGGCATCCGCTCCGAGCTGAAACTTGCTCGCCAGCAACTGCTGCATACCTTTGTCATTCTGGATAATCATGACCAGGTCGACGCCCTCGACGCCGATCTGCAATCCCCAGCTGCCGCCAGTGATGGCAAAGAACGCTGGTGCGCTCCATCCGGTTGCAGTTCGGCAGGTCGCCACGCCTCTGCCATTCTCTGCACCAAATACGAAGCCACCCTTAATCATGTGTGGTACAACGGCCACGCACTTCGCATGTTCCAGCACTTCTTCCGGGATGCCGTTATCCGGCGCGGCCATGATCTCGTTGAGCACCTTGCCGGCGTTATCCAGCCGATCGGTTGATGATTCGCGGTTTGAATCCGCCCAGCCCAGGCTGGCAAAACTGAGTAATGCAACGAACAACAATAAGTCTTCTTCAAAACTCTCACCTTTTTCTTCTGCCCCTGCACGAGCGAATCTCTGAGTTCCTGCGCCCACTCGCGGTGTATAAGGCAATTCCCACATTATCGGGATGTCATGAGGCTGTCTGAGCAATACCGCTCACCTGGCATTCACGATTGGAGGGGACTCAGGAACCTTGGCGCGAACGCAGATCATTCAGTCTCGTCAGCATTGATGTGTTTTGATGAGCTTTCATTCGTGCCAGGTGACATGGTGAGAGCGAACCGGAGGCGTGAACTTCGCATTGCGATCTCGTGATTACACTTCAACCGCGAAGCACCATAAGTTCATGCCGAATTAAGAGTGTGACCAAAGTCATCTCCGCCGCAGGGAGCACGGGGGTACTGTGATCTCTGTTAAGCAGATTGAATGAGCGCGCTGATCGACGACCGATCCCACCGTATTCGCACTCTGCAGTACAGCGAGGCGCAAGCTTTGTGGCACAGGTACACGGCCAAGATGCTGACACGAGGAGTAAATGCAACCTCAACTCGATTTCAATGAGCGACCCTTCATTGTGATTTGGGAAACCACGCAGGCGTGTGATCTGGCATGTCTGCATTGCCGTGCCTGTGCTCAGCCACTACGCAGTGCGCTCGAACTCAGCACCGCGGAAGCAAAAAAGCTGATCGACGAGGTTGCAGCGCTCAAAGCTCCTGTATTCGTGCTCACTGGCGGCGATCCACTGAAGCGGCCGGATATCTTCGAACTCGTGCAGTACGCCTCCGATAGTGGCGTCCGTATCTCACTTACCCCTAGTGCCACTCCCTTGCTTACTCGCGAAGCTATCGTGCGCCTGAAACAGTGCGGTCTGGCGCGACTTGCGATTAGCCTCGACGGACCGACTGCGGAAATCCACGATGGATTCCGTCGCGTAGCCGGGTCTTACGATTGGACGTTACGGGCGGTGCGTTGGGCTCGCGAGATTGATCTTCCTGTCCAGATCAATACGACGATCACGCGCCACAATCTTGAACACCTGGATTCAATGATCTCGCTCATGGAACAGCTGGATATCGTCCTGTGGAGCGTTTTCTTTCTAGTCCCGACTGGCCGCGGTTCCGATATCAGTTTGATTTCAGCAGACGAATTTGAACAAGTCTTCGAGAAACTGTACACGACTTCGCAACGCGTGAAGTTCGATATCAAGAGCACCGAAGCTCAACACTATCGGCGTTTCCTGCTGCAGCGCAGGACCGAAGAGAAACGCAAAGGCAACGCGCCGGCGATCGCGATGCTGGGTACGAGTACTCCTGACGGCATTGGCCGCGCTCCACGCGGAATCAATGATGGCAAAGGTTTCGTTTTCATATCCCATCGAGGGGAAGTGTTTCCAAGCGGGTTTCTCCCTATTTCCGCGGGAAACATACGAAAAGAGTCATTGGCGAAAATGTATCGAGAATCGCCGCTATTCACTTCTCTGAGGGATACATCGAACCTTCAAGGGAAATGCGGCGTCTGCGAATTTCGCGAGGTCTGCGGAGGTTCAAGAGCGCGGGCATACGCGGTTTCCGGGAATTTGTTTGCGGAAGAGCCCTGCTGCTCCTGGCAACCGAAGTCTATGTTGAAGCCGACCAGTAGTTGGCTATCAAGGCGGGCAGTTGACACAGCAGCAGTCTGATCAGCTCGGATCAAATCTGCGTGCACATGCAAATTGGGATTTACACAATTTCGCTATGGCTCCCATCCTCCCCCAAGCGCTCGGTACAACTGGACGTAGTTTTGCAACTCGGAGTCCCAAGCCTGCGCGAGCGTTAATTGCGAAGTTAAGTATTGTTGCTGCGTTACCAGCACTTCGAGGAAGCTCGTATATCCGCCCAGAAACCGTACATTTGCCAGACGCGCCGCTTCGCTGTAAGTGGCGGTCTGCTGCTCGATCTTCATTCGAAATTGTCGCGACTGTGAGTAACCAACCAAGCCGTTAGACACATCCTCTAGAGCCAGCTGAACAGTCTGCTTGTAGGCAAGTTCCGCTTCGTCTCGCTGCGCCCAGGCCAATCGATAGTTCGACCTGATGCGGCCTCCTTCGAACAATGGCTGCAGAGCTTGACCTCCAATCGACCAGAATGTTGCTGGGCCCTCCAGAAAACTAGTCAGTGACGTGCTCTGCGCGCCGAATGATCCGGTCAGCGAAAATTGCGGAAAGAATGCTGCCTTCGCGACGCCGACGTTTGCGTTTGCGGAAACCAGCAACATCTCCGCCTGGCGCACATCCGGTCGTCGCTGCAGAATTGTCGAGGGAATACCCGCGGGCACTTCTGGCAAATGCGGTTGCTCAACAAGATCGAGTCCGCGCGCGACAGGGGCAGGATTTCTTCCAAGAAGAATGCTGACCGCATTTTCTGTCTGCTCGATTGACTGACGCAGACTGATAATCTGCGACTCCGCCTGTTCTACCAGCAATTCCGCCTGTAATACGTCGGTCTGCGCGGATTCACCACCCTTGAACTTGATGGTGTTGATCCTCAGCATCTCCTGGTCTGCTTTCAGAGTCTCCTTCGAGTACTCCAGTTGCGCGTCGAACTGCCGCAATAGAAAGTAATTGCTTGCTACGTTCGAGATCAGGGTTGTTCGCACCACCTCCTGCCCGAATTCCGTGGCTACCAGATTCGCGCGGGAAGCCTCGGTTGCACGACGAAATTGCCCCCAGAAATCGACGATGTACGACGCCTGCAGTCCGATCGAATCAAAGGTCGGCGCATTCTGGAACAATTGATTACGGACGTTCTGGATCGCGCCCGTCGCCTCTACCGATGGAAACTGATCAGCGCGTGTGATACCGACCTGAGCTTTTGCTTGCAGGATACGAGTGGCCGCGATCCGCAAATCGTAGTTGTTGGTGAGCGCTTCCCTGATCAGGTCTTCCAATACCTTATCCTGGAAAACCGTCCACCATTTCATTTCGGCAAAGTTTGGCGTGGAAGGTTGCGGCTGCGGGGAAGCACTCGGCGCGAGTCCACGATACTGGTCGGGGATCGCCACTGCCGGACGTTTATAGTTCGGCCCAACTTTGCAGGCGCAAAGCGCGAATAACAGCACGAGAGCAATGGTAATTCTCATGCCGCGCGCGCTCCTTCATGATCCGTTGTTGGCCCTCCTTCGACCGGCTTTGCTGCTCCCAAACGATGACCGAGCCGTTCGATCACAACGAACGAGACGGGTACGAAAAAGATCGCCAATAACGAAGCGGCCAACATCCCGCCAATGACCACTGTGCCCAACACCTGTCGTGAAATGGCGCCGGCTCCCGAAGCCAACCACAGCGGCACACAACCAAGAATGAACGCGAATGCCGTCATGAGAATCGGCCGCAACCTCAGCTTCGCACCCGACAGCGAGGCCTCGACCAATGGTTTGCCCTTGTCGTATTCCATCTTCGCGAATTCCACGATCAGGATCGCGTTCTTCGCCGCCAGGCCGATGAGCATCACCAGTCCGATCTGCGCGTAAACATCGTTCTCTAACCCGCGACCGAATAATGCCAGAAATGCTCCAAACACCGCGATCGGCGTGCCGAGCAAAACGGCAAACGGCAGCGTCCAGCTTTCGTACTGCGCCGCCATAATCAGAAAGACCACAAGGAAAGCGAGCGCGAACACGACGATCGGACTGACTCCCTCCGCTGCTTTCTTCTCCTGGTACGACATACCCATGTAGTCGAAGCCCATTTCTGCCGGCATGGTCTGCTTGAACGTTTCCTCCAGGGCAGCGATTGCCTGGCCGGAGCTGTACCCGGGAGCCGTGGAGGCATTGAGTTGTGCGGATTGGAATTGATTGAACCGCATGATGAACCCAGGCCCGCTGCGCGGCTCAGTGCCGGTCAATGTGCTCAGTGGGACCATATCGCCCGCGGTATTCCGCACATAAAACTTGCCCAGATTATTTACATTCGTTCGATAGTCACCATCTGCTTGCACGTAGACCTGCCACTGCCGCCCGAAGCGATTGAAGTAATTCACCAGCGAGCCGCCCATAAACGTCTGCAGCGTTTGATAGACGTAAGCAAGATTTATTTGCTGGGTCAGCACCTTCGCCCTGTCAACTGTCACACCTACTTGCGGCACACCAAACAGAGCTGTCGTGGTAACACTCGCCAGCTCCGGACGCTTGCGCGCTGCGGCTAGAAAGGTCTGCAGGTTTTTCCCGAGAAAAGCGATGTCTTTGCCAGAGCGATCCTGCAAAACAAAGGTCACGCCGCCCGATGTGCCCACACCTGGAATTGCGGGCGGTGGAAATGCAAATGCAATCCCAGAAGTTACCTTGGAAAGAGTGTTGGTAAGGTGCTCTTTGATTGCTTCGTATTTCTCCTCCGGCGCCTTTCGTTCTTCCCACGGCTTCAATGAAATCCAGAAGAACGCACTGTACGTGGTGTTAACTCCACTCAACATGCTGTACCCGATCACAGAGCTCACATGCTCCACGCCGGGCGTCTTCATGATGATGTCCTCGACTTCCTTCGAAGCATCGCCGGTTCGCTGCAGCGAAGACGCATCCGGAAGTTGCAGACCGGCATAAACGAAACCCTGATCTTCATCGGGAAGGAAGCTGGTCGGAATCTTCTTCCCAAAAAATCCAGCCGCCAAACAGAGCACTAAGAGCAGAACAAACGCAAAACCCGCCTTGTGAATCAAGTGTCCGCACGCACTCACGTAGCCGTCGGTAGCCCTGCCAAACACGCGGTTAAACCACTTGAAGAAGGCCCCTAGCGGGCCGCGCGTCGGCTTCCTCGGCTTCAATAACAAGGCCGAAAGTGCAGGACTCAATGTCAATGCGTTGAACGCAGAGAAGATGACAGACACTGCAATCGTCACCGCGAACTGCTGATACATTCTCCCGGTGATACCAGGAATGAATGCGGTTGGAACGAACACTGCGGAAAGAATCAGCGCGATCGCGACTACGGGCCCTGACACTTCGTCCATCGCCTTTACGGTCGCCTCTTTTGGCGACAAGCCATGTTCGATGTGATGCTCCACTGCTTCCACCACTACGATTGCGTCGTCAACCACCAGTCCAATCGCAAGCACCAACCCGAATAGCGACAGCGTATTAATCGAGAATCCCAGCAGCGGGAACACAATGAAGGTGCCAATCAAAGACACCGGAACCGCGAGCAATGGAATCAACGTGGCGCGCCAGCCTTGCAGGAAGATGTAGACCACCAGGATCACCAGCGCGATAGCCTCCAGCAACGTGTGCTGGATCTCTTTCAATCCTTCGGTGACCGCCAACGTGGTGTCGAGCGGGATTACATAGTCGAGACCTTGTGGGAACCGGGTCTTCGTTTCTTCCATCAACTTCCGCACACCCGCTGCGGTTTGGACCGCATTGCTTCCGGGCAACTGGTAGATGGCGAGCAATGCTGACGGCTTGCCGTCCAATCTGCCTTGAAGTGCGTACGTCTGCGCTCCCAACTCGATGCGCGCAACGTCTTTCAGTCGGAGAATGCCTCCATCCGGTTGAGCGCGCACAATGATGTTGCCGAATTCTTCCGCCGAAGGCAGGCGTCCCGGAGCCCTGACGGTGTACGTAAACTGCTGTCCCTGCGGAACCGGTTCGCTGCCGATCTGCCCCGCAGGATTCACCGTATTCTGCGTCTGGATCGCATTGATGATCTCGGGAACGGTGATATTCAGACTCGCGAGTTTGTCAGGATTGACCCAGCACCGCATGGCATATTGCCCGGCGCCAAACACCGTCACCGAGGCGACCCCAGGTATGCGCGTCAATGCATCGTTAATGTTGATGATTCCGTAATTGGCCAGAAAAATATTGTCGTAAAGATTCGTGGGCGAGTAGAGCGCAATCATCATCAACGGCGCCGCAGTCGACTTCTGCACCGTCACGCCATACTGGTTCACCGAACTGGGCAACTGTGAAGTGGCCTGGTTCACACGCATCTGCGAAAGGATCTGATCGGTATTAGTCTCTGTCGCAATGTCGAAGTTCACCGTCAGCTTCATCGAACCATCGCTGCCGTTCAGCGAATACATGTAGTTCATGTTGTCGACGCCGGCCATCTGCTGCTCGATCGGCGTCGCCACTGACTGCGCGACGGTTTCGGCATCAGCACCAAGATAGGTCGTCTGCACTTGAATTTCAGGAGGCGCGATCTTCGGAAATTGCGCCGTCGGCAGGCTGAGCATCGCGACGACGCCAGCGATGACCATCAGGATCGAAATAACCATCGCCACAATCGGGCGATTGATGAAAAATTTAGACATGGGTCAGTTGGCCCCGGCCGACGCAGTTTCCACATATGGTTTCGCGCTGACGGGCATGCCTTCACGCACCTTCATGAATCCTTCTACGACGACTTTCTCGCCAGGCTTCAACCCTTCGGTGACTATCCAATTAGATCCAACCTTTTCCGCCACTTTTACCGGCCGGAAGGTGGCCTTGTTGTCTGGTCCTACGACCACGACCTGATACGCAGATTGAACTTCGATGACTGCGCGCTGAGGAACCAGCAGAGCATTCTTGTTGTCGCCGGTTTTCATACGAACGCGTCCGAAACCGCCGGGACGAAGGACAGCGTCTGAATTTGGAAATTCGGCTGCTATCTGAATCGTTCCAGTCTGCGAACTTACCTCTCGGTTCACCAGGATGACGCGGCCTTTGCGGGGATATGGAACTTCGTTCGCCTGTATATATTCCACCGGTGTCACTGGAGTTCTTCCGTTTCCACGCATGACGGCGCCAATCTTTCCAGCAACGCTGAGATATGCGTTCTCGCTGATAGAGAAATAAGCGCGGATCGGATTCACTTTCGAAATGGTTGTCATCTTCGTCGTGGTCCCAACCAAGTCGCCAACTTGTGAGGTCGCCCGGCCAGCGATTCCATCGATTGGTGAGTACACCTTCGTCCACGCCAGATTGAGTTGCGCCTGTTCCACCTGCGCCTCGGCTGCCGCAACCTGCGCTTTGCCGGCGGCTTGCGCAGCTCGATCGTTATCCAGTTGTTTCTGCGGAATCGCATTTTGCTCAGCCAATGGCGTGTCCCGAATGACGTCGGTGTCTGCTTTAGACAGACCCGCGTGCGCTTGCGCGAGCTGAGCCTTTGCTTGATCGAGAGCTGCGACAAAGGGTCGAGGATCTATCTCGAAGAGCAGCTCGCCTTTATTTACAAAAAAACCTTCTTTATAGTTCTGCTTAAGCAGGTAGCCTTGGACCTTAGGCACGATTTCCGCATTGGTGTCCCCATTCAGTTGCGCAACCCATTCGGTATAGATCGGAACATCCTGCTGGATCACATCTGCTGTCTGCACTTCGGGTGGAGACGGTGCAGCCGTGGGTTTCTTCTCACCGCAAGCGACCGCGATCACTATCATGGCAAGAAGGATCAGTACACGATAGGACTCAGGACAAGTGGCCATCCTTCCGGATGAGGTACTCTGCCCCGTAAGTTGGGTCTTCATCGACGGCACTCCGCTGCTTAAGGCAAAGCGTGATCTAGGTCGGGCTAAAAACAATTCATTTTTACGGCGCTGCTGCCGACAAGACCACTAGTAACATTCCTAGTCTGCAGGCATTTGCGCTTTGCCCGCGCGAGCAGCGAGTATGTGAGACTGCCTTTCCCATTAATGCTTAAGGCGCGAAACAGGTCCGTGTAAATGCGCCATCCGATGCATGTATGGAATTACAGATAGTCGTCTGTCGTCCGATTTATTTTTCGGCGGTAGTGACGAGCGCAGCCGCGGGCCACTCATCATTCGTGCGATGCCAGGTTTTGTCGGGATTGTAGAGCTCGATCTTTTTGGCAATACCTAGAGTGTCCGGCCCAAGGTCTTTCTGGTAGACGATGCCGTCCTGGTTGCAGATGAATGTCTTGACGCCGGTAACACGATATTCCGCCGGAGCTGCGATCAGTGCGAAACCGCCGATCATGGCTCCTTGAATCACGTAGTCAAGTTTTCCCATCGGGGCAGCCGGACCCTGTCCTTTCAAAACCTTGAAGTAATAGCCGTGATAAGCAGATCGTTTGTCGATCGAATAGCCTTCCTCAATTGCTCGAGCGACAGGTTCACTGATTGGGCCACCCGGTGTTCCATCTGGATTCTTCCAATACAATCCATCCTTCTTCCCCGGCGTACTGATGATCTTTTGCGCATACTGATTGACTCCCGAATCATCGTGAATTGCCGATGCGTACTCATGCTGCGCATCGACGAAGCCCCGGCAAACCTGAATCGCGTCTAGCTCATTTGCCCCGATGCGGCGGTACAAGATCTCGGCTCGGCCTGCTTTTGAATCAAAGATCCACCTTCCATTCATCTTCACGATTGGAACCGGGAAAGGCCACTTCTCATCGCCAACCACAAGGACCGCGCGATTGGGTTTCGACGGGTCGATCTTCAGCGTGTTCTTTTCTTGAGCAAGAGCCGCGAACTTCATGACGTTGGTCTTATCTTGCACGGGGTCAGCCGAGGAAATGAAGTCCTCTCCATCCGGGCCAAAGATCGCCAGCAGGGACGGCACGTCGTAATCTCCGGCTGCCTTCACAAGTACTTCGACCGCTTGCTGCGGTGTGGCGAATGATTTCTGGTTGGTGGCATTAGCGGACGGCGCAGGCGATTGCTGCGCTAATGAGAGCTGCGCGGCAATCAGCAACACGATGACGGCGATGCGCGCAACAGGCGAGCGCATTATCAGTCTTTTCGGAAGCATGCCAGTCGTCTCCATGGTGGTTTTCACCTACGCCTTCCGCCGCCACCACCGCGCCCCATGCTCGAAGCACCTCTCGAACCGCTGGCTCGAGCACCGCTCCCGCTCATCCCATTTGCCCCGCCAGAGAAGGCACTTGTGCTCCTGGCGCTTGAAGTATTCGGAACACTGCGGTTGCCAACACGATCGCCCCCGCCGCCTGTGCCGGCTCCGGCCGAACCTCTGCTCGCCGCGCGGTCGGCCCCTCCTGCTGCTTGACGCTCTGCCGCTCGATTTGCGTTCCCCGACGGCGACCCCATCGCGCGGCTGGTTCCACTCGCCTGCCTCGACTGAGCGTTTGCCTGACGAGTGGCCATCGAATCGCCGCGCGCTGTGCCACCATATTGATTAGCAACTCTTTGGTTGGAGTAAGGAGCTCCACCACGGTGCTGCGGGTTGTGCTGCCAGTTATTGTTTCCGCCTGAGCGATTGCCAATCTGATTGTTGACGTTCTGTCGGTTGTAGTTCTTTACGTAATTGTTGTTGACGTTGACGTTCACATCATTGTGGCCCCAGCCAGCTCCATAGCCCCAACCTCCACCCCACGCCGCTCCCATCGCGACTCCAACACCAAACGAGATCGCCATGCCCGCGGCATAGTAACCAGCTGGTGGGTAGACAATCGGCGGATACGGATAGACTGGCGGTCCGTAAACAACAGTCGGGTTGTAGCTCGGGACATACACCACCTGCGGGCTCGCCTGTTCAACAACGATCACAGATTTGTTTTCGACGACCTTGGTCTCGACTTTTTGTTGTTCACTGCTTTTCAGGTTGCCCGCATCCTTCGCCTTCTTGCGCATGCGCTGAACCGCTTCCATGACGTCGCCCTGTTGCGCAAGGAAAGCATTGCCCAAATCCGTCGTCCATTTGATGTTCTCTGACATCTGTTTCACGACGTCGGGCAGAGACGCCATTGCCTGAATACTGGGATCCCAGCCTTGCTTCTCGACGGCTTCAGCCAGAGCCTTGTCTTTGAGCTCTTTGTTTTTTTCCAGCCATTGCTGAAGTTGAATGATTTCGAGCGGGTAGGTGGACGCCACGAGGGTTTGACTCAGCAGCGGATCAGGATAGAGTGCGATCGGTGCAACCAGAGAATCGAGTTGCTCGGGCGGAAGCTTCGCTGCAGCCTCCTGAGATGAGTCTTGTCCTTGAGAAGAGTCTTGCGGCTGCGCCACCAGCACTCCGTCGCCCGGCATCAGCATGAGTGCAACGACACCGGCTAAGAGACGTCTCAGCCCGTTCTGACATGCTTTGAGGGCCATCCTTTTCATGGTGAATGCCCTTCCTCTCGCCCGCGGTAGAATCCTTAGCCGCGCGGACAGCGCGACCAGCGTTTCAAAGCAATCAATCGCGCGATCGACAGTCTCACTTCACTGCCTCGAATCATAGGGTCAGTCATCGGGACACGATACTGGGAAAACTGCTAGTGGCGATATCCGCGCAATTGGGTTTAGTTGTAGCCCGTGGCGTTGAGAAGAGCAGAACGGTCAGATCTTGGCATCCCCTGGTTCAAAATGTTTCCGTCAGGATGTGGAAAAATCCTGAGTCGCTCTCGAGTCTTCGCAGGTGTGCTGCTCATCGGTTACTGCTTCGCGCAGGAGAACGCAACGGCGGTGGATCAACAGTCCCCCAGGGACAAACAAATCAATGTCAACTGGATTTACGGCGCTTATGTTCCCAAGGACGTTGCTCTTGAGCCCTTGACCAACGAGGGGCGTTGGAGACTCTACTTACGCCAGACGTATACCACTCCAGGCATTTACGTAAAAACCATTCTTTTCACAACGCGCGACCAGATTCAAAACAGTCCCGCCGAGTGGGGAGACGGCATTGAGGGATACGCAAAGAGAGTCGGTTCACGACAAGCCCAATTCGTCATTCAGAACTCACTAAGCGCTGCGGGAAATGCCGTCGCGGGTTGGGAGCCCAGATACGATCGTTGTCGCTGCGACGGCTTGTGGCCGCGCACGCGCCACGCGATCATTCGAAATTTTGTGACTTACGATCGAACCGAGAAAGCCCTTCGTCCCCAATTGTTCTCATATGCCGCTGCATTTGGGGGAGCTGCTATCGCCGCGACATGGTATCCAGGGAATCCGAATGTGCTCGTCAAGGGCTATCAGGGAGCAATTACCCAAGTGGGAGTCGGAATAGGAGTGAACTGGCTGGCTGAATTCGCTCCTGAGATTACGCGGGTAATTCGGCGGAAGAAAGAACCTGACAACTCAGTGAAAAGCGGCAAGTAGGCTTCTTGCCGAAACAATATCCAGACGGAAAGCGTATTTATCCACTCTCGTTTGTGGCTTCGGGAGAACCAGTCATGACCTTTGAACAACCGGTGCGCGACAAGGACTACTTAAATCGCTCCGTCGAAGTCTCCATCCATGTTGGGTTGGCTGTTCTGCTGGTTTGGTCGTGTTTCCTCATATTGCGACCATTTCTCCCGCCGGTTACATGGGGAATTGTCGTCGCCATTGCGCTTTACCCGTGGTACTGCAAGCTAGCTGTTCTTCTTGGCGACCGTCGAACGTTCGCCGCGGTGCTGTGCACTGTTGTTCTCCTGGCGCTGTTGATCGTTCCGATCTACTTGCTGACAGGAACACTGGTTGAAGGCGTACAGACACTGACAGCGCGCCTCAAGGACGGAACGCTCAACGTACCACCGCCACCGCCAGCCGTCGCGAACTGGCCCATTATTGGCACGTCTTTGAATCGCGTCTGGCTGCTCGCTTCCAACAACCTCAACGATCTGTTGAGCAGCTTCGCTCCCCAAATCAGGGCCGCCATTAGCGGGCTGCTCTCAGCTTCTGCGGGAGCTAGCTTTTACAGTGCTGCAATTCGTTCTCTCGATCGTGGTTGCCGGGGTCCTTCTTGCCAGTGCCGAAGGTGCCGGCAAGGCGACACGCTCACTTGCGAATAGGTTGTTCGGCGAAAGCGGCCCCGAGTTCCACAAACTTATCGGCGCCACGATTCGTAGTGTCACCGTCGGTATCCTTGGAGTTGCGTTCATCCAAACGGTTCTTGCCGGGATTGGTTTTGCGGTAGAGGGACTGCCCAGCGCAGGTTTGTGGGCCATCATCTTCCTCTTCGCAGCCGTGCTTCAGGTCGGAATCCTTGTACTCATCCCTGCTGTGATTTACGGCTTTGCAATCACCAGCACCACCAAGGCTGTCATCTTCCTAATCTGGTGCGTTATCGTTGCGTTAATGGACAACGTGCTGAAGCCTATCCTATTGGGGCGCGGCGTCGGTGTTCCCATCATCGTCGTCTTCCTTGGTGCCATCGGTGGATTTATCGCAATGGGGCTTATCGGCCTGTTCGTTGGTGCGATCGTCTTGTCCGTGGGCTACAAACTGTTCCTAGCCTGGCTGAATAAACCTGTCGCAACAACAGAGTAGATTTGATTCTCTGCAAAGCTGTGGTCGACATAAGTCCTTTCGCACTCCATGTTCCAAGCTTCTCGCGAAAGTCGGGCTCTCCTCCTATGTGCTGCAAACCGTCAGCTTCCTCCTAGTAATTTCCCCAGTAGCAAGCTGCGAGGCCCTGAGCGAAAAATAGAAAGCACGACGACATGCTTCGGATCTGGCGCGAGTGCAAGTAATGCCAACAGCGATCTAGAACCTGAAGGACCAAAGACGCGGCGCGGGCACTCCCGAAATCTTCAAGGATTACGCCATGGATAGCGGCGGAGAAAAACCAACTTCTCAAACCGGTGGGCGGCTCTATGCGGAGCTTCGTCGGCTGGACTGGGCGAAAGGACTCAGTGAAGAAACGTTTGCTGCCATTGTGAGCACGGCTGAGTGGGTCGAGTTTCGCGCTGGCGACGTGGTTATTGAAGTCGAATCAGAGATCGCCCACGTGTCCTTCATTATCACGGGCCGGTTAGAAGCAACGCTTTACGATTCGCTGGGCAAGGAGATTCTGAAAGATACGCTTGTCCGAGGATCAGCCATTGGATTGTTTGCCCTGGGTCTATCGGATCGCTCTCACATGCAAGTCCAGGCTACCGAGCCTTCGACGGCAATACGATTGACGTTATCGGACCTGCTGCGGCTGAGCGCGAAGTATGCAGATTTTCAACTCTCGATGTTCCGATTGGCAGCGAGCAGGTTTAAAAAATATGTAATGGAAGTCGATCGTTCGCTTCCGCGGCCGTCCGTGGTGGGCATTGTTCATCACTCCGAAGCCAGCCGTCCGCTCGTCGTTCGATTGGCACGTCGACTTCGAGACCTGTACGAGTCTCCCTGTGTCGTTGGCGATGACGCGCGCTGGAAACCAGATGCAGATATCCCCTTTATGTTCCTCGCCGGAGGTGACGAGCAACAAAGCATTCTTCAAGAGTGGGCCTCGCATAGGCGACTCCTGGTGGATGTTCGCGCGGATCATCCATTAGAGGAAATGATGCGGTTCTTGGGTTACGTCGACGTAGCGCTTTGGTGTGTTCGTCCGCAAGATGCGCGCGCAGCAGTAGGTCTCCTCCAACAATTAGAGAAGAGCATACCTAAATGGCGAGAAAAGGTCCGGATCGTGTGGCTTCTCGACGCCAAGGCCCCATTTGCTCCGTATGTGCCAGAGTTGTCCGAACTCGCCGAACGAGACTTCAAGCTCACTTTTGATGCGCCTGGACCAAACCAGGGCGCTTTGCTACAGCATGGATTCGAACGCATCGTTCATCATCTGCGAGGCATTCAGATCGGGTTGGCCCTCGGAGGTGGCGCCGCTCGCGGCATGGCTCATCTCGGAGTGCTCAAAGCCCTTGAGCAACGTGGCATTTACATCGACATGCTCGCGGGCACGAGTGCCGGCGCACTGACCGGCGTGATGTACGCAGCAGGCTTGGATCCTGATTACATCATCCATCGTTTCAAGGCCGACTTACAGCCATCGTGGTTCTTTCGACAGCTGCCCGGTGGCGGCTACTGGTATTTGCTCTATAAGTACAGACGAAACCAGTTCGCCTCGATGCTGCGGAGATATCTGGATCATGCCAGGATGGAGCAATTGATTTTTCCGATGTTTGCAATCTCCGTCGATCTCGTCGAAGGAGAACCGCTGGTGCGCGAGGCCGGCGATGCCGTGATCAGTGTGCTGGAAAGTATTAATCTTCCTCCCCTCTCCCTTCCCATCATTCGATCAGGCCAGGCGTTGGTAGATGGCGGTCTGCTCAACAATATTCCCGCCAACGTGCTGGTCGCCAAGGGATGCAACTTTGTCATCGCATCGAGTGTCACTGCAAAGCTAGAGAAAGATTTTGGAGAAATCCGCTCCAAGGGGCGCTCGCGCAGCCGTGGTTTCTTTTCAACCCTTCAAGTGATCATGCGACAGACCATGATTCAAGGTCACAAGATGAACTCCGTTGGAGTGCAGCCGGCAGACTTCGTGATTGCGCCCGATGTGACCTCGTTTGATATATCGGAATTCACTCGTGCCGACGAAATGGCGCGCATCGGAGAAATAACAACGAATGCAACCGTCGCAAAGCTGAGCGAGATGCTTAACAAACTTGATCCTCAACTCTTCAAGAGTTCAGCGGTTCCACTGAGCGAGACGGGCGCTGGCATCGTAAGCGGAAGCAGATGCGATCAGGAAGCTGCGTGATGAAAGGCGACTCCAGTGCACTTGCGTGCGACTTATTCCAGCAGCGCTAACGCTCAACGGCGGGTCTGCTCTGCAACTCGTAAACGAAATACAGAAGCGCAGCAACCTGCGTGAGGTGCACCGCGACAGACGCGACGGTCACCGGCAACGAATATGGAGGAGTCATGGAAGGGGCACTCATCGACATGAACGCGCAAACAAAAGCCGCAAAGCTAAGTACACAGGACCGACTCTCTACCGAGGAGCTTCACAATATCGACGCCTATTGGCGTGCTTGCAATTACCTCGCAGCCGGCATGATTTATCTGCGCGACAATCCTTTGCTCCGCGAGCCTCTAAAGGCTTCTCATGTTAAGCAGCGACTATTGGGTCATTGGGGCTCCAGCCCCGGTTTGAGCTTCACTTATGTTCACCTCAACCGCCTGATCAAGAAATATGACCTCGATGCCATCTTTCTAGCCGGTCCGGGCCACGGTGCACCGGGAGTGCTTGGCCCCGTTTACCTTGAGGGCACATATTCCGAGATTTACCCCAACAAGAGCGAGGACGTTGATGGCATGCGCACGTTCTTTAGGGAGTTCTCGTTTCCTGGCGGCATCGGCAGCCACTGCACCCCTGAAACACCAGGGTCCATCCATGAAGGAGGCGAACTGGGGTACAGCATCTCCCACGCCTTCGGAGCTGCTTTTGATAATCCCGATCTTTTAGTCACGGTAATGGTCGGTGATGGAGAGGCAGAGACTGGGCCACTTGCCACATCCTGGCACTCGAACAAGTTTTTAAATCCCATCCGCGACGGCGCGGTGCTGCCGATCCTCAATCTGAACGGATACAAGATCAACAACCCGACGCTCCTCGCGCGCATTTCTCACGAGGAATTGGAAAGCCTGTTCAAGGGCTACGGGTGGACGCCATTCTTCGTAGAGGGCGATGACCCTCAGGTTATGCACCAGAAAATGGCTGCGACGCTCGAGAACTGTGTACTCGAGATTCGCCGCATTCAGCAAGAGGCCAGAGCCAGTGGGAAGCCCAATCGAGCGCGCTGGCCAATGATCGTGCTACGCAGTCCGAAAGGATGGACCGGCCCGAAGGAAGTCGACGGTCACAAGATAGAGGGTTTCTGGCGTGCGCACCAAGTGCCGCTCGCGGCGATACGCGATAATCCATCGCATTTGAAAGCCCTTGAAGACTGGATGCGCAGCTATCGGCCAGAGGAACTGTTCGATGAGAGTGGCAAACTCACAGCGGAACTAAAGGCGCTCTCCCCAGTGGGGGAACGCCGCATGAGCGCGAATCCTCACGCCAATGGCGGCCGGTTGCGCAAAGCTTTGCGCCTTCCGGACTTCCGTAGCTACGCCATAGACGTGAAACAGCCGGGGCAGACTACAGCTGAGAACACTCGTCCTCTCGGCCGATTCTTGCGCGATGTCATGCGGCAAAACCCTAAGAGCTTTCGCGTCTTCGGCCCTGACGAGAACACATCGAACAAGCTCGACGCAATCTACGAGGTGAGCAAGAAATTGTGGCTCGCGGACCAACTGCCAGAAGATGCGGACGGAGGCGAACTATCCACCGATGGTCGAGTGCTCGAAATGCTGTCGGAACACACTCTCGAGGGTTGGCTTGAGGGCTATCTTCTCACTGGGCGACATGGATTCTTTTCTACCTACGAAGCTTTCGTGCACGTCATTGATTCCATGTTCAATATGCATGCCAAGTGGCTTGCGTCGTCTAGCGACTTAAATTGGCGAGCGCCTGTGTCGTCGCTGAACTTGCTTATTACCTCCACCGTCTGGCGACAGGATCACAACGGCTTCACTCATCAAGATCCAGGCTTCCTCGATCTAGTCGTCAACAAGAGCCCGGATGTTTGCCGTATCTATCTGCCCCCAGACGTCAATACGTTGCTCAGTGTGGCCGATCATTGCCTGAAGAGCACGGGCTATATCAATGTGATTGTGTCCGACAAGCAAAAGCACTTGCAGTACATGAATATGGACGAAGCTATCGAGCATTGCACCAAAGGCGTCGGCATCTGGCGCAAGGCCAGCAATGACGAAGGCTCAGAGCCGGACGTGGTAATGGCTTGCGCTGGCGATATTCCCACGAAAGAGGCTCTGGCAGCGGTAATGCTGTTGCGCGAGCACTTTCCTGATCTCAAAATCCGCTTCGTAAACGTCGTGGACCTCTATAGGTTAGTCCCCTCGACGGAGCATCCTCATGGTTTGACGGATCGAGACTTCGACAGCCTGTTCACAAAAGACAAACCCATCATCTTCAACTTCCACGGTTATCCGTGGTTGATTCATCGCTTGACCTATCGCCGTACAAATCACAAAAACCTCCACGTGCGCGGTTACAAGGAAAAAGGAAACATTAATACGCCACTCGATTTGGCTATTAAGAACGAGATCGACCGCTTCAGTCTTGCAATCGACGTGATTGATCGGGTCCCTGCGCTGCAGGTGGCGGGTGCTCACGCCAAAGAGATGCTGCGTAACATGCAGATCGACTGCACGAACTATGCGTATGAGTACGGCGTGGACAAGCCTGAGATCGACCAATGGACTTGGCAGGCTCGCGAGCGAAACGAAACGCCGCGCATGGCAGCCTAGTCATGAACGCAACTTACGCGCGAAGAAGGACAACTAAGCGGAGTTGTATCGCCCAACGATGAGTAGCATTATGAAAGATAACAATATCAGCATTCTCGATGGATCTACTTTCTTGGTTTCGAGTGCGAATGGCGATGTCGACGCTGGGCCCGACCAGCCGCATGGTCTTTTCTACAAAGACATGCGCCATTTATCGAAGTGGAAACTCACCATCAAAGGCATAGCACTCGATGTGCTCTCGACGGACGCCCTCGAGTATTACTACGCTCAGCACTTCTGTGTTCCGCCGACGGGTACTATCTACAAGAACCCCACTATCTCCATTGTTCGCCGCCGCTTTGTAGGCGACGGCTTCGTCGAAGAGCTGACTGTTCTCAATCACGGTACCGAGGCAGAAGAAGTCGAGTTGCGTCTGGAGGCTGACGCAGATTTTGCAGATCTATTTGAAGTCAAAGATGCCCTGAAAAAGAAGGGCAAGCGCTACCGCGAAGTGCGGAACCGGCAGTTGGTGTTGGGTTATAAGCGAGATGACTTTATCCGCGAGACGATTATCTCTTCTACAGTCCCGGTCACGGATATCAATTCAAAAGGTGCGACGTTCCGCATCACGCTGCAACCAAAGACGACATGGAGTTCTCAGTTTCATGTCACGCCTGTGACGGGTGAAACTGTACATCGCCCCAAGTTTGGTACGAAAGAGGGGATATCCATACGAGAAAACTTAAAGGAATGGCTCGACCAGGCACCCACACTGACCAGTCATCCCGAAGCTGTGCGCCTTTATATGCGCAGCCTGGTAGACGTCGCGTCGCTTCGCTTCCATCCCGATACCATGTGCGAGTATGCACTTCCGGCGGCTGGCCTTCCTTGGTTCATGGCCTTATTCGGCCGCGACAGCTTGATCACCAGTTATCAGATGATGCCTTTTAATTCCGAACTTGCGGCAACCACTCTCACCGCGCTCGCGGCGGCCCAAGGCAAGAGAGAGGAGGAGCTTAGCGAGGAGGAACCAGGACGCATCCTTCACGAACTGCGTTTCGGCGAGATGACCCATTTCCGTGAGCGTCCACAGGGGCCCTACTACGGTGCAAGTGATACCACGCCGCTGTTCCTGGTATTGCTCGACGAATACGAACGCTGGACTGGCGATGTCAAATTGGTGCGAGCGCTCGAGCCTAACGCGCGTGCCGCCCTGAAGTGGATCGATCACTATGGGGATCGCGATGGCGATGGCTACATCGAATACCAGCGCAAGACTAACCTTGGCTTGGAGAATCAGTGCTGGAAGGATTCCTGGAATTCCATCTTATTCCACGACGGGACCATCGCTCCTGCCCCTCGAGCCACGTGCGAAATCCAAGGCTACGCGTACGATGCCAAGATTCGGTGCGCACGCCTGGCGCGTGAAATCTGGAAAGATGAAATTCTGGCTGCCCAATTGGAAACGCAAGCCGCCGAACTCAAACGCCGGTTCAATAAGGATTACTGGGTCGCCGACCGCCAGTTTTTTGCTCTTGCACTCGATGGGCGTAAGAAAAAAGTAGATAGCCTATGCTCAAACGTCGGGCATTTGTTGTGGAGCGGAATCGTGGACGACGACAAGGCGCTCGCGATCCGTGACCATCTCATGAGTCCGCAAATGTTCTCCGGGTGGGGCATTCGCACCATGGCGCAAGGTGAGGCCGGTTTTAATCCCATCGAGTATCACAACGGTACGGTGTGGCCGCACGACAGCAGTATCGTTGCAGCGGGACTGGCCCGGTACGGATTCCGTGAGGAAGCAGCGGCAATCATTGCAGGAATATTTGAAGCCAGTGTGGCCTTCCAGTTCCGATTGCCCGAAACTTTCGCTGGATATGCGCGCTCGCAAACATACTTTCCCGTGCAATACCCCACAGCTTGTCTCCCACAGGCCTGGGCCGCGGCAGCGCCTATGCTGGGAATTCGCACTTTGCTTGGCCTTGAACCGAAGGGCGAGATCCTCACCTCGGCGCCGGACGCTGTACTGGTTCCATGGATGGGCATGCTTACCCTGGAAAACATTCCTGGCCGGTGGGGGCGCGCTACTGTCACGGCGAAGGGCGACGAAAAGGCGGTACTTTCCACGAAAGAGATCTATCAACAAGTCTTGTCGCGGCGAGCAACACTCGGAGAAGAAAAGCTAGCAGCCTGAACCTTGGGCTAGCAACGACAGACGTGGCTGGGTCCAACGGGCATCGTCAGAACTGACGACCCACCGTGGATATTCTCCAGTTTTCGATGAGTGTTTCCACGTCCGATCTCTGCCCGGCTCCCTCGATTCGTTCTTCCAATCCCTGCGCATGCAGAACATCGCGAACGTCCCCGTGAGTCTCGGCCAGTTTCAGTGATATGCCAGCCTGCGTAAGATACTCTTCTAATTCTGCGAGCATGCGTGCGCCCGCTAGATCCACATTTGCCGAAGTGGAAAGATCAACTACAACCAGTTTGATCTCCTTGCGATTCTGTATTTGATCCGCGATGTAATTCCTAACGTTTTGTGCGTTGAAATAGAAAAGACCCGATTCCACCCGCAACACCACTACCTGTGGAACTTCGTAAGCGTCGGGATATCGCGTGCAATCCACAAACCTGCCGCTGGCAGGAAGCCTCTTTAACTCCACGATTCTTGGGTGCGAGGTGCGCTTCAGAAGCAGGAGGATAGAAAAGATCGCAGCCAGCAGCACTCCTTTCAGAATCCCGAACAGCAGTACGCCCAGCATCGCCACTAGAGCAATGCGAAACTCCATTCGGTCTGCCCGGTACAGGAGTCGTATTTCGCGTGGCCTTACGAGGCCTCCGACCGCAAACAGAACGACCGCCGCCAGGACTGGCTGGGGCAAGTTCCGCATGAGGCCGGTAAGAAACAGTAGAACTGCACAGATACTCGCAGAGGCGAACACGAGTGCCAGAGGCGTCTGCGCGCCTGCCTTTTCGTTTACGGCTGATTGCGACATGCCTCCGGCGACAGGAAATCCCTGCCCAACACCGGCCGCCAGATTGGCTGCTCCGAGTGCCAACAGCTCCTGGTCGGCATTAATCGCGTAGCGATGTTTAAGCGCAAACGTTCGAACAACGGAAATGCTCTCAACATACGAGAGCAAAAAGCAGGCGAGAGCCAGGCCCAGCAGATCGTCAAGTTCATTCCAGTGCACCAACGGCCAGCTCAGCTTGGGCAGCCCCGCGGGAATTACGCCTACGGTCTTCACGCCGCGTTCCGCCAGCGGGAAGAATGACATCATCAGGATTGCCGCTACCACAACGAATAGTGAGACAGGGCGTCCCGGCAGGAAACGGTCGCCGAGAATCAAGAGAAGCAGCGCACCCAGGCCGACGGCGAGAGTTGGCAGATTGCTCTCACCTAAATGACGAAAAATCTCGAGCAGACGCGTGAAGAAATTGCTGCCGCCGGTTGCAATCCCAAATAGTTTCGGCAGTTGGGTGGAAGCGATGACCAGTCCAGCTCCGACCTTGAATCCGCTGAGCACGGTTTCGGATACGAAGTTGGCAATATTACCCAAGCGAAAAAACCAGGCGATGATGCCGATGAGTCCAGTTAGCACGGCAACCGCCATTGCCAGTTCGCTTTGTCGACCTAAGTCGCCTGGTGACATTGCGCCGAGAGCGGAGCCGATCAGGATAGAGATGGCAGAGGTTGGTCCGATCGCCACTTGGCGCGACGTGCCAAAAACCGCGTACGCAATGCCTCCGACGAGATAGCAATACAACCCGGCTTGCGGGGGAACACCGGCGAGAGAAGCATATGCAAGCGAAACCGGGATCGCGTACGCTGCAAGCGTCAGCCCTGCCACAAAATCTGGTCGCAACCAACTAACCCTGTAACGCGGCAGCCACTCGGCGATAGGAAAAGCCGAGCTCAGACGAGACCGTGAGTGACTCTTCTCATTCGCCCGAATATCCATAGGCCAGCTTCTTTACGGCGCCGGTAAGTAGGCGTGGTGCAAAGTCAGCGGAATCGCATGGCATTCGCAAGGTAGGACACCGTCGGAATGACGGCGCCCGCTGATCTAACCGACGTTAGTACCGTGGTAAGCCCAGATGCCCTGATCCGGCACTGGCAGTTTTGACAGTTCGCGGGCTTAATCCTTGCAGAACGTCGCCATATCGGTTCGAACTGACCGCGATATTGGACAACGCAGCGGTAGAGCTGCGGAGTGATTGGCCTCTAGCGCCACTCCGCTCCCGTAGTTCCCGAAAGAGCTCTATCCAGGTAGGTTGCCGCGCTAATCAATGCGAGGTGCGTGAACGCCTGCGGGAAATTTCCCAGATGTTGTCCATTCGAACCGAGTTCCTCGGAGTACAGACCAAGATGGTTGGCGTATCCCAGCAGCTTTTCAAATAACAACTGTGCTTTCTCCAAATCGCCAGCGCGCGCCAGGCACTCGACATACCAGAACGAGCATGCGGTGAAGCTACCTTCTCCACCCGGTAGACCGTCCACATGGGCACCGTCCACTTCGTAGCGTCGGACAAGCGTGTCTTCGATCAAGTGTGTTTCTATCGCGCGCATCGTCGAGAGCCACATCGGGTCCACGGGACTGATGAATCTCATCATTGGCATCAGCAGCGCTGAAGCGTCCAACTCCTCCGATCCCTTGAACTGCACAAATGCCTGCAGCCGCTCATTCCAGAAGTTGGTGAAAATATCGTTTCGAATTTCATCCCGGGTGCGCTGCCATGACTCCAGAGGCCCCGAGAGCGACCTCTTCTGCGCCAGTCGCAATGCACGGTCGAAAGCCACCCAGCACATTACGCGAGAGTGCAAAAACTCCTTCGCACCGCCGCGCACCTCCCAAATGCCCTCGTCAGGCCGTTGCCAGTTCTTTCCCAGCCAGTCGAGGATGCGCTGCACGTTCTGCCATCCGGAGTAGGAAATGGGATCACCATACTTATTCGCGAGGTAAATGGAATCCATCATTTCCCCGTAGATATCGAGTTGCAGTTGCTGGTAAGCGGCGTTTCCAATGCGCACCGGCCGCGAGTTTTCGTACCCGGAGAGATGGTCGAGCGTCATCTCGTCAAGTTTTTGCCGGCCATCCACCCGATACATTACTTGTAAAGGCCCACGCTCCGCGTTGTCACAGAGTCGTCCTAGCAGCCAGTCGATGAACGCCTCTGTTTCTTCGACAAAGCCGAGTCGAATGAGCGCGTACAGCGTGAATGTCGCGTCCCGCAACCATGTATATCGATAATCCCAGTTGCGTACTCCTCCGATGTTCTCCGGCAGCGAAAACGTAGGCGCGGCGATCAATGAGCCGTGCTCCTGGCTGATGAGCAACTTCAATATCAAAGCGGAGCGATTGACCATTTCTCGCCATCGACCCTTATATTTCGATTTCGCTATCCATGCTTTCCAGAAGCGGCTCGTCCGTTGGAAGCGCTTGTTCGCGAGTTCCATCTCAGGTTGGTTTTCCGGAGAACGCAATCCGCCAAGCACGAAGGTTGCGGTTTCGCCGGCACATAAGCTGAATCGCGACGTCACATCCTGAGATTTACGTTCCAAAGTAACGGTGGAATACAGCCCCATGGGCGGGCATACGTTGTCAGCTGGGAAGAACGTCGCACAGCGATCCGAAATCTCTGCCCGGTGCGTGCAGCGTCCGTAGTTGAATCGTGGGAGGCAGTGCATTTGGAATTGCACGTTGCCCCTGATCACCGAGACCATCCGGATAATCTCATTCGGCTGTTTCCCATCCTTTTCGATGGGCATAAAATCCGTGAGTTCGGCAACGCCTTCTTCTGCGAGAAATCGCGTCAGCAACGTATTCGTGTCGGGCAAATAGAGCTGGCGTATCCGCACGTTCGTGAGCTGGGGCTCAATCTGGAAGCAGCCACCGTTTTTGTCGTCGAGCAGCGCAGCGAATACCGTGGGGGAATCGAAGTCTGGATAACACAGAAAATCGATCGAGCCATGAATGCCAACCAGCGCAATCGAGCGCATGTTTCCGATCACACCGTAATTTTCAATAGGCTGAAAACTCATTGGAAAAGGACTTTCTAAGACGTGCGAATCGTGGCACCACTTTTCTTGCGAGAAGAACGTCGCCGGCCATTCGATTCTTTCCACATTCGAAATCCACCGGTAAAGGCATTTGCGTTGTCGCACGCCCTGGATCCTGGGGGTAGCTCCTTCAACTTTTTGACATTGCCGCCTCCAAGAACCACATCTTCAGCCTGGAGTGCGGCAGCGAGTCGTGCCACAACATCGGCAACAAGACGGCGCCATCTCCTCTGCCCCCACTTCTTCAGCCCACGCAGACCAACGTAATCCTCGAAAGTCGCGGACTTATAGGGAAGATGCCCCAACTCCATTGGCAGCAATACGCCATCCGCGATCAGCGCAGAACCCAGACCAGTTCCTAAGCCCAGAAACAGCATCTTGCCACGCTTGTAATCGCCGAGGGCTTGCATGGCCGCATCATTGACGACCTTCACCGGACGTCCAAATGCTTTTTCAAAATCAAAACCAACCCACCCTGTCCCTAGATTGTGTGGTTCCGCGGACGGGCGTTGCCGGATAACTGAACCAGGATATCCGATCGATACCGCGTCATACTGCCAGTCATCCGCGAGTTTCTTGACTCCCGAAACCATCTGCTTGGCGGTTAACGTCGGCCCAGACGCGAATTTGCGTGACACTCGTTTCCCGGAGACGAGAATCTTCACATGGGTTCCGCCTACGTCGACCACGAGCACTTTCATGGCAGGGTTCAGCCGGCCCGGCTGACTTCTGCTCTCTTGGGAAGCGTCCAGTTAGGCCGAATGAAATGACAGGTGTATCCGCCGGGGTATCGTTCCAGGTAGTCCTGGTGTTCCGGCTCAGCCTCCCAGAAAGGACCGGCTGGCGCCACCTCCGTCACTACCTTGCCCGGCCACAGCCCTGAGGCTTCAACGTCGGCAATGGTATCCTCCGCGATCCGTTTCTGCTCGTCGTTGGTATAAAAGATCGCGGAACGATAGCTTGTTCCCAAATCATTACCTTGCCGATTCAGAGTCGTTGGATCGTGAATCTGGAAGAAAAATTCCAAGAGCTTGCGAAAAGTGAGTTTCGTTGGGTCGAACACAATCTCAAGCGCTTCGGCATGGCTGCCGTGATTGCGATACGTCGCGTTGGGCACATCCCCGCCCGAATAACCGACTCGTGTGGAAATCACGCCTGGGTAGCGGCGAAGCAAATCCTGCATACCCCAGAAACAACCT
Organism: Terriglobia bacterium; assembly: GCA_963848375.1. GTDB lineage: Bacteria > Acidobacteriota > Terriglobia > Terriglobales > Acidobacteriaceae > JAJPJE01. Next base: position 38,322 of record CAWKDK010000010.1, read on the forward strand.
CCGGCGAGGATCGCGCGTTCTGTAGATGACGCCATTTTCTACTCCTTTTTTGCAGTCTCGAATAGTTTGCGGTATTGGCCATATCCCTCGCTCTCAAGTTCCTCGAGAGGGATGAAGCGCAGCGAAGCTGAATTAATGCAATAACGGAGGCCGCCCTCTTCCGGCGGTCCATCGGGGAAAACGTGTCCGAGATGACTGTCGCCCTGACTGGATCGAACTTCAGTGCGCGCCATGCCGTGGCTCGTATCAGTATTCTCGACGACGTTTTCAGCATCAATCGGCTTCGTGAAACTCGGCCAACCAGAGTGGCTGTCGTACTTGTTTACCGACGCGAACAGTGGCTCGCCTGAAACAACGTCCACGTAGATCCCCGGCTCTTTATTATCCCAATACTCATTGTCGAAGGGACGCTCGGTCCCATCATGCTGGGTCACGCGATATTGCTCGGGAGAGAGGCGGGATACGGCTTCTGGATTCTTGTTGTATTTCGGCATACGCACATTAGAGTGCTGGACCACGCAAATCGATCCACCTTTGCCCTTTAGATTTTGCATCACCCGTCCCTGGCGCAATCCATTCTTGAAAGCAGCTGCCAGTACGTGGTCCGCCACGTCCAACAGGCATCAACCACGTGGATCCCCTGGCGTCATGGCATTATAAGTTGATGCCTCCGGGGTATAGTTAGCCATGCGCGTTCTGGTTATCGAGGATGAGCGCAGGCTGGCTGAAAACATCGCGCGAAGCGTGCGCGAGAGTGCCGGATACGCCGTGGATTGCGCCTTCGATGGCGAAAACGGCCTCTACATGGCCAAATCCAATCCTTACGACCTGATCATGGTCGACCTGATGTTACCCGGCCGGGATGGCCTCTCTGTCGTCCAGGAACTTCGAAGAGGCGGGGCGACTGTGCCGATTCTCGTCCTGACTGCGCGTGACGAAAAAGAGTCGGTGGTCGCATTATTGAACGCTGGCGCGGACGACTACGTAACCAAGCCGTTCGATCTGGGCGAACTCATCGCCCGTGCCAAGGCCCTGATTCGCCGCGGAAAAGGTGAAAGCGATACCGTCCTGAGGTTCCATGATCTCGAAATGAATATTGCCGATCATACCGTTCATCGCGATGGCAAACCGGTCTCGCTGACGGGCATGGAATATCGTGTGCTCGAATATCTCGCGCACCGGCGCGGAGCGGTCGTTTCCAAAACCGAATTGCTGGAGCATCTCTACGACTTCAATTGGGAGAGATTCAGTAACGTAATTGAAGTCTACATTTCAGGCCTCCGGCGCAAGCTCGGCGACGCGAAAGGCGAGAAGCTGATTCAGACTCTTCGCGGGCAGGGCTACGTACTGCGAGCGTGAATATGAAGAGTTCCTCGATCAAACGGCGCCTGGTCACGGTAGTCCTGATCACGCAGTTGTTGCTCACTATTGGCGTGGTCACGGTCGCCGTCGTTCTGACGAAGCGTCAGCTTCGGAACGCCTTCGATGCCGGCCTGCACGGCCGCGCCATGAGCGTCGCTGCCCTCGTGCGCTATTCCGAAGAAGAGCACCCGACTCTCGTCTTCGATCGTGAAATGGTTCCACCGCCGCTCGACCGCCGCCATCCGGACCTGTACCGGATACTCGATCAGAACGGAAAGGTGCTTGCCACCTCAGACAACTGGCCCGCCAACTTTGATCCTGCCCCTCATGGCAACCGAAACAACTGGAACCTGAAACTGCAAGGTGAGATGTATCGCGCAGTTCGACTGAAAGATGTTCCGGTGCTTGATCAGGAGCCAGCAGGTACCGCAAATAGCGGCGCGACGATCACTGTGTTCTACGCGGCTTCGACCGAGGAATTGAGTGAGTCCGCTTGGCGGGCTGCGATATTGATCTGCCTCGCTAGCATCACCATGCTCGCGATCGCGACTATGGCTGTGCTCTGGGGAATCAAGAGAGGTCTATCGCCACTGGCCGTTTTAGCTTCCCGTGCGGCAGACGTGTCCCCAGCGAATTGGGAACTGCGCCTTCCGCCCGAGGCTTTGCAGACCTCTGAACTGGCGCCTCTCACACACGCGATGAATACGATGCTCGCCAACCTGCAACAGGCGTTTACATCACAGCGTGCCTTCCTCGCGGACGCTGCGCACGAGCTCAAAACTCCGGTCGCAATCGTGAAGTCGACGATTCAGTCGCTTTTGCAGCGGCCGCGCTCCGCGGAAGAATATCGGGATGGCGTCGAGGCTGCGTTGGAGGATATCGAGCGCCTCGAGAAACTGGTTCACTCCATGTTGCGACTGGCGCGTGCAGAACAGTGGGCGTCGGGCAGTCTGCGCCGTGACTTGGAAGAGATCGACCTTACCTCGACCTGCGAGCTCTCCATCGCGCACCTCCGGTCTCTGGCTGAAGCCCGCAAATTGAAGCTCGACCTTCAGCGCGATGGCTCTCCCCGATTGCATGCCGATGCCGAAGACCTGGAATTGGTATGGGGAAATCTGCTGGAGAATGCCATCCAATACAGCCCGCCTGGATCGAGCGTGCAAATGACAGTGGTTGGCGTCGATACCGGAGCCGAGGTCTCAGTAAAGGACCATGGGCAGGGGATTCCCGCTGCCGAAATCCCCTTCATCTTTGATCGCTTCCGACGCGCGGATACATCCCGGGCCCGCAATACCGGCGGATACGGCCTCGGCCTGGCCATCTCGAAGGCGATAGTCGAAGCCTATGGTGGGACTATTCGTGTCGAGAGCGAAGTCGGAATTGGCACCACCATGACCGTCCGGCTCCCCGCCAACTCGAATTAAGGTTCCGTTAAGGTTTGCTGTGTCACAGTGGAGAGCTCTCTCTGAGAGGCCGATGTGAATCTACGTCTTCTTCCATTCGCTGCTGTCATAGTGCTGTCTGTCGTCGGTTGCTGCCAGGTTCCTAGTACTGCGAGCGCGCCCCCTCCAGGGCAGCGTCCAACAATCAGCTTGCAGGATGCACTCGCGCGCGCGAAGGTGAACAGCCCGCAGTTTCGCGCGGCGGTCATGCAATCCGGTCTGGCGCGTGAAGATCGGGTTCAGGCTCGTGCGGCACTTCTTCCCAGCGTCGATTATGTGACTGGCGCAATCTACACTGAGCCCACGAGCGCGTCGTCTCCGCGTTTCATCGCAGCAAATGGTGTGCGGGAATACATCAGCCAAGGCGCCGTACGCCAGAGCATCGGCTTCACCTCATTCGCGGACTATCGTCGCGCGCACGCTGCCGAAGCGCTGGCGACCGCGCAAGCTGAGATTGCCGCGCGCGGGCTGGTGGTCACGGTTGTACAGAGCTACTACGGAGCCATCGTCGGGCAGCGCAAAACAGCGAACGCTCAGCAAGCGGCGGACGAAGCGCAACGGTTTTTGGATCTGAGTGAGCGCCTGGAAAAGGGCGGCGAGGTAGCCCATGCTGACGTGATCAAGGCTCAACTCCAGGCCAATGACAGCGTCCGCGCGCTTCAGGAGTCGCAGTTGGCTGCGGAGAAAGCGCGGCTTGGTTTGGCGGTCCTGCTCTTTCCAGTGTTTACGCAGGATTTTGACCTCGTCGATGATCTTCGATTTACGACGCCCCTTCCGCAGATTGCCGAGGTACAAGTGCTCGCCGCCAGAAATAATCCTGAATTGAAGGCCGCGCTCGCTGCCGCGCAGGTCGCTTCCAATGAAGTGCAGTCGGCAATCGGCGGCCACCTACCCACTCTGTCGCTCGACTATTTTTATGGGATCGATGCGCCGCAATATGCCACCTATACCAACGGCAACCGCAATCTCGGATATCAAGTCTCCGCGAGTTTGCAGCTGCCAATCTTTAACTGGGGCGCCACGCAGAGCCGTGTGCGTCAGGCGGAGCTGAGACGCACGCAGGCGCAGGTGGAGTTGAGCGCCACCCAAAGGCAATCTCTGGCCGATCTCCAGGCGTTTTATTCCGAGGCTTTCGTGGCTAAGAATCAGATCGAGATTCTCAAGCGATCGGCCGATCTGGCCCAGGAAAGTTTGCGTCTCACAACACTCCGTTATCAAGCCGGCGAAGCGACCGCGCTTGAAGTGGTGGACGCGCAAAATGCGCTCGTACTAGCGAAAAATAACTATGATGACGGAGAAGTTCGCTACCGGCTTGCTGTGGCCAATCTGCAAACGCTGACGGGTACTTTCTAGTATGAGCACTCGGAATCGAACCTTGTTCATTGCCGGCGGAGTTGTGGCTGTTGCCATCGCGGCGATCCTATTCTTTTCGCGGTCCAAAGAAGCTCCGGCGTCGGAGCCCGTCGTCGCTGTTCAGATGGTCAAGGCCGAGCGCAAGCCGATCCGTCAGATCGTCACCACAGAGGCGATTCTTTTCCCGAGGAAACAGGCAGCCGTAACGCCAAAGATCACCGCGCCCGTTCGGAAATTTTATGTAAACCGCGGCTCGCGTGTTCATGCCGGAGAACTGCTTGCCGTTCTCGAGAACCGGGATTTGGCCGCTGCTGTGGCCGATTCCAAAGGCGCATTCGAGCAGGCGCAAGCCACCTATCAAACGACTACCGGCGCGAACCTACCTGAGGATCTGAAGAAATCCGAGCTGGACCTGAAGACAGCGCAGGAAGCCTTGGAAGCGGAACAGAAGCTTTACGACAGCCGTGAAGCTCTTTTCAATCAGGGCGCCCTGCCACGCAAGGAACTGGACCAAGCCCGTGTTTCCCTGGTCCAGGCAAAGGCGCAGTACCAGTTGGCGAATCAGCATTACGCAGCGGCTCTCGCAATTGGCAAGCCGCAAGGCGAGAAATCAGCGACCGGACAATTGACTTCCGCGAAGGGCAAGTTCGAGGGAGCCGCCGCGCAGTTGAGCTACACCGAGATTCGAAGTCCGATCGACGGAGTGGTTACAGACCGCCCTTTGTATCCCGGCGAAACTCCGACAGCAGGTACAGCGCTGTTAACGATCATGGATACCTCGTCGGTCATTGCGAAGGCACACATACCGCAGGATGATGCGGCCATTCTGAAAGTCGGTGATCCGGCCACAATTACCGCTCCCGGCGATTTCAAAGCGGAAGGCAAGGTAACGCTGATCAGTCCGGCGCTCGACCCCAACAGCACAACCGTTGAAGTTTGGATTGAAGCGCCCAACCCGCGCGGCGCGTTGCGCCCGGGCACAGCCGTGAATCTGCAGATCGTCGCACGAGTCGACGAAAACGCGATTGCTGTCCCCGCCTCCGCCATTCTCAAAACACCTGAGGGTGAAACAAAGCTGATGGTCGTGAGTGACGATGGCATTGCACGCGAGCGCGTGGTCGAGACTGGAATCAGCGGCACAGGCGATGTGCAAATCACCAAGGGACTGAATGCCGGCGAAACGGTGATCGCTTCCGGAGCTTACGGCCTCGCCGATAAAACGCATGTGAAGCAGATCGAAACAGCGGCTGCCCCTGCACCTGGATCGGAAAAGGAGTGATGCGCGGGTGACCTTGCAATCACTACCGGACCAGGTTCGCACTTCGAACGTTCAGGAAGAACGCTACTGGTATAGCCGTCACGCCAAGTCCGTGATTTTCAGCATCGTCGTCCTGGTGTGCATTGGGACGTACCTCGCATTCACGATTCCGCTGTCAGTATTTCCCACCACCGATTTCCCGCGCGTGGTCATTGCTGTCGATAACGGCGTGATGCCGATCGATCAAATGATGGTAACCATCACCCGGCCGATCGAGGAGACAGTCAACAGCGTTCCCGGTCTGGAGAGCGTGCGCTCAATCACCAGTCGCGGTTCCGCAGAGGTCGATCTGTTCTTCGACTGGCACGTCGACATGATCCAAACCCTGCAGCTCGTGGATGCCGCGCTCTCCCGCGTGCGCACGAGCCTGCCCCCGGGCGCCATCGTTGATACGCACCGACTCACGTTCGCCAGCTTTCCCATCATCGGCTACAGTCTCACCTCTGAGACGATGCCTCAGACGCAGCTCTGGGAGCTCGCGACCTATGAATTGAAACCGCGCCTCAACCGCTTGAATGGCGTTGCCACCGTGGTTGTACAGGGAGGCCAGGAGCCGGAATTTCACATCATTCCCGATCCCGCGAAACTGCTCGCTGCGAGTGTTACCGTCACCGACATTCTCAATGCGGTGAAGAGTACGAATCTCATCGATTCGCCGGGCCTCCTCGAACAGAATCATCAGCTTTATCTGGGACTCATCAACGGGCAGGTGCGCGATCCTCAACAGATCGCGCAGATTGTCATCAAGAACACGCAGACCGGAATACCCGTCCGCATCGGCGATGTCGCGAACGTCGCGCCTGACGTCAAGCCCGTGTATACGATTGTCACGGCGAATGGCAAACCAGCCGTCCTGCTCAATATCAGCCGCCAGCCAGACAGCAACACGGTCCAGGTCGCGAACGAAGTGCATGCGGAGATCGCGAGTATCCAGCGCTCTCTGCCTCCGGGCATCGTGCTGCAACCGTTCTACGACCAGTCCGAGCTGGTTACCGAATCGATCAAGAGCGTGCGCGACGCAGTCCTGATCGGGCTGATTCTCGCTTGCATCATCATTGTCGTGTTCCTTCGCGATTGGGGTGCATCGATCACCGCCGCGCTGGTGATCCCGGCAACCGTAACCATCACGTTCATTGCCCTCAAGCTTCTCGGCCAAAGTTTCAACCTGATGACTCTCGGCGGACTCGCAGCAGCCGTCGGACTGGTGATTGACGATGCCATCGTCGTAGTCGAGAACATCTCGCTGCACCGCGCCGCTGGCCAGCGTCCGTTGCAAGCGGTTCGCAGTGCTCTTTCGGAAATCACTGTTCCCCTGATTGGATCCACCATCACTCCGATCGTCGTCTTTGTGCCACTCACCGTTGTCACTGGCGTGACCGGCCTGTTCTTCCGCGCGTTGGCCATCACGGTGGCAGCGGCTTTACTCACCTCACTTCTGCTGGCTCTAACCTGGACGCCGACTCTTAGCCAGTACTTCCTGCGGCCCAACCGTGCTGACGTCGGAAGTGAGTCCGTAAAGAGCAGAGGAAACAGCCGAACTGGAGGTTGATGATGCCGACGGCCAGCTGACAGGCCGATTTCACAGAGTGCTTACTTTCTACGAACGGTGGCTACGCTTTGCGCTCGATCGCCCGAAGTGGATCGCACTCTTTAGCGGCATTCTGATCGTTGGCTCATTCCTCTGTTACAAAGCGCTTGGAACCGACCTGATGCCGGAAATCGACGAGGGCGGATTCGTCCTCGACTATCTGACTCCAGCGGGCACATCGCTCCAGGAAACGAATCGCATCGTTGGTCACCTCGAGCAGATGATCCGCGAAATTCCCGAGGTGCAAGGAGCCTCCCGTCGCACCGGACTGCAGTTGGGTCTGGCGGCAGTAACCGAAGCCAATTCCGGCGACATCGCGGTGAAACTCAAAAGCAACCATAGCCGCTCAACAGACGAGGTTATCTCCGATCTGCGCGCGAGGATTGCGAAGGAAGAGCCGCGTGTCGACGTCGAGTTCACGCAGATTCTCCAGGACATGATTGGCGACCTCTCGAACTCGCCGGAACCAGTGCAGATCAAACTCTTCTCGACCGATGCAGCTGCCCTTCAGGATTGGGCTCCGCGAGTGGCTTCCGCGATTGAGAAGATCGACGGCGTCGTCGATTTGAAGAACGGCATTGAAAATACAATCAGCGGGCCCGCTACGATCTTCCAGGTGAATCCCACCGTCGCTGCGCACGCGGGATTTACGCCCGAAGAGGTTGCTACTGATTCGACCGCCATTCTTGAAGGTGAGCCGGCCGCAACGCCTGTCATCACAAACGATCGCGCTTATACGATTCGCGTGCGCTTCCCCGCCGCAAACCGTGCTTCACTCGCCGCCATGAGCAACACGCTCCTGGTTAGCGGCACTGGACACACCGCCACTCTCGGCTCTTTATCCAGCGTCACCGAGGTTCCCGGCCAAACAGAAATCCGGCGCGAGAATCTGCAACGGGATGTTGCTGTTACTGCGCGACTGGAAGGGCGCGATCTCGGCAGCGCGATTGCCGCCGTCCAGAAGGCCGTCAATGGCCTTCATCTTCCCTCGTCAATTCGCGTGCAGTACGGCGGCACCTACGAAGAACAGCAAAAGTCGTTCCACGACCTTCTGTTCGTTCTCGCGCTCGCAGTTGTCCTGGTATTCGTGGTCCTCTTGTTCGAGTTCCGCACGTTTGCCGCGCCCTTGGCGATTCTCACGTCTGCGCTGCTATCCACATCTGGCGTTCTTCTGGCGCTGTTGATCACGGGCACTACGTTCAATATCTCGTCCTTTATGGGCCTCATCATGGTGATCGGTATTGTCGCGAAGAACGGCATCCTGTTGCTCGATGCGGATCAGAAATACCGCGCCCAAGGATATTCGCCACGCGACGCCATGCTCCATGCTGGCCGGCGGCGCTTGCGCCCAATCGTAATGACCGCGCTTGCTGCCATTGCCGGAATGTTGCCTCTGGCGCTGGCTCTAGGCTCCGGTTCCCAAATGTTGCAGCCGCTTGCCATCGCTGTCATCGGCGGCATTGCAGTTTCCATTGTTCTATCGCTGGTAATCACTCCCGCTGTGCATTTCTACCTCAGCCATGCTGAAGGAAGGTGAGTTCCGAATGTTGCGAATAGCAAAGACCCTAGCGTTTGTAGTCTCCACCTCGTTGATTTTGACAGGCGTTTCGCTTGCAGAGTCAGCGCCACTTTACAAACAGGTCGCCAAGTACACGATTGGCGGTGATGGCGGCTGGGATTACATCACCTACGATCCCAGCGGCAATCGCCTCTTTGTCGCTCACAACAGTGCCATCTACGTGATCGATGCCACCAGTGGCAAAAAGACTGGAGAGATTCCCGCCAACGGCGCACATGGCGTGGCGCTCGTTCCCGACAAAGGGCTCGGGTTCAGTTCCAACGGCCGCGCCGGAACCGTAACAGTTTTCGATTTGAAGACGCTCGCGCCCAAGACCGACATCAAGGTGGGAGAGAATCCGGACGCCATCATCTACGACAAATACGCAAATCGCGTCATCGTGATGAACGGACGCAGCCACGACCTGATGGCGATCGATCCGGACTCGTTGAAGGTTGTTGCCACAGTGCCGCTCGGAGGCAAACTCGAGTTCGCCGCGGCGGACCCTGGACACGTGTACGTGAATGTTGAAGACACTGGCGAAATCGCGGTCGTCGATTCCACGACCTGGAAAGCGACCGAGCGTTGGAAGTTGACCGACTGCGAAGAACCATCCGGCCTTGCGATCGACGAAGCCGCTGGTCACCTGTTCACAGTGTGTGGCAATGGCAAGATGTTGGTCGTGGATAAAAAGACTGGCAAGGCTGTGGCTACGCCGGCGACCGGGAAGGGCACCGATGCGGCAGCTTTTGATCCCAAGCTTGGATTCGCGTTCGCTTCCAACGGCGAAGGTACCTTGACTGTAGTTCGGCGAGTAAAGGGTGGAACCTACGAGGTTGCAGCCAACATCCCAACGCAGCGGGGTGCACGAACGATGGCTGTCGACCCCAGCAGCCACAGAATCTTTCTCCCGACTGCAGAACTGGGTCCGCCGGCAGAAGGCCAAACCAGGCCAAGCATTAAGCCAGGATCATTTGAGATCCTCGTGTACGCTCCATCAGAATAGGGAAGCGATGAAGCAGACAATCGCGAGGCGAGGCTTGAGACATCTTCATGCGTATGCCTCAATAACAATTGCTGATCGGTGGCCCGGATGACACAATGAGCTCTCGTCATCCGGGGGCCGCAGGTGAATGCGTTCAAACGCTCGGTAGTGATTGCCGTTCTGGCCCTCCTCTGCTGCCAGGCGTTTGCCGCCGACGCGAAAGAATCGGCGGCCGCCAAATTCGCAACGGACTGGCTCGCTCTCCTCGACGCAGGCAAATACGACCAGTGCTGGAAACTGACCTCGCCCTCATTCCAATCATCGATTCGCAAAGATAAATGGGAATCCCAACTGGGCCACTGGCGACACCTGTTAGGAAAGAATCGCGCCCGCAAACTCTTGAATGCTATTTACACCAACAAGCTCTCGGGAGCAGAAGACGGCGACTATGTTGTGGTCACTTTCATCAGTAGCTTCGAGCGGCTTGGCTCGGGAATCGAGACCGTGATCCCGCAATTGCAATCAGATGGCAGCTGGAAGGTTTCCGGTTACGGAGTGAAGCCCTCGGATGTCGACGATTCCGGTTTTTCAGTTTCGCCGAAGTAACAAAGCGGTCGCTGCCATGAACCCGTGATCCCGCTCACAAACTACCCGGTTGCTCCTCGTTACAGTCCCTACGTTTTCGCTCTTCTGCCCGCTGAATTAGAATCTCAGCGCAGACGAAACGAGCTTCCGGAGCCATGTTTAAAAAGGTCCTGATTGCCAATCGCGGAGAAATTGCGGTGCGCGTCATTCGCGCCTGCCGCGAAATGGGTATTCGCTCCGTCGCCGTTTATTCCGACGTCGATCGCGCCTCGCTCCATGTTCGCAAAGCCGACGAAGCTTACCACATCGGTCCGGCGACCGCGACCGAGTCGTACCTGAACATCGCCAAAATTCTCGACGTCGCGAAGCGCAGCGGCGCCGAAGCGATTCATCCCGGCTACGGCTTCCTTTCCGAGAACGCGAACTTCGCTCGCGCTTGCACTGCCGCGGGAATCAAGTTCATCGGCCCGACCGGCGATGCGATGGACCGGATGGGCTCGAAAACCCGCGCCCGCCAGGCAATGTCGAAGGCTGACGTCCCGTTTGTTCCGGGCACATTGCGCGGACTGGAGTACCCCGAAACGGAGATCAAGGCTGCCGAAATCGGCTATCCCATCATGCTGAAGGCCGCGGCGGGAGGCGGCGGCAAGGGCATGCGCATGGTGCGCGCGCCTCAGGATCTGAAGTCCTCCTTCGAAGGAGCGCGTAGCGAGGCCGAACGTTCTTTCGGCGACAGCGAAGTCTATATCGAGAAATACATCGAGAATCCGCGGCACGTGGAAGTGCAGATCTTCGCCGACGAGCACGGCAACTGCGTCTATCTCGGCGAGCGCGAATGCTCCGTGCAGCGCCGCCATCAGAAGGTACTCGAAGAATCGCCGTCCCCGATCGTCACCGAAGAAATGCGCCAGCGTATGGGCGAGATCGCAGTGCGCGTCTCCAAAGCCGCCGGATACACCAACGCCGGTACCGTCGAGTTCATCGTCGACCAGGATCGCAACTTCTATTTCCTTGAGATGAACACGCGCCTGCAAGTCGAGCATCCAGTTACGGAACTCGTCACCGGACTCGATCTCGTGCACCTGCAAATGCACATCGCCGCAGGCGAACCGCTGCCATTCCGGCAGGAAGACGTGAAGCTTCGCGGCCATGCGATTGAATGCCGTATCTACGCCGAGGATCCCGACAACAATTTCTTTCCGAGTCCAGGCAAGATCACGCTCCTCTTGCTCCCCTCTGGCCCGGGGATCCGGCGCGACAGTGGCATGTATGAAGGATGGACCGTTCCCCTCGACTACGATCCACTGCTCGCCAAGTTGATCGGCTATGGTTCGGATCGCGAGCAAGCGATCGCGCGACTGCAACGCGCGTTGTACGAGTACTTCGTCGGCGGCATCAAGACGAATATCAGCCTGTTCCGGCGTATCCTGCGGCATCCGGATTTTCGGGCAGGTAACATCGACACTGGTTTTCTGGATCGTCTTCTCGCGGACAAGAATTACGACCTGACACCCGACGAGACCTCCGAAGCGAACAAGGCGCGAGTGGCGGCCATTGCTGCGGGATTGTTCGCCGTCTTGCAGCCGCTTGCAACAAATGGTGTCTCGAACAACGGCACAGGTAAGACGAACGGCACAGACGCTTCCAAATGGAAACAGGCCGGACGACGGGAAGCGCTGCACAGCTGATTTGATTAAGGTGTTGACTCTGCTTTTACTGAAAGACTGATCGACTGAAAGACTGACGGACCCGCTTGACCTACGACATTCTCATCGACGGCAAGTCTCACCGGCTCGAACTCAACCAAGCCGATGGCATCTGGCATTGCCGTCTCGACGACGAAGAGGTTCACGTCGACGCGATCCTCGCCAGGCCAAATGTTATTTCGCTCATCATCGATGGCATTGCTTACGAAGTGAAGCGTGAGCTCACGCCCACCGACACGCACATCTGGGTCAAGAGCGCGCGCTTTGCTGCTGAAGTCCGCGACCCACGTTCCTTGCGCAGTCGTCGCGGCAAAGGCGCGGGAACCGAAGGGCCTCAGAAACTCGTCGCCCCGATGCCCGGCAAAATCGTTCGCGTGCTCGCCAAGGAAAAGGATCGGGTGGAAGCCGGGCAAGGCCTCATCGTTATTGAAGCGATGAAAATGCAGAACGAGTTGAAGTCTCCGAAGAAGGGAACCGTGAGCCAGATTCTCGCGAAAGAGGGGGCTACGGTCACCGCCGGAGAAGTGCTCGCGATTGTCGAATAGTAGATCAGTCTTTCAGTCGATCAGTCCTTTAGTCAGCTTCTCCATACGCAGTTCAATAGCTTCCATATTCAATGGTGAGTCCGCTACTGACGTAGTCCTAAACTGATGTACTGAAGAACTGATAGTACTGATGTACTGAGATACGAACTTCATGATCATCATCCTCGCCGGCCTGCCCGGCACCGGCAAAAGCACTCTCGCAGACGCACTCGCTCAGCGGATCGACGCGACCATTCTCGATAAAGATCCTATTCGCGCCGCTCTCTTCGCTCCATCGGACATCGAGTACTCCACCTCTCAGGACGATTTTGTCGTCGGCATCATGATGCAAGTAGCCGGCTATCTTGTTCATCGCGGACCTTCGCGCCCCATCATCCTTGACGGCAGGCCTTTTTCGCGACGCTACCAACTCGAACAGGTGATTCGTTTCGCCGATCAGATGGAAGAGCCCTGGCGGATTCTCGAGTGCATCTGTTCGGACGAGACCGCACGCGCCCGGCTGGAGCAGAGCGCAGACGCACACACGCATCCCGCCATCAACCGGGATTTCAATTTATATTTGCGTGTGAAGCAGCAGTTTGAAGAGATTACTTTTCCGAAGACGACGATCGATACGGATCAGCCGCTGGAAGTCTGTGTTGAGGAAGCACTCGCCGCACTGCGAAGCACTACCACAGAGGGTTAGCAACTCCGCAGGTTCACTAGCAGAAAAACAACGCGACTGCCGGACTACTCTTTCTTCTCCGCGGGTGGCTCAGGATCTTTGACTGCGCCCTTGAAGTTTCTGATGCCTTCGCCCAATCCTTTGCCGAGTTCGGACAAGCGGCCGGGGCCGAAGATGAGCAGCGCGATGGCGGCGATTACCAGAATCTCCGGTAATCCCAATTTGCCTAGCATGTTGGTCTCCTGGAGGAGCTCCTCCAAGCCGCGCACCGGCGCCTGAGGAACTGCATCTCGAAGCTCTTTCGCTTCTCATTGATTCTAGGCCAGCTGTACCCCGGAGTCAAAGACAGCCTGCGGCGGCCTTTTCGCGGTCGGCCCACGCAAATACCCGAACCGCCATGCAGTTTGCCGCATCATTTAACATACTCGTCATGGACCTGGTCCAAAAACGCGCGGAGTTGCGAAGCCACCTGCAGGCTTACCAGAGGCTGTTGGTCGCGTATTCCGGCGGCATCGATTCGGCCTATCTCGCTTGGGAAGCCCGCCAGGTCCTGGGAACGAATATCCTCGCCGTAATCGCCGACTCCCCCTCGCTGGCCCGCGCCCAATTAAAGGATGCCGTCGCCTTCGCGCAGGAGCAGGGAATCCCTCTTGAGATTCTCGCTACCTCCGAGATGGACCGTCCCGACTATGTGCGCAACGATGGCCAGCGCTGCTTCCATTGCAAAGACGAGCTCTTCACCGTGATGGAAGCGTTCGCGATCGAGCGCGGCTTCGACACCATCGCCTATGGAGTGAATCTCGACGATCAGGGCGATTTCCGTCCCGGCCAGCATGCGGCACGGCAGCACGGTGTCGCTGCTCCTCTCCTTGACGCCAAGCTCACCAAGCAGGACATCCGCCAATTAGCGCAGGATGCGGGACTGCGGGTCTGGGACAAGCCAGCCTCTGCCTGCCTCTCTTCTCGAATTGAATATGGACGTCCCGTCACTCGTGAGGCGCTTGCCGCCGTCGAAGCCGGCGAGGATGCCCTGAGAGCTCTCGGATTCCGCCAGTTTCGTGTGCGCCATCACGGCCAGATCGCTCGTATCGAGATTTCTCGCGACGAACTCTCCCGCGCGCTATCCCCCGACATGGCCTCGGAATTCGTTCGCATCTTCAAGGCGCTCGGATTCACCTACGTCACCCTCGACCTCGAGGGTTTTCGCTCCGGCTCGATGAATGCGCTGTTGCCGCTTTCTACCATCAGGTCCGCCTAGCTCAAATTGGGCCTGAAGCCGCTTAAACTGGGGCCGAAACCCCTTCCTAACCGCTCTGCATGAGATAATTCCTGTTTAGGAGTTTATGCTGCATTCTTCATGGATTAGGCGCTCTTGCGCCCTTGTTTTACTGCTCTGTTTAGGTTGTGCCGCCCAGGCGCCATCGCCTGAGCTCGATCGTCGTATTGAACGGAATCTTCGTTCGTATTACAGCGTGCCCTCTGGCATCAAGCTGGTGATTGGCGCCCGTTCGCCCAGCGATTTTCCCGGCTACGATAACTTGGTCGTCACCTTCGATAATGGCGAGAAGAAGCAGGAGCAGAAGTTCCTGATCTCCAAAGACAACAAGAGTTTGCTTCGCGTTGCGCGCATGGATCTGACGCAGGATCCCTACCAGTCCACGATGAGCAAGATTGATCTCAACGGGCGGCCGGTACGCGGTAATAAAGACGCCAAGGTCACCATCGTCAACTACGACGACTTCGAATGCCCATTCTGCGCGCGCATGCATGAAACTCTCACCGACGATATCCTCAAGACCTACGGGGATCGAGTCCGGATTATTTACAAGGACTACCCGTTAGCGGAAATCCATCCGTGGGCCAAGCATGCGGCCAACGATGCCAACTGCCTGGCAGCTTCGAGTAACGACGCCTATTGGGATTTTGCCGACTACATGCACGCCAATCAGCATCAGATCTCGTCGCAGACGAAGTCATTGGCCGAGCAGGAAGCCAACATCGATCGCATTACCCTCGATCAGGCAGCAAAGGCTAAAATCCCTACAGCGCCCGTGCAGGCTTGCATCAAGGCGCAATCGGACAAGCAACTCCAGGCGTCGATGGATGAAGCCGACAAGCTCGGCGTCAGCGCAACGCCGACTCTGTTCATCAATGGGTACAAAATCGATGGCGCCGTGCCGCCCGAAGAGCTGCATGCTGCTATCGACAATGCTCTACGCGATGCCGGATCCAATCCGGTCGCAGCTTCACATTAAGTCAGGTAAAACCCGGTTTCGCGTTCGAGGCCACACCCCGGCGCGGGAGGAAAGAATTGAGCTTTAATCAACGCCAACTTCGTCAACTCAGGTTTGCTCCTGCCGTTCTCTGCTTTCTCGTTCTCGGCGTGCTAATCGCCTGCCAAGGCGGCCAGGGCGGTCCCGACGTGCTCGCCAAGGTGAACGGGAAGAAGATAATGAGCGCCGAAGTCGAGAAGTATTTCCGCAATCAGACCGCCGGCTCGCCGCAACCAGTTACGGGAGAGCAAGCCGTCAGCCTGAAGCTGAACATTCTCCGCGAGCTCGTCGACAACGAGATCCTGTTGCAGCGCGCGCAAAAGCTCGGTCTTCTCGCCACCGACGACGAAGTGAACGCCAAGCTGAACGAGATCAAGGCTCCTTACACGCCCGAGCAGTTTGATCAGCGCATGAAAGAGCGCAATATCTCGCTCGACGACTTCAAGCGCGATCTGCGCCGTTCCATCACCGTCGACAAAGTGATCAACAAAGAGATCACCTCGAAAATCAACGTTACCGACGCCGACATCACCGCGTACTACAACGCGCACAAGCCCGAATTCAATTTGATCGAGCCGCAATATCATCTGGCGCAGATCGTCGTTACTCCCATGCCGAATCCCCAAGCGCGCGTCGCCGACAAAGCACAGAACGACGCCGACGCCAGGAAGAAGATTCAGATGATCCAGAATCGGCTCGACAGCGGTGAGGACTTCGCCAGCATCGCCATGAAGTATTCCGAAGATCCTGAGAGCGCCCAAAACGGCGGCGATCTCGGCTTCACTCCCGAATCCGGACTGCAGCGTACCGACCCGGCCACCCGAGACGTTGTTCTCAAGCTCAAACCCGGCCAGTACAGCAGCGTCATCACCATTCAGAATCCGCAGAACAAGCAGTTCATGGGATATCGGATTGTGAAATTAGTGTCCAAGGAACCTGCCGGTCAGCGCGAACTGAACGATCCTCGCGTCCAGCAGGCGATTCGCGATCAGCTTCGTGATCGTCGCGAGCAATTGCTGAAGTCGGCCTACTACGACGTGATTCGCGATCAGGCCAAGGTGGAGAACTTCTTCGCCGAGCAGATCCTGAAGGATAACGGCTTGACCAAGTAACCGTCCCGAAGTCGGCAGATCCTTGCCAGGACAAACCCAACTGCGGGAGGCGCTATTGATAAGGTCTCCCCGCCCTACTCCCTCTGCGAACGCCCCTCGCGCAAGCGCTCCTCGCTGGGTCCGGCGTTTTCCTCTGTTCTGTGGAAAATCCTGTGGAGAACTGAGGTTACCCTCGCGGCATACCCGCCATTGATGCGCTTTGCAGCGTTTTGCCCAATTGTTACAACACCTTCAAAGCTCAGTCCAACAAGGAGTTAGCGCTACCTTCTCAAGCGCACCAGACCCGTTGCATTCTCGCCAACCTGTCATGACACCAAAGTCACTTTTTCACAACTAAGTTCCTGAATCCTGCGCGTTCTAAGCTGTTTGGGAGATTCGACTTGTGCGGAATTGGACCAGGAATGAACCGGCAAATGGGCATAAGAGCCCTCAGGGAAAGGCCCTATTCTTCTTCGCCAACCTTCAACAAAGCGAGGAACGCCTCCTGCGGAATGTCGACCTTGCCGATCCGCTTCATGCGTTTCTTGCCTTCTTTTTGCTTCTCGAGGAGCTTGCGTTTCCGGGTAATATCGCCGCCGTAGCACTTGGCCAAAACGTTCTTGCGGATCGCCCCAACCGTCTCCCGCGCGATGACTTTGGCGCCGATCGCCGCCTGGATCGCGACCTCGAACATCTGCCGCGGGATCAGGTCGTGCATCTTCGATACCAGCGCCCGTCCGCGTTCGTAAGCAAAATCCTGGTGCACGATCAGCGACAGCGCATCCACCGGTTCGCCCGCAACCAGGATGTCCATCTTCACCATCGGCGAGTGCCAGAATCCTGCCAAGTGATAGTCGAGTGAGGCATATCCCTTCGACACCGACTTCAGCCGATCGTAAAAGTCGAGCACCACTTCGTTCAGCGGCAGCTCGTACGTAAGCATCACGCGATTCGCGCTCACGTATTCGAATCCTTTTTGTTTGCCGCGCTTGTCTTCCACCAGCTTCAGAATTCCGCCGACAAATTCTTCATTTGTCAGGATCGTCGCCAGGATCACTGGTTCTTCGATCTTGGCAATCTCGCCCTGCGGCGGCCACTTCGATGGATTGTCGATCTCGATCAGTTCATTGTCAGTCTTCGTGACTCTGTAGCGTACGCTCGGCGCGGTCGTGATCAGGTCGAGCTTGTATTCGCGCTCCAGCCGCTCCTGGATGATCTCCATATGCAGCAGTCCAAGGAAGCCGCAGCGAAAACCGAACCCAAGCGCAGCGGAACTCTCCGGCTCGAAGAAGAACGACGAGTCATTCAGCCGCAGCTTCTCCAGCGCCTCGCGCAACAACGTGTGTTCATGCGAGTCGACGGTATACAGTCCGGCAAACACCATCGGCTTGATATCTTCGAAACCGGGCAGCGGCTCGATCGCCGGGCGTTCATCGTCGGTGATGGTGTCACCGATTTTGGTGTCACCAACTGTCTTAAGATTCGCAATCAGGAAGCCGACTTCGCCCGCTTCGAGCGTTTGCACCACCACTGGTTTCGGCGTCAGCGCTCCCAGACCTTCGATCTGGAACGCTTTGCCATTCGACCACAGCCGGATCTTCTGTCCCATGCGAATGGTGCCGTGAAACACGCGCGTCAGCACAACCACGCCACGATACGGATCGAACCAGCTGTCAAAAATCAGCGCCTGCAGCGGCGAATCCGGCGACCCCTTCGGCGGTGGAACCTTCTTCACAATCGCCTCAAGGACTTCCGGCACGCCCTGCCCGGTTTTTGCCGAAATCGGCAGCGCATCGCTGGCGTCAAGCCCGACGGCACCTTCGATCATCTCTTTGGCGCGCTCAACGTCCGCGCTCGGCAGATCGATCTTGTTGATGACCGGGATGATCTCCAACCCGTGATTGATCGCCAGGTACGCATTCGCCAGTGTCTGCGCCTCCACACCTTGCGAAGCGTCCACCACCAGCAAAGCGCCCTCACAGGAAGCCAGTGACCGCGAAACCTCGTATGAGAAATCCACGTGACCGGGCGTATCGATCAGGTTCAGCTGGTAGGTCTGACCATCTTGCGCCGTGTACATCATGCGTACGCAGTGCGCCTTGATGGTGATTCCGCGCTCGCGCTCCAGGTCCATCGCATCGAGCACTTGTTCCTGCATCTCGCGCGCCGTCAACGAGCCGGTAAGCTCCAGCAGACGGTCGGAGAGCGTGCTCTTCCCGTGGTCGATATGAGCAATAATCGCGAAATTTCTAATGAATTTGCGGTCCATCGAGCGTACTTCGATTCTAACAGGTACCGCAGATTCAGGAATTTACGGGAATTCTCGAATTCCGAGCGTAGTTACGGCATACAACTACGCCCGCGTGCCGGGCGGCACGTCTTGCGCGACTGTAAGGCATCTCACGTCAGCCAGATCACGCGATCTGTTTCGAACCCAATCGCTCACCAGTGTTCGGATCGAATTCTTTCTTCCACGCGGTCCAGGCTTCCTCTTCACTGTTGAAAAGAAACTCCAGCTCTGGTTCGCGAAGAGCGTCGATTTCCCAACGGCCCGCGAATTCGTTGTAACGAATCGTGGCGATATGCTCACCGGCTGGATTCTGAATTCGATGTTCGGTACCCATGTGCTGCCTCCTTCCCGACTGAACGGAAGGTCGACTTCTAGGCCGAATTGTGACTCGCTTGCGATATGTGCGCAGTGATTTCTGCAGCACGAAGATCATCACTGGCATTACGAAAGTAAGCGCCGCGATTCCCGTTCCGCGCCCATGGAATTCTCATCCAGCAACTCTGCCCGGTCCCCGCAAATGTCTAATCGCACCGTGAATTGTGCGCTGTGAACCCTTCTGGAACCCGAAGATAATCCGCAGCATCACATACCTAAACCATAAGGAGTTTATTCATATGCCATTGTCAGGTGATGTAAAGCGGGAACTGTGGGAGCTGTTTTCCGAAGAAACAATGCGCGGCAGGAATGCCGTGGAAATCTCCGCAACCGATCTGCACCAACGTCTCGAATATAAGGAATCTGAAAGCTCCAGCACACCCAACCGCATTGCCGTGTGCGGCGCAATTCTGGTCGCCATGATGGACACTTCGCTCGGCGACAAATTGTTAGCCGAATCCGAATGCGATCCCAGCGTCCGGTTCGTGCTCCCAAGGCCCGGTCCGATGGCGCCCGCAGCGTAGTCCTGACAAAAGAAAATAGCAGCGGTGAGCATTTCGCGGCGAAATGGTAATCTCAAGGCACATTTCTCCGCATGCCCGAAAAGCGTCCAACCGGATTGTTCCCGCCTGACTTTCTCTGGGGTGTCTCCACTGCAGCGCACCAGTGCGAAGGCGACAATCGCAACAACCAATGGTTCGCCTGGGAAGCCGCCGGTCGAACCCGTTCCGGCGATCGCAGTGGACTGGCCTGCGACTGGTGGCACAATGCCGAGCGTGACTTCGATATTGCGCGCGACATGAACCTGAACGCCCTCCGGTTCTCGGTGGAATGGAGCCGCGTCGAACCCCGCCCGGGCGAATGGGACGAAGCTGCCATCGCCCGCTATCGCGAAATGCTTGAGGGCTTGCACGCGCGCGGTCTGCGTCCGTTCGTCTGTCTGCATCACTTCACGAATCCCTTGTGGTTCGAAAACACCGGCGCATTCCTGCATCCCGACTCGATGCTTCGCTTTGACCGTTTCACCCGCAAAGTCGTGGAGAGTCTCGGAGATCTTTGTTCCGACTGGGTCACCTTCAATGAGCCGAACGTGTACGCCGTGCTCGGCTATCAATTGGGCGAGTTTCCTCCCGGACGAAAAGGCAAGCTCATCAGTTCGCTGCGCGCGCTGGCCAACATGGCACGTGCCCACGCTCTCGCCTACGACGCGATCCATGAACTGCAGCCAGGCGCAAATGTGGGCTGGACGCAGAACTACATCGTCTTCCAGCCAGTGAAGGATCGAAGCCCATTCAATCGCATTGCGTGCGGTATCCAGAGCTATTTTTACAACGATATCTTCACTGACTTTATTCATCGCGGCCGCACACGAAGTTATATCCAGCCATTTTGCGGCGAAACCGGGGCAGTGCAGGGCAAGACTGACTTTGTCGGGGTCAACGTTTACGGGCGTGTGCACGTTGGACTGAGCCTGCGCAGGGCGGCAACATTATTTGCGGATGTCCACATTCCCGCAGATGCCCCGCAGGGCGATCAGCCCATCGGCATGCCCTTTCCTGAAATCACTCCCGGTTCCATCACCTCGATCGTGGAGCACGTAACCAAGCTTCGCAAACCAATCTATGTGCTCGAGAATGGCGTCCCCGACCGGGCCGATCGCGTCCGACCATGGCTGCTGGCAAACACGGTTACCGAGATGCGCGACCTGATTGATCGTGGCATCGATCTACGCGGCTACTTCCACTGGACGCTAACCGACAATTTCGAATGGAACCAGGGCTGGCATCTGCGCTTCGGATTGGTCGAACTCAATATCGAAACGCAGGAGCGACAGTTGCGGCCCAGTGCGCGGCTCTACGCCGAGATCGCGAAGACGAACGGTGAGATCGTAAATAGTAGTCAGCAGTCAGTTGTCAGTAGTTAGTGATCACCACTCAACAATGCGCATATACAGATGCGTACGTGCGTCGCAATCAGGCGTCGATTCAGTGGTGTGACGCCTGCCCATCCTCGCGCGTGTCTGGGAGAACTCGAAGGCTCCTGTCTTCGGACTGCAAATTCTTGTCAAGGCCGATCCACCCGCAAATTCCTCCCAAGTACCTCATTACGCGATAGAAATAAATCTTGGGAAAGTGTCTAGTAGGTCCCCTCGAATTTGTCACAATAGAGATAGGCGCTGGAATTCGAGAGGTAGGCGGTGTGAGTTTGGGGCGTCTTTGACTTTGCTTTTGTCTGACAACTGACTACTGTCGGCCTCCGGCCGACCTAACTCCTTTGTTTTGCGGGACGATGGGACTAAGTCCTTTGTTTGCCGGGACGAGGCCTGTCCCATGACTCTAAGCCCTTTAGAATGCGGGACGAGGGGGGAGGGGGTACCCCATGGGATCTCCCATTTCGGGCCTCAAAACAGTTCTGGCGACAGAAAATGCCCCGGTCGCCTATGCGGGATTACCTGCTCGTGCGAAGCGACAAGTTGCTTCGAGAGGCCTACGTCCTTGTGTCGAGATGAAAGGACTGCTCATATGGAACCACTGAGTAGCCCATCGCCTTCCACGCCGCCAATCCGCCTTTGAGAAATTTAGTCTGCAGGAAATTCAGGGATAGGGCGATCTTCACGATGCGCCGTGCGGTTTCGTCCGTGGCACACGTGCAATACAGCACCGAGTCTCTTTCTTTTGGAATAAGCGACGGATTCTCAAGTAACTCTTTGGGAGGAATTCTCTTCGAGCCAGGAATGATCTCGGCGTCAGCTAAAAGGTCGAGCGGCTGGCGAACATCGAAGATAAGCACCTCTGTGTTAGCCGCCAACAAAGCGTGGAGAGCGTCAGGCGTGATGCTGTGCCGAACCAACTCGCGCTGATCTTTCATGCGCCTCAGCCACACGGCGATCAGTAGGCACAACGCTATGGCAGCGATAACCAGAATCACGAACATGACAGTTCCTCCCGGCGCAGAGCGACGAGATTCGCAATCGCGTAAGAAGAATTCTCGCAAGCGTCAAGTGAACGCGACGATAGAGAATGTCTTGTCGAGGAAATTAGTGCTTCTCGCCCCGCATCGCCAGCAGCTTTTTGGATGACTCAGTCGCAGCAATCGACGCAGCCAGTTGTCAAAAAATTGCGTGTTACGCGATCCGCGAAACTTTCAGCGGCGCGATGAATCTCTGTGAGAGTGGGCGGTTGGTTGAGCTACTTCGTTGGTGTTTAGCCTCGTCTACACAGGAGAGAGGCAGATGAATCCGGTAGACATGTTGGTTGTTCCCCAATTCGATCTTACGCTCGTTGCTCTCGCGGTCGCGTCGGCGCGAACCTACGGTTTCCGCAAGCAGACAAATTCAATATGGCTGCTGGTCGCCTCTTTGCTGACATTGACACTCGGGTTAGCGGCCGCGCTGGTTGCCGCTGCTCAGATCATTATGGTCGTAGCCAACCATTACCTGAAAAACGCTCCGTATGACTTCGGCGTGTACAGCGTGATGTTGATCGGCGCCGCAACCGTCTGGCTCGGCTGGAAATTAGTAGGTGTTTCCGCTTGCGTGGCTCGAGGAGATCGACAGGCATGGAAACATGCGGCGCGATACACGATTGCTCTGTTGCTCCTTGTCTCGCCGATGGGACCATTCCAGCCGATGGCTTACGCGGCCGTCGCATTGGGAGTGATCAGTCTTGCTGGTCTGGAAATGGCGCGTTCGGTGCTCAGCAATTCTGAAAAAGCCTGCGCGGAGCGCGTTCCAGCACGGCGAAATACTTTGACGGAAGTGCGGGCGTGAGGCGCCCGCATTCCGTGTTGCTGAAATTCCAATTCACTTAATCCCCTTGCACTAGGATGTCGGACCCATAATCAGGGCCCTTGTCCCTTCTAAATACGCTCTCTCGAAGCGTGCATCTCTGCATTCTCCGAATATCGGGACCGAGCTGGGCTGAGACTCCACTAAGTCGAGTTCACTCAATGCTGAGTATTTGGAGCATCGCGTGCTTTGTTGCCACTGAGCTTAGTTGTTCGGCGCGATTAGCCGGCTGAGCTGGGGGCGTTAAATGAAAGCATGCGGATACGTTTTGATCCTTTGCCTGCTGGCGTCGATATTTTCTGTCGCCCTGTGGGCGCAAGTTGAAAATGGCCAACTTGCCGGAACTGTAACCGACCAGAGCGGTGCAGTTGTTCCTGGCGCGACAGTTACTGCGAAGAACCTTGGCACCGGTGCGACACGGACCACGACCACTGCGGGGAATGGAACGTATTCGATTCCGAGTTTGCCCCCGAGCCGTTATGAAGTAACGGTTAACAAAGCAGGATTTGGCACCTTCACGTCGCAAGTTCAAGTCAGCGTAGGTGGCTCTCCGACATTAGACGCGCGGCTCACTGCGGCCGGAGGCAGCACAACGGTCGAGGTTGTAGGGGCGGGCGGCGTCGCGGTCAACGTCGAAAATCAGCAGATGTCGACGGTGGTGAACTCACAGGAGATCGTCCAGCTCCCCACCGTCACGCGTAATCCTTACGACCTGGCGTCTACCAGCGGCAACGTGGCACCGACCGATGTTCAGAACCGCAGCGGCGGTCCGGCTGGGTTTGCGCGGAGTCGGCGGTGAATATCAACGGCCAGCGCGAAGCCAGCACCGACATCCTGCTGGACGGCGGACAGAACGTCGATCTATTTACCGCCAGCCTGGGCCAGCAGGTGCCGCTCGATTCCGTGCAGGAGTTCCGCCTTGTAAACAGCGACTTCACGGCTGAGTACGGGCGCGCGACCGGCGGAATCGTGAACGTTGCCACAAAATCCGGAACCAACAACCTTCATGGTTCCGTTTACGAATTCAATCGAATCTCGACTTTCACGGCAAACACTTACAACAACGACGCGAATAACATACCGAAAGGACGATTCACCCGAAACCAGTTCGGAATGGCACTGGGCGGCCCGATCAAGAAGAACAAGCTCTTCTTCTTCGGTTCTGGTGAAGGCACACTGGTTCGAGGCAATGCAAACCAGATTAATATCGTACCAACGCCGGAGCTGATCGCTGCCTCGGCGCCCGCCACCCAACAATTCTTCAGTCAATTTGGCAACGTTCGTCCCAGGGCGCCACCCCGGTCCCGTGGTCCACGACTGTGGGGGGCATCCC
Organism: Terriglobia bacterium; assembly: GCA_963848375.1. Taxonomy (GTDB): domain Bacteria; phylum Acidobacteriota; class Terriglobia; order Terriglobales; family Acidobacteriaceae; genus JAJPJE01. Next base: position 62,577 of record CAWKDK010000010.1, read on the forward strand.
TGCATTAAGACAAGTGAGCTATTCGGTGCCAGCAGATTCTGGTGGCGGTCTCCCACAGAGCACGTACAACCTGGTGGGCCGCGTCGACTACAACGTAATGACAAGACCACCTTGTTCGGCCGATACACCCTGTACAGCGAGAACGATTTTGCAGGCACGAACAGTCAGTCTCCGTATCAGGGCTTCAATACCGGACAGACACTCTTCAACCAGAACGTGATGCTGTCGGTGACGCACGTCTTCACGCCGAACGTGGTGATGTCTCTCAAGGGCATCTACAATCGTCTGAACAATCAGCAGCCACTGGGACCACAGGGCGTGGTTCCTAGCCTGTACTTCTTCCCTGGGGTAGAAGCCTTCGTCGGCGGTAATCCGGTCGCACTTCCGGGATACCTGCCTTTCAGCCCGGGTAACGCTATCCCGTTCGGTGGGCCGCAAAACGTATCTGAAGGCAATGGAGACATCACGTGGGTAAGAGGAGCGCATACTTTCAAGTTCGGTGGCTCCTATATCTATACACAAGATAATCGTGTATTCGGTGCATACGATTCGGCCGTAGAGGCCCTCGCAAAGAACGGCAACACATCGAACGCAGTGGCGGGTTTGATCTCGGGTAACCTATATCAGTTCCAGGGCGCTTCCTACCCACAGGGAAAATTCCCCTGCCACACCGTAAACGGCGCTCAGGTAGTGACACCCGATTGCACGCTGAATCTGCCGGTTGGGCCTCCTAATTTTTCGCGCAGCAACCGGTACAACGACGGCAACGTGTTTGCGCAGGATAGCTGGAAGGTTACTCCACGTTTTACGCTGAACCTCGGGCTGCGCTGGGAATACTACGGAGTACAGCACAACAAGGATCCAAACCTTGACTCAAACTTCTATTTTGGGCAGGGCGCAAATATCTTCTCGCAGGTGGCCAACGGGTTCGTGGCAACGACCCCGAATGCGCCCATCTCATGCAAATGCCTGTGGAATCCCGACTTCAATAACTTTGCTCCCCGCGTCGGCTTCGCGCTCGATGTTTTCGGTAACGGGAAGACAAGCTTGCGTGGTGGGTTCGGGATGGCCTACGAGCGGAATTTCGGAAACGTTACGTTTAACGTAATTCAGAATCCGCCGAACTACGCTGTCGTTTCTATCTTCAGCGGCCAGCCTGGATTCGCAACCCTTCCCGTAACTTCAGACAACTTCGGACCGCTGGGCGGTTCGACGGGAACAGTTCCATTGCCGAACACCAGCCTCCGTGCGATTAACCAGAATATCGGCACCGCCTACACCTATTTGTACAGCCTGTCAGCGGAACAGGAAGTCGCGAGAAACACAGTGCTGCAGCTCGCATACTCGGGCTCGCGCGGGACTTCACCTCTATTCGATCGCAAATGCGAACCAGGCAGGCGCCGGAGTCGATTTACCTGGGCGAAACAAATGTCGCGGACCTTCCAAGGTTGAACGCCCAGTACTCGAATATCAACCAGCGCGGCAACACTGGCTTCTCGTACTACAACGCGATGATTGCCTCACTGAGAACCACGAACTTCATGAACCATGGCTTGGACTTGAACGTCAACTACACTTGGTCTCACTCCATCGACAACATCAGCACCACGTTCAGCGAAAACAATAACAACTTCAATCTTGGATATCTGGATCCCTACAACCCGGCACTGGATCAGAGGTCCTTCGGATTACGACATCCGTCACCGCGTGGTTGTTAGCGGAATCTGGTCGATCCCAGCGATGCGGGATCAGCAGCGGATTTCTGGGGCGGATCGCAGGCGGGTGGCAGATCGCTCCCATCTTCGAGGCGCCACACCGGCACACCGTTCACCATCTGGGATGGCACAAACGCGGCTCAGCAGACTCCGCGCTGGGATCCGGGAACTGGTGTTACCAATCACAGCGTAACTGGAAGTCCGACCGCAATGGGACCGAACATCTTCAATGGTCTCCAACTTCCGCTGGCGCGCCGACGGCACCGCACTTGGCGCCGGCAATCCGAATGACATCAACCCGCTGCTCGGCATCTCCGACTTCGGGCCTTCATGCACAACTCCGGGTTCGGGCGCAATTTCTCCGTGCATGTATCCGTCGACGATGACGAGTCGCAATGCTTTCCGTGGACCCAATTGGTGGAACTTCACCGCTGGCGTCTACAAGAACATCAAAATCAAGGAGAACGTGGCGCTGCAGCTTCGCGGCGAGTTCTTTAACATTCTCAACCATCACAACTATTACGTGAATGGGTCGATTACGGATCGTAAGCGGGGAAGTCAACTTCATCGACCATGCAGAAAGGTGGATTCGGAAATCCATACGACGAACGGCGTAACGTGCAGCTCGGCGCGAAAATTACGTTCTAAAACCTGAACCTCGCAGGGAGGATGGCCGATTAGCGAGGCTGAAAAAGAGCGGTGTCCGAAATGGACATCGCTCTTATTTTTTGCGCGGTAAAAGCCGCGAGGCTATCGATTGCCACGCATCTTTCGCTGCGCCGAACTAAGTTAATGCGGCCCAGGCCGGGTCGGTGTTCGGACGCGGCAAATTCAGATCGCCAGGGAACGAAATCACCGGCACGGTCTGTATGACGTGGCGCTCGAAGACTTCGTCCAGGATCTCCGGAACTTCGAAAAGAGCGCGGTTCGAATGATTGCGCGCATTCTGCCGGAATTCTTCGAACATCTCGGGTTGCAGAAGCAAGGTGAACACCAAAGGCGATCTCGCGGAAGCTCTTAAGCGCGATGCCTAGCCGGTTTTCAACCAACCACTGGGCGTTGTAGCGCTCCTGCGGCATCGTCGCACCGTTGCATTCAGTGATCACCGGCAGATGAAATTGCAGGGCTTCGCTGATGCATCCGGGACCAGGCTTCCCGATGAAGAAATCCGCGAGCGACATGTAGTAATCGACTTGCGAGGTGAAGCCCTCGACGAAGATGCGCTTCTTGAGCGGCAGCGCCCGCAGTTTGTCGGCGAGCTTGATGTTGTGGCCGCATAGCATGATGAGTTGCAGGCGGTCAGGGGTGGCGTCGAGGCGCTCGGCGATATCGAGCATGGCGCGCGATCCTTGTCCGCCGAAAAGAACGATGCCCGTCGGACATTCGGGATCTAGCCCGAGCTTCGCGCGCTCAGCGGCGCGATCGACAATAGGCTTTTGATAAAAGCGCGGCTTCAGCACCATGCCGGAGGCACGGAAGACGCGGCTACGGGAATGGCCCAACTCCTGAGCTTGCTTGACGGCCTTTTCGGTGCCGCCGATCAGGTATTCGGACTCGCGCTCGATCCAGAAGTGCGGAGGATAGTCGGCGAAGTCGGTCAACATGGTGACGAACGGCGTTCCAGGCAACGTCGCGTGTACGCTTTCGACGAGCGCGCGATTGAAGTGCGGGATGACGGAGAGCACCAGGTCTGCGGGATGCTGCTTCCAATATTGGTTTAAGGCGCGCACGATGCGCGAGTGCGCGACGCGAATGCACGATTGCAGAAGCGGAAGCAGCTTCGGCGTGGCACGCGTCCACCCCTTTTTCAGGATGAGGTTGTAGCAATCCTGTATGCGAACGCCACTGACCTTGCGAATCAGGTCAAGCCGATCGAGTTCTTCCTGGATGTTAAGCAGGGTGACATCCCAAGGTTCGGACTGGGATGCAAGAACGGTCTTCAGGGCGTCGGCTGCACTGCGATGCCCGCCACCGGCATCGACGAAAACGATGGTCAGCTTACGCACGGATCACCTCGCGGACGTTGCCGTCCAGACTAGATTCCCACTTTTTTCTTACGGGTTGATGAATGCTCTGTTAATACTTGCCTAATCGCGAGTTGCTGGAACACCCTAAGTAACCGCCGCAAGTAACCCTTTCTGGCCGAGATGAGGGGTGTGGCGGGCGTGCACCTTCGTACTGATCAGATTGCAAGCTGAAGTCAGTAGCATTGACTAGCCAAGGAGACATGTCGAATGGGCCATTCCCGCGGAATCATCGTTCTTATCCTTACAGTTGGACTCATCAGTATTCTGATCGCATGCGGAGGCGGGAATAGCAGCGGTGGCAATGGTGGCGCCGGTCTGAGCCCGAGCCCGCCTGCGGCGCCCACCGGCCTAGCCGCAATTGCCGGCGATCAAGTGGTCGCCCTCAGCTGGAACGCGAGCGGCGGCGCTACCAGCTATCACGTGAAGCGCGGGACTGTGAGCGGCGGCCCCTACACGCAGGTTGCCGCGCCGAGCGTAGCCAATTATTCCGATACAGGTTTGACCGACAACACGAAGTACTTCTACGTGGTGACGGCGGTGAACTCCAACGGCGAGAGCGGAAATTCGAACGAGGTGAGCGCGACGCCGATTGCGCCCCTGCCCGGTGGGGGGACCTCATCGTCTGTCCATGTGACGGTGGACGTGCTGGCGAACCGGCATGCGATCAGTCCGTACGTGTACGGCGTCAATTTCCCGTCGAATACGGCTTACGTTACGGATTCCGGCGCGACCTTCGTACGCTGGGGCGGCAATGCCAGCACGCGCTACAACTGGCTGAACTTCGCAACCAATGCTGCAGCCGACTGGTACTTCCAGAATCGTGCCGATGGGTGACCCGCCGCTGTATTCGGATTCGACGCAGTTCGTGAGCAACATCGCAGGAGCGGGCGCGGCGCCAATCATGACCATCGGCATGCTGCCGTGGGTGGCAAAAGACGGGCAGTGCGAGCAGCTACAGCTTCTCCGTGGCGACGTACGGCCCGCAGTGCCAGACGAATCCTTACCTTGCCGACGATGGAGACGGCATCGCGTTTGCGAGCGGATGTCCGGGTACTGTGCCTGCTTCTCCGACCTACCTTACCAACACAAATTTCGCCACTGCGCACGTCCCGCTCGCTGACACGACCGGCAGCGGCCCGGCCGGAACTGTCTATCGCGATGCGTGGGTGCAGGCTCTGAAAACGAATTACGGTACGCAGCCGCACTTCTACGATATGGACAACGAGATGGACATTTGGGGAGGTACCCACCGCGACGTCCATCCCAGTCCCGTGACCTACGAGGAAATTCGCGACACCTACATTAGCGAAGCCCGCATGATGCCCAGTTGGGATCCGGCGGCGGTACGGTTCGGTCCAGTGAGCTGCTGCTGGTGGTTTTACTGGAATTCCGAGGCAGGCAACAACGATAAAACCGCTCATGCGAGCATGGATTTTCTACCCTGGTGGTTCAATGAAGTCGCTTTCGAGGACAAGCGCGACGGAGTGCGCTCGCTTGATGTCTTCGACTTCCATGCATATCCAGGCGGACCCAGTGGCACCGCCGCCCAGAACCAGGCGCTTGCCTTGCGATTACCCCGAGACTTCTGGGATCCAAACTACGTAAGTGAAGACGGCAGCATCAATCAGAACTGGGCGACGCAAACGCAACCACTGAAGACGATTGCCTTCCGCATTCCGCGGTTGCGCGCGCTGGTGAACGCCGCATTCAAAGACGTCTACACAACACCTTTGTTCCCGACTGTGCACACAGATCCAGTTCCGCTTTCCTTGACGGAATGGAACGTTGCTGCCGCCGGAGAAACCGACTTCAGCACGGCCCTCGCCGACGCGGACGTCTTTGGAATCCTTGGGCGCGAACGCATGTTCTCGGCTTCGCGCTGGACAGCTGCCGATTCGACTACTCCGGCCTATCAGGCGCTGAAGCTTTACCGTAACTACGACGGAGCGCATCACACTTTCGCGCCGATTTCGGTCTCGGCCACCAACGACGCCAGCGATCCCGGCCTGTTTAGCAGCTACGCGGCGATCAACGCAGCGGGCACCACGCTGACGGTTCTGGTGATCAACAAGAGCCCGAGCGCGAACGGCATCGACGGCGATCAACCTGAATCACTTCACGCCAGCGACAGCGACGACCTACACGCTTCTCGCAGGTTCGCCGACGACAATTGTGGCTGGAACGTCCGGGGCATTCCAGGGGACGTATTCTTTCGCGCCCTATTCCGCGACCTTGCTGGTGATCAGCGGAACGATGGCTCAAGCACCGGCCGTCGAGTGGGATCTGAATCCGGACACGATCATGGTGCCGGCAGGCGGAAGCGTCACGCTTTCACCGAAGATTGTTTCGGGCACGGGTACAGTGACGTTGAATTCGCAGCAGTCGGACGGCGGCATTACCGTCGCGCTGACCCAACCCAATGTGACCGCCACGCCTGGCACGGTGACGATTACAGCTGGAAACACGCCTGGCTTCTATCACTACACCGTGACCGGCACGGATAACACCGGCACGCAGCAGACGCAGGGCGGATGGATCGTGGTAGGGAATCCGGCGGCGACGCTGACGAAGAGTGGGAGACGCACAGACTGGTTCTTCGCTGACGTTGACCGCAACATTGAACGTCGGAATCTCTGGCGCGACACCGCAGGGAGCAAGCATCTTGTTCACGACGACCGGGGGCACGCTCTCCAGCCGAATCGCGACTACGGATTCCTCCGGTAACGCAACGGTGACGCTGACATTGCCGAACGGGACCGGAAAAGTTACCGTGACGGCGGAAGGACCGTGGCCGCTGGGGCATCCGGTGGCGACGTTCACGGAGACGTCGAACTGAGCGGTGCTACGTCGATATTCTGAAGCTAAATGAGCAGCTGCCAATCTATCTGGTAGAACTACGCCAGACATGATGAGGACACTGCTCATTTTTCTTACAGTTGCCGCGATCGGGTGTGCAGCGAGCACAATCGCATCCGCTCAGAACGCGCATGGCGGTCCAATTCTCGTTGAGCTCTTCACCTCCGAGGGCTGTTCGAGCTGTCCGCCAGCCGATGCGTGGCTGCGCGCGATTGACGCATCTCAGCCGCTTCCTGAGCAACTCATCGTGCTCAGCGAACACGTGGACTATTGGAATCACGATGGTTGGAAGGATCCATATTCCTCCCATCCTTTGACCGAGCGTCAAAGCGACTACGAGGGCATGCTGCACGAAGACAGTCCCTACACGCCGCAAGTCATCGTGGATGGAACCAGCCAGGCGAAGCTGGGCGATGCAAATGAGGTGCGCCAGGTTTTTGAGAAATCGGCGGCATCGCCGAAGGTTCCGGTGAATATCAATTCGGTGAGTATTGGGCCGAATAGTGTTCGAGTGCATGTCGACGCTGATGGCCGCACCACGACACACAATGCGGATGTGTACATTGCCATCGCTCTCGATCACGCAGAGTCACAGGTTTTGCGCGGAGAAAACGGCGGGCGGCACCTGGTTCACACTGCCGTTGTGGTGGATCTCCAGAAGATAGGAGCTCTAAAAAAAGGATCGACCTTCAGCAAGGACGTAGAAGTGAAACTGAATTCTCCTATCGATCCCAAGAACCTGCGAGTCGTTGCGTTTGTGCAGGAAGCCGGGCCGGGTAAAGTGCTCGGTTCAGCTTTGCGGAAGCCTTAAATTCAGACAACTCATTCACGCGGCGCGCACGTCCGCGGTCGGTTTGTCATCCGCCTTCGTTTTCTGCTGTTCGGAGTAGCGTTGATATCTTCTCCAGAAGATGCGCAGCGTTGCCATAATCGGTATCGAAAGATAGACGCCGACGACTCCGCCGATCTCGCCGCCAACCAGCACGGCAAATAGCGCTGCCAGCGGATGCAGTTCCATCTTGCCTCCCATGATGCGCGGCGAATTCACATAGTCCTGCACAAGCCGCCAGAGGCCCAGAAATATTACCAACACCAGCATGTGGTGATAGCTCGTCAGGAAGCCGACGCCAAGGATCATCAGAGCCGCGACCGCTGGTCCGACGACGGGAATGAATTCCATAGCGCCGCCCAGCGTTCCCAGCACGATGGCATAAGGCACGCGCAGAATCTCCAGCACCACGATGTAGACCACCAGGGAGATGATCGCCAAAGTGAGTTGCGCTCGGATGTAAGAGGCGAGCATCTCGCTTATATCTTCGCTGATGCTTCGCAGAAATTGCCGCTGACTGCGCTGGTCCACCGTTTGGATTGCGCCTTCGGAGAGCGCGCGGCCGTCCCGCAGGAAGAAGACGGCGAGGATCGGAATAAGGATGATCCACACGACGTGACCTGCGAGTGACGCGACTCTCTTGCCGACCGAACTGAACGCGTCTACGAAAGTAGACTGGTGAGTGGCGAGGAATTGTCCTACGCGCGCCTGGGTGTTGAAACTCCAGCCACGCCGGGAACCGATCGAATGGGCGATCTGCCCGCTCTCAACTTTGTCCAACAATCCGGGCAGGGCCGTGCCCAGACTGCGTGCCTCATCGGCCAGGCGTGGACCCACCAGGAATCCCCATAAGACTAGAAGCCCCAGCAGTCCGAGATAGACGAGGAGAATGGCTCGTCCGCGCGAGCCCTTGGTGAACCGTCTTTCCACGAGGGAAACGGGCGGATCCAGCAGATACGCGAAAAAGATGGCGAAAAGAAATGCGATGAGAGTGCTGCGCGCTCCGTACGCGAGGGCTCCCACAGCCAGGAAGAGAACAATTGTAGTCAGGACACTGACAGTGCGGCGATCGATGATTCCCACGCCTGTGCGATGGGATGTCACAAGTCACGGTTGTAGTGTCTGGACGCAAAGCCCGCGATTCTCCGTGTCACTCCCGACACAGTGCGTTCCCGCGGACACGGTTTCCGTCTCGCATGCCACGCATAACTCCTTGTTTATCAATAGCTAAGCCTTTGGCTGGAGCACTGCATTTCTCTCTGGACGTAAGCCACGAGAGGTGACGGGAAATGCGGCGATCGAACGGCAACTCGAACCTGAAAGCGGCAGCGATTCTGATTCTTGCACTCCTTCTTATGTCCATCCGCGGTTCGGCCCAGACGACTACGACTCGGCAGGTTGTGGTCAGCCTCGAGGACCGCAAGTTGGTCCTGCTGGAAGACGGCCAGGTGAAGAAGATCTATCCGGTGGCGGTCGGCAGGCCAACGACGCCGAGTCCTGCGGGCAAGTTTCAGGTCGTCGTCCGGCTGGAGAACCCCACCTACTACCACCCAGGAAAAGTGATCGCGCCCGGAGCGAGCAATCCGCTCGGCACGCGGTGGATCGGCCTGAACCAAAAAGGCTACGGGATTCACGGCACGAACGAGCCTCGATCCGTTGGCAAGGCCGCGTCGCACGGGTGCATTCGCATGGCGAAGGCGGATCTTGAAGAACTGTTCACGCTGATCAGCGTAGGCGACGAAGTGGAGATACGCAGTGAGCGCGATGAGCAGACCACGCAATGGTTCGGAACGCCGGCCGTGGTGATGGCGCAAGTGAGTGTGAACGACGCGCAGGCGACCAGCGCCGGCGCGCAGCAGTAGCAAATTCTTGGAGTGAGGTTGGTTATGTACGCACTGAAAGAAATCGCAACGGTAACGGCAGGGCTCTTGTTCTCGTTCGCTCTGGCCGTGTTGTTCGAGGAGCTGTTCTTTGGTGGGTTGTTCCGGTTCGTGTTGGCCCCGCGGCTGGAGCGCTCGAGAAAACAATGGCAGTCGGGGCGCCAGGACTGAAGTCCTAAGAAGAAAGAAGCAAGGAGACGACCATGATCGCGTTCAAGTACATGTTGTTCCTGACTGCTGCAGCGTTGTTCGTGACGGCTGCTGCGATCGTTCTATATGACCTGTGGCTCGGCTTGAAGGCGCGCCAGGCAGTGAGTGAAGTTGGCGAGGCGGCCGAGCCCGAACCAGTGCGCTGGCGCACTACCGTGGCACTCGCGGTGTTGGCATGGATCCCAATACTGATCGCTGTAAGCATCGCAGTTGTCCCTAGCGGCAGCGCGGGCGTGCGCGTGAGCCAGATCAGCGGAACGGAGCCGGGCACGCTGTATCCGGGTTCGCACTTCGTGAGGCCATTCATCGAGCATGTCGAGATCTTCGACATCCGCGACAAGCTGTTTACTACCGGAATGGTGGAAGGTGCGAGCGACAAAACAAAACATGAGCCGATGAGAGTGCAGGCGAAGGAAGGCCTGACACTCGGCCTGGCAACGACGGTGCGCTATCAGCTGGACCCGCGGCGGCTGGATTACATACAGAGCCATCTGCCGCAACCGGTGGAGACCGAACTGGTGCCTCCGGTGGTCGCGAGTGCATGGCGTGAACTGGCGCCGAATTACAGCGTGCGCGAGATCTTCAGCACCAAGCGCGAAGAGGTGCGTCAGAAAGCGGCGGACATCATTACGAAAAAGCTGGCCGCCGATGGTGTGATCGTGAAGGAAGTAATGCTGCGCGATATCCAATTGCCGCCGGAGTATGCGAAGGGATTGGAAGACCTGCTGCTGAAGGAGCAGGAAGACGATCAGCTCAGCGTCCAGACTGACATTCAGCAGAAGCAGGTGAAGATCTCGCAACTGCAGGCCGAAGCGCAAAAGGCACAACAGGTGACACAGGCGGAAGCGAACGCGCAGTCGAAAGTGTTGGAAGCGAAGGGCGAAGCCGATGCCATGCAGTACACGTTGCCGCTGAAGGAGAAACAGATTCAGCAGTCGAGGCTGGAGGCGGAAGCGCGCAAGGAAGCGACGATCAAGAATGCCGAGGCCTCAGCAGAAGCCAAGGTCATCGACAGCAAGGCGGAGTTGCAGCGGCGCAACCTGCTGGCGGACGCGGAAGCGAATCGCATACGCGTGACGGCTGCGGCCGATGCCGAGCGCATGAAGAGCGAGGCGGCAGTGCTGAAGACGAATCCGCTGCTCATCAACAAGATCATTGCGGAGAAACTCTCTGACAAGATCCAGCTGATGATGGTGCCGACAGACAGCAAGTTCTTCTTCGCGAACGACGTGTTCCGTGGGATGAATGCGAACCAGGTAACACCGCAGGCAGTAGAGCCGGATGATCCTCCGGGACCGAGTCACTGACGTTGATGGAGCCCGCTCGCCCTCGAGCGGGTCGCGTCGATTTAGCCACCGGGCGCGGCGTTTGCCACCGCAGGCGCTGCGTCCGGATTGGCGGTGTCAGTAATAGATGATGTTTACCATGACCCGGGTAAGCGGGGCGGGACACAGAGATCATGATCAGCACAGGCTATAATTCGCGGCAACAGATGCTGAAAATCATACGGATTGTGATCGTCCTGTCGATCTTGGCCGGCACAGGACAGCTTTTTGCCGCGACGAAATGGGACGCGGCAACGGCGAGACTTGCCTCGCAGATCACGGCGATCACCGGGCCGGGAAACGCTGCTCTCACCTTCCAGAATCTGTCTGCGCTGTCTCCGTCGGAGGTGGCCGCGATCCGCGTCCCGCTGGAAACCCAACTGCGCGCGGGCGGCGTCCAGTTGCGCGACGCAGCCAGCAGTGCCATCGAAATCAAGGTCACGCTGTCAGAAAATGTGCGCGAGTGGCTGATCGTCGCAGAAGTTCGGCAGGGTCCAGATACTAAAGTTGCCATGGTGGGTGTCGACAAGGGCTCCTCCGGAGCGATAGCTCGTGCGGGCTCGGCGATGGTGTTGCGGAAGTCTTTCCTCATGTCGCAGCGCGATCCGATACTGGACGCAGCGATTGTCGATTCGGCCAGCGCGCGCAGTCTGCTGCTGTTGAGCCGATCATCCGTCGGAGTCTATGCGTGGACAGCGGGCCGATGGAACCTGCAACAGTCTTTTCCGATTACTCATGGGCAATCGTTTCCGGCGGACCTGCGCGGGCGAATCGTGACAGCGCAGGATCACCTGTTCGACGTCTATTTGCCGGGCGTTGGCTGTAGCAGTTCAGCGAGCGCGCCGCTCACGATGAGTTGTCGCGATACCGATGATCCGTGGCCGCTGGGCGGGCGGAAGGCCTTTTTCAATTCGGCGAAGAACTACTTTACCGGCATCCTGGTGCCGGGGGTTGGCGCACAGTTGCCGCCATTTTTTTCCGCGGCGACTTTGCCCAGGGTCAATTACACGCTGTGGCTCTTCAATGGACTGGACGGCCAGGTGCGCGTATACGATTCAGTGGAACTCCGCACAATTCCGAACACCCGCGACTGGGGCAGCGACATGGTTTCGCTAAAGAGCGCCTGCGGGGTGGGAACACAATTGCTGGTCTCGGCAGCAGGCGATGACACGGTGGCTGATTCGTTGCACGCTTACGAGATGGTCGATCGCGAGCCGAACGAAGTCGCAGCGCAACTGGCGATGGACGGTCCCATCACTGCATTGTGGCCGAGTGCCGATGCTAGCAGCGCAACTGCAGTGGTGCGCAATCTGCAAACAGGACAATACGATGCGTACAACATTACGATCGCTTGCAATCAGTAGCCTCGGTCTGACTGGCATAGTGCTCATGCTGGCCGGAGTGGCTGAGGCTCGCACTCGCCCGCACTATGGCGGCGTTGTTCGCATCGAGAGCAGTGCGGCTGCTGACGCGACGGGACTGGTTACGGAAACGCTGACCTCGGTAGACGCGCTCGGGCGGGTTCAGCCTTTACTTGCGGAGCGCTGGGAGGCGCAGAACGGCGGTCGCCGTTGGCAATTCTGGCTGCGCGCGAATGTGCGATTTCATGATGGAAGCATGTTGAGTGCAACAGATATTGCCCAGGCACTCAGTTCGAAGCCGGGCGCCCCTTGGCGATCAGTGCAAGCAAACGGATCGACCGTGATCTTCGAGACGGACCAACCGCAGCCGTCGTTGCCGGCGCTTTTAAGTCTGCCGCAATATGCGATCTCGAAGACGGATAGCTCGGGATCGCTGATTGGCACCGGGCCGTTTCGTCTGAACGGTGTCGCAGGGAGCGTCACGAAGTTGGCAGCCTTTGACGACTACTGGCAGGGTCGGCCGTTTGTCGATGCGCTAGAGTTGAATGGCGGCCGCGGATTACGCGATCAATGGATGGACTTGGGCGTTGCGCGTGCCGATATTGTCGAGGTGCCCGCCGAACAGATTCGCCGAGCACAACAGGAGCGGCTGCGAACACTGGTCTCGCGTGATATGGAACTGATTGCGCTGGTCCCCTCGGCAGATGCAGTCCAGGATGTGCGCATGCGCCAGGCAATTTCGGCAGCGATCGATCGCACTTCGCTGCTCAACGTGATCTTCCAGAAGCAGGGAGAAGTTGCTGCGGGCGCGCTCCCCGATTGGATGACCGGATACGATTTTCTTTTCTCCGCGACGCAGAACCTGGCACTGGCTCGCGACCTGCGCGGTCAGGCACGGCAGACCGGCACCATTACGATCGCCTACGCAGCAGGAGATGGAATCCAGCAGCTACTGGCCGAACGCGTTGTGTTGAACGCGCGCGACGCCGGTATTGTGATGCAGGCCGCTCCACGCAACGGAAACGCGCAGGCCGATCTGAATATGGTGCGCGTTGCGCTGGTGTCGCCGAACGCTGGGGTCGCGTTGCAGCAGATTGCATCTTCAATTGCTTCTGGCACTGCAGACCCAACCGACGCGGACGCCGAAGCGCTCTACCGCAACGAGCGCGACCTGCTCAGTTCCTATCGTGTGATTCCTCTTCTTTATGTACCCCGAGCGTTTGCGGCGAGCCAGCGGATTCGCAACTGGACGCTGGATGCGACCGGCGCTCCGGCAGTGACGCAAATATGGACGGAGGATCGTCGATGAACCTTCGCCAGCGGCTTCTGATCACCTTTGCGCTCGTGGTTGTGATCGTGGTGGCGCTGGTGGCGTATGCAGTGTCCCTGCGCACGCGCAGCGCTTTCGAGCAGGTAGATCAGGAGAGGACCGGCGCGCTGGTGGCGGAGTTCCGCAGCGAGTTCCAGTCACAGGGGCGAGACGTAGTCCGCAAATTAGACCGCATTGCGCGAACCGACGATCTGCAGCGACTGGCGCTGGAATCGGCTCAAGGCGCGGATATGTCGTCTGTACCTGCAGCAGGCGACGTCGTTGGCGCAGGAATATGGCCTCGACTATCTCGAAATCCTGGATACCAACGGAAATATCATTTCGTCGGCGCAATGGCCGGCGCGTTTCGGATATCGCGAGAATCTTCCTGCTGCCGTTCCGAGCGACGCATTTCTGAAGAAGGTGGAACTGCCAGATGGATTTGCGCTCGGATTGATGGCGGTGCGTCCCGTGCGAGTCGGCGATGCGACCGTCTATCTCGAGGGAGGCAAGCGCCTCGACCTGCGCTTACTCGAGACGCTGTCGCTGCCACCTGGTATGTACGCGTGGCTTTATCGGGTGAACGGGACCACCTTCAATCCCAGCGACGTTTTGGGGGAGCGGGCTGACGCCGCCATTGGACTCGCTTCGATCGTGAACATGGCAGTGCAGAGTGGAGCCGAACACTCGGCAATCGTGCAGCTCTCGCCGGAGAAATTCGATCGCGCCACGGTGCAGGCAATTCCGCTGAAGGACGATTCGGGCGCGGTGGCGGCGGTGTTGTTGGCCGGCAGTTCGCGGCGTCCACTGCTCGAATTACAGAAAAATATTCGCACGACGGCGTTAGCAGTCGCTGCGGTTGGAATCCTGCTGGGCATTCTGATCAGTGTGTGGGTCGCGGCACGATTCAGCCGTCCGATTGAGAATCTGGCTGCAGCTTCGCGCGAGGTCGCTGCAGGCAATTGGGATGTGCAGGTGGAGTCGCACACTGGCGACGAATTGCAGGAGCTGGCGGACTCATTTAACTCCATGACCAGGGAGTTGATGGAGCAGCGCGATCGCCTGGTGCAGACAGAACGCGTAGCGGCCTGGCGTGAATTAGCGCGGCGGCTGGCGCACGAGCTGAAGAATCCGCTATTCCCATTGCAGCTTACGGTGGAGAACTTGAGCCGCGCACGCGATCTCCCGGCGGCGGAGTTCGATGAGATCTTCGACGAAAGTACGGCCACCCTGCTCGCGGAGATTCACAATCTGAAAACGATCATCGGTCGCTTCAGCGATTTTTCGAAGATGCCGAGGCCGCAACTGCAACCAACTTCGCTCAATGATCTTGTGCAGCAGGTGGCAACGTTACATCAAGCGCAGATGAAAGATGCGCCAAACCTGATCACGCTGAACGTGGAATTCGATCGAACCCTGCGAGAAATCCCGCTCGATCCCGACCTGATGCACCGCGTTGTGTCGAACCTATTTCTGAACGCCATCGATGCCATGCCCGAAGGCGGGACACTGACACTACGCACGCGCGATCGTGGCGAGCAGGTTACGGTTGGAGATCAGCGACACCGGCGTGGGGTTGACGCCGGAGGAGCGCGAGCGAATCTTCACGCCGTACTACACCACCAAGAAGCACGGTACAGGCCTGGGGCTGGCGGTGGTGCAGTCGATTGTGAGCGATCATCACGGGAGCATCAGCGTAGTCAGCGAGCGGGGACATGGCACGACGTTTATTATCGATCTGCCCAAGCGAGCCAGCGATTCTGCCGCTGTGAGCGCACAAACGGGAGCGACGGTGTGAGCACCACTGCGAAAGCCGACATCCTGATCGTGGACGACGAAGCTAACACACTGGCTTCGCTCTCCCGGGCGTTTCGGCTCGCGGGTCACGAGGCGACCGTGTGCGACAACTCAGCGCGTGCGCTGGAACTGGCACTGTCGCGGCCCTTCGACCTGATTCTTTCCGACGTGGTGATGCCGAACCGCGACGGTCTCGCACTGCTCGAAGACTTGAAGACGCAGGGCGTGCAAGCGCCGGTCGTGATGATGTCAGGCCAGGCGCATATCGACATGGCGGTGAAAGCCACGCGGTTGGGCGCACTCGACTTCCTGGAAAAGCCGATTTCGACGGACAAGCTGCTGCTTACGGTCGAGAATGCGCTGAAGCTCAAACGCCTGGAGTCGGAGAATCGCGATCTTCAGCAGCGCGTCGGCAAACACGAAATCATATGGAAGGGCGAAACGATGCGCCGGCTCATGGCGCAGATCGAGCGCGTGGCCTCGAGCGAATCGCGCGTCTGCATCTTCGGCGAAACGGGCACAGGAAAAGAACTGGTCGCACGTACGCTGCATGCGAAGAGTCCGCGGCGCAATGGGCCATTCGTCACGCTGAACTGCGCGGCCGTTCCGGCGGAGCTGATCGAGTCCGAGCTATTCGGTCACGAGAAAGGTTCGTTCACGGGCGCGGCCAATCGTCATGCGGGGAAATTTGAACAGGCGCATCATGGGACGCTATTTCTCGATGAGATTGGCGACATGCCGCTGCCCATGCAGGCGAAGCTGTTACGGGTGCTGGAAGAAGGAGAGGTCGAGCGCATCGGCGGCGATAAGACGACTTCTGTAGATGTCCGCGTGCTGGTGGCGACCCATCGCAATCTGGAAGAGCTCGTAAAAGAAGGCAAATTCCGGCAGGACCTGCTGCATCGCGTCTATGTGTTTCCGATTACGTTGCCGCCTTTGCGCGAGCGGCGGGAAGACATTCCTCCGCTGATCGAGCACTTTGCGCGGCAGGTTGCGGCGCAGAATAACTGGAAGCCAATCGCATTCTCACGCGAGGCGATCGAGGCATTGCAGCAGTATGCGTGGCCAGGCAATGTGCGCGAGTTGCGAAACGTTGTGGAGCGCCTGTTACTGCTGGCTGTAGGCGAGCACGTCGATCGCGCCGCGGTAGAGATGGCGATTCCCGACTTGCAGAAGCGCGCGCCGATCTCTGCGGTCGCAGATGGATCAGGCCCGCTTTCCGATCGCGTCTCCGATTTTGAAAAATCGACCATTCTCGCTGAACTGAAATCGCACTCCTACAACATGACCAACACGGCGAAGGCGCTCGGCCTTGAGCGCAGCCATCTTTACAAGAAGTGCCAGCAGTTGGGGATTAACCTGCCCGAAGTGCGGAAAGAGTCCTGATTCGCCGCGTTCAACCATGCGCCTCGCTCTTGGTGGGCCATCGCGCAGGTGTCAGGTGTAAGATGTTGTGCTCTGAACTACTCAAATCCTAATCTCAGTCAGGGATCACAATAATGATCATTCGACAGCTTGGTTCGGCTGTTTGGCTCTGTACTTATGGTTCTTACCTCTTCCGCATTAATCGCTCAACCAAACTCCAACGGCAAAATTGCCATTCCCATCAACTCCGGCTGGGAGTTTCGACAAACAACGACTGGCGACACGGCCAATGCCGCAGGGTGGCATCCGGCCGTTGTGCCCGGCGACGTTCATCTCGACCTGCTGCGGAACAAGCTCATTCCTGATCCGTACTATCGCGAGAACGAAGCAAAGCTGCAGTGGATCGAGAATGCATCATGGGAATATCGCACCACGATTGACGCCACCCCCGAGCTGCTCAAGCATCGCAACATCGAGCTGGTGTTCGACGGCATCGACAGTTACGCCGATGTCTATCTCAACGGCAAGCTGATCCTCAGCGCCGACAATGCATTCCGCCAGTTTCGGGCAGACGTAAAGCCCGCGTTGAAAGCCGGCGCGAACCAGTTACTGCTGGTGTTCCCGTCTCCGATCACCAAGGCGAAGGAGATGGCGTCGAAAGACACATGGCAACAGAGGACGCAGGTCGAGGACAAGACCTACCTGCGCAAGCCCGCCTATGAATATGGATGGGATTGGGGTCCGCGCTTCGTGACTAGCGGCGTGTGGCGTCCGGCGCGAATCGAGGCATGGGACGACGCGCGCATCGCTGACTTCCATATCGCGCAGCCCGACGTTACCGCGGATATCGCGCACCTCAGCGCGGAGTTCGACATCCTCAGTTCCGTCAGCGGACCGGCGACGGTGGTCGTTGGCTATGAGCGCGGAGCAAAAAAAGGCGAGGTGACGCAAGCGGTCGAACTTCATCCTGGCCTGAATCAATTCAGCTTTCCGCTGAATATTGTGAAGCCAGACCTGTGGTTCCCAGTTGGGTATGGTCCGCAGGTTCTCTACACATTTCGCGGCCAACTGAAGATCGCGAACCACACAGCCGATCAGGCGACGAAGCGCACCGGTCTGCGCAAAGTTGTTTTACGGCGCGACCTCGATCAGTGGGGACGCAGCTTCGAGTTCGTCATCAATGGCGTGCCGGTCTTTGGGAAGGGCGCGGACGTGATCCCGTTTGACAGCTTCGCGCCACGGGTCACGATCGCCGACTATCGCCGCATCATGGAATCGGCGCGCGACGCGAACATGAATATGATCCGCCATTGGGGCGGCGGCTACTACGAAACCGATGAGTTCTACGATCTGTGCGACGAGCTGGGCATCATGGTGTGGCAGGACTTCATGTTCGGTAACGATTGGCAGCCTGGATACTATCCATGGAAGCTGAACGTGGCTGCCGAAGCCGACTACCAGGTACGGCGTTTGCGCGATCATCCGAGCATCGTGGTGTGGTGTGGCAACAACGAGACCGAAGTCGCACTCGCGTGGAAAGGGCGCGACCGCCTGCCGGGCGACGTCCGCATGCACATGTGGGGAGACTACGTCAGCGTGTTCAGCGGCATTCTGCCGCGAGCCGTGGAGCGGCTTACGCCCGAGACGCCGTACTGGCCCAGTTCGCCTAGCGCCGACTACGAGGAGACCACGGAGCAATACCAGTCGGGCGACATGCACAACTGGAACATATGGCACGGCATGGAGCCGCTGCGCGCGTACGAAAATTATTTTCCGCGCTTCATGACCGAGTATGGATTCCAGTCGTTCCCGGAGATGCGCACGATTGAGGCGTTCACCATTCCTGAAGATCGCACGGGAATCACGACGCCGGTTCTCTTAGCGCATCAGAAAAATGCCGCCGGGCAATCAGAAGATCCACGAATACCTGTTGCGCGATTACGATGAGCCGAAAGACTTCCCCTCCTTCTTATACGTGAGCCAGGTTCTGCAGGCGGAGGCGATCAAGATTGGAGCGGAGCATCTGCGGCGTATTCGTCCGCGGTCCATGGGGTCGATCTACTGGCAGTTGAACGATTGCTGGCCAGTGGCCTCGTGGGCGAGCATGGATTACTACGGCCGTTGGAAGGCGCTGCAGTTCTATGCGAAGCGCTTCTACAACGACGTGCTGGTTTCGCCACATGAGGAAGACGGCAGTATTGCGGTATATGTCGTCTCCGACCGAACCGCTTCGGTGAATGGCGATTTGAAGATTTCGCTGCTGGGACTGGACGGAAAGGTGTTGAAGACCTCGACACAAGCCGTGCAGATTCCCGCACTCTCCAGCAAGGCGTACTTCAAAGTACCGCGCCAGGAGTTTGTGCCTGCCGACGCGGATGTAGCGAGTATCTTCGTGCTGGCGGAGCTGACTTCCGGTGGCAAGACGCTCTCCAGCAACACACTCTATTTTCTACCCGCGAAGAACATGCCTCTGGGAGCGAGCCAGATTACAACGGACCTCACGCAGAGCAGCAATGACTTCAAGCTCAAGCTGCAATCGAAGACGCTCGCGAGAACGGTTTACATCTCGTTCGGCGATCTCGACGCCACAGTTTCCGACAACTATTTCGACCTGTTGCCAGGAAGCGCGGCTGAGATCACGGTTAGCAGCAAAGCGAGCCTGGATCAGCTGAAGTCGGCGATCAAGGTTATGTCGCTGGGAGATGCGTTTGCTCCGGCGACGGTGGCGGCGAAATAATTCCGACAGCCCCACTCTTGCGCGAAAGAACGCTAAAGGGTGGGGCACCCATCTGTCACAATAGATGGGGATGGCAGTTTCCGATCAACCAGGGCTCTCGGGCCGAATCGCATTTACCTATCCCGACTTCGTGCTCTACCAGCTGGCGCGGCTCCTGATCGTCAGCTCGCTGGAGATGCAGTCGGTCGCCGTGGGCTGGCAGGTGTACGAGATGACGCGGCGCCCACTGGATCTTGGACTGGTCGGCCTCGCGCAGTTCCTTCCTGGCATTCTGCTCTTCCTGGCTTCCGGGCACGCGGCGGATCGCTTCGAGCGCCGGCGATTGATCCTCGTCTGCCAAATTGCGTTTGCAATCTGTTCGGCACTCTTGCTCGCGATCACGCATGCGCGGTCCGCGTGCGGTCTTCCCCATCTACGTCGTACTGGTGCTGCTAGGCGTCGTGCGCTCTTTCAACGGACCGGCAGGCCAGGCATTTCTTCCGCAACTCGTCTCGGAAGAGCATTTCCCCAACGCAGTGGCGTGGGCCGCGACGATCTTTCAAGCGGCAACCATTTTCGGTCCAATCATCGGCGGCGTTGTTTACGCAGCGACACGCGGACCCTCGGCGGTGTATGGGACAGCAATCGTTACGTCGCTGCTGGCGGCAGTGGCGACATCGCGAATCCATCCGCGACGGCCTCCCAAACATCGCGAGCCGCCAAGCCTCAAGACGGTACTCGCCGGATTCCACTACATCTGGCAGAAGAAGTTGATTCTAGGCTCCATCTCTCTGGATTTGTTCGCCGTGCTCCTGGGCGGGGCCGTTGCGCTGCTTCCGGTGTATGCAAAAGAGATTCTCAACACTGGGCCCTGGGGACTAGGCCTGCTGCGCGGAGCGCCCGGAGTGGGCGCGGCGGCGATGGCGATTTTGCTGGCCTATCGTCCGATACGGCGACGTGCGGGCGTCACGATGTTGTGGTGCGTTGCGGGATTTGGAGTTTTCACCATCATCTTTGGGCTTTCGCGGAGTCTATATATTTCGCTCGTGTCCCTGCTGTTGCTGGGAGCGAGTGACATGGTCAGCGTGGTCATCCGCAATACGCTGGTCCAGATCACGACACCAGACGAGATGCGCGGGCGAGTCAGCGCGGTGAATATGTTGTTCATTGGCGCGTCGAATGAGTTCGGACAATTTGAGTCCGGAATCACCGCACACTGGTTCGGAACCGTCCCCGCGGTAGTGTTGGGAGGAGTGGGAACACTGGTGGTGATCGCAGTATGGTCGTGGTTATTTCCGGAGTTGCGGCATGCAGACGAGTTGGTCAAAAG
>CAWKDK010000011.1:0-135895 GCA_963848375.1 Terriglobia bacterium
CTCTGGAGACAGGCTTCATCACCTGCGAGCCCGGAACATCCTCGGCCTTGGAATCACGCAACCTGCGCCGCCACCCCGTGGACTGGAAAAGTGATCGGCCCGCGGCAAACAGCCAAGTGCGCATCATTGCCGGAAATGATCGGTCCGCAACAATCTGCGCACCGGATCTGACACCTCTGGGCACAGCACAGTTCACATTAAACGTTCATGGAGTGGCTCTCGATGGGAGCGTGACGGCAGCGGGAGGACTCCATGCCGGTGCGAGAAAAAGAAAAGGACAAGGGTGAAGCTGGCAGACGGAAAGGAGCGGACGATCCAGCACATGATGTGCACGTCGTTCTGGCATCCGGATGGAACGCCGATGTCTGCACAGCAGTTCATGGAAGAGCTGTTTGGGAAGTTGCCGGACTTCTTCATGGATGAGGACGAGCTGCGGCGATTGTGGAGCGATCCGGAGACGCGAAAGAGATTGTTGAGGGGATTGGCCGAAAAGGGATTCGGACCCTATCAGTTGGCGGAGATGCAGCGGATCATCTCGGCGGAGAGAAGCGACCTGTTCGACGTGCTGGCGTTCGTGGCGTACGCAATGCCTCCTGTCACGCGGCAACATCGGGCGGAACGGGCGCGGGTATACATCGAGCGGGAGTTCAATGCGGAAGCAACAGGCATTCCTGGAGTTCGTGCTCGGGCACTATGTTGGCGTCGGCGTGGAGGAATTGGACCAGGAGAAACTGAATCCGCTGCTGAAGTTGAGGTACCACGATTCGATTCCAGATGCGTTGGCAGATCTGGGTAAGCCCCGAGGAGATCCGACGCGCTTTTGTTGGCTTTCAAAAGTATCTCTACACCGGAGTCAATGCCAGCATAGGTAGTCGCTCAGACGATTAGGAGGCAGTTTTGCACGAAAGATCACCTAAGAACAGCGCGATCGATACCCTGTTGTACGAGAGCGATATGCTTCGGCACTGTGCGTCGACTATAGACAGTAGGAGAGCGCGGTACCAACAGGAGATGTCAGAGTCGGCTAGAGCCGAATACTACTTGTGTATCAAAGGATTCTTTCTTCGCTTTTCGAAATCTCCTCGGCTTTTTCATCAATAAAGGACATCAGAAGACGGATTTGATTATCAGCCGTCCTGAGCGATGGGCAATGCGGGATCTACACGGATGCGGATGAAGATCTTTGCGTGAAATTGACCCGCAGAGCTGAAGAAGTGAACAGAAGACACGGATTGAATCAAAGCAATTGTTACCAGAAGATCTCTTGGTTCCTGCAGCATTGCACAACTCATCGGCACCAAATGCCAAGATCGTGGGATATAGAGTGAAATGGAAAGGGTATTGCAACCGATACTCGACCAGTTCTTTTCGACCTTCGCACACGCGGAAAGACGAGCGGTTCCTGAGAGCCTCTCTCAGGAGAAGCAGACAGCACACTACAGTGATCGAGGATTAAATAACGTGTTTCACAAGATCCACAACCCGAGGTCCTGCAAGACCTTCTTTGCAGTTGGTTCTTTCGAAAACTGCGCCGCTCGTTGAAGCCCCCGCGAACCATAGCTCTGAGTTTGACTTGCAATACCAGTCGCGCCACAAATAGAATTAACTAGGTCGTTGCACGATGTCACGATAATGTCTGTCAGGTTCATGTAAGCAAGTAAATGCGCCTCATGCAGGTCCGAGTCACATCGAAGAATTGCACTCCGATTATTGGCCCGTCGCTGGTCGTCGCAACAGAGGATTCGCGGTACGTGAACGCGGGGTTTGGATGCATGAAACTGATCGTTCAGCCGACTCAAAACCTGTCGAAACTGCGCACTCTTCGGTAGAGATCTCGATTCCAGCGCGGTGCCCGAGAACACTTGGCGATAAGCGCCAGGGTTTACTTCTCTGTCTAACCAAATCTTTGCGTTCGCAGGATCGTCGACGAACTTTCCAATTATGAGCAGAGATTCGAGACCGGGTCTAAAGGTCAACCACGCAAGGAAGCTCTGGTAGCAGGAGAGATGCTCGAATCCAAAAATGAAATGGCGGAGTAGGAGGTTCGCAAAAGGTAATAATCCCGCGTGAGACTGGCCTGACAGTCCTCGGACGGTGCCAACTCGTGCCCAAATTTCTTGTAGCCGCGAAAGGAGCGCGTTGAACTCTGTTATGTCAGAAGGGAAATTCTTATCGAAGACTTGGCGGTTGCTGATTTGGACCGAGTAGTAGTCGGACAGTTCTCCCATGCCCATTCCGATAGTTTCTGGCGGAGAGGGAGGGATTCGAACCCCCGGTGGAGTTTCCCCCACGCCGGTTTTCAAGACCGGAGCGATCAACCACTCTGCCACCTCTCCGCTACTAGTAGTTTACCCGAACTGCGCAATGCGACGGGCAAGGTCAAACCAATGCCGCTCGTTCCAGTACCAACAGCACACCAGAAGTAGAAGTCAGAACGTACACCTGAGAAGACCCAATCTTCTGATCCTGCAACCCATAATCGATGCGCTTGGTGCGGCGACCAAGGACTTGAGCCGCTGCTTTCTTCCCGTTGAATGCAATTACGCGCGGCGATGCGGTTGTGACTCGCTTAACGAAACCGGGCACATCGAAGTCATGGGACCGGAGATTGGCGTCTGAGCCATGAGTGGACTTTGCAATATCCGTGAGACCAATTCCGAACTTGAGGAGCAGCGAGAACTCTTCAGGCAGCATACTAGGGACCCAGCCGATCTTCGCCAAAATCGACCAAAACTGGTTGCGGGGATCTGCGTAATCCGAACCTGCGGGCCGATTAAGCCGTTCTCCCCGGCGGCTGTGCCGCAGAAGACTACATTTAAGCCCGGGCATAGAACGTCGACTAGAACCTCGCCCGCACAGCACGGTTTCGCTTTCATTTAAGGTCTGGTTCGCGTGCTTGCAGAGCTCAGAAGAGTTGTAAAAGAGAACGCCTTCTCAGTGTCTCTTGTCGTGTTTGGTGTCTCTCATTTGTCTCTTGTTCGTGCCCGAACAGCGCCAAATCACGCCAAACACCGCCTACGACTGACTACCCAAATGTGGGTAACACAGGTTGTTGACAAGAGCACGTCTCTTTCAAGACCGCCTGTTTCAACCACTCACACATCCCTCCGCGTGAGCCGTATCAACAGTTTACCAGCATTCTGGTAGCGATCTTGTGGGGACTTCTGCGGCTGGGTGCAGACCTCATTTTCAGCCAGTAGAACCCGCGGGGTGCCCCATCTCGCCTGCTGTTGGCGAGGTGGGACTCGTTGACATCTGCTGATCACGGAACCAGAACCTGGAACGCTGGCGGCTGCGTTGATGCTGATCAAGCGAACCGTTACTCACCAACTGTTAACCGGGGAGGACGAGCACCTCTCGCAGCGCCGCTACTACGACTTCAACGCATGGAGCGAACGCAAGCGGATAGAGAAGCTCTTCCCTTTGTGAGCATTTTTGACCAGCGCAGCCACACTGTTGGCGAGTAGGCTCGGAAAGGCATCGGTAAGTACAGGTCCGTTCAACAGAGAGTGGCGATATGTCGCGATACCGCCGCCTCAAAATGTTCTAGGAGGTTACACAGTGATCATGAAAGTAAGTAACCGGCAAGTAAATGACGTCACGATCGTTGACTTGAGTGGGCAAATCAAACTGGGCGAAGGCAGTTCGCTCTTGCGCGACACAGTCAAAGACCTGCTCGGCAAGGGACAGAAGAAAATCCTCCTAAATCTGGGCAACGTCAACTACATTGACAGCTCTGGAATCGGCGAACTGGTTAGCGCCTTTACTTCGGTTCGCAACCAGGGCGGCGAGTTGAAGCTCCTGCACCTGACCAAGAAGGTTCACGACGTATTGCAAATTATGAAGCTGTACACGGTGTTCCAAGTTATGGACGACGAGGCTGTGGCGATAGCTGCATTCAGCACTCCGAGCGACTTGGTTGCATAACAGCGGATCCACCGTCTTTGAAGAATGTTCGCTGTGAAATCCCAATACCATAGTAATCCGCCTCTGGCTCACCGATAACTGTCGCGAATGTATGGTCCGCGGCCTGACTGCAAGAAGAGATTGGTTCAGTGCAAAGATCAGTCTGCGTAAATCTATCCGGCCTCTAGTTGGAGATTTTATTTTCTCCGGGTGGCCCGCCCGTCCGAGGACAGTGTGTTAGCGTGCGCTCGCGGAGTGAGCCTTACCCTCGCGCTTTTGAATAAAGGACTCAACCCTTTGCGGCACGCCAAAGGAACCGTTGATTTGATCATTTGTCTTCACTACGGCGCGTAGCCTAGCCGAGTAAGATGGGTCCCACGCTGTGATGTTATTGAGATAGATAATCCGGTCACGCGCCTCTGCAAAGCTGTGGCTCTCCTCGAACAACTGAATCAGCGCGTCCGACATTTTTCGTTCAAGCCCTTTTTTCTTGCGCAGCGCGTCGAACAACTCACGAGCGAGTTCCTTCGCCGTCTTGTGGTTGCCGTTGAATGCTTGAAATCGCGCGATGAAACCATAAGGGATCTCATCGAACTGAACCGAGAAGGTAGGAACGCCGCGTCCCATCGCGAAACCAATCTCCTGATCGGTCCATCTACTTGCGTGGAACCCATCGTGAAGAAGCGCCACGAGAGAATCGCAGGTCGCTAGGGCGGCTTCTATCTCCGTTTGCCATTCGAGCGTTGGCTCGATGTCGTTGTGCGCTACAAAGCCGCTGATACCGTAGTTGAACAGTGCGTCCTGAAGCTCTGCTGCGAACACCTTGTTCTTCGCGAGATGAGAAATGAAAAGCCGAAGAAATCCTTTATGCCAAAACTCAGGCTCCACGCTGGTAGGCGTGCGCGCGGGAGTGGTAGTGGAGGTTTTCAGAGTCAACATATAGCCGAGGTGGCTGGCTAGGTCGATTAGCTCGGGGTCTGTGGCTTCACGAAGCGCGTAAAGGATGTACGTGACTTCTCCCCCTACGTTCCACGACATCTTCGGACGCGGGATTGAGAACTGAGCTAGCGTGGTGTCGATCAGCGCCCATGGTTCCGTACTTAGTCGCTCCGATATCTCCTTCATCAAGGTGACGCGTTGCGAAGGGGTAAGTAGGTTCATGCAATAGATTCTAAGTCACTCTGCCCGACAAGGTCACCAGTTGCGCGTTGAGGAAATGTCGTAGAGCGAGGTCGCTACCAATTTGCGAGTGCCGAGGACTGTTTGTCAGAGAGCGGCGTTTCTGGGTTAATCAAAGCCGAAAGGCGGACCGGTCATGGTTGTGAAGTACATGTAAAGCGTGATACCGAAGAACACGATACACGGTGCGAGCGGCACTACGATGCCTTTCAGAGAACGTTTCTTGCGCTTATAGAGTCCAACCATCCCGACCATCAAGAACATAGCCAGTGCGTTGCCGCCCATAATTAGAGTCACATTGCGCTCGTTGCGTACCTGTTCTTCGGGACTCTGGATCTTGCCGGAGTATTTCAACTCCCGAATTGCGGGCTGACCTTCGATTGTGCCTTGGCACCAAATGCGTATGTTAGTTCCTCCCGCGTACACTAACTGAACAACCCCTCCATCGCCTTCTTCGAGTATCGCCCACGAAAGCGGCACCTCGCCTTTGGTAAGCCGACCCTGATCAATGCTCAACTTAGTAACTTCTCTGGTCTTCTTTCGAATCGTGGCTTCGAGTATTGGCACGCTCGGTTCAGTCCGGATCACTATTGGGTCAAGTACAGATGCTTGTCGAATCGCTTGCTTACCCCGATTCCAAACTGCCACCTGCGTTGCAGTGACGTCCGTACTGATTGGTTGACCGTCAAGAGATACCGTCAGACGCGACGCCGCTCCTTGCTTAATTACAGCTGCTCGTGCTGGATTGATGTAATAAACCAAATCGGGAGACCTGAGGGTCTCATAATAAAAATAGATCGACAGGAGAACGCCGATAATGCCAACAAGCATACCTACAAACCCGACTGCTGGATGCTTGAAGAACCTTATCAACGCTCCGCCGGTTGTTTTGTTCTCTGTCAGATCGTCGACTAAGACGGCGGTCTTTACGTCGTCATCCATATAAGGATAGCGATTCTCCAGATTGTATTTTGCCGGGATTGTAGCACCTAAATTGTATAAGCCCGAAAAAGTCACCGCCGATGCCTCGCCAGCCGACAGATAGCCCAAGCGTGCAATTCCCAGTTTGAACCAGCCCGAAATGTTCAGGGCTGGTGGCCGAGGCTCGCCCTCTTTTGGGCTAACCTGGGTTCAAGAAAATTCGCTTCGGCCCGCTGCGTATTGTTCGCGCCCGAATCGCTCGCTGTCCATTCGGATTCGAGCTCAACTACACCAACCTCCCGATACGCACGAAACCGACTTCATCCTCTTATCGCTTCCCGTTTGCGGAAACGGTTGTCAAGACCCGACATTCCCGCAAAAGATCCGCAAATCTATCATTCCACGATAGAAATAAATTTCCCCAAAGTGTCCGGTCCCTCCACCAGATTTGTCATACTAAGAATAGGAGAGCAGCTAGCGCCACTGCTTCACCCGGCACCCCGGCACGATTTTCGACGGGCAAGCGATTACCGCCAGAATCCCTACGCCATTCGGGGAAATCGGCGCTTTAAGTCTTTTGTTATGCGCTAAGAGCCCGTAAGCCTCGTGTTATGCGCTATGTACAGCCGCGCCACCCGTAAGTCCTTTATTTGCCGCTAGGGAGGGGGGAGGGGGAGGGTTATCTTTTTATACATACCTGGCAGATTGAACCGGGGCAGGGTGCTCCGCTTCCTGAGCATCGAATTTGGTATGCTGGAACGTTGCAGTTACACGCATTTGTGCTGTCCTGGAGAGATAGTCACCTCCGGAGCTTTTCTTACCGCTCGGCGGCAGCACATCGAAACACTCACTTAGGCGTTGCAGGGAAGTTTGAAAAACCAATTTGCGAGGGCGAATGTTCCCTAACATCGCCATAAACCTGTTTTTAGCGGTCGCGGCCATTCCGTTCATCTATTACCTGCTTGCCCTGTACAGCTCCTGGAATTACTTTCGCCAGCGCACGCCCAGCCAGTCGGACCCGAATTTCACGCCGCCGATCAGCAATCTCAAGCCGATTCGCGGCCTCGATCCCGACGCCTACGAAAATTTCGCCAGCTTCTGCCGCCAGGATTATCCCGACTACGAAATCCTCTTCTGCGTGGGCGATGCCGACGATCCCGTATTGCCGGTCATCGAGAAGCTCATCTACGACTTCCCTCAGTGCAAGATTCGCGTGCTCTACGGCTCCGGCCGCATCGCCACCAACGACAAAGTGGCCAAGCTCGCGCGCCTCGTCGACGAAGCCGCGAACGAAGTCCTGGTCATCAGCGACAGCGATGTTCGCGTTGAGCCCGACTATCTCCGCCGCGTCGTGGCTCCGCTCGCCGATCCGAACGTTGGCGCCGTCACTTGCTTCTACGTGCCGATCCCCGAGACGGAAACGACCTTCGTCCAGCGTCTGCAGGCGATGGGCATGGTCTCCGACTTTTATGCTGGCATTCTCGTCGCCCGCCAGCTCGACGGTGTGAAGTTCGCGCTCGGTCCCACCATCGCCACCACGCGGCAAAAGCTTGCGTCGTTTGGCGGATACCAGTCGATCGAAAATCGGCCTGCCGACGATCTTCTGGTCGGCCGTCTCATCGCCGAGCAGGGATTCGAGGTCGAACTCCTCCCATACTCAGTGCTGACCGTCGCCGACTACGCCTCTCTGCGCGACCTCTTCTATAAGCGTCTGCGCTGGATCACCGTCATGCGCCACATGCGCCCCTGGGGGCACTTCGGCCTGATCTTCACGCACGGCCTGCCTTGGGCGCTGGCCGCCGTCGCCGTCGCACCGTCCCTCGCGACCGCGCTCGGCTATCTTGGCGGATATTTCGCCATCCGCATGGCGATGGTCTGGATGATCGGCATCCACGGCCTGAAAGAAAAAGGTCTCTGGAAGAAGATGCCGCTGATCCCCGTCTGGGACGCGATGGCGTTCGTGATCTGGCTCATCAGCTTCGCGCGCAAAAGTGTCCGCTGGCGCGACGGCGAGTACTTCATCCGCAACGGCATGCTCGTCCCGGTGACGACGAGCAAAATAGCAACTAGCTTTCAGTTCTTAGCTTCTGATGGCCCATTCAAGCCGTCTTTTGGCTTCAGTTGGGTAGTACGCAGCACTACAGTATTCCACCGCTTCTGTCGGCCGGAGGCTCGCCACTTTGCGAACTAAAACCATTCAGACGCTCATCGTGATCACGACCCTGCTCGCTGTTCCCATCTTCGCAGGCGCGCAGCAGAAGCGCCCCACCGCGCGCGAAGTCATCGCAGAAATCCAAAAGCAGGTGGGCGTGGAATGGCACGCTGATACGGTCGACACCTTCAAGGCCGGCAATCCCGACACTCCAGTTACCGGAATCGCCATCACCATGATGGCCACCATGGATGTGCTCCAGCGCGCCTCGGCCAAGGGCCTGAATCTGGTCATCACCCATGAGCCCACCTTCTACGATCATCGCGACACGCCCGCCGGAATGTCGGAGAACGATCCTGTTTGGGCGGAGAAGCGCGCTTTCATTGAGAAGCACGGCATGGTGGTTTGGCGCTTCCACGATCACTGGCATCTTCGCCATCCCGACGGAATTGAAGTGGGTACCGTCCACGCCTTGGGCTGGGAAAAATTCCAGAGTCCGAACGATCCGTTCATTTTCGCCCTACCGGAAACGACCCTGAAGCAGCTCGCAGCAGAAGTCGCGAAGAAACTCGATTCGCCCGTCGTGCGTGTCGTCGGCGATCCGCAAATGAAGGTGACAAAGATCGCGTTATCACCCGGCGCCGCCGGCTTTGAACATGAGACTCATCTGCTCGAGCGCGATGACGTGCAAGTGCTGCTCGTTGGCGAAACGCGCGAATGGGAGACCGTCGAATACGCCGCCGACGCCGCCACTGAGGGCCGTCAGAAGGCGCTCATCGTGATCGGTCATATTCCCAGCGAACAGGCCGGGATGGAAGAGTGCACACGTTGGCTGAAAACGTTCGTCAGCGGCGTGCCGGTTGAATTTGTGCCCTCGAAACAACCATTCTGGGTCGTTCGCTAGGCAGGGTGGCGCAGATTCCCACTCCCAATCGGTCTAGCACTCCTGATACATACGACCTGTGTCCATTTGTCCCTACTATTAGCGTGAACCAGTTTGCCTAAGCTTAAAGCTGTGCCTGGTATCAGGTGAAAGCGCGCCATGAAAAAGCTCTTGCTCGTACTGTTGCTCCTGAGTTTCAACCTAACGCTCGCGGCGCAAACGTCCGTCTCCGCGACAACGCAGCCCCAATCCGCAACGCAGCCGCAAGCCAAGGTCTCGCGCACATCCAAAGCAATTAACTTTGGTCGCGCCGGATCCACCAAGCTTGATCTGCACGGCACCGACTCGATGCCCCGCGGTTACGGCGAACTCAAGATTCAGAGCAAGAATGGACGCGTCGAGGTCGATGCCAAAGTCGGCGCCCTCGATCAGGCCTCACGTTTCGGACTCGAATACCTGACCTATGTTCTCTGGGCAGTCAGTCCCCAGGGACGCGCCGACAATCTCGGCGAGCTCATCCTCGACGAACACGGATCGAGCAAGCTCAAGGCCACCACCGAATTGCAGACCTTCGGACTGCTCGTCACTGCCGAGCCGTATTTCGCCGTCACGCAGCCGAGCAGCCTCGTCGTTCTTGAGAACGATGCTCTTCCCGGCACCGGCCGCGACCAACAGATCGAATTCAGCTACGAGTTGCTGGGCCGTGATGCCTACTCTTCCAGCAACCAGCGCATCGACAACGCTATCTTCGGCATCGATCCCAACACACCGCTCGAGTTATTCGAAGCCCGCAACGCGGTGAGAATCGCGCGTGCCGCCAACGCCGACAAGTACGCCGCTTCGGTACTCGCGAAGGCCGAGCAATCCCTGCAACAGGCCGAGGCCGCTTATCGCCAGAAGCACAACAACAAGGCTGGCATCGAGAGTTTCGCTCGCGACGCCGCGCAGAACGCGGAAGACGCGCGCGTCATGGCGCTGAAGAAGCAGGAAGCTGATCGTCTCGCCCGTGAGGCCTCCGATCGTGAAGCCAAGGCGAAGGCCCAGGCTGAGGCGGAAGCGTTACGCGCCCAGCAGGCAGAAGAAGATCGCGCTAAAGCTGAGGCTGCGCGCGCGGAAGCGGAACGTTTACGAGAGGAAGCGCAGGTCGCCGCCGCGGAAGCTGCCAAAGCCAAGGCTGAAGCCGAGCAGGCACGTGCCGCTGCCGTTGCGCAGCAACAGGCACTCGCCGCAGAAGCCGACAAGGCGCGCCAGTCCGCGCAGGAAGCCGATCGTCTCCGCCAGCAGGCTGAACAGGAGAAGACTGATCTCCGAGCCCGACTGCTGCAGCAGCTCAATGCCGTTCTCGAAACCCACGACAGCGCCCGCGGACTCATCTCCAACATGGGCGACGTGCTCTTCCAGACCGGCAAGTACGAGTTGAAGCCGGAAGCGCGTGAGCGCCTGGCGAAGGTCTCCGGCATCCTGCTCGCTTATCCGACTTTGAAGATCTCCATCGAAGGCCACACCGACGCCGTCGGCACCGACGACTACAACCAGCGTCTCTCCGAGCAGCGCGCCGAAGCCGTTCGCGACTATTTCGTCCAGCAGGGAGTCACAGAGAATACGGTTACGGCTCGCGGATTCGGCAAGACACAGCCCATCGCCGCGAACGACACGCCCGATGGACGCCAGCGCAATCGACGTGTGGAACTGGTTCTCTCCGGTGACGCCATCGGCACCAGCGCGACCGCTGGCGCGAGTTCGACCTCTGCCCCCAGCGGGCCGCAGGTCAAGCCGGCAGCGCAGCAGACTGTATCGCAGTAGGAGATGACGCGACCCTTTCTGTGCTGCTCGCATAGGATAGCGGTTGATATATGAACAGGGTTTCCAAGACGGGGGTGGTTCTCGGCGGCTATGCCGCGGCGCTGTTGCTGACCTGGGCTCTTTTCTACATTTATGTTTTCATGCGGAAAGACATCGGATCGGGTTCGGGCGGGATGCAGGCATTTGGCGATACGCTTCTCTTCGCTGGCGTGTTTGGCCTCTTGGCGCTCGTCCCGACTGCTCTGGCCCTGTACTACTTGCGTCCATTCGAGAAATTCTGGGTAGCATTTTCCATTGCATCCCTGGCGCTTGCGGCAACCGGTCCAGTCGCGGCACTCCTCATGGGAAGGCTCCATCAGTCCTATTCGGCCGCCGTTCTTGTTGGTTTTTTCGGGCTTCTAAAAGTTCTCGGAGCGCCACTATTTGGGCTTGGCTTCGTGATCTGCGCGGTCATCGCTCCGACCGGACGCTCGCGCGGGCGCCTGGTAGCGGCAGCTGGTATCGAGTTCGTCGTGGGCGCATACGCTTTCTTCTGTCTTCTGGTTGTCGGCCACTGGCTCTTCTAGAACCAGGCTCTTTGCGCTCGCCTCAAAAGTCTTCAACTGAATTCTGATCACAACAGAAGTCGTAACCTGAGGGGGTCACGCAAAATAAACGCCCCTCCGCTCTGACGCGGAATTCTGGTCGGGCAGTGGATTTCAATCTTGTGTGGAGCAATTCCCTCTTATTCCGGCTTTGAGGGCAACATCCGCATAGATAGCTTTGTTCCAACAGTGTACCTGCAGCGGATGCCGAACACTCGAGCAGCCTCAGGTCTGGCCAAGCCTATCGTTGATCAGCGCACAGTTGTTCGGTTGGTTCCGTGGCACTCAGGAGGAGGTACGGCAATGTTGGAATATAAGATTCGCCAAAGCGGAGATGTCACGATACTTGACCTGAGTGGGCGCATTAGCGTGGGCGAAGCGCTCGCTTTCGGTCCGGGAAGTGGTGTGGTACTCGCTGCCATCATTGGCGAATTGGTCAAAAAAGGTCAGAGAAAGATCCTGCTCAATCTCACGAATGTGCAGTACATCGATAGTTCTGGAATAGGAGATTTGGTTCGGAACTACACCAGCCTGCGACGACAGGGTGGTGACCTCAAATTGTTGAACCCGAGCCCGACGGTTCTTGATGCGCTGCGGATCACTCACCTGGACCGGATTCTAGATATCAGAGAAGATGAACAATTGGCTGTGCAATCGTTTTCGAAGCCAATAGTTGAGGCGGCATAAGCATTGAGCAAGAGCGACCGGTAATCACCCTCGAAGTTTGCTGGGCTCAACCCGCAGCCATCCACTTGCATCGGCGATGTTCCGGAATGAGCGCACCGTGATGCGCGAAGAGTTCAACAGATCCTGATAGATTGCGACCGTCGCAAACGCGATTGGTGTGTCCGCTAAAAACGCCGTTCTTACTGGGACCTGGTTCGGGTTAAACAGGCGACGTCGCGTGGCAATCTGTCTGATCTCTGACGCAGAAAGGCGAATCGCATCCAGCCCCGTCAGGTCGCAGAAACGATCGAAGCCTTCCTGGCGGACTACCTCCCACACTTCAATGAAATGGACAATTTCCTCTGCCATTTCCCTGTCGAATACGCCCGTGGGATGGGCTAGGAGAAGGCCGACATCTTCGTCGATTTTGATCTCCATGACGGAACTCGCGAAGCGACACTGCTCTGAGTTGCGGTTCTTCAGAGCTCTGAGAACTTGAGAATGTTCCACGGGAGAAGCGTCGACAGTGAGTTGGAAGCAGCCCTCGGAGCGCGAGTTGTGGGGCTCGGTCGAGGCAGTTCTGACTTCTTGTAATTGCGATTTTCGCCCAGCTCAGGGAAAACTCACTTCAAGTCAGATCTCCACCGAATGATTGCTTCGCTGGAGCAAGAACGATCAGGACTACGCCGATAACAATCAGGAAGGCCACGCCGATCAGCTCCCCACGCGCAACAATATTGCGCCATGCCTGCATTCCCATTAAGGCAGCATGAGCAAAGCTCGACCAGGCCGTGAAGGCGATGAGGCTGCGATTCGCCGATGGGTCACGCGCCGCGAGCAGTAAGAAGATGCCGAGTGTCACATACACGCTGAGCATCATCGCCAGCGCAGGTGCTTGCCGCACAAACATCGTCATCGGATAAATTAGAGCTGAAAAGACTAGTCCAACCAGCACCAACACAATCTTCAGTACCCGCTCTCGTTTCATCGTGCGCTCTCCTATTGAGCTGAAACGCGAAAGGTACATCCGTACACGCTGATTGTCACGCACGTCTGGGTCCCACGATTGCGCTGAAGTAGTAAGGATCGGGCTTGCTCCCAGACTAGGTTTTGTAAACGGGGATTCCCCACGGCAATCCGATGACGGCGACAGGATTTCCAGGACTCTTCTGTGGCGTGGGCAGACGCAGTCCGAAATGTCTACTGGCCGGATTTATCTTTCTTCCTTGGTTCGTAGCTCCAGGATGAGCGGTACAGTTTCCACGAGCCATCTGGTTGCTTCTTGAGAACCTGCAATGCGGTTCCAGACATGTGAACTCCAGCGTCGTTGGTCCTGGACCGAATGTTGACGAAGGTCTGCGCCCACTGGAAGGCATAGTCGCCGGTCACCGTGATGTCCTTCCAGTTGGAAACATCATTGCTGATCATGACATTCGCATCAGGCTGGTTCCTGGTCAGCCAGGCATGGATCTGTCTGGAGCCTACGACCGCCGGTTCGCCGGCCGGCATCATGATCGCGTCTGGCGCCCAGAGACTCGCCATCGCGTTTACGTCGGCAGTTTTTTGGGCCTTGGTGTACGCCTGGTTGAATGCCTTAACGCCGGCAATCTCATCGTCCGTACCGGAGGCACCATCCCCTGCCCAACTCAACCCTGTGAGCGCCAACATTAGGATCGTGAAAGCGATAGGCATTCTGTACCACATACGACCTCCAAAATTGACTGCACGATCTAGCGGACCTCGAGGCTTACGATGAGATGCTCCGTGAGCCGACGCATGATGGCAAGGCTCCGAACCACGATGCTGCCTCAAGCTGATTTCGGAGCGTATCCGATGACCTGAATGACATCCAACTGGCAAAACTAGCAGCGAACTCTTTAGATTTGATTGATAGAAGACTTGGTTGATAGATCACTCGATCACAAATCTAAGAATCAGTCGGTGTACCCGCTCGTCCGCAGCCCCTAACTTCTTGTCAATAGCCCAAAATCCCCCAAATCTTCGCAAGTCCGTCATTCCAATCCAGAAATAATCTTCGCGAAAGTGTCTAGTAGCTCCCACTGAAATTGCTACTCTGGATATAGCAGTCGTACTGGTCGATTCCGGGGTCTCACGGGCCGCTTTAGGCGAAGTTTTTTCTGACAACTAGCAACTGACAACTGGCAACTCTTTTGTTTTGAAGATTTTCCGTGTTTGGGCGTAATGTTTTCAGGATTTTACGAGATACCCCTCAGCAACTCTTTTGTTTTCAATATCTTGCAAAAGGGGAGGGGAGGGGGAAGGGTACCCTCTCGGGCACAGACCGTGCCCATGCCTGACACCTTGCCCTCCAGCAGGGCAGGCTACGCGCGGTTTGGCTGGAAATGATCTGCTGGCAATGGATGACTTGCGCCACGGGTGCGAGCGGCTGAAACGAGTTTCTTGATCGAATCGGCAAATGGCGCGAGCGCGCACACCGTTACTGCCGACAGCCCACCCAAGACGTTGACATACAAGAGTACCCGAAACAGCATGAGACCACCCCACGGATCCTAAGCTGAATGTCTCGGGGGAGAGATGTAGCTAGTGCTCAGTAAGGTTGCATTCCGGGGACCAATGCCAACCTTGGTTTTCAGCGACTTGCCCGCGTTGAGAAATGCAGCATGTGAAAGACTTTGCAGATTGACCACAGAACACGTGGGGCAGCCGACCCCGGCTGCCCGGAATCGCTATCTCGCCTGCGCGATCTCGCCGCCTTCGGTCACGATATATGCATCCACCCGCAGCCCAACTGGCAACTGCTGCGCGCCGTCGAGTTCCACCAGGGTCTCCAGGATCTTCGTATCCACGCGCTCGGTAGGCTGGTCGGTGCGTATGTTCTTCGGCCCCAATTGTTCGCCGACGCGCACCACTTTGCCCCAGAACTTCTGGTCGCCGAACGCATCCGCGGTGACGTAGGCTTTTTCGCCCACGCGCACCTTGGCGATTTCGGTCTCGTCGACGTCGATGCGCACACGCAGTACCTTGCGATCGCCGATGGTCAGGATCGGATCGGGCACCGTCGAGGAATTCGAAACGCTTTCGCCGTTGCGATGATGCTTGCGCAGCACGGTGCCATCGATGGGCGAGCGAATGAACGTCTTTTCGTAGCGCGCCTTGGCTTCTTCGAGTTGCGCTTGCGCCAGCTTCAGATCGGCTTCCGCGAACGCCTCGTCCTCTTCGCGCGCATGATCGTCCACCAGCGCGTGATGTTCGACCGCAGCCTGGTACTTCGCTTGATCGACGTTGTACTGGCTGGTGTAACGCTCCATCTCCTCGCGCGAAATCACGCCGGCGGCGAAAAGCTTTTGCCGTCGCTGCATTTCGGATTTGGAGTTTTCCATCGAGGCTTGTGCTTCGCTCACCGACGACAACGCCTCGGAGCGCTCCTGGTGACGCGCGCCATTTACGACTTTGCGCAGCGTCGCTTCTTTGGCGATTACCTGCGCTTCGGCCGACAGCACCTGCGCTCGGTAATCGTCGTTCTGCAGCTCCGCCAAAGTTTCGCCGCGATGCACGATGTCGCCCTCTTCGACCTTTACGGTTTTGATCTTGCCGCTCAGTTCGGAGCCAAGCTCGATGTTCTCCGAGAAGGGCTCGACCTTCCCGGGACCTGCGACCAACAGCGGGACCCGCTGGGTCGCCGAAGCCGCAGCAGGAGAATTCGCAGGCTTCGAACGCGCGGTGATCAGCTTGACGGAAATAGTCAGCGCCATAACAGCGGCGATAGTCACGACAACGACTTTCCTATTCATCATTTACTCCACTGGTAACGTGTGGGTGCCCCATCTCTGCCCTCTTTTGGCAGAGGTGGGAATCACGCTCGCAAATTGCGCGTCAAAGAAAAAGCCTGCGTCAGCATTCCGGCGGGAATTTCCGTCTGCGGCGCCTTGGGTTGTGCGATCAAACCATCTTCAATGCGAATGCTGCGATCGGCGAACTCGAGCACACGCGAATCGTGGGTGACGATCACTACTGCGCGTCCGCGTTCGTGTGCCAGGTCGCGCATCATCTCCATCACCGTGCGGCCAGTGTGCGAATCGAGCGCAGCGGTCGGCTCATCGGCGAGCACGATTTCGGGATCGCCTGCCAGCGCACGCGCAATCGCTACACGCTGCTTTTGTCCACCGCTCAGATCGGAAGGGAAGCTCTTGTACTTGTCCGACAATCCGACTTGCTCGAGCAGTTCTCCGGCGCGCAGCTTTGCCTTCTTTTTGGAAACGCCTTTCAGGTCGAGCATCAGCTCCACGTTTTCGCCGGCGGTCAGCGTCGGGAAGAGATTGAATCCCTGGAACACGAATCCGATGTGCTCCAGCCGAATCGCTGGCAGCTGCTTCTCGCTCAGCTTCGTGATTTCTTTTCCGGCGACGCGCACGCTTCCGGCGGTCGCGGTCAGAATGCAGCCCATGATCGAGAGCAGCGTAGTCTTGCCGCTGCCCGAAGGCCCCATCAGCAGCACGAGCTCTCCGCGGTGGACATCGAGATCAACGCCGCGAAGTGCGAGCGTTCCTGCCGCGCCTTCAATGTAGTTCTTCGTTACCTGGCGAACTGCAATGGCTGGTTGCATTCGTCCTCCATTTCAGCCTTTGAACACCATTGCGGGATCGAGCCGCGTGACCTTGTTGATGGAAACCAGCGCTGCTCCAACACACATGAACAGCGTCAGAAAGAACATGCCAATCGCCATCGGCGTGGGCATCAGGATGGCTGCGCCGCCTTTTTGACTGGCGTGCACCACGAACACGCTGACGATCATGCCAAGGAAATAACCGATTACTGCACTGATCGCCGCCTGCTTGATGATGACTTTGTAGACGTAACTGTTGGGCGCGCCCATCGCTTTCAGCGTGCCGAATTCACGCAGGTGATCCATGGTCGTTGCGTAGATGGTCTGCGCAACTACGACAAAGCCGACGACGAGTCCAAGCAGCGCCGCCAGCAGCACCGCAACGCCTGCGCCGGTAGTGAACATCCAGTAGAACTGCGTCATGCGGCTGAATTCGCGATTCGTGACTACGTCCACGTCTTTCACGCGATCCAGAATGTCATGGCGAACCTGCTCGGGATTCGCTCCCGGCGCCAGCTTTACCAAGATGTAAGTCGTCTGATCATCGGGAACGTTCGCATATTCCTGCGCGCGCTTGAAAGTAGTGAAGACGTAAGGAGACGTAGTGAAGGCGCGAATCCCCTGCGTGAATCCAACCACTCGCGCACGCTTGCCGTTGATCTCAAACAGCTGCTCCGCATGATCGACACCAAGCTTCTGCCTGTAGATCTCGTCCATGATGATTGCGTCGGGACGTTTGAGATCCTCCACGCGGCCTTGCACCAGGTTCCACGGGCGTCCGAGATTCTCGTCCACGTTCAGCCCGACGACCTGCACCGATTCCTGCCGGCCATCGGGACGCTTCCACTCCACCCAGCGCGTAATCAGCTTCTCGGCCTTCGCAACGCCGGGAACGGCGCGCACCTGGTAAACCTTGCGTTCGCTGAAAGGAACGCCTTGCTCGACATAAGGCACATGTTTCGACGTCACCCACAGATCAGCGCCGGAATTGTCGATCAGATTCGACGTCGTCACCGTGAAGCCGACGAAGAGACCCAGCTCGACGACGATCAGCACCACGGCGAAAACAATTCCCGTCAGCGTGACCGCCAGTCGAACCTTGTCGTGAAACAGATTGCGCTGTGCCAGGGGCGGCATGTTATTTCCTCTCGCGCAGCATGCCGTGCAGAATCGCGTCGAGCATGAACTCGACTCGTTCCGGCATCGGACGCCAGTCAACCCAACCGTCGTGACATTTGGCGATGTGCAAGGCAATCACGCCGTGAACAGCCGCCCACAAGGTTTGCGAAATCAGCTCCGCGTCCTGAAATTCCGGGCGGAAGCGTCCCTCCTCGATCGCTTGTTGAATGGTGTATTTCAGGAAGGCGTAGGCATCGACTTCAGGATTGCCCTTGATCTCCTGATCGATTTCGTCGAGCCCCGGCGCCGGATGCGGCGTCATGAACATCAAGGTGTAGTGGTTCGGATATTTCAGACCGAAATCGATGTAGAGGCGACCGATCTGATTGATGCGCTCGATGACATCGGCCGGCATCGCCGCGCTCTGAAAGACTTCGGCGAGACGCGCGAAATCTTCGTGGCATAACTGCCGGAAGAGGTCTTCCTTGTCGGCAAAATAACCGTAGATCGTCGTCGGCGTGTATTCGATTCTGTCCGCCACCTTGCGCATCGAAACGCCCTCGTAGCCTTCGGCGATGAACAGTTCCCGCGCGGCATCGAGGATCTTGTCGCGTACTTCAGACTTCTCTCGTTCCCTGCGCTCTTTGACTCCCATAACAGCTCTCTTCCACTTAACAGTGTTAACTTAACAACGTTAAGTAAACGACTGCCGTTATAGATTGTCAAGGGGATTCTTTGTAAAAAGATTGTTATCGCGCGGAATGTATTGCTATCTAGCTTATTTTCTGACAGTTACAAAAGCCATTCCGGACCGTACGGCTAGCCGCAGCCTTTTCCCCGTGAGGTCGACTGCGGCTATCGCGAGTGCTAGGCGGCATCGCGCCGTGCCAGTTTCGCCATGGCGATCGACATCACCCCGGCTCCCAACGTCTTGATCAGGGTCGGGTGCTGCGCATAAAACGAGCTGGCCTTTTCGATGATCGAAGGATCCGTCTGTTCGGCGCGGGAAGCCAGTTGCTGAACGGCTTCTGGAGAAATGTTCTGCGCTTGTTGGGGTGTGACCTGATTACTGCCTCCGGAGAGCAATCCGGACAGCATGCTGCCTCCTGGGATTTGCGCCAAGCCGGCTGGTCCGACGGACGCAAGCAGGTGATTTAACATTCCCGCTTTTTGCTCACCATTGGATTGGCTAAACATGCTGGAGACCATCTGCCCGAAAGCAGGCGTCTGGTCGGAACGAAATGCGTGCGAGAGTGCGCCGGCCATATCGCTCTGTGGAACCGACTGCGCGACCTGGTCGAAGTGCTGATGCACGTCGGCCTCGCTGGTGGGAGCGGACCCGCCCGCGTACTGTTTCAACATATCGAGTAACGACATACTTCCTCCTGTTGATGGCTGGAACGGAATGGGCGCCAGCGTTTGCGGCCGGCGCCCTGGTTGGATCAGGCGGCGGCGGGAATTATGAGCTCCTGCCCGACCTTGATCTTGTCCGGATCCTGCAGGTTGTTGGCCTTGGCTATCGCCATGTATTTGTTTGCGTCGCCATAAAACTGCTTGCTGATTTTTGATAGGTTGTCGCCAGGGCGAACCGTGTAGGTCTGCTGTCCCTCGCGAAATTGAATGTCGTGCTTCAAATCCGAGTAATTGGGATCGACAGCCTTGATCGCGTCCCAAATACGATTCTTGCTGGCTTCGGAGTTCGCCAGCACCTTTAGCGAAAGTTGGTTCCCATCCATGCCGAGGCCCTGGATCTGAGCGCCTTCTTTCTGGATGACGTCGAGTACAGGTTGGTATTTCTGCTTGAGTTGATCAAAGTCTGCCATGAGTTCCTCCGTTTAGAAGTAGTTCGTGGGTGGTCGCCTCTGTCGCTCATGCAAGGCTCACTTGCTGTTCACCGTCAGTTCAATGCGGCGGTTCCTGGTCCGTCCTTCATCCGTGTCATTAGCTGCAATCGGACGGGATTGGCCGTAACCGGCGGTCGAGATCCGATCGGAAGGCACACCTCCGGAAACGAGCATGGCCTTTACGGCATTGGCGCGGTCAACTGAGAGCCTCTGATTCGCGTCAACATCGCCCGTGTTGTCCGTGTGTCCGGTCAGAGTGACATGTGCGTTGGGATACGCCTTCAGAATCGCGGTCAGGTCACCCACGCTCTGCACAGAATCGGGCGTCAGCTCGGTGGAAGCCGTCTGGAAATTCAGATGATCGAAGACGAATGTCCTCGGAACATCTTGCGCCTGGGAACCCAAGTAGCTGGCCAGGTTGTAATTGAGCGAACCTTCGGGAACGGAAATGGACGTTCCGTTAGGAAGAGACAGCCTGGTGAGCGATCCGTTGGGGCCGCGACCGCGCGCAAACATCCACAGCAACAGAGCTGCGAACGCGATGAGCGCGATCCACAACCATTTCTTCGAACCAGCTGCAGACGGCACAGTGGGAGCCGCGGAATACGTTTGCTTCGGGACATCCCTCACCGCAGCAGTAGATGTGTCGCGATAATTATTCGCCAACGGCGGAACGACTCTGGGACCGCCGAGCCCGATGAGTTGTGACATGCCTGCAGGGAGCGCGCCGAAGATGGATTCCTTCTGACCACGCAACAGCCCCGCTATGCCGGAGGCATTGAGTCCCTGGCTGCTCGCGTACTTCCCGATCACGCCGAGCACGAGGGGCGCTGTCATCCCCATCAGGGAAGAGGCCGAGGAGGACCGGATCCCACTGTTACGCGCGAGCATGTCGGTTACAGACGAGCTGTTCTCTCCGAAAATATTGCCAAGCAGCTGCTGACCGGCGCTCATCATGTTTGTGGTTGGTGTGCCTCCCCCAAAGAGAGTGGAAGCATTGTCTGCAACCGGCGCAAAGGCGCCGTCGCGCACGAGGTTTCCAAGTTTGCTTACGCCTTCTGGAGACGAGGAGAGTTGAGTGAGGCCCGCGAGAACGCTGGGAACGGAAGTGTTCAAGGCCGTTCGAGTAGCTGATTCAGGTTCGCGGACAGCAGAGCTGGCGCCGCTGATGAGTTCGGGGGTTAAGTACGCTCGGATGCTGTCGAGCAAGCTGATGGGTCGCAATTGTTGGGGGGAAACGGCCACAGTACACCTCCTGAGGGGAATCGCTGGGGTTAACGAGGTTTGCGGAGGCCGGAGGTACCACCGCCAGTGGTTCCGTTGGAGCCGGGTTCTTCTTAGACGGCCGCGTACTGCGGGAGAACAATCGCGACGACCCTGAAAACTTACTGCGGAAGCGAGAAAATTTCAATCGCAGATGGGCATTGAGCAAACGTTTATTACGGGTTCTTACAAGCTGGTCAAAACGCCATCCGCTTTTTCGACTGAGGTGCTAACCGAGAATCTCGCGTGTTCTCGCGAACCGGGAAGCTGCAGATGAATCGCGAGAGGTAACCCGCTGTACGAAAGAGAATGGGATACTGTGTTGCAGGATTGGAAATCGCCCGCTGAATGCCGCTTTTCCCGCTGCTCACCGTTCGTAACAATTCGCCAGCTGCCAAGCCGGAGCTCTGGCGGAGTTTTCCGCTTGCTGTTTTGCGCAACGTCCAATGCAGATTCGGCGCAAGCGACGCGCTTCGGACGGTGCAGCTCGATGGCGGCGCGCGCCTGAGAGTCGATATGCGTACGGGCATGGGAACCGGTATTTACGTTTACAAATGCTGGGAATATGCAGTAACAGAATTGTTGAAGTCAGTACTGCAACCGGGCATGTGCTTTCTCGATGTGGGAGCAAACATTGGCTATTACTCAATCATTGCAGCTGCCCGTGGTGCCAGGGTTTATGCGTTCGAGCCAGTTCCGAAGCTGTTCGAAGCTCTGCAAGAGAACGTTGCGCTAAATCCTGACCTCAACATATCTCCTCAGCGGGTGGCTTTGGCCCGCGACACAGGTCCTACGACTTTCTTTGTTGTCGATGATCCCGAGAATCAGGGGTTGTCTTCGCTGAATGAATCACCAGAAGCGGTCGCGATTACGATCCAGGCGCAGACTCTGGACGACTTCGTTCGCGAACAGAAATTCCGGCGCGTCGACTTGATGAAAGTAGATGTGGAAGGCGCCGAAGAGCAGGTCTTCCAGGGTGGAACGGATGTTCTTGGAAGCGACACGGCGCCCGACATCATCTTTGAATGTCATCCGGGCGCGACGTCGGACAAGATACTACGAACTTTTGGTTATCGCATTTATGAATTCCGCAGACAGCGCAGTTACGAAGCGCGAAATCTATTCGCCAGCAAGCGAGAGTTACCGCCGCAGGTTTCGACGTTATTGTGCGGAGCAGATTAGTTCAATTAAGGCTTGCGGGAGAATGCGAGTAAGTTGTCGCTGAAGCGTACACCGGTGAGTAGCCCGCCTGATATTTTCTGCCAGCTCATAGTTGGATAGCCCGGAAGTCCGCCTTCATTTGTGTAGCGGAAGATCGGTGGCGCGAAACCCGCCTCGGTGAGAATTCGTTTGAGATCAATCCGCAACAGCGGCGTAATGTGCGCCGGATAGGATCCGTCTCCGAATGCGACGTGATGACTGCGCACCAACAACGAGAGCAGGGATCGCCAGCTTTCATTATTCGGGGTGGTCAGGAGTAAGGTCCCGCCCGGCCGCAGCAATCGAAACAGTTCACGAGCCACGAATCGTGGATTTTCGAGATGCTCGATGACCTCGGCTGAAACGATTACGTCGAAGTTTGCACCATCGTATGGAAGGGGTTCATTGAGGTCGGCGGCGATCCAGGCAATCTTCTCGTCGAGTGATGCCGGCCTTGGCATTAGATCGGCGGCAGTGATTGTGGCGAAACGCTTAGTCCCTTCGAGTTGCCGGGTTAAGAATCCTGTTCCCGATCCGAAATCGAGAAGATCTCCCCGCAGCTGAAATTCGTTCACCACGCGCAACACTGTTTCGTAGATCGCGTTTCCACTAGTGCCGCCAGAGGCTTGCGCGGCGAGGATACGCCGATTCGCCAGATCGATGGTTGATGCTTGGAATGTTTCCAGTGCGCTCACGATAAATGTAGGTTGGGCTCTGGAGCTGCATTCTTAAGCAGATAGCTGGCTGCGTCAATGGCTGAAGATGTTCCGGAGCCAAACGGAGCCTTCTGTATCTAATGAGTAAAGCGGATAGCAGTATTCCGTGACGGGTTCCTGCAGTAGCGTATCTCTCAAGGGTTGATTAGTACTGGTGCTCGTAATTTTGCAAATTAGAAAATATTTTCGTCTTGTTGTCGTTCTGGTATTGAGTTTCGTGGTGGCGCTGCCTGCATTGGCGGATCCCGGCCAGTCGATTACTGACATCATCACGTCGGGACAGATTGAGCTGGCGATCCGACTGTTGAACACGCGGATTCAGTCGTCCCCGAATGATGCCGAGGCGCACCACTTGATGTCGAAAGCCTATTACCACCTGAACAAATGGGACCAGTCGATTGATTACGGCGAGCGTGCGGTGGCACTGGCTCCGAATAACTCCGAGTACTGGATGTGGCTCGGTCGCGCATACGGCGAGAAAGCAGACACCTCGAGTTTTGTTGCAGCGTACAGCCTCGCCAAAAAAGTGAAGGCGTCGTTCGAGAAGTCGGTCGAGTTGGATGGA
The DNA here is from genome assembly GCA_963848375.1 of Terriglobia bacterium. Lineage (GTDB taxonomy): Bacteria > Acidobacteriota > Terriglobia > Terriglobales > Acidobacteriaceae > JAJPJE01. The sequence goes on from CAWKDK010000011.1 coordinate 23,387, forward strand.
AAGAATGTTGCGGCGCGCACCGATCTGTCGGAGTACTACATGGAAGCGCCATCGGTAATCGGTGGAGGGACGGATAAAGCCCTCGATCAGGCGAAGCAGATTTCGGTCGTAGATCCAGCGCGAGCGCACTGGGTATATGCGCGGCTGGATGAAAAGAAAAAAGATTACGGCGCTGCCGAAGGCGAATATGTGCAGGCAATTCACGCCAGCAACAACTACGGCTCCTATTGGCTGAATCTGGCGAACCTTTACCGTCAGACCCAGCACTGGTCGCAGATGGAGTCGGCAATCCAGCGAGGTGTTTCCAGCAGTAACAAATCCAACGCCGTGTATTACAACGCTGCGACTATCTACGACCATGCAGGACGAAATTTGCCGGAAGCGGCGAATCTGCTCCGCAAATACATCGCCGTGGGCGGCAGTGACGAGGCTCCCATCTTCCAGGCTCATTACCTGCTGGGCACGATCCTACAAAAACAGGGAGACAAGCAGGGAGCCGCAGCCGAATATCGAATCGCGTTGAATCTTGCGGGAGATTACGCTCCGGCGGCAGACGCGCTGAAGAAGCTCGGCGCGTAGTCAAGAGCCGCAGCTATTCGTAGTGCAGCGATTCGGTCGGATGCAATCTCGACGCGCGATTCGCCGGTAAATATCCGAACAACACTCCCGTCAGACAAGAGACCAGGAATGCAAGGATCATCGACGGTCCGAGCAGCGGAATATGCAGGCTGTACTGCGGCGGAATCAATGGCTGGATAATAAAGACCAGTCCGATTGCGAGCAAAATTCCGAGGATGGCTCCCGTCCCGCTGATCAGCAGTGCTTCGTAAAGAAATTCGTAGCGGATCTGGCTGCGCTTCGCGCCCACGGCTTTGCGAACCCCGATCTCGCGCGTGCGCTCGGTAACCGTGACCAGCATAATGTTCATGATTCCCACGCCGCTGACGATCAGGGCGATTGCGCTCAACAAAAGCAACACTGCCGAAAGTGCGAACGAAATGCGTCGCGCCGCGCTGAGAACGGCCGCGAGATTTTCCACTGTGTAATCCGTGCTGGTGCGATGATGCGCTTCCAGCATCTGCCGGACTTCCTGCGTCACCTCCGGAACCGTGTCCGGCGAATCGGCCTGGACGTAGAGCGTCCGGAGATAGTCCTTGCCGAGATAGAAACGCATCAGCGGGAAGGGGATCAGCACCGATTCCGCGCGAATCTCCGATTGGCCAAACGTGGAGACGCGTTCACGAAAGATGCCGATGATGGTGAAGCTCAGCTCGCCGACCTTGAGATTTTTGCCGAGCATGTCCTCATCAAAGCGTTTGGCCAGCCCTTCACTGATCACCGCTGCCTTCGCATTCGTCTGCATATCGATGCTGTCGAAATAGCGGCCTTCGAGGATCAGGAGATTGCGAATCTGCTGGAAGCCGTCGGTGACTCCAATCAGGGCAACCGGGATCTGGTGCCCATTAATGATGACGACCTGGCTGCCGAAATCGTTGGTGCCGGAAACCTGGGCTACGTGTGGAAGCGTGTGCGCAGTTTCGTAGTCAGAGACGGAAATTTCGTCCGCCAGCGAATGTTTGCTTTGATCGCCTGAATAGTAGGCGTAGATCAGATTCGAGCCGACTCCCTCGACCAGCCTGAGCACATAACTCTTGCCTACCAGTGAAATCGTCACCACCAGCACGATGCAGGCGCTGCCGATGATCACGCCCAGAATGGTGAGCGCCGCCCTGGCCTTGTTCGCTCGCAGCGCGTCGATCGCGATTTCAAAGGATTCGCTCTTGATCATTTCCGTCAGACAAATTCTTCGGCTTTAGTTCGCCGGCCGAATGTTGTACTACCTTCTTCGCTTCCAACTGTTCTGCGACTTGGGCTGCTCAGCTGAATCAAGTAAAGTAGAACAGTGATACTCCGTACTTTTCATTCTATCTCTGCCGGTGGATTGGACTTGTTCTCCAGCGTGGAGTTCGTTCGAGAAGGGCAGGTTTGCCCTCGACGATGACCCATTCCCGACCTCGCTTGAAAACCTACATCTTCATCCTGCTGATGGTGATCTTTGGACCGTTGGGCAACGTGCTGCTGAGCAAGGGCATGAAATCAGTGGGCGCGGTCACCGATCGCAGTGCGGACCAATTGTTCCAGGTGGCAGAGCAGGTGTTCACCTCGGGCACAATCTGGCTGGGAATCGCGTCGATGCTGCTGTTCTTTGTGGCCTATATGCTGGTGCTCTCGTGGGCAGATTACAGCTGGGTGCTGCCGGCATCGGCCGTAGCCTATGCAACTGTGGCGCTGCTGGGGCACTTCGCATTAGGAGAAGCAGTCGCGCCCTTGCGTTGGGTGGGAATCGCCGTGATCTGTGTTGGCGTGTTCGTAGTGGGACAAACGCCACATAGCACTACGCAGCCTCCGGGGGACAGCGCGTGATTCTCGAATTCATCCTGTTTTTCCTGATCATGGTCTCCGGCACTGCTGGCGAGCTTTGCGTAGCGCGCGCCATGAAAAGCGTGGGAGAAGTACACAGCTTCACTCCGGCGGCGATCGGACGGGCGTTCCTGCAAGCAGTGCAGGTGGGATGGATGTGGCTTGGTGTGCTGCTGATGGCAATCGGATTCTTCTCGCTCCTCGGAGTGCTCTCGCTCGAAAACGTTAGTTTCGTAGTACCGGTTACGGCCTTCAGCTACGCAGTGGGGACCTTGGGCGGGAAATTCTTCCTGGGTGAAAAGGTTACTACTCAACGATGGATGGGCGTTTTGCTGGTGTGCTTCGGCGTAGCTTTAGTGATCCTCGGCAAGCATTGAAGATACAATAGAACATACTGCCGCATGGCTGGTTCAGCGGTAACGATCGGCCAACCGTTTGTGAGGTAAGAATAAATTGTGTGGAATAGCCGGGTTCACTCATAAGAATTGGGTGCCCGCTACCGATCGAATTGTGAAAGCTGTAGCCACGCTGGAGCACCGCGGACCGGACCAGCAGGGAGTGTTCCAATCGGACATTTGTTCGCTCGGAGCTGCCCGCCTGAAGATCATCGATCTGCAGGGTGGAAATCAGCCGATCACCAGTTCAGATTCAGATACCACGATCGTCTTCAACGGCGAGATCTACAACCACCTGGAATTAAGAAAAGAACTGGAAGCGGCAGGACATAAGTTCGAGTCCCACTGCGACACCGAGACCGTACTGCACGCGTTTCTTGAGTGGGATACGGAATGCTTTGCGCGCCTGCGCGGAATGTTCGCGGTTGCGTTGTGGACGAAGTCCAAGAAACGGCTCGTACTCGCGCGCGATCGCATGGGCATCAAGCCGCTCTACATTGCGCAACGCGGTCACGATTTGTACTTCGGGTCTGAGCTGAAGACCATCCTTATCCACCCGGAAATCGAACGGAATCTCAGCCTGAATGGGCTGGACTGCTATCTGTCACTGAATTATGTGCCTTCGCCCTGGACATTGATTGATGGCATCGAAAAGCTTCCGCCGGCGCACTGGCTGGAATGGAAGAACGGCACGGTTCGAACAGATTGCTATTGGCAGCTGCCGTATGGTGTCTCTAACCAGTGGACGCTGGAGTCGGCGGAAGAGCAGCTGGATTCACTGCTGAAGCAATCGGTGCGGGAGCACATGCTCTCGGACGTGCCTCTCGGCGTGTGGCTTAGCGGCGGAGTCGATTCTTCCACCATCCTTCACTACGCAGCGCAGGCGTCCTCTTCGCGACTGAAGACGTACTCGATCTCCTTCCACGGCCGCAGTTTCGACGAAACGGAATACATCAAGCGTGTAGTCGCGCAGTACGGAACTGAGCACGAGCAACTCGATCTGAACCCGGATGTGAATCTGCAGGGAGCGATCGAGGAGTTCGCGTACTACTCTGACGAACCCAGCGCCGATGCCGGCGCCCTGCCGGTATGGTTCCTGTCAAAGCTATGCAAGACGGGAACGACGGTTGCACTGAGCGGGGAAGGTGCCGACGAGCTCTTCGGGGGATACCTTACCTATCGCGCAAACCGCTTATCGCGGATGTTGCGGCGATTCCCGCGCGGCATGATCGAATTCGGACTGGGAGCCCTGAAGCATTGGCCGGTTTCTGACGAAAAGATCGGGCTGGATTACAAGTTGAAGCGCTTCGCGGAAGGTTCGCTGCTCACGGCTGAGCAAGCCCACGTCTATTGGAACGGTACATTCTCGGAAACACAGAAGACGGTGTTGCTGAACGCGGTCCTGCCGGGTTCACTCGATGCCATGTTGCAACAGGTAAACGAGCTGCCGCCCAGCAAAGACGACCTGGCGCCGTTCCTCTACTTCGACCAGAAGTACTATTTGCCCGACGACATATTGGTGAAGAGCGATCGCATGAGCATGGCGCATGCGGTTGAAGTCCGGCCGCCATTTCTCGATCATCGCATCGTGGAATTTGCCGCTTCGCTTCCAGCTTCGCTGAAGATTCGCGGATCGCGGCAGAAGTTCGTGTTGAAGCACTTGATGCAGGGGAAACTTCCTCCTGCTGTGCTGACTCGCAAAAAGGTAGGATTCGATATTCCGGCACATGAGTGGCTGCGTGGACCGCTGCGCTCATTGGTTGTCGAGACGCTCACGCAGGGTGCAAGCGAACACGATGCATTGTTCCGGCCACACGTAGTGGAGCGATTCCTTCGCAGTCACCTGGAGAGGCGTGCGAATCTTGGATATCACTTATGGGGTTTAATGGTGCTGTTTCTGTGGATGAAAAAGTGGGGAGTGCAAGCAGTCCCCGCTTCACAGGAGGAACAGCGCGTTCCAGTCAGAATTGGCATGTCTATCTAGCCGTTCTTCTGGTAGCAAGCGCGGTGTATGTGGGCTGCATCGTTTCTCCTCCATCCCTGATGGACGATGTCGATGCCGTGCAGGCGCAAATTGCGCGCAACATGCTCAGCACTGGCGACTGGACGACCGCTCGCCTGGACGGCGTGGCCTATCTCGAGAAGGCGCCGCTCGTCTATTGGATCATCGCGCTCAGCTATAAGATCTTCGGCGCCAGCGACTGGGCGGCGCGCGTTCCTATTGCGCTTTCCTGCGTTGGACTGGCGCTGCTCACAACGGCGATCGGCATCTGGGCCTTCGGCCGCAAAGCCGGCCTCTATGCGGGCCTAGTCATCGGCACCTGTATTGGCCTGTTTCTCTTCACGCGCATTTTGATTCCCGACGTGATGCTCACCCTCGCCATCGCGCTGGGCATGTGGGGATTCCTGCGCGCGATCGATAAGGAAGAGCCTCATCCGCGATTGTGGGCGTTCATCTTCGCTGCCAGCCTGGGAACTGGATTGCTGCTGAAGAGCCTGATCGCCGTGGTATTCCCGGTTGGCGCGGCAATCGTTTATCTGTTCCTGACTGGACAACTATTTAACGCGAAAGCGTGGAAGCGGCTGCATCCGGTGAGCGGCGTGGTCGTGCTTCTGCTGATCGCGGCGCCGTGGCACATTCTGGCCACGATTCGCAATCCACCTTATTTTGCGTGGACGTTGCACAGTGGCCCCGGCGAATATCACGGCTTTCTGTGGTTCTTCTTCATCAACGAGCAACTGCTGCGCTTCCTGAACCTCCGCTATCCGCACGATTACAACACCGTGCCGCGCTTGTACTTCTGGCTGTTTCATCTGATCTGGCTATTTCCATGGAGCGTGTATCTCCCGGCGATCGCGAAACTGTCATTCCGCCCCGTGGACCGCGCCGGTCGAGCCCGTTTGCTGGCGTTGTGCTGGATCGGCGTCGTGATGATTTTCTTCACGTTCTCGACCACGCAGGAGTACTACTCCATGCCGGCGTATCCGGCGATGGCCTTGTTGTTAGGCTGTGCGATTGCCGATGGCGGTGTCTGGATCAAACGCGGCACGCGAGTGCTGACGGTAATTTGCGCGATCTGCGCGATCGCGGCTCTAGCCATCCTCTTTATGGTGCGCGGGCTTCCTGCGCCGGGCGATATCTTCTCCGCGCTGAACGAGCACCCCAGCGTCTACACCTTGTCTCTCGGACACATGGAAGACCTCACGCTGGCATCGTTCGCGTATCTGCGCCTGCCGCTGCTTAATTGCGGGGATTGCGTTTCTGATCGGCGCCCTGGGAACGATTCGCGCGAAGAAACTGGCATTCGTTGCGGCCACACTGATGATGGTGTTGTTCTTCCACGCAGCGCGATTGGCCATGGTGACCTTTGATCCGTTCCTGTCATCGAGACCGCTGGTGAAGGCCCTGGATCGGTCGCCGCAAGGCACGCTGATCATTAATCACCACTACTATACGTACTCTTCGGTGTTCTTCTATACGAACCGCACGGGGTTGCTGCTGAACGGGATATACAACAACCTGGTCTATGGGGCCTATGCACCGGGAGTCCCCAATGTCTTCATCAACGACGCGCAATTCAAGGATTTATGGCAGAAGCCCGAGCGGTATTACCTGTTTGCGCAGCAATCGGATATGCCGCGATTCCAGGGGTTGATTGCGCCGGCCGAACCAATTGTGGTCGCGAGGAGCGGCGGCAAGATTATACTTACGAATCATCCATTGCAGGGTTCCGCGGCACAGCAAGTTCAACCAGAAACTGGTAAGCGCGCGGACCAGCATGGCTACGTGGTGGGGACAGCGGTTTTTTAAATCTGGTCCGGGACTACAACCATCTGATAAGCGCCGGATTTGAACGGTTCCGGCGTTGCCGACGGAGTCGATTCCGTCCGTATTTGACGAGCTAGAGGAGAAGGGTTCATGAGGATTGCCGTACTAGGTGGAGACGGATATTGCGGATGGGCCACGGCGCTGTACCTGTCAGGCAAGGGACACTCGGTTGCCATCGTTGATAATTTCGTCCGCCGCCAATGGGACCATGAGTTGAGCGCGCAAACCCTCACCCCCATCCTGCCTCTGGCGGATCGTCTGCGCATCTGGAATCAGCTTACCGGCAACGTCATCGACTCATTCATCGGCGACATCACCGACTACGATTTCCTCGCCTCCTTCCTACGCGACTTCCAGCCCGAAGCCGTGGTGCATTTCGCCGAGCAGCGGTCGGCGCCCTATTCCATGATCGACCGCAAGCATGCCGTGTTTACGCAGGTGAACAACGTGGTTGGCACGCTCAACCTGCTGTTTGCGATTCGCGAATTGCAACCCGATTGTCACTTGATCAAACTGGGTACGATGGGCGAGTACGGCACGCCCAACATCGACATCGAAGAAGGCTACATCTCCATCGAACACAACGGCCGCAAAGATGTGCTGCCATTCCCCAAGCAGCCCGGCTCGTTCTATCACCTCTCGAAGGTGCACGACAGCCACAACATGATGTTCACCTGTCGCATCTGGGGCTTGCGCGCCACTGATTTGAACCAGGGCGTGGTTTACGGAACCATGACCGATGAGGTTGCGCTCCACGAAGGCCTGATCAATCGCTTCGATTACGACGATGTATTCGGCACCGTGCTGAACCGATTCTGCGTCCAGGCCGCCATCGGATATCCGCTGACCGTGTATGGCAAAGGCGGGCAGACGCGTGGTTTCCTCGACATACGCGACACGGTGCGCTGTATCGAGATTGCCTGTCACAATCCGGCGGCCCGCGGCGAATGCCGAGTCTACAATCAGTTCACCGAACAGTTCTCAGTCCTGCAACTGGCGGAGATGGTGAAGACGGCAGGCAAAGAACTCGATCTGGATGTCGAAATCGACTACCTGCCCGATCCGCGCGTGGAAGCCGAAGATCATTACTACAACGCCAAGCACTCCAAGCTGATCGACCTGGGATTGAAGCCGCACTACCTTTCCGACTCGCTGCTGGATTCACTGGTCAACATCGCGATCCGATATAAAGACCGCATCGACATGTCTCTGATTCCGCCGCGAGTGAACTGGCGTTATCCAGGTAGTGATAACCGGTTGCGAGTGGCGAAGTCCGCAGTCGAGAACTCCGACGAAGACCGCCTGGCTAGCGTAAAGCCTAGCGTCTAGCGGTAATACGTTTCAAATTCAAAAACTCTTGTGCACCCTCACGTCGAAGCCGAAGCCGCCGTTCTGGTCGCGGTCGGTGCTTATTGACCATCGCGGATTCAGTTGATATTGCAGCTGGATTGTCTGCTGCTGCGTCGAAGTCACGTCTGAAGAAAAGGTCACGAACAGGTTGCTGGTTACGCGCTGCTGAACGGTAATACGCGCACCTTGCGTTCCCTGGTTTGGTCCAAGGACCGGGTCGATGCTGAGCTGGGAAATGCCCGCGAGCCTCTGGATTCTGCCGGCGATCTGGCTGCTAATGCCAGAAGCGAGCACGGACTCCGGTCCGAGCGAACCGCCGGCATTGGCGTTGGCTGCTTGTGCCTCCGTGGTCTTGCCAAATGCCAGCAGGTTGATGATGTCCACGGGCGGCAGGGCGGGGTCGGACGAATACGTTGTTCGCAGGCGGTCTGATGGCCCTTCCAGTCGCAGGTTGATGTTGTACTGGTCGATGGTGGTGGTAGCGGTGATATTCACGACCGGTTCGGTACGTGTGGGATTTACGAAGGCAATGCTGCCACCCTGGATGACGTAACGATTTGCCAGGAAGATGACATCGCCGCCAGTAACATCGGCCCGGCCGAGCACGACCGGGTCAGCTAATGTCCCCTGGACGCGCAAGTTCGCTCCGCCTTGGAGACTCAGGGTGCGGCTCACAAGATTCAATCCAGCGCCCGTCTGCAACACGACCTGGAGTTGCACATTATTCGCGAAACCAGCCGAAGGAGGCGAAGATACTTCGTTGCTGAACTGCTGGGCGAACGTTGATACATCGAAGTCCGGCGTAAATGACAAACGGTCGAGATGGATCTGCCCACGCAGCAGCGCAGTTTGTGCGTTGCCCGTCAGAGTCAAATCGCCGTCGATGGCACTACGTACCCCGCGTGGATAAAGAAGAGAGATTCCATCGCCAGTTGCGGCGAGGTCAAAAATGATTCCGGGGCGTATCACTAAACCGCCGTGCGCAGTTACTGTGCCGCCGCCCATCTGTCCCTGGAAGCTGGTGACGTCAACGCGCTTGTTGCTCAGGGTAAGCACGCCGTTGCCGTTTTGCAGTCCCAGTGGCGCTCCCGCCATCGACAGGTTCGCGTTCACGATCTGAATCTTGCCCTGGAAATTTGGATTGCTCGTCTGCCCGATCGAATTGATGTCGAACTTAAGTTGACCGCTACTGCGCAGGTCGGGCGCGACCGCACGCAAGATATTCAGGTCGACCGTGCCCAGCAATAACAGAGACGCCGGCTCGGTGGACTGCACGGGAATATTCCCCTCAAACTGCAGGTCGGTGTCGGTGCCCCGGATCTCGGAACGTTGAATGGCGAGCATGCCGTGAGCGTAGTCGATTAGAACCGGGTGCACGGCTGCAAGTTCGAAGTTCTGATAGCTCAGAGAGAATACGGGCAGCTGCGCATGCATCTCCAGCAACGCTCTATGTTTCAGCGGTCCACGCAATGTGGCATGCAGTTCGGTGTGACCGGTAATGTCGCCAGCCTGCGGGGCATAAGTATCCAGCAGAGGTTCCAGCGGAATCAGGCCTGTGTCGACGCGCACATCGGCTTGATAATTGCCAGTGAGTCCGACCGTACCATGTGCTCGAATGCCGGTATTCACGGCTTGCGAAGTCAGGTCGAGCGTAGCCAGGTGCTGCTCAACATTAGCCTGCAGCTTGAGACCACGAATCGTCTGCTCCTGAAACTGCAGTGTGGGGATTTCTGCGGTAAGCGTGAGCGCCGGATTCTTGATGGAACCGCTGCCGCTCGCGTTGACATTCAGCCTGCCTGAGAGATTCAGGTTATGTTGCTGAAGCGCGTGCAACTTTGCTAACTGCAGATTCGCGATCTCGAGCAGCAGGTTATAAGTTTGCTGTTGCGGGTAGTAAACGAACTTGCTGGTTGCCGAACCGGCTGAGAGTCGACCACCGAGGGTCCCGTGGATTTCGTTCCCCGTGCCCTGAAAACTGAGAGTGGCGACCTGCAAGGGTTCGGTATCCAACAAGCCATTGGTGACCACCACCGTGCCCTGGCCGAAGGGACTGAGTTGCGTGCCGTGCATCGCGATGTTTGCGTTCAGTGTCCCGCTGGCATGAATAGGCGAATTCACGAGGCGAGCTAGATCGGCAACATTGAGCTGTGATGCGGCGAGCCTCACATTGAACTGACTCTCTGGAGTAAACGACCAGCGTTGCAATGCTGTCTGCAGTGCAAATGAAATATGTCCCTGTTGCGATGGTTCGAGCTCGCCCTTCTGCACGCTAAACAAAGAAGGATTGGCCTGAACATTCGCGCGCAGCAGTGGCCATGTGGTCTCGTGAATTCGAAGATTCGACGCGCTCAGCTGACCCTGCAAATTCGGATTCGTAGTGCTCCCTTGCAGTGATCCCGTGAAACTCGCCGTTCCATACAGACCAAGAGGCTGCGCACTCGCCTCAGGGGAAGAACTTCGGAATGCGTTGGCGATAATTTCCAATTCGTGCAGATCATTGGACTGCATGGCAATCTGCAGACTGGAGCGCTCGCTGACGGTGCCGTTGAAATTGAGCGACGTCTGCGGCAGACGGATGTAACTTTGCGTCAGCGAAACCTGTTTGCTCTTGCCCGAATAGCGAGCATGAAATAGAGCATCCAGGGGGATGTTGGCGCTAGGAGTGCCCCCCGGCCTTTCTCGTGGGATTGCCTGAGTACGCATTGAAGCGTCAGCGGTCGCATCCAGATTCTGCATCGACCCGCTCCACGACGCTTTGACCGTGGCATTCGTCGTCCCAATCAGTCGGATCTCTTGCAGTGAGCTGGCGGCGAGCAGTGATTGAAGATCCGCCACTGAGATATCGCGCAGCGATGCATCTAGCTGCGACTGCATTTTTCCGGAGAGATCGCGTATGTTCAGCGCACCGTTGAACGTCCCTCCAAGGAGTTTCGCGTGGAGATCCTGCACCGCGGCATTTCCATTGGCGAGCGAGTAACGCGCGCTCAGATCGCGAACGATCCCGCGGTAGCCAGAGGTATTGACGAGCAGACTGGTGCTGCTCAACTGCCCATCCATAACGAGCGAGTTCAGGACCGCTGCGTTGGGTTGATTCTGATATTGAGCGGTCCCGGTGAGCAGGATCATGCCGGAAGGAATATTTGGATTCTTCAGCTCCCGGCGAAACTCCTCCCCATCGAGGTTCGCGCGATAGTTCGCTTGAATCGACGGATTGCTGTAATCCCGCAACGTTGCAACGAATTCTACCTGCGATGGGCCCACACTAAACGTGGCGGGAGACACCTTCAGCGCGTCGCGAGTAGCATCAAACTTCGCATCGAGGTTGTGAGACAGCGGCGCGTAGTTGCCATATCGCAAGGTGCCATCGCGATACGCGAGCGTGCCGGAATAGCTTCCCCCGCCGGAATAGGAGTAACTCGACTGGAAGCGCAGACTGTGAAGATCGGCGTAAAGCGGGACGCTCTGGTCGTTGTAATAAATCTGTCCGTTATTCAGGACAGCGTGCTGCACGGCAAGGTCGAAAATATTGATCGGCTGTCCCGATGGATTCGGCGGAGTCGGAATATTGCTGTTCCCAGCTTTGTCGACGAACACTCGAGCCACCGGATGGTCGACGACGATGCTGTTCAAATCCCATTCGCGGTGCAGCACGGAAGTTATTTTGATATTCGCGCCAACGTGATCGACCTGGAGAAGTGGGCCGTGCGGGCTGGAATCCTTCCCGTCGATAGTGATCCCGTTCAGATCAAGACTCAAGTTCGAGAGATGAAGGTTGAAGCTTTGGATATCAACGCGGCTGCCGAGTTTCTCCGAGGCAAGCCTTTCGATTCTGGAAAGCGTGAATCGGTGGACGGCAGTACTGCGCAGCAACAGATACCCACTTATACCCAGCAGGAGGACCAGGCCAGCGATAATCCCCGCTGTATACGCGGCGATTTTCTTAACTCTCAAGACTTCCCCCGGCAATGAATCAGGAAGGCCGCCCGCGATTCAGCTCTGAGCTAGAAAGCCTGTCCAAGTGTCACGAATATCTGAGTTGATTTGATTCCGGGAATCGGATTCAAGTTGTGGCCAACATCGAAGCGGATTGGCCCGACAGGGGTCGCGTAGCGTAATCCAAAGCCGATAGTATTCGAGTAGTTTGCGGCGAAGTCGTTGAACGCAGCAGCAGGGAAGACGTTACCGCCATCGTAGAAACCGACGACGCCAAAGCCCTTCCTGATCCGTGAAACAGGAATGCGAAATTCAGAGTTGAAAATGAAGAGCCCATTTCCCCCGGTGGGCACCTGGATGTTAGAGCAGGTGCTTGGAACACTGGGATCGCCGCAAGCCAGAACCACGCGTTGCGGGCCCGCGCCGTTAAGGGGATACCCGCGGAGCGTGCTGCCGCCGCCGGTAAAGAATTCCTCGCTCAACGGCACTACGCTTCCTGCGAAGGCTTGCTCCACTCCGATGCGAATGTTGTTTGCCCAGATGATATTGTCATACCCAATATTTTTGTAATACGCAGTCTGCCCAAGCATTCGCCAGAAGTTCACAGTAGCTCCGATCGCCGTAGCGGTGACACCGGCCTCATAGCTTTGGTAAATGCCCTTGTGCGCATCGAGAGGGTTGTCGCGCGTATCGCGGATGTAGGAGGCGGAAAGGGTTGAGAGGCGAACGTTTTCCTGGCCAGGTGGAACGAGCTCTGGGATCAGTAGTTGCGTGATATCGGTTCTTTGCAACTGGTAACGCAGGAACACGGTCTTGGTGCGCTTGGCGTCGAGCGGTTTGCGAAACTCAAGCGCGTATCGAAGAATGAGGTCCGTGAACACCGGGTTTTCGCTATCGTGCTCGAACAGTACGTTAGTATTGACGGACCAACTGCTCCCGCGGAAAGAAGGAATGATGTAGTTCGAGTAAGCACGTTGATCGAGCCGGCCAGCGAAGCCGCCGACGGTCATGCTTTCCGCCGTTCCGCGCAGATTCTTGCGCGTGTAATCAATCAAACCACGCGGTCCCCAGAACGTTCTTTCACTGGTCACGAACGAGGATGGCACTCCAACCGGAGGTACTCCGGGGACGGCTACGGTGCCGCCGGGAACACTTCCACCGCGATTGATCACTTCGAATCCGAATCCGTAATTGATCGTGTTGCGCTTGGCTTCGTGCAATTTGATCAGCACATCTTCACTGTCCTGATCGATGACCGTGCGCTTCGGGTCGACTTCTGCCCAGTCGAAAATGCCAAGGCCGAAGAGACGGCTCTCGGCTGAGAGTAACTGATCTTCGCTGATGGGGTACCCGGGCCGCATTTTCACGGTGGTGTCGACGATGTGTTGCTTAGTCTGTTGGCGTCCAAGCGTGAGAACTTTTGCGGTTTTGACCTGTTGTCCCTCATGGATCTGATAAATGACATCGTAATCGCGCGATCTCCTTGACTTGGGCGTAGCACTCGCAGTGAAAGTGGCGGTCAAATAGCCTCGTGAGAGGTACTGCGAGATAACCTGGTTGCGATCCTGATTCACCAGAAACGGCGAGTAGGGTTTGCCGGGTCCGATGTGCAGCCCGTTTGGCGCGAGTTGTGACACCGGCAGGGTGTTTCCTTCGATCGCAAACGATTGCACGTTATCGCGCGGGCCCTTCGGTGATTTCGAACGTCACCGCGACATCACCGTTGGGACGCTTCACGTCCGATGTGACTGCCACCTGGCTGAAGCCGGCGTTCCGGTAAACACCGCGGATGTTGTTCACGCTGGTTTGCACCAGGTCATCGCTAAAGCTTCCGCGAGAGAACCAGAAGCGCTTTTTCTTTACGGCAACATTTGGCATCAGGGCGTCGATGCTAATCGCGTGATTGCCGCGTAGTCCCACGCTCACAACTCTGTGGCGCTGCCCGCTTTTGACGTCGTACAGGACGTCAATTACAGAGGGCTGGCGGTCTACCTTCAAGTCCACTTTTGCGTCGAAATTGCCCCTGGATTGGAAGTGAGAGAGCAGATTCTGTCTGCCTTCCTCCGCCATTTCGTCGGTGAACAGGTTCTCCTGATATATCGGAATCAGCCGGCGCCGCGCCCTTCCCGAAAGACGTGCGCCAACTACTTTCACATTGATCTTGGGTCCCTTCGTCACATTAAAAGTCACGTCGGCGCGATTGCCTTCTGCGGTGTAATTCGACGAATCCAGTTTGACCTGTGCAGACAGGTATCCCCGACCAGCCAGTTGTCTTTGGAAATACTGTTCGGCAGACTGCAGCCGGCCATAGGAATAGGGTTTACCTTCACGAATTGCCACTCGCCTAATTCGTGCCATGCGAGTTTGCACGGATTTCTCGAGACGAGCGGCTTCCTCCGGTGTGGTTCCCGTAATAGTCAAGTTGCCAAAGTTGGCGCGCCGATTCAGGTCGGTAGGAAAGATGACATTGACCACGTGGTGTTCGCGGTCGAGATCGAGCGATGTCGTCACCTGTGACTGAAAAAATCCGCCTCTTCGAAAATGTTGCGCCAAAGCCGATTGCGCATTCGCGACCGCGACTGGAGAATACGGCCCTTGCATCGGGTAATTGGAAATCTGCAACAGACGCGAATAGGAATACACATGCAGCGCTCCGGGAAACTGGTACATGCCGATGTAATAGGCGGGCTGCAACACAAAGCTGACGCGAATTCCATTGGCTTCGGGCGTCACATCCAACCGAACATCTTTCACCAGCTCCGAACTCTTAAGGGCGGCGATACTCGCGTTAATGTCGTCGAGCGAAAAGGGCTGCCCCTGTTTTTGCTTGATCAACGATTGCAGCCGTTTTGCCTCTTCCTTGCTTAGATCAGGGCGGCCCGCGAGTTCAATGGTAGAAACTTGCTGTCCTTCGTACGACGGCAGCAGGTTCGAAGGAGTGGGGATTTCCTGTGCCCAACACGAACCGGCATAGAGCAGCACCGCCAGCAGCCATCGCAGGCGCTCGCCACGCCTGCCGGGCGCAAGTCCTTTTGCCATCGAATGAAGAGACAATCGCTTCGTCAGATCCCGGAGTTGCAAGGAGTGGCCGAATTGCCCAAGGCGGATCGAGGTCACGGATCCCACAGGCCGCAGCTATCCTCAAGTATTTGGATGAGTTCTGGGCGGGAATGTTGTCCGGACTCTCACATCACCAATCACAGCAAAGAAGCAGAAACTATTCGCTTAAGGCGGCCGCACGGCCAGATTCGGAATCAGCGCCGTGCGTTTCCTCGAACAAAATCTTCAGCAAGACGCTGATAACGGAAAGTAAAACTGGTCCCAGGAAGATACCGAGCAGACCAAAGGCTTGGGCGCCTCCGATCAAAGCGAACAGCAAAAGCAGAGGATGTACCTGCACTCGGCCCTTAATTACCAGCGGCCGAATGACGTTGTCGACGGAACTGATGACCAGCGTTCCCCAGATAAGAACGAAGATGCCCTTCCCCAGGTGACCTGTGATCATCAGGTAGACGCCCGCCGGCGCCCATACCAACCCGGCGCCCACAATTGGGATGAGCGAACAAACACTGGCGAGCAAGCCGAGTAATGTTGAGGACGAAATAGAACAGATCCTGAGCGCAATCGCCGTCAAAATACCTTGAGCCGCTCCCACCGCTGCCATGCCGTAAACGTTCGCGACAATCGCGTCACTGATGCCGTGAAGAAAGCGATCTGCCTGCTCAGACGAGAGTGGCATCATGTCGGAAATCCGCTTTACGACTCGTTTGCCATCGCGGAAGAGAAAAAAAACAGTAATCAACGCGATAGCGGAATCGGTGATCAGGCCAACAAAGTTTCCCAGCAGCGCTGCGCCCGTACCGAGCAGCGCAACCCCGAGCTGGTTCAGATGAGCAGCGACTTGTTCGCGCAGTCGAATCGAAGACAGATCTACGTAGTGCCCCATGAAGCTCAATGGCTTCTCCGCCAGCTTCATTACAGAAGGAACAACGCCGCCTTGTTCCGCGCTCTTTTGGCTGAGATACCGCCCGATCTCAAGTGCCTGTGTGCTCGCTTTCGTCAGAATCAGGGCGAAGGGAATCGCGAAGAGCAAGATAAGAACAACGATGGTCAAGAGCGAGGCGAGCGCCGGCCTTTTTACCTCCTGCAGGATTCGCTCGTAGATAGGATCGAAAACGACCGCGATGATGATGGCGAACGCCACCGGTTCGATGAATGGCCGCTCGATGAAGAATATGAGAGCAAAAGCGCCTGCCAGCAGCAGTGTCAGAAAAACGAGAGTCGCCTTCTTCCCGTTCACGAGCGAGCCTCCCCGATTGATCCCTATGCAAAGAAACACAAGTATATTTGCGTGCCCGGCGTCTTAGCGCGGAAAAATGCGGCGGCTCTGCCACTGATACTCATCGAATCATGGATACCAAAGGTCTCCTGATGATTGAAGCTGAATCTCCGGCTTTGCATAGCTCTGCTACGCTGAATACGGGTATGCCCGTCTTATCATTTCTGGACGTAAGCAAAGACTATCTCGCCGATGGACAACCGATCCGCGCGCTCTCGCGAGTGTCGCTGCAGGTTGAGCAGGGCGAATTCGTGGCGCTGGTGGGACGGAGCGGCTGCGGCAAGTCGACACTGCTGAACCTGGCTGGAGCGATGGATTTTCCTACCTCCGGCCAGGTGTTGCTGGATGGACTATCCACTTCTTCGCTGGATGACGCCGGTCTCACGCGCCTGCGCCGCGAGAAAGTTGGATTCATCTTTCAGTCGTTTCAACTGCTGCCCACGCTGAGCGTGATCGAGAACATTGAACTCCCGTTGCTTCTGGCGGGCCGCGGCAACGCGCGTTCGGCGGCGCGGGAGCGGCTGCAATGGGTGGACCTCGCTGGGTACGAAGATCGCATGCCGCATCAGCTTTCTGGAGGACAGATGCAGCGCGTGGCCATCGCGCGCGCCCTGGTGCATTCGCCGCGGGTACTGCTGGCAGATGAGCCGACCGGGAATCTCGACACGAAAACCGGGGACGTGATTCTGCAATTGCTGCGCCGGATCGCCACTGAGCAGAAGACGACCATGTTGATGGCGACGCACAGTATCGAAGCGGCCTCGTTGGCCGATACCGTAGTTCGGTTGCGCGACGGACACATCGAGGAGGTCGCGCGCCGCTAAGATGCGCCTGCTCCTCTTCTATCGCCTGATGGTGCGGCCGCTGCTTCGCGAGCCAGTGCGTACGGCTCTTACGATATTCGCCGTCGCTCTAGGCGTGGCTGTGGTCATCGCCATTGAACTGGCGGGCGACGCTGCTGCCGGCTCGTTTCGCTCATCCGTCGAAACCCTTGCAGGTGATTCCGAAATTGAAGTGACCGCGACCGGCGGCGTTCCCGACGACATCGTCGGCAAACTCGCGACTCTCCCATACGCCATGCGGGTGCGTCCTCGCATAGAGGATTATGCGGTACTGCCGGACTCAGGGCGAATCCGTGCCGCTGGTTGGGCTCGACCTGATTGCCGAGGCCAGTGACCGAGAGAATGGTGATCAGAAGCTGCCGGATCTCGCCGACGAATCGGAAACGGGCACCGATGTAAGCGATAGCGTCTGGGTGGGGCATCGGATCGCTGCGAATCCCGGCGGAACGATTCGTCTTCAGATCAACGATCACACGCGCGAATACACGGTGCGCGGAGTGTTGCCCAGTTCGGCCGGCGAGAACGTCGTGATCATGGACATTGCCGAAGCCCAGCAGGAGTTGGGACGAACGGGCCGCGTCGACCGCGTGCTGATTCGCGTGCCTGATCAGCCTTCACTCGAAACCTGGCAACAGCGAGTGCGACAGGCCTTGCCGGAAGGCATGCAGGTCCGCCCGCAAGGCAGTGGAACCGATGAGAACCGGCGCATGCTCGCGGCCTTTCGCTGGAATCTCCGCATACTGAGCTATGTCGCGCTCGTCGTCGGCGCATTTCTCATCTACAACACGATCTCGGTTTCGGTGGTGCGGCGGCGGCCTGAAATCGGCGTGGTTCGCGCGCTGGGGGCAAGTCGCGGGAGTGTGCTTGGCGCATTTCTCGGAGAAGCAATCTTTTTCGGCGTGGCTGGTGCGCTGCTGGCGTTGCCGCTCGGACGCCTGATGGCAATTGGCGCCGTGAAACTTCTGAGCACAACCGTAAATGCACTTTACGTGAGCAGCCGTCCCGGATCGATCGCCATTACTTGGTGGCTCGTGGGATTGGCGTTGCTGATCGGAGTCGGAGTAGCAGTGCTCTCCGCGCTCTCGCCGGCACGCGAAGCAGCGCAGGTGTCGCCGGTCGAAGCCATGGCGCGTGGACAACGTGAATACACAGCACGTGTAAAGAAGTGGCGCGACCTGTGGATTGCCGTCGCTCTGGGATGCGCAGGCACGCTGGCGGCAAAAGCTCCAGCCATCGCAGGAAAACCTCTCTTCGGGTACCTGTCGGCGATCCTCTTTATTGGCGCTTCGGCGATGGCCATGCCGGCAGTTGTCGAACTCGATTCTGGCGATCGCGACGCGAGCGCTGCGCCGACTGCTCGGCGTAGAAGCTTGCTGGCCTCGCGCAGCCTGGTGGGATCATTGCGGCGAACGCGGTACTGGTAGGCGCGCTCTCCACCGCAATCGCCATGATGACATCGGTTGGAATCATGGTCGGCAGTTTTCGTCAGACCGTAGTCGTGTGGATGGACAGCCAGTTGCCCGCCGATCTTTATCTGCGCCCGGCAGGGAATCCGGGGATCGACAAGCATCCCACTATCTCGATCGACCTCACGAATCGCATCGAGAAGCTGCCGGGTGTGGACGCGGTCGACCGGTTTCGTTCCTACGACATCAGCTATCAGGGAATGCCCGCCACGCTCGCTTCCGCTGAAACGCAAACATCCCGCTATTACCGTACATCGGGATTTGTGTCGGGGCGGCCAGCCATCAATGTCGTGCGCGAATTGCAGCAGGATCACACTGCCATCGTGAGTGAGCCGTTCGCGAACAAGCATCATGTCAAAACCGGAGACACGCTGACTCTGCCTCTCGGCGAGCGCGACGTTTCATTTCGCGTGATCGACATTTTCTATGATTATGCCAGCGAGAGCGGCTTTGTGATACTGGATCGTTCCACGATGCTCCGCTATCTCCCCGATCCCGCGCCCACGAACTTAGCCGTATATCTTAAGTCCGGCGCCGATCTCGAAACAGTGCGGCACGAGATCGAGGAGGTCTCCGCACATCACGACGTCCTGATCTTCTCCAATCGCGATATTCGCAAGGAGGCGGTGCGCATCTTCGATCAAACCTTCGCGATCACCTACGCTCTGGAGGCAGTGGCGATCATGGTCGCCGTGATGGGAATCGCCGGAGCCCTGTTGGCGCTCGTCATCGACCGCCGTCGCGAACTGGGGCTTCTGCGCTTCCTTGGGGCCTCTACCGGTCAGATAAGAAAGATGATCCTGGTAGAAGCGGGCGTGCTCGGATTATTGTCGAACATTGCCGGACTGGCGCTGGGATTCGTGCTCTCGCTCGTGTTGATCTACGTCGTCAACAAACAATCCTTCGGATGGACCATCCAGTTCCACTGGCCAGTTGCGGTTCTCGCCGGAGCCCTAAGCGTCGTCTATCTGGCAACCGTGCTGGCGGGTTTGTATCCGGCGCGCATCGCCACGCGCCTCAACCCGATCGAGGTAGTGCATGAAGAATAGCGTGCGCTGCGTCTTCATCTGGCTGGTGCTTGCCGTGTGCGCCGCAGCGCAATACAAGCAGGCGCTTCCTGGCTACACCTATCAGTTTCCGCGCGATCACTTCAACCATCCGGACTATCGCACCGAGTGGTGGTACTACACGGGTAATCTGAAATCTGCCGACGGCCACCGCTTCGGATTCGAGCTCACATTCTTTCGCCAGGGCGCAAGTCGCGAGCCGCTGCGCAACGTTGACTGGGGTATGCAGGACTTGTATCTCGCGCACTTCGCAGTCAGTGATCTCGACGCGCAGAAGTTTCATTACACCGAGCGCGTAAATCGAGCAGGCCCCGGAATTGCCGGGATCAGCCAGCAGCCGGGACGAGTCTGGAATGGCAACTGGCAAGCGCAATGGGTGAATGACGTACAGCAACTGCAGGCAATCGCCGACGACTTCAGCATCCGACTGACGCTCCAGTCATACAAGCCGCCGGTCATCCACGGACTGCAAGGCGTGAGCCAGAAGGGCGCCGGAGCAGGGCACGCTTCGCACTACATTTCGCTCACGCGATTGATCACAACCGGCATCGTCGAAATTGGAGGCAAGTCCTACACCGTGCAGGGCACTTCGTGGATGGACCACGAGTTCTCCACCGACTCGCTCGCGCCAGATGAAGTTGGCTGGGACTGGCTCAGCATTCAGCTCAACGACAATACCGAACTCATGCTCTACCGCTTGCGGCACAAGGACGGCACCGCCGACCCTTACAGCTCCGGAACATACGTCGACGCCGAGGGACGCACCACATTTCTTGCTGCGCGCGATTTCACAATGCAGGCGCTCGACGAAGTCTGGACGAGCCCGAAGTCAGGAGCGCGCTATTCCACAGCGTGGCGCGTCACGATTCCTGCATTAGCTTTGGATCTCCAGATTCGAACTCCTATGCAAGCGCAGGAACTGGCCGGCAAAACACGACTGAGCCCGAGCTACTGGGAAGGAGCGATCGATATCTCTGGTAAACGTGCCTCTTCGCTGATCTCCGGCGCTGGCTATCTCGAGATGACCGGATACGATCGGCCGCTCGATTTCTCAGCGAAGTAGATTTCAAAACATCAAGCCACGGATCGCACGGATTTTCGCGGATCTTATTTCGAACGATCCGTGTTCCTCCGTCAGATCTTTGGTCCAGGCTGATTCTCGGTTTAGGCCGCCGCGAAATACTTCTTAACTTGCAAAACCAATCCTTCTCGCGGCATCATGCGGCCGCCCCTGCCACATGGCGAACGCGCCTAATTCCGCAAGCTGACTGTATATTGGACGAGAGCAGCCGGACGATTATGGCTGTCTAGAAAATCCGTGTCTGGAAAAATCGGAGCTTGATGACTACCCGAACGTTGAACATCGCCATGATCGGCCACGGCTTCATGGGCCGCGCGCATTCCAATGCCTTTCACCAGGTCGGACATTTTTTCGATACGCCCTTCACGCTCAAGCGCAAAGTAATCTGCGGTCGCAATCAGCAAGCGGTTCAGGAGATGGCCGCCCGCTGGGGATGGGACGAAACGGCGAACGACTGGCGCGCGGTAGTCGATCGCAAAGATATTGATGTCATCGACATCGGCACGCCCAATGCGCTCCACGCCGAGATCGCCATTGCCGCGGCGAAGGCCGGAAAGATTGTCTGGTGCGAGAAACCTCTAGCCATGAATGGCGCACAGGCCGCGCAGATGGCGCAGGCCGCGAAAAGCGTCCCCAACCTGGTCTGGTTCAATTATCGCCGTGTGCCCGCGATTGCTCTGGCTAAGCAACTCATCGACGAAGGGAAAATTGGGCAGGTCTATCACTATCGCGCTGCCTACCTGCAAAGCTGGGGCGCCGATCCGGCGCGCATCGGCGTATGGCGTTTCAACAAGGCGGATGCCGGATCAGGCGCGATGGGCGATCTGCTGACGCACATTGTCGATCTCGCACACTTCCTGAATGGTCCGCTCAGCGAACTAAATGCGCTAGTACATACCTTCGCCCAGGGTCGTGAAGTAGACGATGCTGCGATCTTCACCGGACGTTTCGCCAACGGCGGCATCGGCACATTCGAGGCGACGCGTTTCGCCATCGGAATGAAAAACCGCAATCGCTTTGAAATCCACGGATCGAAGGGCGCGCTGGCTTTCAATCTGGAGGAACTGAATCATCTTCTCTATTACAATGCCACATTGCCGGCCGATCAGCAGGGATGGACTGACCTGATGGTGACCGGACCGGGGCATCCGTATACTGCGAACTTCTGGCCGTCGGGACACATCATCGGGTATGAACATACATTTATTGCCACGCTCGCGGATTTCCTGCAGGCACTCGCCAGCGGCTCGGAGTTTCATGCGAACTTCGAGGACGGCGTGAAAGTTCAGCAAGTTATGGACGCGGTAGAGAAATCGTCGGAGACAAGGAGTTGGGTGAAACTGTGAATCTTAATCGGAATATTTCCTTAGCACTTTCCTTTTGTTTGATGGCGACGGTTGTTTTTGCGCGCGATCACCAGGTCCAGCGACCCAAGATCACCGGAGTCGCTGAAATCGATCTCCGCACCGACAATCTCGCCGCGAGCAAACACTTCTACGCCGATGAAATGGGCTTTCCAGTCCAGGACACCGGCGCCAACTCGCTGCGTTTCCGCGTGAACGACCAGCAATACATATCCATCATGAAGGCCGCGAATCCAACCGAGCCGCGTCTCGTGAGCATTGCGTTTATCACCACCGACGCCGAAGCGCTGCGTGCATACCTTGCTGCTAACGACATGCGAGTCCCGACAAAGGTCGAGAAGAATGCTGATGGCGATCGATCATTCGAAGTGATCGACCCGGAAGATCATCGCGTGCGTTTCGTCCAGTATGGCAAACAGCACAGCGAGAAAGCCGCGCAGGACAAGAGCCAGGAAGTGGGCAAGCACATGATCCACGTCGGATTCATCGTGCACGATCAGGCGGCGGAAGATCGGTTTTATAAGGATCTGCTCGGATTCAGATCCTATTGGCATGGTGGAATGAAGGACAACAAGACGGACTGGGTCTCCATTCAGGTTCCGGATGGCACGGATTGGTTGGAGTATATGCTCAACATCGGCCCCGATGCTTCCCACCGCACGATCGGCGTCATGGATCACATGGCGATCGGCGTTACCAATATCAATGCTGCGTTCGATCGCGTGAAGGCGAATGGCTGGTCGGGCGATTCGAAGCCGCAACTGGGCCGCGACGGCAAATGGCAGCTGAACCTTTACGATCCCGACGACACCCGCATCGAAGCCATGGAGTTCAAGCCAAAGCAAGAACCGTGTTGCTCGCCGTACCTGGCGCAGCATCCGGGAGAGTAGCGATTTTCGCGGTCGGCGGGCTGCACGTCTTGTCGCCTTCGACCGCGGTTCTTTCTCCCACAAGCTTTCGATTCTGCTGACCGGATTCGGCTCACTCGTTTGTGAGCTACTTCCGTGACCACGCTCTGCACCAAAGTAACTCGCACACAACCCTCGATCCCGCTACGTTAATGGCGTGTGAAATTCTGTTTAAAAAGCAGTTACCGCGTGACTTCAGCCATTGCGATTTGCTTCCAAATGAGGGTAAGGTGAGAGGTGCCGCGGAAATGGTGCAAGTCGCGGCACGAGATATTGGGACCTCTAACCACGGAGCCATTTGAAATGAGCCTGGCAACGGCCCTGTTCCGCAGCAGTTTCCCGGTCATCGCGCCTTCCAAAGTAGCCGCCGTTTGTTATCGCAGAGCGGGCTCTGGACTGGAGTTCCTGCTGGTAAACACTGCATCAGGCAAATGGACGTTTCCCAAGGGTAATATCGAGCCTCATCTTGGAGCCTCCGAATCCGCTGCGCTCGAGGCCTTCGAAGAAGCCGGGGTGAAGGGATGGATCTCCGACCATCACTTCGATTGCTACCGTCACGACAAAGGTGACGCCGAACACGTGGTCGCTGCCTACCTGATGCTCGTACGGCAGATGTCTACGCCGGAAGAGTCGTACCGCAACCCAACCTGGTTTTCTGTGGAAGAGACGAAGCGCAAGCTGGCCAAGCGCCGCTCGGAAAAGTATGCGCTGGAGTTTGCTCGCGTAGTCGATCGCGCCGTAGAAATGCTGGCGATTCCCGTGCCCGGCACTCCTTGGACTCGACTCGCTGCCCCAAGTTTCTCCTGATCTCGCCCTTCGCGCCCACACGCGATTGCGGTGATAAGCCGCAGCTACTACTATCAGCTCAGGGACTCTCATCATGCCACTCAAGGCGGCGCCTGCGCCTGTCCAAAAAACTGAAGAGCGGAAATTCGGCCTCGCTCACTGGATGCACGAGGTGTTGATCGAAGCCGAGAAGGCGCGCGCCGACTTCTCGCCCGATCCTGTCCACGATCTGCGGGTCGCCATCCGCCGCTGCCGTTCGCTGGGTGAGGGCTTTCAGGCTGTCGATCCGAATCCTGACTGGAAGAAGATGCGCAAGGCCGGCAAAGCCGTCTTTGCAGCGCTCGGCACATTGCGCGACGTTCAGGTACTGATGGAGTGGATCGAGAAACTCGGCTCCTCCGATGACCCCGCCACGCAAAAGCTGATGACCTACTGTCGCGAACAAGAAGAGATCCATAAGGTGCACGCTGCGGAAGCTCTGGCCGCATTCGACGCCGCGGAGTGGAAAGGATGGGCCGTATCGCTGCCGAAGAGCGCTGCTCGCCTTCGTCCGGGAAGCGAAGTTTTTCAGGAAATGGCGCTGGAGCGCTGGGCTGAAGCGCGCGAACTCCACCGTGTTGCGCTGCGGGGCCGAAGCAAGGTCGCTTTGCACCGACTTCGCATTGGCATCAAGAAGCTGCGCTACCTGGTAGAGAATTTCCTGCCCTCTCTGCATGCCGCATGGAGCAAAGATCTCAAGTACCTGCAGGACGACCTGGGCGAGGTACACGACCTCGACGTGCTCTGGGAAACGGCAATCCGCATCCAGGCGTTTGCCACTCCGGAAGAGCGGACCCAGTGGCAGAAGAAAATTGCGGAAACGCGAAAAGTCCGCGTCGATCGCTATCGCGCCAAGATGGTCGGCCGTGGTTCGCTGTGGGACGTGTGGCGCTCGCAGCTTCCGCAAGGGCCGGACGTCGATCGTGTAATTCTCGCGCGATTGCGCGTCTGGGCATCTTTTCGTGATCCTGACTTCCAGCACGCCCAGCGCGTGACGACGCTCAGCCTGCAACTTCACGACGGATTGGTTCGCAGTGGCGTGCTCGCAGCTGATAGCGAGCGTTCGCGCACTCTGCTGAAAGCGGCTGCGATCACGCACGAAGTAGGACGCGCAAAGGGCAAAGAATCACATCACAAGGCGGCGCGCGGCATGATCCAGAAAATCAATCTGCCTTTTGGATGGAAGCCGGAAGACTTGGCGATCGTGGCTCTGGTCGCACGCTTTCATCGAGGCGCGCTTCCCGGAACACAGCGGCCCTTTCGCGCGCTCTCGCCACGCGGGCCAGACAACAACTCGGCGGCTATCTGGAATTTTACGGCTCGCGGACGCGCTCGACCGAAAACACGACGGCAAGGTTCGCCGCTTGCGCGTCAACAAGCACGGGGGATATCTGCTCGTACATGCGGAAGGTCTTGAGCTGGAACCGAAAGACGCGGAAAGAATCGCCGCCGCTCGGTATCTGTTAGAAGAGGTTTGCGGAGTGCCGATGCTTGTTCGATCTGCAGAGCCCAAGCCGCTGATCGACTCGCAACAATCTGAATCAGTTCGCAGGAGTCGAACGCGCTCTGCTTAGATTCGCAGACTCCACTCGCTATCCACGTCCGTTTGTGGTTCGCCGCCGCAACAGCACTTCCTGTGAGTTGATGGCTTCCTCACCCGGCTCTCGCGTCTTGCGAACATAACTTCCATCCGCCTGCATGATGCGTGCTTTCACATTGTCAGCCAGGTAAATCTCAATCACGCGGTCGCGCAGATGCCGGACTAGCCGCCGATCTTCAATCGGGAACAGGACTTCCACTCGCCGGTTGAGATTGCGTGGCATCAGATCGGCGCTGCCAACGAAAATCTCTTCTTCGCCATTGTTGTGGAAGTAGTAGATGCGGCTGTGTTCGAGGAAGCGGCCGACAATGCTGATCACCTGTATGTTGTCGCTCACGCCAGGCACTTGCGGCCGCAGGCAGCAGATGCCGCGGATCAGTAGATCGACTTTCACGCCGGCCTGCGATGCCTGGTAGAGCAGGCGAATCATGTCGCTATCGACCAGCGCATTCATCTTCAGGATGATGTGGCCGTTTCCGTAACGCTTGTGATGCTCAATCTCGCGACGTATGCGTTCTGCAATGCGCTGCCGCAAATTGATTGGCGCCACCAGCAACTTGCGATAGTCCTGCTTCGCCGAGTACCCGGTCAGATAATTGAACAGGTCGGTCACGTCGGCGCCAATTTCTTCATCCGTAGTGAACAGACCAATGTCCGTGTACAAGTGCGCCGTCACCGCGTTGTAGTTGCCGGTGCCGAGGTGAACGAATCGCTGGATGCTATCGCCTTCTTTGCGAACCACCAGCGCGACCTTGGAGTGCACCTTCAGGCCGAGCAGTCCATAGACCACGTGCACGCCCTGGCGTTCCAGCGCTCGCGCCCACTCGATGTTGCTTTCCTCGTCGAAGCGCGCCTTCAGTTCCACCACGCTGGCGACCTGCTTGTCCCACTCCATCGCCTCCAGCAGCGCGTTAACCACGGGCGAGTTGCGGCCCACGCGGTACAGCGTCATCTTGATCGCGAGCACGGAAGGATCGGTCGCGGATTTATCCAGCAGATCAATTACCGGCTGGAACGAGTCGAACGGGTGGTGCAGCAGCACGTCGCGACGCCGTAGCACCGAGAAGAGATCCTCTTCTTCGCCCTCGGGATCGAGCGCATGCGGAACTGCGGGCACGAACGGCGGATCTTTCAGCTCTGGACGATCGATGCCCGCGATATATTTCAGCCTGCTCAGCGCGAGGTGGCCCTTCATCCGCAGAACATTCTTGCGATCGACCTCCAGGTTATTCAGCAGGATCTTCAACAGCAGCGAAGGCATGCCAACGCCCACGCGCAGGCGCACTACGTCGCCAAATTTCCTCTGCCGCAGACCTTCTTCCGTGGTTTCCAGAAGGTCTCCGGCTTCCAGCTCCTGGATCTCGATGTCGGCATCGCGCGTCACGTGGAACGGATGCGAATCGAGGATGTCCATACCGGGAAAGAGCGAACTTAGGTTGGCGGCGATCAGGTCTTCCAGCCAGATGAAATACTGATCTTTGCCCGTCGCCGACTTTTTCGTCTTGCGATCGACAGGAATAAGCTGCGGTAGCGTATCGGGAATCTTCACGCGCGCAAATCTGTCATCGCCCTTCTTGTCGCGAATCAGCACCGCAAGGTTCAGACTGAGATTCGAAATGTGCGGGAAAGGCCGCGCAGGATCGAGTGCCAGCGGTGTAAGAACCGGAAATGCCGTTTCCAGAAAATACTTGTCCGCGCGCGCCTGCTGCTGTTTCCCGAGCTGCGAATACTGCAGGATGTGAATGCCTGCTTTTTCCAGCGCAGGAGTAAGTTGCCGCTGAAAGCACTTGCTGGCGGCTGCCATAATCGATGCGACCTCAGTGCGAATCGCATCCAGTTGGCTGGCGGCGTCCAGGCCATCGGCTCCGGTATCGCCCGTACCCGATTCCACCTGGCGCATCAACCCGGCCACCCGAACCATGAAGAACTCGTCCAGGTTCGAACCCAGAATCGAAAGAAACTTCACCCGCTCGAGCAACGGGTTGGTAGGATCCTGCGCCTCTTCCAGTACTCGGCGCTGGAAAGCAAGCAGGCTCAGTTCTCGATTGACGAACAGGTTGGGGTCGCTCAGAGAATCAATTGAACTGACGCGTGGACGCTCCACAACTTCCAGTTCAACAGCCCCGTCGCGTTTCCGAGACAGTGACGTACCTGCTTTCGATGCCATATAACTTATGAGGACTCCATACCCGGCTGCGGATTGTTAGCTGGGGCCGGTCGGGGTTGGATAAGTTGATGATATCGGACTGCCGCGCGCTCCGGTAGTAGGGAGCGATATTAAATGTGCGTGTTTACGCAGCTAAGTCCCATGTTTTGTTAACAGTATGTTAATTTCAGAGTCTTGCCCCCGCTTCTCCCAAACTGGGCGAATCGGGCGGGTTCATCGTTGTAACAGCAATTTCAGGAGGAATGCACTCATGCGATATCGAAGACTGGGCAGAACTGGATTCGAAGTTAGCGAAATCGGCCACGGACTTTGGGGAATGAGCGGTTGGAGCGGCTCCGAAGACCAGCAGTCCATGGAAGCGCTACAGAAATCGGTCGACCTGGGCTGCAACTTCTTTGACACTGCCTGGGCCTACGGCGACGGCAAGAGCGACACGTTCCTCGGAAAGCTGATCAAGCAGAATCCAGGGAAGCGTCTTTACGCCGCTTCGAAGATCCCTCCCATGAATGGCCAGTGGCCGTCTCGGCCCGAGTACACCTACGACGAAGTCTTCCCCCGCGAACACGTCTTCAACTACACCGAGCAGATTCGCAAAGCCCTGCAACAGGACACCATCGATGTCCTGCAATACCACGTCTGGAACGACGACTGGTCGAAGGAGCAGGAATTCCTCGACACCGTCGACGAACTCAAAAGCAAGAAGCTGATTCACGCTTTCGGGCTCAGCATCAACCGATGGGAACCGGAGAACGGCATCAAGGCTCTGCGCACCGGACGTGTCGACGCCGTGCAGGTGATCTACAACATCTTCGACCAGAATCCCGAAGACAAGCTTTTCCCCGTGTGCGAAGAATTGAACATCGGCGTAATCGCGCGCGTGCCGTTCGATGAAGGCAGCCTCATCGGCAACATGAGCAAAGAAACGAAGTTTCCTAAAGACGATTGGCGCGCGCTTTACTTCGGACCCGAGAATCTTGCACCTACTGTTGATCGCGTCGAGAAGCTAAAGAAAGATGTGCCGCAGGGGATTTCATTGCCGGAACTGGCGCTGCGTTTCATCCTTTCGGATCGGCGCGTCAGCACCACCATCCCAGGCATGCGCAAACCAAACCATGTGGCGGCGAATCTGGGGACCAGCGACAAGGGTGCGCTGTCGTCCGGAATCATCGAGAAATTGCGGGCACATCGCTGGGAGCGAAGACCTACGACCTGGTCGGACTAGCTACTCAGAACACGTAGTTCGGCCCGAACGTAATTCGCAGATTGCTGTTCGCGCCATTACTGAAATAAATCTCGTCTCCGATATCGAGCCGGAATCCCCATTTCCCGCTGTAAGCTTCGACTCCACCGCCCGGGAAGATCGCGAAGTTCCCATGGCTTGAGCGAATCTCGTTCAGAATCGCATTCGTGCTCACCAATGGCGCCGGCAGGGAACTCGGGTTAATGGTCAGCAGGCCCATCTTCATCGTGATGAATGGCCTGATTCGCGGCGACGGCTTACTGAAGCTCAAGCCACCCAGCCAATTGGTCGCATGCATACGCGCATGGATCACGCTGGTCGCGCCGGTCGTAGGATCGACCGCTACATCGTCGAATGTGCGATTGAAGTAATACGAACCCTCGCCTTCAAGTGCCACGTGGCGGCCCAGCGCCAGCAGTACCTTGAGGCCGGGGCCTCCCAGACTCGCCGGCGGGAAGCGAAGATAGTCGCCGTAAAAACCAATTTCTCCGTGCTGAGCCTGGGCGGCAGCACATAAACCGAGCGCAACAATTCCGATCAGTAATGCTCGCGTAACGAAACGATTCACCAGACCTCCTGTCGCACCCGCGGACGATTATAGCTGCCGTGCTACTCGCGATTGGATGCGCACGAGGCGGTTTCCTCCTTTGAGGTAGTAAGCAAACCGTTACCGGGAATCAAGAGTGCCCCGAGGGGTCCTATTTTTGTGCCATGAAGCCGCAGCAACTCGGCATATGATGGGAAACGCGCCGCTATGCCATTTTGATTCGAACGAGGTGACCGCCGCGATGGCACCGACTCTCATAACTACGCCCACCCGCATACAGGCAAGCGGCAATCTTCCGAAAGTAATCGACGAATACGTAGGCCAGGTCAATACCGGGACCACCGGGGTCAGCGTTGCTCACATGAAGAGTCCCGAAGGCTGGGTGGAGCCGGGACAAACACCGAAATTCAAAGAGTTCACCATCGTGCTGAAAGGCGTGCTTCGTGTCGAGCACAAGGATGGATCGGTCGACGTCGCCGCCGGACAGGCGATCATCGCTCATCCCGGAGAATGGGTGCGTTATTCAACCCCCAAAAAAGGCGGCGCCGAATACATTGCAGTCTGCTTGCCTGCGTTCTCGCCAGACACCGTCAACCGGGATCTGAAGTAAAGAACGAAGTAAGAAGTCAGAATTTCGAAGTCAGAAGTAAGAAGTCAGAGTCTTGTCATCACGAACGAGCGCAGCGCGAGGGATCTGCCAGTTGATTTGGTGGCGTGGGCGCCCTCGCCCGCGAATGCACATGACACGACAATTCCCAAGTTGACCCTACTCTGCACCTGTCATCACGAGCGCGTTCATGCGTGAGGGATCTGCAGTTGATTGGTGGCGCGGGCGCCCTCGCCCGCGAATCTTGTCAATAGCCCCAATTCCTCGTATTCACCGCAATCGCCTCATTCCACGGCAAAAATAAACTTCGCGAAAGTGTCTAGTAGGCCCCCACAATTTGTCACAATTGAAATAAGGAGATGAACCGCGGTCATGGTGAACGAACTGACGTACTGAAATACTGATGTACTGAAATACTGACAGCCGACGGTGTTTTGTGAGCGACTGATCGACTGAAAGACTGATCGACCGCCGATAAGTCCTTTGTTATGCGGTATGACGGATTAAGTTCTTTGTTTGCCGGTATGAGGCTAATCCCATGACTCTAAGTCCTTTAGAATCCGGTAGGGAGGGGGGAGGGGGTGCCCCCGGGATCGCCCGATTTGGGAAAAGACCTGCTACCGCGCCGACTGCAGCTTTCTCCCAAAAACGTCGCGCAGTAACGCTGTCGTCTGCTCCGCCGGATCTTTGCGGATCTTCCGTTCTTCTTCGGCCAACATATAGAAAAGTCCGTCTAGCGATTTTGAGACGACATAGTCGTCGAGATCGAAGGAATTCCGGCCCAGCAGCGAACTAGCCAGGGGATTGCGCATGAGCTGGTCGTACTGCTTGACCACGCCTACGGTCTCCAGCTTGCTGTGCACGATGGGCTGAAAGGCCGCGGCCAGTTCCGCTGAAGTCTGCTGCTTGAAGTACTCGGTCGCGGCAGTATCGCCTTCCGAGAGGATGCGGCGGGCATCGTCGAAAGTCATCCGCGAGAGAGCGTCGAGAAATATTTTCTTTGCTTCAGGGGCAGCCTCTTCGGCGGCACGGTTCATACCGATCTCGAGCTCGTCCATTTCGGCGCCCTTGCCGATCATGCGCATGCCCTTGTCGAAGCTGTGCAGCTTCGGAGGAATCACGATCTTGATCGCCGCGTTCTTCAGAAAGCCGTCGGGCTGTCCGGTCGACGCAACCGCGCTGCGGGTGCTGATGGTCAGAGCTTCTTTGAGCCCGGCGGTGATGCGGTCATCGCTGAGCATGGCGGCCGTCGTCGGCTTCGAAGCTTTTTTCCAAAGCTGATCGAGCTGCAGTTGCGCGTGAGAACAGGCGGAAAGCAGTGACGCTGCGAAAACGGTGAAGAGTATTCGGCGCATGATGCACTCGAAAATACTCCCGTGGCGGGCGCTTGTAGTGATGACGAAAGGACAGCGTCGGCGGGACGCGAAGAGCCGACGGCAGGGCAGCACAGCCTTTAGCCTAGGCCTATGGCTCGGCAGGCTCGGCTGCCACCGCTCGAAGCGAAGCGACCATGCAAAGCGGCGCGGCGATCGCCACGAGCAGGGCAGATTTCTTGAGGAGAGCGGGATTCATCGGGGCAGATTATTGCGCTGAGAAGGTGTACCAGATACTTGTCTTGCCACGCCAGCTTGAATAGACAGATCCCGATGAGGCGGCTGCTATCTTCTCTTTAACTTGACAAACCAGCCGGAGGAGCTAGATTTGTAAGTCTCGCACTTAGTTAGGAGCATCACAATGGCTACGATGGTTTTGCCTGCAGCTACTGTTCGTGAAGCAGTTCTCGACTTTTTGCAGCGGGCGGATCGTCAGCCAATGGAGCTTCTGACAGCTTTAGGAACGGACTTTTCCGATTCAGAGATCAAACAGGCTGTATCGGAATTGATTCATGAGGGAAGGATCGAATTGACCTCCCAGCGAATCCTGAAGCGCACGGCCTAGGAAGCGCCTGCTTGCTTGAACCCTTTACGTTTTGAACGTCTTCACGACAAGAGTCCCCGTACGGATGGAGATGATCGAAGTCCCGCTCAGCGGGATCGTGACAGGATTCTATACAGTTCATCCTTTAGACGACTCGCAGAAGTAACCCAAGTTGTCTCAGCGAATAGTGGCTACGTCTTCCATAATCGTCTCACCCACTCGCTGCAGGTCGCGCAGGTCGGCCGACGACTTGCTGAGAAATTGCAGAAGAAATGGCCGACTCTCACGGCTGGCCTGGTCTGTCCCGACATTGTAGAAGCTGCATGTTTGGCTCACGACCTCGGTCACCCGCCATTCGGGCATATTGCCGAGCAACGCCTAAATGAACTGGCGCACAAGTCAGGAGGGTTCGAGGGGAACGCGCAGAGTTTCAGAATTGTGACACGTCTGGCCTCACGCTCTAGTAACTATGGCGGAGTGGACCTGACGGCTGCCTCTCTAGCTGGCATTTTGAAGTATCCATGGCTAAAGGGAGGCAATCCAGAGAAATCGAACAAGTGGGGCGCATATAACTCCGAAAGAAAGGCCTTCGAGTTCGCTTCCCGACTGCTTCCCGGAACTAATTTGCCAACAATAGAAGCACAGTTGATGGACTGGGCCGATGACGTTACGTATTCTGTTCACGATCTAGAGGATTTCTATCGCGCAGGGCGTCTTCCGCTTCATTTGTTAGCAAACCGCGACTCTCGGGAACGGGATGCATTTTTCGAGAACGTGTTTGCGCGGCGTCGAAATGAAAGAGCATTTTCTCCCAAGCAAGACTTAAGAGAAGCCTTCACCGGGATATTGTTGTCAACATTCTCTATCCCAGGAGCATACGACGGTTCTTCAGGTCACAGGGCAGCTCTTAGAACTTTTACTGGAATTCTGATCGGTAGATACATCAATGCCGCCAGCCTAGCCGAGCACGGGGACAGCGTAAGTCTGAATATCGATCGAGACCTCCGAATGGAGGTGTCAATGCTGAAAGAGTTAATTTGGACGTACGTCATTGAAGCGCCGAGTTTAGCCGCGCGTCAGTATGGTCAACAACGCGTGATCGAAGAGTTGTTCGGTATTTTCACCGGTTTGGCCCAAAGTCGTGCCGACTGGAAGGTTTTCCCCACTTTCTATCGGGAAAAATTAGAGGAAGTTCATGGAGATGACGAGGAGGTAGTCCGGACTTGCGTGGACCTAATTGCTAGTATGACTGAGTCTCAGGCTGTAGCGATGCATCACCGATTGACCGGACAGATACACTCTTCGGGTCTCGAAGATATCCTGCAGTAACGTAATTCGAGTTGAAGCTTTCGGAAAGATTCTCCCTAATCGAAGCCGATGCTCGGACCTTCAACTATTCGCCTCTACGGTTGCCCCCTGATCGTCGCTGGCGCTGGTTTGTTGCCTACGCGATTCATGTAGTCTTGCAAGGTCACGAACTGGTATCCGCGGGCGCGCAATTCCGGCAGCAGCACTTCTAGAGCAGCGACGGTGGTCGAGAGCTCGTGGAAGGCGATCAGGTGCGTGGTGATGCCTTTCTTCTCACGCGCCTCGATGGTTTTCAGCACGGACGCTTCCAGCGACGGTTTCGGGCACTGCGTCGCCTTGCCCGCGCAGAGGTAGTCCAGCGAATTGATATCTCGTATTGCGACCGGCATCTCCGAGGAGATGGTCAGCACGGTCCAACCGCGGTGTTGCAGGTCTTTCTCGAGGTCGGAAGGCATGATCCAATCCGGTGGGCGCAGATAGTGCAAATCCGGTGGCGAGAAACTTGTCTTTCGCCATCATGGTTTCGGCTTCGGCCCTGTGGGCCTGAGCTTCGTCAAGCAATCCAAGCGAGCCATCGAGGATGGCGGCGTTGATGCTGGTGGTCACATACATGATCCGGCTGGAGAGATCGGGCTTGCCGCGCAGCGTTGCAAGAGACTTGAGTTGAATCTGCATCGACAAGTACGGCATGGGCAAATTGCCGTGCAGGTATTCGGGGTAGAGCAGGAAGTTGGAGATCTTGTCCTGCTTATCGACGTCATCGCCGAGGTACTTCCATAGTTCCGGTTCGAAGTTCTGGCCGAGGCGTGTGCGCTCCTGCTGAAAAGGCTCGGATGCTCGCGACCAGTTTAGACGCGATTTCTTGAAGGCGGCGTCGACGGTGGCGAAGGCCTGAGGAGTTTGCTGGGCAAAGGAGAACGCGCACAGAAAGATCAGAGCGCAGGTAATTCGAAGAACCGTATGCAGTGTGTTCGTCTTCATTTTTACGGCTGTCCCTTGATCGTCGCTGGCGCTGGCTTTGCCGCCTACGCGATTCATGTAATCCTGCAGGGTCACGAACTGGTATCCGCGGGCGCGCAATTCCGGCAGCAGCACTTCTAAAGCAGCGACGGTGGTCGAGAGCTCGTGGAAGGCGATCAGGTGCGTGGTGATGCCTTTCTTCTCACGCGCCTCGATGGTTTTCAGCACGGACGCTTCCAGCGACGGTTTCGGGCACTGCGTGGCTTTGCCTGCGCAGAGGTAATCGAGCGAATTGATATCTCGTATTGCGACTGGCATCTCCGAGGAGATGGTTAATACGGTCCAGCCGCGGTGTTGCAGGTCTTTCTCGAGATCGGACGGCATGATCCAGTCTGGCGGGCGCAGATAATGTGGCTGCGATCCGGTAACAGTCTTGATCAGCTGCGCTCCATGATCGACGTCAGCAACAGCGGCGGCCTCGCCTTTCCTTTGCTCAAACTGTTTGAGCTGTACGTGGCTGAACGTATGGTTTTCGATCTCATGTCCGCGGCGCACGACTTCATGGGCGGCGTCGAGACAAGTCTTGTCGGTCCGGTATTCATGGCGCTCGCCGTACGTTTTTGGCAGCAGCCGCCAGCCCATTACGAAGAACGTCGCCTTGGCGTGATTCTTGTCGAGCAGATCCAGTAGGCTCGGCACAGGCTTAACGCCCGGCGCGTTGTACCCATAAAGAATGTAGGGACGCGGTCCATCGTCGAAGGTGAGGGCAATCAGTTTCTGATCGCCGGCAAATGCCGTGGACAAGCTAAAAAGAAAGATTGCGCAGAGGTATCCAAAAGACTTCATGGCCGATTCTCGCTTTTTCAGGAACTCTGCTCAGAGTAGCTCGGTTTGTTGTGGAAAGCAGTGATCGAAGGTACATGGACAGGCGGAAATCAAAGCTTCGGCGGCGAGTTCGCAACTTTGCCGTCCGTCCGCGCCACATATACCATTGAGGAATCGTGGCAGTAAGTACCACAACTCCGGCGCCGTTAAGGAACCTTCCGCCGTTTCCTTCGCCCGAGCACAAGCACGCGCTCGACTTCGGCGAAATCGCCCGCTTCGCGTACGACACTTTCTGCAGCAACAAGATTCGTTTCGCCCTGACCGCGCTCGGCATGGTGATCGGCAATGCGTCGCTGATCCTGGTTGTCACCATTGGCATGACGGGAAAGCAGTACATCCTGAGCCAGATCCAGGCGATCGGCGCGAACATGGTGTACATCACCCAGGAGGGAACTGGGAACCAGGCGGAAAACACTATCGCGCAACAGGACCTGCTCAGCCTGAACGACATGCGCGCGATCCGGGAGCAGGTGCCAGGCATTCGCGCATCGTCGCCTATGGTGGAGTTACATGATCGCATCCCCGTGGGCAACGGCAAGGAGCGTGACGTACTGATTCTCGGCGTCTCCCCCGAGTACTTGCAGGTACGCAACCTGGACGTTCCCACCGGACGCTTCTTCGATGATGACGACACCAAGGCGAGGAACAAAGTTGCCGTAGCTACCGAGACGTTCGCGATTAAACAGTTTGGCAGTGTAGAAGAGGCGATCGGGCGGCGGGTCCAGTTGAATGGTCTGCCGTTCACGATCATCGGAACGTTCCGCGAGCGCGTGGAGACCTTTGGGCAGTCCGGCATCGCGGACGAGACATTGCTGATCCCCTACACGGTTGCACAGTACTTCACCGGCAACGAGTCAGTGAACCAGATCTATTTCTCACTGGGCGATGCTTCCGATGTTCCGCAAGCGACGCAACAGATTCGTCGCGTGATCCAGGCGCGTCACCGGGCGGATGCGGTGTACCGCGTGGACAACTTATCCGAACTGCTGGATGTGGCCGCAAAATCGGCCAATGCCCTGACTTTGGTGCTGCTGCTAGTCGCTATGGTGACCTTGATAGTGAGTGGCGTGGGGATCATGAACATCATGCTGGCCACGGTGACGTCGCGCATTCGCGAAATTGGCGTGCGCAAGGCGCTCGGAGCGACCAACCGCGAAATCCGGCTTCAATTCATGGCGGAGGCAATGTTCATCTCGCTCTCAGGTGGCATCCTGGGCATCATCATTGGACTCGCGCTGCCACTGTCGGTGCGCTGGTTTACCGCTTTCCGCATACCGATTTCAGGATTGTCGGCGATTATCGCGATCCTGGTCTCAACGGTCGTCGGCGTGATCTTCGGAACGGTGCCGGCGACGCGGGCGGCGCAACTGGATCCGGTCGAGAGTCTCAGGTACGAGTAATTTCCTCCCGCCAAAAAGCAGAAAAGCCGGGCTTGTTGCGCCCGGCTTCTGAACCTGCATTGGATGTGATCTGGGTTTATTGAACCAGGGCCACACCTTCCAATTCTTTCTGAATGACAGCAAGAGAGCAGCCTGCCGCTCCCATGCGGCTGGCGGCGTCGAGCGCCGCTTCCTGAGAGACTCCATAACCACGCCCCATCAGGAACATCTGGAGCAGCTCAGCGGTTTCTGACGTATCCAGCATCCGCTGCATCAGTTCGTTCCTTAGGGCAGAAACTTCCGCGATTGTGAATTTTTCAGCCATCACTCGGATCACCTCCGACCCCACTGGCTTAACTGCCTTTACCTATTAGACTGCTCAGACTTGCTTTTCGTTACAGCAATTCTTGTGCCGAACCAAGGCTGGCAGCGCCAGAATTCGTGTTCTCATGCAAACCCCCTGCATTTGAAAGAGTTGCGGAACTCTGGTTTCCAGTGGGATGGACGGAATCCACCGATTACGGTATTTATCAGACAAAAATATGTATCCGGAGAGGCGAAAACGAGAATTCCGTCTCAATTCTTTGTGTCAAAAGCGACGCAGCCTAAGCTTCTACAATCGCTTCATCGATCAAAAGAATCGGAATTCCGTCGCGAACCGGGTACACGCGGTGGCATTGCCCGCACTTGAGGACGTCGCGGTCCTCGTCGTACGCCAAGGGAGTTTTACAGGCGGGGCAGGCGAGCATGGCAACGAGATCGCGGTCCAACATAATGACGTGATTTTATACCTGTTCGCGGTAGCGGATTGATGCGCGACAGCGAGCGTAAGATAGAATTTCAGGTTCGTAATCCACTGAAAGCAAGGAAGCTCGATGTCTGCTGTCATTCTGGATGGAAATCGCATCTCTGCCGACATTAAGAATGAAGTTGCCGAGGAGATCCGCGGCCTAGCGGGCTCCGGAGTTCGCCCGGGATTGGCCGTGGTTTTGGTGGGACACAATCCTGCGTCCGAGGTTTACGTTCGCAGCAAGGTGAAGGCCTGCGAAGCGCTGGGAGTTTACAGCGAGAAACATACTCCTTCTGAGCATGCTTCGACCGAGGAACTGCTTGACCTGGTGGAGAGCCTGAATTCGCGCGACGAGATCGACGGCATCCTTGTGCAGTTGCCTTTGCCTCCGCAGGTCGACGCGAAGAAAGTGCTGATGGCGGTTGATCCGGCGAAAGATGTTGATGGATTTCACCCGATGAATGTGGGATTTCTCTCAACTCAGCGTCCGGGATTGGTGCCCTGCACGCCGTCGGGTGTGATGGAAATCCTCCACCGCAGCGGGATTTCAGTGAGCGGCGCGGACGCCGTGGTGGTTGGACGAAGCGACATTGTCGGCAAGCCGATGGCAATGCTATTGACCAACGCCCATGCCACGGTGACGATCTGCCATTCCAAAAGCCACGATCTGCCTGGTATTTGCCGCCGCGCCGACATCCTGGTCGCAGCCATCGGCCGCACCGGCATGATCACCCGCGACTACGTGAAGCCGGGCGCAACGGTGATTGATGTGGGCATGAACAAGATCACCGACCGCGCTGAGTTCGAGCGCTTCTTCCACGGTGACGCGAAGCGCGAGGCGGCCTTCGCGAAAAATGGCTCCGTGCTCATCGGCGATGTAGATCCCGCAGTGGCCGAGGTCGCCGGCGCCATCACTCCGGTTCCTGGCGGAGTCGGTCCGCTGACGATTGCGATGTTGATGTCGAACACGCTGAAGGCGATGAAGCTGCGGCGCGGCGAACGCCTGCGCGAGATTGCGGTGCGCTAGGCCTGATCGAATGGCACTGAAAGTCGGACTCACCGGCGGTGTCGCGTGTGGCAAATCTACCGTAGGCGAGATGTTCGCTCACCACGGGGCGCACGTAATCCAAGCAGACAAGATCGCTCACCTGCTGATGCAGAAAGACGCGCCGGTATATCTGCAGATCGTAAAGACGTTTGGTGCCGCCATCCTGAATGAAGATAGGACCATCAGCCGCCCCAAGCTGGCCGACGCTGCCTTTGGCTCCGGCCGCATTCCCGAGCTCAACGCCATCGTTCATCCCGCGGTGATTGCTGCCGAAGACGAGTGGATGCGCCTGGTTCTCGAGGAAAATCCGAGGGGCGTCGCGATCGTGGAAGCTGCGCTGATTCTGGAGGCGCATGCCGAAGATCGCTTCGACAAACTGATTACCGTAACCTGCACGCTGGATCAGAAGATTGAGCGCTTTGCGGCTCGGCACAACCTGCAGCTACCCGCCACGCTCGCACCGAAGTTGAGCGCCGCATGAAGGCGCAGCTATCGGACGACGAAAAAGTGCGCGCCGCCGATTACGTTATCGATAATTCCGGGTCTCTCTCGCAGACAGCGCAAGAAGTGGCTGCGGTCTGGGGGGAACTGTCGGCATTAGCGGCCGTGCGGTGAGGACGAGCGACGATCGCGCGCCGCGCAGTACAATTTCTAAGTAGTGCGTATTGCAATGAAGAGAATGTTACGACCACTGATCTTTGCCCTCGTCCTAGCCGGCGGATTTTACTTCTACACCACGCAACATCCGGCCAGCCTGAAATCGCCTTTCTCGGAACCCACCAAGCTGGAACTGACCGAGGCCTCGGGGCCGGAGACGCTCGATCCGGAGGAGCAGGTCAATGTCAGCGTGTACAAGAAGGCCATTCCTTCGGTAGTGAATATTCGCTCGCGCGCCGTGAGCTTTAACTTCTTTTATGGCGTCGTGCCACAGGAAGGCCAGGGTTCGGGATTCATTCTCGACAAAGAGGGACACATCCTCACGAACTTCCACGTGATCCAGGGCGCCGAGAATATTGAAGTCACGCTGCACAACAAGCGCAACTACCCGGCGAAGGTGATTGGCACAGATCAGAGCCACGATCTTGCGGTAATCCAGATCAGCGCTCCTGACCTCGTGCCTGCAACCCTGGGCGACTCGCGTAACCTCAGCGTTGGGCAGAAAGTGTTTGCCATCGGCAATCCGTTTGGATTGGCGGGCACGATGACGCGCGGAATCATCAGCTCGATCCGTCCGGTCGGCGGTCCGAATGGCAACACGATCGACGAAGCTATCCAGACGGATGCGGCGATTAATCCCGGCAATTCCGGTGGCCCGCTGCTGAACTCGCGCGCCGAGGTGATTGGCATCAACTCGATGATCGCTACCGGCGGCGCCGAGCAGAGCGCCGGTATCGGCTTTGCCATTCCTATCAACAGCGCCAAAGCGGTGCTCAACGATCTGGTGACTGAGGGCCGCGTGCGGCGCCCTTCGTTCGGCATACAAGGACTGCCCATCGGTCCTGAACTAGCCGATCAACTTGGGCTGGCCGCCGATTACGGAGTGCTGATCGTCCAGGTTGTTCCCGGAGGCGCGGCGGCAAAAGCCGGACTGCATGGCGGGAATCAGCGCGCGCTGCTGGGCAATACGCCGATCCTGGTTGGCGGCGATTTGATCGTCGGCATTGACGGACAGCGTGTGGAAGACATGCAGGACCTGTCGCGGGTGATGAACAATCATCGCGCTGGCGACGCGGTAGCCGTGAACGTCTTCCGCGGCAAGCAAAAGCTTGATGTGAAGGTCGTGCTGGGCGAGGCGAAGCAGGGCTAAGTTGGCAGTTGCATAGGATTCGCTCAGTTGTCAGAAGGGTGCTATGTCATCGGGCGAATGACATCGACAGCGTAGTTCGCCGCATGATTGCGAAAGATCTGTGAGTGCAATACTTGTCAAATCCGTTGTAGACGCAATTTAATTGCGTTGAGCCGGACCAGCCGTGAAGACGCTGGCTGGTTCTTGGCCGCCATTCAACGTCGTCTCAACCGGACCATATTCCCGAGTTTTATAAACGGAGGACTTACTCCACGAAATTGCAACGCACTCGTGGCTTGATCGCCTACGTTCGCCGGAAATCCGGATCAGGATGTGGCGCAGGCGTCTAGACCTTTCCAGTGCCTCCGCATTTCGGGCAGGGCTTACGACCAGCACCGGAGAAAGCGACTGGATTCATCAAATCGGATCGGCGCTTTGCCGCATTCTTCTGCTCATTGATCTTGCCGGTTCCATTACACGCGCGGCACGTCTTCGTCTTGGCGGCTTCTTCACTCATCCCCTGATTATTACAGAAACCATCGCCCAATATTCCGTATAGTTATTCGAATTCTGAGGTGGGTATGAACATTGACTGGCTTCGCGAGCATTGTCTTTCGCTGCCGCACGCCACGGAGACCGTGCAGTGGGGTGACGATCTGGTCTTCAAGATTGGTGGCAAGATGTTCGCCGTCGTTGCTCTCGAGCCGTCTGCCACGAATCACCTCGCATTTAAATGCACTCCGGAGAAGTTCGCCGAGCTTACGGAAATTCCAGGAATTATTCCCGCGCCGTACATGGCGAGAGCCATGTGGGTGGCATTCGAAGAGTTGAATGCACTTCGCGCGGACGAGATTCGTGCGCTCATACGCGAGTCGTACGAGCTCGTCTTCGCAAAGTTAACGAAGAAGCAGCAACTGGAATTGACCGCGGCCGGGGCAGGTTCTCCCCAGCCGCGAATCAAGCGCTCGGTGCCGGCTCATCGCTCTCGAGCGCGCGGACGTACTCGATGACCGACTCGCTCCAGCCATCAATGTGCGTCCAGCGCCCGTAGCCGACACCGTTCTTGTAGCTAGCCACGTTAATCACGTAGCCCGCTGCCTTCGGGTTCGGCACCGAGTCGTGCGTCTGCTCGTCGGTGATCACGATAAGCCGATCATACGGCTCACGTAAATCACCGAGCGCCTTGCCGAGGTAAGTCCCGTTGTGCGACTGGCTCGCCTCGATCGCGTCGCGCAAGGCGAACCCGCGCCGCGCCGGAATACGAACCAGGCGGTCCGAGAAGCTGTAGACGCTGACGTCCTCACAGATCTCGCGCAGCAAGATTGCGAGTCCGTACGCGGCATCGGTACGCAGCATCTCCGAACGACGGGAGAGCATAGCGACCATCGAGCCCGACACGTCCACCAGGAGGACGGTCTTGCCCTTCAGCTTTCCTTCATTAGAACCAGTCTGTCCCTCGACGGCACGCAGCATCACCGACTCGAGCTCTGCCTCCCACTGCGGCGCGTGACGCGCGGCAGCGATGAAACGGAACGGCAGCACGCGATCGGTCTTCATGATGCGCAATGCGCGCAAGACGAGATCCTCGTCAACCCCGGCCTCGTACATGTTGCGCAGGTTACGCAACACGGCCAAGGCTCCGAGCTTGCGCTCGCCGAGCAAACGCGTCCACGCCTCGCGCTGGTTGGCGCCACCGGAGAGTGCAACCTCCCAGGTGTCGGGCGTGGCGAGCTTGCCCTGGACCAGGCGCTTCCACAACTCCTCCTGTGCCTCGTCGCGAGGCTTGGCGTGAGAAAGGAAAAGCACGTCGCGCAACTTCACCGGCAAATCGCGGTTGTACTTCGCGAGCGCATACTCGTCGAACTTCGGGAAAGCCGCGGCCAGCCCCTTCTTCACCTGCGCCGAGAGTGGCGCGCGCCCGTCGCCCCAGTAGATGGCGACGAACTCCGAGAGCTCGTCGGCACGCTGGATCACGCGCTCGAGCGTCTCCGCCACCAGCGCGCGATGCGAGGCCAGCCGCGCCATCTCGCGCACGAGCAGCAACGGAGAATGGCGCAGCTTCATCGCAGTACGAGCTTCCACGGCGAGCGCGGCAACCTTCTCCGGCGCGACCTTCGGAACCAGTTCCTTGATGCGGCCGGCGATTTCCACGCCCTCCTCATAGAACTGGTTCTCCCAGAGCAGGCAGGCGAGCACGGAGCGCCGCAACTGTTGCTCGGCGCTGAGGCTGCGCGCAGGCGCGCCCTCATGTGTGCGCGGACGGCTCCAGCCGATCAGCTCATTCAACTTCGTTACATTCAAGCGGGCCATGTTCGGCCTCCTTTCAGGATCGCCAAGCCCGGTACCG
The DNA here is from genome assembly GCA_963848375.1 of Terriglobia bacterium. Taxonomy (GTDB): domain Bacteria; phylum Acidobacteriota; class Terriglobia; order Terriglobales; family Acidobacteriaceae; genus JAJPJE01. The sequence goes on from CAWKDK010000011.1 coordinate 65,788, forward strand.
GGCCTGGCGGGAACTCCGAGAGACACGTGGTTGCGTGCGCCACGGAGAAATCTGTGCCGGGGAATGTGCGACGAGTAGAGTTCCCTCGCTACGCTCGGGATCTCGGCAGCGGGCTCGGACGCCCGCTAAACGCCTCGACTTCGCCACCGGCAGGGTTGAGTTGATCCCCTCGGCAGCAGTGCTGCGGGAGGGATTAACTTTTGTCTGTCTCTTGCAGCTGTTCTGTACCAAAGCCGCGAACAGGCTTTGTCGATTTAGGCTCGATCGGCAAGGCCAGCTCTTCCATCTGGTCCCAACTGGGGTGCGTGCGATTCCGATAATCGGTGCACGTCTTCACCGGGAAGGGAATCAGACGGAGCCGATCGTAGCTGCAATGCAATAGCTCTTCGCTTTCGCGAAAGCCGGTTTGCATGTGGACCCACAAACAGGTCTTGCACAGCGACTCTCCGCTCTGCAGCGCGCCATTTCGGATTGAGAACTGCATACGCTTCTTTCTAGCCGGCCTTCGGCCGGTGTCGTATTGCGCGGATACCTGTCCGCGGGCAGAAAAGTCGATCGGGGAACAAGCGATCGAGGACTGTAAGGTGCCTTGAGCCACTGGCCACGCCAACAATCGCTGCACGCGGCAGGATTCGAACCTGCGAATACCCGCTCCTTAAGCGAAGTAACCGTTAGTCTACGCCACCGACCGAAAATAGCTGGGAGAACAAGCGATTGCGGAACGTGGTCGATTTAAATGATCGAAGTAACCGCGATCTTCGCTACCCAGCGTTTAGGTTGTGCGATTGTGCGTAGGAAGTAGCGCCGAGGAGTTAGCGATAATCAGCAGACGTCGCCCGTATGCAATCGCTACCGAAGTTCGGCAGCCACTGCCTAAGCACCGAGATGTGCAAAGTGACTTTCATTGACGGGCGTTTCTCCTACGCATTCCGAAGATGCCATGACTTTGATTTTGTGGCAAGTGAAATTTTCGAACGATCGTCCGAAAATGTGGGCGAACACGAGGTATCTCGCAGATAAGAATAGCGGATAGATCACGAAAAAATCTCGCGATAAATCGCGAGTTGCTCTGAACAATTTCTCAGAGTCCACGCAAAACAAAAAGGCACAGTCGATGTGCTCGGCTGTGCCTCAAGTCTTTCAGAACTGACTGCTGCTAGCCTCTGTCGACAGTCAGATTATTCTTCACGCTGAAGGCGCCAAACACCTGGTTCGCGCGGATTCCGGCGATATTGCGATCCATAGTGGACTGCACCCAGCCATTGAGCATCACGTGCCCATTGTCGACGATGATGCGGATGGGTCGTTTGGGATCCGTGCCATAGCGGCCGAGTATGGAGTCGCCGTAGATAGCGCGCAACTCGGCGAAACGAATCCGGTCATCGGTGAAGGATGCCGGCGAGACCCTGATCTCATCGACTACGCCTTTCACGCCTTCGGTGTTGTTCACCGTCGCCAGCGCAATCTGCTTATCAACCGGGAGTCGAACTTCGCCGGTGATGGTCGCTACTCCATCTCTGACGTTTGCTGTCAGATAATCGAAAACGGCGTCATACCCGATGCGATTGTCGATCATCTCCTGTTGTAGTTTTGCCTGAAGCTTAATGTCGGGCACGGTTTCTGTATTCACCGTCACCAGATCGTTCAGCTTGGCTTTCTTGTCGAGCTTGGCGACTTTCTTCTCAAGATCGACTTTCTGCTGATAGGTCCTCACCGTTCCCGTCAGCGTTACGGTTCCGTTTTCCACCTTGCTTTGTACGTTGTTGAATTGCGTTTTCTTCTGTAACTCACCGGCGATCTTCGCCTGCATATCGCTATCCGATGTAGTGGCTGCTGAAAGGCTGAGAGTGGCGCTCACCAGCAGAATCAGCAAGACACACGTATACCACCTCTTACTTGCCATCACTAACCCTCTTTCCAACCGGGTTAGCCCCTAATTAACCGGTTGGTTAATGAAACCCGAAATGGATGGCGAAGTTGCTGCGCGTTTGTAGCTGGCATCAGAAGATCACGACCAAAGCCAATGCCACCAACGGCGCCGGGGTTTGGGCTCAACGGCGTAGACGTTGTCAGACAGTCCGAGAAACCCGGTGGCTTCATACTCCGGTTCGAAGGGCGAGGCAGGTTCTTCGAGAGGTCGTTCCGATCTAGGCACAGGCCGAAGATGAACGGCGCAGACGCACCCTTCAATCGATGACGGGATCACGAGTAGAGCTTCGCGGTCAGTTTCAAAAACCGGGCTAAGGTATTCCAGTGTGTGCTGAGAGGAGAGGCCGAAGCTGAACTCGGCGACCGCCCCAAGATCCTGCGGCAGTTTCTCTTTTGTGCGCTGATCGAAAACGACAATGCGTCCCACGGAATCGCCTCCGATGACTGCAAATGCTAGTTCATATCTGAGATGTGCTTGATCCCTGACTTCGCGTCGAGGACGACTGCTCGCTTGGGAATTGGCCGCCCAAAATGCCGGATGATGACTTCTCTGTCATCGACGAGGTCAGCCCGTTCAGACGAAAGACGACGATGCAGACCTGCAGTAACCGGCGCTGATGTTCCGGTGTCCACACTGCGTGTTCCTGATGGCGCTGGTTTCAAGACGGAAGCGGCGCTGGAATCGGGGGAAGAGCCGTTATTGGCGGGTGCGAAGCGCTGATCTTTCCAAAGCATCAGAGCAAGTAGCACGATCATGAGGCCTGCTCCGGCAAAAGCGCTGCGAATCCAGGCGTTCTGCGACGCCGAGTCGAAACGCAGTCGATTCTCGACAAGCGCACGAGCGCGGAGCGCGCGGGTTTCAACGAGCGCACGTTTGCGAACGATCAGAACGCGGGCCTGAGCCAGCCATTCGCGCGCATGTTCGGAGCCGTTCAGCAACTCTGCAGAGCAGAGTGCTATGCATTCGCGTGCAGTAAGCCCCGCCTCCGCTAGTACCCGACCGATGCTTTCGCGTAAACGCTTCGACGAAATTACTAGATCTGGCTCGACCACTGGTTGCGTAAGCTGCTCTTCAGCCGGAGCGGTGACTTCCTCCGTAAATTCCTCGACGACAAGTTCCTCAGTCGTGAGTTCCTCGACGGCGAATTCGTTAACGGCGAATTCCTCGTCTGACGTCTCGTACTGCTCCTGGTTAGAAGCTGCTGGTTCGGGCTGCGCCTCGATAAACGCCTCCGCTGTCACAAAAGGCTCAGGTTCGGCAAAAGGCGGTGCCTCGGCAAAGGCCCGTGCTTCGACAAGAGGTTCCGCCAGAGTCTCAGGCTCTGGTTGCATAAGAAGCTCTGGTTCCAAGAAGGGCGGGACTTCGATAAACGGCTGTGCAAGAAGCTCTGGCTCCAGGAAAGGCGGTGCCTCGGCAAAGGCCCGTGCTTCGACAAGAGGTTCCGCCAGAGTCTCAGGCTCTACCTGCATAAGAAGCTCTGGTTCCAGGAAGGGCGGGACATCAATAAAAGGTTGCGCTTGCACCAGAGGCTCTGGCTCCGCAGCGAGCCGTGCTTCCACGAACGGCTCTGCCTCTACCTCGACCAAAGGCTGCTCCTTCACCAGCGGCTCCGGTCCCACAAACACTCCCGGCCCGATGAGGACGTCGACTTCACCGGACGCCATCTCACGCGCGAGATGAAGAGCCTCATCAACAGGAAGCACGCGCAAGTCGATTTCGAAATCGGCGAGCGGCTGGCTTGGATCCTGTACTTGACCGGTCTGTATGACGAAACCGTGACTTTGGAGAAAGAAAATGAGATCAGCAGCATCGGAGGGAGTTTCACTGACAATGCGAACCAGCTTCATGGACAGTCTCACCGTCGAGAAAGGAGGGAACTTCGCCGCGCGCACGGTGCGGCAGGAACGTTAGAAGCAATAATCCGGCGCAGGGTGGCCAAAACTGCGGGGAGCGCCCAATAAAGACACCGGAGGTGCCGAAAGGGCTACACTTTCGGCAAAGGAGAGACAGCTTGCAGGAAAGTAAAGGTCGCACCGCCTGGCTTGCCGGGGCAACCGGGCTGGTTGGCGGATTCGTGCTCAAGCAACTGATCGCCTCGGAGCGGTACGCAAGGGTAGTGGTACTTACCCGGCGAACGGTATATGAGGAGGACTCAAAAGTCGATCAGCGAGTTGTGAACTTCGATCAACTGCCGGCCATGGAACTGCCAGCCGCCGACGATGTGTTCTGCGCGCTTGGCACTACGATCAAGAAGGCTGGCTCGCAAGAAGCCTTTCGGCACATCGATCTGGATTTTCCGCTGACGCTCGCGAATAAGGCGCTGGCTCGTAATGCGAAGCAATTTCTGCTGGTTTCTTCGGTTGGCGCGAACGCCAAGTCCAAGAATTTTTATCTGCGAACCAAAGGAGAGCTTGAGGATGCGGTTTCTGCCTTGCCGTTCGAGGCAACTCACATTTTCCGGCCGAGCATACTGGTCGGTCCACGTGAGGAGAGGCGCGCGGGAGAGCGGGCGGGAATCGTATTCATGAAGGTGGTCTCGCCGATGCTGGTTGGCGGCTTGCGAAAGTACCGTGCTATCGAAGCCGAGGACGTTGCCCGGTCGATGGTGTCGGCGGCTGCCATGGAAGGACCGGGAAAGAGCGTGTACGAGTACGACCGGATGATGGCGCTGATCAAATCGGGCCCGATTTAGCGGTTTCCGCGCGCATTCAATGAAAAAGGGCAGGCGGCGGACCTGCCCTAAGGATTCGAATCTACTGTGATGGCTGCTTCTTCTGGATTTCCGCCTGAACCCTGGCGTATCCGGCTGGAACGCCGAAACGCCCTGAATCCAAGGACGCCGATGAGTACTTTGTCATCTGCGTCGTTGATTCCATCAGGACCGCGAAGTTCTGATTCGCGGCAGCAGCTCCGGCCTGTCCGGATTGCGCCGCCTGTGGTTGATCCTGCGCCGGGTCCTTCTTCTTTTTGTGGAAGCCGCCAAATCCTCCGAGGCTCGTGGCTACATTGCCAAAGCCGCCCATATGGCTGGCAACCTTATTTTCGGCGTTCGCCGAAGCGTCGTTGGCCGCGGTGTTGCTTGCGTTGGTAGCTGCCTGACCGGCCACATCACCGGCACTCGGCCCATTGGATTTCGGCAACGGCGCTTCTGAAGCGGCGGGCAGAGGAGTTCCGTCAACGGTGGTTCCCATACGCATCGTCTGAGAAACGGGAACGCCTTGTAGCTTCGACATCTCCTTCACCATGTCCGACATTCCCGACATCATGCCTGGTTGCATGGCCGGCATAGCTGACTTGAAACTCGGCAGCGTGCCCGCCATCATTTCGCCCATCTTGATTGCGAACCGTTTGTTGAACTCACGCACTTCTTCGTAGCCGGGAATCTCAGGCGCCATCCACATGTCATTCGCCATGGCGATACTTCCGGTCTGGCCGCTCTGGCGGTCCTTCGCCTGCATGGTCATTTTGAGGATGGATTCTTTGGCAGCGAGTCCGGCCACGTCCTTGCTTGCGCCGGTATTCGTGACCTTAACGTCGAATTTCATTTCTGGCGGCGGAGTGTTGTTCGTTGTCTGGGGCGCGGGCTCCTTTGATGCCTGCTGCTGTTGAGCTTTCTTCATCGCCTCTTCCATCGCCTGTTTCATTTCCTGGAAGGTGACGACCGTGTAGGTCTTCTTATCTGGATAAATTGTGGTGATGGTTTCCTTGTCGAGGTCGATAATCTCAGTTGATTCGGGGCTGATCCGCGCCATGCGGTTGCCCTTCACGAGAATGGTGGAATTGATAGGGTCGGTGATACTGCGCGCATCCTTGCTGAAGTGGCTTGCAAATTTCGCAATATTGACGATGGAGCCGCCCGTGACCTGGGTCATCTCGTCATATTGAAAGTCAGCGAACAAAGCGCCAGGAATGAGCGAACAAAGCCCCAAGAGCAAAGCATTCCGGATGTTCATGAACGAATCTCCCACACGGTGATTTGGAACTGTTGCAGAAACGGTGTGACACGCCGGTGCTCCAGATTCTATGCCGGAAGCCCCGGCCCCGCACCAGGTTTATTCCAGCTGCTCGGCGCGAATTGTCATCGCGAAATGGCGCAGGCGCGCGACTACCTATTTAGTGACGGAGAGTGGAAGAACGTTTCGTCGATGACCAGAGAAATGCGAATGGTATTACGACAGGTGTTAAGGACGATGAGCGCATTCTGGCGAAATCATGACTTCGGCGGAAGTCCGCAATCGAAATGGCCTGAGGCCGAGCCGTTGTTCAGGGCGAAGCTCCCCGTGCGGCCATCCGCATTGAGAACGACGGTGCCAAGGCCAGCGTAGGTGTCGTCCAGTGCAGTTTTTCCGAGATAGACCGCGATGATGACATTCGGGTACTTGCCGGGTCCGGTATATCGACCCTTGTTGGCGTGCATTGCGTCGGCCATCGCTGATCCGGGTCCGATCGTAAAGGCGAGAGTTGGCAGAGAAGTTGGTCCCCAAACTCCAGACAAGGTGCCGTCACTCACAATGCGGCAGAAGCCGCCCGTGGTGGTACGAGCTTTTGGCTTCTCGATCATGACAGTCGGATCCGAGGCAGCTTGAGCTCCGGTGATGGCGGCAAGAAAGATGACTGCGGAAAGGAGTCGTGATGTGCTCCGATTCATAGCGGGACGGAATAGTAGTCGACCGAAGATGCCGGGACAAGCGGATATTGATCGAAATTGGAGGGGCGCTTGCCACGCACGATGAGGAGGTCGGTCGGTCGAGTTGCATAAGAATCTCCGGCAGAGTACCGGTAAAAACAGGCCACTGGAGCTGAATTTGGCAAGTGCGATTGAAGCGCTCATCAAGCGTATGAGGCCGAGCATGTCTTGTCAGACACCATTGTGACTGCGGCGCTTCGCAGCTGCCTGTTTATCAATTTGCAAACTTTCTTTTTACGGTAGACGGCAACCGTGACGCTGATTTGCATCTTGTACATTACTTTCACTTCGTTTTCTGGGGCCAATTCATGCAGCGCACGAGCCAGCAAAACTCCGAGTACATGCAGGTGGTTGGCGAAGTCGTCGGCTGTCTTATTCATCAACTTCATCATCCGCAATTGTCGAGCCCGACCGCCGACGAAATCGCGGACTGGTTTCATCAGGTCACAAAGGAAGAAGTGCAGATTGCGATCGAGCGCCTTCGAGAAGCCAAGCGCATTCCGTGATCCGATATCATGGCGATACTAGACCTCCGTACAGGCAGATTAAACGGGTGCAAATTGCCGTCCTGGGACTCTCCCGAAACGGAAAATGAATTGACAGATCCTTAACTTGACGGAGGTTGCGTTGGGGCATAGAAAGCGCAAGATAGTCAGGTAAGGCTTTCTATGCGCCCAGTTCAAACATTCAGCATCATTCCTCATCTTCCCGCCGAAATCGAACCGCTGCTCACGCTGGCTTACAACCTACGGTGGAGTTGGAGCCACGACACGATCGAGTTGTTTCGCCGTTTGGATCGCAACCTTTGGGAGACGTCAGGACATAATCCCGTGCGGCTTCTGGGATCCATCGATCAGCAAAAGTTGGAGTCGGCAGCAAAAGACGATGCTTTCCTTGCACACATGCGTCGTGTCGTTGCGAACCTGCAACCCTACATGAATCCCGAGGGGACCTGGTTTCACAAGACCTGGGCGAAGAGACCGGACGCACCGCTGATTGCATATTTCTCGGCTGAGTTTGGATTGACCGAATGTCTCTCGATCTTCGCTGGCGGCTTGGGCATTCTCGCGGGCGACCATTTGAAGTCGGCCAGCGATCTTGGTGTGCCGCTGGTCGGAGTCGGGCTGCTCTATCAGCAGGGATACTTCCGCCAGTACCTGAGCCAGTCGGGCTGGCAGCAGGAAGCATACGAAGACAACGACTTTCATAATCTGCCGCTGACACGGGTTTCCGGAAGCGATGGCAAGCCGGTAGTGGTGGATGTGAACCTGGCCGGGCATCCGGTGTACGCGCAAGTCTGGCGCGTGCAGGTGGGGCGCGTTCCCTTGTACCTGCTGGATACGAATTTCGCGCAGAACTCACGTACAGAAGATCGCGACATCACCGACCAGCTTTATGGTGGCGATCGCGAGATGCGCATTCGCCAGGAAATCGTGCTCGGGATCGGCGGCTATCGCGCATTGAAAGCTTTAGGGCTGGCGCCAACCGTGTATCACATGAACGAGGGCCACTCGGCGTTTCTCGCTCTGGAGCATGTACAGAACCTGATGGAGAAGTATGCGATGAGTTTTGCCGAGGCGCGCGAGCTTGCAGCCGCGAGCCTGGTGTTCACGACGCACACTCCAGTTAAGGCCGGTCACGACTATTTTTCCGATGATCTGATGAATCGCTACTTCGGCGAGACGGCGCGCCGCCTTGGCATGTCCCTGCCAGATTTCTTGAACCTCGGGCGAACTGAAGGCATTGGCGAGTTCTGCATGACGGTGCTGGCGTTGAGGCTGGCATCGCGATCAAATGGCGTCAGCAAACTGCATGGAGAAGTTAGCCGGCAGATGTGGCAATCGCTGTGGCCGAATGTTCCAGTGGACGAGATTCCCATCGGCCATATAACGAATGGTGTCCATTTCCGCAGCTGGATCTCGTTGGAACTCAACCAGCTTTATGACCGGTACCTGGGACCGAACTGGCGCGAAGAGCCAGCCAACGGGGAAGTGTGGAGCGGAGCGCACTCCATACCTGCCGAAGAATTGTGGCGAACTCATGAACGCCGGCGCGAGCGAGTCGTCGGATTGGCGCGCAATCGTGTACGCGACCAGCGGATCCGCCGGGGCGCGCCACAAGTAGAGATTGAAGCTGCCGACGAGGTGCTCGATCCCGATGCCCTGACCATTGGATTCGCCCGGCGCTTCGCTACGTACAAGCGGGCAACGCTGATCTTTCGCGATATGGAAAGGCTGCGGCGCATCCTGACCGACAAGGCGCGTCCGGTGCAACTGATCTTCGCCGGCAAAGCGCATCCGCAGGATGATGCGGGAAAACACCTGATTCAGCGCATTACGGAAGTCAGCCGCGATGCGGAGATTAGGGCGGCGCATCATCTTCCTGGAAGATTACGACATGGCCATCGCTCGCTACCTGGTGCAAGGAGTCGACGTCTGGCTAAATACGCCGCTTTGCGTCCGAATGAGGCGAGTGGCACCAGCGGCATGAAAGCTGCCGCCAACGGTGTACTTAATCTGAGCACATTGGATGGCTGGTGGGACGAAGTCTGGAACGATCCGGCAAATTCACACAAGATCGGTTGGGCGATCGGCAAGGGTGAGGCGTACCAGGATCTGAATTACCAGGACCAGGTCGAAGCCGATGCGCTTTATGACTTGCTGGAACGCGATGTGGTTCCGACGTTTTACGATCGCGGGGCCGATCGCATTCCGCGCAAGTGGGTGGATCGCATGAAAACCAGCATCGGTTCCCTTTGCCACTTTGTGAACACGCATCGCATGGTCAGCAATTATGTAGAACGTTTTTACATCCCGAACCACGAGCACTTTCGTGCGCTGGCGGACAACAACGCGGCCCGCGGTCGTGCGCTGGCGACAGCCATGCAGCGTATCCGTAATGAATGGCGAAATGTAGGTGTCGGGAAAATCGAGGAAGCGCCCTCAGGAAGTCTGGCCGCTTCACTGATACGGGTTCGTGCGCACGTGCAACTGGGAGCTCTGCAACCGCAGGATGTTGTAGTTGAGCTTTATCTCGGGCGCGTCGACACTCGCGGAGAGATTATTGAGGGACGCGCCACTGAGATGCGGGCGGAGGCTAACAGCGGTGGCGATTGTATCTACACGGGCGAAACCACGCCGACTGAAAGTGGACTTCATGGATTCACAATCCGCGTGCGCCCCAGCCATCCGGATTTATCGACGGCATTTGTTCCGGGGTTGATTGCGTGGGCAAATGGAGGACGTACTTCAGCAGTCGCTCGATCGTGAAGTAAAGCGGCGCAACTGGCAGCTCACGGTCCTACGTGGAACGTGCCGGCGACGGTCACATTGCTTGACGAGTTGCCGACATAAACGGTGTAGTCGCCATTAGCGATCTGCCATCCTCCTGCTGTGCTATTCCAGTAAGAAAGAGGATGCGCGGAAGATGTGGCGTCGACCTGCACCGTCACGTTCTGTGTTTGCCCCGCCTGCACGCTGACCTTCTGCCATCCTACGAGGCGTTGCGGTGGTTCCCCGGTGCTCACTGGAAGGCCCAAATAAACCTGAACGACTTCTGAGCCAGCGACGGTGCCCGTGTTGTTCACATCGACGGCAACGCTGAAACCGTTGGTTACTGTCGAAGCCGGCGTGAGCTGCGCATTGGTGAGAGTAAACGTTGTGTAGGAAAGCCCATAACCGAACGGGAATAGAGGCGTGATGGACTTGGCGTCGTAGTATTTGTATCCAACCAGGAAGCTCTCGTCGTAGGTGACCGGGAACGGTGCGGTTGAGTTCGCGGGCGGCGCGGCGATGGTCGGATGCGGGAGATCGTTCACGCTCGCCGGGAACGTGATGGGAAGTTTGCCGGAAGGATTGACGTCGCCGAACAGTAGATTGGCGATGGCTTCTCCGCCACGTTGTCCCGGATACCACGCTTCAAGCACCGCGCCGACGTTCGCGAGCCACGGCATCACCTGCGCGCCACCGCTTTCGATTACTACAACAGTGTGCGGATTCGCTGCTGCCACGGCAGCGACCAGCGCGTCCTGATTGTTGGAGAAGCTGAGGTCGGTAAGGTCCATGCCCTCGCTCTCCCACTGGCTGACGAACACTACGGCGACATCTGAGGCTGCGGCGAGAGCGGCTGCTGATGTAGTGCTCGTGCCGTCGTCGAACTTCACCGTAGCTCCCGGAACTTTTGCTTGAATCGCTTTCAGCGGCGACGACGGATCCCAAACGACATTGCCCCAACAGGGCGGACAAGGCGCAGGGTTGCTAATTGCCGCTCCGCCGACAGGCGTAACTTGTGCCGAACCGCCGCCAGAGAGAACAGCAATATCGGCATGCGACCCAATTACTGCGATTGACTTCGCGCTCTTGCTGAGAGGGAGTTGCCCGCCGACGTTTTTCAGAAGCACGGCCCCCTGTTCTTCTATTTCCTGCGCGACCGCGGCGTCTGTGGCGGCGTCGATGCTGGTGACTTGCGTCGGATGCTGATACGCGCCCACGGTGAACATCGCGCGGAGGATTCGGTGCACCATGTTGTCGAGCACCGAAGCCTGCATGTGGCCGTTCTGGATCGCCAGCTTAATGCCTTCATCTTTCACGCCTTCAAAATAGCCAGTCGCGGGTTGCTCCTGATCGAGTCCGGCTGTGGCTGCCTTTACCGTGCTATGGGTCCCGTCCCAGTCGGACATAACAAAGCCCTGGAATCCCCAATCGTTTTTCAAAATGTCGGTCAGCAGGTGCGAGTTCTCGCAAGAGTAGGTTCCGCCGATGAGGTTGTAGGAGCACATCACCGACTGCACGCCGGAGTCTTTCACGCCGATTTCGAAGGCCAGGAGATCGCTTTCGCGGGCACCACGCTCGTCGATCTGAACATCGGCGGTGAAGCGCGAGGTCTCTTGATCGTTCATGGCAAAGTGCTTGATTCCGGCGATAACGTTCTGGTCCTGGATCGCCTTAAGGTGTTGCGCCTTGATTTCGCCGGCGAGCAGAGGATCTTCGCCCGCGGTTTCGAAGGTGCGTCCGCAGCGCGGCTCGCGGCCGATCAGATTAACGTTGCCGCCAAGATTCACGTTCATCCCGAGCGCTTTCGATTCGGCGCCGATCACCTGTCCGTACTTGTAGGCTTCGCTCAGATCCCAACTGGCTGCGCTTGCGATAGACGATGGGAGTGCTGTTGCCTGTCCAACACTGTTTCCGACGCCAACGCTTCCGTCCGCAAGATAAAGGTCAGGAACGTTTAGATGGGTAATGCCGGGAACGTAGCCAGCCGCGCCGCGTGGTTGGGGTCCGCCGGTATATCCAGTGCCGTGGACGAGCTGAATTTTCTCATCGGTGGTCATGACGGCGATGAGTGCGTCGGCGTTCTGGTCGGGAGTACCGGTGAGCGCAGGAGGTTGCACCGGCTGAGGAATCGGAGTCGGAGAGGGCGACGGGGTACTCCCTCCACCACAGGCTGCAAGAATGATGGCGAGTACAAGAATGGCAAACGTCGCACAGCGAACGTCAATCCAGCGCATATGGTTTTCCTCGGCCGCGGATGTGCCTTGCCGCGCAGCTCTGCCTAAAGCTGATTTTAGCGAGTTGAAGCTGGATTTAAGCCTAAGAATGTTCTACAGCAACCGTCGGGAGCACCATTCCGGAACAGGCTAGGGCCCGTTGACATCAAATAAGGAGAGCGGTCTAATTTCAGGGTATTTCCCTCCCGCTCGCGGCTGCCTATGCTGCGTCTCTGTCTGCTTTCGCTGCTTCTTGCTTCTCTCTTTCTGACGAGTTGTGGGCAGGTTTTTGTCTCGGCGTTTTCGAATCCGGGTGGTTCGACTGTGTTCATCGGAACGGTCAGTATTGTCCAGATAACCGTGATTGACGGCAACGTACTGGTGACATTCGTCACCCTCATCAACGGCGGAGTCGGGAACGACTTCACATTCTGCGGCGATCAGCACAATCAATTCCCAATGAACCAATTGGTGTCGGCGACATTCACTCCCGGTACGCCGTGCGCAAATATTGTTCAGGTGAGTGGAATGTAAGTGTTCTAGTGGCTGTACTGCGGTATGTGGTTCGGATGCGCCTTCGACCATGCCTGCAAGAACGCCAGAGTCACACGCGATTCATTGGTTTCCGCGAGGCCGCTGCCGAAGAAAACGCCTACATCTTTATAGTCGGTGCCTCCAGCTTGATCTGACAGCGCCCGAAATGCGAGGAAGGGAATACTGTTCGCATAAGCCACGTGAGCGAAGGCAGAGGTTTCCATGTCGACTGAGACCGCCGCCAGCTCTTGCGAGAGGTATTCGCGATAATTGCTGTTGGCAAGGAAAGTCGAAAGCGTAACGCCGCGCCCGCCAATAACCAGCCGCGGCTGCGAGGAAACGCATAGGGATCTGTTCTTCGGACCACAGCGATCGAGTTCCGGCTTGATGGTATGCGCGACTCGCAACATCTCCGGGTCGACTGCGTAGTCGAATTTAAACTCTCCTTGGGGAGAATTGGCTGCGGTCATCACGAAAGTGTCGCGCATGAACAGGCCGGTACTGGCCGGTCCGGCCGGGGTCTGCACCTGGTAATCCGAATTCGGTGCGCTCGTAACGCTGGCGAGCTTCTCGCCGACGCACGAGAGGTCGCCCGCTTTGCCGCAGGGAACGGGAACCTCGCTGCTTCCGTTCCAATAGCCTTCGAGGGGAAGCGACCATTTATCTGGGACCACAACGTCGCCAATATGATTCGCGTCGCTCAGCCCACCGGCAATCCCACTGAGCAGCAGATGATGAACTCTGAAATGATCGATGAGGAGTTGCGTGAGCATGCTGGCGTTTTCAATGCTCTGCCCGGTCAGGACGATCACCGTCGGATTTCCCTCGAGCACGCCGGTTGTGAACACGTTGCCGTTGATCCGGTACTCGCGCCGATCGACCGTCTTCGCCACGAGCAAATCGGCTTCGTTGCCAAATGCGGAGACGATGCCGAACCGCGGAGTGCAATCAGTGAGACAACCGGCAGCTTCACGATCCCTTATGCCAGCGTGAGAGCTCGAAGTCGCGGTATTTTGCGATGCAGCCACTGCGTGCAATACGAGCACCAGCAGCGCCCAGAGCGCGACCGAGCGTGCGGCTGTGTTCCACGCCGCGAAAGATCTCATTCGGAAACGAGGCTCATGGCTTGTCGAGGTCGACATCCTTGATCGGGACATCCCAATGCGCCTCCAGTATCTCGAACCGTCGCTGCTCTTCGCGCTTGTATGTCGCTTGGTCGGGAAATAGCTGTTTGAGCAAGGGAGCACTATCGAAATCGTCGTTAGCGATGGCCGCATTTCTGAATACGATCGTGACACGATAGTCCCAGCGGCCATCCTCGGTTGCATGATAACGCGGTGCGGTTGCGGTGACCTTCAAGATTCTGCCAAGCTCGATCTGTTTCTTCAGCAGGGGATAGTGATTTTTCTTGAAGAGCGAGATAAATTCGTCGGCATATCCCCACTTCGCCTTGTAGTAGTATTCCGCGACGAATGGCTTGTCGGCGTTAACCGCTGCTAGAGCGCTTTGCTGGGGAGCAGCCCAGGCCAAGTCAGCGGCCACAAGGGATGCGAGCAGGGCGAAGATGCTCAAAACGACAGAGCTTGGCGTTCTTCATCATCATTCTCCAGTATCCGAACCTGCAACGTCGCAAGAGTAGTAGATCCTTGAAATATGAGCAATAATGAGATCAATATCCCGTAGTCTACGGACGTTAATTTGTATTTTCGTACCATCCGAATCCAGAGATCACGAAAACGGCTAAAATCCTCAGTGGGAGCCGGATTTTGCCCCGAGTTCGTAGAGTCGCGCGCGCTTATCTTATGGTCACTAGCTGTTTTGGTTGGGCTTCGCGCCGATGCTGGCGACTGAGCACCATGTCCGCATCGTGGAGCAGGAGGCGTCAGTCTCAAGGCTCAGCTTCACGCAAAACCTAATGATGGACGTGGCGTGGTGTCTCACGTTTGCCATATTGACGCCACCCATTTTTCTGCTCGGACATCGCTATCCAATTACTAAGGAACGGGCTGCGAGACAGAATCGCTGCGTACTTTCTCGGCTTTTTTCCTTTCATGGTTGCATTTGCGTGCATACGATGGCTGTTGCTTCCTCCATGGAATGCGGTCGCTCAGCAATTCGAGCCGCGGTACCTTCCACAGCCTGATCCAGATTACTTATCGTTTTGCGTCCCAGGCGTGGACCTACGTAGGGATTACGGTCGCAGCGCAAGCATATGAGTACTTCGAACGAGCGCACCTGCAAGAAGTGGAAGGATTAGAACTTCAACAAGCTCTTGCCGCCAGCGAACTGCAGGCCCTGAAGAGCCAGTTGCATCCTCATTTTCTGTTCAACACCCTCCATGGCATCTCGACACTGATCGAAACGGACAGCCGTCGGGCGAAGGTCATGATCCTCAGGCTTTCTTCGTTGCTGCGTACGACCCTTGAGTACCAGACAGTTGAGCTGATTCCGCTAGAAAAGGAAATCAAGTTGGCGGAATCTTACCTGGAATTAGAGAAGATGCGGCTGGGGTGTCGCCTCGAAGTGCAATGGGATATTGCCCCGGACATCAATCAGCTCCTTGTGCCGGAGCTGATTCTTCAGCCGCTGGTGGAGAACGCGATTTTGCATGGAGTAGCGGTTTCGCGAGAAGGTGGAACTGTCGAAATCTCTTGTAAACTCGCGGAACCATTTCTGGAGCTTCGGGTTCGAAATAGTGTGGGGGGCAAACGGCAGGGAGGAACAGGAACGGGACTGCAGAATACGCGGGCGCGTTTGCGTTATCTGTACTCGGGAGAAGCGAGATTTTCGTTTGAACTGACGGAAGATCGAAAACTCGCCACTGCTACGGTGTTGGTCCCTGTGCTTGGCGCGCAACCAACTGCGACAAAGCAGCAGGTTTCCGGCGCCCTGATTTAGAAAGAGAAGATATACATGCGTGTATTGATCGTGGACGACGAACCGCTTGCAAGAAATGCCCTGGTTAACATCATATCGCCCAGGAAAGATGTGGACGCGGTGGAGACCGCCGACGACGCGATTGCAGCTCTCGATCGCCTGCAGGAAGAACCTTTCGACCTGCTCCTACTCGACATAGAGATGCCGGAGACATCAGGAATCGAGATGCTCGATGCCCTGATCAAGCGCAACCTGCCCATGCCGGCGGTCATTTTTGTTACCGCCTATAGCCAACACGCTGTAGCTGCTTTCGAAAAACACGCGGTCGACTATGTGCTGAAACCGTTCTCGGAAGAGCGAATTCACGAAGCCATGAACGTGGCCGCGCGCCGTAACGAAGCAGAACGTGCCGCGAAATTAGTAAGTGCTATGCCTGATATCGGCAAAGCCATGCGTCCGTCGAAGAAGATTGCGATCAAGGCGAAGGGCAAGATCATCTTTATTGATCCCAGCGAAGTGATGGCTGCGAAAGCCGAAGGAAACTACGTGCTTTTACAGCAACAGACGGGTTCTCACCTGGTGCGCGAGTCCATCTCGACGCTAGCGGAAAAGCTAAGTTTCTATGGCTTCATTCGCATCCACCGTTCCGCGCTGATCAATGTTGCGTATGTGGATGAAATCCAGCCGTGCCTCACAGGAGAATATCTGCTCCGGCTCACTGGCGGCGAAGAGTTTACGGTCTCGCGGACCTACAAAAAAAATCTCAGCGCAATCGCTGATTCGTGGGTTGGAACGGAAACGTTCGCCTCGGATTAATTGTCGAACACAAAACGCGGACGCGATGATTCGCCTGGCGGAGTTCCGAAATATCCAGAATATGGAACATCGCGTCCGACTCCCTACCGCTGATGTCAGCCTACAAATCTCAAGCTCAACTCTACGAAATTAACCGCCAGCTCTCAAAATTCAGCTTTGGACCGCGACTACTCACCTTCCAGCTTCCGTAGCTATATCCAGACATTTTGGCGTAAGTCACTGAAAACGGAGCAGATGTACTTTGGATTCCGCTTTGCAATAGGAAATGCGGGATGCACAGGTTTGCTTTGGGGATGAGCGTGGACGTTCGGGGGATAAATCCCAACCTCGGGAACTTCGAACTCCCGATATGCGTGACGCCCAAAACTATCGGTTCAGACCTTTTGTGGCACGAGAAGCGATGAAGCGAAAAACGTTTCGGTAGCTCAGGCCGCAACCGGCACTTATCAGAGTGCGCCACCACCCACAATCCAGTTCGCTTCGTCGGCAGAGGTTGGGGGGATGTTTTGCAAATGTCTTTTTCAGGAGAGTCAGCATGAGATTGCTTAGATTTACAAAGATCGTCTCCGTGCTCTCGTTGCTTTTGCTGGTGCCAGTTTTTGCGTTTGGCCAGGCAATCAGCGGCGATATCGTAGGAACGGTGAAGGATAACTCCGGAGCGGTTGTGTCCGATGCTTCAGTCGAGGCGACCAACCTGGGTACCGGATTTAAGACCACCGTAAAGACGAACACAGGCGGCGAATACCATTTCGTGAACCTGCCTGCCGGCCATTATTCAGTGAAAGGCTCGGGCGGCGGTTTGGCTGGCACGATCGCTGATGTCGAAGTGCAGCTCAACCACACAGTGACCGCGAACGTCATCGCGACCCCGACGAGCTCAACCACGACCGTCGAAGTAAGCGAACAGGCTGCCTCGGTGGATACAACGACGGCGAACATCTCCAATACTTTTGAAAGCGAAGCAGACGCAGGATCTCCCGACCGCTTCCGTCGGCCTGGGCGTGCTCAACCTCTCGCTGTTGAACGCCGGCGTGGCGTCAAGCGGCGGAGTTGGCGCGGGAACTGGACCTTCGATTTCCGGTCAGCGCCCACGTAACAATAACTACACCGTCGAAGGCGTGGACAATAACGACAAGTCAGTTACAGGTCCATTGGTCACGGTTCCGAACGATGCTGTCGATAACTTTACGGTTCTGCAGAACAACTTCTCGGCTGAGTTCGGGCACTCTTCAGGTGGACAGTTCAATCAGACCATCAAGAGCGGAACGAACACGTTCCACGGAAAGCTCTATGAGTACTTCCAGAACCGCAATCTGAATGCCGAGGATTCGGTGGTAGCGGCATCGCAGAGAGCGACGCCGGGTACGCCGATTACGAACCCGCGATTCGATGACAATCGTTTCGGTGGGCAGATCGGTGGTCCGATCATCAAGAACAAGCTGTTCTTCTTCAGCAATTTCCAGTACGAACCACAGGGGTTGGTGGGATCGGCTTCTCTCGGGTTCGCGCCTACAGCAGCAGGCTACGCACGCTCTGACTGCCTTGTATCCCAATTCGACGAACCTGCAAACGTTGCAAAAGTACTTGCCAGCCGCTGCTGCTGCTGATCCGACCCTAACACCTATCTGTGCGACCCCAGGATGCACGACGGGGACGATTCCGATCGGTGATGTTGGCTTCAATGGACCGAGCTACACCAATATTTTGACCACGACGAACGCGGTCGATTTCAATATTTCGAGTAAGGATCAGCTGCGTGGCCGCTACATTTACGAGAGACAGAATGAATCTGACACGGGTGCGCAGATTCCGACCTTCTTCACGACGCTGCCGATTCGGTTTCACCTCTTCACACTGAGCGAATACCATACGTTCTCGCCCAGCGTGAGCAATGAGTTCCGTCTAGGCTTCAACCGCTTTGCGCAGGTCTTCACCGTTCCAGACATTCAGTTCCCCGGTCTTGGCGATGTTCCCGAACCTCACCTTCGACGATCTGAATAGCGTCGATGTAGGGCCTGATCCGAATGCCCCGCAGGGTACGGTGCAGAACACGTACCAAGCCGTGGATAACCTCAGTTGGGTAAAGGGCAAGCACAACCTGAAATTCGGTGCGGAATTCCGCGATGTGATTAGCCCACAGCAGTTCACGCAGCGCGTTCGCGGCGACTATGAGTACTCCAGCCTGGCGCTGTTTGCGACAGACGGAGCGCCGGATACTTTCGGCGAGCGTTCGACGGGCGATACCACATTCTATGGCAACCAGAAGGCGTTCTACGCATTTGCCGCTGATAGTTGGCGCGTCCTGCCAAACCTGTCAGTGGATCTTGGTTTGCGCTATGAGTTCACGCAGGTTCCGCAAGCTGGTTCTTTGCAGAATCTGAATTCGATCTCTAGCGTTCCGGGCCTGATCAACTTCGGCACTCCGACTGCGCAGAAGAAGAACTTCATGCCACGAGTTGGATTCGCCTGGGATCCGACCGGCAAGGGAACGACTTCGGTTCGTGGCGGCTTCACCATGGCGAACGATGTTCTGTATGACAACCTCGGAATTCTGTCGCTTCCGCCCCAACTGTCTGCGACCTGCGATACCACCGTACAGCAAGGCGGAGGTTGCGCCTGGTCTACGACCGCGTTCCTGGCAAACGGCGGATTACCGTCTCAGCCGTTCCAGTTCGCGTCTGCTGCGGACGCGCGAGTTAACACCGCATCCTTCATTCCCAACCAGAGATTGCCGTATTCGGAAACCTGGAACCTCGGCATTCAGCACAGCTTCGGGCAGAAATATGTGGCGGAAGTTCGCTACGTCGGAACCCGTGGCATCCACTTGCCAGTTCAGACGCACCTGAACATGCTGGCTGCTGTAACTCCTAGCAATGCCCTGCCGACTTACCTCCAAAACCCAGGTCAAGCGGCCCTAGATGCACTGCCAAACACCCTGGACAGCCTGATGGCTAATTCCGTTTATGAGTCGGACGCGGGCTACGTTCCTGCGTACGCCGCTGCCGGTTTTGACGGATCAGCTATCACTGCTTTCGAACCCTACGGCCAGTCGATCTATCACGGATTGCAAACACAACTTACGCGCAACTTCAATAATGGGCTGCAATTCCAGTTGGCCTACACCTGGAGCCACGCGGAAGACAACTCCACAGCCGATGTATTTTCGACAGTCTTGACACCACGTCGTCCGCAGGACTTCCAGTGCTTCTCGTGCGATATGAGCACCTCTGCATTGGATCGCCGGCATCGCTTTACGGCGCAGGTGATCTATGATCTGCCGTTCTTCAAGAACGCCGGTTGGTTCCAGAAGAACATCGTTGGCAACTGGGAGTTCGCTCCCGTGTACACCTTCCAGTCTCCGGAATACGCTACCGTTCAGAATGGAGTTGATTCCAATCTGAATGGCGACGCTGCTGGTGACCGCGCAATCTTCAATCCGGCGGGTGTACCGGGTACAGGCTCCGGTGTCACCGCGCTGACCAACACAGCTGGTGAGACGGTTGCGTACCTGGCGAACAATCCCAACGCGCAGTACATTCAAGCGCAAGCTGGTGCGATGGGGACGGTCGGCCGCAACACACTGGCGCTGCCGCATACCAACAACTGGGACATGACGATTGTGAAACGGTTGAACATCACCGAACGTCAATCGTTCGAATTCCAGGCGCAGGCGTTGAACGTGTTCAACCACGCTCAATATGTTCCGGGTTCTCTGAACCAGATCAACTCGATCGGATACACCGGAAACGAAGTGAACGACCTGAGGCCGCAGTCGCCTCTGTTCAACCAGCCGAACCAGTTCTTCTCGAACCAGCCGCGCACCATGCAGTTGGTCCTGAAGTACAGCTTCTAGCACGGGAAGACTACCTTGAATGATTATGGGGAGCCGAGAGGCTCCCCTTTTTTTGTTTCTCAAACCCAACGCCCAGTGTTAGGTGCCAGATTCCATCTGTTCCTGCTCTTCACGAATTGAAAGCGGGCTCACCTGATCCGCCAAGATAGCGATCGCCAATAGAAAGATTGGTATCAAGAGCGCACGGAGTCCTAAGACACTCTCCGTTCTAGTTCCTGCGATCGCCCCAACAAAATATGCCAGCCAAATCGAAAACATGAAAAACGCTTGCCGGGATACCTTCTTCTGAGCATCGATCACTCGTTTCTCGCCACGCAACCGATCGTAGGTGAGGAACATGGAATGCGATATCAACTGAGCCAGCTTGTTCAGCATCCCGATCACGAAAGTCGTGTGGATGGTTAGCGGCCCGATCCGGGTAAGAGCAGCGGTTTGAATTCCCATCGCAAACGCGAGGGCGGCCAAGCATCCAATTTCAATGTCGGGAGCGCTGGCATGCGGAGGAGCAAGGCTGGCGAATCCGATGAGCAACGCTTCGATCGACAATGTGAGTGACGCAATTCGGCGGATGCGATTGCGTGCTCCTACCTCGATGATCGCGCGTCCAACGATGGAGCCGGCGACAAAGATTGGGATCATCGATCCGGCCAGCATTGCGTCCTGCCAGTGTGAGTGCAGCAGGTTAATTGCGAAGTGCACCGTGTTCCCGGTCATGTTCGCTGTGAACACCTGATAGAGCGCAAGGTACCCGACCACGTCCACATAACCGGCCGCAAATGTCAGCAGCAGAGCCACTGCCGCTTTCGTGCTGATTCGCGAGCCTGCGGCGTCTTGCGGCATACTCAATTGATGCGCTTCGACACAGAGTCAAGCTTAGAGTGCCTTGGATATTTCGGGATTTCTCGCCCTAGCCTTGGCTCTGCTGAGGGCGGCACTGTTCGCGTTATCTGCCGGCGCGTCGAGCCGAAAGATTAGAGCCGATGCAAGCTTAACGAACCGAATCGCGACGGGGGGCTGTCATCGACGTAAAGGAAGCCTGACTTGCGCTTCGCATCCCTGCTGATCGCGTCGATTCGATAGCTGAACCGATCCGTCGTGCGCTTCAGCAATTTGCCGCGCCAGAATTAAGCCCACGCCACTTCCGTGGGCTTTGGTGGTATAGAACGGCACGAACAGATTCGAAGGATTTACCAATCCTGGCCCGTTATCGAGCACCGAGACGCGCGCCCAGTGCTGCTCCGATGTCCAGGTAATCTGCACGTCGGGGCGATAGTTTTCCTCGTTCATGCGCTCGCGCGTAGCTTCCACCGCATTGCGTACCAGATTAATGAGCATGTGCTCGAGTTGGTCGGGATCGGCAAGGAGGATCAGGTCGGGGCCCGTCGTCAGTCCGACTTCAAGCCGCGTCTCAAGTTTCACTACCCGCTCCAGCAGTGGACGAATCGAAGTCTCTCGCTTGCGTGGCGGCGGCAGCTTGGCAAATTCACGGTAGCCCTGAACGAAACGATTCAGAGCTTCCGCGCGGCTTTCAATTACGGAGAGGCCACGCTCGAAATCGGGTAGGTCGTCTCCCGGGAATCCGTTCCGGTCGACACGCGACCGCAGGCTGCCGGCAATGGATTTGATCGGCGCAAGAGAATTGTTTAACTCGTGGCCGAGGACGCGAATCAGCTTTTGCCACGCGCGATATTCTTCCTCTCGCAGTGCGCTGCTTACGTCCGACAACAGCAGCAGCGTGTGTGGCACTCCACGTTGCCGAAAAGAGGTGCGGCGTACCATCCAGCGGGTTTCTGTACCTTGCCACGGCAAAGTCACGACCTCTTCGTCACGATCTCCCAGTATGCCGGTGAGTTCCAATTCATCGGCGCTTCGCCCGATCGCATGTTCGGAATTCAATCCGAAGGCATGTTCCGTAGCTGGATTGATCAATCGCAACACGTTGTCGCGATCGAATGCCAGGATGGGGGCATCCATCGCCTCGACGACGCGGCGCAGCAGTGCTGTCGCTTCCAGGGCGCTCAGTCGCTGCGCCTGTAGCATGTCCGCGAGCCAGTTGATCTCGAGGGACAACTCGCCCAGCGCGTCTTCAGGTACGGCATTGCGTGCGCGAAAAGAAAAGTCTTCTTCACGCAGCGCGGAGACCACATTGGATAGCGTCTGCAACGGGCGCGTGATGTGTTCATGAAGGGCCACCCCGATGAGCAGCGAGACGAAGGCAACGATTCCGAGCAGGATTGCGAATGTGCCGGCCGTGACATTGAGTTGCCAGAGCAGAACGGTGCTGAGGATGAGCGCGGGCAGTGGGAGAGCAGCGCAGAAAATCTTGACTCGCCGCTCGAACGGCCATCTGCGCCGTTTGAGCTTGCCTGCTGAAGATGTCTTGTTGCGATCGGCAACCCGGGCCGAACTAGATTCCATACTTCTCCATCCGCCGGTACAAAGCGCCGCGGCTCAAGCCGAGCGCTTCAGCTGCCTGGCTTACGTTGCCGTTACAACGTGCCAGAGCCTTGCGGATGAGGATACTCTCAACTTCTTCCAGACTCATCTCTTCGAGGCTGGGATTGGGGACACGCGCCGCATTGAGGCCAAGGTCGCTGATCTCGATACGCGAATTCCTCGACATAAGCACCGCGCGCTCGACGGTGTGATCCAACTCGCGAACATTGCCCGGCCACGGATACTGCAGAAGTGCTCGTAAGCTGGCGGCGTCGAAGCCTTCGATCTGTCGTCGATAGCGCAACGCATAACGCGAGAGGAAGTGGGCCGCGAGCAGAGGAATGTCTTCTTTTCTCTCGCGCAGCGTGGGGAGATGGATCTCGATTGTATTCAGACGGAAGAGCAGATCTTCGCGAAAGCGGCCGTTCGCGCACTCCGACGTAAGGTCAGCATTCGTTGCCGACAACAAACGGACATTCACGCGGCGCGTCTTCGATGAACCCACCCGTTCCATCTCGCCGGTCTCGAGCACACGAAGCAGCTTCGCCTGTTGACGAGTCGGGATGTTAGCGATTTCGTCGAGGAACAGCGTCCCGCCTTCTGCAAGTTCAAAGCGTCCAATGCGATCCGTGCGCGCGTCCGTAAACGCGCCTTTCACATGACCGAAGAGTTCACTTTCGAACGTACCCTCCGGCAGCGCACCAGTATTTACGGCGATCAGTGCTTTGGCGGCGCGGGCGGACAAAGCATGCAGGGTCTGCGCCACTATCTCTTTGCCTGTTCCATGTTCGCCGGTAATTAACACATTGGCGTCCGACGGGCCGACGCGCGAGATCAGTTCCAATACCGGCTTCATGCAACTTGCAGTGGCGATGAACTCCGGCTTGCCCTCGGCACGCAGCAACCGGTTTTCAGCTTCCAAAACCTTTGCTTTGCGCTGCGCTCGGCACAGATCGACTTGCGTCCGCAAAATTGTAAGCAGACGCGCGTTGTCCCAAGGCTTCTGGATGAAGTCGCGCGCTCCACGGCGCATGGCCTCTACCGCCAGTTCGACGTTGCCCCACGCCGTCATCACCACTACCGGAAGGTGGCTATCCTGATGGACGATCTGCGCAAGCAGGTCGAGACCCTCGGTGCCGGAGGTGGTGTCGCGCGTGTAATTCAGATCGATGAGCACAGCGTCGAAGGTGTCGTGGTTCAGCGCCTCTATCGCCATCAGCGGAGAGCGTGCAGTCTGGACCCGATACCCCTCCGGCTTCAAGAGTAATTGCAGGGCTTCCAGAATATGCGGCTGGTCATCGGCCACCAGGACGAGCGGAGTTTCCGTCTCCCTCGTGGTCGAATGGCCGGTTGCGATCTCAGCAGAGGCTGGCATGAATTTGTTTATGCTACACCGTTAAGCCCGTCACGCGTTGACCTCAGCCGACGTCTCCACGCTCGGATTCGCTGTGTCGGAAACCAGCCATCCATCGCGCATCTGCAAGGTGCGGCTACCGTAAGCGGCATTCGCCTCGGAATGCGTAACCTGAACGATCGTGGTGCCCTGCTGGTTCAACTCGCGGAACAGTTTCATGATCTCCGTGGCCTGCGATGAATGGAGATTCCCCGTGGGTTCATCGGCCAGCAAAAGCGCAGGTTTGTGAATGACAGCGCGCGCCACTCCTACGATCTGCTGTTGACCGCCGGAAAGCTGGTTGGGAAAGAGATCTTTCTTGGCTACGATCTGAAAACGATCGAGTGTATCGGCCACCATGCTCTGGCGTTGCGCGCGGGGAATGTTCTTGTACGCAAGTGGCAGGTCGATATTTTCCTGTACCGTTAGGTCGTCGATCAGGTGATAGCTCTGGAAGACCATGCCGACATTCCTCTTCGCGAGCTCGGCGCGTTCCTTGCGATTCATCTTGTGCACCGACTCATCGCGAAACCGGTATTCGCCTTTCCAACTGTCATCCAGCAACGCGAGCACATTCAGCAAGGAAGACTTGCCAGCACCTGACGGTCCCATGATGGTGACAAACTCGCCTTGGCGAATTTCCAGATTGACTCGGCGCAGCACCCATGTCTGTCCGGCGCCGCTTTTGTACGCGCGTTCAATGTCGTTTAGACGAATCATTGCAGCCACACCTCACTCATACCTCAATGCTTTCATCGGATCAATCGCCGAAGCGCGTCTCGCGGGAACGTAACAAGCCACCATGACCACAACTCCCAATAGAACAGTAACGCCCCCAAATACCAGCGGATCATACGCTGCGACTTCGAAGAGCAAGCTGCGCAAGAAGCGAACGAGGACGAAAGCCGCGATGAGGCCGCCGATACCTCCGGCGATCGACCAGCGTGCGCCGCGCGCGAGAAACAGCTGCAGGATCTGCTCGCGTTGTGCGCCCAATGCCATGCGGACGCCAATCTCCCGCGTGCGTTCCGCTACGAGATACGCGGTTACGCCATACAGTCCCACGCTCGCGAGTACCAGCGCTAACGCAGCAAACGTTGCGAGTAGAAACATATTCAAGCGAGGCTGTGCCACGGCGTCGTCGACCACGCTCTCCATGGTTTGAACGTTATAGATAGCCTTGTTCGGGTCAACCTGGCGCACTTGTTCTCGAATCGCTGTCACCAAGGTCGCGGGATCGGAGCGCGTGCGAACCGTGAACACGTCCATGGGCCAACCTTGTTCGGGAACGTAAATAACGGGCACGGGGTCAGTCTGTAAATCACCTGTATTGCCGCGATTGTTTCCCACGATACCAACAATCTCAACAGGGCCGCTGTCGGACAGCAGGTGCTTGCCGATCGGATTTTCGTCGGGGAAGTATCGATCTGCGATCGCTTTGTTGATTATGCCAACCGGAAGAAGGAGTCCCTGGTTCGGACCTGCGGATTGAACATCCTGCTCCGTAAATGTGCGGCCGGCAATCACAGGAATGCCCATGGCGCCGAAGTAGTTGCCGGAGGTGCTACGGCTCTCGGCAACAATGTTGCCGCCACCTGCCGGTCGCGGCTGCCCCTCGATCCAATATGCGGTGGAGTAACTGTACGGGTCCAGGGGACGGCGTTGAATTGTGCCGGCAGCCGCTACGCCGGGCAACGACTGCACTCGCTGGAGTACGTCGTTGTAGAAATGATGGATGAGCTTGGGATTAGTGCCCCACGGGAACGAGATCTCGAACGTCAGCACATGTTCTGGTTGGAAGCCCAGATCCACTCGCTGCAGTCTCCAGAATGTTTCGATCAGCAGACCTGCACCAGCGAGGAGCACGACAGAGAGTCCGACTTCGGCAGCGACGAGTGCGCTGCGAGTCCATCGGTTGCCGTGACCCGTAACTCCGGCTTCGTTCTGCTTCAAGGTCTCACGCAGATCGGTGCGCGTCAGGGCCAAAGAGGGCGCGAGTCCGAACAGAACGCCCGTCAACACACAAATGCTAAACGTGAACAACAAGACTGGGGCGTTCACGTGGACGGAGTCTGGTTGAACCATTCCCGCAGGTAATTTGGAAACGAGAAAGTGGACGAATGGCGCGACTAGAACGATGCCAACCAGGCCGCCGAGCAGAGCCAATAGAGTACTTTCCGTGAGTAGCTGCCGAATCAGTCGCCAGCTACCGGCGCCAAGGGCCTGCCGCATTGCAATCTCACGCTGGCGTGAGACGGCGCGCGAGAGCAACAGATTTGCAACGTTCGCACAGGCGATCAACAAGACGAAGCCTACTGCCGTCATCAGTACGATTAGCGCGGGACGGATACTGCCTACGAGGCTGTCGCGCAGTGGAACAAGACGGAACTGCCAGTCCGCATCGGTCTGTGGATACTGCTGAGCCAGTCGCGTGGCGATCAGACTCAGATCATTCTGTGCTGCTTGAAAATCTACATCTGGCTTAATGCGCGCCAATGCTCCCATGAAGCGCGACCCGTCGCTTCGAAACTTGATCTGATCGAGCGGGAAATGTGTCGTGGTCCAAACTTCAGTTGCTTTCGGATAATTGAAAGTAGATGGCATCACTCCAACAATCGTGGTCGTCTTTCCTCCAATTGTGACCTGGCGTCCTACGATCTCGCGGTCGCCTCCGAAAACGCGCTGCCACAGACCGTAACTGATGACTGCTTCATTGGGAGAATTCGGCAAGTCGCCCTCATTGCCGAAGGTACTGCCCAGAAGAGGCTGGACGCCCATGACGCGCCAGAAGTCGCCAGACACCGCATCTCCTTTAATGCGCTCCGGCAACCGCCCATCGAGCGAGAGGGTCGCGTTCTCGAAGAAATAGTAAGCGACACCATCAAAGACGCGATTCTGCTGGCGGACATCGACGATCCGCGGGACTCCAATCGTGCCAGCGTGCGAAGCTCGCTTCGCGTTGTAGTCTTCGAGTTCGACGATCTTTTCCGGATGCGGGTACGGCAACGAACGCAGCAGGACAGCTTCGACCACGGTGAAGATTGCCGTATTCGCGCCAATACCCAGGGCGAGCGTGATGACGACGACAGCGGTAAAGCCAGGGCTCTTACGCAGTTGGCGAAGCGCGAACTGAAGATCTTGAAAGAAGCTGTTCACGGTCTCTCCTACTCATATCGCAGAGCTGTCATTGGATCGATGGAAGCGGCCCGCCGCGCGGGGATAAAAGCTGCGAGTGCGCCGGCGATCAGCAAAATGAAACTGACGGCGACCAGCACGAATGCATTGCGGGCTTCTGCTCCGTAGAGCACGCTGCGCAGAAGCGTTCCGCTAGCCAGCGCGGCCATCACACCGATGGCGACGCCAGCGATCAGAAGTAATCCTGCTTCGCGCATCACCATGCCTAACACCGAATCACGTCCAGCACCCAACGCCATGCGCACGCCGATTTCGCGAGTGCGCCGCGCTACGGAATATGCCATCAAACCGTAGAGACCGACCGCAGTCAGGAGCAACGCCATCACCGCAAAGCTCGATAACAGGAACATCTGGAATCGCGGTTGCGCCAGACCCACGGACGCGAGATCCTCCATGGTTCGCACGTCGTAAACGGCGAGATCCTTGTCTATCGAACCGATAAGGTTGCGAGTCGAGGCTTCCATGCTTCGCGGATCAACGGATGTGCGCATCACCGTCGTCAGGCAACACCACGGCAGTTGCGCAAAGGGGATGAAATACGCGGGCTCGGTTTCAAGATCCACCGCCTTGACCTTGTTGTCGGCAACCACGCCGATGATTTCCCGCCAAACGAGTTTTTCGCCCGGATAGGCGTTGGCTCCCGGTTGAATGCGTTTGCCAAGCACCGGCTCTCCGGGAAAATACTTCTGCGCGAAGCTGCGATTCACCACGACCACTTGCGAACTCTCATGGGTATCGTTTTCAGTGAAGACTCGACCTTCGATAACCGGGATCCGCATCGTGTCGAAGTATCCCGGAGTGGCGATGACCAGTCGTTCTGACGGCTGAGAACCGCGCGGCATCGGACGTTCTTCGACGTCGAAGGAGATTCCTATGTCATCGTTACCCAATGGCAAAGGCATCACCCCTGCGGCCGAGGTCACACCAGGTAGCGCTCGGACGCGGGTGAGATAGTCTCGATAGAACGCAACCTGCTTAACTTCGGGATACTGCTTCTCGGGCATCTGGAAATTGAGTGTCAGCACTTGGTGCGGATCGAATCCAAGATTGTTGTGTTGCAAGCGGATGAAACTAATCATCAGGAGGCCTGCTGCAGTGGCCAGCATCAGCCCAAGCGCAACCTGAGCCATGACAAGCGCGCCGCGCAATCGGTCTCGCACCATCGTCCCGCTTCTGCCCGTTTCCTTCAGCGTGCTGACCAAGTCCGGCTTCGACGCCTTCAACGCGGGCGCGATCCCAAAGATAAGGCCTGTTCCTACTGAAACGAACAACGCGAATAACAGCACAGTGCCGTCGACACCAGCCTCTGCTGCTCGTGGCAAACTGTCTCCCATCATTGCGAGCAGCCCGCGAGTGCCGAGCACCGCGAACACGCAGCCTGCGGTCCCACCCAGCGCGCCCAGCAGGACGCTTTCCGCGAGCAGTTGCAGCAACACCCGCCCTCGACTGGCACCCATTGCGGCGCGCACCGCGATTTCGCCCTCGCGTTCGGCCGCACGCGAGAGCAGCAAATTCGCCAAGTTGCCACAGGCAATGAGCAGCACTAACAACACTGCGCCTTGCAAGATCAACAGAGGCGTTCGCTTGCTGCCCGCCAGGGCCTCGATCGCAGGTTGAACTTGCGCGCTATCCAATTTCGTGTTCGTGTCTGGGTACTCGCGTTTCAGGTTGTTTGCGATAATTGATAAGTCCTGCTGCGCCTGCTCCACCGTAATGCCGTTCTTGAGCACCGCAATCGCCTCGATGAAATGAGCTCCACGCTGCTTCGTCACCGGGGATTTTCCAGTGGCGTCGAAAGCCAGCGTTGTCCAGACGCCAACTGCAGGGTTCTGCACTGGAAAGCGAAAGCTCTTCGGCATCACTCCAACTACCGTGTACAGATTTCCACTCAGCGTGATGGTCTTCCCAATAATTGCTTTATCGCCGGCAAATTGGCTATTCCACAAATCGTGACTAAGCAGCACGACGCGAGTGCCCGGCTGTTCCTCTGCCTGAACAAATCCGCGGCCCATCTCCGGTTGGATTCCCAGCGCAGGTAACAGATCCCAAGCGACCATCTCGCTGATGACCTGTACAGGGCGGCTGCCATCGGTAAGCGTCAAAGAGTCTTCACGATAAGAAACCAGGTGTTCCAGCGTGTGGTTCTGGCTTCGATAATCGAAGAAGTCCGGATAGGAAAAGGTGTCACCGCGAAGTGTGCCGTAACCCGTGCGCCCTTCCTTTACGTCTACAAGGCGATCAGGATGCGCATACGGCAATGGCCGCAATAACACGGCGTTCACGACGCTGAAAACAGCCGTGTTCGCCCCGATGCCGATGGCCAGCGTCAAAACGGCAACGGTCGCGAATCCCGGATTCTTCCGCAATTGACGAAAGGCGTAGCGCAGATCCTGCAGCAGAGAGCTCATTATCTCGACTCCGCGAGTAGTTCGGGCAGTTCTCCTTCAGCCAGTACCTTGCCGTCGAAAAGATGAACATTACGTTCCGCATGGCGTGCGAAGCGCGGATCGTGCGTGACCATGCAGATCGTCGCGCCTTCGCGATGCAGGTTTTTGAGCAGATCCATCACGGCTTCGCCGTTGCGCGAATCGAGGTTTCCGGTCGGCTCGTCGGCGAGAAGGATGGATGGCTTCCCCGCCAGCGCGCGGGCGACGGCGACACGTTGCTGCTGACCTCCCGAGAGTTGCGCAGGATAGTGCCGCATGCGATGCGCCATGTTCACGCGTTCCAGCGCTTCATGGACACGGCCCTTGCGTTCGGATGCCGGCATTCCGGGTCGATAAGTCAGTGGCAGCTCGACATTTTCGTAGACGGTCAGATCGCCGATCAAATTGAAGCTTTGGAAGATGAAACCAATTTCCTGGTTGCGAATGCGCGAGCGCTCGGCGAAATTCAGATTTTCCACGCTCTTGCCATTCAGTTGATAACGGCCGCCAGTGGGAGTATCGAGCAGGCCGATGATCGACAACAAAGTGGACTTGCCGCATCCGGATGGCCCCGACATTGCCACATACTCGCCCCTGGCAATCTTCAGGTGAACGCCCGACAGCGCATGCGTTTCTACTTCGTCCGTGTAGAAGACCTTCGTAAGGTCCTCAATCTCGATCAATGACTGTTCCGCATTCATCCGTGCTTACCTCGTATCAAGAGTAATCTGTCTATTCCAGGCGAATCCGATCCGTGTTGTCCCAGCGCGACATGTCGGAAAGAATCACGGCATCGCCTTCGTTCAAGCCTTCAATGATCTGAATTGAGTTCACTGATGCGCGCCCAACCTTTACCGGAACGCGTGTTGCGCCATGACCGTCGGGATCAAGCTTGAAGAGGCTGATAGTGCTCTCTTCATTGCCGAATGCCGGACGCCCGACAAAGAGCACATTGCCTAGCCGATCGAGGTCGATGGTGCCGTCGACGCTGAGGTCAGGCCGCGCCCCTTTGGGCAGTTCGCTGTCCAGATGCACATCGACGGTGACGGTTCCATTCTGCACGGCCGGATCGATGCGCATTACTTTTCCGGAGATAACGCCATTGTGCGTATCAACCGATGCGGGCTGGCCGATCTGAATATCGCGCGCCTGGGTTTCTGCAATCTTCAGTTCTGCCTTCAGGTGCTCGGGTTGCGCAACTTTGGCCAGCATGGTACCGGGAACAACATGCTGGCCCACCTGCAGCGGTAGATCGGTGAGTACGCCATCGATCCCAGCCCGCACATTCAGGGCCTCCAGACGCTTTTTCTTCAGATCCGCGAGAGCCTGCATTTCATCGACTTTCGTCTGCTGTACCGCGAGTTGCGACTCGATCGACTTCTCGTTAATCGCGATTCGCTCCTGCTCAAGGCTGTTGCGGGTAGTCAACTCGTCGGCCTTTTCCTGCGACGTATTGTTGGCCATGCCGGAGATGACTCCCATTTCGTAGAGAGCCTTGTCCGTCTTCGCTTGGCGCTGAGCGGCCTTGAAGTCGGTGCTTACGGTCGCCGCCGAGGCCTTCTGGTTCATCAAGTCGCTTTGCAACTTCACTTTCAGATTCTGATATTCGGCCTGTGCCGCCTTTACTTGCAGTTCGGCGTCGAGCGTCTCCTGCTGCAATTGCGGATTGCTCATCTCTAGCAGCACGGTGTTGGCCTTGACCTGAGTACCGGGCAACATGCGAATGCGGACTACGGTCGCTTCCGTTTCCGCAGGGATCTGGCGAATCTCATCGGGGACCAGCGTGCCGAGACCGCGCACCTGGCGAAGCATAGGCCCACGTTTCACCGTATCCGTCCATACCGTCCCGCGTTCTACGGTGGGGGCCGCAGGTTTCAGACGATAAACACCTATTGTTGTTAGCACGATCGCGGCAACACCGATTGAGGCAACGAGTGCCTGGCGACGCCGTCGTTTGCGCTTAAGATCTGGGCGTGCGATATCCATCGCAGCCACTGAGTGCAACATGCAGGCCAAACCGAGTGAGGATCAGAGCTGAGTAAATCCAACAGGATGCAACGCATGGCGCGCCTCTCAGCTTGCCAGCGCCGTTCGTTTCTATTGTGACCTGTCCATTTTCGGACAGGTCAGATCTCGGAGTAGCTAAGACGAATCCCTGACCATTTGCGGACAGCTGTTCTTGCAACTGGACACAACAACTTGACGCGACTCTCATCCGTCGCTGAAAACGCGGGTTCTTTCCCTCATATCCCCGCGGTAATGAAATTGCCTCTCAACCGTCAAACCTGATTGGGAGTGCCAAACTAACGATCGCGAGGTTCCCTGGCCAATGAGTCCGACTTTCTTCTTCGACGTTCTTCGATACGACGTGAGGACTGCCATCCGAAGTTTGCGACGGCGCCCGGCGTTTACCGCCATCGTGGTCTTGTCTTTAGCTCTTGGAATCGGCGCGAACGCCGCCATCTTCAGCGTCGTGGATGCAATCCTGCTTCGACCGCTGCCGGTGCCGGATGCACGCAACCTGGTCGCGCTGGACACTGCAGCGTCTCGCCTGACACAGTTCGGCGGATCGTCGTATCTCGACTACATCGACTTCCGAAATAGAAGTAAGTCGTTCGAGGGTCTAACGGTTTACCAGCAGATTTCCGCCGGAATGAATGTTGCCGACGCCGTTCCTGGAGCCAAGTCGGAAGTAGTCTGGGGACTGCTGGTCTCCGGCAACTTCTTTTCGACTTTGAAGGTGCAACCGGCTCTCGGACGCGATTTCCTCCCGGCAGAAGACGAAGTGCCCGGCAAGTTCCCGGTCGTGATGATTAGCCACGGACTCTGGGCGCGCGTATTCAACAGCGATCCCAAGATTGCAGGAAAAATCATCAAATTAAGTGGCCACCCGTTCACCATCATCGGCGTATCTCCAAAATCATTTTCCGGCCCCGACCTGTTTTCTCGTCCCGACGTTTACGTGCCCACCATGATGAGCGCAGGACTGGCGCACGACGGCGCGGACACGCTGACACATCGGAGTTACCGTGCTTTCGACATGCTGGGGAGACTCAACCCCGGAGTGACAGTTGCTCAGGCGCAAGCCGAGATGGATACCATCATGCGCGATTTAGAGCGCCAATACCCGGACACAAATAAAGACAATGTCGTCTTTGTTAGAAACGAAATGGCTCGGCGCACCTTGGGCAACAATTTGCTCATGCCATCTGTCCTGATGGGTCTCGTGATTCTGGTATTGCTGATCGCTTGCGCGAACGTCGCCAGCCTGATGATGGCGAAGGCAACGTCCCGGATTCGAGAGATCTCGACTCAGTTGGCGATTGGTGCCAGTCGCACAACCTTGATTCGGCAATTTCTGACAGAAAGTGCAGTTCTGGCTTTGCTCGGCGGATGCGCCGGCATACTGCTTGCCTACGGTTGCACGCGCGCTTTTGCAAGCATGCTTCCGGTTCGACCCCAGAATCCAGAGTTCCGTCTTGATCTGCGCGTCCTCGAATGGGCCACGCTCGCGGCTCTCGCGGCGGTATTCCTTTGCGGAATAGCTCCGGCCTTCACCGCGGTCAGGGAAGCATGGGGCGCCGTTGTCGCCAGAACGTCGGTCGCTGGAAATTCCTTTAGCGCGGTTGCTCGTCGAATTTTGATCGCGGGTCAAGTGGCACTCTCCGCGATTCTCCTCATCACCGGCGGCTTGTTCTTGAAAGCATTCGTGCGCGCGCAGAACGTCGACCTGGGCTTCAATCCCAACCATGTGCTTGCCGTAATGCTGGACCCGAGCCTGAATGGCTATTCCAATGAACAGTCCACTCGGTTCCACGAGCAACTGGCACAACGACTGCGAGAGCGTAACGACGTTGCGTCAGTGAGTTATGCGACGCATGTGCCTTTTATCTCCGGCAATTCGTGGGATCTTTCGATTGACGGCTACATAGCTCCGGACGGCGAGAAATTTCTCGATGTCGCTAACAGCGCAGTTGCGCCGCAGTACTTCGCGACCATGCAGATACCGATCCTCCGCGGTCGCGAATTTGACCAGCATGACACTCATAAAGGAACACCGGTAGCAATCGTGAACGAGACGCTGGCGCGCCGATACATCGCTCCTGACGGAGATGTTAATACCGCCATAGGGCACGTGATTCGCTTGCGTGAAGGATTCCCCATTCAGATTGTTGGAATTGCGAAAGACTCGAATTATGGAAACATCGGCACTCCGCCGATTCCGGTTTTCTACACGCCGTATCAGCAGGAAGGCGGATCCGCTGCAACGTTCACGATTCGAACCAAGGGCGACCCCGCCGCTTTCGCTTCAGATGTCCGGCGAGAGATCGCCAGCATTGATCCAGGATTATCTCCGACGCTTGTGAATTCGCTCCCTGCGCAAGTCTCCAGCCAGGGCCTCTTTTTCCCGCGCATCATCACCATAATGTGCGGCGCATTCGGCTTGGTGGCTCTTCTACTGGCCGCCATAGGCATCTATGGCGTGGTGTCGTTTATGGTCGCGCGCAGAACGCACGAGATTGGCATTCGGATGGCGCTCGGCGCCCAGAGATCTTCTGTGCTGCGCATCGTTCTTGCGAGCGGCGTCTCGCTCGCGGCGACTGGAATGGTCATCGGAATCGCCGGTTCATTTGGACTGACGCCGCTTGTGCGTTCCATGTTAATCGGCGTCAGCCCGTGGGATCCCGTGACGTTTGTTGTAATCGCGGCAGTGATGCTGTTGGTGACTGTACTCGCAAGCCTCGTGCCTGCTAGGCGCGCCACGCATGTCGAGCCCATGGATGCCTTGCATTACGAGTAACTGCTCGCGCCGCCTACACCTGAAGGACGTCGTCTTCGGTCGCGACCAGTTCGTAAAGAACAGGATTCACGAAGAAGCCGAGCAACAGTCGTGACATCAATCCGGCGACGATCACTATTGCAAAGGGCCGTTGCGTATCTGAACCGATGCCGTGTGACATTGCAGCGGGCAACAAGCCGAGACAAGCAACCAGGGCGGTCATCATGATGGGTCGCAAGCGCAGCAGCGAGGCTTCGTAAGTAGCCTCTCGGACGTTCCGGCCTTCCAAGCGCAACTTGTTGATGTACGAGACGAGGATGACCGCGGTCTCGACCGATACTCCCATTAGCGCCAGCAATCCCAGAACGGACGAAACACTAAAGGGAGTATTGGTCAGCTTCAGTGCGATCAGCGCTCCTACCGGTTCGGTCATCACAACGCCTAGGGCGATTGTGAACGGAAATTTGAAATTGCCGTAGAGCGCGAACAGGATCAGGAAGATGAGAAGTACTGCCAGCGGGCCGATTACGCTGAGCTGTTGTTTCGCGGCCAGGAACTGGCTGTACTCGCCGCCCCACTCCATCCAATAGCCTTCAGGCAAGTGAACGGATTTCTCAATCGCCTGCTGACCGTCATTTACTGCACGCTCGAGGTCGCGCCCTTCGATGCTGTACTGGACGCCGATGTAGCGCGAGTTGTTCTCGCGATAGATAAAGGATGCGCCGTTGCTTTCCTTGATGTCCGACAGTTCTTTGAGCGGGATCTGCTGGCCATCGGGCGTTCCTACCAGCAGATTTCCAATCTCGGCAGGGCTACTGCGAAACTGCGGCTGCATGCGAACCACAAGGTCAAACAGTTTCTCTCCTTGAATGACTTGAGTTGCGGCCTGTCCACCTACGGCAGCCTGGATCACCGCTTCGACATCGGCGACATTTACTCCGTAACGGGCGATCTTTTCGCGATCAACATCGATCAGCAGGCTTGGCTGTCCAAGCTCACGAACCACCGTGAGTTCGGTGAACCCCGGCACGTGCTGAAGGACATTTTTAATCTGCAGTGCCTTGTCTTCGAGCACATTCAGATCTGAGCCATAGACCTTCACGGCAAGCGAACTCTTCAGGCCGGTAAGCGCTTCGTCCACGGCATCTTCGGCGGGCTGCGTGTAATTAAAGATGATGCCGGGGAACGCGGTCAGACGCTGGTTGATGGACTTGGTGAGCTCTTCTTTGTCGTGAATATCGCCCTGGCTCCAGGCCTTGTCGTTGTATGGCTTCAGGCCGACGTAGAACTCGCAATTGAAGAAGCCGGTCGCGTCTGTTCCGTCATCGGGGCGGCCCAGTTCCGATCCAACCACCGTGACTTGTGGGTAAGACATCAGGATCGCGCGCATTTGCGGAGCAATCCTCGACGCTTCTTCGAAGGAGATGGTATACGGCATGGTCGCGCGTACCCACAAAGCACCCTCATCCAAATGCGGCATGAATTCGCCACCGATGAAGGGAATCAGTAACAGCGTGAGGCAGAAGATTAGCGCCGCTACGCCGATCGTCACTCCGCGATGATTCAGGCACCATGCGAGCTTCCCGGCATAAAAGCGTTTGATCGCCTCAAACGGACGGTTGACCTTTTCTCGTACGCCACCCTTGAACCAATAGGACACCAGCACGGGGACGAGCGTCAGCGTCAGCACGAGACTGCCAATTAACGCGAACGACATCGTGTCGGCCATCGGATGGAACAGTTTTCCCGAAGGCCCACTCAGCGCGTAGATGGGCAGATAGCCGGCGATAATCACGGCCACGGAATAGAAGATCGGGCGATCGACATCGCGAGCTGCGATCAGGATGACATCGTTAAGTTTGTAGTCCGTTCCTGCACGTTCAGACAGCTCTCGATAGATGTTCTCCATCATCACGACCGTGCCGTCGATGATGATTCCGAAATCGATTGCGCCAATCGAGAGCAAGTTCGCGGAAACATCGTGCGCGTGCAGAACAATGAAGGCGAACAGCAGGGAAAGCGGAATGGTGAGCGATACAATCACCGCGGCTCGGAAGCTGACCAGGAAGAAGATCAGCACGATGAACACGAGGATCATGCCGCGGATCAGGTTATCTTCGACCGTGCGCGTGGTGAGCCGCACCAGGTCGCTGCGGTCGTAGAAGGCCCGGATCTTTACATCTTTGGGCAGAACCTGCCGATTGAGTTGCTCGGTCTTTTTCTGAACATCGCGGAGCACGGTCTGAGTCTGTTCGCCGCGCCGCATAAGAATGACGCCTTCCACCGCATCATCATTTTTCTGGAAACCAAATATTCCCAGGCGCGGGGCGTGCCCGATCTCAACCTGGCCAATGTCGCGTATGCGGACGGGTATTCCTTTATTCGATCCGACAACGATGTTCTCAATGTCTTTCGTGTCGCGCACCAAGCCAATGCCGCGCACATAGAAGAACTGTCCACCTTGCGAATAGAAGCCGCCGCCCGCATTTGCGTTGTTGTTGGATAACGCGTCGGAGACTTGCTGCACGGTCAGGTGGTATCCGTACAGGCGCGCAGGATCCAATAGAACGTGATACTCCATCACGGTGCCGCCGAAGCCGGAATCGTCGGCCACGCCATTTACCGATCTGTAAGCGCGCCCGATGACCCAGTCATCGAGCGTTTTCAAATCTTGTGGGCTACGATCGGGACTCTCCAGAACGTAGCGATAGACCAATCCGCTCGGGCTGAAGAGTGGCGCCAGGCTCGGGGCGACTCCGGTTGGAAGCTGCGCATCGGACAAGCGCTCAAACACATTTTGCCGCGCGAAATAATTGTCGGTGTCGTCTGTAAACGTGAGGCGAATGTCGGAGAGTCCGTACAGGGTGATCGAGCGCATCACCACAAGTTGCGGCACACCATTCATCTCGACTTCAAGCGGAAGCGTGACCAGTCGCTCGATCTCCTCGGCAGCGTGGCCGGGCCATTGCGTGATGATTTCTACCATTGGCGGCGAGAGATCGGGATACGCATCTACTGGCATGCGCTGGAAAGACAGGACTCCCCAGAAGGCCATGAAGAGCACCATCATCAGCACCAGGAATCGCTGCCGAAGCGAAATCTGTACGATGCGGTGGATGAATCCGCCCTGGCCGTTACGTCCGTTTCGAGGTGTTTCGTTTTCTGGGGTCATTGTTGCAGTGAGTTCGCGAATTGAAGGAACAGGCTGCCATCGCCAACAACCCGATCACCGGCGACAATGCCGCTCGTCAGTTGTGTCGTGTTGTCGGACCGCTGGCCAAGCGCTACTGCGCGACGGGAGAACTCATTGTTCTGGGTGACTACATACACGTAAGGTTCATTCTGCGCGTCGCGTAATACCGCAGAATCGGGCACGGTGAGAGCATTGCGAATCGTCCCGCTCAGTACAGTGCAGACGACGTACATATCTTTCTTCAGCTCGCCGCGCGGATTGTTCACCTCGATGCGCGCCTGCAGCGTCCGTGTGTCCGGATCAAGTGCTGCGGCGATGTAGGAAATCTTGCCGTGAAACGCAGTGCCCGGATACGAATCGGTTGTGATCGTCACGGGATCGCCCAGGCGAACGTTGGGCAGATCCTTTTGGTAAAGGTTAGCCAGCACCCACACCGAACTCATGTTGGAGATGGTGAACACTTGGGTAGCGCCCGCCTGAATCACCTGCCCCGGGGCGACTAGCCGCTCCACTGCCTGTCCTGCGATGGGCGCCAAGACCGGTAGTTCCGAGGGCGTCTGCCTGACGTTCAATGATTCCGGCTTTGAGATCCCCAGGATTCTCAGCGACTGGTTTGCCGCGTCGAGATCCGCGGCGGCCTGAGTTTGCGCCGATTCAGCTACCTCGAGATCCCGCTGTGCGATTGCGCTGTGATCGTACAAATCCTTCGCGCGAAGATAGCCTTTTTCGGCAAGCGCATAGGCGTCCCGCGCTTTCAGGTAGTTCGCCAAGCAGTTGCGAATAGTCGGGACTGGCCACGTAAAGCAGCGGTTCGCCGCGATGAACCTCTTGTCCGGGGGTGACGACGATGCGGCTGACCGGACCGCTCACCTGCGTAATCACCGGAGTCGTATCAAATCCGTTGAAGGAGACAGCACCCGTAAGACGCAGCGTCCGGACGATGGACGTGGGCTGAACCGTCACGATCTGCACGTGTGCCATCTGATCCGCCGGCAGAGTGAACAACTGCGCTTTGTCGCTCGACTCCGCGGAATTGCCGGAGTAAGACGTCATTCCTCGCGAGCCCGGCGCGGACCCATTACACCCCACCACTGCCACCAGCATCGCAGTGACAGCCACCGCAGCAAAAGTGATGGCAATCTTTCGGCGATTGACGACGGTGTCACTTACACCTTCGTCACGAAATTTTGGAGATAGGGAAGCCGTTTTTTCAACCGGCTCCGAATAGAACATTTTCATGCGACCACCAGTAGAGTCTGACTTAGCGCACTGAACTTCGAGAAACCTTTGGAATCCTGAGCCAGTGCTACAACCGAAAATTTAGGGGCAATCAGACTGCTGGTGGTGGGCGCGTGTAGAGCGCGAAGACAGGCGAAGAGGGGCGTCTTACGATAGAACGTTGAAGCGGTCGTTCCGTCAGGCTATCGATCGAGGGAATCGCCGCTAGTGAAACAGCGAACGAAGGAGAATGAGAGCTGGCGCAAATCGCACAAAAGGTGTGGGGCGAATCTACGCTATCAGCCTGGGCCGACTTGCCGTGGTGAATGCGCAGGTCTCCTGCCAATCCACACATATGTGCGGACTGGGCAGAGGTCATGAGCAGGAGGACTACCGCGCAGATCCAACTTACTCGTGCCCAAGTTCGTCTTTGATTGAAACGCACCAATTTGTGGTAAGTCGAGCTTAGATGCAAGCTGGACCAAGTGTCAAAATTAAACCCCATTTTTCGAAGATAGACGCGCTTCATACCTTCAACCGGCGGAATCCTGTTCACAACCCCAGCCGCAATCGGGATGGAAGATTTATGGCTGTACATGTAAGTTGTTGGTTCTAAATATCAAATAGGCATGTGCCGAACCCCGCCCGCTGCAATCCGAGCAATCAGAGAAATCATCCAAAAAGCCCATGGCTCTAGATCCCAGGGAAGTGCGAAGTAAAGGACGCCATTGCTGAATCGCATGACTGGACCGTGCTTTTAGAGATCGCCAGAGATGGGGTTAGGAAATCTGAAAAGCCGGTCTCTGACTCGACACATTAGCGGGATAAAGAAACAAAAAGAGAGGACGGCTCCCCAAGTTGAATCACTTGCGCAACCACTACTTCAGCGAGGGAGGAAGGAACGTTCGACAGTCGCGCATGCAGGGGATACCGTCCAGCCGGTGCTGAAGTCCGCAGCAAAGCTCGGCGGAATCCCGAGTAGATATCCGCTACTTCTCAAGACCAGGGATCACACTTCGGCGGGGCCTTTTTCTGCTTTCTTCAGGAACCTTGCCATGAATCCGAGTCTAAGGCGGGTCTCGCCTGAATCCACGGCAATCGTTTCCCGCAGCTCTGTAATCAACTGCTGCGCCTTTATCGGATCTTTCTCGTCTAGGATCTTGCGGCAGAGTTCCTGGATCGCGGTTATTCCCAGCACAAATCGACCTCTTCGAGAACCGATGTGAGATGCCGTCCAATAGCTCACGTGTTGTTCCAATTGTGATGACTTGTCACAAAACAGAGGGGAGCAATCTGAATTCGAGCGTTTAGCTCAACTGCTCGATGTAGCGGGGGATCTCAACCGGCGCAGTATCGTCCGTCAGGAATTCGATTCCATACAGGAACACAGCTCTCCGCCGCACGATTCCGCAGGCACAGATCGTATTGTTCTCCCTTGGTGGGCGATACGTAATTTCGATCTGGGTTCCTACGGCGAGATTCGCAGCTGCAAACAGGTACATGCCGTGCTCGCTCACATTGATAGTCATGCCATCAACGCGCAACTCACCCGCGTGGATCCGAACGGGAACGGCGATCCATTGACGCGCTGACCTTCGCGGAGCCTTAGCCGGAAAAACGGGCATTCTCGAACAATATCGGCTCGGCGTGATTGCACAAAGATCACTGAAGTACACGACAGAATGAAAGACACGGACAATGATCTCCGGAAGGGTCAGCTCGATGGAAGCTATCCGTGCATATCTAAGAATAGTTGGCGCGTTTAAGTCTCACCTACGCTCGAAAGGAAATTGTGCTTCAGTCCCGACAATGATTCTTGAAATCTCGTGTTGTGAATCCAGCGGTACCAGCTGCAAAAAAAAATTCAAAAGAAGCAGGTGCTCATTCGCAAGTCTCGAATGCAAACACCGACACACGGTCACTGAGTGTGCTGCTAAGGTTTAATACCTTCGTAAGTTACGAAAAAATTGGAAGCACAGTGTAGATTTGCACTAATGCAAACTCGAAAAACACATTGGATCAGTTTGCGGTGTGAACACACTTTCCTATTTTCGGTATAGCGGTGCAGGATCGAACCTCGCAGTCATCGGCTAAAGATACGAAGCTCCTGTAACCATCATTTAATTTTCCTATTCTGTGTATAACATTGCAGCATGAGCTCCGCCGACTGCATCGCTCATCCCCTTTAAATCTCGGTGATCGGCCTTAGTTCTGAAGTTGGCTGTTGGAGCTACTTCTCGCGCGAGTGCCCTGACAATAAACCGGAGTTTTACGGTTTGGAAGCAGAGCTGCACGGTTAGTTATCAACTGAAGATATTCAGTCAGTGATGTAGGCGTGTCGGCACAGCCGGCGCAAAATCGTAAACCCTATCCAGTCAACCTAACCAATAGTTCGAGTAATTGAATTACTTAGCCTCGTTGCTAAGTAAGACTGGCGTAGCCCTGTCCGTTACAGCAAAAGACGATAGCTGAGGCCCCGTCTGCCTCTGCCAATAAACAAAATGCACGCTTCGGTTTGATTTCCGTTTTATTAGCCCTGCTAATTAACGATGGCGGAGCCTCGCTCTAACGAGATGAGATACGTGGTTTTCTCTCGGAGAATCGGCGCCGCTCCTGAATAGTTTTTTGTCAACATATTCGATCTCGATTTTCGAGGCTGTGCCACAGCGTCTACTCACGATTTTCGGGGACAGTCACAATGGGTATTGCAGGCCTCAACATCCTCACCACATTGGCTCGCGATCTATACCAGTGCGCGTCATGAAAAACATGTGACGGAGCAACTGAGCGACCGGCAGTTTGAAACTTTTCTGCCGTTATATCGTGCCGTACATGTGTGGAAGAATCGCTCCAAGGTAACTTTAGATTTGCCGCTATTTCCCTGTTATCTGTTTGTTCGGAGCCGCCCTGAAGAGCGCGGCAAGGTACTCTCCGTTCCCGGGGTGCTGTCGATCGTGGGCTCAAAGCAGGAGCCTTGGCCCGTGGCCGATACAGAAATTCAAGCGCTACGGTCGGGGCTGCAGCAACGCAATGTAGTGCCCCATTCTTACCTGGCCGTCGGTGATCGAGCTCGAATCACGAACGGACCATTTGCCGGCATGGAAGGCGTTTTGCTGCGGCAAACTAACGGTCTGCGAGTGGTTCTAAGTTTGACTAGCATCATGCGAAGCTTTTCCGTCGAAGTGGATGCCACTGACCTCGAGCCGCTAGCCCTGCTGAACTCACCGTGCGCTGCCTCGTTGCGCTAGCGCGCGATTCAAACACCATCAGACATTTCCGGGACTTTGGTTGAAGAGCATGATTCGTGCCCACGCATTAGAAAGCGGCAAGCATCTATTCGGCGTGAACTGCAACACTACCTTCTTGGTAATAATAATGACCGTTGCCATTTGTGCAGGCCCGATACGCGTTGCGGCTCAGGCCCAGGCGCCTCTTGTCGACAGCCAAAGTTCGACGGCAAATTCGTCTTCAACTGCATCGGCTACGATCCCGGACGATTATCTGGTTGGAGAGGACGACGTCTTAAATGTTTACGTCGTGGACGTGCCGGAGTTTTCACGCCAGTATCGCGTGAGCAGCGGCGGCACGGTTACAGTGCCAATGCTGCCGCAACCAATACCCGCAGCGGGACTCACTTTGGTGCAATTCTCCGATCGCATGGCACAGGAACTGAAAGCCTCCGGGCTCGTCAGCAATCCTCACGTGAGCACTTCCGTAGACCAGTCCCGCTTGCATGCGGTCGCGATCACCGGCGCAGTAAAGCGACCGCAAGTGTATCCGCTCTTCACTCGTACGACATTGCTGGACATGATCTCCCAGGCGGAAGGATTAGCGGATGACGCTGGAGAAGTGGCGATCATTCAACGCGGAGAGATCGCAAATCATGTGATGGAAGCGGATTCCAAACACAATTCAAATTCAGCTCAGCCTTCGTCACAATCCGTTTCTATCGATCTAAAGCAGTTGCTCGACGGCCGCAGTGCCAATACCAATGTCGCCATCTACCCAGGAGATCGCATTACAGTTCCACGCGCCGGTGTGGTTTACGTAGTCGGTGCGGTGAACAAGCCTGGTGGATTCGCGATGAAGGCGAATAGCCACGGAATGACGGTACTGCAGGCAATCGCACTGGCTGAAAACACAACGAATACAGCCGTTCGAAATCAAAGCATGATTATTCGAAACGATGCTGCAGCGCCCGACGGGCATAAGCAGATTCCGGTTGACCTGAAGAAACTCTTGCAGGGAAAGGGACCTGACCCCACTTTGCAAGCCGAAGATGTTTTGTTCATTCCTGACAGCAGCGGGAAGCGCGCGCTTCATCGCACCGTCGATTCGATCCTCCAAGTCACCACTGGTGTCGCAATTTACAGCGCACGCTTCTAGGGTCCGAACCCGCCCAGCGTTCAGGTCGAACCATTCATCGATTCGCTAATCACGAGCGGCACATTATCTTATGAGCTCCGAACGACAAGTAGATTTGCAGCCATGGGTTAGAAATGAGCACCCGACTCTACACGCCGATCCAGGTGCGCTTGCCGGATTCGACGATCATCATTCCAGCGGTTTTGAGAAAGAACTCTCTCTGCTTGCCTGCTGGAATGTATTGTCAAAGCGTCGCTTGACCATCTGCATCACGGCCTTCTTGCTGACTGCAGCGGTGGCAATCATCTCGTTTCGGATGACGCCGGTGTACCGCGCGACTGCGCGTCTGGAGATCGAACCGGAAACCCCGCTGTTGCAGGCCAATAGCGACTATCAGAGAGCCGACGCGGACGAAGTCTTCTTGCAAACACAAATACAGGTGCTCAGAAGTGAAAACCTGGCATGGCAGACGATTCAACAACTTCACCTCTCACAAGATTCGTCGAGCACAGATCCGGCGATACAGAAGATTCAATCCATCGGAAAATTTCTGGGCGGGTTAAATGTAGAGGTTGTTCCCAAAACTCGGATGCTTTCCGTCGCGTTTGAGAGTTCAAACCCAACCATGGCGGCGCAGTCAGCAAATGCTCTTATCACCAACTATCTAGACTATAACTTTCGCCAGAAGTATGA
Source organism: Terriglobia bacterium (assembly GCA_963848375.1). Classification (GTDB taxonomy): domain Bacteria; phylum Acidobacteriota; class Terriglobia; order Terriglobales; family Acidobacteriaceae; genus JAJPJE01. Next base: position 109,669 of record CAWKDK010000011.1, read on the forward strand.
CGCTATACGGCGCTCGGGCTGGCTCGAACAGCAGCTCAGCGAGATGAAGCAAAAAGTCGAGGTATCGCAACAGGCCCTGGTTGCCTACGATCAGCAGCATCAAATTGTGAATACCAGCGATAAGCAAAGCGTCTCGGAGCAGATGCTCGGAGATCTAAGCCGCGAATTAACCAGTGCAGAAAGCGAGCGGATCCAGAAACAATCACTTTACGAGCAGGTGCAGGCCAATCGTGCTCAACTCGCTGCGCTCGTTCATGATGACCTGTTGCAGAAGCTGGAAGAACGATCAGCGGAGCTAAAAGAGCAACACGCCGAGGCCCTCGCGCAATATGGCCCGAACTTCCCCAAAGTCGTTCGGCTCCAATCGCAGATCGACGAGAATCAGGGCGAGATCGCACGCGAACAAGATCGCATCATTAATCGGATTCACAACGAGTACGCGACTGCGGCCAACCGTGAAAAGCTCGCCAATGAGGCAGTCTCCAGCCAGAAGGCGGCTGTCGGAGAGATGAATCAGTTGCTGGTGCAGCACAGTATGCTGCAGCACGAATTCGAATCCAACCAGCAGCTTTATCAAGGTTTGCTGCAACACGTGAAGGATGCGGCCGTATCCGCCGGCCTTCGCTCCACCAACATTCACCTGGTAGATGAAGCGCTTGTCCCCCGTGTTCCTGTGAAGCCGCGGAAGTTGTCGAACATCGCCATTGCATTGGGTGCGGGAATAGTTCTCGGCTTGATGGTCGCCTTTGCTCAGGAGACTCTCGATTCCTCCATCAAGACCGCCGAAGAAGTTGAATCGCTAACGATTAGTCCGGCGCTTGCAGTAATTCCATTCGAGCGTCTCTCCTGGTTGTCGCGGCGCAGGCTCGGTAAAAATTCTGGCAGCGATCACCTGACTCTTGCTTTGAGTAAGCGTCCAAAATCACCTCTTTCGGAAGCCTTCCGAGTGTTAGGTACCGCTATTTCGATTCCTTCCCATCCGCCGAAGACTCTGCTGATCACGAGTGCTTGCGCTGGCGAAGGGAAGACTATGACCGCGCTCAACTTGGCGCAGGCGCTCGCGCAACGTAAAGGTCCGGTGGTGATTGTCGATTGCGACTTACGCAAAAATGGTCTCTCACAATTACTCGGATGTAGTAACGATCGCGGCATCACGCCCGTATTGACTGGCGAACAAGATCTTTCTGAGGCGGTTCAACAATGCTCGTCCCAGCGAAATCTGTGGATACTTGCCTTCGGGCCCAATTCCTCCAAATCCGGCAGAGTTGCTTGCGTCTGATCGAATGTCTACGGTGCTCCAGACGCTGGCTGCTCGGTTCGAATGTGTAGTGATCGATTCGCCTCCGGTTTTGGCAGTCACCGACGCAGCGGTTCTCTCGAGTCGCGTAGATGGAGTTGTATTGGTAGTCGCCAGCGGTAGCACGCCTCGCGGCGGATTGGTTCGGACGCGCAAGATTCTCGCTTCAGTGGGGGCCCGGGTCATCGGCGTAACCATGAACAAGTTCGAATCCCGACGCCAGGACCGCGGCTACTATTCATATACCGGCTAGCCATCACAGCCTGGTTCGACTTTGACCGTTCGCACGATCCCGTGGGTTTCGACTCCCACAACGCACGCTCATTCTTCTAAGCCCAGTCCAACTGTCTCCCCATTTGGAGAATGAACAATGTCCGCGGCCCATGCACAGGATTTCGTCTCTCCCCGTCCGCACAACTCTGTACCAGAATTACGACCGTCGCCATTTGCGGCACGATCCAGGCAAGCATCTGCCGAGACCTTACTGTGCGCGATTGTGGATTTCAGCGTGGTCTGGCTGAGCGCGGCCCTCGTTCTCGGCTTTCGGATGGACTCCGGCGCGATTAGCAGTGGCTCAAGCCTCGAGAAGAACGCTGGCTTTCTCGTATTGTTTTCTATTCTTGTGGTTCTGTTTTGTCAGATTCAGGGAGGCTATCGCGCGAAGGCAGGTAGAAGGTTCGATGAATGGATTATTGTCCTCACTTCAGTCGGCCTTGCGACCATTGTTCTTGCAGCATCGATCTATCTATCCGGTCAGCACATCGTCTCCCGTATCGCTCTCGGTATGACGGTCGTGACTTCTGCGATGTTGCTTCTGGGCTGGAGAGCCTTTCGTCATCGGCGACTTCAGAAAAGAATCGCTGCAGGCCATGACTGCCGAAACGTGCTCCTGTTCGGTTGGGGAGAGTACGGAACGCTCGTTGAACAGCAATTTGCGGATAACAGGGTCCCCGGTTATGTGGTCAAGGCGCTAGTCGACCGTCGTAAGCGCTCCTTAATTTCCCAATCACTGGAGCACAAGGAAACCGCCACCAAAACGATCGAGCATCTCGACGAGCTCTTCGACATTGTGCGTGGGCGCTTCATCGACGAGATTCTGGTTGCCCTGCCTGAGGACAGGGAGGTGGTGAAGGAATTGATCGTACGTTCGCGCCAGATGGGGGTAGATCTGCGGGTTATTCCGGATGTCTACGATGGTATGGCCTTGGGCGCCGCGGTTGAATACCTCGGACCTTTCCCGAGTATTCAGATCCATGAAAAGCCGATACCGCGTTTGGGCCATATATTAAAGCGCTGCATCGACGTCCTCGGATCAAGTACCGCATTGCTTCTGTCGTTCCCTGTCTGCGTCTCGATTGCATTGGCAATTCGCCTGACCTCTCCGGGGCAGATCTTGTACAGATCGGCGCGGATCGGGAAAAAGGGAAGAACATTCACTTGCTACAAATTCCGCACCATGGTGGAGAACGCGGACGCGCTGAAAGATAAATTGCGCGATTCAAACCAGCGCAGCCAGATATTGTTCAAAATCGCCGACGACCCCCGCGTGACTCGCGTCGGGCGTGTGCTACGAAAATACAGCCTGGACGAAATTCCTCAGTTTTGGAATGTCTTGAACGGAGATATGAGCCTTGTCGGACCTCGCCCTCCAATCCCAGGAGAGTACGTGCAATATGAACTCGAGCATCTCAAGAGGCTCCACGTGTCACCCGGTATCACCGGATTATGGCAAGTTGAGGCTCGCACCGACCCATCATTCGAAAGCTACATCAATCTCGACTCTCATTACGTAGAGCATTGGAGCCTCTGGCTCGATTTCAAGATTCTCCTCAAGACTCTGGCAGTGGTGCTCGCCGGGACTGGGCAATAAAGGGTCGTTCCACGAGCGATGAGCATAAGCAGCAAAATATCCGTGATCGTTCCGTCGTATCGACGTCCTCGTGATCTTGAGCGATGCCTCGAGGCGCTCGCAGCACAAAGTCGGCCTCCGGACGAGATCCTGATCGTGGTGCGAGAGACAGACTCGCCAACGCAACAGCTTGTAGCTAGGTTCCAGGGGAAACTTCGCTCTCTGGTTGCAGTGCCGGTGGTCGAACCCGGTCTCATTCAGGCCATGAATTGTGGTTTGGCCAACGCAAAAGGGGACTTCATTGTCTTCACCGATGATGATTCCGAGCCCGAGGCAGATTGGTTGGAACGCATCGAGCGCACTTTTGAAGACGAAAGAATCGGTGCTGTTGGCGGAAGGGACTGGCTGCAACTGCCGGATGAACCCGCGCTGTTTGCCCCAGCCGAGGTCACCAAGGTAGGAGTACTGAGCTGGTATGGCAAGCAACACGGCAATCATCACTGTCCATTGCGTGGGCACACGTGCACGGTGATGTTCCTCAAAGGTGTCAACATGGCCTATCGCACGAGCGCTCTCGGAAATTACCGCGTCGATACCCGTCTTCGCGGAACCGGCGCCCAGGTGGGATCGGAATTGGATCTATGCATGCACATCCGGCGATCGGGTTCGAAGGTTCTATTCGACGATCGAATTCTGGTGAAGCACTATAGCTCGGCCAGGCCCGGCGGTGAGGACCGCACAGATGTTGACGGACAGATTTGGAAAGACACTTGTTACAACACGCACTACCTGGTTGCTAAGCACTTTGGCTGGCTTCAGGCGTGGTCGCACTTCTTGCTACCGCGCGTTGTTCGGAACGCGTGCGCTTCCCGGCGTTATCGCTTCTTTACGGTGGACACTAAAAGGCGATTTGCAGATCTGGCGACGGATGCTTCAGATGACACAGGATTGCTCTTGAAGGACACTGCGACGGAAGATCTGCACGCACCAGACCGCCTGCCTCCACCAAAAACCTACAGCTCGCACAAGAGCGACTATAGCTTCGCAACCTTGTAAGTACCCGACGAACCCTGTCCCATGAAGATTCTGATGGCCTGCTATGTCTTCCCTCCGAGCGTCGGTGGGATCGAAACAGTTTCAGCGCTCCTGGCTGATGAACTCATCCGGCAAGGTGAGGATTTGCGCGTCGTTACCCAAACGCCGGCGACGACCGAAGATGTCTCGCGCGGCTATGAGCTGGTCAGGCGGCCAAATCCCAAGAAGCTTGTTGAAATGGTGCGTTGGGCGGACGTCGTTCTTCACATGAATATAAGTTTGCGCCTTGGGTGGCCATTGTTATTTGTCGATAAGCCTTGGGTCATCTCACACCATACATCGATGCCCATGGGCCTTCGCGGAACTCTCAAAGGGCGCTGTGCACAACGCTCCCACAATATCTCTGTTAGTAACCGGATTGCCGCGGGGTTGGGCGCCCCATCAGTTGTGATTCACAACGCTTATGACGATAAGGTTTTTTTCGCAGGCACTGGGCGCGCTCCAGAAAGAGATCTCATCTTCGTTGGACGCCTCGTTACTGAAAAAGGCGTGGACTGCGCTTTATCTGCGCTAAAGCAATTGCAACAAAAGCAATTGCGCCCGACCTTCACAATCGTTGGCTCAGGTCCGGAGAAGAACCGCCTTCAACGTCTTTCAGCTGAACTCGGCCTCGCCGAACAAGTCGTTTTTGCCGGACCAAAGTTCGGGTCTGATCTTGCAAGCGAAATGCGTCGACACAAGATTATGGTAGTTCCATCGTTATACGATGAGCCATTTGGAATCGTGGCTCTTGAGGGAATCGCGAGCGGATGTGTTGTGGTCGGATCGCAAGGCGGTGGCCTGAAGGACGCAATTGGGCCATGTGGAATGACGTTTCCAAATGGTGATGTTGCGGCTTTAGCTTCCTGCCTGGAAGCGCTTCTTTCCCAACGAGATGCTCGGGACGCATCTGCGCGCAAACTCTACCGCGCACCTTGCACAGTTCAACAGCTCGAAACTGGGTCAGAACTATTTGGCGGTCATGCATTCAGCATTGGCGTCTCGATCGAAGGTACCGTTCTTAACCAAAGAGGTGACCTCCTGATACTCAGTCACCCAACCGGGAACCCGAATGTCCGCGAGGCTACCGCCGCTCTTGCGGACGCCGGTCTGCTTTCGGAATTTTGGACCTCGGTATATTGGCGACAGGATGCGAGCCTCAATCGAGTGCTTCCACACTCGATCCGCCGCGAACTGAATCGTCGAACATTCCCGCGTCTCAAAGCACGCCACGTCCATTGTCATCCCTGGCTTGAACTGGGCAGGCTCACCGCACGCGGGCTCCGCCTCTCCAGATTGATTGAGCACGAGACCGGCAGGTTTTCCGTGGACGCCGTGTACCGCGCCCTTGATGCGCGCGTCGCTGCTCGCTTGCAGCAGGATCCTGACATCGATGCTGTCTATGCCTACGAAGACGGAGCCTGGGCAAGTTTTCGCACAGCGCGAGAACTGGGAGTAAAAGCGATTTACGAGCTCCCCATCGGATATTGGCGTTTCAGCCGCAAGCTGCTGGAGGAAGAAGCCGTTCGTGAACCGGAGTGGGCCACTACCTTGCGCGGAAATCACGACAGTACAGAAAAGCTGTCTCGCAAAGATGAGGAATTGGCGCTAGCGGACCATGTCCTGGTGCCCAGCGAGTTCGTTCGGAAAACGCTTTCAGGCGTCGCCGGCGCAACCGCTCTGATCAGCGTGATCCCTTACGGCGCACCTTTACCGCGACCACGAAAAGAGCCTCGAAGTACCACGGACGGCAAACTCAAGCTGATATTCGTGGGCGCCCTGAGCCAGCGTAAAGGACTGAGCTATTTGTTGAAGGCCGTGGAGCGCTGTAAAGAGAATGTCACACTGACGCTCATAGGACGAAAAATGGGTGAGTGCCGTGCACTCGATCGAGCGCTGCATCTGCACCGCTGGATTCCGTCACTTCCGCACGCTGAAGTTCTCGAGGAAATCCGACGCCATGACGTAATGGTGTTCCCTTCGCTTTTCGAAGGCTTCGGTCTCGTACTTCTCGAGGCGATGTCACAAGGTGTTCCGGTGATTGCAACAAACCACAGCGCAGCTCCCGATTTTCTCAGCGACGGCGACGACGGTTTCCTGGTTCCTATTCGCGATGCAGAAGCGATCGGTGAAAGGCTGGAACTGTTGTTGAGTAATCGATCGCAATTGGCTGCGATGAGCGAGGCTGCAATCCGCAAAGCCAGCCTGCACTCCTGGCAGCACTATCGTGAGGAGCTTGTTGCCACTGTGGGTCAGATCCTTGGCAAGTCATCTACCGAAATGGCACAGGTGTGTTAGCGGAACATGACCGCATCTACTCACAGCGCAGTCGTCCATCCTCAGTCGATCGGGAAGACTGGCCCGTTCGTGATCAGGACGCACCGGGCGCCGTCGAGAGAGGAACAGCATCTCCAAACGCTGCGCTCGCTGATCTGGCTGTATTTCTGGCTCTTGATATTCGAGGGCGCCTTACGCAAGTGGGTGGCTCCCGCTTTAAGCGCTCCTCTTTTAGTCGTGCGCGATCCGCTGGTGCTGTTGATCTACGTACAGGCTCTGCGCTATCGGAGATTTCCGATGGACGGGCTTCTGTTTCCTTATTTCGCTCTGGTCGGTTGTTTCGTCGTGCTCGCAGTTTTTCAGATCACCCTCAGCATCGGCGGCGGAGCCCTGGTAAGCCTCTACGGATTGCGAACGAACTTCCTCCACCTTCCGTTGATCTTTGTTTTGCCACGCGTTTTGTCGCGGGACGATGTGCTAAAGATCGGGAAATGGACGCTGATCCTTGCAATGCCCATGACTCTGCTCATGGTTCTCCAGTTCTTTTCGCCCCCGAACAGTTGGCTCAATGCTGCAACCATCGCGGAGGGCCAACAGATCCAATCTGCCCTCGGAAGAATCCGTCCGGCCGGCACTTTTAGTTTTGCGACGGGAGTAGCCCATTTTTATGTTCTTGCTACGACCTTCGCCGTTTACGGACTGCTCGAACGAAAAGCGCCTTATCCGAAGTGGTTGTTGTGGACAGCTGTCATCAGCATCGCCACGGTGCAACCGGTTTCGGGCAGTCGCCTTCTCGTTTTAGGTTGTGGGTTGGTCCTGGTCGCAGCTCTCATATCCGGACTTCTCAATCCAGGTCGCGTCGAGCGCCTACTCGTGATGGCGATCGTCATTGCTGCTGCAGTTGAGATCCTTTTGTTGACCAGCTTCTTTCGCGAGGCTGTGGTCGTCTTCACGACGCGCTGGAATGATGCCAGCGCCGCAGCTGGAGGCGTGAAGCAGGGACTTGTCTGGCGATTCCTTGGAGGATTTCTCGATCCGTTTCTGTTGGTGCCGGAGATCGGCCTATTGGGAAAAGGCATCGGAATGGGAACGAACGCCGCATCGGCATTGATGACAGGATCATTTCAGTTCTTGCTTGCTGAAGGTGAGTGGTCTCGCGTTGTTCTGGAGGCGGGTCCAGTGCTGGGATTTTCCTTTCTCCTCTATCGAGTCTGGCTTGCCGGAGTAATGGCTCTTCGATCACTAAAAGCCGTGAACCACGAGCAGCTATTGCCTTGGCTTCTGGCTTGGAGCGCGTGTCGCAGCATCGTCACCGAACAACTTTCACAACCCACGAATCTCGGTTTCATGATCCTCTTCTCCGGGTTGTGTTTAGCCTCGATGACAAAGAACCGGTCCCACAGCTTGTCGGCATCGGAGCGTCTTCGCAAATCAAAGAGTCGTGTTCAACAACCGCTCCCAAGTTTTTAGGCGCTTCCAGCGTCTGGGTCAGAGAATGAAAAAAGCACTCATCATAGGAATTTCGGGTCAGGATGGCGCATATCTATCCAGGCTGCTTCTGGAAAAAGGATATGAGGTCTACGGGACTTCTCGCGACGCTGAAATCTCTCGCTTTGAGGCCCTGCGATTCGTAAACGTTCACAAGAGGGTGCAGCTTTTTTCGATGTCCCTGACCGATTTTCGCAGCATCCTCCAGGGACTGAGCAGGACTCGACCAGACGAAGTCTACAACCTGGCAGGTCAAAGTTCGGTCGGCTTGTCGTTTCAACAGCCAGTCGAGACCTTTGAAAGCATTGCGATCGGAACGCTGAACCTGCTTGAGGCAATCCGGTTTCTCGGAAAAGAAGTTCGCTTCTATAACGCCGGATCCGTCGAGTGTTTCGGAAACGCGGATGCGCTCGTGAATGAAGCGTCGCCCCACCAGCCTGTCAGCCCTTACGGGGTCGCCAAGTCCGCGGCCTTCTGGCAAGTCGCTAATTACCGGCAAGCCTACGGGCTCTTCGCCTGCTCAGGACTGTTGTCCAATCACGAATCTCCGTTGCGCCCGGAACGTTTCGTCACTCGGAAAATTATCAGCACCGCATGCCGCATCGCGCGCGGCAGTACAGAGACACTCACGTTGGGAAACATCGACATCGTTCGCGACTGGGGATGGGCGCCCGAATATGTGGATGCCATGTGGCGCATTTTGCAATCCGACGAACCGGACGACTTTGTCATCGGAACCGGTAGAAGTTATTCGCTCCGCGAGTTTCTCGATCTGACATTTCAGGCAGTCGGGCTGAACTGGCAAGATCACACCACGATTTGCCCGGACCTTCATAGGCCTTCCGACATCGTGCAATCAAAGGTCGATCCCACTAAAGCGCTCGTAAAACTGGGATGGCGCGCAGAATTCGCCATGCCTGACTTGATTCCCCTGATGGTCGCCAGCGAATTTGCATTTCCTACCAGTCCCGTCGGCCAGTCAGAGGTGTTCTCCGCTGCATAGTCCGACTCGTCGTAAACACAATATCCATCAGGACTGAGACTCCAGTGAAAGTACTTCTTGTAGGAAACTATCCGCCCGACCGGCAACACAGCATGTTGGGTTTTGCCGCGCTCATGGAAGAGGGGCTGCGGACGGCCGGACACGATGTGGCGACGATCTATCCGCCAGTCGTATTCGGAAAACTCGGCTCCTATGTTCCGCCGGCAAGTAAGTGGTTAGCTTATCTAGACAAATTTCTCTTGCTCCCGCCATTGCTAAAACGAGCTTGCCGCGATGCGGATATAGTCCACATCTGCGACCACTCCAACGCCGTCTACGTCCCGGAGAAAAGAGATATTCCTCACGTTGTTACCTGTCACGACCTCCTGGCCGTAAGAGGCGGGCTCGGCGAACAAACCGACTGCCCAGCCACTTACATGGGAGCGCGCCTGCAGACCTGGATCGTATCCGGACTGATGCGCGCGGATGGCGTAGCATGCGATTCGACCGCAACCCTGGCCGATGCAGCTCGCCTATTGAGCGAGAGGCAGCAGCCACCCGTGCTGCTGCCGATTGCCTTGCGTGGAGATTTCATGCCCATGGCAAGCGCCAGGCGCCGCGAGCTTCTGCGAACGATCCCGCAACTCGATCTGAGTAAACCGTACGTCTTGCATGTAGGCTCCAGTCTTCGACGCAAAAATCGCGAGGGTATCCTTCGAATCTTTGCCAAACTCACGGGCGGACTCGATGCGCAACTCGTATTCGCGGGAAAGCGGCTCGAACCTCAGCAACGCAAACTCGCGGAAGAACTGAACATCCAGCAACGCATTATCGAAACCGGCGAGATTTCCAGCGAGTTGCTCGTGGCTCTCTATGGTGGCGCACTCGTCTTTCTATTCCCGTCGCGCTTTGAGGGCTTTGGCTGGCCGATCATTGAGGCTCAGGCCAGCGGATGTCCAGTGATCTGCACGAATCGCGAGCCTTTGTCGGAAGTTGCCGGGGAGTCGGCGCTTTTGCGCGAACTGGACGATGAAGACGGTTTCGCTGCCGACATCATTCGGATCTCCACCGAAAAGAAGTTACGCGCCGATCTGATCGAGCGAGGTTTCCGCAACGTGGAGCGATACAAGCCAGAAGTGATGATCTCGAAATACGTGTCGCTATACGAACAAGTGCTAAGCAATCGATGCTGATCCTGAAGGCTCTTACAATTGTGCTGCCCTGGCCCCTGCGCCGCTGGGTCTTGAGTACCGTCTTCGGTTACCGACTCGATCGCACCAGCCACATTGGGTTCGCCTGGATCTTCCCGAAAGAACTGGTTATGCAGGCCCATAGCAGAATCGGTCACTTCACGGTCTGTAAAGGTCTTGAACTCCTGCATATGGGGTCTCATGCGAGTATTGGCCGAGCCAATTGGATCACCGGCTACCCGAGCGGTTCTTCGCAGCACTTCGTTCATCAGCCCGAGCGTCTTCCGTGCCTGATCATGGGTGATCACACCAGCATTACTCACCGCCACTTGATCGATTGCACGAATTCCGTTTCGATTGGTTCATTTACCACCGTCGCTGGATTTCGTTCGCAGATACTGACGCACAGTATAGATCTTGAAAACAATCGCCAGTCATCGGCTCCAATCACGATTGGCGATTACTGTTTCATCGGCACAGACTGTGTCCTGCTTGGTGGTAGCTCGCTTCCCGATAGGTCCGTGCTGGGTGCCAAGTCGCTCCTCAACAAACAATATGAATGCAAGTCCTGGCTGTACGCCGGGACGCCGGCAAGGCCGGTGAAGGAATTGGAGCGGGAATTAGCCTATTTCGCGCGCTCTGTAGGCAGGGTTCAATGAGACTGCTGTTCGTCATCCCTACTCTTGATCCCGTCGCCGGAGGACCTGTCGAAAATCTTCGACAATCCGCAACCGTCATGTCGGAGATGGGTCACTCTGTGGAAGTCGCGACGCTCGACGCGCCAGAGAGTCGATGGGTTCGTGAGTTTCCGCTTCCAGCGATCGGACTGGGACCTGCGGTCGGATCGTATGCATATGCGCCGCGCCTGGTCCCGTGGTTAAAAAAAAATGCCCCTGATCACGACGTTGTGATCGTTCGAGGGATTTGGCAATATCACAGTTTTGCGTGCTGGCGAGCGTTGCGGCGATCTAACACTCCCTATGTGGTGTTTACCCACGGAATGCTTGATCCATGGTTCAAGCGGACTTATCCGTGGAAGCACGCGAAAAAGTGGATGTACTGGCCTTGGGCTGAATATCGTGTTCTGCGCGATGCCGGAGCAGTGCTGTTCACGTGCGAAGAAGAGCGCTTGCTCGCACGTAAGTCATTCTTCCTGTATCGCTGCAACGAGCAAGTTGTGAGTTACGGAACCGCGACTTCTACCCAGGATCCTGCGGTGTGCAAAGCAGCATTCTTCGATCGCCATCCGGAATTGAAAGGAAAACGTTTCCTGCTCTTCATGGGGCGAATTCATCCCAAGAAGGGGTGTGATCTTCTGATCGAGGCGTTCGCCTCGGTACGCCAGGACGATCCCGAATGCTGTCTGGTTATCGCTGGGCCGGATCAAATGGGAATGCAATCCCAACTCATGGCCCTAGCGCAAAGAACTCAGGTTGCCGATCGTATTTCGTGGACTGGAATGATTTCGGGAAGTGCTAAACAAGGAGCGATTGAAGCAGCCGAAGCATTCATCCTCCCCTCGCATCAGGAGAATTTTGGGATCGTGGTTGCCGAAGCGCTGGCTTGCGGAAAACCTGTGCTGATCTCCAACAAAGTGAACATCTGGCGCGAAATCGAACAGGATGGCGCAGGCCTGGTTGCCAACGACGACTTAGATGGCACACGTTGGTTAATGCGGAGGTGGTTCGGAATGTCCGCCGATGAGAAGCAGCTGATGAGCGCACGCGCCAGAGAGTGTTTTCTTAACCGGTTCGAGATTCGAAGGAGCGCGCAAAGCGTGATTGATGTTCTGTCACCTCTCGTCGGCGGAGCATCAACCGACTACACCGCAGCAGGCTCATCGTCCCCAATTCGCCGACTCTCAAAACTATTCACCTTCGAATAGCCAGCCCGAAACGAACGGATACATCTTGCAATCGCTCTACGATACATCGACATCTTCACAGCGTGAAGAAGCAGTCCCTACGGGAACATACGCGGAGTCTTTCGCCGACCAGTCTATCCAGGACCTCCATCGATTCCGGTTGCCGAAAGGCTTTCGTGAAAGACCTGCGTGGTTCGTCCAACTGTGGTGGATTGTGCAGGCAACTCTGTTCCGTATGTCTCCCCAGGCACTCTACGGTTGGCGGCGGTTTCTCCTTCGCTTGTTCGGATGCACGGTGGGGCCAGGTGTTCTCATTCGGCCAAGTGCCGAAATCACGTATCCTTGGAAGGTCTCCATTGGAGCGTTTTCGTGGATCGGTGACCATGTGACCCTTTACAGCCTTGGCGAGATCCACATCGCTGACAATGTTGTGATTTCACAGAGATCGTATATCTGCACTGGCTCACACGACTTCTCTGTTCCTACGTTTGATATCTTCGCGGTGCCTATCGTGATCGAAGCCGAATCCTGGATCGCTACTGATGTCTTCATTGCTCCCGGAGTTCGCGTCGGACGCGGCGCTGTAATAGGCGCCCGCAGCACGGTTCTTCATGACGCTCCCCCGATGATGATCTGTTTTGGAAATCCCGCTAAACCCATTCGACCAAGACTCGCAACCCCACCGGAGCCGAATTCCGCTCACGATGTGGTCAACGAGCGCTACAAGAGTTAGCCCCAGGCAGTACGAGTAAAAAGGCAGTGCAGGTCCGGAGGACCTTCTCATTCCATGCGAATCCTCGTATTGAGTGTGAACTATTGGCCTGAGGCAACGGGCATCGGCGCACTTTGCACGCGCCGCTGTGAATACCTCGCATCGCGAGGACATGATGTAACTGTATGCACAACGTTCCCGTACTATCCGCAGTGGCGAGTCGCGGAAGAGTATCGAAACCAGATTTGGTCTCGTGAAATACAGAACAGCGTGGTGGTTCTTCGGTCGTGGGCATGGATCCCAAAACGGCCGAACTCGATCAAGCGCATCGTATTCGAGGCATCGTTCCTTGCATGCAGTTTAATCCGCGCCGTCTACGCCGAAGCGCCTGATTTATTAATCGCGGTCTCGCCACCACTCGGACTGGCAGTCACCGCCGCACTTCTCAGCCGCCGCTGGAGTATTCCGTACGTTTACGACGTGATGGACTTGCAGCCAGATGCCGCAATCGATCTTGGAATGTTGAAACCGGGAATGGCCACACGGGCGCTCTACTCACTGGAGCGCATGGCGTACAAGAAGGCTGCATTGATTTCCACTCTGACGGAAGGCATGCGCAACCGAATTACTTCCAAGCCCGTTCCTGCCGAAAAAGTAACCTTGTTTCCCGCGCCTGCTGATCGCGATCTCTTTCTTGTGCAGCGAAATGCCGAAGGTAAGTCTTTTCGCTCTACCCACGGACTGACTGGCTCATTTCTCGTCGTACATTCCGGAAACATGGGCGTCAAACAAGGTCTCGACGTGGTGCTGGGAGCGGCGGAATTGTCTCGAGATTGTCCCGAAATCGTGTACCTGCTGGTTGGAGACGGCGCCATGCGGTCCCAGCTTGAGGCCAGTGCGAGGGCCAGAAAGCTTTCGAATGTTCGTTTTTTGCCAGTGCAGTCGCCTCAGCAATTCCCCCAGCTCCTGGCTGCGGCAGATGTAGCGCTGATCACCCAGCAAAGATCCGTTGCAAACATTCTCTTTCCCTCCAAGACCGTGAGTCTTATGGCGGCGGGATGCCCGATTGTTGCCTCCGTTAATAGCGAGAGCGAAGTGGCGCGAGTGGTTGAGAAATCGGGAGCAGGTATTGTGATTGAGCCTGAAGACGCGGGTTCATTGTGTCAAACAGTCATGAGCCTCAAGGAATCTGGGGAACTAACCACGATGAGCGAGGCTGGGCGCAGATATGCGCGCACATATTGGGATGAAGATCTCACCTTTCCTCGCATGGAAGCCGAACTGATGAAGATCGCCAAGAAAACGCGAGCCTTCATCCAGCGATGTCTCCCTCACTGCCGTGAGAGTGCCATCGCAAGCGGTCGTACCAGAGTAGCGTCGTCGTTGTCCGATTGACCTCATAAGAAGCAGAGAATGCCAGCCGTTTCGATTTGTATTCCAACATATAAGCGCCCGGAACTGCTCAAGCTTGCGGTGGAATCATGCCTTGCGCAGACATTTACGGACTTTGAGATTGTCATCGGCGACGACTCTCCCGATTCGCAAAGCGCAGAAACGATTTGTGCACTGCGAGCGCCGCAGCCCATCCGATATTTTCGAAATTCACCACGCGCGGGACAGGCAAGAAATGTGAATCAATTGTTCGTCGCCGCGCAAGGCGAATTCCTCGTATTGCTGCATGACGATGACCTACTGTTGCCTAACGCTCTCGAAGCTCTAATCAAGCCGTTGCAGCAGAATCCAGATTTGGTCGCATCCTTCGGCAAGCAGCTCGTCATCAATAACGAAGGCGACGTTCTCCACCCAGAATCGGAGTCGCTCAATAGAAAGTATTACCGGACCGATCAAACAGCGAACCGCGTTCAGCGTTCGGCATGGGCGGCGCTCGTTCAGCAGCTTCCTTGCGACGGTTACATGGTTCGCACAGCCGCGGCGCGCGCGACTTTATATCGTGATGAGCCTGAAGTTGGTCAGGCTTGCGACGCAGATTTTGGCTATCGACTGATGGCGCAAGGCGACTTCTTCTTTCTCGGAGAGTTCACCTCCGCATACCGAATTACTCCGGATTCGATCTCAGCAAGCGGCCTTCGAATTCATCTCAGCAACCTCTACTTCGTTCTCAAGACGCTGGCGGTGCCGGGTGATTTGGAACACGTCCGGAGAGCCCGTCTAGAAGAACTCGCGCCTCCGGCGGTTAACGGGTGCCTTTTAAAGGCAGCTCGCAGCAAAGCCCTCAGCATCCTCTTTGGGCCGTATTACCCGTGGACCCGAGAGCCCGTGAAAGGCAGCATCCAGCTTGGTTTGGTTTTTCTCCCTCGTCATGTCAGCGGCATATTTTTGAGATAACCCACTCAGCCGCACCTTGCGATCGCACGTACGAGCGACTGCATGAAGCGAATATCTTCGCCACGTCGCAATCTGACCTCACCACGAGTCCACTCACGCTGCAAAAACTCTGAGTTGTACGAAGGAGCGCCACGATGAAGCGAGCTTTGATCACCGGAATCACGGGTCAGGACGGATCTTACCTGGCCGAATTGTTGTTATCGAAAGGCTACGAAGTGCACGGGATCGTTCGCCGCGCCAGCACTTTCAACACCCGTCGAATCGATCACATCTACCAGGATCCGCACGCGCCGGACGTTCGCCTGTTCCTGCATTATGGCGATCTGTCTTCGAGCGATCAGCTGACCAATCTCATCTACAACCTCCAACCCGAAGAGATTTATCACCTCGGTGCGCAGAGCCACGTCATGGTCAGCTTCGAGACTCCGGAATATACCGCCGACATTACTGGCGTTGGCACCATTCGTCTTCTGGAAGCGATTCGCCGTAGTGGCATTAAGACCAGGTTCTACCAGGCAAGTTCTTCGGAGATGTTCGGAGCCGCCAAGCCGCCTCAGAACGAATTAACGGCGTTCTACCCCCGCAGCCCGTACGGTGTCGCGAAAGTATTTAGCTACTGGTCCGTGGTCAATTATCGGGAGGCCTACGATCTGTTCGCTTGCAATGGAATTTTGTTCAACCACGAAAGCGCGAGGCGGGGGGAAACCTTTGTCACCCGAAAAATAACGCGCGCCGTCGCTCGCATCACGGCCGGCCAACAGAAGAAGCTCTATCTCGGGAATCTGCAGTCACGGCGCGACTGGGGTTACGCACCTGAATACGTTGACGGTATGTGGCGGATCCTTCAGCAGGATCGCCCAGGAGATTACGTCCTCGGGACTGGACACTCTCATACGATTGAGGAGTTCGTTACCGAAGCATTCGAATACGTTGGTCTGGATTGGAAGGGCTATGTCGAAATTGATTCCAAGTATTTTCGTCCAACCGAGGTCGACTATCTTCTCGCCGACTGCACCAAGGCGCGCACCGAACTTGGCTGGGAGCCGCAGGTCGGCTTCAAGGAGCTTATCCACATCATGGTTGACGCCGATCTGGATGGACTCGCATTTAAACCCATCGGTGATGGCAAGCGTATTCTGCAGAGCCGCTTCGGCAGCTGGCACCAGTGGGACAACTCTGTAGCGCGGTCTCTGCAAATGGCAAGCGGGTTGGACTAAGGGAGGTGACGCGAGATGAGTAGCTCAATGCTCGACCCTTCTGCGCGAATTTACGTTGCCGGCCATACCGGCTTAGTCGGTTCTGCCCTGGTGCGTACACTCCATGCTTCCGGTTATCGCAACCTGCTTCTTCGTTGTCATCATGAACTCGATCTGACCAATCAGTCGGCAGTCGCTCGATTCTTTTCCACCGAAAGCCCAGAGTATGTATTTCTGGCCGCTGCCAAGGTTGGGGGCATTTACGCCAACAACACCTATCCTGCTGATTTCGTCGCACAGAACCTCGCGATTCAGAGCAACGTGATTCAGCAGTCATACGAAACAGGAGTACAGCGGCTGCTGTTTCTGGGCTCGAGCTGTATCTATCCCAAGCACTGCCCGCAGCCCATTAAAGAAGACTACCTGCTCTCTGGCCCCTTGGAGCCGACAAATCAGCCCTATGCGATCGCGAAGATCGCCGGAATTGAAATGTGTGCGGGATTCAATCGTCAACATCAAACTCGATTCCTCGCTGCGATGCCCACCAATCTCTTCGGAGAAGGCGACAACTACGACCTGCAAACGTCACATGTCGTACCCGGCCCTGATTCGGAAAATGTCGGAGGCAACGCAGTTAGGATGGAAAAGCGTAACCGTCTGGGGAACCGGCACCGCCAAACGCGAATTTCTGTACAGCGACGATCTGGCTGACGCCTGTCTATTTCTGATGAAATTGAGTGATGCTTCCTTCCATCAACTGATCGACAGTGCGCGCGCTCCGTTGATTAACATCGGGTCCGGGGAAGAAATCACGATCCGCGAGCTGGCCGAAATTATCGCCGATGTGGTTGGATTTCGCGGGAGCTTGGTCTTCGACTCTAGCAAGCCTGATGGAACTCCTCGGAAACTGCTCGACTGCTCGCGGATGATGTCTCTCGGTTGGCGACCAACTATCCCTCTTCGCCTGGGACTCGAGAAGGTATGCAAGGACTTCCAGCGAATCCACGGCCATTCTCCAATTCTTGAGAATGCCATCTAGCGGAACGCTTAACTCTCGCCGAGCCAAATTTCTTTTTCACGAAGGACACTGATTTGAAGCAAGAACCCGGAAGTCTGCCTTCGGTCGCCAATGTAGACACAGACCGAAGCGCCAGCAAGAACGGAAGTGAGGGCCGTCGCAGCAGTATCTCGCGAAATGCCAGCTTCAATATTCTCGGCTCCGTCCTTCCTATGTTTGTCACGCTGGCCACGGTTCCTCCTTACTTGAAGCTCATAGGCGACGTAAGGTTTGGAGTGCTCTCGTTGGTTTGGGTATTCCTCGGCTACTTTGGACTCTTCGAAATGGGGTTAGGCCGCGCCACCTCAAAATACATAGCGCAACTGAAGAATGATGCGGCAGAAACTCGCGAATCTGTATTTTGGACCGCTCTGCTGGTGAATTTGGCAGTTGGTAGCGTAGGCGGGCTCCTGCTATGGATCGTCGCGAGCGTGACGATGCCGTTTTGGCTGAAAACTGGCGGTGACATTCAGGCTGAGGTCGCCCGATCCATGCCGTGGCTCGCTGCCGCCGTGCCCGTCGCAACGCTCACCTCTGTTCTAGTGGGAGCATTGGAAGGCCGCGAAGAGTTTGGAGCAATTAACTCGCAGCAGATTGGCGCAACCGTTGTCTTTCAGCTCGTTCCGCTGGGAATTGCCGCATGGTTGGGACCTCGAATTGATTGGCTGGTCGCGGCAACGGTCCTGACGCGCGTGGCCACCAATGTGCCTCTGTTTGTCTTCTGCGTTCGTCGCGTACCTCTGCGAGGCATGCCACGCATTAACCGCGAATGGGTGGTGCGATTGTGGCGCTTTGGTATCTGGATCACCGTGTCGGGGATTGCCTCACCCATATTGACCAGCCTGGACCGTTTCGTGATTGGCTTTGCCCAGGGCGCACAGGCCGTGACTTATTACGCGATCCCCTACGGATTCGCCAGCAAGCTTTTAGTCTTCCCGAGCAGCGTTTCGCGAGCATTGTTTCCGCGCTTTTCCGCAGAGCAATCGTCAGGTGCTAAGCAGATGGGCGTGCGCGCTGTGCTCGGTCTCGCCAGCATATTGACTCCAATTGTGGTTATGGCAATCCTTGCGACCGATCCGTTCTTCCGCCTGTGGATTGGCCCAGTCGCCGCATCGCGATGCGTCCATGCAGGGGAACTGTTGTTAATCGGGATTTGGATAAATGCCCTTGCCTACATTCCCAACGGCCTTCTGCAGGCGCAAGGACGCCCCGACCTTCCCGCGAAATTTCACGTCGCGGAGTTGCTGCCGTTTGTCGCCGTCTTGTGGGTGGGAACTCACTTCTGGGGAGTAACGGGTGCAGCAGTCGCCTGGTGTATTCGCGCGTTCGGCGACGCGGTATTGCTTTTTGTTGCGACCGACATCCTGCGCGCCACTATCGTGCGTCTCATCCCCGCGATTGCATTGACCAGCTTCGCTTTCGCCACAGCTTTGTTACTCGGCGAACATTTCCTGATGCGGTTGCTTCTGTTTGCCTTACTCGGAGTCGGTTCATTATTAGTAAGCCATGCCACCTCGCCGGAAGCAATGCAGCTGGTTCTAAGTCGTGCGCGGTCTTTCTTCGGTAAGAGCGAATTTCCGGCTACATCCGAGACCGGCGCCTGAGCGCATTTCCAGATAAATCCAATGAAGGTATCGGTAGCGCTAGCAACGCATAACGGTGAGCCATGGTTGCGGGAGCAGCTCGAGAGTCTCGCTCGACAGACTCTGCCGCCTTGCGAACTGGTTGTCAGCGACGATCATTCGTCGGATCGCACCCTCTCCGTGGTGGAGACCTTCGCCGTCAGTGCGCCTTTTCCCGTCCAAATCGTGCGTCATCATACTCGACTGGGCTTTGCTGATAACTTCGTAAGCGCGTTGCGGCGCTGTTCGGGAGAGGCAATCGCCTTTTGTGACCAAGACGATGTGTGGAGCGTCGACAAGCTCGAACTCTGCGTTCGCGCCATGTGTAACAATCGCGGAATTTCCCTCGTACATCATGATTGCGAGGAGGTCGACTCAAATCTCCAGCCTCTTGGAATCATTCTTCGCCCTGCCGCTGCCGGTTCTCCACGCCGTCGCACAGGCGAGCATTCGGTGGTCGGCATTTCCATGCTCGGGTGCTGTATGCTCGCGCGACGAAGCGTGATCACGTTGCTGCTCGACTGCTGGCCAGCGTCGCATCTGCGTTATGTCCGGAATAGCGGTTCACGAGGTGTACTCGGCCACGATCTTGCCACTCTTCATATGGCGTCAGTAATCGGCAATGTTCACTACCTTACTGAAGTGCTGCTGCAACATCGCCGCCACGACAAAAACACGTGGAGCCCCGATTTATCCTTTACGAAAGGGAAGTCTCAGACGGCGCTCGCAGGAAAATCCAAAGTACTGCAAGAGTGCGCCGAGGTCAGGACAGTCGTCGCCTCCATGTATGAGGAAATGTCCGGGCGCGCGGAAGCAAAGAATCAAAACGCAGCCGCTAATTATCTGGCAAGGATATCTTCCCGCGACCGCCAACTCGCCGGCTTCTATGCTCGGCGCGCAGAGCTCTACAACGCGCAGCTCCGGCGTCAACGCTTCTCGATTTTCTGGAATGCGGTGTGCAGCGGCGATTACCGGGCAGTCGGAGGAATCCTTGGCGGCATGCGCTGTGGCATGAAGGATCTCGCATTTGCGATTGCCGGTCCCACGGCTCCGCAAACACTGGAAGCGATTTGTAGTCGTTTGAACCTAAAATTTCATCCCCGCGAAGTCGCGAAGTAGTCGTCGACTTTGTTCGCAAATGAGGAGGCGTTCTTGCAGATCGCAGTGGTAGGTTCGGGATACGTAGGACTAGTAGCGGCCGCATGCTTTGCGGAGATCGGGCACGACGTCATTTCGATCGACAATGACGCGGAAAAGATTTCCCGGCTGCAACAGGGCGAAGTTCCCATCCATGAAGAGCATCTTCCGGAGCTGCTGGAACGGCATCGCGGCAAGCGATTGCAGTTCTCGACTGACATGGCGGGAGCTGTGCGGCAGAGCGCGGCGATTTTCATCGCGGTCGGAACCCCATCGACCGAAGAAGGCGATGCGGATCTTTCGTACGTGGAATCGGTATCGCGCGCCGTGGCCGCCGCGATCAACTCTTACAAGGTTGTGGTCGAAAAGAGTACCGTCCCGGTGTTCACCAGTAATTGGATCCGCAAGGTAATGCTGCTCGACGGGGCGCCCGCCGACTTGTTCGATGTCGCTTCCAATCCTGAATTCCTGCGCGAAGGCACGGCGGTCGTCGATTTCCTGTACCCAGACCGCATCGTTACCGGCGCCGATACCGTTCGCTGTTCCGAAGTGCTGCGCGAGATCTATCGTCCGCTGACTGACGGTTCTTATTACCGGCGCTCCGATCGTGCGGCGGTGCCAGCGCCCGCGAAATGGTCCAGTCCGGCGCGCCTGATCGCCACCAGCACCAAGAGCGCCGAGATCATCAAGCACGCATCGAATGCCTTCCTCGCCACCAAAATCTCGTTCATCAATGCCGTCGCTAATATCTGCGAATCGGTCGGCGCCGACGTAAAGAAGTCTGCGAGGGGATTGGCTCCGACTCGCGGATTGGAAACCGGTTTCTGAATCCGGGCGTGGGTTATGGCGGATCGTGTTTCCCTAAGGACCTGAAAGCCTTTCGCCATGTCGCGCGTGAAAATGGTTACGATTTCAGCCTGCTCTCCGCTGTTATCGCGATCAATGATGAGCAGCGTGCACGATTTCTGAGAAAAGTGCGAACCGCGCTGTGGACGCTTAAAGGGAAGAAACTCGCCGTCCTCGGACTCGCTTTCAAAGGTGGCACCGATGACATCCGCGAATCTCCAGCAATCGAAATCGTGAAGAGCCTGCTGAAGGAAGGTTGCGAAATCCGCGCGTACGATCCGGCTGCGAGTGAGCGCGCGCGCGAGGTGCTGCCCGGTGCATCGAGTCAGCTATCACGACTCCGCTTATGCTGCGGCGCAAGGTGCCGACGCCTTGCTGATTCTCACCGACTGGTCTGGCTTCGCCGAATCTCGATCTCGAGCGGCTACGCTCCATGCTCGCATATCCGATCGTTGTCGATGGCCGCAATCTTTATGATCCGGCGACGATGTCCGCACACGGATTCCTTTACTACAGTATTGGGCGTCCCGACGCGCAGCCGACGCGCCATGCAGAAAAATATCGTGTCGAGCCGGTGCATGTCGGAGTCTCAGAGCATTCGATGCGGCCGAGTACGCACGTCTCAGTCTCCAATACTCGCATTTAGGCCGAATCGCGAAACAAACGTCAGCCACACCCATCTCGATCTATGTTAAAAATCTTCTCCGACCGCGCTTACGTACCGCCTGACGTTGAGCACCTCTGGCAGCTTTCTCCGTTTTGGGGATTGAATGATCTGGAGCAGAAGTCTGTTCAGCCGAAGCGGTTGGCGCGCTACTTGAAGGAAGGTTCATCCATCTTCGAGATGACCAGCCTGGAAAGCGCGGACTTCGCGGTCTTTCCGGCGGAATTCCAGCGATGCAACAATCCCGAACGTCGGCCGCTCTTATCTGAATTCGCTCAACTTGCGGCCCGGGCAAGCAAGCAAACGATTGTCTTCACCGGCGGTGACTTGGAACACTCGCTCCCCGACTTCGATGGCTACGAATTTCACACCTCGCTTTATCGATCGAACCTTCGCAAGAATTGTTTTGCGATGCCCGCTACCATCGGTGACATCGTGGAGGAAGAATTGGGAGGCCGTCTCCCCGTGCTGCGCAAAGAACAGGTTCCTAGCGTAGGATTCTGCGGATTCGCACCGCCGCTTGCGATGTCTATCAGCAAGGAAAGCTTTAAAGAGCATACCCGTGATTTGATGTACGCCGCCGGTCTTCTATCAGGAACGCATGTCGGCTACGCCCCTCGCGCGAAAGTGATTCGAACGCTTAAGAGAGCCTGGCGCACCAGGACGAACATCTTGTTGCGAGGTCGAAGTCCATTCACCTGGGCTTTTGGGATTTTGACCCAGGACAAATCTGAAGCCGACCCGGCGATGCAACGCCGAGAATATCTCGACAACCTTCTGTCTTCGCCTTACACGCTATGCGTTCGCGGACGAGGTAACTATTCCTTGCGCTTTTACGAAGCGCTCTGTTGTGGGCGAATCCCTGTCTTCGTTAATACCGACTGCGTTTTGCCGCTCGAAAATGTAATCGACTGGAAGAACTACTGCGTGTGGATTGAGGAGCGCGACATTCCGCACATCGATGCGATCATCGCCGAGTTCCATGCTGCCCTTTCCGATACGCAGTTTCAGGAATTGCAACTCGCCTGCCGTAAGCTCTGGCTCGACTATCTTTCGCCCGAATCTTTCATGCGGAATTTGTCGAAGAACTTCAGCTAGATTCGAAACTTCGATTCATGTGATATGTACACTCCCAATCGTCGCCCAGCGTACCCGAGCATCCGTTCCACACCTCTCGCGAAAGCCCAACTGATCATCCCAACCGCGATTGCTGTTGTTCTGCTACTGTTCGTCCCCTCCACGGCGACCTCCCCGCCGCCCGCGTCTCATCCACCGATTCCAATTCACTTCCACTTGGATCGACCCTCTCTGGTTACTCTTGTCATCGAAGATGACTCCGGGCAGCGTGTGCGTAATCTTGTCAGCGAAACTCCCTTTCCGGCTGGCGAGAATATTGCATGGTGGGACGGCTTGGACGACCTCGGTCGCGATCCTAATTCCGCCACCCATTACGTCTACAACGTTCCGGGCAAACTGGTTTCGCCCGGCTCCTACACAGTGCGAGGCTTGATTCACCAGAAAATTGATCTGAAGTACGAGTTCTCCGTCTACAACCCCGGACAACCGCCGTGGATGACCAGCGATACCTCCAGTGAGTGGTTAACCAATCACACGCCTGCCGATACTGTCTGTTTTGTGCCAGCGGGCACTGTGCCCGCTCACGGCAAACTCGATGCCGATTCGCCTCCCCAGGTTCTCATCGGTAGTTATGTTGCTGAGGGAGGAAGCGGTCTCGCTTGGGTAGGCCTCGACGGACGAAAACTGCACGGGCAGATGTGGGTCGGCGGAGTCTGGACAGGCGCGCAACAGATCGCTAGAGATCAGGGCGAGCGTCCAGTTCCGAATGTCTACGCTTATGTTGCCTCAACCTGGGGTACCGAATTACGACTCCACAAGCTCGTGAATGAGAAGCATCTGTCCGTCGGCAATCATGACAGTCGATTCGGCAATGGAGAAGATCCGCCGGTACTCAGCTCGACGTGGAAATTTCCAAGCGAAAGTCTCGCAGGCATCGCAGGTCTGGCTGCATACAACGGCACAGTGATTCTCAGTCTGTCGAAGATGGACGAGTTGTTGTTCATCGATGTAGCTCACTCACGTGTAATCGGCACTCTTCCCATTTCCCATCCTCGCGGACTATATGCTGATTCGAAGGGCAATCTGTTTATCGTTAGCCACAACACTGTCCTCAAGGCAAAGCTGCCTGAAACTCAAAGCGCTAGCGGAACTCCAACCCTCAGCGCTCCGCAGGTTCTGATCGCCGACGGACTTCAGGATCCCCAACAGCTCACGATGGACTCCGATAGCAACCTTTATGTGAGCGATTGGGGCACCAGCAATCAGGTCAAGGTCTTCAACCCGACGGGAAAGCTTATTCACGCGATTGGAACCGCTGGTGTTCCTGCGCCGGGGCCCTACGATCCAAAACTCATGCATCATCCGAAGGGGATTGCAATTGATAGCCGTAATCAGTTGTGGGTAGCAGAAGAAGACTTCCAGCCCAAAAGAGTCAGCGTATGGAGCTTGAACGGAAGCCTGGTGCGCGCCTTTTACGGCCCTCCCCCATACGGCGGTGGTGGCAATCTCGATCCGAGGGATAAAACTCTTTTCTATATGGACGGAATGACCTTCCGTTTGAACTGGAATTCTGGTGAGAGCCAATTAACCGCGATCCACTACCGGCCAAAAGAGAACGAGCCTCTCATCGTGCCGGAGGCAGTCGGATGGCCGCAGACATCTCCATGGCAGGAGCCGGGCGGACACTACAAGAGATACGGTGCCAGTCAGAGCCCCGACCTACCGATTTATGTCGGCACTCACAAATATTTCACCAACGCCTATAACATTGATCCCACCAGCGGCTCCCCCGTCGCGGGGCTTTGGATCGACAAAAATGGAATTGCCTTACCTGTCGCTGCGTTCGGTCGAGTGGACTGGTGGCCCCTCTTAGCTACTCCGCCATTCCGTACCAGGCTTCTTCAGGCGGCCAGCCGCTTTGGCGCTCCCGGCAAAACTGCGAATCTGTCGGATTTCACTTTTATCTGGTCTGATCGAAATGACAATCATCTTGTAGATCCGGATGAGGTCTCGATCGCTCCAGGGTTTGTCCATACCGCCAGTTTGTCGGACGGCCTGGAATTTGTCACCGATGCTGCCGCAAGTTATAAGCCGGTGTCTTTCACTTCCGGTGGGGCACCGCTATATGACTTGAGTCGCCATGATGTGCTTTCCTCCGGAACTCAAAAACCAGCCTCTTCCGGAGGTGGACAGGTCCTCGCCACTCACGGCGCGTGGACTGTACTCACCACCGGCCCCAAGCCGTTCGCGCCGGAGTCACTCGCAGGTGCCGAAAACGGTATCGCAAAATGGGCGTACCCGAGCCTATGGCCAGGCCTTCATGCTTCCCATAGCGCTCCTTCTCCGGATCATCCTGGCGAGTTGATCGGTACCACCCGGCTGCTTGGCCCATCGTTTCAGTTGAAGAGCGCTAAAGACATCGAACTCTGGGCGGTGAACGGCAACAAGGGAACAATCTATCTGTTTACGAGCGACGGTCTGTTCGTCACGACGCTGTTTCAAGACTCCCGACTGCCGTCGGCGTCATGGTCGAAGCACAGTCACGCGGTGCGCGGGATGTCGGTTTCCGATCTTACGACGGGAGAAGAAAATTTCTGGCCGTCCATCACTCAGACGTCCGACGGCCAGATCTATGTGGTAACTAATTTCCCGGCCATCATTCGCGTTGACGGCCTGGACACACTGCAGCGCCTTCCTCCACAAACAATCAACTTGACTCCGCAGATACTCGAACAGGCAAGAAGCTACTCCGGCTCCGAGGAACTCGGTCGCCAGGAGACCAGAACGCAAACTCCCGTCTTGACCGTACCGGTGAGTGCGTCGCACGAATCGCTCGACGGAAATCTCGCCAAATGGGACCCAAAGCAGTTCATCACGATCGATAAACGATCGACTCAAGTTGTAAATTGGGGAAGTGCAGACCAGCAAACAACTGCCGCGATAAAAATTACCGGAGACCATTTATACGTTGCTCTTAAGACCGGAGATCCCCAAGCCCTGGAAAACTCTGGCGCTTCGTGGACCAATCTGTTTAAGACAGGTGGCGCTCTCGACCTGATGCTCGCCACCGATCCGAACTCCGACCCGCAACGTAAGTCTCCAGCCGCAGGTGATATCCGGCTACTCGTATCTTTAGTCAAGGGCCGGCCGATGGCGGTTCTTTACCGCCCCGTAGCTGCTAGCGGCAAGAAGAACAGTGTGCTCTTTGAATCTCCACTGCGCTCGTTACGATTCGATGACGTTGAAGATGTCAGCTCGTCCGTGCAGGTGGCGATTGGGACAAAACCAGCAACTAACGTGGGTACCGGAGACTTTGAAATTTCCGTTCCGCTACGTGTTCTGGGCCTGAGCCCTACTACCGGAGAAACTCTCCGTGGAGATATCGGCCTGCTTCGAGGGGACGGCCTGCGCACCACCCAGAGGGTTTATTGGTCCAACAAGGCAACCGGACTGGTCTCAGACATTCCCAGCGAAGCTTCACTCACGCCTCAGCTTTGGGGGACCCTGCGCCTGGTCCGAGAATCAGATGTCTCGCAAAGGAGCGGTTTA
>CAWKDK010000012.1:0-33359 GCA_963848375.1 Terriglobia bacterium
AGGCCTCGAATTGTCACGATTGTGTCAACAACCTTACCCACTCCATCCCTAACTGCATGTTAGAGATATATCCTCTTGCGATTGGTTACTTTAGAGTACCTCAAACCCCTCGTTGTTATTGCTCTCGACAACATACATCGGCTAAGGTGCCCACATTCAGTTTGACGTGGGGATAACCGTGAACCGGAGATTTTGCCCAACTGTAGCGGCTTTTCGAGGCGCAATCTTGTGGATATTTCTGCTCCTCGCGACCGCTGTCCCTTGTTTTGCGCAAGACAATAATGATCGTGCCGTCCCCTTGCTGAGCGGTACCGCGGCTTTCGTGACCAATTTCGACGGCGGCCATGCTGATGTTCAGCCCGTGTTTGCCCCCGTGCTCTTGGTGCCTATCCGTACGAATTGGTTAATCGAGGGTCGCGGCGAATTTGAGGGAGACTTCGAGCGAAAAGAGGATGGCAGCTTCGGCGGTCCCGTCGGTAGCGAACTCCAATATCTGCAGCTCGATTACATCGCAAACAAATACGTAACCTTTTCGGCCGGACGATATCTGACGCCGTTTGGAATTTACAACGAGCGTCTCTACCCCTTGTTCATCCGGAATCTCCAACAGGAGCCGTTCACCCTCGGCTTGACTGGCGAGAGTAGCGACGGCGCAATGTTGCGCGGTGGCTTTCAAGTCGGCAACGGCGTCGATCTGACCTACGCGACCTATTTTTCCACTCTCAGCACCGTCAACAAGCTTGATTCTGACCGCGCCGCTGGTGGACGGGTGAGCTTTTATTTTCCCAAGCGACGTTTCGAAATCGGCTCTTCGTGGAAGCATCTGCTCCAGGAAGAACGTACGAACTCGTACGGCGCTCACTTGGCTTGGCAGCCTTACTCCGTTCCGTTCGACCTGCGCGCCGAATATGCATACGACATCAAGGGCAAGGCTTATTGGATCGAGAGCGCCTACAAACTCTCTTCTATTCCCGTCGCCCAGGCCGTCACTCGGCACGCACAACTCGTTGCACGTCTACAGCAGTTCTTGATAGGCAAGGACATAGACGAGAACGACGAATACGAACTTCCCGACGTGCGCACTACTCAGGTTGAAGGCGGTCTGAACTACTACTTCCGCGACGATATCCGTTTGCAGGCCAGCTATGGGCGCGCATTCAGCATCGACGGAAACCGAAATATCTGGACCATCGGAGCCACTTACAGATTTGCGATGCCGCTCTGGCCGGGAGATTGGCAATGAAACTCAACCGGATCCTCTTCTCTGCGGCTGCTCTGATTCTGCTCTGCTCCTCACTTTTTGCAGGTGCACCCTCGCCGAAAACCTCTCCAAACGATGCTCAGGCCAACAAGCGCGAGGAAATGAGCCTGGAGGGTGAAAAGCGCTTCCGCGCCAATTGCGGCCGCTGTCACCAGGCCCCACACAAACTCTCGCCCGCCATGATGCGTACTGCGATTCGCCACATGCGGGTCAGAGCGAACATCACCGACGAAGACATGCGCGTCATCCTCCAGTACATCACTCAATGACAAAGCTGTTCTTATTCATCGCTCTCGCCTCAGGGCTTTTATCCGCTCAAGCCACCCCACGCCTGTTGGAGATCACTGCGGATCACGACAGTCGATTCAAAGTGGCGGGTCGACCCAATCCCACACTAACTCTCAATTCTGGGGAGCGTGTTCTTCTACGGATCACTGCCATAAAAGCGAAATCGATGAATCGCGATGGTGCAATTCACGGTTTCGTGTTGCTCGACAAGAATGGCGAGAAGGTCCCGGGATGGATGCTGTCGTTACGGCCCGGCACCCACGATTTTGACCTCACTGCACCGGACGTGCCCGGGGACTACAAGGTCGTTTGTAATGTGATCTGTAGTCAGGACCACGAAACCATGCACATGACTATAAAAGTGCTCCCCACACGATCAGTTTTGGAGACTTCTCGATGAAATTGCTAACCACCCTTGCCCTCTCTTTTCTTTTTCTGACGGTACCGTTCCGTTCATTCGCCGAAACGACCTTTCGTGGTGAGATCGCCGATAGCTCTTGCGCCACTAACGTTCATTCTCTTACCCGCTCCCACCAGGAAATGCTGAAAGGTAAGTCGATGGGGACCGACGCCAAATCCTGTGCTAACTATTGCGTTCACAAAATGGGCGCAGTGTACATGCTCAAAACCCCTTCTGACGCCTATCACCTCAACGATCAGAAAGCAGTGGAGCCATTTGCGGGCAGTAAGGTGATACTCAAGGGCACTCTTGACGAGAAGACCCACACAATCCTTGTTACCAGCATCCGTAGCGAGTAACACCGAACCGAACAGAGGATAATCTACTTCTCACGCCCGGAGTGCTCACCTCTTGGTAACTCACTACCTCGCAATTCTTTAGTATCATTATTACTGCCGGGGTGATCTGTTACCCTGAGCGTTTTCATGCTGGAACTCCTCCTAAATATCGTGTGGGTGCTGGTCGTTGCGGGCAGCCTGCTGTTTTGGCGACGGTTTCTATCCGCAAACGAACATTGTGCTCGCCGCCCCGTAATTACTCTGGTCGCACTGCTGTGCATCCTTGTGTTGCTGTTCCCGGTGATCTCCGCAACTGACGATCTTCACGTTGCCGAGTTCGCCATGGAGGATTCCGGGCGCAAGGTACTACGGCACCTGCTACCTGATACTTCGTCAGGCATTCAGGGATCGCACGCGCGCCTTTGCTCCTCCAGTCCCTCTGTTCTGCTTGGCCACCTCGCCCCGGTGCTAACCTTTGTTCCCGTTCAGCAGCCTCAACTTCTTTCGACATCGTCGTATCGCAACTCGGTTTCTGATCGCGCTCCTCCCGCGCTCGTCTAATTTCGTTCATCTCATATTCATTTCGTACCAACACCCATGTTGCATACGCGTGAGGTCAGTTCGCTGATCTTCATCATTCATTGAAAGCAAGTTCTTATGAGACGACTGAGTTACCCTGTGCCGGAGTCGGCACATCAGACCTTTTTGATCGCACGCCCGCGCTTTACCGTTCGCCTTCTCGCACCTCTTGCACTCAGCTGCATGATCCTTGGGCTCACCGCCTGCGGTGATAAATCCGGTGCAGAAGCGGCGTCACAGCCCTCACCGAATCAAACGCCCGTCGTTCAAACCCAAGCTGTTCAGCAGCAACTTGTACCAGATGCACTCGAACTCGCCGCCAAAGTTCAGCCTGATCCCGCCTCGGTTGTGCGCGTGTTCCCACCAGCCGGTGGACGAGTCGTCCAAGTGATGGTCCGCCCGGGCGAAAACGTTCGCTCCGGCCAGGTCATCGCCGAACTCCAAAGCAGCGACGTCGCTCAGGCACGTACCGACTATCAGAAGGCGCTCGCAGAATACGATCGGGCCTCTCGCATCCTCACCCGCTCGCAAACTCTTTACGAACATAAGGCCATCGCCGAGAAGGATCTCCAGGACGCACAAATCAATACCCAGGAAGCTAGCGCCGACTTGGAACGCGCCAAGGAGCATCTACACGTTCTCGGTGTTCCGCTCGATGGCTCATATGACACGTTGCGAGTGATTGCCCCACGTGGCGGTGTCGTTCTCGACCTCGGAGCCGCTCCCGGCGAATTCTCCAAGGCCCTTGATGCGCCTGCTCCGGTAGCCACCATCGCCGACCTCAGCACCGTCTGGGTTGTGGGTGACGTCTACGAAAAGGATCTCGCCACCGTCCATCTAGGCTCCCCGGTCGACGTAGTTGTTAGCGCATATCCCGGTCAGACTTTTCGCGGCAAATTGAACGCGCTCTCTGGAAACATCGACCCCAACACGCGCACGCTCAAGGTTCGCGTCGATATCGCCAATCCCAAGCAACTTCTTAAGCCGGAAATGTTCGCCACTATCCGCGTGATTCGTGCCGATCGCCCGGTCATCGTTCTGCCCACTACCGCAGTCATCCGAGAAGGCGATCAGTCGTCCGTCTACGTCGAGCAATCCCCCGGCAAATTCGAGAAGCGGTCGGTCCAACTTGCTCGGACGTCCGGCACTCAGGTTGAAATTGCCTCTGGCCTCAAGCCCGGAGAACATGTTGCCGTTCAGGGTGCAGCCCTCTTACGTGGCGGAGGAGAGTCGGACTGATGAACAATCTCGTTTCCACCCTCCTGAAGTACCGGCCACTGATGTTGGTGGCACTAGGAGCCTGGCTGGTCGCCGGCATCTTCTTTTTGAAGAAGCTCGACATCGAGGCTTATCCCGATCCCTCGCCGCCGCTCGTTGAAATCATCACCCAGAATCCCTCCTGGTCCGCGGAAGAAATGGAGCAGCAGGTCACGGTTCCAGTCGAGACTGCTCTCAACGGCGTCCCTCATCTTCAATACATTCGCTCCATCAGCATCTTCGGCCTGAGCGACGTGAAGATGTATTTCGACTTCGACTCCGACTACTTCACCGATCGCCAGGAAGTTCTCAACCGCCTTCAACTCGTGACGCTCCCTGCGGGACTGCAACCACAGCTCTCGCCGTGGTCTCCGATCGGCGAAATCTACCGATTCCGAGTCGACGGCCCCAAGTCGCTGAACGAACTCAAAGCCATCGCCGACTGGCTCGTTCGCCGCGAAGTCAAACAAGTTCCCGGCGTCATCGATCTCACAGTTTTTGGTGGCACCACGCGCCAGTACCAGGCTGAAGTCGATCCCAACAAGCTCCTGCAGTACAACCTCACCCTGCCGCAGGTCGTCACCGCAGTTCAGAATGCCAACGCTAACGTGGGCGGCGGCTACATTTCTCTTGGCAGCCAGGCCGTCAATGTTCGCGGAATCGGCCTGCTCCGTTCGGTCGACGAGATGGGCAACGTTGTCGTCGCCGAACGTAACGGCGCCCCGGTTTATCTCAAAGACGTCGCCACCGTGCACGAAGGCTATCAACAACGCCTCGGCAAGGTCGGAATGAACAATGACAACGACATCGTCTTGGGAATCGTGCTCTTGCAAAAAGGCGAGCAATCGATGCCCGCCTTGCGAGGCTTGCACGAGAAGATTCACGAGTTGAACAACGGCCTGCTTCCCGCTGGCGTGAAGATCAAAACCGTGTACGACCGTACCGACCTGATCCACATCACGACCGACACCGTTCGCCACCTCATCTTCACCGGCATCGCGCTCGTCCTGTTATTGCTTCTCGTTTTCCTCGGCGACCTCCGCACCGCCATCATCGCCGCGCTCACTATCCCATTCGCCATTCTCTTCGCTTTCGGGATGATGGTGCTCACCGGCCACTCCGCCAACCTCATCTCGATCGGCGCCATCGATTTCGGCATCATTGTCGACGCCGCCGTCGTCGTAGTCGAACACATCTACCGCGGCCTGCAAGACCGCCAGCCCGAATATCCCAGCTTCGACGTCATCGCTCACGCCACCGCCGAATCCGCGCGCCCTGTCCTCTTCTCGACGTTGGTCATCCTCGTCGCCTTCCTTCCTCTCTTCACGATGGAAGGCGTGCCCGGCAAGATCTTCGAGCCCATGTCCGTCACCTACGGATTCGCACTCACCGGTGCTCTCATCTTCGCCTTACTCTTTGCTCCCGTCCTGACCACATGGGGAGCCGACCGCATAGCCCTCAAGCAAAATGGCGAAATCCGTGTCGTTCGCGTCCTGCGTGTTCTCTACCGCAAGTCGCTCAACGCTGTCCTGAATCATCGACGCCTCACTCTTCTCTTCGCCTTCGGCCTGTTGATTCTCGCCATGGCACTCTCCCCGCTCATTGGCGGCGAGTTCATGCCCAAACTCGAAGAAGGCAATCTTTGGGTTCGCGCCACTTTGCCCACGGATGTTTCTTTTGAGTTTTCCTCCAACTTCGCCGATGACGTCCGCGGCATTTTCAAGAGTTTCCCGGAAGTCACCAACGTTGTCTCACAAGTTGGCCGTCCCGATGACGGCACCGATGTCGTCACCTTCAACAATGCCGAGTTCCTTGTTCAATTGAAGCCGCAGAACCAATGGCCCAGTGGCGTCTCCAAAGACGATCTCATCCAGCAGATGTCGAAGAAGCTTTCCAAATACCCAGGCGTTGATTTCGGCTTCTCGCAGAACATTCAGGACAACGTCGAAGAAGCTATGTCTGGCGTGAAAGGTGAAAACTCGCTCAAGCTCTTTGGCGATGATTTCGACAAGCTCAGCGACACCGCCGGCAAAATCAAGGACATCATGCAGCAGGTCCCCGGGATCGCCGATCTTGGCGTCTTCCGCGTCACCGGTCAGCCCAACCTGCTCATCTCCATCAATCGCACTGCTGCCGCGCGTTACGGACTCGCCGCCGCCGATATCAATTCAGCCGTCCAAGCCGCCATCGGTGGAATAACTTCGACCGAAATTCTTGACGGCGACCGTCGCTTCGATTTCGTCGTCCGCTACAAACCTGAATTCCGTCAAGATCCCGACGCCATTCGCAACATCCTCATCGCCACGCCCGATGGCAGCCGCATCCCGCTCAGTCAGGTCGCAGACATTAACTTCCACGACGGCGCCTTCATGATCTATCGCGAGAACAATCGCCGTTACATACCCATCAAGTTCAGTGTCCGCGGTCGCGATCTCGCCTCCACCATGGAAGACGCCCAGAACCGCATCTCTCATCAACTCCAGCTGCCCGAAGGGTTCCATTACGAGTGGGCCGGCGAATACGACAGCCTGAAGAAAGAACAGCGCCGCCTGCTGATCGTCATTCCTATTTCGCTCGCCATCAGTCTCGTGCTTCTTTACGTCGCATTCGACGCCATGCGCGACGCCCTCATCGTGCTCGGCATTCTTCCCTTCGGCGCCATCGGAGGCCTGCTTGCCCTCCTGATCACGGGCACACCCTTCAGCGTTCAGCGCTGCCGTCGGATTTGCCTCAGCTCTCGGTGTCGGCACGCTTGGAGCTCTGGTATTTCTCAGTGCGATACGTCGACTACAACGCGGCGGACATCCAGTCACCGAAGCGATTCGCAACGGAGCCATGCTCGAGATGCGTCCCGTCATGATGGCCTGTCTCGCCGCCGGACTCGGACTGCTTCCCGCTGCCGTCTCTCACGGAATCGGCGCGCAGGCCCAACAACCTCTCGCACGGGTCGTCGTTGGCGCCATGATCACCACTTTAGGCGCGATCCTGTTCGTGATCCCTGTCCTCGCAAGTTATTTCCCCGGACAGATCGAGTCGCAAGACCTCTCCCCGCCGAACCCGAACAGGAACCCGCTTACGAAGGCAGCGACTAATTAACTAACGATCGTGTCACGCGCCGCCGCTTGCTACAGGTCTGGTTTACGGGTGCAGTTCGGTTGAGTCGGATTTCGGTTCGAACTACCGCGCCAGGTCTGGTTTACGGGTGCCCCATCCAAGCCCTTTGTTGGCTTGGGTGGGTGTTTTGGTTTGGGCAGTTGATCTTTGTCATCACGAGCGCGCGCAGCGAGCGAGGGATCTGCAGTTTGTCTGTCGTACAGGTCGTACCTGACTTCTGACTTCTGACTTCTGACTTCTGACTTCTGACTTCTGACTTCTGACTTCTGACTTCTGACTTCTGACTTCTGACTTCTGACTTCTGACTTCTAACTCGCCTCAACCTCTTCCAGAACTTCCGCCCGTCTCACCACCCGCATCTCGCCCTCTGTCCAGTCCAGCGTGAACTCCCGCGCGCACTCTCCACATAACCAGAATGCCTCCACCGCTCGCATATTCGGACACTCTCGCTGCTCTTTCGGAAATTGAAAAAGCTTCCCGGATCGGAAATAAAGAAACCGCTCACCGCATTCCGAATTAGCACATTTCGCGACCACACGGGTTCGAAATGCACTACTGTGGCCAGATTTGATTAGAAATGCCTCAGGGAAAACTATTGCCTATTGTGTGAAATTCCCCATCCCTTCCGCAATATCGGACCGCGAGATGCCTCCCCCACCCGCTCTCCAGATGGGAATCTTTGATCCCAATTTGGGAGTCTTGCACGTAATTGGCTCTCTCTTCTTCCTCAGTTACTTACCGCCCATCCTTGTAAGTCACTATTTAGCTTCGCCTTGCCGACCCAGTCCAATCACCACTCCAATAACACATAGTGGCCACACATTTGCACTGTTCATGCGGTCAACTAACTTTCTTTGTACGCGGGTACTCATGATCGACCTCAACCCCGTCCTCCCATCTCTGAAGCAACGCATGCAGCGTCTGCTCGGAAAACACATTGAGTTGCTTTGGATTCCCGGCGCCAAACTGGACAAAGTACGCGGCGAAACCGTCAACCTCGAACACGCCTTATTAGAACTGGCCCTTAGGGCTCGGTTGAGTCTTCCATTCGGCGGTAAAGTCATGGTTGAAACTGCCAATGTTGATTTCGACGACTCCCTCGCCCGTGAAGCTTCGTTGGAACCCGGCCGATATGTTCTCTTGGAGATGACCTGCGTGCGCCTCAATCATGAGGAGGCTGCTTCGGTTGGACCAACTTCGCTCGCATCGCTTTCTTTTACCGACACAACTCTCATAGCGCGTGAGATTCTCACGAATTCCGGTGGCGGCCTTCAGGAGTATTCTGAGCCTGGTAAAGCACTGACTTTTCGCGCATATCTTTCCACCGCTGCCCAAACTGGGAGCTCTTCCATGCCCATCATCGATCCCAACACGCGTCCCACCATCCTCCTCGTTGAGGATGAAGCCTTCGTTCGCGATGTAGCCTGCGAGATTCTCCAGTCGCTCGGCTACCAGGTCATTCCCGCCAGCAACGCCGACGAAGCTATGCGCCTCTTTAACGAACGCCAGCCCATCCATCTTCTTCTCACCGACGTCGTCATGCCCGGAATGAACGGCAGCGACCTCGCTGAACAACTCAAGTTGATGGATCCGACACTGAAGACAATCTACATGTCCGGGTACACCAGCAACCCGCTGGTTCGCAAAGGCTTTGCCAATCCGCGCATCGCCTATCTCCAGAAACCTTTTACATTGGAAGCATTGGGAAAGAAAGTTAAAGAAGTACTCGACGAATCCGAACCCACCGCCTAGCCTGATTTTCTTTTTGTCATCACGAGCTCGCGCAGCGAGCGAGGGATCTGCAGTTCGATTGCGCGGGTGCCTCGCGCTTATTCCGAGCGCCAGCGAGGACTGTCATCCCGAGCGCGAGCCTGCCCTGAGCGAAGTCGAAGGGCCGAACGGCCGAGTCGAGGGAGCCCTACCATGCCGCATGCTGACGCTCTCTTATAGGTACTTCAGCCGCAAAACATACACACTGAGCGCAGCTCTAGCCGTCTGCACCGTACACAGCCACCAGCTACTAGCTACCCCATATCCCCAGCGACGTCTTCTCCAAGATTTGCGTCTTCACCGCCTCACTGATCGGCAGCGCTCGAAACTCATCCAGATTCTTCTTAATATCCGGCACTCCCGGCCCCGGCCAATCCGTTCCAAACACCGTCTTCGACGCAATCTCTTCAATGCGGGGAAAGTACTTCAGCAGTGTCTTCGGAGGAATCCCGCTGATATCGAGATACACATTCGCATGCCGCCGCACCAGGAAGAACGCCGTGTCCATCCATAGCGGACGCCCCCCGTGCGCCATCAAAATCTTCATGTTCGGGAAATCCACCGCCACGTCATCCAGGTAAATCGGATCCCCATATTTGTTCCGTGCCCCCGGAAAGATCGACGTTCCGGTATGAAACATCACCGGAATCCCATTCCCCTCGGCCGCCCGATAGATAATCTCCAACTCCTTATGCGCCCCCAGGTATTCATTCGGAAACAGCAACTGATGCGGCGGATGAATCTTGATCATCCGAATTCCCAGCCGCACGATGTTCTCCACATCCGCCATCACATTCGTCGTGTGCCGCGGATGCAAACTCCCGCACGGGATCAACCGTTTCGGATCCGCCTTGCAATAATTGGCGACCCACTCATTCACTTCCGTCGTGAACCCGATCACCTTCGGCGCGACATAATTAATCAGCACCGCCCGATCGATTCCACACCGGTCCATGTACGCAAGAAACGCCTTCGGCGACCGGCAGAACTCGACGATCGTCTCCCAGTTTGGACGCTTCTTCTTCATCAGTTCGAGCGCCGTGTCGTTGAACATCTCCACCGGCGCGATATGAACATGGCAATCAGTAATCATGATCTTCTGTCAGCGATATCTGCGTGGGGCAGCCGACCTCGGCTGCCACCCTTGGTGGCGCGGGCGCCCTCGCCCGCGAGCTCACCGCCGAATATCAGCGCGGATTCTCAAGGCCTGTCATTTCGAGCGAGGGCGCGCTCTTTGCGCCCGAGTCGAGAGACCTTGCGTTCTCTTCTCAGGGCCGGGATCACCTCAAAACTTGTCAAGCCCCCGCTCTCTGCCAATTCCCGCTAATTACCTCATTCCACGACAGAAATAAATTTCGGGAAAGTGTCCAGTCGCGCCCCCACAATTCGCTACACTGGAATCAGAGTAGAAATTGAGGCTTAGCATACAGGATTCGAACCCTCAACTCCCTTGTTTTCAAGATTTTGATAGGTAACTCGTTTGAAATCCGCCAACTGGCAGAACCTTCACCCTAAGCTGCTGATTGCCAATCTCTTACGCCGTGACAGGGGAGGGGGTAGGGTCACTGACGTACTGAGATACTGATGTACTGAAAAATTGACGAACCTCTAGCTCCCCACCGCTTCCATCACCGCCCGCTTCGCGAAAACTTTGATCATCTCCCGCCGGTACTCCGGCGTGAGTGCCGACGTCGTCAGTGGCTTCGCCGTTTTCGCCGCCAGTTCGCCCACAACCGTGGCAATGTGCTCGTCCACGGCGCGCCCGATCATTGCATGATCGGCGCCCACCACCAGCATCGGTGAAGGATTCACCGCCGTAATCGCGACTCTCGCATCCTGCACCGGAGCATGTCTCCCGCTGGTTTTGATCACCACCGCAACACCGGCCAGTGGATAGTCGATCGATCCGCGAATGCGCAGCTTCTGATACGCGCCTCGATAGCCCGCCATCGATTGCGGAATGAA
Organism: Terriglobia bacterium; assembly: GCA_963848375.1. Taxonomy (GTDB): domain Bacteria; phylum Acidobacteriota; class Terriglobia; order Terriglobales; family Acidobacteriaceae; genus JAJPJE01. Next base: position 10,973 of record CAWKDK010000012.1, read on the forward strand.
TACGCGCGTCAGCATCTCGTCTTTCGCGATCTTCAGACGAGTGTCGCCCAACCCCGTATACAGATCGCCCAGCGGTATACGTCGCGTGCCCCCCGGACCAGCAATCTCGATCTCCGCGCCCAGGCACAGCAGCGCCGGCGGAGTGTCGCCTGAAAATGCAGCCCAGCATTTCGTTCCGCCAGGCGCAACGTGGCACAAATCGCCGTCTTTCTTAATACAGAATCCGCACGACGTCCGCCACGCCTGCGACTGGTTGTACCAGAGGCATCGAGTGTCGAGGCAAATGTTGCCGCCGATTGTGCCCATGTTCCGCAGAATTGGCGAAGCCACCGTCATCGCCGCCTTGCGTAGCACCGGATAGCTTCGTCGTATGTATTCGGAATCTTCGATCTGCGAGAGCGTCACCAGCGCGCCGATCTCGAGTCCGCTGCTGAGCACGCGTATGCGCTTGATCTCGTCGATGCCGCGAATATCGAGCACATACTTCGGCGCAAACAGTTTCTGCCGCATCGACGGCAGCAGATCGGTTCCACCGGCCAGCACTTGTATCTCGCCCTTGTGCTGCGCCAGCAGCGCCACCGCAGACTGAATTGTTTTGGGACGCAGCAGCTGAAATTCGGGCAGAGCCATCAGTCCTGCCCTCCAGGAATAGGAGCACCATGATCAGCAACTACACGATCGTCGCGCACCGCCGGATCCAGCGGATGTCGCGCCGGACCTTTGCCACGAAACCACAACGATCCACCATGCTCGCGAAACGTCTCCGGCTGTTCCGGATCGACGCCTTCAGTCATGTTGATCTTCTTTTGCGACTTCTGTGCCCTCAGCGCTGCGAGCACACGCTCCGGCGTGAACGGCGCCTCGCGCAATCGGATTCCAACCGCATCGTAAATCGCGTTCGCGATCGCTGGAATCGTCGCCGCCAGCGATCCCTCGCCTGCTTCCTTCGCGCCAAACGGACCTTCGGGATCGATGCTCTCCACGATGAACGTCTCAATCTCCGGCGACTCCACCGACGACGGCGACCGGTACTCCAGCAATCCGGGATTCATCAGCAGGCCATCTTTCCATATCATCTCTTCCTGCAGCGCCTGCCCCAATCCCATCCACACGGAACCGATCACCTGTCCTTCAACCGCAACCGGATTCAGCGCCCTGCCGCAGTCGTGCGCCGCCCATATCTTGTGGACCGTCACCTGTCCTGTCTCTTCATCCACACTGACTTCCGCCACTTGTGCCGAATACGAATATGCCGGCGACGGACCCACTCCCGCTCCTTTGAACTTCCCTCCACGCGCATCTGCTGGCGGCGCATACGATCCTGTTCCCGTCAGCGCCCCGCTGACGTCGATTGCCGCAACTACCGCCTCTTCGAAGCTAAGATGATCGCGCGCTCCTTGATCCTTGCGTTCCTGCAGCACCGAGCCGCGCAGAATCTGTCCGTCGATCCGCCCTTGCGCCGCAGTTGCCGGAACATCTTCAAACTCGGCTCCACGCTTCCAGATCAGATCCCGCCGGAACACCAACTCCTCAGCCGCGCAGTTCAGGTTCTTCGCGGCAGCCTGTTCAATCTTCTTGCGCACATCCTGCGCCGCGCGCAGTGCCGCATTACCCGCCATCATCGTCACACGGCTCGAGTACGATCCCAAGTCAATCGGCGTCAAATCCGTATCCGCCGCGATCACCTTCACGCGCCCCATCGAACATCCCAGCACCTCGGCGACAATCTGCGCGGTCATCGTGTCCGAGCCCTGCCCGATTTCTGCCGCGCCCGTATAGACCACCACGCCGCCATCGCGATCGATCTTGATGTTCACCGTCGAGTGCGGCATGTCCGACTTGATAATCGAATTCGCCGCGCCACTCACGTAGTGGCTGCATGCGATTCCCAAACCACGTCCGCGCCCGAGCCTCCCTCGCCGAACTGCCCACTGCGATGCGCCCGCTACCTTCTCGACGCACTCCGGCAATCCATAACTGAGTACACGCAGACCATTCACCGTGATACATGGCGGCTTCAGCAGGTTCTTGCGTCGCACTTCTGCGGGATCAAGCTTCAGCCGCGCGCAAATCTCATCCATCTGCGACTCGAAAGCGAACCGCACATTCACGGTGCCGTGTCCGCGCATCGCGCCACAAGCCGGCTTATTCGTCAGCACGCGATACCCGTCATACTGCACGTTGGGAATGTCATACAACGCTCCCAGCAGCGCGCCCGAATACAGAATGGTCACGGGACCATACGAGCAATAACCGCCGCCGTCCTGCACTACGCGCGCCCTCACCGCGGTGATTCGACCGTCGTTCTTCACTCCGGTTTTCAGATCGATGATCGTTCGTGGCCGTCCGCGATGCGCCCAGAAAACCTCTTCGCGCGTGTACGTGATCTTCACCGGCGCCTTCGCCGCACGCGCCGCCACTGCCGCAGTGATCTCCAGCGGAATCACTTCGCTCTTTCCGCCGAATCCGCCACCCACCAGTGGCTTGATCACCCGTATCTGCGACATCGGCATGTCGAGCACGAGCGAGAGTTTGTGTTGCAGATAATACGGAACCTGCGTCGACGACCACACCGTCAACCGTCCCTGCTTGCCTGTCTGCGGATCGAACTCGAACGACGCCAGCGTCGAATGCGGTTCCATCGCCGCGTGTGTCACTTCGTTTGCGATGTAACGCGCCTCAGCCACGTGATCGGCATCGGCAAAGCCTGCGTCCGGATTGCCGAAAACGTGGTGATATTCCTTCTCGATGTTGTGCGGCTTGTTCTCGTGGATCAGATCCGACTCGGCCTTCATCGACTCTTCCGGATCAAACCACGCCGGCAGCAGCTCGTACTCGACGTCGATCAACTCCAGCGCCTTCTCCGCCGCCGACTCGCTCACTGCCGCCACGCACGCAATGTTGTCGCCGACGTAGCGCACCTTGTCGACGACCAGCGCATGCTCATCATGTCCAATAGGAAGAATGCCGTAAGAAGTCGGCGCATCCTGCCCGGTGACGATCGCCACCACGCCCTCAACCGCGAACGCTCGCCGCAAATTGATCTTGCGAATGCGCGCATGCGGATACGGCGAATGCAGAATCTTTCCCACCAGCATTCCCGGCAGGCTCAGATCGTCTGCATACTTTCCGCCGCCCGTCGTCTTCTGCGCCGCATCTACCAGCGCGACCGGCTTGCCAATGATCGAGAACTCACTCATGGGGTCCTATTTCGCCGCCGCCAAACCCTTGCGCTCGGCATCCACCGCATCCTTCACCGCCTGATACATCTGCTCGTATCCGGTACAACGGCAAAGATTCCCGCTGAGCGCCTGCCGGATCTCGTTCTCACTCGGATCGGAATTATTCTCCAGCAAATGTTTCACCGTCATGATGAAACCTGGCGTGCAATATCCGCACTGCGCTCCACCCCATCGTCCATATGCCTGCTGAATCGCTGCGAGACCACCGTGCTCGGCCACACCTTCAACCGTCGTGATCTCCTGACCCTGGCAACTCGCGGCCAGCAACGCGCACGACAGCATCGGCACGCCATCGATCATCACCGTGCACGCGCCGCACGAGGACTCATCGCAGCCCCGCTTCGATCCCGTCAGCCCTAGATCCTGGCGCAACACGTCGAGCAACAGCGCGTTCGGTTCCGCCGCCAGCTCGTGCGTCCGTCCGTTGATCCGCAGTTCGATGAGTTCTTTTTTCATTTTCGGCTATAAGCTATTGGCTCTTAGCCTTTAGCTAAAGGCTAAAAGCTAATGGCTCAGTGCTAATACAACGGCACCTTCGGATCGACAGTTCTCGACCACTGATCAATGCCGCCGCGCATCGATTGCGCATACTCAAATCCCTGCTGTCGCAACCATGCCGTTACATTGGCAGAGCGCACGCCGTGATGGCACACAACAACAATGTGCTCGTCCGGATCGAGTTCATTATTCGCGCGCGCCGGAATTTCATCCATCGGCATCAGCTTACTGCCTTCGATGTGCGCGGTTTCGTACTCCCACTTCTCACGGCAGTCGAGCAGCGTAAACGCTTCGCCGGCGTCGAGCTTCTTTTCACTTCCTCGGGTCTGATCTCGAAATCCATCTAGAACTTTTCCGATCTCATCGCGTGCAACCGTTCCTGTGTGACCAGCATATCTGGGCGTTCCATCACCACACTGTCTGATCCGCAAAATGGACACACTGGAGTCGCGCCTTCATCCCACCAGTCGGTGATCTCCTGAAACGTAAACAGCCGCTCGCAGCTGTAACATCCACAACGTTGCTCCGCAAATCCCGGTTCGTCGGTATTCATTCAGCTACTGCCCCGTCCACTTCGGCTTTCTCTTCTCCAGCCACGCCTTGATTCCCTCTTGCGCATCATCCAGCGGCATCAGTTCTTCAATGTAAATCTGCTCGGCGCGCTGCAGCCCTTTGTCGACGTGCGCTGAGTCCCAAGCGTATAGCGCCTTCTTGGTGACGGCAAGTGACGCCGGACTCAACTGCGACAACCGTTCCGCTGTCTCGTCCACCATCTCCGAAAGCTCATCTTCGGGAAGCGCCTCATTCGCCAGACCAATGCGCATCGCTTCTTCGCCCGTGATCTGCCGCCCAGTCAGAATCAGTTCCGCCGCATGTTTCTGACCCACCAGCGCCGACAGCATTGCCGCCGCAACCGGTGGAAAGCATCCCAGCGAAATCTCCGGAAATCCCCACGTCGCGTTATCGGCGGTAAATACAATGTCGCAAACCGCCGCGAGTTCGGCTCCTCCGCCCAGGCAATTCCCTCGTACCACGGCAACCGTTACCTTCTTACTCGAAATCACCGCGCGAATCACGGAGTGGAACTTCGACAGCATTCCACGAACATTCTCCAAGGTATGCGCGCCAATATCGACGCCCGCCGAAAACGCCTGATCACTCCCGGCGAAGATCACCGCAGAGATATCTGGCCGAACTTCAATGGACTCCATCGCCACCATCAGTTCGTCCATCATCGGCATGTCGATCACGTTCACTGGCGGATTCGCCAGGATCACGCGCGCGATAGGCGCTTGCATCGTAACCATCAACTTGGAATATCGGGGTTTTGTCTCGGCAGCCATGGGTTCGTGCTCTGTGAGGCGTGTTCACTAGCGGACAGTGGTCGCCCGGCTTCGATGCTACACCGGGAGCGGATTTGTGCGAACGACCACCGCCCGCCTCATGGCGATTTACAGATTGATCGCCATCTTGCGCGGTTCGCCTATGGTCTCTAACGGATCTTTGGCGCCCGCTTTCGGAACAATCCACTTGGGATCGTTCTGAATGATCTCCATCAACAACTTCTTGTCCTCCGCCGAGGGCATCGCCTCTTTGAAATGTTCTTCGTACTCGCGATCGCTCAGCGGCTGTCCTGTTTTGCAGTGAAACTTCTGATTCGCATACTTACCGATCATGCGATTGAACTTGATATCCGGCGCGTAGAGCGATTCGTCGCCGGGCTTCAGGTACTTGTTGAAGCGCTCGATCAGACCCGAAACCTCGTTGCGATACAGATTGCGGTTGTAATCGTTCAAGTCATCCAGGTCTGCCGTGGTCTCATTCTGCGGTTCGTCGTAACGACCCTTCACACCCCACACGTACGACCAATGTGCCGACGATGAATGATCCGTCCCGAACAGATCGTAGGAAGTCGAAATCCACTTATTCAGGTACTTCTGCACCAGCCACGGCGGAATTCTTCCCGCCTCTACTACTCTCCGCAGCCCATCGTTCCCCGTGCCCATGTGAAACGACTCTTCTCGCAGCATGTACGACATCGATTTCCCCAGCGGTGCAAACGCCGAATACTTCAGCATCTGCAGCTGAAACTTGCCGTCGCGATCAACAAAGTCGGTGTAGGTAAAGAAGTCCATCCAGTTATCGACATCCACATTGAACGCGCCCAGCAGACGCTTGTTCTCGAACGCGCGCCGCTCCAGCATCTTCTGCGCTTCCACTTTGCCCGAATGTCCAAAGTGCTCCACCAGCAGCGCGCACATCTGCCAACCGTGGCGCATCTCCTCGATCATCACTCGCGTCAGTGCCTTGCGATCCCAATCTGTCGGCGCCGTCTCAAACAGCCAGCGCTGCTGCTCCACGCTCGCAAATTCCGTATCTCCCTGGTACACGATCAGATTTAACAACGCATCGCGGATCTGCTGCGTGGGAACCTGTCGTACGTTCTCCCACTTCTTGCGTCCCTTCCAATGACCGAACTGAATCTCATCTGTCTCGATGGCCCCGAACAGCGTGTCGAACTTGAATCCCGAGATCTCATCGCGATTCACGCCGATCTCTTTGCGCCATTCGTCGAACAATCCGACCCAATCGCTGAAGCTCCCGATTTTTAGCAATGAAGCCATTCCGCAACTCCCAAAACTTGCAGCTGCCGCGCGCAATTACGCGATGTTCAGCCAGACGCTCTTCAACTCGGTGTAATGCTCCACCGCATGCGCGCCCAGCTCGCGCCCAAAACCCGATTGCTTATATCCGCCGAACGGTAGCGCTGCGTCCATCAGGCCGTAGGTATTCACCCACACGGTGCCTGCACGCAAACGCTTCGTCATCAGGTGGGCACGCTTCACATCGCGCGTCCAGACTGCGGCCGCCAGACCATACACATTTTTGTTAGCCGCCTCGATCACTTCTTCCAGATCATCGAACTCGATCACTGCCAGCACCGGCCCGAAGATTTCTTCCTGAGCAATCTTCATGTCGTTCTTCACAGCACCAAAGATTGTCGGCTCGACAAAATACCCGTCGTTGCCGTTCACGGGCACGCGCCGTCCGCCGGTCACCAAATTCGCGCCTTCCTTTTTCCCGGCATCGATGTAGCCCAGAACCGTGTTCATCTGTTTTTCACTGACCAGCGCGCCAAGCCGCGTCTTTGGATCCAGAGGATCGCCCGGGCACATCTTCTTCGCACGCTCGACAAGCTTCGTCATGAACTCGTCTTGAACCTTGCGATCGACAAACAGCCGCGAGCCCGCGTTGCAGACCTCACCTTTGCCGTAGAAGATTCCGTTAATCGCGCCCTTCACCGCCTGGTCGAGATCGCCGTCCGCGAACACGATGTTCGGTGACTTCCCTCCTAGCTCCAGCGTGATTCGCTTCAGCGAATCCGCCGCTTCCCTCATGATTTCTTTTCCGACGGCAGTCGATCCCGTGAAGGCAATCTTGTCGACCAGCGGATGTTTCACCAACTGCGCGCCCACCTCCGGGCCGCCAGTAACGATGTTCAGCACGCCAGGCGGCAATCCCGCCTCCATTGCGATCTCGCCGAATCGAACCGCCGTCAGCGACGTTTGCTCTGCGGGCTTAAACACCACGGTATTTCCGCACGCGAGTGCTGGCGCCAACTTCCAGCTGGCTAGCAGCAATGGAAAATTCCAGGGGATGATTGCGCCTACCACGCCTACCGGTTCGCGCAGCGTGTAGGTGAACGCGCTCTCGTTAACGTTGATGGTTTCGCCTTGTATCTTCGTCGCAATTCCCGCGTAGTAGCGGAAAACGTCCACTACCATCGGCATATCGACATACCGTGACTCGAAGATCGGCTTGCCGTTGTCGACCGTCTCGAGTTCCGCGAGTTCCTCGATATGGCGCTCAATCAGATCCGCGATGCGCCACAGCATCTGCCCACGTTCACTCGCTGACATGCGACGCCATTTGCCGTTTACATCGTCGAAGGCGGTGCGCGCCGCCTTCACCGCGCGGTCCACGTCATCGCGACCGGCCTCGGCAACTCGCGTGAGTACCTCGCCCGTCGCGGGATTCACACTCTCGAAGCTCTTCCCATCCCCCGAGTCGGTCCACTCGCCGTTGATCAACAGCTTGCAAGGTGCGACCGTGATTTTTGTAGCCGTCAACATATGTTCCTATGTCCCGTTACTTCGCTTTGAACTCCGCCGGACGCTTGTCCACGTACGCGGCAAGTCCCTCCTTCGCGTCCTGCGAACTGAAGAGCGACGCCTGCAACTCGCGCTCGACCGCCAGTGCACTTTCCATCGGGATCTCCCATCCGGTCTGCACCGAACGCTTGATGTGCCCCACAGCCTTCGCGGCCTTGTTTGGCGGACAGAACTGATGCGCGTAATCCATAACGTCCTGCATGAAGTTTTCGCGCTCGTATATGTCGTTGATGATCCCGAACTCCTTCGCCTCTTCGAACGAGAACGTGTTTCCGGTCACCATCAACTCGATCGCCTTCGACTTCCCTACCAGGCGTGAGAGGCGCTGCGTGCCGCCAGTACCCGGCAGAACTCCCAGGTTCACTTCCGGCAGCCCGATTTTCCCCGCATCGCGGCGAGCGATGCGCAGGTCGCACGCCATAGCAATCTCCAATCCTCCGCCGACGGTGTGCCCGTTCAGAGCGGCGATTACCAGCTTCGGCGTGTGCTCCAACCGCAGCAGCGTCTCGTTCGCATGCAGGCAGAAGTAATACTTGAACGTCGGATCTACCTGCGACAGCATGCGAATGTTCGCGCCTGCCGAGAAGAATTTATCGCCGGATCCAGTCAGCAAGATGACGTACACGTCATTGTCCATGCGCGCCTTCAGGATGGCATCGTCCAACTGACGGTTCATCTCGTAGGTGTAGGTATTCGCCGGCGGATCGTCCATCGTGATCACGGCAACTCCGGCATCCGTGCGGTATTGGATCAGCTGCTTGGTCGTTTCAACCGTCGTGGTCGCCATCAGGAAAACTCCTTCATTCTGAAACTTTGGATGCACTTGCTCGAGATTTGCGTATATTGCCTTCGATGTCCGCGGACCGCTCAGCCGGCAGCACCCCGCGCAGAAAAATGTCCGCCATGTGTCCGGCCAACTCACCCGCATCGGCATCGACGCGCGGATTGTGCCAGGTGTAAATCCAGTTCGTCATACCGAACAGGCTTAGCACGGCCAGCCGGCTATTCAAGCGTGAATCGAACTCTGGGTGACTCTGCCGCAACTCCTCCACCAGGCCGACGCACAGCTTGTAATACTCGCGCTTGAGTTCCGCGATCTCTTTGCCGAACTCACCGGTCAGCGTCTCGTCTTCATGAGACATGACCGTCATGGCCTTGCGATTCTTGAGAAAATACTCGATGTGGTTGTGGATGAAGCTGCGCACCCGTTGTTCCGGATCGGAGGTGCTTGCCAGACGCTCGCGCGCCGATCGCAACACGATGTCGAAGGTATGTTTCTGTATGAGATACAGCAGGCGCTCTTTGGATTCGAAGTAGTAATAAAGACCGGCCAGCGACATGCCACTGGCGCGCGAGAGATCGCGCATCGAAGCGCCTTCATAGCCACGCTCGTAGAAGACCGCCGTTGCATGCTCCAGGATTTCGCCCAGCCGTTGCTCAAAGCGCTCTGTCTCTCTGCGGCGCGACGAGTCGTTTTTGCGTTGCGAACCTGAGCCGCGGCTTATCGAGTGCGTAGCCATTCGGACCTTCTGCAGACAGCCAACTGATTATTCGAACGTTCGTTCGAATTCTACTTGAAACTGAATTTCAATTGCAACTCAGAGTTTTTCCACAGGCTCCTCTGCTCCCCGGACATCTGCTGCCGCTTCAATCCGAATCTAAATCTCTGCTATTGCCCTACTCAGCTTCCATTCTTCAGGGCATCCGCTCGGAGCAGATTCATGCCGCAATTCGTGGAAAACGTACAAGAACTTCGTAAACGTGCCATCCAGAAAATTGAAGAAGGCCCCATTACCAGCACCTACAAGCTGGATAAAGACCGGGCCATCGGATTATTGAACGAAGCGCTCGCCACCGAAATCGTTTGTGTGCTGCGCTATATGCACCATTACCTCATGGCGACTGGTGTCCATGCTTTTTCTATCCGCGACGAGTTTAAAGAGCATGCTGACGCCGAACGCGAACACGCCGATCGCATCGCCGATCGCATACAGGAACTTGGCGGCGTACCCGACTTCAACCCCGGCACGTTAGTCCAGCGCTCCGCTACCCAATATGTTGAAGGGGAGAATCTCGCTGACATGATTCGCGAGGACCTGATCGCCGAACGCATCGTGATCGATGTTTATCGGGATTTTATCCGCTTCTTCGGTGACAAGGATCCCACCACCCGCGTGATGGTTGAGGAGATTCTGGCTGACGAAGAAGAACATGCGAATGATCTGACCGATTTGCTGTTTATCGCCAACCCAACCACCGGTAAGACCGAAGGAGAAGACCCCGGCACCGAGATCTACGGTAGGGTTAGTCAGGGTCGCGAGAATCGAGTTCGGCCTCAACCCACTGCCGTCCGAGAACAACCAAATCGTCAAGATCGCGCGGAAACCGAACCGGCGCATCAACCCGGAACGACGGGACGCACCATGAACCGCCGTGGCCGCAACGAAGCCGACACCGAAGATGAGCTTGCAGCAGGTGCGGGACAGTCTGGCGGGAACCGCTCCGAGAAAATTACCAAGCCCAATCGTAAGAAGCGAGTCGCATAAGACTCAACCCAACCAGGCGAGGGAGGCCTTGCGCCTCCCTTCTTAATTCCTGATTCCCGCCATCAACTTCTCCACTTCCCTCTTCTCATCCGAGGTGAGTGGTAAAAGCGGCAGTCGCGCCGGACCACCGTAATAGCCGTTCAGATCGAGCGCGTACTTCAATCCGGGAATGCTTAGCTGTCCCACCACCCGCTTCGCAGCAACTGCGATCCGATCCTGTTTCTCGCGCGCGATCGCGTGCGCGCGTTCTTTCCATGCCTGGTAGACCTCGAAACATGCCGTCGGCGCCGGATCCGCAAATGCAAGGATCGCGCCCACCGCTCCGGCCTCAAGCGATTCCAGCAGTTGATGCGCGGCACCCACCATCACCTGGAATCCAACTTCCTTCTGACGCGTCTTCAATGATCCAACCACCTGTACCGACGACGAGGATGGCTTCGCCGTCCCCGCCAGCGCGCCTACACTCACCAGTTCGCCGGCCGGCACCGCATGCTCCGCCTCTTTCAGCATGCGCCCCGTTACAGCCTCGAAGGTTTCCGTCACCTGCACGCTGCGCTTGATGTGCCGCGTGCCTTCTACCAGCGCCTTCACTTTCTCCAGATTTCCTGCCGATTCCTTGATCGAAATAACATTTCGGTGTTCCGCCAGTTCCACCACCACGTCCGTCGGGATGTCATATCCCGTTGCTTGGGGAAAGTTGTAGATGATCACGGGCAGGGGGGAACGATCGGCGACCGTGCGATAGAACGCCAGCATCGCCGCTTTTGTCATCGCCATCTTGTAATAATGCGGAGTCCGTACCATGGCAACGTCATAGCCAAGTTCCGCCGCATAATCCGCCAGCTTGATCGTCTCAACCGCCGACTCAACGCCCACACCCGCGATCAGTACTTTGCCCGGCGCCGCCGCTTCTCTCGCCACCCGCAGCACATCCCGCTTCTCCTGATCGGAAAGCATAATGGCTTCGCCAGTCGATCCCTGCACTACGATTCCAGCAATCGGCGTTCGCGAATAACGATCAACATTTTGTTCGAGCTTTTTGTAATACACCGAACCATCCGCATAAAACGGCGTCGTGATCGGCGGAAAGATTCCCTGTAAAAGCATTTCTATTCTTCCTATCAAGTTTCAGCTCTGATGATTATACGTTTCGAATTGGGACTCAGAGCACTCGCCGAGCGTGTCCTCCCGCGAATCACCCTTGAGATTACGAGGTCTCCGGATATAATCCAGCCACTCGCACCAAAACTGTTGGGGTTGAAACCTTTCCCGCTGGTAGTTGGGGTCTCTTTGAGGTCACGAATGAAACTCAGGCTATTTGTCGCTGTATTGCTTCTTTGCTCCTGCAGTCTCCTCGCTCAAACTTTCCGCGGCAGCATTCAGGGATCCGTAACCGACGCTACTGGCGCCGCAGTTCCCGACGCACAGGTTGTCGTCTCCAGCCCCGACATCGGCATTAAGCGCACGGTCGATACCGACGCCAATGGTAATTTCACGATTACGGAACTTCCGCTCGGCAAGTACATCGTCACTTCCTCGAAAGCCGGGTTCCGCACCGAACTGATGCGCAATGTCGAAGTCACTCTCGGGGTGGTCACACGCGCGAACCTCACGCTTTCTCCCGGGCAAGTGAAGGAAACCGTCGACGTGAGCGCCGACGTGCCCCTGATCGATACCTCTAACGTGACCACCGGCGACACCATCGAAGGCGAGCAAGCCGCGAATCTGCCCGTCAACGGCCGCGACTTCACCAAGTTGCTCGTGCTCGTTCCGGGCGCGGCTGGAGACCCCAGCGGCGCCGCCGACTCTCCCGGCTCCTTCGGCCTCTTCAGCATCAACGGCAATCGCGGCCGCTCGAATAACTATCTCCTCGACGGCACGGACATGAATGACGGTTACCGCAACCTGCCGGCGATCAACGAAGGCGGTGTCTTCGGCACGCCCGCCACCGTATTGCCGATCGATGCGCTCGCGGAAATTCCGGTCCTCTCGAATACCGAGCCCGAGTACGGGCGAAACTCCGGCGCCATCGTCAACCTCGTTACTCGCTCGGGGACGAATAGTCTGCACGGCAGCATCTTCGAGTACTTCCGCAACAGCGGTCTCGATGCGCGCAACTACTTCAACTCCACCGACCAGCCGAAAGATACTTTCCACAATAACCAGTTTGGCGGATCGCTCGGCGGCGCCTTCATCAAAGATCGCCTCTTCTATTTCGCGTCCTATGAAGGACAGCGTGAATCCGGCGGAATCCCTACGCCTCTGAATGTACCGACTCAAGACGCGATCAACAGTTATGTGAGTGGCGGCGGCGTTATCAATCCTGTGATACAGAATCTTCTCGCCCTGAATCCATGGGGACCGTTGCCGCAAAGCAATGGCAGCATGGTTGAATCAAATCCGTTCACGAATCGGGTCGACAGTGTGATCGGCAAAATCGACTACCACCTCAATGCGAGCGACCTGCTCACCGGACGCTACTACTTCGGCGACAGCCATCAGAGCTTCCCGCTTGCACTGGTTGGTGGAGGCGTAACGCCGGGTTACAACACCACTACTCCCACTCGCGTTCAGATCGTTTCCTTGTCGTACACAAAAGTCTTGAACAGCAAGTTACTCACCGAAATTCGCGGTGGATGGAATCGCTTCGCCGAGCAATTCGCCGCGCAGGACAATACCCTCAACCCTGCGACCATCGGCCTTGCATCTCTTTCTCCTTCGGCTTTGCCACGTGATTTCGGTCTGCCCCTGATTACCTTCGAAGACGGCACCTCCAGCATTGGCGCCAACGCCAGCGTTCCTCGTGGTCGCGTCGACACGAACACGCAGCTCTTCAATAATTGGTCTTACACCAGCGGGAAACACGCCTGGAAGTTTGGCGCTGAATTCCGCCGCACCAACGTCAACCAGTACTTCGACGCCGGTTATCGCAGCAAAATTACCTTCGCCAGCTTCGACGATTTTCTCGCCGGCACGCCCGACGGAGGCCGTTCCGCCACCGGCAATTCCCAGCGCGATACCTACGAGAACAACTACGCGTTCTATGCTCAAGACACTTTCCGCCTGACCCAGCGTCTGACATTGAATTACGGACTGCGATGGGATTATTTCGGCGTGATCGCTGCGCGCCAGAATCAGTTCAGCATCCTCTCTCCTGATGGAAGCCAACTGCAATACATTGGTAGTGGCGGAAACGCACCGAACAAGCTGTATCCCAGCGACTACAATAATTTCGGTCCGCGCGTCAGCATCGCATGGGATGTCACTGGGAAAGGAAATACTGTCGTCCACGCCGGATGGGGATTGTTCTACGACGCGTTCTCGCAGGATTTCTTCGCCGGACAATTGCCCTACAACACATTTAATCCGGGAGCTGCCTACAACAATATTCAGTTCTCGTATTCTCCAGCTGCAACAATCCAACCTGGGGTCCCGGTTTTCGATCCGGCATCCTTCTCTGCATCCGACGTTTTCACCGTCAGCCAGAAACTGCGCACGCCTTACATTCAGAACTACAACCTGGGCATTGAGCAGCAGTTGACGAGAAACGCCGCTCTCGACGTCGGCTATGTCGGCTCGCAGGGGCGCAAGCTATTCCGCTTCGTCGATCTGAACCAGGTGAACCCGGCGACTGGAACCGTGGCCTATCCCAACTTCGTCTACGTCAATCAAGTGCAGACGAGCGCGAGTTCCAGCTACAACTCACTTCAAGCGAGCCTTAAACTGCGCGCTTTCCACGGCCTGACGTCGACTGCGAACTTTACCTGGGGCCATTCCATCGACAACGCGAGTGATGGACAGGACTTCGTTCCCAACGCCTCTCAGCCTGACAACAGCTTCAATCCCGCGGCTGAGCGCGCCAATTCGAACTTCGACATTCGCAAGAGCTTTCGCTGGTACTGGTCCTACGAGCTCCCCAACTCCGACTTTGCTCCGTGGCTCACCAATCACTGGTCATTGAACGGCGTGGTCACCCTCAATGACGGCCAACCCTACAACGTGAGCTATCTTTTCGAGAACGATTTCAACGGGACGGGCGAATTCTTTGGACGTCCTGACTTGGTCGGTAATCCCTTCGCCGGGACCAGCACGCCTTACCAATATCTCAACTTGTCGGCGTTCGCGGTTCCCTGCACTGTCGACACAACTGGCAATTGCGTACCCGGAACCCAGCACATTGGAAATCTCGGTCGCAACGCCTTTACCGGCCCAACTTACCGTGTCTTCGATTTCTCCGTTGCGCGCAGCTTTAAACTCGGCGAGAACAAGGAACTGAAGCTCCAGTCCGATTTCTTCAATGTTCTGAATCATGCGAACTTCACCAACCCAATGCTCCCGAACTTCGGCATCGACTTCCTGGCCAATGGCATGTCGCCGACCGGCACGGGCCAGGGCTTCCTGCCTTTGACGGCAACGCCTGACATTGGCATCGGTAATCCATTCCTCGGAGGAGGCGGTTCCCGCAACATTCAGTTGTCGGCGCGCTTCTCCTTCTAATTGAAAAACTTGGGTTCCCCACACATCCTGCTTTTTGGGTGTGTGGGGAAGATTTGCGAACACAAGCCCTTCTGAATTACTCTGCCTCCGGCGAACACCTTTATTGAAACGATTTTGTATTGGAGTCATGAATGCGAACCTTGCTCGCGTGCCTCTTTGCAGTGATCGGTATGTCCTTCGCATCAGCCCAGAACACAACGTCTCCTAATCTCAGCCTGATGCCTTGGCCTGCCAAGCTGCAGACCGGCGCAGGTCAGTTGATGATCACGAGCCCGTTCTCAGTGGCCTTTACCGGATACTCGGAACCTCGACTGCACCGTGCCGTTGACCGGGCGGTCTCAACACTCTCCGTGCAAACCGGCATTCCGCTGCAGACCTCAGCAGAAGAGGCATCCAAAGCCACACTGGTCATTCACGTCGATAAAGCGAGTGCTGAAGTTCAGAAGCTTGGCGAAGATGAGTCGTATCAACTCCAGGTCACTCCCACGCAAGTTCATCTCAGCGCGCCCAATCCTCTTGGCGTAATTCGCGGCCTGCAGACGTTCCTGCAGCTGGTTCAACTCACGCCAACTGGTTTCGCCGCACCCGCTGTCCAAATCGATGACTCACCACGCTTCCCATGGCGCGGCCTGATGCTCGACGTCTGTCGCCACTGGCAGCCTATCGACGTCGTCTATCGCACGCTCGATGGGATGGAAGCGGTGAAGATGAACGTCTTCCACTGGCATCTATCGGAAAATCAGGGCTTCCGCATCGAAAGCAAGAAATTCCCCAAGCTGCAGGAGATGGGCTCCGACGGAAACTACTACACGCAAGCGCAAGTGAAGGAAGTGATCGAATACGCGCGCGATCGCGGCATTCGCGTGGTGCCTGAATTCGATATGCCCGGTCACACCACGGCGTGGTTCGTCGGCTATCCGGAACTCGCCAGCGCTCCCGGCCCTTACACGATCGAGCGTGGCTGGGGAGTATTCGACCCCGCAATGGATCCCACTCGCGATGAAACTTATAAGTTCCTCGAAGGCTTCATCGGAGAAATGACAGCTCTCTTCCCCGACAACTTCTTCCACATCGGTGGTGACGAAGTGAACGGGAAACAATGGAACGCCAATCCAAAAATCCAGGCGTTCATGAAGAGCCACAATCTCAAGTCAAACGACGAGCTGCAGGCTTACTTCAATAAACGCGTTCAAGCCATCGTCGATAAAAATCACAAAACCATGATCGGCTGGGATGAAATCCTCAATCCCGACCTGCCTAAATCAATCGTGATTCAATCCTGGCGCGGACCCAAGTCGCTCGCCGCGGCAGCCCAGCAAGGCTATCGTGGACTGCTCTCCAGCGGCTACTACCTCGACCTGATGGACAGCGCCGAGCAGCATTATTCCGTCGATCCGTTGACCGGCCCGTCGGCAAATCTCTCGCCGGAAGAAACCAAGCGCATCCTCGGCGGCGAATCCTGCATGTGGACCGAGTGGGTCAGCCCCGAGAACGTCGACAATCGCATCTGGCCCCGCAACGCAGCAATTGCCGAGCGCCTCTGGTCTCCCGCGGACATACGTGACGTCAATTCCATGTACGCCCGCATGTATGTCGTCAGTGACCGAATTGCATGGCTCGGCCTGAAGCATCAATCGAATCCCTGGAAGATGTTGCAGCGTCTATCCCAGGGAGAGCAGGTGCCTTCGGTCAAGGTTCTTGCAGACGCCGTCGAACCCGTAAAGGGCTATGAGCGCGAGCAGACGCAAAAGTATACGCAGTTCACTCCGCTCAATCGTCTCGTCGATTCCACTCATCCCGAGAGCCAGGTCGGACGCACCTTTGCCGACCTGACCAACGCGCTCCTCGCCGGTAAAGCAACTGCCGCGGACAAGGCGCAGCTACGGTCCATTCTCATTGCGTGGCGCGACAACGACGCTCGTCTTCAGCCTGTATTCCAAAGCTCATTCCTGCTTACGGAGGTCGCGCCGGCATCCCATGACCTTGCTGCCCTTGGTGCGGCTGGTTTGCAAGCGCTCGATTACCTCGACTCCCATTCGCCTTCACCCGAGTCCTGGCGTGCCCAGCAACTAACGCTGATTGAGCAAGCCTCTAAACCGCGCGGAGAAGTCGCGCTTGTTGGCGTTCTGTCAGTCCGCAAATTGGTGGAAGCCACCGGACAAGCGGGTTCTACGACCGCGTCGCCAGCATCGAAATAAGCTAAATAAGAAACGAGGACCGTTGCCAGACGGTCCTCTGTTTTGGTTCCTTTCTTGCACTGTTCCCACTCCGGAAAACTGTTCCTTCGGAGCCAATCCGATTTCTGCGAGTCGAGCCCGATCGCCCTCCATACTGAGCTTGCTATCGGATCGAGCTGAGCTCTTGGAACCGGCTTCTCAACAATCCGCACCAGTCGCAGTCGTCGTTCGCGGCGTGGATTCTCATGGATATCCCTTCATGCAGACCGCGCAGGCAATCCGCTTCTCTCGCACTTCCGTGGAACTCGCCGGAATTGACTGTCTCAACGGCGCCGCCGACGTCGTCACCATCGAATTCAATCGGCGTCGATGCCGCTACCGTGTCGCGTGGATCGGCTGCGACAAAGACGGACGTGCCGGACATGCTCGTCTCGAATCGCTCGACTCTCTCACCTTCATTTTCGATTCGGAACACGAACTCTTAACTGATGCCTCTCCTCGACCCGTTCCCGATGCGCCGAAGCCGATCCCAGCTAGCTCCCCCGTCATCAACAAAACGCAAACCGAGCGCCGACGCTTTCAGCGCTACGCCTGGGGAGCGAACTCGCAGGTGCGCAAGAAGGGCGTTCCCGTAAATACTCCGTGCAAAGTGAGCGACATCAGCCTCGGCGGCTGTTATGTCGAGCTCATGATGCCCTTTCCGCAAGAAACGCCCGTTGAACTGGACCTCTTCTGGCATGATCGCAGACTTACCATTGATGCGCGCGTCGCAACCTCGCACCCCGCCATCGGTATGGGCGTTTCGTTTTTCGGATTTTCCGAGGGTCAGTACCGTCTGTTGCAGGAAATCATCGAAGAGCTATCCGGCAAACGCCAAGCCCCGCCAGCGAAGGTGATGAACACGGTAAATCCGGCCGAGCTTGCTCGCGATTTGCTCGACTGGTTCGAGCAGCATGACGCTCTCTCCCGGTCGCAATTCGAACAACTCGTGCAAAAACAAAAGCCGAAGAATGTCTCTTCGGCTTCGCCTGCGGTAAGTACCGGAACCTACTAACTCTGGGTGCCCCACACATCCGGCTTTTGGATGTGTGGGAGAGTACTACTACTATCGCGCTGCCGTGGCACCGTGTTCTGCATGCAGATGTTGAATCGCCCGCACCGTTACCTCTCCGCGCTGCAGTGCCGCGATCCCGTCCGCCGCCGCTCTCGCTGCCGACAACGTCGTGATCGTCTGCACGTGATACGTAATCGCCGCGCGCCGAATTGCCTTTTCGTCAAACCACGGCTCCGGTCCATGCGGAGTATTGATGATCAGCTGAATACGGTCGCCTTTGATCAGATCGACCACATTCGGCCGTCCTTCCTTCACTTTGTAGACGATCTCAACCTTGAATCCAGCGTCTTCGAGAATTCGCGCTGTTCCGGTCGTCGCCACTAGCTTGAATCCCAACTCAACGAACAGTCGCGCAACTTCCGCCACATGTGGCTTATCGCGATCGTTGACGCTGATGAAAACGTGTCCCGATGTCGGCAACTTGTTTCCTGCCGCCATCTGCGCCTTGGCGAACGCTTCGCCGAAATTCTCAGCTACGCCCATCACTTCGCCCGTCGACTTCATCTCCGGACCGAGTACCGTATCGACGCCCGGGAACTTCGCCCACGGAAACACCGGCGATTTCACGAAGTAGCAGTTGCCCGTATCGAGGTCCGTAGCCTGCGCAATATTCTCCGGCAGGAACTCGCGCAGTTTCCGTCCGGTCATCAGTCGCGCAGCGATCTTCGCCAACGGAATCCCTGTGGCTTTCGAGACGTACGGCACCGTTCGCGAAGCGCGTGGATTTACTTCCAGCACAAAAATCTTGTTGTTCTGAATCGCGAACTGAATGTTCATCAACCCGATGACCTTCAGCGCTCGCGCCAGCTTCAACGTGTACTCGCGCATCTTCCGCAGTGACTGCTCGGGAATATCAACCGCCGGCAGCACGCACGACGAATCGCCGGAGTGTATCCCGGCCTCTTCGATGTGCTGCATGATCCCGGCGACCACCACATCTTCGCCATCCGAGATCGCGTCCACGTCCACTTCCGTCGCGCTCTCCAGGAAGTGATCGATCAGCACCGGACGCTCCTGCGAGTACTCGACCGCTTCCTTCATGTACTTGATCACCGACTCGTCGTCGTACGTGATCTGCATCGCGCGCCCGCCCAACACATACGAAGGCCGCAGCAGCACCGGATACCCAATCTTGTTTGCCGCCGCCAGCGCCTCTTCTACCGACGTCGCCATCGCTCCCGGTGGCTGCGGGATTTCCAGCTCTTCCAGCAGCTTTCCGAATCTCTTGCGATCCTCCGCCAGATCAATCGACTCCGGTGATGTTCCGATAATCGGGACGCCCGCGGCTTTCAGCGGAAGCGCCAGGTTCAGCGGCGTCTGACCGCCAAACTGTACGATCATCCCGATCGGCGCGCCCGAGCTAGCCTCGTGCTCGTACACTTCCAGAACATCTTCCAGCGTCAGCGGCTCGAAGTACAGGCGATCGCTAGTGTCATAGTCCGTCGAAACCGTCTCTGGATTGCAGTTCACCATCACGGTCTCGAAGCCATCGTCACGCAACGCGAACGCCGCGTGGCAGCAGCAGTAATCAAACTCAATTCCCTGTCCGATGCGATTCGGTCCGCTGCCCAGGATGATCACCTTCTTATTCTTGGTAGGCGCCGCCTCGTCTTCTTCTTCGTATGTCGAATAGAGGTAGGGCGTGTAGCTTTCGAACTCCGCCGCGCACGTGTCCACGTGCTTGTAGACCGGCCTTACACCGCGCTTCTTTCGGAGATCGCGCACCTTCGTGCCACCCTCGCGTCCATCAATGCCCCAGATTCCAGCTAGCCGCTCGTCGGACAATCCTGCGCGCTTCGCCTCCCGAAGTTTCTCTTCAGGCGCATCAATCGGATACTGCGCAACGTCGTTCCAAATATCGTTGATCTCTTTCAGCTGATATAGGAACCAGGGATCGATCGACGTCATCTTCGCCAGTTCCTTCACCGTCATCCCTTCGCGCAACGCGTAGCGAATGTACGCGAGCCGCTCAGGATGCGGCGTCACCAGCCTCTGCACCAGGATCTTCGGTTCCAGCTTTTCTGAACTAAGCCGCTTGCCAGTCTCGAGCGAACGCACGGCCTTCAGCAGCGCCTCTTTAAAGGTGCGTCCAATCGCCATCGCCTCGCCGACTGACTTCATTTGCGGGCCCAGGCCTTCATCCGCGCCGGGGAATTTCTCGAACTGCCACTTCGGAATCTTTACGACTACGTAGTCGAGCGTCGGCTCAAAACATGCCGGCGTCTTGCGCGTGATCTCATTGGTGAGCTCGTCGAGCGTGTATCCCACCGCCAGCTTCGCCGCAATCTTCGCAATCGGGAACCCCGTCGCCTTCGACGCCAGTGCCGACGAGCGCGACACGCGTGGGTTCATCTCGATCACCACCATGCGACCGTTCACTGGATTCACACCGTACTGAATGTTCGATCCGCCGGTTTCTACTCCGATCTCGCGAATCACCTTGATCGACGCATCACGCATCGCCTGGTATTCACGGTCGGTCAACGTCTGCGCCGGAGCAACCGTGATCGAATCACCCGTGTGCACGCCCATCGGATCGAAGTTTTCGATTGAGCAGATGATGATGACGTTGTCGTTGATGTCACGCACCACCTCGAGCTCGTATTCCTTCCACCCAAGGACAGACTCTTCCAGCAACACTTCGTGCACCGGCGAAAGATCCAAGCCGCGCGCCAGCAGTTCCATCAACTCTTCACGGTTGTAGGCGATACCGCCGCCGGTTCCGCCAAGGGTGAATGACGGCCGCAGAATTACCGGGAAGCCGATCTTCGCGCTGAATTCCAATCCATCTTTCAGGTTGTTGATCAACGCCGACTTCGGCACGTCGAGCCCGATGCGCGTCATCGCATCTTTAAATAGCAGCCGATCTTCTGCTTTTTTGATCGCATCGAGCTGTGCGCCGATCAGATGGACGTTGTACTTCTCCAGCACGCCGCCATCGGCCAACTCCACGGCCATGTTCAGCGCGGTCTGTCCGCCCACCGTAGGAAGCAGAGCAAATCCGCGGCCGCCCGACATCTCCGACTCAATGCGGATGATCTCTTCCATGTACGTGCGCGTGATCGGCTCGATATATGTGCGATCAGCAAACTCCGGATCGGTCATGATGGTCGCCGGGTTGGAGTTCACCAGCACCACTTCATAACCTTCGGCCTTCAGTGCCTTGCAGGCCTGCGTACCGGAGTAATCAAATTCCGCCGACTGCCCGATCACGATAGGACCGGAGCCGATGATAAGGATCTTCGAAATATCAGTTCTACGTGGCATCTTATTTGCGGGAGGAGCTACTTCCCCTTCCACTCCTCCATCATCTTTACGAAATCTTTGAACAGATAATGCGAGTCGTGCGGACCCGGCGCCGCTTCCGGGTGATACTGCACGCTGAACAGCGGCAGGTTGCGATGGCGCATGCCCTCGAGCGTCTGATCATTCAGATCGAAGTGCGTGCACTCCACATCGCTCGCCGGCAGCGAATCCGGATCGACAGCGAAGTTGTGGTTATGCGCCGTGATCTCCACTTTGCCGCTCTTCATCTGCTTAACCGGATGATTCCCGCCATGGTGTCCAAACTTCAGTTTGTAAGTTTTCCCGCCCAGCGCGATTCCGGTCAGCTGATGTCCCAGGCAGATGCCAAACACCGGCACACGCCCCATCAGCCCGCGAATGTTGTTCACCGCGTACGTGCACGGCTCCGGATCACCCGGCCCATTCGACAGGAACACGCCATCCGGTTTCATCTCCAGAACATCTTCCGCCGGAGTCTGCGCTGGAACCACCGTCACGCGGCAGCGCTCGGCTACGAGCTTGCGCAAAATGTTTTGCTTGATCCCGAAGTCATACGCGACCACGTGATGCACCGGCGGTGCGTCCTTCACGCCGACAACTTCCGTCGGCTCATGCGACCGCTCGCCCACTTCCCATATGTAGCGCTGCTTGGTGGAAACCACCTTCGCCAGGTCGGTGCCGTCCATCTTCGGAATCGACCGTGCCTTTTCGACTAGCTTCTCTATATCGGTCTCGATGGTCGACACCACGCCGCGCATCACGCCGCGATCGCGCAGATGCCGTACCAGAGCACGCGTATCGATATCGGCCAATACCGGAATATTGAAGCGCTCCAGATATTCCTCGGCGACCTGTT
>CAWKDK010000013.1:0-218949 GCA_963848375.1 Terriglobia bacterium
CCATTTCTGTAGGAACGTCCCCGGGGAACACCCCGCGCCCGAAAGGTTCGATCCGTTGATGAATGCCGCCCTCAGCGTCGCATTGCTGATCTTGCTCGGTGTGCTGGCTCTCGTCTCGTATGTTGAGAGGATCTACACCGAAGCGGGCAAGTTCCTCTCGCGCGAGTTCCAGGAGAACATTGAGGCCTTCGAGCACACGGTGGAACCGCGCTTGCACGTCAGCCGCGATCGCGCCGCCCTCTCCATGGCCGTGCTGGAGCAACTCACAACCGCAGCAATTGCCTTCCTGATTGCCTACGGTATTTCAGCCGGGACGCCTGGCGTCCCGAGGAGATTTTTCAAGCGCTGCGAGATTGTCGTTTTCGTTATCGTCTTCAATCGTGTCATTCCTTACATCCTGTTTTCGCGTACGCGTGGCGAATGGGTTTCGCATTTCACGTACATTATCCGTGGACTCATCTACCTGATCTTCCCCGTGACGCTGGCGATGGTTTCTGCCAATCAGTGGCGTCCCTCACTCGTGAGCATTCGCAGCCCGAACCCGAGCATCCTTCGGAAGCTGTTGATGCGCTGATCGAGGCCGGTCAGGAAGAGGGCATTCTCGAGGAAGGCGACCGCGACCTGATCCAATCAGTGGTCGAATTCGGCGACAAGACCGTGCGCGAGGTGATGAAGCCGCGTCCTGAAATTGTTGCCGTCTCTGCCGATACCAACATCGAGCAGTTCACCGAGATGCTGCGGACCCGCCCCTACTCGCGTATCCCTGTCTATGAAGGATCCGTCGACCACATCATCGGCATTGTTCACGCCCACGATGTACTGCAGGTGGCGGACACCGACGCGCGTTTTCGCACGGTGCGCAGTCTCATGAAGACCGATGTGCGCTTTGTTCCTGAAAGCAAGCGAGTGAGCGATCTGCTTCGCGAGATGCAGCGTGAAAATCTTCGTCTGGAGATTGTTATCGACGAGTATGGCGCGGTCGCCGGAGTCGTTACCATCGAAGACATGGTCGAGGAGATCGTCGGCGAAATTCCCGACGAGCACGAATCGAAAGCCGATCCGGTGAAGGAGCCGAGTGGCTCATGGGTCGTTCCCGGCAATATGGACGTGGATCGCCTGGACAACCTACTGGGATTTCGGCCTGAAGATCGCGAGGCCACCACGGTCGCTGGATTGGTCACTGAGATCGCTGGACGCATCCCGCGGGCTGGGGAAGTAATTACCGACGACGGCCTGAAGTTCGAAATCCTGGATTCTACGGACCGCAAGATTCTGCGGGTACGCATCGATGTTGCCAAGCCGGCTCCTCAGCAGCAGATGCGCCTCAATATCCAATAAATCGCCACACAGAGAACAGGTCTCTTCGTGCATTCTGGATTTTGCATCTATTCAGAAGCTTGCCCGGCTGGATTTCTGGATTTCTGAACAGCTTCGATTTCGCGTTCAAGCTCTTCGCGAAATACTTCAAGTTGTCTTCGGGTTGCAGGCGAAAGAATCGTGCTTTCCAACAGGCCGATGAGAGCGGAGTGAGCTTCAACCAGATCGTCGATTCGTTTCTGCACCTTGTGCTCCGGTAAGGGAGTTTGATGCGAATTCCGCGACTCGGGTTTGTGAAAAATTGTCACAAGCTGGCCGGAAAACAGTCTACAGGAGCCACATTCGAGAAGATTGGTTTTCTGCTCCAAAGCAGAGAAATGAGATCAATCTTTACGTTTCTTTACGAATTAGGAGTGGCAGCCGATCGAAAAATAGCCGCTGCGATACCATGGATCATCATGCGCTCCGGGTTCGTAACCATTATTGGACGCCCAAACGCGGGCAAATCAACTCTCCTGAATGCTCTTGTGGGTTCTAAGCTCGCCATCGTCACTCACAAGCCACAGACCACGCGCAATCGCGTACAAGGCTTTCTCAATCTGCCGCCGAAAAAGGGACGCCCTGCTGCGCAGGTAATCCTCATCGACACGCCTGGCATTCATCGTCCAGAGACAAGGCTGAACGACAAGATGATGCGCGAGGTCCACGAAGCGCTCGAGGGCAGCGACCTTATCCTCATGATCACCGACGTCAGCCAGAAGTCCGATGCGGGTGATCGGTATGTCCTCGATCTGATAAAGAGAACGAAGACGCCAGTGTTCCTGATTCTCAACAAAGTCGACAAGATTGAGAAACCCAAGTTGTTGCCGGAAATCGAGCGCTGGAGCCAAGTCCACGCCTTCAAGGAAATGATCCCTATCTCCGCCCTGAAAAAAGACGGGCTCGACGATTTGCTGCTGGCGATTGTGCACGCGTTGCCCGAGGGACCAGAGTACTTTCCCAAGAATCAGATCACCGATCAACCCGAGCGCTTTCTCGCCTCAGAAATCATTCGCGAGCAGGTATTAATCAACACCGACCAGGAAGTACCTTACGCGAGCACGGTCATTATTGAGCGCTGGGAAGAAGAGCCCAAACTCACGCGCATTGCTGCGGCGATCTTTTGCGAGCGCGATGGCCAGAAGGGCATCTTGATCGGCAAAGGCGGCGCCAAATTGAAGGAGATCGGAACGGGCGCGCGTCTGCAGATGGAGAAGATGCTGGGCAAAAAAGTATTTCTGGAACTCTTCGTGAAGGTGCAGCCCGAATGGCGCAACTCACGCCGTTTTGTGGAAGAGATTGATTGGCGCAGACAGCTGGAGGGCCTGATAGGGCCGAGCAAGTAAACCTACTCTTTCACCGCAATCTGCAGCGCTTTCATCTTTCGATAGAGATGGCTGCGCTCCATGCCCAGAACTTCGGCTGTGCGGCTTACATTCCCATGGTTCTCGTCCAGCTTTTTCAGAATGAAGTCCCGCTCGTATGCTGCGCGTGCCTGCTGCAGCGTGGAAAATTCGCCGGTGCTGCGGCGGCTGCCGTCTCGATAGACCAGCGGTGGCAGGTGCTTGCGGTCGAGCTTAGTGACCGTAGGATTCATGATCACGATGCGCTCAATCACGTTGCGCAGCTCGCGCACGTTTCCTGGCCATGAGTAACGCATCAGGGTATCGATCGCGTCGTCAGTCACTTCTTTTGTGTGGCGGCTGTACTGCGACGAGAATTCCTTCAGGAAATGCCGCGCCAGCAGAGGAATATCTTCAGTTCGCTCTCGCAACGGCGGCACTGAAAAGGGAATGACGTTCAGACGGTAGAACAGGTCCTCGCGGAAGTTGCCCTTGGAGATTTCGTCTTCGAGGTCATGGTTCGTAGCGGCAATCACGCGCGCATCCACCGTGATCGTATCGTCGCCGCCAATCGGAGCGAAGCGCCACTCGTCGAGCGTCCGCAGCACCTTCGACTGCGTCTTAAGGCTCATGTCGCCGACTTCATCGAGAAACAGAGTTCCGTCGTGAGCCTTTTCGAATTTGCCAACCTTGGCCGCGGTTGCTCCGGCGAAGGCCCCAACACGATGACCGAATAGTTCGCTCTCAATGAGATCTTCAGGAATTGCAGCGCAGTTCACTTCGACGAACATCGCGTCCTTGCGCAGGCTCTGGTCGTGGATAGCGCGAGCAACGAGTTCTTTTCCCGTGCCCGATTCGCCGTAGATCAACACGCGGCCGTTTGTCGGAGCCATCAGGCCGATCTGCTGGCGCAGCGCTTTCATCGGAATGCTCTCACCGACGATTACGCTCTTCGGCAACTGCCGTTTCAGATCGCGGTTCTCCGAGCGCAGCCGCTTCGCGTCCAGCGCGTTTTTCAAAACAATCAGCGTTTTTTCGAGCGAAAGGGGCTTTTCAAGGAAATCGAATGCGCCGAGTTTTGTCGCCCGCACCGCCGTTTCGATAGTCCCATGGCCTGAAATCATGATGACTTCCGGCGGGTCCTCCATCTCGCGAATCTGCTCGAGGGCGTCGAGGCCGTCCATACCGGGCAGCCAGACGTCGAGCAGAATCACGTCGAAGGAGCGCTGCTTCAACGTTTCGAGGCAAGCTTCGGCGCTTGCGGCCAAAGCCGGTTTGTATCCTTCGTCTTCGAGAATGCCTTTCAGCGACTCCCGAATTCCAAGTTCATCATCCACGATCAGGATGTTAGGCATGCGCGGTTTTTTCTAGTGAGATCTCCGCGTTTGCCAGCGGCAGCTCCAGGATAAAGCGTGCTCCGACTGGCTTGTTTTCTTCTGCGCGGATCGAACCATGATGATCTTCTACGATTCGACTGACAATTGCCAGTCCTAGTCCGGTTCCGCGCCGCTTGGTAGAGAAATAGGGAAGGAAAAGCTTCTCTTTGGTGTCCTGCGTAAGACCATGACCCGTGTCCGCAACCGTGACTTCCACCACGTCCTTTGTGCCCAGCAGCGAAGTGGAGATTGCGATCTCGCGCACCATGCAGTCTTCCATCGCCTCGGCTGCATTGTCGACCAGGTTGGCGACTGCGCGCTTCAGAGCCTCAGGATCTCCCATGATGCTGGGAAGATCGGCAGAAAGATGCGTGTGCACCTTAATGCCGTCAAGGCGACCGTCGAACATCGCGAGGGCACTCTCGACAATCTGATTAATGTCCGCAGGTCGAACCTGCGCAGCGGGGAAGCGCGCCAGGGTTGAGAACTCGTCGACCAACGTGCGAACGGTTTCGACGGCCCCAGCGATAGTGTCAGCACATCCGCTAATTACGGCCAGCGAAGCGTCGTCGGGCGTCCCGCCTTTTTCGATATGCCTCTTGATTCGCTGCGCAGATAGCGCGATAGGCGTGAGCGGATTCTTGATCTCATGAGCGACGCGACGCGCCACCTCGCGCCATGCTGCCTGTTTCTGCGCGGTCAGCAGGTCAGAGAGGTCCTCGAGCACCATCACATAACCTTGACGCTGAAGGCCATTTTTCAGCGAGGCGACTGTAACCGCCATATTTAGGTTCTGAGCGTGCGCCGGAACTTCCATCTGGCTGGTGGTAGTTCCCATGCGATCGGCTTTGCGAATCATGGGCGCTAGATCGTCAAGAAGTTCCTGGCTGAAGACTTCGCGGATGTGCGCTCCCCGCAAAACATCGGCTCCAGCACCATCTGATTCCGGCCGGAACATGCGGATCATCGCCGGATTCGCGTGCGTAATTTTCAATGCCGCATCGAGAGAGAGAACGCCGGTTGGAATGTTGTCGAGGATGGTCTCGATTTGCCGCCGCCGTTGCTCCAACTCCTGGTTGGCCTCCGCAAGATCGCGGGTGGAAGCTTCCAGTTGCTGGCGCTTCATCTGGATTTCCGCCGCCATCACGTTGAACGAGTTCACTAGCTTTCCCAGTTCGTCGCTCGCCGGCACATCCACGCGGTAGTCGAGGCGTCCACGTGAGATTTCTTCGGTGGCCTCCGCCAGTGCCAGAACTGGCCGCGTGACGAACTTCGACATGAACACAGCGAACCAGCTCGCGGCAAACAGCACTACCATCGTCAGCATCATCAGCAGCAGCATGTACGTTCTGCGCACCGTCTTGCGCTGCTGCGAAAGCGCCAGGTAATGATGTTGGCTGTCTTCGATCTGGTTCATGGTCTGCGTGAAAGACTCTGGCAGAGGCATGCCAACCAGGATCATGCCGCGCTCATTCACTGGCGCTACCCCGATTAAGTAGCGCGTTCCGTTCAAGTCGAACGATTCGGGAATATGCGGAACCTGTGCACTCTCCAGGCCCAGGTTCTGCCGCAAAACGGGCCAGGTGACTGGCAAGTGAAAGCTCGCCTCCACGTCGCCATCTTCCAGCGCAACCGCAAATCCACCCTGTAGCGGCTCTTCACGATGACGGAACACATCCATCAGTTGTGTGAAGTTGCCGGACTGGAAGCTGCGAAGTGTTGGCGGAGATCCCGCGATGGATCGCGCTTCTGCCTCGGCATTCTGTTGAGCGTATTGCGTCAACAGGTCCCCCATTGATCGTGTGTCCCGGCGTACTTGCTCCACCGGCATCGAGAACCATTTCTCGATCGACCGGTTCATGAGTCCATAAGCAAAGATGAAAAGGAAAATTACAGGTCCGAGTGAAAGACCAAGCGCTCCCAGCACCATCTTCGTACGAAATTTCGAGCCCAACGTGCCCACGCGACGGTCGGCATAAAGCCTGAGCAGGATCCGCGCCAGCATCAGGCTGAGTGCGACCAGAAGCAAAAACGCGACCGCCGAGAGCGCGGCAAAGATTAATGTTTCACTACTGGTGTCGGGCTTGAGGAAACTTAGATTGAAAGCCTGTTGAGCGAAGATGAGCGTAAGTAAGACGAACACCAGCGCCGCCATCAGATAGATGACGATTCGTCGCTTCTTGAACCGGGGTGCGGGGCGAGTTGTGTTGTCCGAAGGCAAACCGACTACCAGGAACAGTCAGCCGAAGTTCGGCCTATCCATTCATTATAGTTAACACTCTAGGAGCAAATATCTTGCGTGCAAGATGCAAAAATTTAAGGACGATCTGCGCTCGATAAAGCAGTCTAGACCGGCAGTTCGTGCTGCCACGCTGGTTCGTGCACCGACGGTTGCGAAGAGAGGTCGAGAATTAATTGCTCTAGTACGAGTCGTTTGCTGGGGGGATTCGAGCGTAAAGCAACATCGGCCCGGGCTATCAGCCGGAGTGCGCGGGTAAGTTCCCGGCGCGACTGGTAGCGACGCGCCTGACGAATTACATCCTCGGCGGCGAAGGGTGGTAAACGGAAGCCTTGCCATAGCGCCTGCCATAGCGCCCTCGAATCACGCACTTTGCGTTCAAAGATGACCAGCATCTGGCGGAACGTCTTCGCCAGCATATAAAGATGGCCAATGGCGGCCTCCTCGCCGTCGCCGGTCGAAAGAATCGCATCCAGAACTTTCAACGCTCGCTCTCGATCTTTTGCGGAGATGGCGTCGGTCAATTCGTACAGTGTCCGCTGTTTGGCGGCGAGCACCATGGTTTCAACATCGCCGAGCGTGATCTTCTTCTTGTCACCCACGTAGAGGATCAGTTTTTCCAACTCGGCGGCAACCAGCATCATGTCTCCGCCTAGGGCATCGACCATTTCGCGCGCCGCATCAGAATCAACCTTCACGTTTTCACTGGCGGCGGTATCGGCTATCCAGCGGACGGCTTCGCTTTCCTCCACTCGCGCCAGTTCGATGATCGTGCAGAACTCGCCCAGGGTTTCGCGAATTCGCTCGTAGCGGTCGCGATCGGTCATTTCCATGCGGCGAGGATCGGACGGAATGCTGATGTGATCCGCCACAAAGATGAGAATCGCGTCGGGGTTCGGATTTTCCACGTACTCACGAATCGCCGTAAACTCCGCCTCGTGCGAGCCGCGCCCGTATAGTTCTTTCACTCCGCGAACAAAGAAGACCTGGAAGGGCGCCATCAGCGATGGCGTGCGTGCGCGGTCCAGGATCTCGGCCAAATAAACATCACCGAGATCGAAATCGTAAAGGCTGAAGTCCCGCATATCAGAAGGGATCAGGTGACGAAGCACCGCATCGCGGCAACGCTTGCGAAAAAAGGCCTCGTCTCCGACGAAGACGTAGGCGGGCCGGAGCTTATGCTCCTTCACTTCGGAGACGAAGCGATCGGGCTGGGCGAAGGCTTTAATAGGCCTCCAGTATATTGCTCACCAACGTCCGTGCGAAGTCACCAGAAAGGCGATCCAGTGCGGGCGATTCCTGGTCAAAAAACGCCGAGGGCTGGTTCGAAATCTGGTACTCGCTACGAAAGGTGTAAGTGGGATCCTGATACAGTACCTTCCCATTCCGATCCACCAGCGAAACCTGCATAGTGACGGCGACCAGGGCGGAGGAAGCCTGTCCCGTCTGAGAGTTGTAGGTGAGCGGCGCGGTAAGCACCTGCAGAACGGTCCCATGTAATACGGCATCTGCATGAGAATCAGGCACGCTGACGACGTGATACTGTGTGCGCGTGTTGAACTCTCGCACTACAGAAGCGGTCAGGATCTGTTCTACTCGGTACGCCTCACTCTTATTCGTAAACGTGGGTACAGCGATGATGTGGACGGTGTTGGGGAGATTCACTGCGTGTCCCGCAGTGTGATATCCGCAAGCAGCAAGGCCGAGCAATAAAAAAAAGACGAAAGCGCCAGGGACGGCTCTTGCCGTCCTCACTACTGCACCGTGCCCTTCGGGCGGCTAGCGACCAGTTGTTCCGCGCACCCAATCGCGTTCAGGGCAAGCACGCGCAGATTGTCGGCAGCAGCCCAAATCCACAGAGCATTCGGATTTTCAGCATCATGCCGCAGCGAAACCATAATGTTGTCTTGGCCAGCAGCTT
Source organism: Terriglobia bacterium (assembly GCA_963848375.1). Taxonomy (GTDB): domain Bacteria; phylum Acidobacteriota; class Terriglobia; order Terriglobales; family Acidobacteriaceae; genus JAJPJE01. Next base: position 8,236 of record CAWKDK010000013.1, read on the forward strand.
CTACCGCGTTTGGAGTCTGATCTCCTGCACGGGTGACTTCAACGTGTTCGCCGCCGATTGCTTGTGCGGCATCGCCTAGAGATACCGGTTCGTTCATCTCGACGAAAATCGAAAACACATAACCGTGGAAGACCGAAGGCTGCAGCAGCACCAGGGAAGGTGGAAGCAGCCGCTCGCGTGCGATCTTGCGGAAGTGATCGAGAATCCGCCTCTCGGTAGTTGCAAGCGGAGGACGTGCCTTGGTGCCGTAATCGGCCACCATGTTGAAGGAGACCTGCACGTCGTAGACATCTTTTGGCAGCGTCTGGAATGAAAGCAGGTTCACGGTCTGACCGTGCAGTTCGTCCAGGCCTCGTTTACCGCGCTCGGACGCCGGTTCGAAAACCGTCGCAACCACCGACCGCATCCCGCCAACCTTCTGAAGTCGCAGCATCAACAGCGCCAGGGCCACCGATATGGGATGAGCAACCACCACTGGGCCCGGCTGAAGTTCTATCACTGGAGGTTCGGCCAATTCGTTTTCTACCCACGATGAGCGGATCACGCTACCTCGTTCGCTTTCCAGACCGTACGAGAGATCGACGACCGAACTTCCTACCTGCGATGCCAGGGCATACGACTTACGCGCAGAATCCGGGTCTGAGGCCAGAAACACCAGGTCCGAGTTTTCGAGGTTCTCGCGCTGCACCTGCTGCACAAACGTTACTTCGTCGCCGACAGCTTCAAGTTGGCCAAGGGTTTCTTCGTCGTCGAGCAATCGAATATCAACAGCAGGAAAGGATGTTTCGGGCAGCACTTCCGCCAGTTCTTTTCCCTTCAGCGTGCCGGCGCCAACAATTGCTACACGGTACAAAGGGGTTGCCGCGGAAGCGGGGCGTATCGGTCTAGGATTGGTACTCATCGAGCCTCCGGAGCTTGGTTTTGATATGTGGATGGGTCTTCACGCTTCTTTTTGAATTCGAAACTCATGCGCGTGAAGATCCCCGAGACCAGGTACACAATCGCAAGTACAAAAAGGAAGATCTGCGATTCATACCAGATCAACGCGATCAGCACTGCGATGATCATGATCAGGCGGAACGGATGGCGGGACCGAAAATCGATATCTTTGAAACTGTAATAACGCCAGGTGCTCACCATCAGTAGCCCGGTTGCGAAAACAAATCCAGCCCACGGGATAGATTCCCACCACACGCCCAGCGGCTGGCCACTGGTGAAATGAACCACGGCAGCAATTACTCCAGCGCCGGCTGGAATCGGCATTCCCACAAAGTAGCGCTTCCCGGGACGTCCCGGATTCGAAGGCTGCGGATTTTTTACGATATTGAAGCGAGCCAGGCGGCAAGCACCTGCGATCAGAAATGCAAAGCTGACTAATGCGCCCAGCTGTACCGTACGCGCGACCATGTCGGTGCCGTTGAGCGGACCCAGTTGCTTGAATCCCCAAATCCAGGCCAGCAGGGCTGGCGCCACGCCGAACGTGATGACGTCGGCAAGGGAATCGAACTCGCGGCCAAAGTCGCTTTCCGTGCCCGTCATCCGGGCGATGCGGCCATCGATGCCGTCAGCTACCACGGCAAACCCGATCGCCTTCGCAGCGTTGTCAAAGTGCCAAGGCTCCGCGGCCGATCCGCTGAAAATGTGCCAGAGCGCGTAGTAGCCGAGTCCGATGTTGAACGTAGTCGCCAGCGAAGGAAGAATGTAAATGCCCTTGCGGAATCGTCGCGGGCGGGGCTGATCGGTCGAACGACGAAACTGCTGCGGTCCTTCTGCGGCCATCACTTGCCTCCGGTTGCAGGACCAGCATATTGCTGAGCTGGAGTAGTCTGCGTGCCGCCTGGTGGAGTGGGTACAACAGCGAGAACGCTGGAACCGCCGTGAACCGCGCTTCCCAGCTTGACTTGAACCGCAGCTTCCGGTGCAAACAGAACGTCCACGCGCGAACCAAACTTGATCAGGCCGACGCGTTCACCGCGCGCAACCGTGTCGCCCACCTGCTTGGTAAAAACGATGCGTCGCGCCAACAGTCCAGCGATCTGTTTGAAGATGACCACCTGGCCTTCGCCTTCGACGGTGACGATATTTTGCTCATTGTGCTCAGCGGAAGCGGCGCCCATGGCGTTGGCGAACTTGCCCTTGCGGTATTCGACGTCGCGAATCGTGCCGCTAATCGGGGAGCGATTCACATGAACATTGAAGACACTGAGAAAAATGCTGATGCGGTTCCACGGCCTGCCTTCGATGTTCACCAGACCGATGCTGGTAACCTTGCCGTCGCCGGGCGACACAATCGCTCCCGGCGTCTGGGGAATTGAGCGCTCCGGATCGCGGAAAAACCACAAAAAGAAGCAGCCTAGAAGAATAGGAATAATCGCTACCGCTGGGACCGTCAGCCAGCCCAACAGGATCGCGAGCAGCGCCATTGCCAGCGCGTAAAGATAGCCGTCTCTAACCATGCGTGCTTGGAATTATAGTCCCTTGGCATGTGAGTAAGTGTGGGTAAGTTCAAGCTGCGACGGGATTTGGGACAAAATGAAGGCGGCGCCCGGCGGTTGATGCATTGCCGCCTGCGCCGCTTAAAAGAGCACGCGGGGAGAATGATTATTTGGTTAGGCTACCTGTCCGCCGCCACGACGAAACTGCAACTCGAGTCGCTCCATTTCGTCCTTCAGGCGGAGCTTCAGCTTCTTCAGCCGAACTTCCTCTACTTTTTCATCTTCGGAGAGATAACGCTTGTTGATGAGGGAATCGAGGCGTTGTGAGTATTGTTGATGTTCCTGACAGAGCCGGCGAAATTCTTCGTTATTTGCTAGGAGCAGGTCTCGAACCTGGGCTGCCATCCAGAACAACCTCCTGCTTGAGTTAAGGCGATACGCTACCACCAGACCTAAGTTGCTTCAATGATTTTGGTCATAATCCAATAACAATTTCGTAAGTAATTGCGTCTTCAACAGGATGCGAGTAGTAGGCTCGGTCGACTTCCGGTTTCCCGGAAGCTCAAGTTTTGATAAAGGCTGCGCGCGGACTGATTCGATTCACGCACCTCAAGGAACACGCGAGTCGCGTGACGCTTCGCGCGCAAGTCGAAGCAGATGTTCCACCAGTGCGCGTCCAAGACCCTGGCGTCTCGAGGCTGGACGGACAGCCACATTCTCTAACTCCCATTCTTGATCGATGCATCGCGCAACGATGAATCCTGCGATCCGCCCGTCACTCTCGACGACCAGCGCAATTCGCGGCACACCTCCGGGCTCGAAGATGCGCTCGTATTCAGCAGGGGGCCAGTGAGCGGCAGTTTCCGCTTCTCGTTCAACGGCCATGATGAAAGGAATGTCGTCAGCATTGGCAGTGCGAACCGTATATGCGCTCATCGCTGCAGCTTAGGGATAGAGAACAGTTCGGCGTCCGACGGCCTCAGGTAATTAGGCTCGAGCACTTCCGCAGTAATACCGCGTCCCGCAATCAATTGCTCGAATCCGAGACGGGCAATTGTGTCTGCCTGCGGGGCGGCAATCTCATTGATCTTCACGCCTCGCTGGCGCGCGCTGTCGAGCACCATTCGATCCGCGCTCGCAATGAATGCCGAACTTCCTTCGACCGAGTTCAGGAAATCACCGACGGGCACCAGCACTTCACGTGACGAGGAGATCGTCAGGTCCGGATTGATCTCATAATCGCCAGCGAAGACCAGTTCGCGTCCTGCATCGACCGCGACAATTACATGGCCGTGTGAGCCAGTAACGCGAGCAGCAGCTTGAAGAACGGAGACGGCCCCGATCGGTTTTTTTAACACCTCAGCCAAAGCTTTCACCGTCGAGAGCCCGATACGTAGTCCAGTGAATGATCCCGGACCCGCGGCAACTGCAAATCCGTCGAGGTCAGCCTTCGTGAGTTGATGCCGTTCGAGCCCAATCTTAAGCTGTGGAATCAATTGCGCGGAGTACATCCGCCCAGCCAAAGGCAGTAGTTCGAGGATTTCAAGTTTGTCAGTCGTCTCGCCGCGCGCCAGGGCAAGACTCCCGTTGCGGCCAGAGGTGTCGATCGCGAGCAGAAGCATCAGACGCCCTGCGGCTCCTCCTGCACAAGTTCCAGCAGCACGCCTCCGGTGCTTGCCGGATGCACGAACACATAAAGGTGGCCGCCCGCACCTACCTTGATCTCATCCGAGATAAGCCTTGCGCCCTGCTTCTTGAGTTGCTCCACCGCGCCAGAGAGATCGTCCACATGCAGCGCTACGTGGTGCAGACCCTCGCCGCGCTTCGCCAGAAACTTGGCAATCGGTGAATCGTCGGCAGTCGGTTCCAGCAACTCAAGGCGACTGTCCCCGACAGGCAGCATGGCAACACGAACCTTTTCGCCTTCAACGCTTTCCTCGCCATGAACTTCGAGCCCGAGGCCCTCATAAAACTTGCGCGCTTGCGCCAGCGACTTCACCGCGATGCCAAGATGATCAATCGAGAACGACATGGTCTACCTCAGGGCGCTTGCCTTTTCTTTGGTACTACCGACAATTTCTTCTATTAGAGAATACGGGTCGCGCTTGTGATCCGCAATTTCGGCGGCGTAGCGGGCGATTGCCTCTTCGCCGTGTTGACGCAGCACTTGCTGCATGGCGGCATCGCGTAGCATTTCCAGCAACCGCTCTCGCCAGTTTTCGACATGTTTTCGATGCGCCAGCCCCGAACGCGAGAGGAAATCCTGGTAACTCGAAATCGCGGCTGAAAGTTCCGCAACGCCTTCTCCCGCCGTCGCTACGGTCTTCACGATTGGCGGCGTCCAGTTATCTTCGCGGGCTGCCAACGACTGCATCGCACGAATCTCGCGCTCCACGCGCTCTGCGCCCTCGCGGTCACTCTTGTTGATGACGAAGATGTCGGCAATCTCCATAATGCCTGCCTTGATCGTCTGCACATCGTCACCCATGCCGGGGACAAGAATCACCACCGTGACCTCGGCGAGGCGCACAATATCCACTTCATCCTGGCCCACGCCGACCGTTTCGATCAGGATCACATCTCTGCCGGATGCATCAAGCACCGAAGTGACATCGGCAGTTGTGCGCGCCAGTCCGCCGAGCGATCCACGCGTTGCCATGCTTCGTATGTAAATGCCCGGATCAGCGAAATGCGATCCCATGCGGATGCGATCACCGAGAATTGCGCCACCCGAATACGGGCTGGTCGGATCGACCGCAATGATTCCAACTGTCTTCTGCTGCTTGCGATATTCACGCGCCAGTTGATCGACCAGCGTGCTCTTGCCCGCGCCCGGTGACCCGGTCATGCCAATAACTTTTGCCTGTCCAGTGCGCGGGAACAATGCCTTCAGCAGTTCTGACGACTCGGACGCACGGTTTTCCACCAGGGTAATGGCTCGCGCCAGCGCGCGCGCATCACCAGAAGTCACTCGCTCCACCAGGTTCTGAATTTCTGCTTTCAAGACCATTCAGTGTAATGCTGTGCACGGGTGATTCAGAGAAATAAGGAAAGCTCGGATGGCCATCCGGCCTTCTGTTGGCTGGAGGTGGGATCAGGACAAATTGTGGATGGCAAAAAAAAAGCCCGGCCGTGGCCGGCCGGGTGCGTAGTCTGCTTTGGCACAGATAAACTTGAACTCTCAGTCCCTCAAAATCTGGCGCGCAATCACCAGGCGCTGGATCTCACTCGTCCCTTCGCCAATGGTGCACAGCTTCACGTCGCGATAAAACTTCTCTGCGGGATAATCCTTGATGAACCCATAGCCGCCATGAATCTGCACGCCTTCATTCGCGCATCGGACGGCAACTTCGCTGGTGTACAGTTTCGCCATCGACGACTCCAGCGTCGTTTTCATCCCCTGATCTTTCATCCACGCTGCACGCATGGTCAGCAACCGGGCCGCATCGATCTCCGTCGCCATATCCGCCAGCTTCCACTGGATAGCCTGAAACTCGCTGATCGCTTTCCCGAACTGCCGCCGCTCCTTTGAATAGTTCAGCGCCGCTTCGTAAGCGCCTTGCGCCATCCCGAGCCCAAGTGCGGCGATCGAGATACGCCCACCGTCGAGAATCCGCATCGCATCGATGAACCCGTCGCCCTCTTTGCCCAGCAGATTCTCGAGCGGAATCTCACAATCCTCAAAGATCAACTCCGCGGTATCGCTGGCGCGCAGGCCCAGCTTGTTCTCTTTCTTGCCAGGCTTGAATCCCTTGGTTCCTTTTTCCACGATGAACGCCGACAGACCATGCGTGTGCGCCGTCTTATCAGTCACGGCGATCACCACCACGACGTCGGCATAATGACCGTTCGTGCAGAAGGTCTTGGTGCCGTTCAGCACCCACTTATTGCCCTTGCGTACCGCGGAACAGCGCGCGCCGCCAGCATCCGATCCTGAGCCCGGCTCCGTCAGTCCCCATGCGCCGATAAACTCGCCGCTCGCCAGTTTGGGGATGTACTTGCGCTTCTGCTCCTCGTTTCCGGCGACAAAAATATGATTGCTGCACAGCGAGGTATGCGCGGCCACGATGATGCCCACCGAACCGTCCACGCGCGAGAGTTCCTCGATCGCGATCACATACTCCGTGTAGCCCATGCCGGCGCCGCCATATTCGACAGGGAAGACAATCCCCATCAGGCCGAGCTGGCCGAGATGCTTGATCGCCTCGCAGGGAAAGTGAGACTCCTCATCCCACTTCATTACATTTGGCAGGATCTCGCGCGCGGCGAAATCGCGCACAGTTTTGCGCAGGTCCTGCTGCTCGTCTGAGAGCTGAAAATCCAACTGTTTGTCCCCTTTGGAAGAAACTGTCCCGTCTCCCCACGAGTACGGGACCGATATGTATAACATAAACTTTGGGGGTAGCAAAGCAGGGCTTATAGTGCAGAGGTGACCGAAGTTTCAGTCTTCAATCACTCGGAATTCCAGCAAAGCGCGCTGCGCCGCCGGAACGCCTTTTACCCGGACGGCTTGCATCCCGCACTTCTTCGCCGCGTCGATGTTCAATTGGTTGTCATCGAGAAACAGGACTTCTGCCGGCGCGCAGTTCAGGGCGGCTGTCACATGCTGAAAAGCCTCGTCGTCTGGTTTGATCTTGCCCGTCAGGTGCGATGCGAAATGGTGATCGAAAGCTTTTTCCAGTTTCATGCGTTCCATGACTTGCGGCCAGTGCACCGAGTTAGTATTCGACAGTGTGGCTCGCGTATATCGACGCGGGATTCTCGCTAGCAATTCGAGAGCCCCCGGAAACGTGCCGGTCGGCCACCCGGCGAGCTCTTTCAAGAGCGACTCCCGGCCCACCTGAAGCGACATTTCGGCGATCAACTGATCCGCAAACAGGTCTGGTTCGATGCGCCCAGTCTCGAACGCTCTCACCGCTGGTGAAGTTAGCCAAATCCGGAACAACTCTTCGGGAACAACAGGATTTGCCATCCACGAAATCACCGTGGAAACACCGGAGAGTTCAACCAGCACTCCGCCCAGGTCGAAGAGCACAACTCGGATTGCGTGTTCCTCAGGCAGCGTTGGTCTCCGTCCAGATGTTATTTCGCAAGGGCCGTCTGCCGCAGCGTGGCAATCAACTCCGCCGAGGTCGGCATCCGGCCAGTTTCGGATTTCGAGTAGATGGTTTTCCCATCTACGATTACGTTCAGCGATCCGGGCGAGCCCATCTTGATTTTGACGGGGACCTTCAGTTCGCGTTCGATGTCCTGTTTCAGGCTCACGGCCTGTGTCTTGATGTCTTGTCAGAAGAAGCAGCGTTTGATTTCGATCGTCATGGCGGTCGGTGGTCCTTAGTCCTTGGTCGTTAGCTGATCTCGATTGTGCAAGCTTCAATTCGAGCTTGCGAGTGTCGGAATTGCAAACTAATTGGTGTGAGAGTCACCGCTGGGATGAACCGCTTCATTTCGGAAACTCAGGTGAGTTCGCAACGCTCTCAGCCTGCAACAGATGACGGCGTTGGTGTTTGCACATCGCTTCGAGCCCAGTTCCAACTGTGAAACGCACCAGCGGTAGGAAGGGATTCTTGAATCGTATTCCGTTTACGTCATGGCAGCTGGCATTACCAATCACCTCACGGGCCTTGTCGTTGCTGCGCAGAAACCGATCCAGGATCGACTGGTCCACTCGTGAACCCGGAACGATTTTCTTTGGCGCACGAGCCTTTTTGCTCCTTGAGGAAGGCTCGACGAAGCTAGTGATAAACCACCGCGCGAACCAACCCGGCATAATCTCCTCAACCCTGCCGGATGCTCTCCCTGCTAAGGCTGCCGATATCGAGGAAGAGTAGAGTTCATTCGTCAGACACAAATGTTCAAGGCATTGCCCCACGCTCCATGCACCCGGGTGCGGTTGCCAGTTCAGCTGTTCTTCAGAAATTCCGGTGAACAGTGTGCGAACTCTTTCATCGGCAGCGTCGAGTTCTGCAATGAGCCGGGCAGACCAAGCTGGCAATGTGAGAGCTGGTTGCATAGTTCTTCTCAAGTATACCGACGGGTTCGCAACTCGGGACGACTGCAAACCGCTATCGACCAACGACCGCCTTCACCGCCTCAAGCGCCCTCTCGCACGCCTCGCGGTTGACGTCCATGTGGGTGACGAAGCGCACCCGCTGGGCATCGGCCGTGCCGGCGAGCAGACTCTTCTCTGCAAGCTTGTGGGTGAACTCGCTGGCGCTCATGCCTGTCCCGCTCACATCGAAAATAACAATGTTCGTCTGCGCGCGCGTTGGATCAACCTCTATCCCAGGCAGACCAACCAGTCCTTCAGCCAAAAACTTGGCGTTCACGTGATCTTCATGCAGTCGCGCCGGCATCTTCTCCAACGCGATCAGTCCAGCTGCGGCGAGAATTCCAGCCTGGCGCATTCCACCGCCAAGTGCCTTGCGCACGGACCGCGCCTGCTCGATGAAATTTTTGCTGCCCACCAGCAGCGATCCCACCGGTGCTCCCAATCCTTTCGACAGGCAGAACATCACCGAATCGAATTTGCGCGTGATGTCCGCCACCGGCTTACCCAACGCGACCGCGGCATTGAAGATGCGCGCGCCGTCGAGGTGCACCGGCAGCCCAGCTTCATGCGCTCGGTCGCAAATGTCGTCGGAGATCTCCTGCGGATACACCGTCCCGCCCGCCATGTTGTGAGTGTTCTCCAATTCGACGAGCCCGGTCTGCTGGCGGTAATAGATGTGCGCCGAGATCTGCTTGCGGATCATCTCCCAGGTCAGGATGCCGTCATCTGAGTAAATTGACCTCACCGTGCATCCAGAAAACCACGCCAGCATGGCCATCTCCCAATTGAAGATATGGCCTCGTTCTTCGCAGATGATCTCCTGCCCGGGCTTGGTATGCAGCTTAATCGCGATCTGGTTGCCCATCGTTCCCGTAGGCACAAAAATCGCACCCTCTCGCCCGAAGATTTCCGACGCTCGCTGCTCTAGACGATTGATCGTCGGATCCTCGCCATAGACGTCGTCGCCAACCTCGGCTTCGGCCATGGCAATGCGCATCTCCGGCGTAGGTTTGGTCACCGTATCGGAGCGGAGATCAACAATCGTGGGACGAGGGGTTTCGAGTTCTTCCGCGGCATGGCTGGCAGGGGATGACATGCAAACAAGTCTAATCCATTCCTAATTTCAGACTGAAGATTTCAGATTGCGTTGCTTTTCAACCTTCACTCTGAAATCCCCAATCTTCAATGCTTCCCCAGTTCTGCCCGTCACGTCCCGTGCATCTTAGAAACAATGAACTCACGGCTCCTCGCTACTGCACTTCTCATTTTTTTCGCTCCCACCGTCTTTGCTCAGAGCTATCTGCTTCGCGCACGCGAGCAGGTGATCACCGCGTCTGTCCATCGCGACAATTGCATCGTCGTAAAGCCTGACGGCACCTTCCACATAGAGCAGGGCGATCAGAAAGAGCAGCCCAAGCCCGACGTCTACACCGGCAAGCTCGATCCCACGCAACTCGAAAAGCTGAAGCAATCGCTCGACGATCCCGCGCTGGAGAAGTTGGGGTCCGTGCACCAGGGTCAGCAGGGAACTGCTGAAGGCGCGCGCGTGGAGATTCGCAACGTGTCCATCGCCCGTAAAAATCGTAGCCAATCCTTCGGTATCACGCAGAGCGACGACAATCCTCCCGTGCCCGGACCGCTGCAACCAGTGGTCGATTGGGTCGACAACCAGTTTGCCGCCAACCTCCAGCCGGACAAGGCCGCGCATGCCGATCATTGCGGAGGAACGGGCCGAGTTTATGTTCCTGAAGCGCCCGGGAGTACAAAACATCTAAAATAGCTCCAGCGCATGGCGAACCAAGAGGAAGAGGTACTAGGCAAAGCGTACGACGCGCGGCTGATGCGCCGTCTGCTGGGCTATTTGAAGCCCTACACCTGGCAGGTGGTGATCGCGCTCGTCGCAATCGTTCTGAAGGCCGGCGCCGACGTCCTCGGCCCCTACCTGACCAAAGTCGCTGTCGACAAGTACATGACGCACTCGCCCGGTGCGCATTCTTTCCTCGATCGGTGGCTCAGTTCTAAGCCGCTCACCGGCATTGGCCAGATCGGCGGACTCTACCTTGCATTGCTCGGCGTCTCCTTCTTTCTCGACTTCCTGCAGACCTACTTCATGCAGTGGACCGGCCAGAAGGTGATGTTCGATCTGCGCAAGCAGATTTTCCGTCACCTGCAGCGCATGCACGTCGGTTTTTTCGATCGCAATCCCGTCGGCCGCCTGGTCACGCGCGTAACGACGGACGTGGACGCCCTGAACGAAATGTTCACCTCCGGCGTCGTCTCTATCTTCGAGGACGTCTTCGTATTGGGCGGCATCATCGTCATCATGTTGAAGATGGACTGGCGACTTGCGCTGCTTACGTTCTCCGTGCTGCCTTTCATCTTCATCGCCACCATGGTGTTTCGCCGCAAGGTGCGCGACTCGTACCGGCGCATACGCACCGCCATCGCGCGCATCAATTCGTATCTTCAGGAACATGTCAGCGGAATGGTGGTGCTGCAGCTGTTCAATCGCGAGAAGCGCGCATATGCCAGATTCAAGGAAATCAATGCGCAGCACATGGAGGCGTTCAAAGACGCCATTCTCGCGTACGCGTTCTACTATCCCGTCGTCGAAATCCTGTCGGCGCTCGCGATCGCGATGGTCATCTGGTTTGGAGGTAATCAGACGCTGCGCGGGATCACAACGCTAGGCGTGCTGGTGGCGTTCATGCAGTATGCGCAACGCTTCTTCCGGCCCATTCAGGATTTGAGCGAGAAGTACAACATTCTCCAGTCGGCTATGGCGTCGGCCGAACGCATCTTCAAACTGCTCGACGCCAAGGTGGAAGTCATCACGCCATCTCATCCAAAACGAGTCGAAGGCCCCGGCCGCATTGAGTTCGATCACGTCTGGTTCGCGTATCGAAATGTTCCATCCGAATCGAAGGATGGAGCGTCCGCGAAACATGAAGCCCGCTCGCCCTCGATCGGGTCAAAAGAAGATGCAGGCGCGACCACCGAACCCGACTGGGTGCTGAAAGACGTTTCCTTCGTCGTCGAACCCGGCGAGACCGTCGCCTTCGTCGGCCACACTGGTGCTGGCAAGACAACAATCATCTCGCTGCTCCTGCGTTTCTACGACGTGCAGAAGGGCGCGATCCGCATTGATGGCGTTGATATCCGCGAGATGGACTTGAACGATCTGCGACGGCGTTTCGGCGTCGTGCTGCAGGATCCGTTTTTATTCACGGGAACGCTCGAGCAAAACATCCGCCTCGGCTCCGACTGGATCACCGACGAACAGGTCGCTCGCGCCGCTGAAGAAGTGAACCTCGGCGACTTTATCCGCTCGCTCTCCAACGGATTCAAAGAGCCTGTACACGAGCGCGGCAGCACGCTATCTACAGGTCAGAAGCAGCTCATCTCGTTCGCCCGAGCACTCGCGCATGATCCGAAAATTCTCATCCTCGACGAAGCCACCTCGAGCGTCGACACCGAGACAGAAATGAAAGTTCGCGCCGCGCTGACAAAGCTGGTCGAAGGCCGAACCTCTGTTGTTGTCGCGCACCGCTTGTCAACGATTCAGCGCGCCGACAAGATTATCGTCATGCACAAGGGCAAGGTCCGCGAGATGGGCACGCACCAGCAACTGCTGGCGCAGCACGGCATCTACTACAAGCTTTACCAGTTGCAATACAAGGACCAGGAAGTTCCCTCGCCGACGACGGTCGTGGTCACTCCAGCCTCTGCCGTCCTCAGCGGCAACGACTAACGAAATCCCAATCTTCGGAAAGAGTCCGACCCCTCACCTGATTTCAAGCGCGCGACGGGGCAGGCCGCGCCGCGGCGATCCCGAGACACACCACGATTGCTCCTCCCACTATGATCGGCGCTGCAAAGAAGTACAGGCAGCACAAAACGAACAGCACAGTCTGGACCGCAAACAGCGCCCATCCCAACCCGCCGATAGCCGCAGGATTGCGCTTGGCTAATCCACCCAAGTGCCCGGCCACGAACGCCGCGAAAAGAAGGTACGCAGACAGCGAGAGGCCAAACCCGCGGTAGTAACCGTAAAAGCTGTTGCTGCTCCCCATGTTGCTGAAGTGCACGTCTTTCATGGCTTGGCGCACCGCGTAAGCCTCCGGGGACGGCGATTTCGTACTCTGCATTCCAGCAGTGTGTGCAAGGGCGAAAAAGACCAGCAGTCCTGCGGCAATCCGATAAAACAAGCTAGCGCTCATTCAAGCAGACCTTTCTATTGTCGGAACATCCGTATGACGCACAATTCCTGAGATTTCGACTGAGGCGAACCAGAATACCTGAAATTTGTACAATGGCTGCGTGCCTCCGAAATTCCTGATCTCTTCGGGCGAAAGCTCCGGGGAGTACTACGGCGCCAAACTGATCGAAGCCCTGCGGCATCGCGCGCCTGCGGCTGAATTCTTCGGCGTCGGCGGCAGTCGCATGCGCGAGGCCGGCTGCGACACGGTCATCGACGCGCACGAAATCTCCGTACTAGGTTTGGCCGAAGTCGTCCGCCACCTGCCGCATATCTATGGCAAATACCGCCGCCTGCTGCGCGAAGTGGACGCGCGCAAACCGGACGCCGCTATTCTGATCGACTTTCCCGACTTCAACCTTCGCCTCGCGCGCCAACTGCATAAGCGCCATATCCCTGTGATCTATTACGTCAGTCCGCAGTTATGGGCGTGGCGCGCCGGACGAATCGCGCAGATTCGCAAATACGTCCGCAAAATGCTGGTGATCTTTCCGTTCGAAGAAAAATGGTATCGCGAGCGCGGCGTCGAAGCCGAGTATGTGGGGCATCCACTGGCAGATCCCGGGAAAACGCGAGCGGTGGCCAGTGCGGTTCTGGAGTCTCCGGTTCAGCGCAGCCGCATTATCGCGCTTCTTCCCGGCAGCCGCCGCAAAGAAGTTGAGACGCATCTGCCCATCATGCTGCGGGCTGTCGCCAAGTTCGATCCAAGCTATCGTTTCGTAATTCCGATTGCTCAGTCACTCGACAAAGAATGGTTCGAGTCACTACTTCGCAGCCAGTGCCCACGCGGATGGGAATCAAAAATTAGCGTCATGGACAGCGCTACGGTCGCCTTATCGATCGCCCGCGCCGCCGTGGTCGCCTCCGGGACCGCCACCCTCGAAACCGCCCTCATCGGCACTCCCTTCGTGATGGTCTATCGCGTCTCACCTCTCAGCTGGACGCTTGGCCGTCCACTGGTCAAGGTCGACCGCTTTGCCATGCCTAACCTCATTGCCGGACACGACGTGGTCCCCGAGCTAGTACAAAATAAATTCACTGCCGAAGCCGTTGTTGCCGAGCTGCAGAAGATCCTGCCCGATGGTCCCGATCGCCAGCGAATGATCGACGGCTTGGCCGAGGTTCGGGCGAAACTCCATCCGCAGGAGCCCGGCATTACCGCCTCCGACCGCGCAGCCGAAGCGGTTCTTGCATGTCTGGGTGGTGCAAAAAAATCGATCGGTTCAAGCTGAATGTCAGAAAATCGTCACTAAGTAGAACAATCCTAAATAGATTCGCAACCTTCCGGTCCCATATACGTTTTATAAGGTGTAACCTAGTAGTTGGGACCTTCCGTGGGAAGGGTGCATCTGCAAGAGTCGGGTCCTAATCTAAGCATGAGCAGCTATTCGGCTGGAGAGTACGCAATGTCCACTGCACGGCGCCCGTTGCGGCGTGCCCTCTTTTCCGGCATCTTTGCCATTTTGTTCTGCCTGCCTCTGTTCGCAGCGGACAAGCCTCGCATTGAAGTCAACGACTACCAGATCGACGCCGAACTGGTGCCGCGGACGCATCGGTTGGTCGCGCGCGCCGTTGTGAAATTCACTGCGCTCGACGACATCACCGTCGCCACGTTCGAACTGCATAATGGCTTGCGGCCGACCAAGGTCACCGATCCCAGTGGCACCTCGCTTTCTGTTGAACGGGTTACGCAGGATTCGACCATCCGCATCGCGCTGCCCAATGGTTTGGCCAAGGGTGCCTCTACCACGTTTACTTTCGATTACGAGGGCTCGCTTGAGTCGCCCGATGACAGTCCGGTGCAAGGTTTGCGGCTGGCGTCGATCAACGACGACACCAGCTATCTTCTTTATGCGAGCCGCTGGTTTCCGGTGAGCGGGTACGGCATCAATCGCTTCACCGCGACCATGAACATCACCGTGCCCAGCTACTGGGTTGTAATCGGCTCGGGAGCGCAGGGTTCGCGTGCCGGTGCGGGTGCCCCCTTAGCAGCCGCTTCGGCTCCGGAGCCCGAAGCAAGCAGCGCGAAGGACGAGCCTCCGGCGCTACGCAAACGCAGCGTGAATGCTCCGCCTGCGAAATCAAAGACCGCGGCCAAGTCGGAACCAAAGCACGCGCTCACCGGCGACACCAAGACCTACACGTTCTCCTGGACCAAGCCCGCATTTCCCGGAACCATCATCGCCGGCCAGTTTCAGGAAACAACCAGCAACCCGGCAGGCATGAACCTGCACGTCTACTACAAGCCGATTCACAAAGATCTGGCGGCAACCTACTCCGAAACGGCGGGGCGGCAGTTCGCATACTTCACCACACTGTGGGGACCGCCAATGTCTCCGACGCTGAATGTGGTTGAGATTCCGGATGACACTGTCCCGTCGGCGTGGTCTACCGAGGTCGCTGCGCTTTCCTCGCGATCCCTTAGTGGAAAGATCAACTACCGGTTGATGGCAAATACCATCGCGCGTCAGTGGTGGGGATCTTCGGTTAGCCCGGCGACCAAGAACGATTGGTGGATCAGCGATGGCTTTGCGCGGTTTGGCGAAGCAAGTTACGTGGAACACGCAGCCGGTCCTGCCGCGTACCAGGAAGTGATCAAGGACATCGAAGTCGGCGCGCTCGCCTATGACACTACCCCGCTGATGAGCGTCAGTAAACTCGACATGTTTTCGCCCGAGTTCCAGTCGCTCACCACCGATAAAGGCGCGATCATTCTTGGAATGTTGCGTTGGGTGATCGGCGATCAGAAATTCGAACAGACGATGATGCAGTTTGCCACGCAATACAAAGGCAATTCGGCCACCGTCGACAATTTCCGCGCGCTTGCGGAAAAGAACTACGGCGACAATCTCACCTGGTTCTTCACGCAATGGCTGAATTCAACCGGAGCTCCGGAATTTAAGAGCAAGTACACGGTATATCGGCTGGGATCGAGCTGCACCGATCCTGCTAAGTGCAAGGGTTTTCGCATCGTCGGCGAGATCACGCAGGATCTTGACCTTTTCCGTATGCCGATTGAAATCAAGGTTGACACTGACGGCCGCAGCGAAACTCAGCGCATTGATGTAGTCGGTACAGACTCGGCGTTTACCATCGAAACCTTTGGACGTCCGCGCAAGATTTCTGTCGATCCCAGCAATTGGGTGCTGAAGAACTCGCCGGATATCAAGTTGCGCGCGGCCATTCAGCGTGGGCAGGGACTGGTGCAGCAGAACGATCTCGCCGGCGCTCTCCAGGAATTTCAGAAAGCGCTCGACGTCAACAAGAACAGTTCTCTCGCGCACTATCGCGTTGCCGAAGTCTTCTTCCTGCAGAAGAACTACCAGGCGGCGGCGAACGCCTATCGCGAGTCGCTTAAACGGCGACGGTGATCCGCGATGGACTGAAGTCTGGAGCCATCTGCAACTCGGCAAAATTTTCGACATCACCGGCCAACGCGAGCGTGCCTCGAACGAATATCGTCAGGCGATCCAAACGCAGGACAATACGCAGGGAGCTTTGGAAGAAGCGCGGAAATACCTACAGGCGCCCTACAATCCGCAGTCCGTCAGCAACGGCAGCAACGGCGATTAGATCCGATCGCTTTGGCGAACAAACTTCAGGCCGCTCAACTTGGCGGCCTTTTCCTTTTCCAATCGCGAACTCATCACCAGCACGTGAAATGCTTCTCCCAGGCCTTCCGGCGTGATTAGGTGCTTGAGCTGCAGCGCGCGTTTCGTGTGCTCCTGGGGTAATTTGCACTCGCTGAACGCATCGGAAAACTGTGTGTCTTCGCCGATCCCGACTAGAAACTGGGACTGAGTCACCATCGCCAACGGTTCGACTCCATACTCGCGCGCGGCGGCGGCTAGCGCCGTGAAGTTCACGTCGGCAGTGATGTCTTGTTCGCCAGGAGCGTCGTAGACCGAGTCGCTGAGCGTATGTTTGCGAAATGAGCGGACTGTGCCGCGATGCCGTCCCGCCAGCTGCTCGTCGCGCGTGTAGCCGTAGTCGATGAAGACAAGAAAACCGGGCTGCTTACTGCTCGCAGCTAGCGTCGCGATCCGGCGCATGTAATCCTGCGCGATCAGCGGCGCGTCCACACGTTCGCCGTCCTCGGGATGAACGGCGAAGCTTTCAACGTAGTCAAGAACCGCGGCCGAAGGCGGAACAAATGCTTCCGCAAAACGGCGGTTGTCTAGCGTCACGCGCAGCTCGCCGCGATGGTCGAGCACTTCGACTGGCAGCGCATCGAAGAACTCGTTGCCGAAGGTAATGAACGGTGTGTTGAACGCGACCTCATCGAGAGTCGATGCAATCCGCACTTTCCCTGAGCCGATATCCTCGGCGAAGAGTTCTGCAAGTCTGCTTCGTAGCCCCGCCGAGCCTTCCATCAACTGGTAATGCAACGCAGAATAAAACGCCGGAAACATCTTCTTCGACCAGGCAAGCACGTCCTGCGCAAACAATCCGCGTCCCGGACCAAGTTCGACCAACGTGATCTCTTCTGGTTCGTCGAGCACGCGCCACATCTCTTCGAATTGCCGCGCCAACAGGCGTCCGAAGACGGCATGCACATCGCTCGATGTGTAGAAGTCCCCTTGCTTGCCGAACTTCTCACGCGGACTGGTGTAATAACCGGCAGGCGCGTCGTCTCCGCCAGGACCGTAGAGACACAGCTCCATGTAGCGCGAGAAGGGAATCGGTCCGCGCGTCGCGGATTTCGTTTTCGATGTACTCGCGCAAGGTCATGCCTAGTCGTTAGCTCTTCTTCCGCAGTTTATCTACCAGCGCACGGAGCGTGTTTTGCGTTTCCGCTCTCCACCAGGTCGCGGTCACCTCGCGCAGTTCAGATTCCGTATCTTGTTCGAACAGAGTGAACAGATCAGAGCGCGCTTCGCGACGCGTCCCGAGCATTGCTTCTGGAGGCAGAGCCAGCAGATGCTGACACCATTCGACAGCGCGGTTCACAACTTGGTCGGGCGCCGCGACGGCATCAACCAGCCCGATTCGCAGAGCGTCTTCGACGGTGATCAATTCGCCGCCAACGGCCATGTGTTCTGCTTCGCGCGGGCCGATCAAACGGCGCAGTGCTTTGAGGATGAGCGGCGGCATCTGAATTCCGACTTGCACCTCGTTCAAGCCGACGCGGAAGTCGCCTTTTGCCATAACTCGCCAATCACAAAAGATGGAGAGCACGGTTCCGCCCGCGGGCGCGTGGCCGGTGATCGCGGTCGCAATCGGGATCGGTGACTGTGCAATTGCGCGCAGCAGACTGTAGAAGTCATGCCAGACAGTTTCCATCGTCACTCGATCCAGCGCGAGCAGCGAAGGAACATCGAGGCCGCCGGAAAAACGTCCGGGCGAGCCGGAGAGAATCAGCGCACGCGTACCTTGCGCTGGCGCTGCCGCGATCGCTTCGCGTAACGCGGAGATTAGCTCTGCAGACAGCGCATTGACAGGAGGACGATCAAGCCGAAGTTCGCGGATCGCGCCGTGATCGATGGTGAGGATCATGGGGAAATAGTACGCCGTGTCTGATTGCGGAGAAACGCTTGCCAGCTTGCGAAACGCTTTTACTGCTTAGTATGTGGTGCGCGGATGAACATTTCGATGAAGTAATCGTGCAGGCAATCGTAGAGTTGGCGCTGAAATGTCCACGCAAACTGCGGATGCTCGAGATCGCGCGGATGCAGATCGAAGTAATAAGTGTGAACTGGGACGGTCACATTTTTCGCATTGATGATGAGCTGAACTCCGCCTTCGTGAGCGCGCGCCGAGAAGTCGAGCAGCGGATGTTCGAATTGTGACAGCACGTCGAGAACGGCCTGAAGGTGATGCTGATTGGCGTCATCGGCCATGCAACCGATTGTAAGCCCGGCGGTAATCGGCTCTGCGGAATCTAGGTAAGTCTTGCAAATTCAGCTACATACGTTTTCTGGCACGAAATGGGCCAGCGATAAGGCAGGGAATTCTCTAGGTGAAACTGCCCTGATTCTGCTACTCTGCGCTTGCGTCGTATTGAACGGTTGTGAGGAAGTTGCTTTACCAAAGCGTTTCTGCCTCTGAAGTACCCTCCGGTTCATTCAACGTAATTTCAACAAAGAAGGTTTTAGCAACAAATGGAACAAGGAACTGTGAAGTGGTTTAACGATGCCAAGGGTTTTGGTTTCATCACGCGCCAGACGGGCGAAGATGTATTCGTACATTTCTCCGCCATCCAGGCCAACGGCTTCCGCAGCCTGCAAGAAGGCCAAGCGGTTCAGTTTAACGTGGTGAAGGGACCCAAGGGATTGCAGGCAGAAAACGTTCAGCCCCTTTAATTAGCGGCGCAAAAACGGATTCGGGAAAGGCAGCCTTCGGGCTGCCTTTTCTATTTCCGCTTCACCCTGCCTACGGCGCAGATTGCGACGCCTGGATCGCGCACCTTCCCGTGCTATTTCCCGTGGTTCCATTCCCCGTGCATGCCTGATTGGAAAGCGTGGTGTAGTAAATCTGCGATTCGCCGGCTCCGCTGAGACTATTGTCAATCGCGATCCCGGTTGTTCCACCAGTCGCCGTCTGCCCAGTCGTCGACATTGCCGGTCGTGCCGGCGCCCTGAACGTTGAAGTTATAAAGGCACGCTCCCGTGCATCCCGTCGTGTTTCCGTTGGCAATCACGCTCATGAAAAGCCAATCTTGCGTGCCGTTGTAAAACTCGGTGATGGGAGAGCACGTTGACGCACTACTGACCGTGCTGACCATCGTCTTGTATTTGCTGGGTGTCGGATTGTTGGTTCCGCTGAGGCCGGACATCGGAACCTGGTACAGAACTCCGTTTACGCAGGCATACAGGTTCCCTGTAGTCCCCGTGCCGGAATAGTACGTGTTGTCGAACGAGCCCGTGCGAAGAATGGTGGAAGTGTTGTTGGTGCTCGCGTTTCCGAAATCTGCATAATTCTGGCCATAGCTGGCGCTGATGGAAGTCCCGACCGCGAATCGGTTGATATAGCTATTGCCGGGCGTCGCGTCGCAGCCGTCCCCGACAAAGACATAAACGTTCTCGGTGCTTGAGTCGATAATCGGCGGGTCAACCATGCCGGCGGTGCCACATACCATTTGATTCGAGGTGAGGACAGTTTGGGTGGTAGCGCCGGTGGTGGTGATGGAATGCAGATAGCCGCTGGCATCTCCCACGAACAGCAGTTGCGACGCTCCGCTGTCGTAGACCGGTGAAGTCAGTATGGGCGAGGTTTGCGTGCTCGCTGTTACCGGCCATCCGCCCGTGCTGGCCTCGGCCGGCGTGCCGCTGAAGACGCCCGTCAGTTTGTGTATCTCTCCGTTGTTGTCGCCTACATAGACGAGGTCGGCGCCGTAAACATAGAACGGTGACGAATTGGTGTCGTTGGGACTGCCGCTCAGGGTGATGGTGGTGTAGCACGGTGCAGTGCAGCTGCGGTAGTTCGCCGCTGATTGCAGTGTGGCTGCTGCCGGTGCTGCTACAGTGCCCCCCGAGGTCAGTAATGGCTTCAGGAGCACCAGCGATGCGATGTTCGCATTGACCTGAATATAGGCGACCTGAGTTCCATCGGGCGAAAGCACAGGAGAGAGCGTTGACGCGCCGCCTGTGTTGTACGCCCAGGCAACCGTCGGAACCGTACCGCTGCATGTGCCGACATAGACATTCTTGTAAGCGATCACGGTTGCGCTGGTGGGCGCTGATCCGGTCGGGTACACGATGTAATCGTTGCAGCTCGCCGTGGTCGTGGAGAACGAGTACTTCGCAGGGAACGCGTTGGCGGCAATCGCGTTCGTGCCGTCACTCATGCTCCAGTCTTTATGGACGGAGGGGCGAACCGGTTGCTTGATTGGAGGGCGGCGCGAAAAACGATCGCCGAATCCGCCATGCTCGCCATTTTCGGTCGGCAGACGATGCAACGGCGCGACCAGCGTGGGCTGCACGATCGGGGAGTTGCGCTTGTGCTGCTGCGTAATGTAGCGAGGCTCAGTGACGATCCTGAACCATTCGTTGTAGTGGCCGCTCTTCAGCGCGTCCAATTCCCTGGAGGGAGCGGAAAAAACGGCGTGATGACGCGACCAATCGTCGGCAAGGCCGCTCGGGGCTGCCTCCTGCGCACACACCGGTACATTGATGGCCATCAGTGCGGCTAGAGTGAAACCAATCATCGACCACTTGCAGCGGGACAGACTCGCACCTGACATTGGCGGCATTCTCCGATGAAAACACTTTACCGTCTGTCGGTTGGCGCGGGGATACCAATTCGGGTAACGTCGGAGGGCGTTTCGCGTTTCACGTTTCGCGTTTCACGAAAAGCGCCGGTTCGAATTCTGTCAGGTATGTGTCCGGTCTGCACCAAGTCCATGGGGTACCCCCTCCCCCCGTATACCGGATTCTAAAGGACTTAGAGGCATGGCATAAGCGTTATACCGGCAAACAAAGGAGTTAGTCCACGATACCGGCAAATAAAGGAGTTGGGTCGGAGCCGATGGCCGACGTTGCCAGTTGATAGTAGCTAGTTGTCAGAAAGATGACGCGCTTGAATCATTCTGCTATTTCAAGAGTAGCAATTTTGAGGGGACCTACTAGACACTTCGCGGCACGATATTTTCGCCGTGTGCCGAAACGGGACCGGCCTTTGAGTGCAGTGAGTTAGGAGTGCTGCGTGCGCTTGAGATTTGTGAAGTGTTGAGGTTTTGGGGTATTGACAATCGAAACAGCGCGTCAAGATCGAGGTGATACTCTGGAATAACTTTCCAGAATACACATGGCCTCTTTCTACTGTGGGACTGTTCAGCAGTTCTTAGCGGAAGACGAGCATCAAGTACTTGCACGCTTGGAACTTGGGTATGCTAACCGGGGATACACGCGTCAGTACTCAGAACAGACGCTGACGTGGGAACGTGATCTCCGGGCTCTCCGACAGTCATTACAACGATGCACGTCTCAGTCCCAATCCGCTAAATCGTGGGGATTACTTCTAGAGTTTTCGATTCCGCGCAAAGAACGTCGGATTGACATCGTTTTGCTAATTCGTGACGTCGTCGTTGTTTTAGAAGCGAAGACTAGAAGCGTGCAACAGGCGAAACAGCAAGTCGAAGAATACGCATTGCTTTTACACTATTTCCACAAGGTCTCGGCAGGTCACCGAATTGTCCCGGTTATAGTTTCGGCAGATGCACCTGAAGGTGATTTGGCCTCCGTGAATCATCGATCTCCATTTCCACAGATGGCGACACATTGGGTGGCACCGCTCTCGAGAAGTTCATGGGATCGGCTCTCAACCTTCCTACTCGGGATAGAGGAGATTGGATCTGATCAAGTTTCTGCTGAGCAATACGACTGCAGTCCGTATTTTCCCGTTCCTAGCATTATCGAAGCAGCATTGGCTCTGAAGAGCGGCCTTTCAATTCGAGAAATAGCTCATTCTGAAGCGTCGGAGCATGAGATCGAGAGTGTCGCAGGCGCTATTCAGGAAATTGTGGATGTCGCTCGCTCAGAAGGGCAGCATGCGATCTGCTTCCTGACTGGCGTGCCGGGTTCAGGGAAAACGCTCGTGGGGCTGAGCCTTGCACATGCACACGTGAATCGGGACTCTGCTATTCACTTTATGAGTGGTAATGGACCACTTGTTAAGGTTCTACAGCACTTATTCACTCAAGAAAGCATGCGGGCTGGGACAAGGGCAGTTCAGGCACGTGCGGAGGCTAAAACTCTCATAGAAAATGTCCACGTATTTGCGCGTTACTACACCGAGGACAATCTAGGGTCACCTTCCAATCATGCCGTGATCTTTGACGAGGCGCAACGTGCGTGGAATAGAGCCCAGAACATGAAGAAATTTCAGAGGGACTACTCGGAGCCAGAAATGCTGTTGCGAATCATGGAGCGACATGCAGACTGGGCGATGATTGTTGCTCTTGTCGGTGGGGGACAAGAGATTAACGACGGCGAAGCGGGCCTGGAGGAATGGGGTAGAGCGCTCGTCGGAAACAAAAAGAACTGGGTAATCCATGCGTCGCAAGAAGGAGTAGAGGGAGGTGCATCAACGGCCGGTCATCGGCTTTTTGAAATCTCTACAAAGAATGCATTGCTGCGGACAAACTCGGTTCTACACCTTCGAACTTCCAACCGAAGTCTGCGTGCAGAGCAGCTAGCAACTTGGGTGAACTTGGTTCTCGATGGGGAATCCGCGCAGGCAGCGTCGCTCGGTGTTACACAGAGATTCCCGATCTTTCTGTCCCGCAGCCTGACCGACACAAAGGTCCGATTGCGAGCGCAAGGGATAGGAGAAACCCGCTATGGCTTGGTCGGTTCATCGGGGGCTGGTCGTTTACGCGCTGAAGGACTTGAGCCAAGCTCAAGCTTCCATGCGGAGTACCCATGGGAACACTGGTACTTGGCGAGATCAGAAGATGTACGGTCGAGCTTCCGATGCGAGGTCTTCGCGACGGAGTTTGAAATTCAGGGTTTGGAGCTAGATTGGATCGGGGTGTGCTGGGGCGGCGACTTTATTTGGGATGACTCGCAAGGCTGGCAGTTGCGCAACCTCCGGTATGCGAAAGAAAGTAAGTGGGTTTCGATCAAGAATCCCGACAAAAGGGTTTATCGAAAGAATGCATATCGTGTCTTATTAACCCGAGCACGACAGGGCATGGTCATTTTTGTTCCTACAGGAGATGCCAGCGATCCAACCAATCAACCAGCCGAATTCGATGCAACAGCTCAATACCTAGTCCGGTGTGGTGTCACGCCTCTGTCATAAGATCGTTGGAAAGGTTGAGGCGGTAGCAGAATTGCCCCACTCAAGCCAAAGGAAGGCTTGAATGCGCCACCAAGACAGCTGGATGGGTCACCGGTCGACTCAGTGACTTTTAGAGGTGTACGAAAGCCGATTCCCGCATGAAAAAGCTAGCGATGCGGTTCTTCTCATTGTATTGGTGAGTGCGTTTCAGCGGCGCCAGGAAGATGTGTCACCGGAAGTTCTTGCAAAGAGCCTGATCGCTCTTGCTGGTCCACACGGTGTGTCATGTGGCGATGCGAAGATTGGCCAGAACTTAGCTGCGCAGAATTCGTGTGTAAGGCAGCTATTTCGAGGCGACCAGCCCTTCTACGCAAGTTACCGGCTGCAAGGGATCGACTCTAAAAGTGGTGTTGGGTTGGTACGCGCAGAAGACGGTCGCATGTACCAAATCTATTTCGATTCGATGGGCTTTGAGCCCACCACTAAAAAGGGTGAAACACTGACTGAGTCAGGACATTTGATTATTGAACCCTGTCCGCTGCCTTATCGCATAAACGACGTCCGGACGGTAAATATTTGACCTGTTTTCCCACTCGCGCGCACCCGAACTAGACGAATGTGACTTTGGCCGGGTGCCCCACCCTCTCGCCACAATTGGGCGAGAAGGGTGGGGCCGCACCGTCGACAGGGTACCAAATCAGCTTTTACGTCCGGAGATTGCGGTGCGCCCAGCCCGGCACAGCAATTGCCCATCAGACGACGCCAGACGAACGAAACCAGGGGACCGCGCAGGTGGTGAAAGAACGGTAGCGCCCAGAAAATGAGGCTCAAAAGCAGCCACAGGATAAGCAGGTTCGAAAGTCGATATTCATCGTGCTTCACCTTATGGAGTGGGGTACAGGCTTGTGGAGGATTCGGGGGGCCTTCGTTCAGTTTGGCACAGGCCGGTGGCCCATTCAAGCCTTCTTGGCTTGAGTGGGACTTTTCGTAGAGCTGCTCTGAGTTGTGCCTTGGAAGATTAAAGCGCTTCCACGATCGAGACAAACTCACTTGGTCATATTCTCTTGTTAGCACCGCCGGCCATCCTTCAACATAGTCATATCGAAGCGAGCTTTTGAAAGCGCGGCAGCTTTTTTGCGTCTTCTCAAACACACGGTCTCTCGACTCGAGGCGCGTCTGTATCGCGCCTCTCGCTCGAAATGAACGTGACGAATTGGCGGTAGCTGTTGCGAAGGACACGTCGAGACAAGTGAGCGACAGAAGGAAGCGTGAGCGAACTGCGGACAGAATGTGTCCGGTCGAACTGCCCCACTCAAGCCAACAGAAGGTTGAATGGGCCACCAAGTCAGCTAGCCTCGACCGGTACGAACCGCCGTAGCCAATTCACGCAGAAGAGGCAACGTCTCATCCCAACTGATGCAGGCGTCGGTGATGCTCTGTCCGTAGGTCAGCGGTTTGCCCTTCTGCAGCTTCTGTGCGCCGCCAACCAGATTGCTTTCGATCATGACACCGATGATTCTCCGCTCGCCGCCAGTAATCTGTGTGGCGATATCGTGGCAGACCGCGGCTTGCCGGGTGTGATCCTTGTTGCTGTTGGCGTGACTGCAATCGACCATCACGCGCTGGTCAAGGCCGGCTTTTTCAATCAACGCACATGCCTGCGCGATCGACGCAGCGTCGTAATTCGTCGACGTGCGACCGCCACGCAGGATCACATGGCAGTCGGGATTTCCCTTGGTGAAGAAGATTGCGGACTGGCCGTACTTGGTGTGGCCAAGAAACGTGTGCGGGTGCGCTGCGGAGTGCACCGCATCAATCGCGATCTGCACGTTGCCCGAGGTACCGTTTTTGAAACCGACCGGGCAGGAGATCCCAGACACCAGTTCGCGATGCACCTGGCTCTCGGTGGTACGCGCGCCGATCGCTCCCCATGAGACCAATCCCGCCATGTATTGCGGGATAATCATGTCGAGAAACTCGGTGCCCGCAGGCACGCCCATCTCCGCGAGATCGAGCAGAAGGCGGCGGGCAACGCGCAGGCCATCGTTAATCCTGTAAGAGCCGTCGAGGTTGGGGTCGTTGATCAGCCCTTTCCAGCCTACGGTGGTGCGCGGCTTCTCGAAATAGACGCGCATGATGATCCGTAAGTCCTGGGAGAGTTCGCCCATCGCTGGCTTTAGAAGGGTCGCGTATTCCAGAGCTGCTTTGGTGTCGTGGATTGAGCAAGGGCCGACGACCACGAGCAAGCGATGACTTTCACCGCTGAGGATCTGTTTCACTTCCGAGCGAGCGTTGTACACGGTGGTAAGTGCTTTCTCGCTAGCCGGGAGTTCCTCCTCGAGAAATGCGGGCGGCAGCACAACTTTCGTGTGATGAATCCGGATGTCTTCGGTCTTGGCGAACATAGATGATTGCGGCACTTTGACTTTTCCTATGACAAGGTACCAAATCTACTCGATAGTTTCCCGGAGGGGGTTAGGAAACCCGGACGTGAGGCCGAGGTTCGCGTCCCGTTTTTTGGACGCTACCTGGGAGTGCAAAACCTATTTCGTTGTATGCTATCCCGCATGTTCGGCGGACGCACCAGCGAGCAGTGGATCGCGCAGTACGCAAGCAGTCACCAGCATCCGCTGAACCGCGCGTGCCACACCTTCGGAATTCCCATCATCGTCCTGTCGCTGGCCCTGTTCCTGTGTTCCATTGGGTATCATTCGCTCTGGAAGCCAGCGCTCGCACTCTTCCTCTTCGGCTGGGCTCTGCAATTCATCGGACACGCTTTTGAACGCAAAGCTCCGGAATTCTTCCACGACTGGCGTTTCCTTTTTGTCGGTGTGCGGTGGTGGCTGGCTAAGCTTCGCGGACGCGCCTAGCCCCCTAACGCAAGGTCTCTCGGTCGAAACGACAGGTCACAGGTTCAGTACCCATTGAACTCGCGGAGCGACCTAATTGGCGGCGTGATGGTCGATGCTGATTACGCGCGTGATCTTCCATGTGCCGTCTTTGAATCGCCAGATATGAATGAACTTCGCCTCGCCGACAACGCCGTGGTCTTGCTGCCAAGGGTGAAGGAATCGGTGGACTCCGATCTCGACTGCGCCGTAGCCCTGTAACTCATAAACTTCGAGCGTTCCAGGCACCAACTCGCGCTTCACCTTTCCGCAAAGATTGTTCTTGATGGCATTAACGATTTGCGGACCACCAGTCATCAGGCCGTCCTTGTCGTGATAGAACTCCGCGTCGTCGGCCCAGAATGAGGCCTCGGTTTTCATGTCACAACGATCGATTGCATCGAAAACCTGCTTATCGAGCTGAGAGATCGTTTGGAAGAGTTCGTCTGAGGCCGCGACCTTGTTGCCGGGCGTGGCGGGCTGGAGTGGAGGATTGGGCGACCGCGCAAATGGACAGCGCAAGCAGACACGGGATCAACAGACAGTTTCCGAGGTGGACTTTCAAGGACACCTTCCTTTGACTGCAGCAATTCAATCTTCCGAGGTACGGCGGAGAGGCGTTACTCAGTTGTTGTGAGTCGCTCACCGGATGCTGCGGTGCGCCATCGCGAGAGCCATAAGCGAATCCAAGGGCTGAGAAAGATCGAGATGTAAATCAGAGTGATCCAGGGCTGATAGTCGACATAGAGTTCGTGCGGAGTCATGGACCACGCATTCTTGATAAGCACGAAGCCAACGAAGTCGACGACCATGGCGGAGATCAGCCAGAGGATTGCCAGTTGCAAAGTCTGTCGCGATTCTTCCTGCGAAGTGGCTGGACGCCGCTTCCGGAAATACATCCACGCAAAGAGCGGCCAGATGAGCAACATGATCAGCACGTGGTAGGGAACGGTGGCCACAAAAGCGGGCGCCTGCAACATACTCTGGCCAGGCTGCGGATCCGGCGAGTGGTTGATGGTTGCGTACGTAATGCTTAATCCAGACGCCAGGACGGTTACGAGGACGTAAGCGATCAGGAAATAGATGAGAGCGGGAACGAGGGCGAGACCGCTTCGT
Source organism: Terriglobia bacterium (assembly GCA_963848375.1). Lineage (GTDB taxonomy): Bacteria > Acidobacteriota > Terriglobia > Terriglobales > Acidobacteriaceae > JAJPJE01. The sequence goes on from CAWKDK010000013.1 coordinate 35,707, forward strand.
GAGCGTTGTGCCGTTGGCAAGGGAGTGTTCTCCTTCGGGAATATACGTAGGGGGAGAAGGGTTGGTTCCGGGGGAATTCGGTAATCGGGTAATCGGGAAATCGGGTAATCGAAAAACTGAAGAACTGAAAAGCCAGATCTCGAATTTGTAGGGGTCCCTCGACTCGGGCATGCGCCCTCGCTCGGGATGACAGCGGTGGAGATTTGTGGAAGGAGCGGACGCTAGAGCGCCGAGGCGATTTCTTCGAGGATGGCTTGCGCGGCTTCCGCTGGTTTGGGTGCGCCGGTGATCGGGCGTCCGACTACGATGTGGCTGACTCCCGCGCGCATAGCGTCGGCGGGGGTCACGATTCGTGCCTGATCTCCCACATCTGCGCCCATGGGACGAATGCCAGGAGTGACGATGGCGAATCCGGTGCCGAGTTCACGGCGCAGCGATACGGCTTCATGGGCCGAGCTGACGACGCCGCCGCATCCGGCCATACGCGCCAGTCCCGCGAGTCGAAGGGCTTCGTGGGCAACGCTTCCGGAGAATCCGATTTCGGTGAGGTCTTCGTCGGTCAAGCTGGTGAGGACCGTGACGGCCAAGATCAGCGGTTTCGAGGCGGAAGAGTTCGCGGCTTCGGCGGCGGCCTTCAACATTTTCAGTCCGCCGGAGGCGTGGACCGTCAACATGCTGACCTTCAGCTTGGCGGCTTCGGCGACGGCGTGAGCGACGGTGTTCGGAATGTCGTGGAATTTGAGATCGAGAAAAACTTTACGGCCGGAAGCCACCAGGTCGCGAACGACTTGGGGCCCCTCGGCCGTAAACAACTGCTTACCGACTTTATATATATGGGCTGACTCGCCTATGGCTGAGACTAACGTTTGAGCCTCAGCAGCACTGGAAACGTCCAGTGCGACGATTAACCGATCCTTTACTGCATTGGGCCCATTCGGCGTCGGGCTAGGGTCGTGTAGCGCTACGGATCGATTCGACATCTTTTATGTCAGCCTGCCGGACTTCCCACACGGATGGTTGGCCGCGATTAGGGAATGCCTGACGGTTCCTTCCTGCCCCGCTAAAGAGGCTAGCCGGAACGACCAGGCGACTTATCTGCCCGGTAGCTCCGCTTTCTGGTTCATGGCCATCGTCGACGGGGTTTGGATAATATCCAATCTTACCTGTTCGATACCATGTCCGGGTATTTGCAGCATCCGGGCCGCACCGTACGACAAATCTATGATTCGCGTATGGGGCACGGGGCCGCGGTCATTTACTCGGACGATCACGGATCTGTTATTGCGCAGGTTCGTGACCTTGACCAGGGTTCCCAGGGGTAACCTGCGATGGGCGGCCGTAAATTGGAACATATCATACGGTTCGCCACTCGCTGTTTCCTTACCGTGGAACTGCTTGCCATACCAGGATGCATTTCCAACCTGATAGGGCTTAGGGGCTTTCGCATGGCTAGGGCGTACAGCTGCCTTCGCCACAACCGAATTGTTCTGTCTTCCTTTCTCGGGTCGAACCTCGGTTCCGGTATTCCGGTTGGAGGCTTGACTGCCGGGGATGTTTGGCGGCTGTGCCGCCAGCAGGCTGGTAGCTGATAAAGCTGCCACCAGAATGTTGGCCAGAGCTTGTCGCATCAAACACCTTCCTTCAGTTTTGTCGACCCTCCCTTCTACGCCGAAGATCGTGTAAGTCTATGGAAAATGGAAGAATCATGTCAACCGTGGCTTCCGAGTTAACGGCAGGTTAATAAACCCTCAGAATCGGCGACTCTGACTTCCAAAAAAGCAAACGCCGGAAAGACGTTCCCAAGGGAGGGTCATGTCTACTTTCCGGCGCGCTCTAATTTGGATGGCTGGCAGAGAAGCAGCGTTGGTCGGAACGTTTACTGTTTTAAGGACAGTAGGCGAATTGTCCGGATGGACGAGGCAACCCTTAAAAGCGGTAGTCAGTAGCTGGTAGTCAGGAGTTAGGGATCAGCAAAAGCGTGGGCAATGCGGTACATTTTGGTGATCAGAACTTTGCTCGGAGGTCTCCAGTGCCAGTCTCCCCGATTGCATTCGCCAAAGGTAAAGACGAGATCGATCTGCTGCCAGGGATGGCCAATCGCCATGGCCTGGTTGCGGGCGCCACCGGTACCGGTAAGACCGTGACCCTGCAAACGCTGGCGGAGCAGTTCAGCCAGCGGGGAGTGCCGGTGTTCATGGCCGACGTGAAGGGCGATCTGGCGGGGATCAGCCAGGCAGGCGGTGGGAACGACAAGGTCGCGGCGCGGGTGAAGCAGCTGGGGCTCAGCGGCGCACCAGAACCGGGCGTATCCGGTGGTGTTCTGGGACTTGTTGGGAGAGCAGGGGCATCCGGTGCGGGCGACGGTATCCGAGATGGGACCGCTGCTGCTGAGCCGGTTGCTGAACCTGAACGACACGCAGGCGGGAGTGCTGAGCATTGTCTTCAAGGCGGCGGATGACAACGGGCTGTTGCTGCTGGACCTGAAAGATCTTCGGGCGATGCTGCAGTTCGTGTCGGACCACGCCGATGAGATTCGGACACATTACGGGAACGTTTCGGCGGCGAGCGTTGGGGCGATCCAGCGCGGGCTGCTGACGATTGAGCAACAGGGAGGAGACAAGTTCTTCGGCGAGCCGGCGCTCAATCTGCAGGACCTGCTGCAGACCGGGGACGGCGGTCGCGGGGTGATCAATATTCTCGCGGCGGACAAGTTGATGCAGTCGCCGCAACTGTACGCAACGTTTCTGCTGTGGCTGTTGTCGGAGCTGTTTGAAGTGATGCCGGAGGTGGGTGATCCGGAAAAGCCGGTGCTGGTGTTCTTCTTCGACGAGGCGCACCTGCTGTTTGACGACGCACCGAAGGTCTTGATGGACAAGATACAGCAGGTGATCCGGTTGTGCGAAGCAAGGGCGTCGGGGTGTACTTCGTTACGCAGAATCCGCTGGATGTGCCGGATACGGTGTTGGGTCAGCTGGGGAATCGGGTGCAGCATGCGCTAAGGGCGTTCACGCCGCGGGATCAGAAGGCGGTGAAGGCGGCGGCGGAGACGTTCCGCGCGAATAAGGGTGTCGACGTCTCGACGGTGATCACAGAACTCGGAGTCGGCGAGGCACTGGTTTCGGTGCTGGACGCGACGGGGACACCGACTCCGGTGGAGCGCGCGTTGATTTATCCGCCAGAGAGCCGGGTTGGTCCGATTACGCCGCAGGAGCGGCAACAGGTGATCCAGAAGTCGGTGCTGTTCGGTCACTACGAGAAGATGATCGATCGAGAGTCGGCGTACGAGAAGCTGACGCAGAAGACGGGCGCGGCCTTGGATCGTACGGCACAGCAGCCTGCTCCTGCGCAGACGAGTGGGCAGCCAGCCGGCGATCCGGCACAGTCAGGGGGCGGCTGGTTCGGGGATCTCGTTAAAGAAGGCGGCGCAATTCTCACGGCGCCGACTGGAAAAAGCGGGCGCGGCGAGAGCCTGGCGGAGTCGATGGCGAAGAGCACGGTTCGCGCCATGGGGAGTTCGGTGGGTCGTCAAATCGCGCGCGGGATTCTTGGGTCCATCCTGGGAGGAACGAGTTCGCGCAGCCGACATTGAGAGCACCGTTTTTCTTTTTATGCGCTTTCATCTAAATTGCGCACATGGCTCTTCCCGTCATTCTTTCTATCGCTGGTTACGATCCTTCCTCGGGCGCAGGTGTTACTGCTGACGTAAAAACCGCGGCGGCGAACGGCTGTTTCGCTGTCACCTGCATTACGGCGCTTACGGTGCAATCCACACAGGGCGTGCGGGAGGTCCATCCCGTTTCCGCGGAGCTGGTGAAGCACACGCTAGCGGATCTTCAAGCTGATTTTGAGTTTGCGGCGGTGCGCATTGGGATGCTGGGATCGGGCGCAGTAGCGGGAGCAGTGGTGGAGTTCCTGCAGTCGGCAAAACCGAAGAATGTTGTGCTGGATCCAATTGTTCGTTCGACCTCTGGCGCGGATCTGGTGGACGCGAAGGGAACTCAGCAGATGCGCGAGAAGCTGCTGAAACTGGCGGATGTGATTACGCCGAATATTGAAGAGGCGGCAGCGCTGACGGGAATGCAGGTGACCACAACCACGGAGATGAAGGTCGCGGCGAAGCGACTGCATGAGATGGGCGCGAAGAACGTGGTGATCACGGGCGGACATCTTTCAGAAGCGATCGACCTGCTCAGTATGAATGGGGATGTGAACTCGATCGAAGAGTTTCGTTCGCAGATGGTGAACTCACGATCAACGCACGGCACGGGATGCGCGTTCGCAACGGCGCTAGCTTGCTATCTTGCGATTGGACGACCGTTGCGCCAGGGGGTAATTGAGGCGAAAGTCTATGTGCGGGAAGCGATCGCGAAGGCGTATCCGATGGGAAAGGGAATCGGCCCGGTCAACCATCTGTGGAGGCTGGAGCAAAGATAGGGTAATAGGGCAATAGGTAATCCGAGTAGAAGTTGTCGATTGCCCGATTACCAGTTACCCGAGTACCCGATTCTATTTCGGGTTTTGCGTAGCCGGTGGTTGTTCGCTGTCCGGAAGCGGCATCATGATTCCATTATCAATTTGACCTTGTTTTTGCTGCGACTGCGGCGTGGATTGCGAAGGCGCATTCTGCTGTTTCGGTTGCTGCGTAGCTCCGGGCTGTTCGCTGTCGGGCAGCGGCATGAGCAGGCCACCGTTGCTTTGTCCCTGCTTGACTGGCGGGCGCGGCACAACATGGGCTTGCGGTCTCGGCTGGAGCTGCGGCGGCGGAGCTTCCGGTTCGACCACCGGGGTATTATCGCGGCGCTTTAACTGAATCGGGCCACCGAGACGCTCGCGTGCTTCGCGCTCGGCATCGATACGCTGTTCCAGTTGATCGTCAAAGTTGGTGGCCACTTCGCCAATCTTCTTTCCTTCTACGTCTTTTCGTGTGGCCAAGCCCACATGAACGTTGCTGCTGTTTGCAGCGCGAGCCTTCTCGTAGTAATACTGCGCGGTTTCGCGATCGCCATCGAGTTCGGAGAGATATCCCATGTTGTTAAGGGTGAATGCATCGTCGGGCGCCATTTTGTAGGCTTGGAGGAAATCTTCGCGGGCGATACGCATGTCATTACGGTTCATGGCGGAGACGCCACGCAGGTTCAGACGCGCCACACGTACCTCGGGCGTTTCTTCCTTCTCCATAAGCTTTGCAAGCTCGTGTGCGTTACGAGACGCGATTTCGCTGATCGGGCGACCGCGCCATTCCTTGTTCGCGGAAACCTGGATATTTTCCGTGGACCCAAGATTCGCGGCGGCAGTGTAGTACTGCAACGCCGATTCGTATTCTCCTTCCTGCTCACGCGCGAAGCCGAGATTGTTCAACGTGAATGGATTCTTTGGGTCGAGCTTGAGCGCCTTCTGCAGGATGACGTCAGCTTCGGCAGCACGATCTTTGTAGAGCAGGGAAATCGCTTCCACGTTGTAGCGATTGACTTCCATGCCGGTGTCGGCAGCGTTTCCGGCGATCTGATCTACCGGCTTGCCTTGCACATTTGGATTGTTGGATTCGTCGATGATGGCAGCCGAACGTTGTTGGGCAGCTAGATCGTAATAGCGCGCGGCGCGGTCGACGTCGCCATCGAGTTCGGCCATGTATCCCAGATTATTCAGTGTGAACGGATCGTTGGGATCGATGAGGTAAGCCTTGTAGAAAAGCTTCTTGGCGCGGTCGTAGTCATGCCTTTCGACGGCTTTCACGCCGTCGCGATTGAGCTGCTGAACAGGAGTGGGCTTGCTTCGCTTGGGGAGATTGACGTGAATGTCCCCGGCGTACAAAAGCGAGGTGCCGAGCAGCAGAGCTCCGGTCAGCGCAATCGAACGAAACCTTAACATGAAGACGAACCCCTCCACCTTTGAGAGCAGGTTGGGGCACACGAGAGAACCTGCTTCTCCGGTAGTTGGATGGGTAAAGTTGAAACACGTTTGCCTGCAGGAGGGACAAAGATTCCACCTAAGGTTACAAAACCGCCCCGGGCTGACAGTGAGGGGCAGCTACAATCCGGTGGGGAGACTGAGCTGGATGGACTGGCGTGCCCGGGTTTTTCGTCTGATCTCGCGAAGCTGTATTGCGGTTTACCGGAGATTTCCTGTCTTTGGAGCGCTGCGCGGGGCGATTGCAGTGGTGCCATGTGGCGAGCGCTACGTCATGATCGAGCGGGCTGACGGTCTGGGGCTCTGCTTTCCCGGAGGACTGGTCCATCCATGGGAGTCGACGGAAACAGCGCTGCGGCGGGAGATCGAGGAAGAGACCGGGATGGCAGTCCGGACAGTTGAGAGCTGGTTCGACTATCGCGATAGCCAGCTTTATCCGACACACGTATTCGTTTTTCGTGCCGAGGCGAGCCGGTGAACCGCGAAGCTCTTGGGAGGGAAGAGTGGTGGTGGTGGACTCTGGCGGAGATGGATGCCGGCATCATCATGAGCCAGCGTGCAGTGGTGTCGCGATTGAGGCAAAAGAGATGAGCGAGGCAATTGAGCGGATTCTCGATGCTGCGACAGAGCCTACGGTTCGTGGATATTTGCATCGGCCCGAATCCCCGAATGGAGATGCGTTGATTCTGGCGCATGGTGCGGGATCGAATGCGCAATCGCCGCTGCTGGTTGCGGTTGCTGGGGCGTTCGCGGAAGCGGGATTGACCGTGCTACGCATCGATCTGCCATTTCGGCAAGCGCGTCCGCATGGACCTCCATTTCCGGCGGTGGCGGCCAAAGACAGGCAAGGAATTCGGCGAGCGGCGGAACTTATGCGCCGGTCTTTGCAGGGGCGTGTGTTTCTGGGCGGACACTCGTACGGCGGCCGGCAGGCGACGATGCTCGCCGCGGAGGAACCGGAGCTCGCGTCGGGATTGGTGTTGCTGTCGTATCCGCTGCATCCGCCGCGTAAGCCGGAGCAGAAGACGGGATGCGCATTTTCCGAAGTTGCAGACGCTGGCGCTGTTTGTGCATGGAAGTCGGGATCCGTTTGGATCGCCAAAGGAGATGCAGGAGGCGTTGAAGTTGATTCCGGCGCGGACGGAGTTAGTGATTCGCGAAGGGGCTGGGCACGATCTGAAGGGGACGGGGTTGGAGAGGATAGTAGTGGAGAAGTTTGTGGAGTTCTTTGGTGGAGGGTAGGGGCCCTCGACGGGACGTAGTTGGAATCCCACCCAAGCCAAAAGCTGGCTTGGATGCACGAGCATTCTCGGATTTAGCTAAACAAACCAAACGCAAGGTCTCTCGACTCGGCCAACAAAGCGGCCTCGCTCGACATGACAGGCGATATATGAAGAGCATCTGGAAAACGGGGGCTTCCATAGGTTCGCATCTCTAGTAACTTGCGCGCGGCAGCGCTTTCAGGCTGGAATTAGACGGTCGGGGAGGCGATATGGGCCGTGTATTCAGTTTTGTAGCGATGATCCTGGTGTTGGCAGCCGGGATGTATATCTACTCGCGTCAGGTGAAGGCAATTTCGCCGACAACCGCCAACAATCCCAAAGCGACGGTGAACCTGGTTGGCGTGCGCATGGACCTGTCGAACATCGCCAATGCCGAGAAACGTTACATGGCGTCTGAGGGACACTATGGATCGTTGGACGATCTGATTTCAAGCCAAGTCATATCCGAAACCCGACATCGCGGGCCGTACACCTATAGCGTGGACGTGAACGGGGAGAATTTCGTGGTGACTGCAACCCTGGGACCGAACGCCGATCCAGGTTTGCCCGCGACGATGTCGATCAATCAGGATTTGCAGGCAACGAACTAGATTATTGCGATCGAAGCGAACTGTCTGCGGTCGCTGCTTCCTGAACAGCAGCGCCTTCGCTTTGCGAGGGATGGCCGCCGCGTAGAGAATTAAACTTCGGAAATAGCCAAGCACCTACTCGCCAGAGCAGTAGAAATCCGAGAATGAATCCGTAGCGCTCGGGTTCGCGCTTATCAGCTTTTACCAGCCAGAGAAAATGGATGACTCCCAACGAGGCGCTGACGTAGATCAGTTTGTGCAGCGCGGACCAGCGTTTTCCGCCAAGGCGACCAATCCAACCTTTAGTGGAAGTGATCGCGAGCGGCAACAGGAGAAGCAGCGCCGCCATGCCGACGGTGATGAAGCGGCGTTTCAGAACGTCGGCCCACATGTCGTGCAGATCGAAAAACTTGTCGAGCCAGACCCAGGTCATCAGGTGCAGGCAGCCGTAGAAAAATGCGTAGAGGCCGAACATGCGCCGGAAGCGGATGAGCCAGGGTTGAGCAGTGATCTTGCGCAGGGGCGTGATGGAGAGCGTGATGAGGAGGAAGATCAGCGTCCACTTGCCGGTGGAATGAGTGATGACCTCGATGGGATTGGCGCCGAGCGCAGAGTGGAGACCCTTCCAGAGGAGCATGAACAGCGGGGCGAGGCAGAGCGCGAAGACGAAGATCTTAAGGCGCGTGATGTACGTGTTCTTCAATTCGTCTCCGGTGCTTTCAAATGCGGATCCCTCGCTCGCCGCGCTCGCTCGTGATGACAACAAATTGGGGTGATGGATCCAATCGGCATTCGTCAGAAGTATTTTTTCAAATCCATGCCGTTGTAAAGGCTGGCGACCTGGTCGCCGTAGCCGTTGAACATCAAGGTCTCGCGCTTGAAGAACTCGCCGATGCGGCGCTCTTTCGCCTGGCTCCAACGCGGATGGTCGACGTTGGGATTCACGTTGGAGTAGAAACCATATTCATTCGACGCGGCCGCGTTCCATGTGGTCGTCGGTTGTTTATCCACGAGCGAGATTTTCACGATCGACTTGATGCTCTTGAATCCGTACTTCCACGGAACAACCAGGCGGATGGGCGCGCCGTCCTGCTTGGGCAGTTCGTCGCCGTAGAGTCCGACAGCGAGAATGGCGAGCGGATTCATGGCTTCATCCAGCCGCAAGCCTTCGACGTAGGGCCAGTCGAGCACGCCATATCTCTGGCCCGGCATCTGGCTGAGATCAAATTTGGTGGTGAATTTCACGTACTTGGCTTTGCTCTGCGGTTCCACTTCTTTGAGGAAACTGCTGAGCGCGAAACCGTCCCAGGGGATGACCATTGACCAGCCTTCGACGCAGCGGTGGCGGTAGATTCGCTCCTCGATAGGGTAGGTCTTCAGGAAGTAATCGATGTCATAGGTCTTCGGCTTCTTAACAAGGCCGTCGACCTGGACCGTCCACGGACGCGTTTTCAGTGCCTGGGCCAGTTTGGCGGGCTCGTACTTGTCAGTGCTGAATTCGTAGAAATTGTTGTAATTGGTGATGTCGTTAAATGGAGTCTCTTTTTCGGTGGTGCTGAAGGGGCTCTTCGAAGCGACATTCAGTTTGTTCTCTGCGTGCACGACATCCGCCGGAGATGCCATCTCGCCGAGGTAGCGCGCGCCTAGGACGGCCGCGCCGACTGCCGCTGCTCCCACCATGAACTTGCGGCGATTGATGTACGTTTCTTTGGGCGTAATTTCGGAAGAGGGAATGTCGCCCGGTTTCTTGATCACCATGATTCAGTACGCTTCTGCGGATCGCTTGGATTGAAATTCCCCACGTTCGATCAGACGCGCGGGACGCGAACAAAAGTTGCAGCGCCTTGGACAACCCTAACAAAGCAAAAGGCCCGCCGTTGCCAGCGGGCCTCAGAAGTAGCTTGATTGGAGCTAGCGGTTCTGGCTGGCCATCGCCGTTGCACGCGCGCTGTTGCGCTCGGCTACGATCTTCTTGGCATTGTCGGCCAAGGTCTTGGCCTGTCCCATGAGGTCGAGTGCTTTGACTACCAGCGGATCGCCATCGGCGCGTACCTTCAGGCCTTCTTCCTGGCCGAAGGAGTCGATGAAGATCTCGCTCTTGATGTTGTTACGGATCCAGTCATTCGCTCCCGCCAGGTCAGACTCCGTGAAGGCAACCTTCTGATCGTCGAGGAACTTGCGGAAGTCCTGCATCACGGCGTCATCAGGCGTGAAGTTCTTGGTCACCTGGTGGTTGATGGTGTAGTGCTTGGCGAAGTTGAAGAATGCGTAATGCTGCAGCAGTTCATCCTGGAAGTGATTCTGCTTCGGAGTCTCGAAGCGGACGTCGGGAGTGATGCCTCCGCCGCCGTACACGGGACGTCCACTGTCAGTCATCTTCACTTCGCGGTTGGCCGCATTGGCGGTCCCATTGTCGTCGTGATTGTAGTAGTAGTCGTAGAGCGATACGCCGGTGTAGTCGCGCTGGATCAGGCGTCCGCTGGGCGTGTAGTACTTCGCAGTGGTCAGCGCGAGGCCGGTGTTCTCAGACAGAGGGAACACGGTCTGCACCAATCCCTTGCCGAAGGTATTCTCGCCGACGATCAGGCCACGATCATGATCCTGGATGGCTCCGGCAAGAATCTCTGCGGCGGAGGCCGTGCCACGATTCACGAGGACGACGATCGGATATTCCTTGCCACTGTTGCCATGGCTGGCGCGGTAAACCTTCTCTGGTGAGGAGCGGCCATGGTGCGAAACGATTACCTGGCCGCGCTTGAGGAACTTGTCCGCGACGCCGACGCCCTCGCTCAGCAGGCCACCAGGATTCTGGCGCAGATCAAGGACGAGGCCTTTCAGGTCACCCATTTCTTCGAGTGCCTGCTGGACTTCGTGCTCGGTCGTCTCCTGGAATCCGGAAATGTGCATGTAGCCAACGCCCGGACGAATCAGGAAATGGAGGTCGACGCTGTAACGGGGAATCTCATCGCGCGTGACGTTGAATTCCAGCGGCTTCGGCGTGCCTTCGCGCAGGACGGTGATCTTGACGTTTGTGCCCTTGGGCCCTTTGAGCAGATCGGCAACATCGGAAGTGTTCATGTTGTCGGTGGGCTTCCCGTCGACGGCGATAATCACGTCGCCCGGATGGATTCCGGCGCGGTAGGCCGGCGTACCCACGAACGGGGCAATCACGATGACTTTGTTGTTGCGCGGTCCAACCTGCATTCCCACGCCATAGTATTTACCGCGCTGTTCTTCGCGGAGGAGGGCATAGGACTTGGGATCGAAGAAATTGGAGTGCGGATCGAGCACGCGGAGCATGCCCGGAATGGCACCGTTGTAAATGGCCTTATCGGCGCTCACCGGTTCGGCGTAGTTCTGCTCTACCAGGTCATAAACTTGCGAGAAAGTACGAAGGCTGTCACGGATTTCGCCATCGCCAGAGGGCGTGCTACCGCTGACGCGTTGACCGAAAAGAGCTCCGAGAAAACCACAGGCAAGAATGACAAAAACTACCAGGAAGAGAGCACGGCGAGTACTACGGACCATCTTTTAATTTCCTTGGTGGGGTGTCGAAACCCACACCCTCAAAGTAAAAGCAGTATACCACGATGAAATGGGCCAACCCTGCGTATCTATTGGCCATCGGGTTACCTGTCCGTCAGGGCAAACTGCCTTGTTTGCGGTGCAAGTGGCTAGTCAGCGATGGGGTAGCTCGTAGCTCGTGGCTGAGGAATGTTGGTAGGCACCCACAGAGAGAGCATGGCGTTCCGGCAGATCTTTATTCTTCAGACCCGACCAGCGTGCCCATCCTCGAAAGTCAGCTTCCCGTTATGCGATCGAACACGACTTCGTTTGCCGCTCCAGAACCTGAGGCAGTATGATGGCTGCATGAATCTTGGCATGCCGGAGATGATCTTCATCTTCTTGTTGGCCCTTATCATCTTCGGGCCCAAGAAGTTGCCGGAGATCGGACGCCAGATCGGGAAGGCTCTGGGCGAGTTCAAGCGTGCCAGTAACGAGTTCAAGTGGCAGTTGGAGGCGGAAATGCGCCAGCTCGAACTTGAATCTGAACGCGAAAAACAAGCGAAGACCCCCGCACCCGTGTTGCAGCCCCCGGTGGGCACGATTCTGAATACTGAAGCGCAGTCCTTGCCAGCCAACGGCAATCAGCCTCCTGCTTCTGAAAGCGCGCCTTCCTCGCAATCTGCCGATGCCTAGTCCCGCGTACGCCGCTGCCAAACAAGTCCTCTCCGAACATATGGGGAGCATGAGCTTTCTCGAGCATCTCGAGGAGCTTCGCCGCCGCATTATCTGGTCATTTCTCTTCGTCGCGGCCGGCTTCATGGTCTGTTGGTGGAAGGCGGAAAGAATCTACGGCTGGATGCAGAAGCCGATCATGGAAGCTCTCCGCCGTCACAACCTGGCGGAAAAACTGGTGTACCTGAGCCCGACTGAACCTTTCAATATGTACTTGAAGGTTGGGTTCATTGGCGGGCTGTTCCTGGCATCGCCATTTGTTCTGTACCAGTTGTGGTTGTTCATCTCGCCCGGTCTCTACCGGAACGAACGGCGGTACGTCATACCGTTCATGGTTTCGTCGGTGGGATTGTTTGTTGCCGGAGGATTGTTCGGCTACAAGATGGTCTATCCGGCGGCGCTGGATTTCCTGATCGGATACGGATCGCAGTTCCAGCCGATGATCACGATCGGTGAGTATACGGATCTTTTCCTGACGATCATCATTGGTCTCGGAATTGTTTTCGAAATGCCGATCCTCGCCTTCTTCCTGGCTCTGATGGGCATTATCAGCGCAGGCTTCCTCTGGAAGAATCTGCGCTATTCGATTCTGGTGATTTTCATCATCGCGGCGATTATCACGCCTACGACCGACATCATGAATATGTGCATCTTCGCAGCGCCCATGGTGTTGCTGTACATCGTGAGCATCTTCATTGCCTGGCTGGTCCACCCGAAACGGCGTAAAGCGAAAGCCGAGTAAGATGCCGGCGGATTCTGATCCCACACATCCAAAACCTGGATGTGTGGGGCACCCACATCGTCCTGATAGACTGCCCTCTGTGCGAATTACTGCCTTGACGTTTCTGTTGCTCGCGCTCCTTGCCTGTTCCCGTGGCAACTCGGTGACAGCGAAGGACGCGGGCTCTGCATCACCGACGAATGTCGCCGCAGCGGAATCTCCTCAAAGTGCACCAGGGCAAAATGCGCCTGCGCCTCCGCCGGACTCACCGGATGTGCATGTGAGCGGCACGCGCGCGCTGCAATATACGCGCGAGATGGTGTCCATGGGTCCACGCCCGATTGGCAGTCCTGCGCACGCAAAATTAGAAAGCTACCTGCGGCAGCATCTGCGCAACGACAACCTCGAAGAAGACACGTTCATCGCGGAGACGCCGGTGGGTAAGTTTCCGTCACGCAACTTCATCGCAAAGTTTCCAGGCACAAAAGACGGCATCATCGTGATTGCTGGCCACTACGAGACGAAGATGCTGAAGAACTTCGTCGGAGCCAACGATGGTGGCGCCAGTGCCGGACTGCTGCTGGAACTTGCTAATCATTTTGCAGCCGGGAAGAAACCTCGGGATGGATACTCGGTGTGGCTGGTATGGTTTGACGCGGAGGAAGCAGTAAAAGAGTGGTCGGACACGGACAGCACATACGGTAGCCGGCACCTGGCCCAGAAGTGGCAACAAGATGGGACGGCCAAAAAAATCAAAGGCTTTCTATTGCTCGACATGATTGGGGACGCCGATCTGAACATTGATCGCGACCAGAACTCCACGCCGTGGCTGGAGGATCTGGTGTACCAAGCGGCGAGCCGCTTCGGATATCAGTCATATTTCTTTGGCAGACAGATACCGGACTTCGACGATCACATTCCTTTCGCAAAAATTGGGGTTCCGGTGGCAGATTTAATTGACCTCGACTACGGCTACAACAACGTTTTTTGGCATACACCTCAGGACACAATGGATAAACTCAGTCCCAAGAGCCTGGAAGTGGCGGGAACTACCGTACTCGAAACAGTGCGTTTACTGGATACCCGTTGATCGACCAAACTCTACTGGAGGGAAGGACTGTTGAAGGTGAGGGTTTTTGGGACAGGAACCTGGTGCGCGCTGTTGCTGGCATTGTTATCTCTTTGCGGGGTTGCGTTCACACAAGAAGGAGTACAAAAGCCCGATGCTCCCGCACCGCAGCCCACGTCGCGGCCTGCGGGCCCGATAAAAGTTGGGGCGGATTTTGTTGAGCTGCTGCAACGGACGTCGGTGGTGTTTCCAGATTTGGCGGTCAACACGGCCAGCCTATCTACAAGCCAAAAATTCAAGCTCGCCGCGAACAATAGCGTCTCTCTGAGCACCATCGCGGCGGCAGCCGTGAGCTCCGGGTGGAACCAGGCTTTCAACGAGCCTGAAGGGTATGGGCAAGGCATGTCAGGTTACGGAAAGCGTTTTGGATCGGCGATGGCGAGGTCGGCTTCGAACCAGATATTCGGAACATTTCTGCTGGCATCAGCGCTGCATCAGGATCCGCGGTTCTTCGTGAAGAACGACCTGACGTTTGGCGGTTCGGTGAAGTACTCAATCAACCGAGTCTTCCTGACTCGCGGGGACGACGGAGGGCAACAAGTTAACTGGTCGGGATTAGTCGCGCCGCTTGGCGCTGAGGTTCTCGCGAATACGTACTTTCCGCAGGGAGATCGCGACGCTGGCGACGTCTTACAGCGCTACGGTTATGATTTGGCCTGGAAATTTGCCGGCAATCTTGCCAAGCAATACTGGCCGAAGATCAACAAGCAACTCCGGTTACAACCTCAGGCTCCGGACCCGAAATCGCTGGCTCGACCTTAAAGAGGTGTTGCTAAGCCGCTTTTCCTGATTGCACCCGTTTGGGAAAAACGTAAATCTGGCCGCCGCGCACTTCCGCGTCGTAAGTCTTCACGCTGTCTTTCGCAGGCCCGGCGATGGCGATTCCGGTGTGCACGTCAAATTGCGATCCATGCCAGGGACACTGCACGGTGCAGCCGACAAGCGCGCCATCAGATAGCGAGCCGCCTTTATGCGTGCAGCGGTCGTCAAATGCGACGAGTCCATCGGGACAGCGCCCGACGGCTACACGCGCGCCTTGGATCGTGGCCAGTAAGAGTTGTCCGGGTGCAAGATCTTCTTCTTTGCAGATCGGTGAGTTCCAGTCATGAACCGTGACACTCTGCCACTTGGCTGCATTGGCAAAGCGCCGATCGACACCAATCTGATTGCGGTAGACGAGGGTTCCGCCTAACCATGCGGAGACGAGCAGGCAAAAGACTCCGATTCCAGAAAGAATGAACGAGGTCTGATCCGGGCGGGCCGAGGGACCTCCTCGATATGCCGCCTCGGAAATGAAAAGCACCAGCACGAGCGCGTTTAAAACAGCGTGTTTATAACCGCGACTGCGTGCGCTGGAGCGCGGTGGCACAACAGAAAACAAATCGAGTGCGCCGGGAATGGCGGCAGCAACTCCCATAATGTTGCCGGCGAGAATGCAATACCAGGCCGCAGCCCATAGCGAAGGCAGGTTCCGGTTCACGGCAACTGCGTCGAAAACCAGGCTGGTAATGAAGAGTCCGATGGGGAATGTCACGAGGATCGGGTGGATTGGATGAGAGCTGATCTGTGCTCGGGATCTCATGGCGCCTGCTCCGAAAAGCGGTGATGGGATGTACTTACGCCCCGTGCAGTGTGAGTGTCGGAAGCGAGTTGAGGATGGCTCGCGACTGTGATTTCGCAATAGCCTTTCCCGGCGGACTATTTTCGTTTTAAATGTCAGCTCCCATGAGAACTTACCTTTTGCCTCTATTGATGTTCGCTGTCGCGTGCGGAGCAGCTGCCGCCCAGAGTTCCTCCGACAAGATCATTGAGGAATCACTGAAGCCTTCTCCGCTCGAAACGAACTTGCAACAGTTGACAGACCGGGTTGGAGGACGAGTGCCCGGAACCCCAGCGTTCGACCAGGCAGTTTCCTGGGCGGAAGCCGCCTTCAAGGCCGCCGGAGCAGATTCGGTGCATACGGAGCAATTCAAAATTGCGCAATCGTGGGCCGAAGGAGCTACGGAGTTTGAGATCACTTCTCCGAACCGGTTTCGAGTGCGCGCAGTTTCGGTTGCATGGGCTCCGGCGCTGAAGGCGACCCACGCGCGTGTGATCGATGTAGGCGAGGGTACGCTGAAGGATTTCGCGGCGGCGGGCGATATTAGCGGCGCGATCCTGCTGGTGCATACCGATGTGCTGAAAACCTGGGACGACCTGTTCGCCGAGTATCTGAAAGCTCCGCCGATTATCGATCAAGCCGTGAAGGGCAGGGCGCTGGCGATCGCATTCATGGCGACGCGGTGGCACGACATTCTGTATCGGCATACCAATAGCTCGGATGGGCAAATCGACAAACTGCCGATGCTGGTGGTGTCGCGCGAAGATGGTGAGCGAGTGGCGAGATTGATAGTGTCTGGCAAAAAGATCCAGGCGGAGATTTCGATTCCGAACCGCATCGGTGGCCCGATCACGACTTCAAACGTAATCGCTGAGCTGCGCGGCAGCGAGAAGCCGGACGAGTTCGTCATTCTGGGGGCACATCTCGATTCATGGGAACTGGGGACAGGCGCCCTGGATAACGGCTGCAATGCGGCGCTGGTGATCGATGCGTTGCGGGCAATCAAAGCGACTGGGTTGCGACCGCGACGTTCCATTCGATTCGTTCTCTTCTCAGGAGAGGAAGAGGGCCTGCTGGGTTCGTGGGCGTACGCGCGGGCGCATCGCGCAGACTTGGACAAGATGGCAGGGGCGGTGATCTTCGATGCGGGCACCGGACGTGTTACCGGATTTTCGCTCGGAGCACGGGCGGACGAAGAGGCTGCGGTGAAGCAGTTGATTGCACCTCTGGCGCAATGGAATGCCACGGAACTAACGATGGATGCGCCATGGGGTACGGACAACGTGGACTTTCTGCTCGAGGGCATTCCGACACTCGTGGCGAACCAGGAGACGGCGAACTACCTCGAGAACTACCACGCAGTTTCCGATACCTATGACAAAGTTGATTTTCCTCAGCTGAAGAAGCACGTTGCGATGGCTGCCGAGGTGACCTTCGCAATTGCGGACGCGCCGGAGCGGATTGCGCCGCGACAGAATCGTGCCGAAATCGAACAGTTGTTGAAGCAGTCAGGCTTGGGAGATCAGCTTAAGATTTTTGGAATGTGGCCGGCATGGGAGAATGGTGAACGCGGACGCGCAAAATAGTTTGTCGAAAGGCTGGGCTTGTCGAGACTGGTTTTTTGGATCGTCTTCAATCTCTTCGTAGTCATCATGCTGGTGCTGGACCTGGTGGTATTTCACCGCAAGGCCCACAAGATCGGCTTTCGCGAGGCGATGGCATGGACCGCCTTCTGGATAGCGCTGGCGGCTGCTTTCGCCGTTGGAGTGCATTTCTGGTACGGAAAGACGAAGGCGCTCGAATTCGTCACCGGGTACGTGATCGAAGAGTCGCTCAGCGTCGATAACCTGTTTGTCTTTCTGCTGATTTTCAATTACTTCAAGGTTCCTGAGCGTTTCAGCACAAGGTGTTGTTCTGGGGCATTATCGGCGCACTGGTGATGCGTGGCGTTTTCATCCTGGTGGGCGTCTCGCTGATGAATCGCTTCGAGTGGATCGTCTACATCTTTGGCGCAATCCTGATCTGGAGCGGCATCAGCTTCCTGCGCGGCGGCGAGAAGGAAGTTCATCCGGAAAATAATCCAGTGCTGAAGCAGGTGCGGCGCTGGATTCCGGTGACGAAGGACTATGTGGACGGAAAGTTTTTCGTGCGCAGTCCGGGACTGTACGCGACGCCGCTATTTCTTGTTCTGTTGATGATTGAAACGACGGATGTGGTATTTGCTGCTGATTCGATTCCCGCGGTGCTGGCGATCTCGCGGGATCCCTTCATTGTCTACACGTCGAATGTCTTCGCGATCCTGGGACTACGTTCGCTTTATTTTGCGTTGTCGGGAATGATGACGGCGTTTCACTATCTGCAGTATGGGCTGGCGATCATTCTGCTGTTTATCGGCACAAAGATGGTGCTGTCGAACTTCTACCACATACCGATCGGGGCCGCGCTGGGTACGGTGGGAGGGATACTGGGGCTGTCGGTGGTGGCGTCGCTAGTGTTTCCAAAAAAAGTGGCCAGTGGTCAGTGACTAGTGGTTAGAGATCTCTGCTGTCTGCTGACTACTCGAATCTAATCTCGTCTCCGGCAACCACCGAGTGCTTGAGGAACTTCTTGTCGTCGTGAACAGGGAAGTCGGTACGGTAATGGGCTCCGCGGCTTTCCTCGCGAGCGAGCGCCGACTTGGCGATCAGCAATCCTGTCTGCCAGACATTGCGGGCTTCCTGACATCGGCGGCACTGGCTCGTGGGAATTGTAGTTTTCAGCGCTTCGAGTTCATGGATCGCGTTTTTCAATGAGTGACCGGTGCGCACGATGCCTACGTCGCGCCAGAGTATGTTCTGCACTTCACGAATGAGATCGTCGGCGCTCTTGGTGGCGGCCTGCGTGTCTGGCGAAAGTGGAGTTGATGGCGTAGAACTCGCAGCAGCGGGATGTTTCTGGCTAAGTTCAGCTCGCATGGCACGGGCGGCGCGCTCGCCGAATACAAGGCCTTCCAAAAGAGAATTGCTGGCTAGGCGGTTGGCGCCATGCACTCCTGTGCTAGCCACTTCACCCGCTGCGTAGAGGCCTGCCAGGCTGGTGCGTCCATCCAGATCGGTCTTCACGCCGCCCATCGCATAGTGCGCAGCAGGACGCACGGGGATCATGTCCGTAGCGATGTCGACGTTGTACTTCAAGCAAGTGTCGTAGATCCGCGGGAAGCGCTTGTGGATCAGATCTGGATCTTTGTGCGTCAGGTCGAGGTAGACAACCGGATCTTTGCTGCGGCTGACTTCCAACTCGTGCGCGATGGCGCGCGCCACTACGTCGCGCGGAGCAAGTTCTGCCAGCGGATGATACTTTGGCATGAAGCGTGTCATCTGCTCGTTGCGGAGGATTGCGCCTTCGCCGCGAAGCGCTTCGGAGAGTAGAAAGCGCGGCGCTCCTTTTACATAAAGAGCGGTCGGATGGAATTGCACAAATTCCATGTCGCTGATTTCGGCGCCCGCACGGTAGGCCATGGCGACTCCGTCACCAGTGGCGACGGCAGGATTAGTGGTCTCCTTGTAAACATGGCCGAGACCGCCGGTGGCGAGCAAAACTGCCGCTGAACGAACCGTGTGTAATTGCCCGTTTTCTGCCAGCAGGTTTACGCCGACAACGCGGCCGTTTTCGACTAGCAGATCCGTGGCAAATTCGAATTCGCTGACGGTGATGTTCTTGATGGATTTTGCTTTGAAGTAAAGCGCTCGGCCGATCTCCTGGCCGGTGGAGTCGCCATGCGCGTGCAGGATGCGGTCGCGGCTATGAGCGCCTTCGCGCGTGAATGCGAGCTTGGTCCCATTACGATCGAATTGCGTTCCCCAGGCGATGAGCTCTTCGATGCGCTCCGGCCCTTCTTCCACGAGGACGCGGGCAGCTTTCTCATTGACAAGCCCGTCACCGGCGACAAGCGTGTCCTGCAAGTGCAGGCTGATTTCGTCTTCGTCGCTGAGGGCAGCGGCGATGCCACCCTGCGCATACTGCGTTGCAGATTCCTTGACTTCCAATTTGGCGAGGACGAGCACGCGTCCGGACGATGCAAGTTCGATGGCAGCGCGCAGGCCGGCGACACCTGCGCCGATCACGACAAAGTCGGTTTCCGCCGTTACGCTCTTCTTGTCGGGCTTCATGACGGCACGATGTTACCACTCGCGAGGCATTTGATTCCTCCTGCGCTATGATGGAAAAGGTGGAACGAATCGAAATCAAGGTTGCTGGGCGCCCGTACGCGGCCCTTATCGAGAGCGGGTTGCTGCAGCACGCCGGCGAACTGTTGCGTGAAATTGTTCCCGGCCGCGGGCGATTCGTTGTCGTCGCTGCTCCACCCGTTCGCAAGCACTGGGGAGAACAGCTAAGCGCGTCGTTGAATTCCGCAAATCTGCAGCATGTCTGGCTGGAGATGCCGGATGGAGAGAAATTTAAGACGATCGATACCGTGCAGACGCTTGCAGCAAAGATGCTGAAAGCAGGCGCCGATCGCAAGACTGTAGTTCTCGCTCTGGGCGGAGGCGTTACCGGCGATGTGGCCGCATTCCTGGCGTCCATCTACATGCGCGGGCTGGATGTGGTGCAGATCCCGACGACACTGCTGGCACAAGTGGATGCCTCCATCGGCGGCAAGACCGGCGTCGACATGCGCGAAGGCAAGAACCTGCTGGGAACGTTTCATCACCCGCGGGCTGTGCTGATCGATCCGGCGGTGCTCTCAACGTTGCCCGATCGCGAATATCGCGCCGGATTGTATGAGGCGCTGAAGTGCGGCTTCATTCGCAACAAAGAAATTTTCGATTACATGGAAGCTAATCGCGACCGAATCCTGCAGCGCGAAAAAGAGCCGCTGGAATGGGTGATTCGCGAGGCCGTGCAGGTGAAGGCGGATGTGGTTGCGGCGGATGAGCGCGAAGGGGATCTGCGGCGCATCTTGAATTTTGGACATACCATCGGGCATGCGCTGGAAGTCGAGACCGGCTACAAGCAGTTTCTGCACGGAGAGGCTGTGGCGTGGGGTATGGTGGCGGCTGCGATGATCGCGGCAGCACTGCAGAAGACAGATTCCGAAACGGCACGGCGCATCATATCTTCCGTATTGGCGTATGCGCCGCTTCCGAAGGTCGAGACCAGAGGGAAGCGAATTGCGCGTCGTCTCATCAACGACAAAAAAACAATCGACGGCGTGGTGCATTTCATTCTGCCGACGGAGCTTGGGCGCGTGGAAGTGATTTCCGACGTCCCTGAGCGCGCCGTGGTGCAAGCCGTGGAAGAGTTGCGGTATCTCTCGCAATCCGCGTAATGGCAATTCCAACTGAAAATTCGAAGCAGACTAGCGCGCCGGTGATTGGCGCTGCCCCCGAGGGCGCTGCGGATCGCGCGCAGGCAGCGGCCAAAGTCCGCGAGATGTTCACGGCGATTGCGCCGCGCTACGACGTGCTCAACCACGTGCTGTCGATGCAGGTGGACCGGCTGTGGTGGTGGCGTACGGCGCGAACGTTTCGACACATTCTGCAGCGCAGCGATGCAACGGTGCTGGACCTATGCTGCGGAACTGGCGACATGACTTCGGCACTGCTGACGCGTGCGCAGAAGAGCGACGCTACTCCGAAAATTGTTGGCGCGGACTTTTCACATGCGATGTTGCAGCGTGCGACGATCAAATCGCTCGGCAAGCCCCTGCGCTGGATGGAAGCTGATGCGCTGAACCTGCCACTTCCTGGCGGGAGCTTCGATCTAGTCACCTCGGCATTCGGTTTTCGCAATCTAGCTGATTACGATGCCGGACTGCGCGAGATCTATCGCGTGCTGAAGCCGGAGGGTGAGATCGGCATTTTAGATTTCGGCGAGCCCAAAGGAATAGTGGGCTGGGTCTACCGGCTGTACTTCCGATATGTTTTACCGGCGATTGGAACAGTGATCTCCGGGATCGAAGGTCCGTACAAATACTTGCCGGCGTCGGTGGCACGATTTCCTGCTCCCGAACAGATGCTGGAGCGGATGCGAGCGGCGGGATTCAGGGAAGTTTCATGGACTCCATACACGTTTGGGATCGCGGGACTGTACAGAGGGAAGAAATAGCAGTCGCGTTCGCCTATGAATGGCGTTTAGGTCTTAGCGGCTAGGCCTTTTTCAGCAGAAGGTTGAGATGTTGATGATGTCGCGGGCCGCTCTTCTACGAAGCAATCCTTCAATGCCTGCTCGATCGTGA
This sequence comes from Terriglobia bacterium, assembly GCA_963848375.1. Lineage (GTDB taxonomy): Bacteria > Acidobacteriota > Terriglobia > Terriglobales > Acidobacteriaceae > JAJPJE01. The sequence goes on from CAWKDK010000013.1 coordinate 57,372, forward strand.
ACTGGATCACCTCTTCGTAGTGAGTTCCCAGGAAGGTCTTCAGCTTGGTCGTGTTCATGATGTATGAGCCGATCATGTAGGGCAGCGCCTGAGGCGGGATCGTCGATATCTTCAGCTTCCAGAGGAGTGAGAGCGCAAGACCGCAGAGCCATCGACTCGGAAGGCGCACGATTTTCTGATTGGCGATGCGAGCGCATGTCTGATAGCTGACGGTGTCGCCCCGGCCAGCAACGTTCAAGATCACGAGATTGTTTTTCGCGACCGGCCTCTGCAGCAGATGAGCGATTAATCGCGCCACGTCGTCGACGTGAACGAACTGAAACCGTTTGTGGAGGTACTTTTCCCCGAAGGGCAGAAGCATCGGCAGGCGCTTGCCTTCGCGCTGAAGTTTTTGTCCCCAGTGGCCCTCGCCATACGCGGTGCCGCGTAAAGCATTCACCATGTAGTTTTGCATGGAGGCGCCGGCAAAAATGTGCGGACGCAAGATGTAGGCGGTACACGCTCCTAAATTCGCGGCGCGAAAACGCACGACATCGTCGGCTTCCTGTTTATGAATGGCGTAGGGCAGAGTATGCGCGCCGAGCGGGTTCTCTTCGCGAACGGGCCCAGGCGTATCCGAGCCGTAGGCTGAAACCGAGGAAGGGAAGATGAAAGTGTCGATGAGCCCGCCGTGGCGGTTGACCTCGGTGACCGCTTCCATCACGCGCGCAGTTCCGGCCACATTGATTTGCCACATTTGATCGACATCGAGTACGCCATTGCGGATCGGGTCGATGACAAAGGCCAAGTGAACCACTGCACGGGCCTCGGTCTTCTTGAGCAACTGGACCAGGCTGTCGCACGAATCTTCGCGGCCCAGATCCAAGCGCTCGAATTGTGAAAGTTGACCAGACGCAGGCGATTTCATATCCACGCCAATGACTTGGAAGTCCTGCAAAAGAGGAAGTAATCGCTGTCCGAGGTTTCCTGAAACCCCGGTTACGATGACCGTCGGCCTGGAGATGCTGCTCATTGTTTGATTCGAGGCGCCGGAGATGAGGAAGCTGCGGGCTTTGGAGCGTTTTGTGTGCCGAAGTAATTTTCATTTAGCTGCGGCTTTACGCTATTGAAAACCGATTCGAGACTATTGCGGAGTTTCTCGTTCTGCAAAGTCTGTTCGATGTCCGCCTTCACGTCATTGAGCGGTAGGGTCTTCTTCGATTCCAGCTTGTAGATGTAAATGCCTTCAGGCTGGACGATGGGCTGGCTGACTTCACCAGGCTTCAGATCGAAGATCGCCGCCTGAGTCGGAGGGACCATGGTCCTGCGCCAGTTGGGAATCGAGGTAGGCGGAGGCGGCGTCTTGATCCCGGTGCTGTCGTAGATTTCTTTCTGCAGCTTGTCGAAGTCTTCTCCGGCCGCTGCGCGGGTGCGCATCTTATCGGCTTCGAGTTTCAGCTCTGCTTCGGAGGGCTGCTTGGCGGTCTCCTTCAACGAGGGCCTCGACTTCGGAATAAATAGGCGTTTGAGAGCAGCCTGTTCGTAATCCTGCTGGTGCTTGGTGTAGTAATCCTGGACCTCAGCTGAGGTTGGCTTCGCTTTATCCTTGGCTTGGGTAACAACTTCCGACGCGAGGATTTGCGTGCGCATGTAATCCATCATGTCCTTGAAGTGTTGGGTCTCGGGAATGCCCTGACGCTCCGCCAAACTCTGCAGGACCATAGCCTTCGCGTACTGCTCGGCAAGCATTTGCTGGCTATTCTTGGGCATGTCGGGATTCAGCGTGCCGACCAGCTTCTCAAATTGCGCCCGGGTGATGATCGTCTTGCAATCTGTACCGGTAGCTGGACCGGTGGTTCCCGGACAGAGGCCTTGTAATGTGATCACGGCTCCCGATGACGGTACGTCCTGGGGGATGACTGGAAGAGATTGTGAAGGCTGAGAACTCGTGGACCCAGTTGCCCCTGGAGCGGATTGTGGCGCTGCGCTGGATCCAGGCTGACCAGCCTGACTGAATGAGAGGGCTGAAAACAGGAGCAAACACAACATCAAGCGGTACATTACGCTCTCCACGACCCGGGAAGTGCCACGCAAATCAGCTCAAGAATCGTAGCATAGTTGGCGCTATCTACTTTCTTATGAGAGTGGTTCCTTATTCCACTTCAGGTTGGCACGGCGAGCACCGCAGTAGATAATCGAAACGCATGGTTGAGGCTGCCACGATAGGCTCAGGATCAATGCGCGCGGAGAAGCGCGCGGTGGCGCAGAACTCCGTGTGGGCGGCGATCGCCATCACCGTACTGAAGATCGTAGTCGGGCTAAGCACCGGCAGCCTGGGCATTCTTTCCGAGGCGCTGCATTCCGGGCTGGACCTGGTAGCGGCACTCATCACACTTTTTTCGGTACGCGTTTCCGATAAGCCGGCTGATGCGGAGCACCAATACGGTCATGCCAAGGTTGAGAACTTCTCAGCCTTCCTCGAAACTGGACTGCTTCTGCTTACCTGCGCGTGGATCGTGTGGGAAGCGTTCAAGCGGCTTTTCTTCCAGAGCGTCGAAATCGAGCCGAGCATTTGGGCCTTCCTGGTGATGTTGTTCTCCATCGGAGCCGACTACTGGCGCTCGCGCAAGCTGCAACGTATTGCGGACAAATACGACAGCCAGGCACTGCATGCGGATGCACTGCATTTCCGGACGGACATTTGGTCAAGCAGCGTAGTGATTCTGGGGCTGGTGCTGGTCACGATTGGCGAGAAGTTCGAGATCAGGTGGTTGCGTGTGGCCGATCCTCTGGCTGCATTGGCAGTTGCATGCGTCGTGGTTACGGTGAGCTGGCGGTTGGCGCGGCAGACTATGGACGCGTTATCTGGACGCGGCACCCACGGGCATTCGTAATCAGGTAATCAGCGCAGTGCAGCGCGTGCCCGGAGTGATCGAAGTCGATCGTGTGCGCATGCGCCGTGCTGGCAATCACTATTTCGCCGATCTCACCGTGGGATTTGGAAGGAATCTGACATTCCAGCGGTCCGAGCAGCTCGCGGCCGAGGTTGTCGCGACGGTAACGCGTATTCTTCCCGACGTCGATGTGGTGGTGCACTCCACTGCGCTTCCGTTGCGTGGCGAAAACATGTTCGATCGCATCCGCGCGGTGGCGTCTTCGAACAACTTGAGCGTTCACGACATCAGCATTCAGGACCTCGACGGACGATTGCACGTAGAACAACACCTCGAGTTGAACGAGCGCTTGTCGCTGAAGGAAGCACACGATTTCGTGACCGTGCTGGAATCGGAGATACGAGAAAAGGTTCCGGAGATTTCGACGATCCTGACGCACATCGAGAGCGAACCGGCGACGATCGAAACTGCGCACCATCTGGTGAAAGAGCCCGCGCTCGAGGAGAAATTAAGGGCGGTAACAGTCGAATTCCCGCAAGTGATCGACCTGCACGATTTCGAATTCAAGCGCGTTGCCGGAAAGCTTTATGTTTCGTGCCACTGCACCATGTCGGACGGGCTGCCGCTTTCACAAGTCCACGAAGTGATGACTGCCATCGAGACGCGTTTCAAGCAAGTCGATCCCGAGTTGTTCCGCGTGTTGATTCATCCTGAACCACAGACCGACAACCTTCGTTAGCGACAGCAACTTGCCCCTGGGAAACGTGCTCTGTATCCTCGACACGTGGCTGGTCCAACCCCAACCCGTGATGGATGGCGAGCGATCACGCGAACGCCGCTGCTGATTTTGTGTGAGATCTCATGGCGCTGGACGTTCGGGATCGCGCTGTGGGCCGTGCTTGCTTACATCGCGTTCAGTTCGCTGGGGCAAGTTCAAATGACGGACGCGGAGATCAGACTTCTTCGCGAGCTCGATCCGCGGGCCAGTTCGTACGTGCTGCTGCGGGTGATGAATGCAATCGTGCCCGTGGTGTTGCGGGTCTTCGTATACACGTTGCCGGCGCTGATTGCGCTTTGGATTGCCGCGGCGACGTTTGGTCGAGCCGCAACGTTGAGAGCGTTGCTGGGGCCGCAGTGCCGCAAAGTTCGCTGGCCTGCGCTGATCGGCGTGAATGTGTTGCGGGTGGCGCTCCTCTTCGTTGCGATCCTTGCGTTCGTGGGCTCTTCCGTCCTGGTGGGCCGGATGTTTCGCGGTGAGCCGGAGTACCTGGGCGTCGCGATTCTGCTGAGCCTGGGAGTGAATCTCCTGGTCGTAAGCGCGTGGTCGCTGCTGAACTGGTTCCTCACCCTGGCGCCGATTTTTGTATTGCGCGACGGGGCGGGAGCTTTCACCGCGTTCGGCGAATCGGTAGATCTGTTTCGCGAGCGCTCGGGACCTTACATGGGTGCTGCAATGGGGCTCGGACTGGTGCGCCTGGCGCTGATCACGATCGTGAGCGTCTTGTCGGTGATTCCTTTGGGCATGATTGGAACTTCTCCGATGATGGGCGTGATTGTTGCGGGAATCACGCTGGCTCTGGTGTATTACGCGCTGACGGACGCGGTACAGATATGGCGTATCGCGGCCTATGTTTCATTGGCCAACTACGAGCCAGAAATTCCGGTGCCTGTCGTTGCGCCGGTGCCAGTTCCGATTACGCCGCAATATCCGGTCGAGCCTCCGCCGCTGCCGCCAGGCGGTGAGCCGGAGAGCTCGTTCTAAGCCGATAGCGGGAAGCCGAGTGGCTCTGCTAATCTAAAGCGTGCAAGCACCACAATCCATCGTTGTCCTGGATTTCGGCTCGCAATATACGCAGTTGATCGCGCGCCGAATCCGCGAGTTCAACGTCTTTTCCGTCGTCCTGCCCTGTACCGCCAAGCTCGAAGAAGTGATGAGCTATTCGCCCGTGGGGATCATCCTGTCGGGAGGGCCGAGCTCCGTCTACGATGCCGATGCTCCGGCGATGGACGAGCGCGTTTTGGCGGTCGCTGCGAAGCCGGTGCTGGGCGTGTGCTACGGGCTGCAGGTGATGACCTACAAGCTCGGCGGAAAGGTCCGTCCGGCATCAAAACGCGAGTACGGGCACGCCCAGGTTCACGTTGCAGAGAATTCAAAGCTGTTCAAGGAGCTTCCGCCCGATATTTCCGTGTGGATGTCGCATGGGGACGAAGCGGAGCAACTGCCCGCTGGATTCAAGGAAGTCGCGCGCAGCAGTAACGCGCTCGCGGCAATGGAGAATGCCGAGCGGCGCATGTGGGCAGTGCAATTCCATCCCGAAGTGCACCACACGCCGATGGGCAAGCAGATCCTGAAGAACTTCGTCTTCGATATCTGCGGCGCGCTGCCGAATTGGACTCCAGCGCAGTTCATCCTCGAAACGGTTGAGAACATTCGCAAGCAAGTGGGCGAGCAGGGAAGAGCGATCTGCGCGCTTTCCGGCGGCGTGGATTCAAGCGTTGCGGCAACGCTCGTCGATCGCGCGATGGGCAATCGACTCACCTGCGTTTTCGTCGACAACGGCGTATTGCGCAAAAATGAGTTCACGAAAGTTCAGCAGACGTTGCGCGACAAGCTGGGGCTGAATCTGCGCGCCGTAGATGCCACTGACCGATTTCTCAGCAAGCTGAAAGGCGTAATCGAGCCGGAGAAGAAACGGAAAATCATCGGCAACGAGTTCATCGAGGTCTTCGACGACGAAGCGCACACGATCGAGCGCGAACAAGGTTCGGTGGACTGGTTGGTGCAGGGCACGCTTTATCCGGACGTCATCGAATCGGTTTCGGTACGCGGCCCGTCGCAGACCATCAAGTCGCACCATAACGTTGGCGGTCTTCCCGCGAAGATGAAGTTGAAGCTGATCGAGCCGCTGAAGGATCTGTTCAAAGACGAGGTGCGGCGGATTGGCCGCGATCTCGGCATGCCAGAAGAGATTCTGCAGCGGCAGCCATTCCCCGGTCCGGGGCTGGCAGTTCGCATTCTCGGCGAAGTGACGCCGGAGCGGATTGCGATTCTGCAGGAAGCCGACGACATCGTGGTCACCGAGATAAAGAAGGCGGGACTGTACAACCAGATCTGGCAGTCGTTCGCCGTGCTGCTGCCGGTGATGTCGGTGGGCGTGATGGGCGATCAGCGGACGTACGCATACACTTGCGCGATTCGCGCGGTGCACTCGGAAGATGGAATGACCGCCGATTGGGTGCCGCTGCCGCATGAAGTGCTGAAGACGATCTCGAATCGCATGGTGAACGAGGTGCGCGGGATCAATCGCGTGGTGTACGACGTTACCTCCAAGCCCCCGGGTACAATTGAGTGGGAGTGAGGTAGCAAGTTTATGGCGCAAATGTTTCGCACTTCGAATCCGGCGTTGAGCAACGACGCTTTCCGAGGGCAGGGTTACGCGGCAACTGGCGAAGCCATGACCGTGTCGGGCACGGTCAACAAGACGGGCATTCTGCTGATCTGTACCGTTGCAACCGCGGCTTGGACGTGGAATACGTTTCTCACCACGCGCGATCCTGCTTCGGTGATGCCGATGGCGGCGATCGGCGCGATCGGCGGACTCATCGTGGCGATCGTTACCATCTTCAAGAAGGAATGGGCGATGGTGACTGCGCCGATCTATGCGCTGCTCGAAGGCCTGGTGCTGGGCAGCGTGTCGGCGATTCTGGAAGTGCGCTTCCCGGGAATTGCTATTGAAGCCGTGAGCCTGACTTTCGGAGTGCTGGTGGTGCTGCTGTTGGCCTATCGGTCGGGCCTCATTCGGGTGACGGATAAGTTCCGTATGGGAGTGGTGGCGGCAACGGGGGCGATTGCGCTCTTTTACTTCGCCAGTTTCATTCTCAGCTTCTTCCACGTGCAATTGTTTCGTGCGGCATACGGCTCGGGCGTGATTGGGATTGGCTTCAGCGTCATCGTGGTTATCGTCGCATCTCTGAACCTGGTGCTCGACTTCGACTTCATTGAGACCGGCGCGCGCATGGGCGCTCCCAAGTATATGGAGTGGTACGGCGCGTTCGGGCTGATGGTGACGTTGATCTGGTTGTACTTCGAGATCCTGCGGCTGCTTACAAAATTGCGCAGCCGAGAGTAAGTCCACATGAAAATCCTGGTGTTTGGCGCAAGTGGCGCTACCGGCCACGAGTTAGTTCGGCAGGGCCTGACGGCAGGGCACCAGGTTTCTGCTTTCGTGCGAAATCCTGCGAGTTTTTCTGCGACGCACGACTTACGGGTGATCCAGGGCGACGTGTTCGATCCGGAACAGGTCGCTGCCGCGATTCAGGGGCAGGATGCGGTTTTCACCGCGTTGGGCGCGAGGACGTTGGGACCGAACGATCTGCTGCCGAAATCAAGCGCGAACATCATTGCTGGGATGAAGCGGCACGGTGTGCGGCGATTGATCGTGCTTGGCAGCTGCGGGCGCATACCGGGATGCAGGAAAGCACGCGACAGCGTTTCGAAGATTCTTTCTGCGCTTGCTTAAGCGAACACTCTTAAAGTATCCCTTCATTAATTCCTCGATTCAGCAGCAGCAGGTTGAAGCCAGCGGACTGGACTACACGGTTGTGCTCCCGCCGCGGCTGACGAATGGTCCGGCGGTTGGAAGATATCGAGTGGAGTTCGATGGGCTTCCACCGAAAGGGATGACACTCTCCCGGGCTGATCTGGCTGAGTTCATGCTGAAGCAACTCAGTGATCTGACGTGGGTGCGGAAAGCGCCTTACGTGGCGTATTGAGCCCTGCTCCTCCCTGGCATAAGATTTACTCAGATTTGCTTCCTCGTGGGGATGGGGAACGTCTAACCAGACTGGATGTTTGCCGCATTGCCACAATCCGGACGACGGCTCTGGCGAGTGTCGCTGTGCGGCTCACTTGCGATCCATCTCGCGGTGCTATGGGTAGCGTCGCGCCATCCACGTGCGATTTTCATCCAGCCAACTTCAATACGCTTCGGCGAGAGCGGAAAATATCTTGGATCGATCTATCTGCCTTCAGCAGCAGCGTTGAGCGAAATCGAAGGCGAGAGCCACGCCCGGAAGAGTGTTGCTTCGACTCCCGCGAAGAAGCAGCCACTGGTCGTTGCGCGCAAGCAAAAACCAAAGCCCGAAATCGCCAAGGCAGTTGAAGGCACGGAATCAGAAAGCGCGAAGCTCAGTGTGCCTGCGCCGGCACCCCTTCGCGCAGGCTCATATAACGGATCATTGCTGCAAGGGCCTGGGAGCAGCCACGAAACACGAATCGCTCTTCCCGTGATAGGACCTCAGCCGCCTATCTCCTCGTCTGACTTGCCGATGGGGAACAACGGCGACGTGATCGTCGAGATCACTATCGACGAGCAGGGAAATGTGGTGAAGACGGCGGTGCTGAAGGGCATTCGCAACGATCTGGATCAAAAAGTCATTGCGACGCTGCAGAGCTGGCGCTTCAAACCGGCGACGCAGGATGGGGTGCCTATCCCATCGCAGCAGGACGTGTACTTCCACTTCGGAAACTAAAGCAAAACAGGCCACGGATTTCACTGATCAGCACGGATATATATGAATTGAAAAATCCGTGAAAATCCGCGTGATCCGTGGCCCAGGTTTCTTTATCGCGCGCCGACTGCTTCCTGCACGCCGTAGATCTGGTGCCAGGAGGTCGCGGCTTCGAGGCGCTTGTTTACGTTTTCGATGTTCTTTACGCCCTCGGTATTGAGCCAGTCGCGGAAAGCCTGTTCGCCCTTCTCGGCGAAGATCGGAATTCCATCTTTCCAGGTGGCGCGGCCGCAGAGCACTCCGTTGAACTTCACGCCTGACTCAGCAGCGAGTTCCAATGATTCGGTGAACTCTTCGTTGCTCACGCCAGCCGAGAGGTAAATGAACGGCTTGTGGGTGGCAGTGGCGGCATCGAGGAAGAGCTGCTCGGCCTCTTTCTTTGAGTATGCTTTTTGACCTTTGTAGGACTTGGTGCCCTCGACGAACTTCATGTTGATCGGCACTTCGACTTTGAGCACGTCGACGCCGTACTTGTCTTTGGAGAACTCGGCCATGGACGCCTTCACGATCTCGGGCTTCTTTTTCGCGTACTCCAGTCCCTTCTCATCGGCGCCTTCTTCGTAGCCGACGAATTCGAGGAAGAAGGGAATGTCGTTGGCGCGGCACTCGTCGCCCAGCCGCTCAACCCAGGCATGCTTGATGTCATTGATCTTTTCAGGATCAAACGGCGTGTAGTAGAGCAGGATCTTGATACAGTCGGCGCCGGCTTCCTTCAGGCGCTGTACGGACCAATGGTCGAGCAGATCGCCGAGGCGGCCCGGGCCGGTCTTGTCATAGCCAGTCTTTTCATAGGCGAGCAGCAGGCCGGAACCCTTGGTGCGACGGCGTGCCGCCGGCAGTCCCCACTCGGGGTCGAGAAGAATGGCGCTCGCGTGTTTGGTCAGGACTTCCGTGACGCAGATCTTGAATGTTTCCAGCTCTTTGTCGCCGGCGTGCGCGCCGAGCGCCTTCTGCAGCGAGCCGCGCTGATCCATAGCGGCGGCGGCAATAACACCCCGCGCGTTTGAAACCGCCTTCAGGCCAGCCAGTTTTCCAGGGGTAAGCTTCATGAAATGCTCCTTCTAGTTTTATCTTTTGATCGGAACCAGTACAGCCCGGACTGCTAACTGCAATTGGAAGCTACTCCAAACAAAATGCAGGTTTTAGACCGTGTTGCAGAACGAAGAAGTGGAGCCACACTGGATCGGCACGGCTGATCGGATCGTCAGCATTCGAAAACATCTGTATCGTGCGTCACAAACAATCCCAACCCCACTCGGGTAACATTTTTAGCTTTAGAGATTATAGCCTCGGACTTCATAAAGGAGAACATACGTCATGCCCTTAGTGTCGATGCGGCAGTTACTGGATGAGGCGGCGAAAGGCGGCTACGGAGTAGGCGCGTTCAACGTCAATAACATGGAGCAGATCCAAGCCATCATGGAAGCAGCGCGCGAGACCCGGTCGCCGGTGATCATTCAGGCGAGCCGTGGTGCGCGGAGCTATTCACAAGACAAGTTTCTGTATCACCTGATGCTGGCCGCGGCTGAACTCTATCCCGAGATTCCGCTGGTCATGCACCTCGATCATGGCAACAGCGTCGAGACCTGTAAGTCGGCGATCGATCTGGGATTCACGAGCGTGATGATGGACGGTTCGCTGATGCCCGACGGCAAAACACCTTCGAGCTTCGAATACAACGTCGACGCCACTCGCCAGGTTGTCGAGATGGCGCACGCGAAGGGCGTGACTGTAGAAGGCGAAATCGGCGTACTCGGCGGAATCGAAGACGGACACGGCGCAGGCGGAACTGGCCTGGAGCATGTGACGGATCCCGAGCAGGCGGTTGAATTCGTCGAGAAGACCGGCGTCGATGCGTTGGCCATTGCGATCGGCACCAGCCACGGCGCATACAAGTTCAACAAGAAACCGGATGGATCTGTGTTGAAGATGGACGTCCTCATCCAGATTCACAAGCGTTTGCCGCACACTCACCTGGTTATGCACGGATCGTCGAGCGTGCCGAAGGACCTGCAGGACGTCATTAACAAGTTCGGCGGCAGCCTGAAGCCGACCTGGGGAGTTCCGGTAGAAGAAATACAGCTCGGGATTCGCAACGGCGTGCGCAAGATCAACGTCGATACCGATAACCGGCTGGCGATTACGGGCGCGATCCGCAAGGTATTCGTGGAAACGCCAGAGAAGTTCGATCCACGTGACTACTCTGAAGCCGGCGCGCGAGGCGATGAAGAAAGTTGTCGCACTACGCATGACGCAGTTCGGACAGGCTGGTCATGCAAGTGACTACAAGCCAGTCGCGATCTCCGAGATGGCAAAGAAGTATGCCAAGGCGGAGAAGGGCGTATTGGTTTAGGTTTAGCCGGCAAGAAAAAGCAAGCCACGGATTGAACGGATTGGCGAGAGGCTGATCGGTGATCCGTGGCTTTTATTCTTTGCGGGATAGCACAAGGTCTCTCGACTCGGACGCGTTTATTACGCGCGTCCTCGCTCGAAATGACAGTCAGCTAGTTCTTGGCTCACGCCGAGACTTTGAATGTGGGCAGTAAGGCGTGCTGCATTGCGATCAGGTCCAAGACCCCCTGCCGCGCCAACTGCATCATCCGCTGAAGTTGCGCATCATCGAAGGGAACTTGCTCGGCGGTGGCCTGGACTTCAATCATCTTTCCCGAGCCGGTCATTACGAAATTCATGTCCACTTCGGCGCGGGAGTCTTCGTCATAAGCGAGATCAAGAAGAATCTCTCCGTCGACGATCCCCACGCTGGTGGCGGCAACAAAGTCGCGAAGCGGAACTGACTTCAGCGTTCCTGCTTCAACCAGTCTCGATAGTGCGATCCCGAGTGCCACGAAAGCGCCAGTGATGGAAGCAGTGCGCGTGCCGCCGTCGGCCTGAATCACATCACAGTCGATCCAGATGGTGCGTTCGCCGAGTTGCTTTAGGTCGACAACAGCGCGCAGGGATCGTCCGATCAGGCGTTGAATCTCCTGCGTGCGCCCACTTGGTTTGCCTTTGCTGGCTTCGCGCGCGGTGCGGGTCAGTGTGGAGCGCGGCAGCATGCCGTATTCGCTGGTGATCCAGCCTTTGCCGGAGTTGCGCATCCACGCGGGAACCGCTTCGTCGATGGTTGCGGTGCAGATCACCCGAGTATTGCCCACTTCGATCAGGGCAGATCCTTCAGCGGTGGAGATGAAGTTCGGCGTGATCTTTACCGGACGCATCTGGTCGGGGGCGCGATTATCGGAGCGATAGAACATTGGGTTCAGTCTATCAGTCGGGTTCGTCAGTCGCTCAGTCTTTCAGTCGATCAGTACATCAGTATCTCAGTACATCAGTATTTCGTTGTCCGCCGCATCAGTCGGTTAAGGGTTTCAGGTCCACTGAAAGACTGATGAACTGACAGACTTACTGCGGCAACAGCTGTGACCACGTTTGCTGGTCTGTGGAGTAGATCTCAAGAAGGTCGGCGTGGCCTGCAAGGGTTTCGCGTTCCTTGCCGTCGATCAGCAATTTGAATTGTTTGATGTCGGGCATGTTCACGGCCAGGGTGCGTGCGATTGCCGCAATTGTCAGTTCCTCGACGAGAATGCCAGAGCGATGACCATCGGCAAAAGCCGCATTCGCGTTGATCACCGCGAGATTCGCAGAGGGAAGAAACACGTCTTTAATATCGGCATCCGGAGGCAGAGGATGCGTAGAGTCTTTAGCCTGGCAAGCCGTTACCAGCGCGCGAAGAATTTCGCGAGCTCGCCCACTCGGGTCCGACGGAACGGAAATGCTTACGTCGCTCCGCACCAGCACTCCGTCCAAATCGTTCGGGATAAATAGCGCCACGACCGCGGTGCTGCCGTTCACCGGTGCGCTGACTGGCTTCGCTTCAGGTCCCAACAGAGTTGCGAGTTCGGCCTGGTGCTTCATATGCAGTCCATAAATGCCCAGCGCGACAACCGCGATGAGAAGCACGATCATGGTGATGAACAGCGCGCGTGAAATCATCGCGGGCCCTCCAGCGTCGAGCGCATGTCGGAGATACCCGCCGCCACGGCAGCAACAATCGGCTGTTGATAGGAGAGCAATATCAGCGAGTCGGCCTTGCCATTCGCGGGCGCAAGTTCAATCGCAACTGCAGGGTGCGCGAAGCTGTTCAGCGGACGCAACGACGCCTGCAGGGATGAATTGCTGATGTTGCGCGTGAACAATTCCTTCGAGATTGCACCGGCAGCGGCCTGACTCTGATCCAGAAAAGCGGCTTGTGCCGTATCCCACGGCACAAAAGGGTTGTGCGGTATCGGCGTCAGCAGAGCCGTATATACATGAAGCGCAGAGCTGCTCGAGGTGGCGTGAACGGAAATCACCAGTGCGGCATGAGAGGTATTCACGGCCAGTGTTCTCTGGTCGAAGGAGAGCGTGGAGTCCGAGTCGCGCAGAAGCACCGTGGCGACTCCCTGATTGTCGAGCACAGTTTTCAGTCTGCGCGCAAATGCCAGTACAACATCTTTTTCGCTGAGCGTAGGAGTGATCGCTGCACCAGGATCGGCGCCACCGTGAGCGGCATCGATGACGATCAGGAAGCGAGGAGGCGTAGGCACGGGCACCGGCACATTCGTAAGGTTCGGAGAAGCCGTAGTGGGCAGATTCGAGGCCGAAGAAACGGCCGGTGCACTCTGCTGCGCGGTGATGGTCACGGTTCTACCGCTGTCGCTAAAGCTGGCGAGAAGTGGAGCGGTGGCAGCGACGGAGATCTCGGCCACGCCATTGGATTCGCTGTAAGACAAGGAAGAGAACGTGCTATCAGCAAGTGCGGCTACCGGCGCGTTTGAGACCACCGGATCTTTGGCAAACGTCATCCTAAGGCGTCCCGGTTCCGTTGCGATCGAAGGGCTCACGGGCGCAGAGAAATGCAGGACTAACCGTGGACCGCCGGCCTTCTGCAAATCGTAAGTAAACGGATTGGAGACCGCGCCGACGAAGAGTCGCCTTGCAGTCTGGTGAAAGCTTACCGGGATTCCCAGGAAAGACGAAGCCAACTGCGGTAGGGACGAAGTGGGGACCATTCCACGATCTGACAAGATCATGAATGGCGAACTCAATTCGATCTTGCGGCCTCCAATTTTCGCCGCGGTGCTGTTCTGGTTGAACTCAGCTTCGATCGTCGAGCCCGAACGCGGAGCAAACTTGACGTGATACTTGCTGTCCGATTGCTTTGTCTTCGCACTGCCGAACTGATCGAGGATATCCACCAGCGCGACATATTCAGCGCCGTTTCGATCGATCACTGGGAATGACATCGATCCCTGAGCCGCGTAGACGGTGAGTTTCTTGTCTTGCGCTCCGGAACCTGCGAGAAGGAACAGGAGAGCAGCGAGAACAAACAGTCTCGGCTCTCGTCTGAGATGGACAGCGATATTCAACGGTTAATTATGCCGCGAGCCGGGCTGCAGGAATATTCCTTTCAAGGTGAGTGCGGAACCTTCGTTCACCTTCACGAGGAAATTAGTCCAGGGAGTAGATGGTCAGTCCGCTAAGTAGCTTGGGATAAAAATCGGTTGATTTCTGCGGCAGCACGCCCCCTGCGAATGCGATGTCGCGTACCTGTTCCATGCGGCATGGGTTCATGAGGAATGCGATTTGAGCTTCTCCGTGGTGGACGCGCTCAACCGCTTCCGCGGCTTCGCGAACGTAAGACAAGTTTTCCTGATTGCGAATAGATTCTTCGGAAAGTCCCAGCACGTTCTCTAGAAGGACTTTGTGTAATTGCACGACGTCGAGCTGACGTTGCGCCGGTGTGTATTGCGGAAGGAGAGCATCCGCAGCGCGTGCTCGTGCTCGAAGGATCAAGCTGGCCTGTTTCGTCGCGATCAACAGGGATGGGCCGCTCCGTCCTTCTTCCCGCAGACTGACCAGAGCGCTTTCGAGTTGCGGGGATCCATCCAGTGGCACTGTCTCGAAATAAGGTTGCGCGACGCTTAAGAAGGAAGCAAGGTCAAAATTCTCCAATCCAAAGACGACGCGATGCGTTGGCAGGATCACCAGCCCCGGCGCGTCCATGTTTACGAAGGTCATCATGACGCGCTCGTAAGGAGCATTGGGATCAGGAGAGCTTGTGGCAGCCCTGCGCTCGTTTCGATAGTTGAGCGCGGTCTCGTAGCGATGGTGGCCATCGGCGATGATCAGCTTCTTGTCCGCCATTGCTTGCTGAACGCTGCGGATTGCTTCCGAATCCGAAATGCGCCAGAGCCGGTGAACCACGCCGTACTCGTCCGTAACGCATGCGTCTGGGGCTGACGGGCGAACCGAACTGGCCAGAACGGAATCGACCGAAGAGGCAGGGTCGCTGTAGAGCATAAAAATTTGGCCAAAGTGTGCCCGAGTAGCGCGTAACAGGTTCAGCCGATCGCTTTTCGGCTTGGAGAGGGTCTGCTCGTGGCGAAAGACAACCTGGTCGCTGTAGTCGTGGATACGCCCAGCGCCGATGAATCCGACCCTCTCGAGTTCAACACGCTGCTCCCCGGTCCGGCCGACCGCAGATGCTGGCACATGGAACGTTTGCGTGTACCGGTAAAGAGAAGGTTCGGGATCCTGAGCCAACACACCATCTTTTCGCCAATTCTGGAAGTTCGCCGCTGCCCGCGAATACGTGTTTGAGCCTTCAGAATCTCCGGGTTGCGACTTGCCGAGAATTACGCGAACCAGATTGTACGGGCTGGCAGAGTAGTAACTCTCCTGCATTGCGGGGGTTATCTTGTCGTAAGGCTGAGTGACAACCCTGTCCAGCGGAACACGCTGCGGATCGTAGCGGAGAGCGCGAAAGGGAGCTATGTCGGCCATATGAAATGTAAAGAAGCTGGATTGTAGCAACCTCTTTCTGTCACGAAAAGGAAACCTAAACAGAATCGACATTCATCTAGATCAGCAGTACGCGCAGCTCCCGGGACGGTTTCGCAAGTGTCGTCTGCGAGCCGTCAAAGCTGTGGTACCATTCACAATCAATAGAGGAATTTATGGCCCGCACGGCCACGAAAAATGGCGGGTCATCCCGCTTTCAGCTTCTCCCGCAAACGCTGTTAAAACAGTGGAGAACTTACTTGCGGCTAACTTTGGGCTCACCTTCGCGTCGCTTCAACTCTCTGGGTTTCCTTCTGCTGACCTGCTGCGTTGTATTGGGAACCTCTGCAATATCGCAGGATAAGCCGCCGGCTGCTGCAGCGGATCAGACCACCACTCAGGCTAACGTCGATACCGGGGACCAGGTCCACATCACGCCCCGGAAAGAACCCGATCCTAAGCCGCCAGCTGATCTTATCGACCCCGCGTTAAAGACGCATACGCGTCCGATGAAGGTCGACGTCGATCTGGTTCTGGTTCCGGTTACCGTAACCGATCCGATGAACCGGCTCGTAACCGGGCTTGAAAAGGATAACTTCGAGCTTTACGAAGGAAGCGACAAGCAGCAGGTGATGCACTTCTCGAGCGAGGACGCACCCATTTCGCTGGGGGTGATCTTCGACATGAGCGGCAGCATGAGCAACAAGATCGAGAAATCTCGCGAGGCGGTGGTGGAGTTCTTCCGTACGGCAAATCCGCAGGACGAATTCTTCATGGTCACGTTTAACGAGAAGCCGGAACTGCTGCAGGATTTCACTTCATCGGTGGAAGACATTCAAGCCAAGCTTCCGCTGGTCGCGCCCAAGGGACGAACGGCTCTGCTGGATGCGATCTACATGGGTCTTCATCGAATGAAGAAAGCGCACAATGCGAAGAAGGCGCTGCTCATCATTTCGGATGGGGGAGACAATCACAGCCGCTATACGGAAAATGAGATTAAGTCGATCGTAAAAGAAGCGGACGTTCAGATTTATGGAATCGGCTTGTTCGATAGCACGCCTCGGACGGAAGAGGAACGGAACGGTCCGGTGATGCTTTCCGAAATCACGGACGTGACGGGCGGCCGGACATTTACCGTCGATAATCCGAATGAGTTGGCGGACGTGGCTACAAAAATCGGAATCGAGCTGCGCAACCAATATGTACTTGGGTACCGTCCAAGCAAAGTAGCGCGCGATGGAAAGTGGCGGAAGATAAAAGTTAAACTGGTGCCTCCGAAGGGCCTGCCACCACTGCGTGTCTATGCTAAAACTGGCTATTATGCACCTGCGCAATAACGTGAAACCGGGGCTCCCTGTTGTGCAGCAGGTGATCGCGCACGGGCTGTCCATTTTTCTTATCCTTTGTGTGCTGGCTGTAGTTGCCGCAGCCCAAGTGATTGCGGCACCTGCGGACCAGGCAGGCCAAACTACAACCAGCACAGGCCAGAACCCGCCTCCGGCTCAGCAGAATGGTTCTGCTCCTGCTTCGCAAACGCCGGCTAACCAGCCGCAATCTTCGGGAACGCAGCCCCAGGCAGGAGCGGCGCAGCAACCTGCTGACCAAGGCACCGCGCCGGAGCGCGAAGATAATGGTCAATACGTCTTCACGACTACGGTGCAGGAAGTACAGCTGCATGCCACGGTGGTCGACGACAAACACCGTTTCGTCACCGACCTGGATAAAACCGATTTCACCGTATTCGAAGATGGCAAGCCGCAAACGATCAACTCGTTCCGGCGAGAAGATGTCCCGGTGTCGCTCGGGATCATCATCGACAATTCCGGATCGATGCGCGACAAGCGACCTGCGGTGAATCAGGCGGCGATCAATCTGGTGAAAGCAAGCAATCCGCAGGATCAGGTCTTCATAGTCAACTTTAACGATGAGTACTACCTCGATCAGGATTTCACCGCGAACATCACGAAGCTACGCGACGGCCTGGAGAAGATCGAATCGCGCGGCGGAACTGCGCTCTATGACGCGGTGATGGCTTCGGCCGATCACCTGAAGAAGAATTCGAAACTGGATAAGAAGGTATTGCTGGTCGTCACGGACGGCGAAGATAACGCCAGCCGCAGCAGCCTGGAACGCGCTGTTCGCTTCCTGCAGGCAGAAAATGGTCCGGTGGTTTACACCATCGGATTACTCGGCGATGAGCATGCCAAGCGCGCGCGTCGTGCCTTGCAGACGATGGCCGAAGATACCGGCGGCGTCTCTTTCTTCCCGAAAGATCTGAAAGAAGTGGACGCGATTTCAAGCGAAGTCGCCCACGACATCCGCAACCAGTACACGATCGGCTACAAACCGACCACGCCTCAAAGTGCAGGCGGATATCGCACCGTGAAGGTGGAAGCCAAAGCTCCGCATCACGGCAAGCTAGTCGTGCGCACCCGCAGCGGATACTATCCAGGCCAAGAACAGGCTATGAAGTAAGTCGACGATCTCAACTAATCACAATGCCAGCCGAAATTGGGCTGGCATTTCTGCTTGTGCTTGCCATCATTGACGCTGGTCAGTTGCTCCCTTACCCTTAATCTGTGCCCATGAAAACTGCTGCGGAAACCACTGCCCTGCGGGTTGCGGAAAGCATCACGGAACTGGTCGGCGAAACGCCTCTGTTGCACCTGCGACGTCTGGTGCCGGAAGGCTCGGCCGACGTGTACGCCAAGCTGGAGTATCTGAATCCGGGAGGCAGCATTAAGGATCGCGCTGCCATCGGCATGATCCGCCGCGCCGAAGAAGAGGGCAAGCTGCGTCGCGGATCGACGATCATCGAGGCGACTGCGGGTAATACAGGCATTGGTTTGGCGCTCATCGGCGTAAACAAGGGTTATCGCGTTATCTTTTGCGTTCCGCAGAAGTTCTCCAAAGAGAAAGTTATGCTGATGCAGGCGCTCGGCGCCGAAGTCATTCGCACTCCCGACGACGAGGGGATGGAAGGCGCCATCCGCCGCGCGCGGGATTTGGCGGCGAAGATTCCCGATGCGTACCTGCCGTTACAGTTCGAGAACCAGGCAAATCCTGACTATCACTACGAAACGACGGGCCGCGAGCTTTTCGAGCAAATGGGCGGCGATGTGGATGCCGTTGTGGTGGGGTCGGGAACCGGCGGCACGTTCACAGGAGTCGCACGCTTCGTGAAGGAGAAGAATCCGCGTGCGTTGGGAATTGCAGTCGAAACCCAGGGCTCGGTTCTGGGCGGCGGAAAGCCGGGCGATCACCGCATTGAAGGCATTGGATCCAGTTTCATTCCCGCAACCTTCGACGCGAAGTTGGCGGACCAGATCATCGCCGTCAGCGATCATGATGCATTTCGCACCGTCAGCGAATTGGCGCGAATCGAAGGCGTGCTGGCGGGTTCCAGCGGCGGCGCGAACGTGTTTGCGGCGCTCCAGATTGCGAAGAAGCTTGGGCCGGGGAAGCGCGTCGGGACTGTGATTCCAGACTCGGCGGAACGATATCTCTCCAAGGGCATCTTCGAGCCGTTCTAATCCAAATTGCGGCGCTCGGTTGTTCCAGCCGCTCATCAACGCGAACTCGATCAAATTCAGAGGAGAAGGTATGGCGAAACAGAAGCAGCAGGAGATTGGTTTCGCGACAGCAGCAATTCACGTTGGATCGGAGCCCGATCCGCTGAACGGGGCTGTGGGACCGGCGATTTACGCGACTTCAACCTACGCGCAGGATGAGCTTGGTAAGCCGCGTCAAGGATATGAATATGCGCGCGTAACCAATCCAACACGTGATCGCCTGCAGGAATGCCTGGCGGCGCTGGAAGGCGGAATCGCAGCGCGTGTGTTTGCGAGCGGAATGGCTGCCGTGACTGCGCTTTGCACGATGATGAAACAGGGCGATCACCTGGTGTGCACGAACAACGTTTATGGCGGAGTGCCGCGATTGTTCAACCAGGTGCTGGTGAATTACGGGCTCGAGTTCAGCTACGTCGATACGTCAAATGCGTCGCTAGTAGAGCGCGCGATCCGAAAGAATACAAAGTATGTGTACGTCGAGACGCCCACGAATCCGCTGATGACGCTCAGCGATCTGGAGGCGATTGCGAAGATCTGCCGCCGCAAAGGTGTTGAGTTGATCGTCGACAACACCTTCATGTCGCCATATTTCCAGCGACCGCTGGAGCTGGGCGCGGACATGGTGCTGCATTCGACCACGAAGTTCCTGAACGGTCACA
The DNA here is from genome assembly GCA_963848375.1 of Terriglobia bacterium. Taxonomy (GTDB): domain Bacteria; phylum Acidobacteriota; class Terriglobia; order Terriglobales; family Acidobacteriaceae; genus JAJPJE01. The sequence goes on from CAWKDK010000013.1 coordinate 76,869, forward strand.
GCGATGGACTCGGCGGAGTGATTGTCTGCTCGACGAAAGAGCAGGCAGATCAATTGGCGTTCATACAGAAGTCGGCGGGCGCGATTCTGTCGCCCTTCGAAAGCTGGCTGATCCTGCGTGGCGTGAAGACGCTTGCGGTAAGGATGGAGCAGCACAATCGCAACGGAATGAAGGTGGCGCAGTTTCTGGCGGAGCATCGCAAGGTGAAGCGCGTGTTCTATCCAGGATTATCCGATCATCCGCAGTACCAGCTTGCCAAACGGCAAATGGGCGGATTCGGATCGATGATCACGTTTGAGACAGGTTCGCTCAGCAATGCGAAGAAGCTCCTGAAGCGCGTGGGGAGAGTTTGCACGCTGGCAGAATCGCTGGGTGGAGTTGAAACGCTGATCTCGCATCCGGCGACGATGACGCACGCTGCGCTGGGTGAGAAGGGGCGCAAAGAGATTGGCATCACTGACGGAATGGTGAGGATTTCCGTCGGGATCGAAGACGTGGAAGACATCATCGCGGACCTGGATCAGGCGCTGAACGCGATCTGACGTTACTGACTGATGGCTGAGAGTAAACATCGAGAGTGGAACTCCGAGGTCTATCACCGCGTTTCCAACCCGCAATTTGAGTGGGGCAAAAAAGTAGTGGATCGCCTGAAACTGAAAGGCGATGAGACAGTGATGGACGCCGGTTGCGGCACAGGACGGCTTACCGCTGAACTCCTGGAGCGGTTGCCGCAGGGAAGTGTGCTTGCGGTCGACATATCGCAGAACATGTTGCAGAAGGCGGAAGAGTTCCTCAAGCCGCGCTTCGATGGACGCGTCCGATTCGTTCATGCTGATTTGGCTGACTTGCGGTTCGAAGCGGAATGCGACGGCGTCTTCAGCACCGCTGCATTTCACTGGGTGAAGGATCATGATGCGCTGTTTCGCGGCCTGGTGAGAGCGTTGAAGCCAGGCGGCTGGATCGAGGCGCAAGCAGGCGGACGCGGCAATCTCGAAGATGTTCATCGACGTGTGCTTGATCTGCTGGAGAAAGGCGAGTACGAAGGATTTTTCGAGAATTGGGACGATCCGTGGGAGTTCCCGTCGCCAGAGACTACGACTCGAAGAATGTTGCAGGCGGGATTTGTTGATGCGGAAGCCTGGCTGGAGCCGGCGGCTTTGCGACTGCAGGGAAGAGACCAGTATCGCGACTTTCTGCGTGAAGTGATCCTGCGGCCGTTCCTGGCGCGGATCGATGATCCGGATCTCAAAGCACAGTTTCTCGAGGAACTGGTGGAGCAGGCGGTGACCGATCCTGAGTTCAAGTTGGATTACGTGCGCATCAATTTGCGCGGGAAGAAAGCGTAAATCCCACACATTCCAAAAGAGGGATGTGTGGGGCACCCGATCCTGCGTCACTTCACGTTTTCTGCGATCCAGTTCAAATATTCAGCGCTACCGGCTTCGATGGGAATCTGAATGCATTCCGGCAGGTCGTAGGAGTGCAGTTCGCGAATCTTCTTCGAGACGCTTTCAAAAGCTGAGGCTGTAGTTTTGATCAACAGCAGCCATTCCTGCTCCTTCTGTACCGAACCCTTCCAGCGATAGATCGATGTAATCGGGGAGACGATGTTCACGCAGGCGGCGAGTTCTGCTTCGACGAGCGCGGTGGCGATGCGCTCGGCTTCGTCGGCCGATCCGGCGGTTGTCAGAACTATGCGGTAGTCAGTCATGGTCTCTTTCTGTCTCTTCTTGTACGAACTTTGCGAATAGATTACGCAGCTGCAGGTTCGTGCATCTCAGTGAAGAGAGTTTCTGAAATGCACTGCTGATGGTGAAAGTTGCGCGTAAACCTGAGAACGCTTTGCCAAAGTTGGTTCCTGTAGGCGCGATAACTGAACTTCTGCTTGACGCCAGAGATCAAGAGACGTTCACTACAAACTGGGTCTGAGTCCAGATTTGATTTTATGGCGAGGCCCGGCTCACCAACCAGTGAGTCTGTAGTTGGGGACAGATGCAGGAAAACCTGGAACGATTGGTTGAACAAATCGAGGCGAACCAAGAGGTGCGCCGCGCATACGATGTCGCCTATCGCTGGCGCCGCAAGCTGGCCACGGCGGCGGTTGCGATCGTAGCGGCGTGGATGGCGTTCCATGTGATTTTTGGCGCGAACGGCATGGTGGTTTACGAGAGCAAGAAGGCCGAGTACCGCCAGAGGCAGACGGACGTAGAGTCGCTGCAAAAGGAAAACGATCGCCTGAACAAAGATGTAGAGGCGCTGCGGACGGATTCGCGGGCAATCGAGAAAGTGGCACGGGATGAATTCGGGTACGCGCGTCCGGGCGAAGTGATTTACCTGCTGCCACGAGGGCAACAGGCCACCCCCGCGAATACCTCGGCCAAATTGAAGTAATTGCAATTCGCGAGCACCCGAGTCAGAATCATAGAAAACCAGCGTAAGCTGGATTCGAACAAGAAGGGCGCTCTTGGGGAGCGTTCTTAGCTGCCACATCCCGCGGGCAGGAAACTGGCATACACAAAGGAGATTGCGTATGAAAAAGATACTGGCACTGGCATGCGCCTGTTGCTTCCTGGCGTCGGTTGCATTCGCAGCCGATTCTTCCATGACGGGATGGGTATCCGACGAGAAGTGCGCTGCCCATGCGGGTCCGGGCAAAGAAGCTTGCGCGAAAAAGTGCGTCGAAGCCGGATCGCCGATCGTGTTCGTGACTGATAAAGACAAGCAGATTCTCAAAGTTGATAATCCCGATACGTTGAAAGATCACCTCGGCCATCACGTGAATGTTACCGGCGCCGTGAGCAACGGCACGGTTCATGTTCAGAATGTAGAGATGGCGCAAGCGAAATAGTTCGTCAGTAGATCAGTTCTTCAGTAAGTCAGTATTTCAGTTTCAATTCCGCGGTCCCACACATTCCAACAGAAGGATGTGTGGGGCACCCGCGCGGGCGAGGGCGCCCGCGCCACTTCAAGTGCAGATCCCTCGCCGCTGCGCGGCTCGTGATGACAACAACACTAGCGGACGACGCCTTCCAGCGGGGAGCTGGCGGTGGCATAGAGCTTGCGCGGCATGCGTCCGGCGATGAACGCCTGACGTCCGGCGAGCACGGCGTGCTTCATGGCTTCGGCCATGAGGATAGGGTCGCCAGCGTTGGCGATGCCGGTGTTCATCAGGACCGCGTCTGCGCCGAGCTCCATGGCAATCGCCGCGTCAGATGCGGTGCCTACGCCGGCGTCGATCACCAAGGGAACTTCGGTGATCATCTCGCGAAGAATGCGGATGTTGGCGGTGTTCTGAATGCCAAGGCCCGAGCCGATGGGCGCACCGAGAGGCATTACGGCGGAGGCGCCGGCGTCGATCAGCTTCTTCGCCACGACAATGTCGTCGGTGGTGTAGGGAAGAACCGTGAATCCCTCTCTTACCAGGACGCGAGTGGCTTCGAGCGTGGCCTGCGTGTCGGGATAGAGCGTGGCCTGATCGCCGATGACTTCAATTTTGACCCAGTCGGAGAGACCAACTTCACGTCCGAGACGCGCCGTGCGAATGGCTTCGTCGGCGGTGTAACAGCCGGCCGTATTTGGCAGCAGGAAGTAACGCTTGGGATCGATGAAATCGAGCAAAGATTCCTTGCTGCGGTCGAGGTTCACGCGACGGACGGCAACGGTGACCATTTCGGCGCCGCTGGATTCGATGGCAGTGGCAGTCTCCTGGCCTGACTTGTACTTGCCTGTGCCAACGATGAGACGCGAACGGAACTGCCTACCAGCGATAGTAAGAGAGTCGGTCATAAACCTATTCTAATGATTGGATCGCGCAGAGTGCATGCATTTCAAAATAGCCACGGGTCGGGGTCGGGCTGCCGTTTATTTTCCGGATTCGGGAAGTCCCATGGGGTACCCCCCTCCCCCTTGTCCCGCATTCTAAAGGACTTAGAGGCATGGGACAGGCCTCGTCCCGGCAAACAAAGGACTTAGTCCCATCGTCCCGCATAACAAAGGAGTTAAAGGCGGTAGCCAGTCGCTAGTAGTCAGTAGTCAGACAAAAGTTCTCTTGGTCCGTGACCCAGACCTTACGGTCTGGGCTTACGAATCCCGCCGCTCCGCAGCTCGCAATGTGCAGTTCGTGTGCCTCACTATTTTTCGCCGGGTGTGTCGCGGGTAGGGGAAATGCAGAGATGGATTCGCTGCGCTCACCATGACGTAGTGGAGTGGGACGCTCAGGTGGAGATGCAGGCACGTTATGCGGGTACAGGGCAACACAATTCCAGAACCCTCGCGGACTACGTCCGCTCGTGATGACAACAACTTAATGTGCGCTGGGGTCAGGCCGAATGCAGATCCCTCGCGGACTACGTCCGCTCGTGATGACAACAATAAAGTTTGCCCGCGAACGGCTCGCTCAAGGGCGAGCGGGGCTTCACGATTCTTACTTCTTGGAGGCAGTGGCTTCGATGATCGTGAAGGTGATTTTCATCGCGGTCGGCAGGATCACCTGCATGCCTGACTGAGTGTTCGCGCCGCCCACACTGACGTCGGTGCCGGGGATGGTAGCGCCGGGAGCGTTGCCACCTCCACCGGTGAGCACGTCGATGCCAGCACGGGTCACGTCGGAGCGGCGAGCGCCGGTGTCATCTTCGCGCCCGGTTTGGGGATTGACGGGGCGCTCTCGCCCCATCCGCATGAAGGTATCCGATAGCACCCCATAGCTGATGCCGTCGGCAGCGACGGAGATGATCTGCAACTCGATTTCGCCAGCCTGGTTGTAATTCATCGTGGAGCGAGCATATTTCACAATGCCGGTAACCAGCGCCCCTTTGTGGATCATGACGCGATCGGTGCCGAAACGGAGATCGTGGTCAAGATGCGACATGAAGCGCTGGCCGATGACGGCGGTGTCACTGCTCAACATTTCGTCCAAACGGACGGTAATCTTGGTGCCTTTGGGGATATCGGAGCTGAAAGCCAAGGTGGAGAACAGAACGGTGAGGATTACTGCAGGAAAGAGTTTTTTCGACATGCTTCCTCCCCTGTCCGATTGCCGGGCAGCGTCCCAGAGACTGGCTGCTGCCTGAGAGTAACCCAAGGAGGGCTGGTCAGTTGCGGTTTTTGTTGGTTAGCAATTAGTAGTTAGCAGTTAGTAATTAGTAATTAGCGAGCCATCCGCTCGCACTCCGCCCCGAAGCGACCTGAAACAGAGATGCTGTGGGCATCCAACTCACATTGCGGGGGACGTCATCGAAGAGAAGGATGAAACGTTTTTACCCGTATTGTGTGTTGGTGGCAGTGGTTACGTGCGGCAGCTTTGGATTGGCGCAGGACGCAAAGTCAGCGCAGAGCAAAGACTCCCAGGGACAGTCGCAGTCGCAGTCTAACCAGCCAGCCTCACCTGCAGCACCGGCGGTCGCCTCACCAGCGGATCTGCCGGCTCCGGTAACGCAACGCTACGACAACGCCGATCAGGGGCCCGCCGGAACAGGCGAGCCGATCCTGCCGGCTCCCCCCATGCCGAAGAGCACTACGACGCTGGTGGGAGGTACGGTTGACGGCGTGGATCATGTGCGTGATCGGGTGTCGCTGCGGCCGTTCGGCGGGAAAAAGATGGTCGTGCATTTTGACGAGCGCACGCACATTTACCGCGATGGGGTGGAGACTACGCAACTGGCGATCCATAAGGGAGACCGTGTTTACGTGGACACCATGAGCGATCGCAGCCAGGTGTTGGCGCGGAATATTCGCGTGATCACGCAGGTAAACGCCGCCGATGCACGCGGACAGGTGTTAGCGAACTCGGGCAACGAGATTTCGATTCGCGATGAACTTTCTGGTCAGCCGGTAGGGCTCACGGCAGATGGCAACACTCACGTGGTGCTTCACGGGAAACAGATTACGATTGCCGAAGTAGCCCCGGGCTCGCTGGTGTCGGTGCAGTTTGCGCCAGATGCGGCAAATCGCGGGATCGCGCGCGAGATTCGCGTGCTGGCTTCTCCGGGTGAGGTGTATACATTCGCAGGACGAGTGACGAACCTGGATTTGTCGGTGGGACAGATTTCGATCGCGAATCAGAGCGACAACAAGACGTACGACATTAGCGTGGTAAGGCCGCTGCTGCCGGGCAATCTGATGGTCGGATCGGATGTGGTGGTGAAGGCCATGTTCGATGGCAAAGAATACACGGCGAACAGCGTGAACGTAACGCAGGCGAGGACGGGGAAGTAGTTAGTGGTTAGTGGCTAGAGGTGGTTGGGTAGCTGGTAGCTGCAGTATTGTTCGCGATCACGAACGCGCACTTCTCCAGAGTGATCACCGCGCTAGCTTAGATTTGGGCTTCAGAGGGCTCCTTCGACTCGGGCATGCGCCCTCGCTCAGGATGACAGCGGAAAATCAAAACAGAATCTAGTCAAATCAAAAAGACTCAGACTATGCCTGGTGGCATTGCCTGAGTCTTTTGTGGCCTCCAGAGGCGCGAGCGGGGAACTTCAAAACTTCTCGAACCTGCAACTCCTGAGTCCTGCAACTCTGCGTCCTGCAAACTCGTAACTTCTCGAACTTAAGCTTCCCTTGGCTTCAGCAGAATCCCCAAGATGAATGCGACAGCGGCGGCGAGCAGCCATTCGATTCGCCAGGCCTGAATAGCTTCCCACTCACTCAGTGTTGTCGCCTTATAGAGGAAACTCGTGACGACGGCGGCTATCACGCATGCGACTCCGAAGAACATAGCGATCAGGGAGGCTGTAGGGAGGTGCAGCATCTCTTTTAGCTTGGTCAGGTCGATTGCCTTGATCTTGTCGATAGCTCTCATCCAGTATGTTTCGTTCGGTGTTTCTACATCAGCGTCGCGACCAGCTCCGCAGACGTGACAGAAACGAGCACCGAGCACAAATTCCGTACCACAGGTTTGGCAAGTCTCCAGATGACTGCGAGCACCCGCGGGAACCTGTTGCGGGCGTGGCGTAGTTAACGGTGGTCGCCAGAACTCGGGTTGCATGCTATCAGCCGCGTGAGCCATAGCTTTTTTTCCTCCATCCCTTGCTTACGGTATCGCACGTGCAACACCAAAGGGGACGTGGCTATAAGCTATTTTGTTTGTAACGACTTAGCTAAAATCTTGGGACCATCGAAATGGTCAATGCCGGGCAAGAATTACGCACTTCCCGGAAGATTTGGAGAGAAAACCCGCCAATCGTCAATCACGTCTAGCCAGGGAAAGTTAGGCCCGGCGAGGCATGCGGACGATCTTCGGGTTTTCAGTTGAGCGATCCCAGAATTGCAGCAGGACAATATCGCTGCGGTGAAGTTCCAGATCTCTGGGGCGCTTGGATCCGTCGTTGAACACATTTTCGTCGAGCAAGAAATGGAGACGCTCGATGGTGATTCCGAGCAGGTCGGCTGCTTCCTGCTCGGTGAAAAATTCATCTTCTGCGGCGCTAATCACGGCAAATTACCTCGTAGAAGGTTTGTACCTGTTCGGGGAGAGCTGGAAAATCAGGTAAACTGCCGATGTACCTACCTTTATGAGACCCTACCGCTGTATGGCCCTTCGAGTTTTCAGGGTTACTTTTCTCCTGCTCGGTGCGGTTGCCGCTTGTGCCTCGGTTCCTCCCGATCAAGGGCGTCGTCCGCAGCAAATCCTTCATTTTCATCCAGATGACAATTACACACGGCTGGGTTTCGACGCGTTCTATAACCAGGAGTATGACAAGGCGATTCACCAGTTCGAGCTGTCGCTGCAGGCGCATCCGGAAGATCCGTTTGCGGTGAACCATTTGCTCTCCGGGGTGATGTTCAAGGAGATGTACCGGATCGGCGCGTTGGACTCGGAGCTCTATGCGAAGGAGCAGTTCCTGGCAAGCAAACAGTTTCCCATGGATCCGAAGGTGAAGGCGCGGATCGATGAGCTGACCGAGCGCGCACTGTCGCTGGAAGAAGCCCGGTTGAAGACGAATCCCGATGATGCGGATGCGCTATACGCGCGCGGCGTGACGCGTGGCTTGCATGCGACGTATTTGGCGCTGATCGAGAAAGCGTGGTTCAGCGGACTTCGAAGCGCGGTGGGCGCCCGGCATGATCACGAGCGCGTGCTGGAGTTTCAGCCGAACAATACGGATGCGATGATGATCGTAGGCATGCATAACTACGTGGTCGGAAGCCTGAGCTGGCCGGCGAAGGTTGGGGCGTCGATGGTTGGGCTGAGCGGGAGCAGGACGAAGGGAATTGAATACCTCTACGACGCGGCGAACGGTGGCGGAGAAAACAGTATCGACGCGAAGATTGCGCTGGCGATATTTCTGCGGCGAGAGCAGAGGTATGCCGAGGCGATCAAAGTAGTGAGCAGCATGGCGGATGCGTATCCGAAGAACTTCCTGATGGCGCTGGAACTGGCGAATCTTTACAACGCGTCGGGACAGGCGCAACAGGCGATTGCGAGCTATCGGAAGATCATTGCGGGAACACAGGCGGGGAGTTTTCCCGATGCGCATGTCGAAATGGCATGGTACGGACTGGCCGAATCGCTGCGCGGGCAACATGATTTCCAGGGTGCGGCGGATGCCTACGATCATGTGCTGCAGTCCCAGCGCACGGATCCTGATTTGAGGATTCGCACGACGCTGGGCGCGGGCGAGATGTATGACGCGATGAATAAGCGTCCGGAGGCGGTAAAGCGCTACCAGGAAGTGATCGCGGCGGACTCGGATTCTCCGCGGGCAGAGATCGCCAAAAAGTACCTGAAAGATCCTTATCGAGTGCAATAAAATCTGGGAACGAAGCGTGGGGTCTGCCCGTATCTAGGGATAGCGACTGGAGGAAAGGTGTATGTTCTGTAATTACTGCGGTAAAAACATTCAGGATGATGCGCGGGTGTGCGCGTATTGCGGACGATTCGTCGGCGCGCCGACAGCTCCGCAGCGCCTGATGCGTTCGCGCTACGACCGCAAAGTTGCCGGAGTAGCGGCTGGATTTGCAAACTACACGCATTCCGACGTGACCTTGTGGCGGCTGATCTGGGTGCTGGCCGGAATTTTCCTGTTTCCGCTGGGAGAGATTGCCTACGTGATCGCCTGGATCGTTATGCCGGAAGAGCCAGCGGCGCTGCCTGCGAATGGAGTGGTAGCGGCGCAGAACTAATAGCGGCGCTGCTATGCTTGCAGAATGCAAGTCCGCAGTGGCGATGCGAACATCTTCTACGAGGTCCTGGGCAAAGGTCCGGACCTCGTTCTGCTGCACCCTTTTCCTGTTAATCATCACATTTGGGATCCGATAGCCGAAAGGCTGGCGAATTACTATCGCGTGATTCGGCCGGATTTGCGCGGTCATGGAGAGTCCGAGACCGGTGAAGGTCCCGCGACGATGGCGAAGCACGCGGGCGACGTGCTGAAGGTCTGCGAGGATGTTGGCGTGGAACGCGCGGTGTTTTGTGGGAACTCGATTGGGGGGTACGCGATCTTCGAGTTGTGGCGGCAACACCGCGAACGGATCCGCGGGATGGTTCTGTGTGGCACAAAAGCTGGAGCGGATGACGCCGAGGCGCGCAGCAATCGACTGAAGGCAGCGGACGCGGTGGAACGGGAAGGTCCGGAACAGTTCATTGAAGGAATGTTGCAGAGGGTGCTAGGAGAAAGTACGAGAAGAAATCGGCTGGATATAGTGGAGCGCGCCAGAAACATGATGCGCAAGATGAAGGTCGTGGGGATTGCCGCAGTCCAGCGGGGAATGGCAGAGAGGTCGGATTCGACGCCGACGCTCGCGACCATTGACGTTCCGGCGCTGGTGATTGTCGGCGATGAAGATGTAGCGACACCGCGAGCCGAGGCGGAGATCATCGCGCGTGGAATTCGGGGAAGCCGATTGGCCGTGGTGCCGGGTGCAGGTCATTACGTGCCGCTGGAGCGGAGCGAAGAAGTGCATGGGTTGGTGCGGGAGTTTCTGCACACGATCCGGTGATGAGCGTTCTTCCTCCCACACGTTCCAACGGAAGGACGTGTGGGGCACCCGTATGATCTACAATCAACAGATAGCATCAATCTGTTTCTAAAGTGAAATCATCATCACTCATGACTGAGAAGAGCTGCGTCACGATTCATCCTGCAAAAAATGTTCTGGGGAGCATACGAATCCCCGGAGATAAGTCGATTTCACATCGTTATGCGATGCTTGCCGGATTGGCGGAAGGCGTCACTAAACTGTCGAATTTTTCGACTGGTGCTGATTGCGCGAGCACGCTGGGGTGTATGGCGGCTCTGGGGTGCAAGGTCACGCGGAACAGTGGCGATGTGGAGATCGAGGGCAGGGCCGGGAAGTTTGTCGCGCCTGCGGATGCGCTGGATTGCGGCAACTCCGGGTCGACGATGCGGATGATGTCGGGAATCCTGGCAGGGCAGCCGTTTACGAGCGAGATGATTGGCGATGCGTCGTTGTCGCGGCGTCCGATGCGGCGAGTGATCGAACCACTGACGAAGATGGGAGCGAAGATTGAGTCGCGCGATGGATGCGCTCCGCTGCGGATCAGCGGTGGAGAACTCGTGCCGCTGGAATACAAGATGAGCGTGCCGAGCGCGCAGGTGAAGTCGGCGGTACTGTTCGCAGGGCTGTACGCGCCGGGTGAGACGTGGGTGGAAGAGCCGGTGAAGACCCGGGATCACACGGAGGTTGCGTTGAAGGCCTTCGGGGTGGAGATTGCGCGGGATAAGAATCGCGCCGGCATTCGTGGTGGACAGAAACTGAAAGCAATCGAGGCGGTAGTTCCGGGAGATATATCTTCGGCTGCGTTCTTTCTGTGCGCAGCGTCGCTGTTTCCGGAGTCAAACCTGGTCATCGATGGGCTTTTGTTGAATCCGACGCGAGCGGTGTTGTTGGACGTGCTGATCGGCATGGGCGCGAAGATTCCTATCATCAGTATCGAAGAACGGCATGGGGAACTGGTTGGCACGATCAATGTCCAACCGGGAGAGCTGCGAGGGGCGAGGATCAGCGGAGCGCAGACGGCGGCGTTAATCGATGAGCTGCCGGTGCTGGCGGCGATTGCCCCGCACACGCGCGATGGGATCGAGATCCGTGATGCGAAAGAGCTGCGAGTAAAGGAATCGGATCGCATTGCTGCCGTCGCAGAAAACTTGCGGCGCATGGGCGCAGAGGTCGAAGAGTTTGAGGACGGATTGCGTGTCCCGGGACGGCAGCAGCTGCATGGCGCTGACATCGACTCAAAAGAGGATCATCGGATTGCGATGGCATTTGCGGTGACAGCGTTACGGGCAGACGGAGAAACCCGCATTTTTGGCGCCGATGCGGCGCGCATATCCTATCCAGAGTTCTTCAACGTGCTGCAGCAGATCACTGAGTGACACTGCTGCTGTAACCTTCCGTAACAAGTGCGGCGCGAATCCCTGTCGCGTTATGAGTTCGTCCCTCGTTCCAGGTCTGTGACTCTCCCGAAGCCCACCCGGCGCGCAGAGCACACATCCAAAACACGTGTCCCAGAGTAGAGAAACCAAAGCTTCTGCAAGGGAGAGTTTGGGGCTCGTACTTGGCGGGCAGATCCAAACCGGGGGAATTCAAGCAAGATGAAACGCATTTGGCTGGTAGTTCTGGCGGCGCTATTGATGGCGCCGTTTACGTTTGCGCAAGGAAATCACGTGGAAGTAGGCGCGTTCGGAGACTATGTACGTCTTGGCAATGCTAACAACACAAATTTCTGGGGCCTGGGTGGCCGCGCAGCGTTCAACGTACATAAACGGGTGCAGCTCGAAGCCGAAGGAGCTTACGACTTCTCACAAAGCTTCGTATTTCAGTCCGCGTTCAACGGCGTTGTGAACACAAATCTCAATATTCAACGCTCGAACCTGCGCCTGGCGTATGGGATGGTTGGGCCCAAGTTCGAATGGGGTGGTCCGATCAAACTGTACGGAACCTTAAAAGGGGGCGCCATCAATTTTGGTTCGAGCAACGCGCCGGTAACCTTTGGGACTGTAAATACCCAGGTACAGAATTTCCTGAACAGCGGGACGAATGGAGTGTTTTACCCGGCGGTGGGGATAGAGTTCTTTGCAGCCTTCATCGGAATCCGCTTCGAGGTCGGTGACCTCATGTACTTCAATGACGGAGCGCAAAACAATCTGCGTATTACATTTGGCCCGCAGATCCGGTTCTAGTGAATGGTGAGCGGCCGGGCCGGCTACGCAACGTGAGGTCGCTGGACTTAAACACGCGGGCGAGGGCGCCCGCGCCACTCGATGCGAAACGGTTTATCTGGTCAGGAACGGGTTCGACTCCCGTTCCTCGCCGATCGTGGTGAGAGAGCCGTGGCCAGGCACAACCACAGTCTCATCGGGCAGGGCCAGTACGCGATCGTGCAGCGAACGCATGATCTTCTCGAAGTTGCCACCCGGCAGGTCGGTGCGACCGATGCTTCCGGCAAAGAGCGTATCTCCGGCAATCAACTTCTTTTCCGCAGGAAACAAGAGACAGGTTGAGCCTTCCGTGTGGCCCGGTGTGTGCATTACCGTGGCGATGATGCTGCCAGTCTTCAGCTGCTGAGCGTCTTCAAGGCTGTCATCGATGGTGACTGCGCCCGGTGACTGCATTCCCAGCCAGCTTGCCTGAATGTCGAGCATTGCGAGTTGCGGAGCGTCGTTCTTGTTGATCAGGATGGGAGCGCCGGTGGCGGCCTTCAACTTCATGGCTCCGCCTACGTGATCGATGTGGCCGTGAGTGATCACGATCTGCTTCAACGTGAGCTGATGCTTCTGCAGGATTCCGAGGACCCGGTCAATGTTGTCGCCGGGATCGATGACCATGGCTTCGTGCGTAGTCTCGTCGGCAATGACGGAGCAGTTGCACTGGAGCGGGCCGACGGGGAAGATTTCGTGGAGAAAAGCAGCCATTAGCGGTTAGCTCTTAGTTTTTAGCACCTAGCCTTTAGGTTACCACTCGAGAACTCGGCGGGACTTGCTGCTGGGTCAAAAAGCGAAGAGCCTCCGTCTTCACGGAGGCTTCGTATCTAATCAGTAATAGCTAAAGGCTAAGAGCTAACTGCTAACGGCTGGTTACTTCTGCTGCGGCGTCGGATTCACCGGATTCGCAGGCTTCTGAACCGGCTGCGAGTTCTGCGTAGAGGGCTTCACGCCACTCAGGACAGAGCTGGTATTGCCACGGCGCGCGGCAAAGATCGAAAGCGTGATGGAGGTGACCATGAAGATCACGGCAGACCACGTGGTGGCCTTGCTGAGAATGGTAGCGGAGCCGCGCGGGCCGAAGGCGGTCTGACTGCCCATGCCGCCGAAAGCGGCGGCGATGTCGCCACCCTGGCCGCTTTGAAGCAGGACCACGATGATCAGGAATGCACAAACGATGATGTGAATGACGGTGATTAGGGCGATGATCATTGCTGAAAACTGGAGGGTGGTGAGCCCTCATCCTTCCTTGATGTCGAGAGATCTTGGTGCGGAAGGGGGGATTTGAACCCCCACGCCTTTCGGCGCCACCCCCTCAAGATGGTGTGTCTGCCAGTTCCACCACTTCCGCACAGGCAAATCGGCGGGGTGCCCGAAAATTGCGGGATTCCGACGCCAATCGATTATAGCAGAGCTCTCAGTAGTCAGCCGTCAGCATTCAGTCGCTAAAACTGAGAGCTGACGGCTAGTGCCGAGCATTGAGTGCTAATTGCTATTCAGTACTTCACGATCGCTGCGAAGGATTTCGGATCAAGGCTGGCGCCGCCAACGAGTGCGCCATCGATCTCCTCCTGCGACATCAGGGCTTTCGCATTTTCCGGCTTCACGCTGCCGCCGTAGAGGATGCGCAGGCCTTTGGAGTAGTCGTCGCCGAAGGCTTTAGCGGCTTCTGCGCGGATGAGGGCGTGTGCATCCGCTGCCATTTCCGGAGTGGCGGTCTTGCCGGTTCCGATCGCCCAGACTGGTTCGTAGGCAACGACCATTTTTGCGGCGCGTTCGCCGGAAATGCCGCGGAATGCGTTGGTGCACTGGCGGCGAAGGACGTCTCCGGTGAGTCCGGCTTCGCGCTCCTCGAGAACTTCTCCGACGCAAACGATGGGAATGAGTCCGGCATCCAGTGCGACTTTGAGCTTCTGGTTAACGGTGTCGTCGGTTTCGCCAAAGTACTGGCGGCGCTCGGAGTGTCCGATGATGACGTATTTGCAGCCGGCAGCGAGGATCATGGCCGTAGAAATTTCGCCGGTGTACGCGCCTTCTTTTTCCCAAAACATATTCTGTGCGCCGATGCCGACGTTGGAGTCTCTGGCAGCGTCGACTGCGGCGGCGATGTCGAGATAGGGCGGGCAGACGGCGATTTCGTCACGAGTTTGTTCCCAGACCAGGGGAAGAAAATTGCGGAAGAATTCGGAAGTCTGGTCGGGAGTCTTGTACATCTTCCAGTTTGCAGCGATGAGCTTCTTGCGGGGCATAAGGTCCTTATGAAGTCGTTAGTCGGTGGTCGTTAGTCAGCGATTTCCCAGGTTAGCCCAAAGGAGGGGCGAACCTGGGGCACCAAGCACACGACAAACGACCACCGACTGATTTATTACTTCTTGTCAGTTAAAGCTTCTACGCCGGGCAGCTTCTTGCCTTCCAGAAATTCCAGGGAGGCGCCACCACCGGTGGAGATGTGAGTGATGCTGTCCTGCACGCCGGCTTTCTTCACCGCGGCAACGGAGTCGCCACCACCGACGATAGAGATCGCGTCCGCATTGTCGGCCACGGCATGTGCGATGGCGTTGGTTCCGGCTGCGAAGGGCGACATTTCGAAGACGCCCATGGGGCCGTTCCAGACGATAGTTTTCGCGCGACCGATTTCGTCGGAGAAGAGCTCGACAGTTTTGGGACCGATGTCGAGAGCAAGCTGGTCGGCGGGAATCGCTTCGCCTTCGCCGATCTTGCGCGTGATCGCATCGGGTGCGACCTGCGAGGCGACAACGTGATCGATGGGCAACAGGAACTTGATCTTGCGCTGCTGCGCTTCGGCGAGCAATTGCTTCGCGAGTTCGACTTTGTCTTCTTCCAGTAGCGATTTGCCGATCTCTTTACCCTGAGCTTTCAAGAAGGTGTAAGCCATGCCGCCGCCGATGAGCAGGGCATCGACTTTCTGCATGAGGTTGCGGATGACTTCGATTTTGTCGCTGACCTTGGCTCCGCCGAGAATGGCAACGAACGGGCGCGCGGGATTGGTCATGGCCTTGCCCATGTATTCGAGTTCTTTTTCCATGAGCAGGCCGGCGGCGGATTTCTCGACAAACTTGGTGATGCCTACGGTTGAGGCGTGGGCGCGATGCGCGGTGCCGAAAGCGTCGTTGACGTAGAAGTCAGCCAGTTTGGCGAGCGCCTTGGAAAACGTTTCGTCGTTGGCTTCTTCTTCGGCGTGGAAGCGAAGATTCTCGAGTAGAAGAGTCTGGCCGCGTTCAAGTTTGCCAGCCATTTCTTCCGCCTGAACGCCGACGCAATCGGTGGCGAAGCCGACATTCTCGCCGCGAGCCATGGTCTGATCGAGCAGGATGCGAAGCCGCTCGGCTACGGGACGGAGACTGTACTTGGGATTGACCTTGCCCTTGGGACGTCCCAGATGGGAAGCAAGGATCAGACGCGCGCCGTGGCGCAGGGCGTATTCAATGGTGGGCAGAGTTTCGCGAATGCGAGTGTCGTCGGTTACTCGGCCGTGTTCGTCAAGCGGGACGTTGAAGTCGACCCGCATGAAGATTCGATGATCATGAAGAGGAAGATCTTTGATTGAGAGCTTGGACATGAGACAGCCTCCAGCGCGCAGACTGACGCGAGTCGAGTTAGGTGCGGTTCCTTCCTGGTGCAAGCCGCCGCTGGCGCGTGTGCCGTATCTGCGAGTACGAGCGTTGAACCGAATGGCACCGTCAGCTGGCGTAGTCAGCCGGCGTTAGTCAATAAACCCAGGGGAACAGCTTTTACAGCCGGGGACTTTTTGTGGGGAGCCCAAGGGCTCCCCACAAACTTTCAGGATTACAGACCCTTCGCGGACATGTAATTGATCAGGTCGCGAACGCGGCTCGAATAACCCCACTCATTGTCGTACCACGCAATCACTTTCACGCAATTGCCATTGACCACGCGGGTCATGGGCGCATCGACGATGGAAGAGCGCGGATCGCCCTTGAAGTCGGACGAAACCAGTTCCGCGGTCTCGAATCCGAGGTACTTGGCGAGCGGACCGGATTCAGAAGCCTTCTTCAGAGCGGCATTTACTTCTTCCACGCTCGTCTTCTTGTCGGTGAAAACGACCAGGTCGACTACGGAAACGTTCGGAGTCGGAACGCGCATCGAGAATCCGTCCAGTTTGCCGCCCAGTTCAGGAATGACGAGTTTCAGAGCCTTGGCAGCGCCGGTCGAGGTCGGAATCATGGAAAGAGCCGCAGCGCGGGCGCGGCGCAGATCCTTGTGTGGGAAGTCGAGGATGACCTGGTCATTCGTGTAGGAGTGAATGGTGGTCATGGTGCCGCTGATGATGCCGAAGTTGTCGTTAACGACCTTCGCTACCGGAGCGAGGCAGTTGGTGGTGCACGATGCGTTCGAGATGATGTTGTGCTTGGACGGATCGTACTTGTCTTCGTTCACGCCCAGGACGATGGTGATGTCTTCACCTTTGGCAGGCGCGGAGATGATGACCTTCTTCACGGCGCCGCGCATGTGTTTCTTGGCGTCTTCGGCGTTGGTGAAGCGGCCGGTGGATTCGATGACGACCTGCGCGCCTACCGATTCCCATGGAATCTTGGCAGGATCTTTTTCGGCGAAGACCTTTACGGTCTTACCTTCGACCTGGATGCCGTCGGCGGTAGCGGAAATATTCTGCTTGAGGTTGCCGAGGATGGAATCGTATTTCAGAAGGTGGGCAAGAGTCTTGGGATCAGTGAGATCGTTGCAAGCTACGATGTCGATATTAGGGTCGTTCAACGACGCGCGCAAAACGTTGCGCCCGATACGTCCGAACCCGTTAATTGCTACCTTGACAGCCATTTCGCCTCCGCATAGATGTTTGAATCCGGGAATATAAAGCCTTTTATCGTAACATTCGCGCACACGTGCCGCAAAGCATCAGTGAACATCGAGTTGTGACGCGCGCCACTTCACGTTGTAACACTGCATGCATGAAACAGAGCCGCTGGTGGGGAGATCGGCAGGAGTGGAGAGTTTCTTGAGGAGAATTGAAGTGGGTAGCTGGTAGTCAGTAGCTGTTGGAAACGACTATCTCGAATGATCCAGCGGACCGCAATCCCACAACTGCCAAAAAAGGGAAGATATGGGGCACCAGCAGATCCGGTGCATCCCAAGTTGCTAACAGTGCACGTGTACATCCGTTGCCGATTTGTGTCGGGTTGTGTTCCAATCGCAGGGATGGATCGACCGAAGAGAAGACGAAGAAGAAAAGGACGCGGCCCGGCGAGTGCGCCGTCGCAAGCGCCTCTGCAACCTGCTTATCCGGATATGGAACGCGAAGAACCGGAAGAAGTGAATGGCAACGTCGACATGGTGAGCGAGCTCGCCAACGAGACGGAAGTCGAAGAGCAGGGACCACCAGCGGCGGCTAACGATGCGAATCGTGGTCAGCAGCAGCAGAGGAACCGGCGACGCCGTGGGCGTCGTGGAAGACCTGCGCCGAAGCCGGTGACGCCGGTGGAGGCGATTCCGGTAGCTCCCGCTGAAGAATTGCTAGCGGAGACACATATTGAGGACGCTGCCGTACAAGGCGTCGAGCCTGACGTGGTTCCGGTTGCGCCGGCGTATGCAGCACCCGGGAAGCGGACGCCGAAAGGCGTGGTGGTGCTCGCGATTGGATTGCCAGGATCGGGAAAGACGAGCTGGTTCCGAAGGCGCGGGATTACGCCGCTCTCGAGCGATCTGCTGCGCATGTTGCTGTTCGACGATATGACGGAGCAGCGCTACCAAGATCTGGTGTTCTCGACGCTGCGCTACCTGTTGCGAGCGCGCATGATCGCGCGGATGCCATGGAATTATGTGGACGCGACCAATCTGTCGCCACGCGAGCGGCGGGGATGGATCCGCATGGCACAGGAGTTTGGGTACGACGTGCACGCGGTGTTTCTTTAATGTGCCGCTGGAAGTTTGCATCGATCGCAACAAGAGACGAGGGCGCGTGGTGCCAGACGATGTAATGCAGCGCATGGCACAGAAGTTGCGTCCACCGGAGTTTGAGGAAGGCTTCTCGAAAGTCACCGTGGTTCGCGTGAAGAAGCACGAGCAGGCGGTGGAAGGTGGAGAGACTCCGGAGCTACCCGAGTTCTACTGAGAATATTTCTGAAACGAGAAAAGGCCGGCATGCAGCCGGCCTTTTTCATTGCAAACGTGATTAATGTCCGTGAGTAGAACCGCCTCCGGAGTGTCCGCCACCGCTGCTGTGCGCTACCGATCCAGCTGACCTGCCGCCACCAGAAGGAGCAGAGTGCGACGGAGCGGAATAAGAGCGTCCGCCACCGTTTGACGGCGCAGAGTAGGAGCGTCCGCTGCTGTAAGCAGGAGAAGCGTTGTAGGCGCGCGTTGGTGCGCTATATGTGGACGTTCTCGACGGCGCGGCGTATCCATAGGTCTCGCGAGATGGCGCCGAGTAAGAGCGCTGGGAATATCCGTTCGACGGGGCCGAATAGCCTCGCTGCGAAGATCCGGAGTAAGAATTCCCGGACGAATAGTTCGTCGCCGGAGCAGACCTAACCGCGCCCGGAGTCGGACGCGGATAGTTGTAGTTGTTCGCCATGTATCCGGAGCTGCTTCCACCGTATACGGAGGCGGTGTTGCGCTCGTGCTCCGGCTTATCGTTCTTCTGGTTCGCCGGTGGCTTGGAGTGCTGCTGATTCGCCGGTGGTTGCGCTGCCGGAGCTCTACCTTCAGGAGCCGAGTATGTGCGCGGCGCCTGGTTTGGCGGAGGCGTATAGCTTGGCCGAGGCTGATTTGCCTGCGGCTGCCCTGCCGGAGTTCTTCCTTCAGGCTGCGAATACGTATGCGGCGCCTGATTTGCCGGAGGCGAGTAGCTTCGCTGCGGCTGATTCGCAGGCGGCGCTGAGTTCGTATGCGCCGGTCCTCCCTGATTCTGAGAAGGAGACGCCGTATACGTGTGAGCCGGCTGGTTCTGCGTGTTGCCCGGATTGTTGCCCATCGGCTGGCGTTCGCCTGCTGATGGCGGATGTGGATATGGGTGCGCTACGTTCTGGTTGCTATTCGGCTGACCAGCGTTTGGCTGACCGTAGTTCGGCGTCCTTCCCGCTTCGGTGTTGGGCGTCCGAGTAGGCGTGTCGCTGTTATTACGGTTGCCGTTGTTGTTGAAAACGGTTGAAGGATGTGGAGCTGAACTTCCACCGTTGTTCGGCGTAGCGTTGCTGCCGTTGGTCCGATCAAAGACGGTTGGCGGACGCGGAACGGAACGTCCGTTCGTAGTTTCAGCTACGTTCTGGTGACCATTTTCCGGTCCACCCATGGTTTGGTTGCGTTCCGGCATGCGTGATGCTCCCGCCGGATTGCCCCCGGGTCCATTCGCGACATTGCTTCTGCCATTGTTAAACGGAGAAGCGGGCGCAGCTGGCGGGGTCATGTTACGGACCGGCTGACGGGCAAAGGCTCGCTGCGGCGGGATGGCCGCGGCTCGGCCTGCGTTGGCTCCGAGAACGCTGGTACGGCTCGGTTCAAAACCGGCTCCGCCAACTATGTGAGCATTCCGCAAGTTCTCGCCAGAGACTGGAACCATGTTCCGGCCCACCGACTGTGAATTTACGAACGCGCGCTGCGGGACCGCGGTTACAGCATTCGGAAATGCCCGGTTCGCGTAGTGAATATTGTTGATGGATCCGCGATTGTTGTAATAGTTGTTGATGACGGTCACATTGGTGATTCGCGTATTGCTGACGTTGACGTTGCGCCAGTAACCAGGACCGGCGTGATACCAGGGAACGAACGGCTCCCCGAATCCCAGCGGGAACCAGCCCACGCCGCCGCCGATTCCGAAGGAAACTCCAAAGCCAGGTCCGCCCACCCACGCTACGAGGGCAGGGGCGTACACCGGGCGCGCATAGATCGGTCCCGGGCACCATCCCCAAGATCCGCTAATGAAAGCCCAGCGGCCATAGTGGAAGGGAGCGTAACCCCAAGGCGCATCATCGACCCACGTCCATCCCCAAGGGGCGACCCAAACCCAGTGGCCAAAGCGATAGGGCGCCCATCCGGGAGCAACTACCGTAGGGACCCAAACCGGACCGTAGCCGGGATAGGAGCGCCAAGTTCCGTAGCCATCGAGGTCCGGGGCACCGACTACTCCAGGCGCAACGTAACGCGCGGAGAGCGAGCTGTCCTGACGCTTGTCACGAACCGCACACCAGTCGTCGAAGCCCGTGCGTCCGGGAGCAGGATAGACAGTGTGAGCCATGGACTTTCCACCAGAGAAGCTGCCTTGCTCACCAGACTTGATCTTCACGGATGGTCCATCACCGGTGGCCATGCCTTCGCCGTGCCAAACAGTAACCAAGGACACGTCGTTGTTCGAGTTGACGTTCAGGCGATAGTCGCCGCCCTTGATGACGGTGAAGGCGGTGTTCGGAGTATCGATCTCGTAGATCTCGCCGGGGAGAAGGTCGCGCACGTGGAGGAACAATGTGCCCTGGTCGAGTTCGATCTGGACGGTATTGTCGCTGACGTTGCTCAACGTGACGCTAGTTTCGGCGTCCATGCGGAAGGTGCCGGATCCGACCTGGACCTCAGCACGCGAATCTTTGTCCGTCCAGATGCGGTCGGCAGTGGTCATCGGCCGATTCAATGTGCCCGCGACCCAGTCATTGACGCCACCGGGCTGGATAGAGACTTCGCCGCTCATGTAATCGAGCCGCGCGGCACGTCCCGGAGGATCGTTTTCGGCGCTTGACGGCGGAGCATTGGCCCCTGACGGCGGCGCCGGCGTGTTTTCGTCTTGTGCAAAAACAGCAGAGGTCGCCAGAAGCGTGAAAATGGCGATGATGAACGTGAAACCTAAACGCCTGAATGTACCCATGGACCCCTCCCGAGACTAACCTCGCTTGCCTGCTGCACCCAAAGCGGGCGTTCCAGATCTTTGGTCGAAGCTAATCTTAACTACACTGCTTAGAAACCCTAATCATGACAGGCAGTTGCGGTACCCTTTTCGACACCCCGGACAAGCCGCGTGAGATTTCGTGCGTCACTAAAGCATTGGAAAAGCGAGGGTTGCTGGAATCAGTCGAGCAAGCCTCTGTCTTTCGTCACCAGGGGACGCAAGTCCAGATTGCGGATAAGCCGGTGAAGATAGTTAGGGTGCACACCGAGAATTTTAGCAGCTTCCGTGAAACTCCCGGCAGCGCGTTCAAGGGCATTGAGTATCAGCTCCTTCTTAACCCGCGTGAGTTCCTCGTGATAGTTCAGGCCGGAACCGGAGCCTGAGTTTGTAGAAGAAGGTTGCGCCTCCAGAACTGCTTCCGGAAGATCCTCCGGCAAGATCCATTCGGTAGAACCGAGCACGATTGCGCGTTCAATGGCGTTCTGCAATTCACGAACATTGCCGGGCCATCCGTAGATGGCGATGGATTCGCATGCTTCTTTAGAAAGACCGCGAACACGGCGTTTGCACTTTTCGCTATAGACCCGGCAGAAGTGCTCGGCGAGAAGGACGGCGTCACCGGGACGTTCGCGAAGCGGAGGCAAGTTGATAGCGACGACATTGAGTCGATAGAAGAGGTCCTGGCGGAAGCGTCCGGTCTTTGCGAATTCTGCAAGATCGCGATTGGTAGCGGCAACGATGCGAACATCGATCTTGACGGGAGTGTTGCCGCCCACGCGCATCAGTTCGCGTTCCTGAAGTACGCGCAACAGCTTGGCTTGAAGTGGAAGCGCGAGCTCGGAAACTTCGTCGAGGAAGGCGGTGCCGCCGTTAGCGGTTTCGAGCAATCCTTTTTTCTGCGCGAGCGCTCCTGTGAACGAACCCTTCTCGTGTCCGAAGAGTTCGCTCTCAAGGAGAGTCTCGGTGACGGCGGCGCAGTTGATGGCAACAAAGGGGCGTGCGGCACGCGGGCTGTTGTCGTGAATCGCGCGCGCGGCCAATTCTTTGCCAGTGCCACTCTCTCCCTGAAAGAGGACAGTCGATTCGGTTGGTGCAACTTTGGCAATAGATCTATAGACCTGAATCATGCGTGGGCTTTCGCCCATCAGGTTGTGAGTGATCTTCAACTCGTCGCGGAGACGGCGGTTCTCGCCTTCCAGGCTTTCGATCTCACGAACATTTTGCAGAGCAAGAGTGCAAATGCCGGCAATCGCGGTGAGGAGTTGGAGATGGCTGTCATCAAAGGTGACAGCCGGGCGGACCGTGTCGAGATAGATCAATCCGAGTACCGCATTGTCGATGAGCAACGGGACCGCCAGCACCGAAATAACTTTCGTATTGGTCAAGCTGGTGATCTCGCGGAGATGCTCGTCAAGATTCACATTTGCGGCGATGACCGGCTTGCGAGTGCGGATCACCTGTGCAGTGAGTGTCCGGCTTACCACGACAGGCTCGGCTGGCCCGTCGTGACGATTCCAGGCGACTGAAGTGAAGTCGTCGCCAGGCTTGGAACAAAGAAGGAACGCGCCGCGATCGGCGGGCAGCACGTCGAAGATCATGCCGAGCAATTGCCACTGCAGAGAATCGAGACTGCGAATCGAGCTGATGTGAGTGGCGATGGCAATCAGGGTAGAAAGATCGCGCTGAGTTCGGTCGAGGTGTGATTGAACTTTCTCGCCAACGAGAACCTTCAGCTCTGACAGATCTTCCAACTGCACCTCTGACGACGGAAGGATGACGGTGCTATCCCGGCCAAAGTTGGCGGAGTCGGTGAGGATGAACTGGAAGACACAAGAGCCAACGAAGATCTGATCGCCGTTATCCAGTTTGTGCTCGAGAGCTGGCGCGCCGTTGACGCGCGTCTGATTGTGGCTGCCAAGATCGTGAAGGATGAAGACGTCGCCGTTTCGCTCAATGCGGCAATGAGTGCGGGAGACGTTCTGTTCCTGAAGTACGACGGAGTTGCCGGGATCGCGGCCAATCGTGATTGGCTCATCAGCCAGGAGGATGACTTTGCCCCAGGCCGAGCCGGAGATTCCGTTCAATCTGGCAGTCAGCGCCATGTGATCCGTTCCGCACGTAACTTTACACCTAGAGCTGAAAGATGAGACGCAGGAACACGCAAAAGCGTGAGCGACTATCCGTTCGGATAGAGGACTAAGCGATCGGATAGAGATTTTGACGGCAGCGGTTTGCGCGCACCGAGCTTGATTCCGGGGCTCGTTCGCGCAACTCATTCTTTCGCAAAGCATTGGGGGAACGAAGCTGCGAGTGCAGTGTGCACTTCGAGTTTGGAGCATGCCTTGCACTATGTCTGGGCAGGTAGGGCAAGAGAGAAACCCAAAGTGGCGGTAGAAGTTTTAGCCGCGCTGCGATGGAAAATCAAAGTTGCCCAAAGGAGGAAGTATGAAACGGACAATGATGAAACTGACTGCCGCCCTTGCTTTGGCCGTGACTTTCGGCATCGCAACGGCAAGTGCCCAGACCAATTCAAACCTGCGCGCGGATGTACCGTTCAAGTTCACAGTCGGCAAGACTGCACTTCCGGCGGGCGATTGCGCGGTAGTGATTGCTGACAAAGTTGCCAGAATCGCATGCTCCGATGATCAGGCGGGAATCGTAGGGCGCGAAGCTCGCGAAGACGCCCCAGCGACTGCGAAGCTGGTGTTCCACAAGTACGGTGATCAGTACTTCCTGGCAGAAGTGTGGACTGACTCGAAGGGACTGATTCTCTCCGAGAGCCCGGCCGAGAAGGAAATGCGTGCCAGCGCCGCTACTCCGAAGTACACGACAATGGCAGTTCTGCTGCATGCGATCCCGTAACCTCCCGGTCGTTGCGAATCGCACAGAGAGGCTCGAGATAATCGAGCCTCTTCTTTTTTTTGGAATCAACCTTTCAGATAAGGAAGCATGGCTTTGAACGCGGGCGTTCCGGAAGCGCGAAGCAGTTCATAGATGATGGTCTCCGTTGAGGAGATGAGCGCGCCCGCAGTTTCCATGCGCTTTAATCCCACATCCCAGTTTGCTTCCGAACGAGAGCCGACTGCGTCGGAGGCCACGTGCACGAGGAATCCACGATTGAGCGCGCCAAGTGCGGTTTGCATTACGCAGATATGTGTCTCCATTCCGCAGAGGAGAAGCGTGTTGCGATTGCCGGGGAGCGACTTCATGGAGCCGCAGAATTGATCGTTCGAAAAGCAACTGAACTCGAGCTTGTCGATCGGCTGCGGGAGCGAGAGCAGGGAAGCGATTTCGGGAACAGTGGGACCGAGTCCGCGGGTGTATTGAGTGGAAACTAAAGTCGGAAGTTCGAGGATGTTCGCCAGGCGAATGAGCAGCTGGGCATTGCGAACCAACGCATCCTTATTAAAGATGGGTGGCAGGAGTTTTTCCTGGATGTCGATGACGAGTAGCGCGCATTCTTCGGGAAGCAAAGGGCGGCGTGCGATGTCAGAAAGCGTGCTTGAGGCTTCGGCGTGATTCGCAGTCACGTGCATGGCGGTTTCCTCGACAGCGATATTTTACGTGCGAAATACAATGAGAGCACTGTGCGTGATTTGGGTCACATGGAAGCGTTCGTGAAAGTTGACCCGTGTTTCGACAGCACATACAATCAAAACAGGTAGTTGCTTCTAACTTCGGTTCTCGCGTGCTGCCCCCTCGTTCAATGGTAGGACACCTGCCTCTGGAGCAGGTTATCGGGGTTCGAATCCCTGGGGGGCAGCCAAAATTTGCGCCCAGTTCTGCGAAGACCACCGTTCAGATCCCTTTGGGCATCTTCTCGCTTTTGCCGTTGTGACGAAGGAGGAATATGTCAGCCACCCTTGCCAGCACCAGCACTAATACCACTCCTCTCAGCAAAAACAAGCACCTGCTCCGGTGGGTGGAAAAGATGGCAGAGCTGACCCAGCCGGATCACATTCATTGGGTCGACGGTTCGGACGAGGAGAACGAGGCACTCTGCCAGGAGCTGGTGAATAAGGGCACATTCATCCGTCTGAACGAGAAGCTGTGGCCGAATTGCTACTACGCGCGCTCGGATGAAAGCGATGTTGCGAGGGTGGAGGATCGAACCTTTATCTGTTCGCTCTCGAAAGACAACGCCGGTCCGACGAATAACTGGGAAGATCCGTATGTGATGCGGCGGCGGTTGAAGGGGCTGTTCAATGGCTGCATGCGCGGACGCACGATGTATGTGCTGCCATTCAGCATGGGTCCGATTGATTCTCCGATGTCGCAGATCGGAGTGGAGTTGACGGATTCCGCGTATGTCGTGGTGAACATGCGGATCATGGCGCGCATCGGGATCGACGTATTCAAGATCATTGATGAGGACATCAAGCGCGTCGTTCCGTGCATGCATAGCGTAGGCGTGCCGCTTTCGCCGGGGCAGAAAGATGTAACGTGGCCCTGTAATAAAGAAAAGTACATCGTTCATTTTCCAGAGACGCGTGAGATATGGTCGTTTGGCTCCGGGTACGGCGGGAACGCGCTGTTAGGTAAGAAGTGTTTCGCGCTACGTATCGCGTCGAGCATCGCGCGCGACGAAGGCTGGATGGCGGAGCACATGCTGATCCTGGGAGTGGAGAATCCCAAAGGTCAGAAGACCTATGTGGCGGCAGCATTCCCGAGCGCGTGCGGCAAAACGAATTTCGCGATGATGATTCCGCCCAAGGGTTTCGAGGGCTGGAAGGTGACCTGCGTCGGCGACGATATTGCGTGGATCAAGCCAGATGCTACTGGGCAGCTGCGGGCGATTAATCCGGAAGCTGGATTCTTCGGTGTTGCACCGGGAACTTCGGGGAATACGAATTCGAATGCGATGGCGACACTGGCAAGCAATTCCATCTTTACCAATGTTGCACTCACGCCAGAGGGTGGCGTGTGGTGGGAAGGCATGACGGACGAGCCTCCGGCGGAGCTAACGGATTGGCGCGGCAAGAAGTGGACACCGCAAATCGCAAAGGAGACAGGCGCGAAGGCTGCGCATCCGAATGCAAGATTCACGGCTCCGGCTTCGCAGTGTCCAGTGATTGATCCCGACTGGGAAAATCCGAACGGAGTGCCGATCAGCGCCATTATCTTCGGCGGACGGCGCGCATCGACGATGCCCCTGGTTTATCAGGCATTCAACTGGAGCGGCGGGGTGTACATCGGAGCGACCATGGGGTCGGAGATGACGGCGGCGGCTGCGGGGACCGTTGGCAAAGTCCGGCGCGATCCGATGGCGATGCTGCCGTTCTGCGGCTATCACATGGGCGACTACTTCCGTCATTGGATCAAGATGCAGCGGTCGCTCACGATTACGCCGCGCATCTTCCACGTGAACTGGTTCCGGAAAGATGCGAACGGCAAGTTCCTGTGGCCGGGATATAGCGAGAATATGCGCGTACTGAAATGGATCGTAGACCGAGTTCACGGACACGCGCGCGCGAATGAGACGCCAATTGGATGGACGCCGAAGTACGACGACATCCAGTGGAATGGATTGGATTTTCCGCGCGAGAAGTTTGAAGAGCTGCAGAAGGTCGATCGCAAGGCCTGGAAAAATGAAGTCATGGATCATGAAGAACTGTTTATTGAGCTTCACGATCACTTGCCGCCGGAGATGATCTACGAGCGCGAATTGCTGATTTGCAGACTGTAGAGGATTGTTGTTGTGGGAGAGGGCACGCGGAGAGCGTGCCTTTTTCTTTTGCGCGCGAAATGCATCGTACTTCCCGCCATGTCCTAGAGTAAGTAATCTGCGAATGGGTTACCCGCGTTCCTGCACCCAGCAAAAAATCCATCCAGCTACTCACAACTTTCCGAAGAGCGCTGGTTTTATAGCCAGCGGTTCCCAGCAATATGACAGTTATCAAATGTGAGGGGATATGAGAGGGAAGAGTGTTGGTTTGATTTGGAGCGCGCTGCTTGCTGGTTGTTTGCTGATTCTGTCGGCGTGCGGTGGCAGTTCTGGGATAAGTTCGACATCTACTTCGACAACGTCGTCATCGAGCACCCAGAATGGAACAGTGAGTGCGGTGATCAGCGACGATCCCGCGGAAGATTGGGCTGCGGTCGACGTAAAAGTTCTAAGCATCGCGCTGGTCCCCCAGGGTGGTGGCACTCCAGTTACGATTTATACGGCGCCTAATCCAGCTCCCTCGATCAATCTAGTACAGCTTGATCAACTCGGCGAAATTCTCGGCAACGTGCCGGTTCCCGCGGGGACATATACGAGCGCTGTGATTACTATCGGCGGTAATCCGGGAGATGTTTCGCTGGTGGTGAGCACGAATCCTGAAGTTGGTTTCGACGGCACTGCGGGCGCGACTATCTCGAGCAGCCAAATCCAGATCATGGGCGCGAAGGGGAGCAGTGGCAGCCTGACGGTGCCGGTGACGATTAACTTGCAGTCGCCATTGGTGGTGACTGCGGGGCAAAACAATGCGCTGGATCTCGATTTCAACCTGGCTCATCCGGCGTTCATCGTGGACCACGTTCCGCCGAGTGGCGCGCCGTTTTGGGCAGTGAACTTCAAGGGATGTCTGCGGCATCATCCGATCGCGGATATTACCGCGCTGGTGTTACGGCACATCTACGGAACGGTGACCGGAGTTACGAGTGACAACAGCAGCATCACGATTACTCGCGATTTCGCAGTGCGGCCGCCGACGAATCCGGAGACGGCGATCACGACGAACCAAAGCTTGCAGATTCTCGCCGACTCGACCAACGGCACGATCTTCTATGACGTCGACGCGAAGACGCGCAACGTGGTCAAGGATTTCTCTTCGGTCGCGAGCACGCTGACAAATAAATATGTACGCGTCGCGGCACGCTACCAGCAGGATGGAACGCTGGTTGCGGTTCGCGTATGGGCGAGCACATCTTTCAATAGCGTTTGGTTGAGTCCTGAAGGACACGTGCTGCATGTGGACACGACTGCGGACGTGATCACGGTACAGAAGGAAGATGGTACCGCGGCGCAAGTCACGATCGATGCCAATACGCAGTTCTTCTATCGGACGCCAGCGAATGCGCTTGCCGATGCAACTCCCATTGGCACTGGCATCTCGTTCCTGACGAGCGGGAACCTGGTACGGGGATTCAAGGTGCATGTCAGCGTGGACGATCCATTAGCGACGCCGCTGGTGGCGCAGACGGTTGATATCGAAATTGCGCGCTACGATGGCGTAATCTCGGCGCCGTCCACCACTGGATTCACTTATACGCGCAACTTCGTTCGAACCACGGATGATTACACGATCAACCTTCCGTACATTTCGGGCAGCAGTCCGAACGGTAAGGATGGGAATGGCAATGCGGTCACCGGCTTTGAGTGGTGGAACTTTGCTTATCCCACTCTCGCAGATACTGGCACGAATGCGGTGGCTGACTTCGTCACGGCAACGAACGGTTCGGTCAGCTTTGGTGGCACGGTCGGTGCTCTGAAGGTGAGCGGGACTACATGGGCGAGATGGGGTGATCCGGCGAGCCAGAGCGGCTGGTCAGCGCCTTGGGTCATTCTCGAACCGGCTTCGGTTCCGATTGGGACGGTGGCCAGTCCGTGGGTGGCGAACAGTACCGGCGGCAGCTTCGGATTGTCAGTGACCGGTGGAACGACTGCGGTCAATGTGACGCTGAGTTCCGTTAGCAAATCGGCCACTCTCGTCTACCAAGTAGACATGTCGAGCGGAATCATCACGATCACTCCGCAGGACCTTACCAGTTCTGCTGGATTGACTGCGGTGTCGCAGGCATTGGTCAACGGCACACTGGTGAAAGCGTTCGGCATTCCGCAAGCGGACGGCACGATCAAAGGATACGTGCTGTTTTATTACACGGGTACTCTGCCGCAATAGCAGAGTCGCCATTTGGAAAGTAAAAGCGCCGTCTAAGGGGACGGCGCTTTCTTTTCGGAAGAGCAGCGTGTTTATAGATGGAAGCGCATACTGCCACGGGGGCGTATGCGTTTTTCCAGCCGCCGAACTTCGGCGCCTAACGCAGCTTCGATGCTCTTCGAGCGACGCTCGCCTCGGGCTACGCGGCTGACGTAAGAAGGATCGACTCCCAGGTTTCGGGCTACACGGCTATAGAGTCCACGATAGAGGCGGATTCCGTTTAGCGTGTCAATGACGTTTCCGTTTTCTACCAGATTCATCTCTCGGGGCATAAGTCACACTCCTTGACGCAATTCTCAAGAGCCTGAAAATTAAATAGCCTGCAAGAACGTATCACCGAATCGTACCTGCAAAAGTGTTAGTGTTTCTTGGCGCGCAGGATTAAATTTCTGTCATTTTCATGACTATCTACGGCGCTGTGCTCGGGAGGGGGCGCAGATGAAACTTACAGCTGTTTGGATTCGGGATACCTTCTGCCTATTTCGCTGCGCAGGGAGTGGGCGCGGCTGATTCTAACGATGCACACAATATTCTGCTGCAGAAGTTGGATATTCTGCTCGAGTTCTCTGGTGTTTTGCTGCAGCAGCTTTCGTTCAGCGACTATACTACAGAACCTCTGGTGCACGTGCAGGGACCCATTTTCAGTATGCTTCAACCGCTGGTCTAATTCATAGGTAAAGGCGATGACCGCGTCACTATGTTTCCTACGCGGACGCCGTACTGGAAGACGAAGGTCGCGCTCCGAGCGTTGCGCTGTTCTCACACCGCGACCGAGGCGGGCTGCGAACTCTTTCGACGAGTTAAGAAGTTGTGTCATACGTTCTGACACCGAAAACTAACTTGCGCACTTAGATGCAGTGCTGCGTCGAGTTGGTTTTTCTTTTCGAATCTTTTATCGAACTTTTCTTGGGCTAAGAAAAATCCTCATGCGCGACGGACTTCGGGGAACTAAGTCACGGATCCGGGTGTGCAACTAAATGACGCAAGTATCAACGACACTTTCGGGTTTTCAATCCAACAGCATCCGTAGAGCACGGGCGTCGCGTCGAATTCAACCTCGGCACAGTTTGGGACCACAGGGCCGATCTAAGTTAGAAACCGTTAAAAATCAATGACCTGCCGGAACGTTGTGAACAAATGTCACTAACTTGATCGAATCCAGCCGCTCGGGAAGAACGTGCAAGAAATTGCGCAACAGCTCACGCCCCCAAGTCGCGCACGGTGCTGGTAGTACTGAGAGCGACCCAGCGTGAGAGTTCTTCGCAAGGGGCCGATGCCAAAAAGTGTGGCAGCTCTGGTCGGAAATCCCCAAATGAGGCGCCTGTGCATAAAAGAGCGGGCCAAGCGTTGAGTCAGATCTTTGCGGAGACGACTCATCGGAGTTCGTAGCATCGCTCGTGTCGCCGTGTAAATGGGACTGAGTTCATCGAGAATACCCCGATCTTCAACTCTCGGCAGGGCAGCTGGCTGGCCAGCTACCCACCATCCAGAACTCTTTTTTCGATTACAAAAAGAATCCCCAAAATAGAATTTTCAATCTGAGCTTGACGAGAGAAGCCGCGGACAAGCAGAATAGCCGCCGCTTTTTTTGGTTAACTAAATCGCTTTTCCCAGGAGGCGATGTGACCACTACTCGGCGCGATTTTCTGAAAATTACATCGATCGGTGGAGTTGCTACCACTGTTCTTGGCTTTGATGTAACCGCTGCGCAAGCACAAGCGCGTGAACTCAAGATTGCCAGGACAACAGAGACGCGATCCACTTGCCCATATTGCTCAGTCAGCTGCGGCGTCATTATTCATACGCTGGGCGACAAAGCAAAAAATGTGACAGCACAAGTGGTTCACGTTGAGGGCGACCCCGACCATCCGATTAATCGGGGGACGCTGTGTCCTAAAGGTGCGGCACTTTACCAGGACATTCTGAATGAACGGCGGTTGTTGAAGCCGCAGGTGCGACGTCCAGGATCGGATCACTGGGAAGACATCGAGTGGGAGCAGGCGATCACCGAGATTGCCCAACGCACAAAAAAGGCGCGCGACGCGGCGTTCATCGAAAAGGACGCGAACGGCGCGACCGTGAACCGCTGCGAGAACATCGCCTTTACGGGAGGCTGCACCGACACGAACGAGTTCAACTATCTCGTGGTGAAGTCGATGCGCAGCCTGGGGATTACCCACCTCGAAAATCAGGCCAGGGTTTGACACGGCCCAACGGTCTCAAGTTTGGGACCAACGTTCGGGCGCGGGGCCATGACGAATGGCTGGGTCGACATCAAGAACACCGACATGATGTTGATCATGGGCGGGAATCCCGCCGAGAACCATCCCTGTGGTTTCAAGTGGGCCATTGAAGCCAAACGCAATCGCAACGCGAAGATGATCGTGGTCGATCCGCGCTTCACGCGGACTGCCGCGGTGGCCGATCAGTTCCTGCAGATTCGGGCGGGATCTGACATCGCCCTTCTTGGCGCATTCATCAATTACACCCTGCAGAATGATCGCGTTAACCACGAATACCTCGTCAACTACACGAATGCTTCGTTCATCATCAAAGAAGGTTTCAAGCTGCCGGAAGACGGGCTGTATTCCGGGTGGGATAGCGAGAAACATACATACGATAAGAGCACCTGGAATTACGAGAGCGGCGGGCTTGCGAAGACCGAAACTCCAGCGTCTCAGCCGGAAGCGACGGCCCATGGTTATGCGGCGGCGGGAGCGCCTCCTCCGGCGCTGCCCGAGAAGGTTGCGTACGATCCCACGTTGCAGCATCCGCGCTGCGTCTATCAACTACTGAAGCAGCAGTACTCGCGCTATACGCCTGAGATCGTGGAGCGGATCACCGGAATCCCCAAAGACCAGATCATCAAGGCGGCGGATCTGTTTACGTCCGTCCGGAAGGATGGCGCAACGAAACAGGTTGCGACCATCATTTATGCGGTTGGCTGGACCCAGCACAGCTCAGGAACGCAGACAATTCGCGGCGCCTGCATGTTGCAGTTGCTGATGGGCAATGTGGGTCGCGCGGGCGGTGGCGTGAATGCGCTGCGCGGACACTCTAACATCCAGGGCGCTACGGATATGGCGGGAATCTTCGACATCCTGCCCGGCTATTTGAAGGTGCCGACGCCCAAAGACACAGATCTGAAAAGCTATCTCACGCGGATAACTCCGAAGGCGGCGAAGCCGGGCGAGTGGGACTCGTTCAACTACTGGTCGAACACGCCGAGATTCGCGGTTTCGTTCCTGAAGGCTATGTATGGCAACGCGGCGACCAAGGACAACGACTTCGCCTTCCATTACCTGCCGAAGGTTGATCGCAACTATTCATGGACCGAAATCTGGAATGACATGTTCGACGGCAAGGTGCAGGGAATCTTCGCCTTCGGGATGAACGGCGTTGCCATTGGTCCAAATTCCGAGAAAAACATTAGTGCGCTGAAGAAGGCTGATTTCCTGGTGGTGTGCGAGATCTATCCGGATGAGACCAGCGAGTTCTGGCGCGCTCCGGGGATTACGCCCGAGGAGATGAAGCAGATCAACACGACGGTCTACCGGCTGCCGGGCGCGGGATTCGCAGAGAAGGACGGGACCTTCGTCAACTCGGCGCGTTGGCTGCAATGGAAGTACGCGGCAGTGCCACCTCCAGGTGATGCAAAGCTCGACCAGGAAATTCTGGCACGTATTTTCCTCAAGATTCGCGACCTCTATAAGCAAGAAGGCGGGAAGTTCCCGGACCCGATCCTTAACGCCAGTTGGAATTACACGAATCCGTATAACCCATCGCTGGCCGAGGTCGCGAAAGAACTCAATGGTAAGGCGATCGCCGACGTAACCGACGATGCTACGCAGACGACGATCAAGGCTGGTCAGCAGCTGCCCGGCTTTGCATTTCTGCGCGACGATGGATCGACGATGTGCGGAAACTGGATATTCTCCGGTTCATGGACCGAAGCTGGCGCCATGATCCAACGTCGTGGAACAGAGGATCCGTCGGGGCTGGGAGTTTATCCGAACTGGGCATGGTCGTGGCCGGCAAACCGGCGCGTGCTCTACAACCGCGCATCTTGCGATTTGAACGGCAAGCCGTGGGATCCGACAAGAGCGCAGGTCTGGTGGAACGAGTCGACGAAAAAGTGGGCAGGGAACGATGTGCCCGACTTCAAGCCGGACTCGGCGCCCTCCGATCACATGGGACCGTTCATCATGAATCCCGAGGGCGTAGGCCGCATCTTCGTGCCGCTGGGGATGGTGGCGGATGGACCTTTCCCGGAACACTACGAAGTGTTCGAAAGCCCGACGCAGAACCTGTTGCATCCGCAGCAGAACCATAATCCGATAGCGATTCAACTCAAGTCTTCAATGGACAAACTGGGTACGGTGGCCGAAGGCTACAACCTGGTCTGCACTACGTATCGGCTGACCGAGATGTATCACTACTGGACGAAGAACAATCCCATGAACGTGCAACTGCAGCCGGAACCGTTCGTGGAGATTCCCGCCGAATTAGCAGATGAGATGGGTATCAGGGGCGGCGAGAAAGTGAAAGTGACCAGCGCACGGAGTTTCTACATCGCGAAGGCCATGGTCACACGCCGGATCAAGCCAATGCTGATCGACGGGAAGAAGACCTACCAGATCGGCATTCCAATTCACTGGGGTTATCGCGGTATTGCTGAAGACGAAGGCCGCACCGCAAAGACCCTGGCAAACCAACTATCGCCCGCTGTGATCGATCCGAATGCGTTCACACCGGAATTCAAGGGCTTCCTGGTGAAGCTGGAGAAAGCGTAGGAGAACGGCGATGGCTGGCGGCACACTTCAGATCAAAGCAATTTCTGGACACGCAGGGACAGTTGCGGGTGCGAATACCTCGCGCGACTACGGCGTCTGCAAACTTATCGACACCACCACCTGTATCGGCTGCAAGGCGTGCGAGGTCGCTTGCGTGGAATGGAACGGCTATCCGTTCCGCCAGACCACGTTCGACAACACCTACCAGACGATGCCCAACACCGAATGGAACTACTGGAACCTGATTCGCTTCAACGAGCACGAAAATGAAGACGGTACGTTCCAGTGGCTGATGCGCAAAGACCAGTGCATGCACTGCGAAGATCCGGGCTGCCTGAAGGCGTGTCCGGCCGATGGTGCGATCGTTCAATACTCGAACGGGATCGTCGATTTCCAGCAGGAGCATTGCATAGGGTGCCAGTACTGCGTGACCGGCTGTCCATTCGACATTCCGCGCTTCAATCCGGAGACGAAGAAAGTCTTCAAGTGCACGCTGTGCTCGGATCGCGTAAATGCGGGGCTGGAGCCGGCGTGCGTCAAGTCATGTCCAACGGGCTGCCTCCACTTCGGCAGCAAAGAAGACATGAAGGATCTGGCGGAAAAGCGCGCGACCCAACTTCGCGAGCACAGCAGTTACAAAGATGCGGGAGTTTACGATCCGGACGGTGTCAATGGAACGCACGTGATTTATGTGTTGCATGATGCGAAGAATCCGGAGAAGTACGGTGGCCTGCCTTCGAATCCAAGAATTCCGATCTTGGTTCAGCTCTGGAAGGGGCCGGCAAAATGGCTGGGCGGGCTGGCAATGGCGTTCGGTGTAGTAGGCGTGGCAATCCACTATCTGCGATACGGACCGAAGGAAGCGGAGATGAAGGAGGACAACAACCATGGGAACCAGTAGACATGCGGTGTTGCGACACGGTCCTTACGCGCACGAGATCGAGCGCTACACGCCCGCCGAGCGGATTGCACACTGGGTGACAGCGGGAACGTATGTCTATTGCATGATCACCGGCCTGGGATTTTTCACGCCGTATCTCTATTGGCTGGTTGCGATCGTGGGCGGCGGAGCGACGGCGCGTTTCTGGCACCCGATTGTTGGTATTGGATTTGTCATTGCCAACTTCTACTTGCACCATCAATGGCAGCAAGATCTGCACATGATCCCGGAAGATCGCGTCTGGATGGATAAGGTGAAGTACTACATCACCAACGAAGATGATTTGCTTCCGCCACAGGGACGATTCGATGCAGGGCAGAAGATCTTCTACTGGGCGATGTTCTATGGAGCAATTGTATTGCTGCTGAGCGGGATCGTGATGTGGTTCCCCGAGGGCATTTCGCGCAGCTGGCATTGGGTGCTCCCAGTAGTGGTGATCATCCATGAAGCGGCGGCGCTGATTACTATCGGCGGCCTGATCATTCACGTTTATATGGGAGTGTTCGTGGTGCCGGGCAGTGTGAAGGCGATGACGATCGGTTACGTTTCCCGGGGATGGGCTATGCTCCATGCGCCACTCTGGTATAAAAAGGTGGCGAATGGGCGCACGGTGAAATGACGGGATTCTCCTGGGAACAGCGGATCGATCGAGCCAACGAACTGAAGCAGAAATATCCCGCTGCGGAAAATATCCTTTCCTTTTACTGGATGATTGCGCGGTTCCAGGGGCGAGTGTTTGAGCGCCTGGTACATTCTCCTTCCGTCGAAATTCGCGATCTGATGAAGGATCTTGCCCGTCCTCTTCCAGCTTGTGCAGGAGTATGGGAGCCAGACCCTGCGCGACTTCCTGGAAAATTCCGCTAACGTGAACTGGCTAGCCATGCTCACCGAGTATTGGAACTCGCCTGATAAGGCCGATAGCGGGCCAGCTGATTTTTTCCTGCGGACATTGCTTCAGCCCTATGCCGAGACGGTAGCGGCTCGTGCGAATCTGCGAGTGGAAGGCTCGGCCACACGATGTCCGGTATGCAATTCGAAGCCGCAACTAGGTGTGCTTGCGGCCCGAAGGTGAAGGCGCCAAACTGGCGTTAATGTGCTTGCTGTGCGGAGCGGAGTGGCCGCACATACGCGTGGCCTGTCCGAACTGCGGCGAACTCGATAACACCAAGCTGCCTGTCTATCAGGCGGAGGAATTTTCCGGCGCGCGCCTCCACATGTGCGACAACTGCCAGACGTATGTGAAGTGCATCGATCTGACCAAGGATGGGCATGCGGTTCCTGCGGTTGACGATTTGGCAACGATTTCGCTAAGTATGTGGGCGCAGGGGCAGGGCTATCGTCCGATTCGAACCAACCTGTTCGGATTTTGAAACGAATTCTGAATTCCTAAGGCAATTGCAGGATTGCTCAACCGAAACGGTGTCGCGCTATGATGGACCCGCAATCCCGGAGGTCCGCTTTGCCGTTCACCGGCCCCATTCTTCGAATCGCGCTTGCGGCTGTGCTCGTTGCCACCGTCGCTGCCCAGACCAAGCCGTCTGCCCAGAGGAAAAGCGACGCGGCTGCTGCGAAAGCGGCAAGCCATCCGGCACAAGTGACGTATACGGGCGGACAGCTCAGCGTGGTGGCGAACAACAACAGCCTGGCGGAGACGCTGGCCGAGATTCGCAATCTCACCAACGCAAAGATCGAAGGCGTACAACCGGGAGCGGCTGAGAGGATATCGGGCGAGTTCGGTCCGGACACGCCGCGCGCGGTTGTGGGGGCGCTCCTGGCGAGTTCGCGTTACAACTTTATTCTCGTAAGCCCGGCGGGAAATCCGGCGGTGCTGCAGCGAATCGTGCTGAGCGAACCGGCACCCGAGCCTGTGGCTGCTGTGCAACCAGCGCCTCAGCCAACTATGCAAACGGTTGCGCCACCGCAGCCTGCGGCGCAAACAGCTCCGCCAACTCAACCCACCCGGCTTGAGAAACCCTCCGCGGACGTTCCATTCGAGGTGGATCGACAGCCGAATGCCGGTGCGAAAGATGAACCACAGCATGCTGATTCGGGTGCGGCCGGAAGGCGAAGCTTCGGACACAAAGACCGGAAGCCGAGCCTTCAAAAGAAGCAAGGCCAGATAGTGATACGGCTGCAGGTTCCAGCGAACCTCATCAGGCGAACAATGAGAGTCAGCCGAGTGTTCCGGCCACAGTAGTGATATGTGGTGTAACGTACGACGCGTCCCAACTTGCGGACCTGAAGGTGCCGGACCACTGCGGCAAGCCAGCGCAGCAGCAGAGTCCTACCAATGGATCGAAATAATCGGTGAGTTGGAAACTATTCGGAGTAGCTGACGGCGGGTGTAGTTTCGTCGAGTGATGCTTCCGAATGTCGCCTGAGGATGATGTAGCCCGTCAGCACTGCACACGCCAGCATCACTACACGAACATATTGCGCAATAAAAAGATGGCTGTCGCCGAGGAGAATGCGCAGTAGTCCGAAACTGGCGCTGGTAGCGCAAAATGCGAAGTACAGGCGCTCGCGAGCGCAAGTGGAGACGCGCACCAGGACTAGAAGAATCGCGCTCACCACGAGATAGATGCCGAGCATGGCCCAATCACCTGCGGGCCTTGTCGGTGAGAAGAACAGACCCGCCTTTGGCTGTCCAAGGAAACTCATCAGAGCGACCAGCAGGAAGAAGAATGAGTGGACGAGAGCGATGATTGCGCGTTTCCGGTTGGTCAGGATGGCGTAGCGATTCATGCGTGCACTGATGATATGGGTCGCCTTACCGCAAGGCTGTGACGGATAACCCAAGGCGGCGGTCCAGCCTGGATCAAGCTTTTTCTGCGCTGGGCTGGGATCGGCGACGTCCGCGCATGTGATCGGCGGCGAGAAGGGTGGTGACCCAGACAGCCGCGGCGAGATAGCCACCGATGACATCGCTGGGATAGTGCACACCGAGATAGACGCGCGAGAGTCCGATGGCCGCGACCAGCAGGCTGGCTGCGATCCAGATGGCGATGCGAAGACCAGTCGACCGCACTCTCGAACTGAGCAGACCCGCGAGCACCAGATAGAAGCAGAACGATGCAAGCGAGTGTCCGCTGGGGAAGCTGTAAGAGGTTGGGTCGACGCCGAAGAAAGCGGTGGGGCGCGGACGGTGAAAGCCGTACTTCAGTGTAAGGATGAGCACATCGGCTCCGGCCACGCTCAAGAAAAGCCAGAGTGCAGCCCGGCGCCATCGAAAGAGAAGAAAGGCGACGATCGAAATTAGAAAAAGGAGCAGCAGACCACGGGCGCCCATCCACGAAATCGCGAACATCGCTCGCGTTAGGTCGGGCGATGCGAACTGATGAACCCATCCACGGATTGCAGAATCGAAGCGAACGGTGGCGCCTTCAAAGACCTCATGCGCGAGCCACGAGAATAAGAAGAGGAAGAGAATCGCGCCGATCAGGCTGAGCGGAAGAACGGTTTCGATCAGCCGGGTAGGCTTGGGCGCGCGCTCGAGTTCAGGAAGCTCACCGCCGGGATTCGGTTCAAGATTAGACACGCGCGCTCTTCACCTTCGTCCCTCGCTGTGTGTACTGGGCTATCAGTTGGTCAAGTTTCGCGAAGAGCAGGGAGTTGTCCTGCCGAGGGTAGGTGGCTAGTTGATCCCGATAGGAATCCAGGTTGAAGAGGAACGATTCGATTCGCTCCTTATTCAGATCTTGCCAGAATGGGCCATAGCCTGATTGTTCGAGATAGTAAGCATTAAAAATCTGCTCGAACTGATGCTTTACGGGCACGCCGAGATAAGGCTTGCCCAAGTGCAGAGCCTCGCTCACGAGCGAGAATCCGGTGTTCGCGATCACGGCCTTGCAACTCGCGAGATCTTTCAGGAACTCCGCCGCTGACGGCTTCTTGTAGGTGATGTTGTTATCGCGTCCTTCGCGCCCAAATCCGTAACAGCGAAACTCACAGCGAACCTGACGCAATAGCGCGGCGAGATCCGGCGAAGGAGAAGTGACGTAGACGAGGACGTGATCCCCGACTGAGGGCTTCGCGTCCAGAATTTCCCTTCGCAGGATCGGGGGCAGGAGGTAGGTGTTCTTCTTCTTGACCTTTGCCGAGAAGAACGAAATTGCCAGATAAGCGTTTGCGCGCGGGGTCATCAGGCGCGTGACCAATTTCGCGGCGGCAGCATCGCGGCGAAATTCTTTCGGATACGAGACAGAAGCGTTCGTCAGGCAATGCTGGTTATCGATAGAGATTGTCGGTAGATGGAGTTGATGTCCGACGTGGCAAGTCAGCGGCTCGAAGTCGGTACAGACCAGGTCGATGTTCCACTGTTTTGCAAGGCCGCCGAGTTTGCGCACACTGCGCGCGGCGCGCGGCGCTGATATCAGGTTCTTCGCGACCGTGCGCTCGTAGCGCACACGATTGTTCACATATGCGAAGCGGAGTCCGTAGATTTCGGTGACGTCGAAGAACTCGGATAGGTTGCGCAGTCCACGATCAGAGGACGCCACGTGCACCGTGTGGCCTTGCTCCTGAAGATGAAGGATGACTTCCTTCGCACGAGTGGAGTGGCCAGAGCCTTCGCCATTTACACCATAGAGAATCGTTGCCATTGGTTCTGCCGTTTGGATGCATAGGAATTATGTGTTAACGGCAGATGACAAACCAGTGGCAGATTTGTTTCGCGACTGCGGGCTAGGACGCTTCCCGCAAGCGACGACTTGATGTTACTTTGACCAGACCGTATGAATTCCCACGAATATGACCTGATCGTCATTGGCAGCGGTCCCGCTGGGCAGAAAGGCGCTATCTGTGCCGCGAAGCTGCGGAGGAAAGTCGCTATCATCGATCGCAAGCGAACGATCGGCGGCGTGTGCGTTCACACCGGGACGATTCCGAGCAAGACCCTGCGCGAGGCTGTGCTGTATCTCAGCGGCTTTCGGCAGCGGACGTTTTATGGGCAGAGCTACGTCCTTAAAGACCGCGTAGACATGCAGGATCTGATCTTCCGCGCGAATAGCGTAATGACGCGCGAGATCGATGTGATCAAAGCGCAACTGCGGCGCAATAACGTAACCACGATGGAAGGGAACGCGCGCTTCGTCGACGCGAACACGATCGAAATTGTGAGCGACGAGGCGACGTTTGAGATGCGCGCGGATAAGATCCTGGTCGCCTGCGGCACGCGTCCGGCGCACGACGCGGGAATTCCGATCGACGGTAAACGGATTTTCGATTCCGACCAGATTTGCGATCTGCAGGAGATTCCGCGGGAGCTGGTAGTGGTTGGCGCGGGAATTATCGGACTCGAGTACGCGTCGATCTTTGCGGCGATCGGGGTGAAGGTCACGATTATCGATCAAAGGCCGACGCTGCTGGATTTCGTGGATCGCGAAATTGTCGAGAGCCTGTGCTTCCAACTGCGGCAATTGGGGACGGTGTTCCGGTTGGGCGAAAAGGTCGTTTCGGTTGCGTACGAAGCGGAGCGCGATCGCGTTTGCGCCAAGTTGGAGAGCGGCAAGGCCGTGCATGGACAAGGGCTGCTCTATGCAGTAGGCCGGCAGGCGAATAGCGATCAGATCAACATCGTCGCGACGGGAGTGTCGCCCGATGGCCGTGGCAAGTTGGTTGTCAACGAGCACTTCCAAACGTCAGTGCCCAACATTTACGCTGCCGGTGATGTCATCGGATTTCCTGCGCTGGCCAGCACTTCGATGGAGCAGGGGCGCCTGGCAAGTTGTCACATGTTCGGCCAGCCGAGCCAGATGATTCCCAACCTCATTCCTTATGGGATCTACACCATTCCCGAAGTCTCCATGGTCGGACAGACCGAAGAACAACTGACCCGCGACAAGATCCCCTACGAAGTGGGACGTGCTCGTTACGCCGAGCTTGCCAAGGGACAGATGCTCGGGGACGAACAGGGCATGCTGAAACTGCTGTTCCATCCGGAGACGCTAAAGCTGCTGGGGGTGCACGTGATCGGCGACCGCGCGGCGGAGATTGTTCATATCGGACAAGTCGTGTTGACGATGGGCGGCACGATGGAATATTTCCGCGATACGGTTTTCAATTACCCCACGCTGGCAGAGGCCTATAAGGTTGCCGCGCTGGATGGCTTAAATAAGCTCTGATTCGCCCCGCTTTGCATGCCACATTTGGTGACAGGCAACTCCCAAGCTGCAGAAAATCTCTAAGCCCACAGTGAGTTTGGCAGATGTTGCCGGCTCAGCAAGTTCGATTGCGCTGCTTCGTACTTTCGGGTTTCGGCGATTGCGACTAACACGCGCGCTGATCGCCAGTTTGCAAAGGAGATCTCAATGCTTTGGACGATTGCCGTTTTGCTTTTAATCCTGTGGGCTTTGGGAATGGTCAGCTCGTACACGCTGGGTGGATTCATACACATCCTGCTGGTGCTGGCGATCGTGGTGGTCCTGATTCGTGTGATCCAGGGCCGCAGTCCAGTTGTATAGCCGGATTTATCAGGGTCGAGAAGGGAGTCACGAGGGTGACTCCCTTTTTCAGTTTTGCAGCTTGCTCAGAGCGCTCTTCAGGTCGTCGGGCTTGAATCCGAAAGGACCGGGGCGGCTCTTGTAAACCACCTTCCCCGAAGTATCGATCAGATAAAGGCGATCGGGCCATCCGGTGTACGCCTGCTCGGTCGTATTGTCAAACCCGTCGAGCAACGCGGGGAACTTGATTCCAAGATTGCGGACACAACTTCCCGCGACTGCTGATCGCTCTTCCTCATTTTTCGGACTGGCGAAGACGACCTTGTCTTTGATGTTGCTTTGCATCTGCCAAACGTCGCTGGGATGCGCCTCGAGGATGTAGACGGCGTAGAACGCGACCTTGTCTTTGTACTGATCGTAAAGCTTGTTGAGGGCAGGAACCTCCCGCCGGAAGGGCGGTCAGGTGTAGCTGCCAAAGACGAGGACGACTGGCTGTTTGCCACGAAACGAACTGAGCTGCACGTGGGCAGATTTGTCGAGCGTGGGAAGCGTGAAGTCGGGCGCCATTTCGCCGGGATGGACAGTTCCTGCGCGCGCACGCGTCCACAGGGTTTCAAATGGCAGCGTGATAAAGGCGACTACGGGCGTCCGGGACATGATGCGTCCGAAGCGCTCGGGCGTCTGGTGCATGGCGTAATTAAAGAAGATGACGCCGGCGAGCCAAATACAGGCCAGTACCGCCACCGACTTCCAGGCAATTTCACCGACGCGTTTCCAGTTGATTTTGAGCTTCCGCAAGCTAGCCCCCACAGATGGGCATATGGTAGCTGCAATCGTGCGCTCTGTACGTAATCTGTTTGTACTAGCGAAGCGGCTGGTTTGAGCCACGTTCCGAAAGTACAGGTCCGGAAGTACAGGGGCTGTAGGTACATTGCATGGTCCATATGTGCAACGTAATCTCGGTAGTGGGAGTATCAGAAATGGCGGAGCCGTCAATCCCATTTATCTCGACGAAGAAGGGTTCAGGCAGAGAGACCCGGCTGGCTATCAGCGGCAATGTGAAGCTGATTTCAAAGGATGGACAGCAGGTAGAGGCCGAACTCCTGGACATCAGTATTCACGGATTTCGCGTGAGGCATGCACACCCGCCGCTCGCGAGCGGCCGCGAGTTTCGCGTGATTTATCCATGGGGCGAAGTGATCGCCCGCGTGGTTTGGAGTCGCGCCGTTACGAAGTGGAATGAGAGCGGCTTCCTGTTGTGCTACTAGGTTTGGATCGTCCCTCCCCCAACTTCTTTTAGTTGTTTCCAACTGAGACGCTTCGGAAGCAGAAATCTCTCGCTTCCGACCTGCGTCGCATCTCGTGATCAATCTGCGAAATTGAGACCTGATTTCAGCTTGAGACGATAATCGCCTTCTGCCGCGGCGCCCATCGCCTTCACCTCTCGAAAAATGAATAGGTTACAGCCGTTCGCCTGGGACGAGCTTTGGCTCGTGTCGTGCACTTATCCGCTGAGCGCCCGGTGCCGCGCTGGTGCACCCACGAAGTGTGTGAGCAGGCGACGCAAAGAAATCGAAGTGGAGATCTCAAAGTGAGCCAGTTAACCGTCCTGATTTTCTCAGACGATACGGAGTTCGCAACTACCCTGATTGGCCGCTGGCAAACTGAACGCGCCGTACCCTCTTTCATTGAATGCAGCACCGATGCGTGGACGCGCCATGAGCAGGCTGGTTATGACTTGGCGATCGTGGGACCTTTGCACGATGACAATCCGCTGGACGTGCTGAAGAAGATCAGTTACGAAAACCGCCCGGTGCTATATGTCGCTCATCGAGCGGCGCAAGCCCACGCAGTACGCAGCGCGCACCCGCGGGCTTTGGTTCTCAATGACTACGAAGGTTGGGTGAACGCGGCAGTTTTGCTGGCGTCGGAGGCGGCACGCCGTGTCGGTGCAGTGAATCGCGCGCGCCAGGCGGAGCAGTCGACCGTCGCTGCTGAGCGGCATGCGGTGCTCGGGCGCTACATGCTGGACATGCGCCACAGCCTGAACAATGCATTGACATCGATCCTGGGAAACTCAGAGCTCCTGCTGCTGGAACCCGGTTCGCTGTCGGCGGAAGTGCGCGATCAGATCGCAACCATTCACAGTATGTCGATGCGTGTACACGAGATTATTCAACGATTCTCCAGTCTCGAATCCGAAATGACGTTTGCGGAGAAGAAGTCTCACTCTGAGATGGAGGTCGTTGTCGGTACGGGAACGCGAAGCGCGTGAGGCTTCGTATTCTCGACGCAAGTAGTTGAAAAGAAATGGCTGTACCAAAGTAATACGAGATTGAGACCGAACCCGTAGTGTGGCTCGGCAATTGCTCTTTTAGTAACGCGGAGATCCGTGTGTTGAAAAAAGTGCTCATCGTCGACGACTCGATGGCTGAGATGAAGTTGATGCAGAACGTGCTTGAGCAAGCCGGGTATTGGCCGGTGCCGCTCAATGATCCCACGCGGATCGAGCAGACCATCGACGCGGAACATCCCGCGCTGATCTTGCTCGACGTAGTGATGCCGCAGCGTAACGGTTTCCAGGCATGCCGGGAGTTGAAGAGTCACGCGTCGTATAGCCAGATCCCGGTATTGCTGGTGACTTCGAAGAACACGGATAGCGATAAGTTTTGGGGACAGCAGCAAGGCGCAGATGGGTACGTAGTGAAGCCGTTTACGGCGCAAGAGCTGTTGGGAGTGATCCAGAAGTTTCTGTAGTGCGAATTGAGAAATGCCCGAGCAGACACAAGTCGAGCAGGCAACGAATCAGGCGGCGGAAGGCTCGCCTGAGCAGCTGCAGTTGCTGAATGAACCTACAGCACCGCAGACACAATATTGCCTCTTTCGCGCCGGACGTGAACGCTTTTGCCTGCCGGTACTCGACATCGAGGAAGTGGTGGAATGGCCGACGTTGACGCCGGTGCCTCGTGCACCAACATTCGTGCGGGGCATATTTCAATTTGCGGGGAAACATTATCCCCATCATCGACATTG
Organism: Terriglobia bacterium; assembly: GCA_963848375.1. Lineage (GTDB taxonomy): Bacteria > Acidobacteriota > Terriglobia > Terriglobales > Acidobacteriaceae > JAJPJE01. Next base: position 121,030 of record CAWKDK010000013.1, read on the forward strand.
CTTTCACGGAAGGCCATCGCGGCGATCTTCCACCCAAGCATGTGGTGGTCGCGCTGTTGCCGGCGAAGGATGAAGTGGGCGAATTGCGGTTGGGAATCGCGTCCGACGAAGTAATTGGGACACATTCGACGAGCGATCCGCTGCTGGTGGACGAAGCGCCCAAGGACGTTCCGCACTGCTGCGGGATGTTACGTATCGACGAGAAACTGGCGCTGGCTTTGGATTTGAACAAGGTGCTGGAGAGTTTTCCGGTGCCGGTGATTTGAATTCTCTTCCACGGTAGCCGGGAAGGGAAGACGTACTGAAGGCTATAGAGCGAGCCGAGAGTTCCGGACAAAAAGCTGGAGCACTTTGGCGGAGGTAACAATGAAAGGTCGTCTGAGTTCGACCATCTGGATGATAGTCACGGTGAACGTGGTAGCGGTGCTACTCGTGCTGTGGCTTGCCTACGAAGCGGGAGCCCACTCTGGTGGACTCGGCCTTCGCGACGCCGGTGCCCTGGGCGGAAGCTCTGGGCCGCAGCTGCTGTTCGCGGTCGCAATCGGCGCTGCTGCTGCCATCTTCAGCATTAGTGTGCTGGGCAGCAAGATCGTGAAGCCGGTGCAGGAGATCACCGAGTTCTCCGAGAAGATCGCCGGGGGCGACAACAACGCTCGCCTGGAGATCTCTTCGCAGAATGACTTCGCCGTGGTTGCGGAGAACTGGAATCGGCTGGCCGAGAAACTCTCGCGCACTGGTCGCGACCAACAGGCGCAGGACACTCTGCAGAAGAGCGTCACTGAGTTCCTGACTATCGTCAGCCAGATCGCCCGTGGCGACCTGACGCTGCGTGGCAAGGTGACCAACGACGCGCTGGGCAACGTGGTCGACTCCGTCAACTACATGCTCGACAACTTCGGACGAGTGATTGAACGCGTGCGTAACGCGGCTGTCGACGTTTCCAGCAGCGCGAACGAGATTCTGATTTCCTCGGAAGAGATGGCCGGCGGCGCCAGCCAGCAGGACCAGGAAATCACGAATACGTCGTCCGCCGTGGAAGAGCTGACGGTCTCAATGAAGCAGGTGTCGAACAATGCGGAAGCGAGCGCTGAAGCCGCCCGCCGCGCACTCGACGCCGCCGAACAGGGTAACCGCTCGGTACGCGATACGCTCGACGGCATGCAGCGCATCCGTTCGTCGGTGCAGGCGACGGCGAAAAAGATCAAGTCACTGGGTGACCGTTCGCTGGAAATTTCTGAAATCGTCAACGTGATCAACGACATTACGGAGCAAACGAACCTGTTGGCTCTGAATGCCGCGATCGAAGCTGCGCGTGCCGGTGAAGCCGGACGCGGTTTCGCCGTGGTCGCTGACGAAGTCCGGAAACTGGCTGAACACTCGCGAACTGCTACGAAAGACATCGCTGCGCTGATCAAGGCGATCCAGGCGGAAACGAACGAAGCCGTGGTGGTAATGGAGGAGGGCACGAAGGAAGTGGAAGTCGGCGCCAGGCTGGCCGATCAGGCCGGCAAAGCGCTGGAAGCTATTTCCAGTGTGGTACGCCAGTCCGCCGAACTCGTGCAGGAGATTTCGCTCGCGTCGAAACAGCAGGTGCGCGGTACAGAAGGCGTGGCGAACGCGATGCAGATCATCTCCAGCATTACGCGGCAGACTTCGCAAGGAACTCGCCAGACGGCCCGCACGGTGGAGCAGATGGTGAAACTCTCCGAGCAGCTGAACGAAGCGCTTTCGCAATTCAAGATTTCCACGGCTCCTCCGACTCCGGCTCTGCCGGCAAGCGGACGCCCGGAACTGGTGGCCACAACAGGTCGCAATGGTGGCGGAACTCGTTAACCAACGAGTCCGCCGCTCAAACTTGAGTGCGCAACCAGAAACCTACAGGCCCTGACGATAGATGACCGCACACACTCAGCTCGCGACCATAGTTACCGAGCACGAACTCGGTGAACTCGCCGCGCTCATTGAGCAGCGTACTGGCATTCTGTTCGACGAAACCCGCCAGCGCTTCTTCTCTTTGCGCATACAGGAACACATGGCGCACAAGAAGCTCGTTCGCGGGCTCGATCTTTTGCGCACGGTGAAGAATTCGAACGTTGAATACGAGAGCCTGCTCGAGCGATTGCTCACGCAGGAGACCTCGTTCTTCCGCTATCCGCATATTTTCGAACTGCTGGAGCGCAAGATTCTTCCCGAGATGCATGTGAAGAAGTTCTGGGAGAATCCGCGGGCACTGCGCATATGGTGCGCCGGATGTTCCACAGGGGAAGAGCCGTACTCGGTGGCCATCACGCTGTCTGAGGCGCTGGAATTTGCTGATAGCTGGAAGTTGCACATTCTCGCGACCGACATCAGCCGTCGTGCATTGCAGCATGCGGAACGTGGAGTGTACACGCGACGCTCGCTGGGACAGTTGACGCCGAAGCAGATTGAGACGTCGTTCGCCAAAGTTGGCGATCAATTCATGGTGAAGCCGCGCGTGCGCAACCTGGTTTCGTTTGTGCCTATGAACCTTGTCGACGGCACCTACATGGGTCGCTTCGACGTGATCTTCTGCATGAATGTGCTGATTTATTTTTCGGACGAGCGCCGTGCTGCAGTGATTCAGCGACTGCATGACGCGTTGGAGCCGGGCGGGTATCTGTTCCTCGGACACGCGGAATCGATGAACAACCCGAACGTAAAGTTCGAAACGATTGTGCATCGCGATATTCGGATCTATCAGAAGCCGGGCAACAACATTGCGCGGTGGCCAGTTTCGAATGCGGAGGCGAGTGAGTGAACACGCCTAACCAGGACATGCTGGAAGTCTTCCTGCAGGAAGCGTCGGAGCATTTGCAGTTCCTGCGGGAGTACTCCAGTGTGCTTCAGGATCCCTATCCTGCGGCACAGGACCTGGAGCGCCTGTACGTGGCGGCGCACACGCTGGTTGGCTCGTCTGGCCTGTATCAGTTCAAGTTGTTTGCGGAAGTTGCAAGCAAGCTGGCGCACATCTTCCAGTACGCGATTAATGCGGGGATCAGCCAGGAAGCTTCGGGGCCACTGGTCGAATTCATTTACGAAGGCATCGCGGTTCTCGAATCCGACCTGCTGATGGTCAGCACGAACGGGGTGGAATCGGAAGACGAGTTCCAGGGTTTCAAGGAAAAGTATCCATACGCCTTCCAGAGTACGGAAGCAGCTAAAGAGCCGGAGCCGGTTGCGGCGCCCGATCCTGAGCGGCATCCGATGCCGCCTGCCAGTTGGGAGCCGGAGCCGCTTGTTCATGAGGCGCACGAACAACCTCAGGTCGCGCTGCCGACATTCGATGAGCCAACGCCAGTTTTGGAAGAAGCTTCGCAGCCAGTTGCGCCGCCGGTAGTGACACCGCCTGTCGTCGCAGAGCCAACGCCTGCTGTACCGCCGCGGCCTGCTGCAACTGTGGTAACGCCGCAGAGAGCGATGCCAGTTCGCAAACCGGAGACGCCGAAGATTCAGATCCCGGATTTGGCGCCGGATGATGAAGTCCCGGCCGAGGTGCTGGAGTTCTTCGTTCCCGAAGTCGAAGAGCATATACAGGCGGTGACGGACTGCCTGTTGTCGCTCGAGGCAAATCCAAATCCCGAAGATATTCACCGACTGTTCCGCGCGATGCATACGATCAAGGGATCCGCGGCGCAGGTTGGATTGCATCGAATTTCCCGTGTTGCCCACCGCGCCGAAGATCTCGTCGGACGATTGCGCGATGGTGAGCTGCGGCCCAGTGCGTCGATTGTCGATATCTGCCTGGAATCCGTCGATGCCCTGAAGAAGTTCCTCTACAACCAGTGGCCCGACGAAGCGACGCTTCAGGCGAGCGTGAAGTCGCTCCTGACGCGCATTGCGAATCTCGCGCCGGAAGAACAGGAAGAGGGCGCGGCGCGACGCCCGTTGAAGAAGCTCCGGCTCCCTCGATGGAAGATTTCCTCGGGATTGCTGATCAACCGAAGGCAGTCGTTAGCGAGGCATCTGCGCGACCATCGGCTCCTGTGGCTTTGCCGCAGTTCGCACAGACGATTGCAGCGCCGGTCTTCGTTCCCCCTTCGGCAGTTGAACCGCTACGCGCGCCTGAACACAAGGAAGCAGCAGCGGCTGTCCCGCCGGATCATTCACCGGAAGCGGAAGAGATCATTGTTGGTTCGCGCAAAGCTTCTGGCGGTACGCCGCCATCGAAGTCGGTGCGCATCGGCCTCGAGCGATTGGACCGCATGATGAACGCGGTCGGCGAACTGGTGATCAACCGCACGCGCATGTTAGGGCGCGTGGCTGAATTGGAACGCCTGGCCGATGTGCTGAACTTCTCCAAGGCGAGGCTGATCGATAAGGTCACCGAGTTCCAGGAGAAGCACGAGTTCAACAACATTCTCGGCAGCAGCAACTCGCAACCACCAGTCGCGCCCGCAGAACTATCCGCCACTTGCCTCGATGAGTGGCTTCGCACCGCCGGATTCAGGCTGGCCGGTGAGCGAGTCGTATCCGTTCCGCGGAGGCTATTCGAGTTATTCACACTCGTTCGATCCCTCGCTCGCTGAGTTCAGCGAGTTGGAAATGGATCGCTATGACGAGTTCAACATCCTCTCGCGCTCGCTGACCGAAATCTCGGCAGATATTACCGAGGTTCTTAGTCAGCTCGATGGATTTGTGCGTCGGGTGGATGGCGACATCGACGAGTTCACCAAGCTTGCGCACCGTCTGCAGGATGAAATCACGCAGGCGCGCATGGTGCCGATCGGCAACCTTTATACGCGCATCGCTCGCACGGCCCGCGACGCGGCGAAGGCTTCGAACAAGCTGATCGACCTGAAGCTGGAAGGTGACGACACCGAACTCGACAACAACATTATTCAGCAAATCGCCGATCCGCTGCTGCACCTGGTCCGCAACTCGGTTGCGCACGGTATCGAGCGCGCCGAAGAGCGCTATGAGTCGGGCAAGTCCGATCATGGCAATGTGGCTGTTCGTGCCTACCATCGCGGCAATCACATATACATCGAAGTAGAAGACGACGGCCGCGGTATCGATTACGAAAAAGTTCGGCACACGGCGACCGATCTTGGTCTGCTGTCCGCGGAGCAAGCGGCGCAAACCCCAGATCGCGACTTACTGGAGCTGCTATTCCATCCGGGATTCTCGACTGCGCCGCGTAAGACGGAACTGGCTGGGCGTGGAGTTGGATTGGATGTTGTCCGAGCGAATCTCAGCGCTCTGAACGGCGAAATTGAGATCGACACGCAGAAAGGTGTGGGCACGCGCTTCACGCTGAAAGTCCCGCTCACGCTGATCATCTCGCAGGCGTTGTTTGTGCGCTGCGGAGAAGCGCAGTTCGCATTCCCGCTGTCGTTCGTGGAAGAGATCCGCCGCTTGCGCGAGAGCGACATCGAAGAAGTTGGCGAGAAGTTGCTCACAAAAGTACGCGACGAAGTCACAGAGATCGTTCGTCTCGATCGCGAACTGGGATTGCCGCCGATCGAGCCGGTCAATGGCTTCTATCGGCTGGTGATCGTGAACATTGGCGGACGCCAGGTTGGCATCGTCGTCGAAGAGGTCCTGCGCAAAGACGAAATCGTCATCAAGAATATGGGCGAGTACCTGCGGAACGTGAAGCTGTTCCCAGGCGCAACGATCGCTCCGGACGGAAGCTTGATTCTGCTGGTCGATCTGAATCGACTGGTCGTCGGTGAATCGATCGAGCACAAGCCGCTGATGTTATCGGCGGCTGCCGCGCGCGTTTTCGCTCCTGGCTCGATGGCGGTCGCGCACAACAGCATTCCGCGTGAAGCGATTGCGCCGGTGCCAGACGAGAAAGTCATCGTGCTGGCTGACGATTCGATCAGCGTGCGCAAGTTTGTAGGGCGGATGCTGGAAAAAGCCGGCTATCGCGTGAAGCTTGCGGCTGACGGTCTGGAAGCGCTCGAAATCGTGTTGCAGGGCGGATGCGACCTGGTAATCACCGACCTTGAGATGCCGCGAACTAACGGCTACGAGTTGATGATGCACCTTCGCCAGAATCCAGACACCAAACGAATACCGGTGATGGTAGTCACGTCGCGTGCGGGCGCGAAGCACCGCGAGCGCGCCATGAGCGAGGGTGCAACGGCGTTCATGGTGAAGCCGGTACAGGAAGATCAATTGATTGCTTCGGTTGCGCAAATGATTGGGCACGCGCTGCCGCACTTGGCTGCCAATGCAGCGGCGGCTGGGGCAGAAGTACAGGTCTAGGGACAGAAGATGAGTGCTGGTCAAAGAACGCGGGTGCTGATCGTCGATGATTCGGCGTTCATGCGCAAGGTGCTGCAAAGCATCATTGCGGCCGATCCGCAGATGGAGGTCGTGGGCGAAGCGCGCGACGGCCGCGAGGCTGTGTCTCTGAACGAGTCGCTCAACCCCGACGTGATCAGCATGGACATCAATATGCCGCACATGGACGGGCTGCAAGCATCCGAAGCGATTATGGCGCGGAATCCGCGGCCGATAGTGATTGTGAGCTCGGAAGCGCGCGACGGAGCGGAGGCGACTTTGCGAGCGCTCGAAATTGGAGCTATCGATTTTGTGCCGAAGCCGACGAACGCGATCGATCTCGATATGAATTCGGTGCGGGACGAACTGTGCCGCAAATTGAAGGTCGCTTCGCGGGTTCGCGTGGTTCGTACGATTCGCAATAACAATAACGGTAGTGGGAACAATGGTGGAGGCAATGGAACAGCATCGGCACCTCCGGCGAAACCGGTTGCGAGCGTCAGCGCCCAGGCGGCTCCGATGCATGCCGCGCCAGATGCGGCGAATGGGCGTTTCCCGATTATCGTGGTTGCGGCTTCAACCGGTGGGCCACAGACGTTGATGAATTTTGTCCCGATGTTCCCGCACGATTTTATGGGCGCGGTGATTCTGGTCCAGCATATGCCGGGAACGTTCACCAGCCAGTTCGCACATCAGCTCGCAGAAGTTGCGAAGATTCGTGTCAAGGAAGCGCAACACGGAGAAATGGTGCAGCCGGGCGTCTTCTATGTCTGCCCTGGATCGCATCATCTGCGCATCACGCCCCAGGGCAGAATCGCACTCGATGAAGGCGAACGTATCAATGGGTATCGTCCGTGCGCCGACGTCACCTTGGAAACTGCCGCCGCTTACAGCGGTCCGATGACCACTGGAATCATCCTTACCGGAATGGGATCGGACGGCGCAAAGGGTTCGCAGTCAGTAAAAGCCTCAGGTGGACACGTGATCGCGCAGGACGAAGTTACTTCGGTAATTTTCGGAATGCCCGCGGAGGCGATAAAAACCGGAGCAGTAGATCAGGTGCTCGGGATCGACGCCATTGTTCCGGCGGTCGAGAAACGTGTCTTATACCTGATGGGTGCGGCCAGGGTAGGTGCGATGTGAGATTAACGCGTGGACAACGCGGGAAGCATCTCGCCTCGCCCGGCGGACAGGCTGCCATTCTGTTCACCGTTGGCGAGTTCACCTTTGCTGTGCCTGCCGATGTGATTCGCGAGATCCAGGGACTGCAGGACTTGCGCCTGATTGCCTCGGAACTCACGCCGATACGCACTCTGCACAATACTCCCGCTCCGGGAATTGGAGCGCTGGGGAAGAAAGTTCGCCACACGCTGCACCGTGGTAACCGCCTGCATTTCGTGATCGACGCCAACTTCTTTTTTGGATTGCCGCCCAGCAGCAGCACGCGGGTGTTGGTATTTCGTGGTCAACCAGTGGGACTGAAGGTCGACGGTATCGAGCGCATGACGATGATCACGCGGACTGTACCGCTGCCGCTCGCTTTCCGAGGTGAAGAACGGCGTTGGTACGCGAAGCTTGCGATCGTGGAGAACCGCGTAGTTCCAGTACTGAACACTGATGCGCTGCTGAGTCGACTGGAAATCACGACACTGGAAACATTGCTGGCTCGCAGCGAAGAAAACATCTTTTCGGCGGTGGGCTCATGAGCGCCGTCAGTTCGTTTGTGCTGTTTCCGATGGGAGAGAAGCACTTTGCGCTCCCGGCGGATCGCGTCACTGAGCTTGCTCAAGTCGACCAGCCGCAGACGATTCCGCACACTACGCCCTTTTTGACCGGCGTGCTGGTTCGGAGAGGCGAAGTGATTCCGGTGTGGGACATTGCTCCTTCTCTGGTTGGTCCGGATGCTCCGGCGCGGAAGTTTTATCTGATTGCGCGGCGTCGATTCGGTTCCGCGGAAGAGAGCACCGCAATTCCGGTAAGCGGCGACTGTGAGTTGCTCAATAAAGAAATGACGGCGCCGGTTGGCAAGGCCGCGCCTTATGTAGAAGGTTTATTGACTTTGGAAAATGAAGTGGTGGAAGTAATCAGCCTGGAAGCGTTGGCTGCGGAGGAGGCGTCATGACGACGGCTACTTCGGGAATCGGCAAACTCCTGGTTATCGATAGTAACGTGCTGTTTGCGAAGCGATTGTCGAACGCGTTGCGCGAAGAGGGCTTTGAAGTGAATCACTCGATGGATGCCGCGTATGCCCTCACGATGCTGGAGTGGGACATGCCGGATGCGATTCTGTGTGCCACGAATCTACGCGAGATGGGCGCGTTCGAGATTGTTCCGATCCTGCATGCGGATCAAAAGACGTCGCACATTCCGGTGATTGCACTGGGCGAAGACAGCGAGAACAGCCTGATGGCTGCCTTTCGCGCCGGATGCGATGACTGCGTCAGCCGCAAACTCGCTCCCGAAGGAATCGCCGCGCATGTTCGCACTTTCTTGCGCAGCCGCGAAGAAGGATTCCAGCCTACGCAAATGCTGGAAAGTTCGCAGACTTCGCTGGAAGGCAACCTTTCGCACCTGGATTTGCCTGGCGTGATCCAGATGCTACAACACTCGCGCCAGAGCGGTTCGCTCCACATCAATGCCGGTCAGACGGACGGCATTCTCATCTTCGATGGTGGCCAGTTGAGCCATGCGGAGGCGGGCGATCTGATTGGCGACGATGCCGTGATCCAGATTGTGAAGTGTTGCAACCAGGTGGAGAGCGGAGTTTACAAGTTTATTCACGGCTACGCGCCCGGTACGCGTACCGTGCTGCATTCGGCTACCGAACTCATGCTGCAGGCACTTCGCGAAATTGATGAGGAGCAGGAGCAGCAACCCAGCGACGAAGGAGTGCTGCCATGAGCGCCCCTACTGTATTTTTTATCGACGATAGCGCAACCATGCGCGAGGTCATCAAGATCGCATTCCGCCGCGAGAACATCGAGGTGGTTGCCTGTCACGATGGTGATGCCGCCATTGCCCAAATGCAGCAACAGCATCCTGACGTAGTCATCAGCGATGTGATTATGCCAGGCAAGGACGGGTATGAGGTCTGTCAGCAGATCAAACAGACGCCCGGTTTTGGCAATACGCCGGTTGTGCTGATGTCAGGCGTGGTGAATCGCAACGTTGCGGAGAAAGCGTTCGCCGTGAAGGCCGACGAGCTGATCCGCAAACCATTTCAACCGCAAGATCTGATCGCCCGCGTCAAACAGCTGTTAGAAAATAAGAAGAACGCTCCGGTGACGGCGCCCGTGCCCGTGATTGCGGCGCCAGCGCCGCCGGTAGCACCTCCGCCGATGGCCGCACCTGCTCGCGCAAATGGGAATGGGCAGGGAGCTCCGGCAACGACGCTGAGCGACATTTTCTCTGCTCCGGTTCCGCCGCGCGCGCCGGCTCCCGAGTACGTAAATGCTCCCGCAGTTGCCGTGGCTGCGCCTGCACCCGTGGCTCAGGCGGCTCGCATTCCCTCACCACCGGTGCGAACAGCAATTTCATCGAATGGCGATATCGGCAAACTCCGCATCGAAGTAATGCGTCTGGAGAATCTGGTGAAGAAGTTGCATTCCGAGCTGGAAGCCGAACGCGAATACGCCCGAGCCCTCGAGGAGCACATCAAGACTTTGCAGGAGAACGATTAGCGCTAGCTTCTTGCCGATCGAATACTAAGTTTGTGCCGCAAGCATCGCAGGCGGCACCACTGAAAGGCGTCCTGATCGATTGTGAATCAGGATGCCTTTCGTGTTTATGGCCGGAGGACGACGTTTACCGCTGACTACTTAAAACCAAGATTGTGAGTTATCTCAACCTGACAATGTGGGAGAGCCATTGAATTTCTGTTGGACTCTGCCCGCCCTTGGGTATTACTTTGTTCGCCACGCCCTGCTCGCGCTGCGACTGATAGTTATCATTGGAGCACCTCATGAATGCGAAGCGCCCAGTCTCCGTAACCATCATTGCCATCCTTTATTTGGCAGTGGGAATTGCCGGTTTTGTCGGTCACGGGTATGAGGCCCTGACGGCCAGACATTTTCCTGCTGATGCGATCGCGATTGAAATCACCGAGTTCGCCGCGATCGTCACCGGGGCTTTCCTGTTGCGCGGCCAGAATTGGGCGCGCTGGCTGGCGGTGGCGTGGATGGCTTTCCACGTTGCCATCAGTGTGTTTCATCCGCTTCGCGAACTTGCCATCCACGCTGTGTTCCTGGTCCTGATTGCCTGGATTCTATTTCGCCCAGGAGCGACCCGGTATTTTCGCAACGCCGAAGCGACATCGACATAGGCGATTCGAGGTATCACCCAGCAACTCGCAAAACGATCTTGCCCCGCGCATGTGGAGCGCCCGCCAGCATCTCGTGTGCGACGCGGACTTGATCGAGCGGAAGCACCGTACCAACTTGAGTGGACAGCGTCCCGGATGCAAACATTTCAGAGATCGCGTCCAGCCTTGCAGTCGTCACATCCACATAAAAGAAGACGGACCGAATATCGGAGCGCTGCGGAGGAAGAGGGTCGGGGGATACGACGGATACGAGAATTCCGCCTGGGTTTAACGCCCGGGCTGCTTCTTCGCGTGTATTCCCCCCGACCAGGTCCAACACCGAGTCGACGGACCAGGCGGTGTAGTCGAGCTTATCGGACCTGTAATCGATAACGGTTTCGGCTCCGAGACTGCGCACATACTCAAGGTCGTTGAGCCCCTGCAGTCGCGATGACATGAACTCGAGAGCGAGCAGCGAACTGAACGGCGTAAGCACCAACATTTCCAGCTGCTCCGAGAATGAGCACGGTTTGACCGCTCTGAACGTGCGCGTAATCGAACAACATTTGCCAAGCCGTGACGGCTACGACGGGCACAGATGCTGCTTCGACGTGGGTTAAGCGCGAGGGCTTGCGCGCCACCATGCCGCTTGAGGCCAGAGCATATTCCGCATTGGCTCCACAGAACTGCGGGTTGGTGACGCCGTATACTTCATCACCTCGGTTAAAGCCGGTCACTCCCGGTCCAACTGCCTCGACGACGCCAGAGAGATCGGATCCAAGGGTGAGTGGAGGCGGCGGGCTGACTTTGCTCTTACCTTCACGAATCAGCGCATCCCACGGACCAACTCCGGCTGCGGCCACACGTACGAGGATCTCGCCATGGCCTGGAATTGGGCGAGAAACATCGTCAATGACAATGACGTTGGGTGAACCGAATCGGTGGATTCTTGCGGCTCTCAATCTTTGCTCTCTGATGTCTGCTCTGTCGGGATCGGCCCGGAGTGTCGACAACGGTTTAGATGCCAGATCGATACGGCGATGCGAATGTTCAACAAGCTTCATTGACATCAAATTTCACTAGATGTTACCGTCCGCGTGTCCCCTCACACCAGCAAGCCAGCATCAGGCTCGCGGGGGACCCCGGACGCGAATGCGCCACAGAATCGAATATCTGCCAGTCTGGATAGTGGTGAAACTGTTCGGCCTAATGCCGCGTCCATTGGCGCGCGCGTGCGGAATCCTCCTTGGCCAGCTTGTCTATGTTCTTCACGGTCGTCTTCGGCGTGTTGGCTTTCGTAATCTGCAGATGGCATTTCCACAGATGTCGGTACGTCAGCGGCGCCGCATAATCCACGGCGTATTCACTACGCTGGGGCGGCAGCTTGCCGATTTCTGCCAATTCCCGTCGTATACGCGCAAGAACATTTCCTCGCTTGCTATTTACGAAGGATATGAAGCCTACGACGCTGCTAACGCGCGCGGCAAAGGTGTGCTTTTCCTGACTGCGCACCTGGGTGGATGGGAAATTGGTTCGTTCGCGCACTCGCTATTTGGGAATCCGCTGAACGTCGTGGTTCGCGCACTGGACAATCCCTACCTGGACGAAATGGTAGACCGGTATCGAACCTTGCATGGCAATCGGACGTTCGAGAAGCAGGACTTTGCCCGCGGCCTGCTGGCAGCCATGAAAAAAGGAGAGACGGTCGGGCTGTTGATGGACCAGAACATGACGCCGCCGCAGGGCGTGTTCGTGCCATTCTTCGGCATTCCGGCCTGCACGGCCAGCGGACTGGCGCGCGTGGCTCTGCATACGGATGCGGCTGTGATTCCGGCGTTCACGATCTGGGATTCGGTGCTCCGCCGCTACCGAGTGCGCTTCGATCCGGCGCTCACGCTGATCCGGACGGGTGACGGTGAACGGGATGTGATTGAGAATACCGCCTTGTTTACGAAGGTGATTGAGGATTACGTCCGGCAATATCCCGACCAGTGGCTTTGGGTGCACAAACGCTGGAAGACTCGTCCAGAGGGCCAGCCGCCACTATACTGAGCGTTCTCCTATGAAACTCAAGTCAATTGCGCAGGCGCTTCAGTTGGAACTCGTGGGCGATGGAGAGGTGGACATCGCAACGGTTTCGAGCATGCAATCGGCGACGGAGGCAGCGATTGTGTTCGTAGAAGACCAGAAGGCTCTTCCGGAAGCCTTGAGATCGGGCGCGGGAGCGATTGTCGCTGGCGAGTTCGCGCGTAGTGCGACGGGAAAGGCAGTGCTCATAAGTTCGCAGCCGAAGCTGGCGTTTTCGCGGATTGCTGCGCTGGTGAGCCCCAGGCCTATAGCGAAAGCGTTTGTTCATCCCAGCGCTGTAGTGAGTTCGAGCGCGAAGATCGGCGCGAATGTGGAGATTGGCCCGCATGCAGTCGTTGAGGATGGGGTCACGATTGCCGAAGGCAGCCGCATTGGCGCCGGATGCTACGTGGGCAGAGGCGTTTGCCTAGGAGCAAATTCAGAGCTCAAACCGAATGTCACGATCTACGCGGGAACGACCATTGGGGATCGCTGCGTTTTTCATTCTGGAGTGGTGCTGGGCAGCGACGGCTTCGGATATGTGCGCGATGGAGTAACGGGACGCTATGAAAAGTTCCCGCAGATCGGGCGACTGGAAATCGGGAACGATGTCGAGATCGGCGCCAACAGCACCGTCGATCGTGGAGCGCTGGACGTCACCGTGATTGGCGATGGCGTGAAGCTCGACAACCTGGTGCACATCGGCCACAACTGCCGCATCGGTAAGAATGTTGTGATCGCCGCTCAGACAGGCATTTCGGGCAGCTGCGTCATCGAGGATAACGTGGTGATGGCGGGGCAGGTCGGGCTGGGCGACCACATCCGCATCGGTGAAGGCGTGATTCTCGGCGGCCAGTGCGGGGTTCTGCCGCACAAGGTACTACGCGGGAAGGGAATACTGTTCTGGGGAACTCCAGCGCGGCCTGTGCGCGATTATCTGAAGCAATTGGCGGTGCTGGCGCGTCTAGCAAAGAAGTGATCATCCTCCACCCCTACGCAAAAGAAGGTAGGATGGGCCACCCGTCCACGACGGGCAACCGCAAGTCTTTTCGCGAAACCTGAAACGCGTCTTATGGCGATTGTTATTGTTGGCGGTCATTCTCGCAGCGTAGGCAAGACCAGCGTGGTTTCTGGCCTGATTGCCGCGCTTCCGGAGATGCACTGGACGGCAATCAAGGTGACGCAGTATGGGCATGGCATCTGCTCGGCTGACGGAGAGCCCTGTGACTGCGCGACTGACGATCACAGCTGGGCGGTGAAACATCGAACGCAGTCGCGCCGGCGATAGTGATACTTCACGCTTCGTGGTTGCCGGCGCCGACAAAGTTTATTGGGCGCGCACGCGACAGGGATTTTTGGCCGAAGCCATGCCGAGACTCAGGCAGATACTGGCGGAATCAGGGAATGTCATCCTCGAATCGAACAGCATGATGAAGTTCGTCCGCCCTGATATTTACCTCAGCGTTCTCGACTACGACACTCAGGACTTCAAGCCTTCGGCGCGCGAATTTCTTGATCGCGCCACAGCGGTCATTGTTCATGCAGATAAATCAGGAGCGGTCCCCGCATGGGACGATGTCTCTCTCAAGCTGATTGCCGGCAAGCCAGTCTTCCCAATCGAACCGCCGAAATATGTCACGCCGGAGCTGGTGGAATTTGTGCGCCAACGGCTTGTTTCTCCTGTCTTGCAATAACAGCTCAAATTCAGTGTTTCCGGCTTGATATATTTAAGGAACTGTTGCCGTTCACTCTCGCTTACGGAGCACATCGTTTCATGCGCTATGGAAAGTTGAAGTTTGCCATGCTGGTAGTTTGCTTGTTCGGGTTGGAGCTGAGCCTTGTGGCACAACAATCCACCGGACACGACGCAAGTTGGAAGGCGCCTGCTTCCGCGTCGGCGAAGAAGAATCCCCTGGCCAAAGATGCGAATGCGGCTCAGGCAGGGCAATCCACGTTCTTGCGCTCCTGCTCGACCTGTCACGGGGAGACCGGGGATGCGGGAATTGCTGGAGCCTCCAACTTGAAATCGGCGGCCGTTCAGGCTCAGACCGATGGCGCGTTGGAGTGGAAGATCGCGAATGGAAACGTGAGCAAGGGAATGCCGGCTTTTGGCTCGATGTCGCAAGACAAGCTATGGCAGCTTGTACGCTATATTCGTACGTTGAAAGCGCCCACGAAGACAGCGACCGCACACTAAAGCCAATTTCTCCGGAGGCGCATGCGCAACTTCGAAATCCTGTTCGATCAAGGTGAACCATCGCCGGTCGCGGATTCCGCGTATGCGCCTTACGGTAAGCTCGGATTTCCCGAGCCACCGGCTGATCGTCCCTGGATCTACTCCAATTTCGTGCAATCGCTCGACGGCATAGTGTCGTTCCGCGGATATCACGCCTCGGGGGCAGATATCTCGCAGTCAACAGAAGATCGGTGGCTGATGGATTTGCTGCGCGCTCATGCGGACGCCGTGCTCACCGGCGTCAACACGCTGATTGACGAGACCAATCTTCGCGGCAAAGAAAAGCGCGGTCCCGTGTTCCGAATCATGGATCCAGCTTTGCGCGAGTTGCGCCGTAAGCTGGGACGTGCGCGAGAGAAGAATATCTTTGTCACCGGCTCGGGCAACATCGATCTGTCGGAATACCGCTGCTTCGACGGAGAGCACGTGGACCCGATCGTAGTTACCACGAAGGCCGGAGCATCGCGGATTGAGCAAAGCAGCCGCAATTCTGGTGTGCAGATAGTGACTGCAGGCGAGGGAAGTACGGTCGACCTGCCGCGAATGGTCGCACTGCTGCATCGGGACTTTGGGATCCGCTATCTTCTGTGCGAAGGCGGTCCCACGCTCTACGGGAGCATGTCGCGAGCTGAACTGGTCGACGAGAAATTCCTGACGATTGCTCCAATTGAGGTCGGACAGTTCGTTCCCAATGAGCAGCTGCGTACTCCGGAAGAGCTCGCGAATCCGAGGTTCAGTACGGTGCGTCCCACCGTCTTCTTCGGCCCCGGCTTTATTAAGGAAAACGCTTCGCGCTGGAAGTGGATCAGTTCGCGCCGAAACGGCGACCACGAATTCAATCGATATCGTATCGTCCGCCCGTAGCTACATAGCATTTACAATTAACTCTGGTCCTGATGGCTGGAACTCGCCAAATTCCTGACGTGTCCAAATCGCCCCGACGTGTGCTGGAGCGACGCTCGTCTTCGTATGCGATCCCTTGGCAGGCATGGTCGCTGGCGATCCTCTCCGGCGTGCTGCAGGTGCTGGCATTTCCGATCCCAAACCTGAATTGGCTCTGCTGGATCGCGCTCGCGCCGCTGCTTGTGGCCATACTTCATGCGCGCCGGATGGGACGCGTTCCTAGTTCGGTGGCCTCCGTTCGGCAGGGGCTGATACTCGGGTATGTCAGTGGTGTGATCGTCTATCTCGGGTCGTGCTACTGGATTTATCACGTCATGAATTCCTATGGCGGATTGAACACTCCGGTCGCTGCCGGGATTCTTGTTCTCTTCTGCTTCTATCTCGGGCTGGTCCATGCCGCATTCGGAGGATTATTCGCGCTCGCCGCCGGCCGGCTGAAACTCGGGCCGCGGGCGCTTGTTCTCGCGCCGTTTCTTTGGGTAGCGCTCGAGCTGTTCCGCTCGCGGGTGATTGCATTCCCATGGGATTTGATGGGGACCGCGCTGGTCGACAATATCCCGCTCTCACGGATCGCGACCATCACCGGAGTATACGGATTGTCATTCGAAATACTGCTGGTGAATGCCGCTTTTGCGTCGGTGTTTGTGGGACGACGAGAGCGCCGCCCACTGGTTTTGGCGGGATGCATTTTGCTGGTGGGTATTCTGCAGACAGGAAGCTTCTTCACGGCTCCGCCGCAACCGGCGAATGGCACCGCACGTCTGGTTCAGCCGAACCTGTCTCTGAATCTAAACTGGACGCCCGAGTTCTACGAAAAAACATTAGCCGAGCTCGGCAGGTTGAGTGTTCCGCAACCGGGCGAGCTGATGCCGGGTGATCCACTGCCGGACCTGGTGATATGGCCGGAGTCGCCGGCTCCGTTTTTCGAGAATGACGCGCGTTTTCGGCGGACGTTGAGCAAGATTGCTGGTGACGCTCACGCTTATGTGATTGCCGGGGAAGTGGGGTTGCCGCCGTCGGGCGACGACCGTCGCATCTACAACTCAGCGGTGGTCATCACGCCGCAGGGGGATGCGCTCGCCCGTTACGACAAGGTGCATCTCGTGCCCTTCGGTGAGTACGTACCGTTTAAAGATCTTTTCGGCTTTGCGCACAAGCTCACGCGCGAGGTGAGCGACTTCGCTCCTGGGTACGAGCGCATGGCTCTGCCAGTGCACAGCTATAACCTCGGCATCTTCATCTGCTACGAATCGGTATTCCCGAACGAGATACGCGAGTTCGCTGCCAAGGGCGCACAGGTGCTCGTGAACATCTCGAACGATGGATGGTTCGGCGATACGGGCGCTCCGGAGCAGCATTTGCGCATGGCGCGTATGCGAGCTGTCGAAAACGGACGCTGGGTTCTGCGATCGACCAATACCGGAATCTCGGCTTCCATCGATCCATTTGGAAGAGTGGTGGCACAGCTTCCGCGGAGCGTTCGCGTTGCGCTGGATGTACCCTACGGCGTGGTAACGGGAACCACTTTCTACACGCGTCACGGCGATTGGTTCGCGTGGGCCTGTGCGATAATCGCGCTAGGCGTGTTCATTGCGCTCATCTCCAAGAACAGGACACTACGAGCATAATGGTCGAAGAACTGGAACAGGCATACAGCGGTTTACGCGATAAAGTTCGCGACCTGCGGGAGTATCTTTGACCCCTCCAAATCCCGCAGCGAACTCGACGCAATCGAAAAGCTAACCGCAGATCCATCCATCTGGTCGAATCCCGAACGCTCTCAGACGCTTATGCGCGAACGCAAACGCCTGGAGTCTGCCTTAAATACCGAGGCTGACCTGGCGCGTCGCGTCGGCGACATCGACGCCTACTTCGAACTGGCGCGCGAGGGCGAGCAGGTGGAGCCTGAACTGAAGCGCGAGATCGATGCGCTGCAGGTACAGGTCGAGAAGCTGGAAACGGAGACACTGCTCTCAGGTGCGAACGACCTGCTGAATGCGATCGTCACCATTCATCCGGGAGCGGGCGGCACCGAGTCGCAGGACTGGGCGGACATGCTCCTGCGCATGTATTTGCGCTGGGCTGAACGCGAGGGCTTCAGCGCGGTGGTGAATGATTATCAGCCGGGTGAAGAAGCAGGACTGAAATCGGCGACATTCACTGTGAGCGGCAGCTACGCCTACGGCATGCTCACCAGTGAGATCGGCGTGCACCGATTGGTGCGTATCTCGCCGTTCGATCAGGCGAAGCGGCGGCATACGTCGTTCAGTAGCGTTTTTGTTTCGCCGGAAATCGACGAGAGCATACAGGTCGACATCAAGCCCGAAGACATTCGCACCGATACGTACCGTTCCGGCGGCAAAGGCGGCCAGCACGTGAATACGACCGACTCGGCAGTGCGCATCACGCACATCCCGACTGGAATTGTGGTGAGCTGCCAGAACGAACGTTCGCAGCATAAGAATCGCGAGCGCGCGATGAGCATGTTGCGCTCGAAATTGTACGAACACGAGTTGGAGAAAAAGCGGGCTGTATCCAAGAAGATTGAAGATTCAAAGTTGGACATTGGCTTCGGATCGCAGATTCGCTCGTACGTGCTCGCGCCCTATCGCATGGTGAAAGACCATCGCACGAAGATGGAAATCGGCGACGTCGATCGCGTGCTCGACGGCGACCTACAGCCGTTAATTCGCGCGTATCTGCTGATGCGGCGCGACGAACAGTAACAAGCGAACTCCCACCCAAGCCAAAAGATGGCTAGGGTGGGGCACCCAAAGTTAGAGTTTCCATGACTTCGCCAGACCTCGCACTCGGTACTACGACCGAACATCATCCGGCGAGGTCTGCGCCTCGAATATTTCACCCTGGCATGGAATTCGCTGGAAGCCCTGGTCGCGATCGTCTCTGGGACTATTCGCCGGAAGCATCGCGCTGGTCGGTTTCGGCTTTGACTCGGTAATCGAATGCGCTTCGGGCGCAGCTCTGATCTGGCGGCTCCGTTCGGATCATGATCACGCGAATCGTGAGCGTCATGAGCGGCTTGCGGTGCGATTAGTGGGCGCGAGTTTTTTGCTGCTGGCGACCTACATTGCTTACGACGCCATCCACACGCTGATTCGCCATGAGGCACCCGAGAAGAGCATCCCTGGAATTCTGCTGGCGATTGCTTCGCTCATCGTGATGCCGCTGCTTGCGCGCGCGAAACGCCGAGTAGCTTCGGCGTTGAACAGCGGCGCCATGAAGGCGGACTCGCGTCAGACAGACCTCTGTGCCTATCTCTCGGCCATTCTTCTGGGTGGGCTCATCGTAAACGCGCTATTCGGTTGGTGGTGGGCGGATCCGGTCGCAGGACTGGTTATGATTCCGATCATTGTTCGTGAGGGAATCGAAGGATTGCGTGGCGAAACCTGTTGCGAGTCGCCTCTCGCCGTTGACAACTGTGAGCACGATGCCTGTTGCGATCACGGTAAAGAGGAGCGCGCGTGAGCGAAGCCGGTACAAAATTCTCTCGGTGCGCGCTTTCGCGGTGCGATGGATCTTCGCCGCCGAATTGCATGCTGGTCAGGTGAAAAAGGGTGGGCACAATATCCCTTACATCTCGCATCTGCTTGGTGTGACTTCGCTGGTGATCGAGGCGGGCGGCGATGAAGATATGGCGATTGCCGCTCTGCTGCATGATGCCGTGGAAGATCAGGGTGGACTCCCCACGCTGGCAGCGCATTCGATCTGAGTACGGAGAGCGAGTGGCGCACATCGTCGAAGGATGTACCGATTCGGAAATCGAACCCAAACCTCCATGGCTGGAACGCAAAAAGGCTTACGTTGGTCACGTCCGCGAGCAGGCAGACTCGGAAGTAACCTTGGTTTCGGCGGCGGATAAGCTGCACAATGTACGTGCGATTCTTGCGGATTTCCGCGAACTCGGGGATCCGGTGTTTGACCGCTTCAAGGGACGCAAAGACGGCACGCTGTGGTACTACCGGGCGATGGTAGACGCCTTTCGTGATGCGATGGTGCGCAATGGCCTGACGCAGCACGCGCGAGGGAACCAGCGACTGGTCGACGAGTTGGGCAGGGAAGTTACGAAACTGGAATCGCTTGTTGCTGCAGGGAAAAGATAACTATGCCGAAGATGCTCGATCTGATCCGCGAGTCGGCGGTGCCGCCATCAGTGATGCGCTCGGCATCCCATGGCGCGCTGTCGCTTCCGGCAGACGAGATCGTCGAGATCCTTGTCTACCTGTCGCAGCACCAGTTGTTTGGCGAGCAGGCCCGTCTTACCCTGGCCGGTCTCAAGCAAGAAAAGTTGCAACCGGTAGCAAGTGATCCCAAAACGCCAGCTGCGGTGCTCGATTATCTAATCGCTCCTGCGAACCTTCGTCCGGCGCTACTTCCGGTTCTTCTCGAAAATCCAGGAGTTCCCGAGAAGGACGTCGTGGAACTGGCGAAGTCGGGGTCGCGCGAAGTTGTGATTGAGCTGCTGGTGAGTGCCCGAGCCCAGTCCATTGCCCGTGTGCGTGAAGAGTTGGCACGCAATCCTCATCTGACTCCTGCGGAGGTGGCGTCGCTGACTCCGAACCAGACTTTTGTTAACGCAGAGGATGCTCCGGCGGAGGAGCCGATCTCGCCGGAAGTAGAAGCAGAACTTGCGCGATACCAGGCAGAACATGCAGCGGCCATTGCGGCTGCCGAAGGCACGCCTTTCGAACTGGCTGATGCGAGCGAAGAGGAGCGCGCTCATTTGCAAACGGCGGAGGCGGCTGTGAAGGCGACACCGCAAGCTGCGGCCGCGAAAGCAGCGCCGGGGAAGCCCGAACGCGTATCCACATTGCAGAAGATTGCGCGGCTCGCGGTAGGCGACCGCATTCAGCTCGGAATGAAGGGCAGCCGCGAAGAACGTTTTGTGCTGATCCGCGATGGCTCCAAACTTGTGTCGGCCGCCGTGCTTGAATCTCCAAAGCTGACCGATCAGGAAGTGGAGATGTTCGCGGCGATGAAGAACGTGCAGGAAAGCGTGCTGCGCGGCATTGCGGGGAAACGAAAGTTCATGAAGCTGTATGCGGTGATGCGCGCTCTGGTTAACAACCCGCGTTGTCCGCTCGACGTTTCGCTTCCACTGATGAAAAACCTTCTCCCGGCGGACCTGAAGGCTGTATCGATGAACAAGAACGTCTCGGACACGCTTCGCAAGCTTGCCGCCAAGATGCATCACGAAAAGACACAAAACAAGAAGTCTGAGTAGCAATTTGCAATCGTAGCCAGAAGACCTTCATCTGAGTAGAATTCTGCAGGTTCTTCCGGGGGGAATGCGTGCCTCAGTCCGATCCGATTGCCGATCTTCTTCGTTCTTCGCGCACCATTGCGGTGGTTGGGCTATCCGATAATCCGATGCGTCCCAGTCACGGCGTTTCCGCCTACATGCAATCGCAGGGCTATCGCATTATTCCCGTGAATCCGCAGGCTGACGAGGTTCTGGGCGAGAAGGCCTATTCCTCGTTGCTGGATGTTCCCGAGCCGATAGATATCGTCGATATATTCCGTCGGTCGGAATTCGTGCCGGAGATTGTCGACCAGGCGATTCAGCTGAAAGCGCGTGCCATATGGATGCAGGAGGGAGTGGTTCACGAAGCGGCTGCGGAGAAAGCGCGCAAAGCCGGACTCTTCGTGATCATGGATAGCTGCATTCTTCTGGAGCATCGGGCGCGGTTTCGGTAAGGCCCGACCGAAGAGCGCCAGTCACTCTTCCTGCTTGTCATCCGCGTGCTTCCGCTTTCGACGAATCTCTTCCATGCGGTCGCGAATGCGTTTCTCCACGCCTTCATTCGTCGGATGGTAGTACCGCCGATTCTTCAGCTTGTCGGGCAGGCACTGCATGTCGGCCACTTTGTCTTCGACATCATGTGCGTACTGATAGCCGGAACTGTAGCCGAGTTGCTTCATCAGCGAAGTAGGAGCGTTGCGCAAATGCAGCGGCACGGCTTCCTGCGCGGTCTCCTCGACGTCACTCTGAACTGAGCCATACGCGGTGTAGAGGGCGTTGGACTTCGGCGCCAACGCCAGATAAACGACTGCCTGCGCAAGCGCGAGATTTCCTTCGGGCATGCCGATGAAATCGACGGCATCGCGGGCGGCCATGCAGAGCGAAAGCGCGTTCGGATCCGCGAGTCCGATATCTTCTACCGACATGCGTACTACACGGCGTGCAACGTAGAGCGGATCTTCTCCGGCTTCCAGCATTCGCCCCAGCCAGTAGAGCGATGCATCAGGGTCGCTGTTGCGAACGGATTTATGCAGCGCAGAGATCAGGTTGTAGTGCTCTTCGCCTGATTTGTCGTAGAGGAGAATGCGTTTCTGAACTGCATCCTGGACCATGGCTTCGGTGATTTCACGTTCGGGTGATTCCTGTGCGAGCGTCGTCGCGACTTCCAGAATGTTGTACCCGGATCGGGCGTCGCCGCTGGAGAAGGCCGCGATACGCGCGAGGGCCTCATCGGAAGCCTTCACACGAAGATTGCCGAGTCCACGTTCCGCATCTTCGAGGGCTCGCCGCAGCAGATCCACAATCTGCTCCTCCGAGAGCGGATTCAGCACGTAAACGCGGCAGCGTGAGAGCAGTGCTGAGATGATCTCGAAAGAAGGATTCTCGGTGGTCGCGCCGATCAGCCGAATCGAACCTTTCTCGACGTAGGGAAGAAATGCGTCCTGCTGCGCCTTGTTGAAGCGATGAATTTCGTCAATGAAGACGATTGTGCGCGTGCCGAACTGGCGCGCCTTGTCCGCGGCCGCCATGACCTGCTTGATCTCTTTGATTCCGGTGAGTACTGCCGAGAATTCCACGAACTCGGCGCGCGTCACGCCGGCAATGATGTGCGCCAGCGTGGTCTTGCCAACACCTGGCGGTCCCCAGAAGATGATCGACCCGGGCTCATCGCGTTCGATCTGCAACCGCAACGGCTTTCCGGGAGCTAGCAGGTGTTCCTGTCCGACGAATTCATCGAGGGTGCGCGGACGCATGCGATCGGCCAGCGGACGTGTCATGTCCACTGGCTGGGGTCCACTCGGCAATGGCGCAAACAGGCTCATGATTCTCCTGAGATGCTCGCGGCCGTGGCACGTCTTTGCCGCGCCGCCTCATACAGCAGGATCGAGGCAGCTATTCCGGCGTTCAGCGACTCTACGCGATCCGACTGCGGTATGCGGACGGTCTCGTCGACACGGGCGATGTAGTCGCGGGGAAGTCCGGCACCTTCGCTGCCGATCATCAGCGCTACGCCTCCGCTGAGGTCGGCTTCGTCGATGGGCGTTCCTTTGTGTGAAGACGTCGCCAGGAAGCGCACGCCATGCCCGCGCAGTTCTTCAACTCGGCTGAGGTCCACGTGGATGAGCGGCACACGGAACACGGATCCCGCGGAGGCGCGCACGACCTTGGAGTTGAACTCGCTGACCGTCTTCTCGCCGAGCAGAACGGCAGAAACGCCAAACGCCTCGGCCGAACGGATGATAGTCCCCAGATTTCCCGGGTCTTGCACGCCTACAACGCCTACCAGTAGCGGGTTTTCGCGTGCCAGGATCAGCTCAGGCTTGTGCTCGGGCCATTTCACCAGCGCCGCCACTCCTTGAGGAGTTTCGGTGTTCACAGCGCTGCGGAAGACGTCATCCGGCAGTATCAATGCTTCGGCCTGGTTTGAGATCTGCGGAAGTAACTTTTCGATACGGCTTCCGGCTTCGTCGCTAAAGAAAACGGCCTTGATGCGAAGGCCGCTGCGGATGGCCTCTTCTGCCAGATGCTGGCCTTCCACGGCGCAATATCCGTCGGCGGTCAATTCGCTGCGTTGAAAGGCCTGGCGGAGCTCCTTTACGAGCGAATTCTGCTTGCTCGTGACCCTTCGTAACCGTCCGCGAATCGCGCTTTCTGCCACTGGATTCAGGCCCACTTTCCATTTACCCCGCGTTACATGATACGCTTCCAAGGACAAGCTCATCTGTCACCAGCATTGGCCGCGTCCGCCTTCAGTAAGTGAAGCGGAATGCAAGCGCCTCTTGCCCCGATTCAGCTCACTTGCGGACGGTCGCGATGGTATGTTAGTTTTCGCCGTTTGCGAACGTGATTCCGTCGCGGCAAATGGCCTGGCGGCTAGCTGGTGCTCCCATGAGAGGGGATTGATTGCACGCCGAAATCATAAAGATAAGTAGTGCCGATCCGGAAGCTTCGCTCATTGCGTATGCGGCGGACAAGATTCGCCATGGCGAAGTGCTCGGCATGCCCACCGACACGTTTTACGGCCTGGCGGCCGATCCGTTGAATTTGCGCGCTGTAGACCGCATTTACGATATCAAGTCGCGTTCGCGACACAAGCCACTGTCGCTGCTGATCGAGAGCGTGGAGCAGGCGGAAGAGCTATCACGGCCGCTGCCGGATGAGTTCTACGTGCTGGCGCGCAAGTTCTGGCCTGGCCCTCTGACGATGATTGTGCGTGCGTCTTCGCGGCTGCCGCTGAAGGTGACAGCCAACACCGGCAACGTGGCGTTGCGCGTGCCGGCGGCTCCGATTCCAGTGGCCGTGATTCATGCTTCCGGTTTGCCAATTACCGCGACGTCGGCGAATTTAAGCGGCGCCACCGAATGCACGACCGCAGAAGAGGTTCACGATCAACTGCGCGGGCGCTTGAACATCATCATTGACGGCGGACGTTCACCGCGCGAGGTCGCTTCGACGATCATCGACCTGAGCGGCGATCAAGGGATCTGGAGTATTCAACGTGAGGGAGCCATCCCATCGCAGGAAGTGCAAAAAGCCTTGAGCGAGGCACTCGGCGCGAGTTGAGCACTGTCTCCAACGAAAAACGGCCAGCTAGGCGTAGCGCCTGGCTGGCTCTTGCACTTGTCGTTTTACTCCTAGTTAGCTTTTATTTTGTGTGGACCAGCCTGCGTATTCTTGCGCAGGCTGGCGGAGATCCGCCACATACTGCGGACGCCATCGTGGTGTTTGGTGCTGCAGAATATTCGGGAAGGCCTTCGCCGGTTTTGCGGAAACGTCTCGACCACGGCTACGAGCTGTTTCAGAAGGGCCTGGCGCCGATTGTGATTACTACCGGCGGCTTCGGCAGCGATCCGGAATTCAGCGAGGGCGGCGTTGGCCACGACTACCTGCTGCGGAAGGGGATTCCCGAGGTCAACCTGATTGCGGAGACGCAGGGAAGCGACACCGCCCAGTCCGCCGATCGCGTTGCAGTAATTCTGCGAACGAACAACATGCATACCGTGATCGCCGTAAGCGATGCCTACCACATCTTCCGTGTGAAGCAACTGATGGAAGCGGAGGGATTCCAGATCTACGGCTCACCACGTCCGGATTCGCGGCCGCGGACGGCGTGGGGCAAAGTCGAGGGGCTACTTCGCGAAAGCCTTAGCTACGCGCTTTGGAAGCTGCACATTACGTAGTCCGCATGTCACGCCGTCTCTTTTATACCGATCAGCACGCCATCGATCTCCCCGCAGAACATCGCTTCCCAATGCCGAAGTACCGGATGATTCGCGATCTGCTTGCGGCGGATGGACGGTTCGAATTTATCGCTGCCCCTCTGGCATCGGCTGAGATAGTGCAACTGGCGCACGATTCGGAGTATGTTCGTCGATTTCTTGCGGGCTCACTTTCCGCGCAGGAGATGAGGCGTATTGGGTTTCCGTGGTCCGAACAACTGGTTCGCCGAACGATGGCTTCCGTGGGTGGAACGCTGAGCGCAATGGAGGAAGCGTTGAGTACCGGATGGGGCGGGACGCTGGCAGGAGGTACGCACCATGCTTTCCGCGGCGAAGGCTCGGGGTATTGCGTGTTCAACGACATTGCGGTGGCGATCCAATCTCTGCGGCATACGGGACGAGTGAGACGGGTGGCGGTGGTCGATCTGGATGTTCACCAGGGAGACGGAACAGCGCAGATCTTCGCCGACGAGCCCAGCGTGTTGACCTTCTCCATGCACTGCGAGGCGAATTTTCCTTTTCACAAGCAACAGAGCAAGATTGACATTTCATTGCGTGAAGGAACTGGTGACGAGGAGTATCTGGCACAACTTGAGGTGGTTCTTCCGCAAGTGTTTGAGTTTCACCCGGATATTATTTTCTACCAGTCTGGAGTTGACGGACTGTATGCCGACGCGCTTGGCAAGCTGAAGCTTACTCACGAAGGGCTGAAGCAGCGTGACCGGCTAGTTATGACAGCGGTTCGAGGATCAGGCGTGCCGTTTGTGGTCACGCTGGGCGGAGGATATGCGAAGCCCATCGAACTGACTGCCGAGGCTCACGCCAATACTTTCAGGGTTGCGGCTGATATCTTCGGCGCCTAAGTGCGCCTCATGAATTGTTCCGGACGTCTATTCGGCGGGTGCTATTCTGTTACACCCCATGGCGACCGTTGCCATTCTTGCGAAGTTTTTCGGGCTCGCCTTCAGCGCCTTGCTGCCGCTCATTAATCCATTTGGATCGGCGTTGATTTTTCTTGGGCTGGTTGGAGACGAGCCGATATCCGTCTATAAAGACTTGGCGCGCAGGATTGCGCTCAACACCGTCATGTTTTTGCTGGTGGTGGAACTGGTTGGGACGGCGTTGCTGGCATTCTTTGGGATTTCACTTCCGGTCGTACAGGTTTCCGGTGGACTAGTGCTGGCGTCGATGGGCTGGAGCTTGCTAAACAAACCGGATGCACGGGATCAGACCAAAACGGAGGCGGCGGACGCCTGCACAGGTATCCTCAGCCAAAAGGTCTTTTATCCATTAACGTTTCCGGTTACTGCCGGACCGGGTTGCATCGTGGTGATGCTCACGCTCACCGCGCACGCGTCGACGAAGAACCTGACCAGCAACGTCCTCGGGCATGTCGGTATTCTTCTCGCCGTTGTGGTGCTGAGCGTGACTGTATTTGTCTGCTATGCTTACGCGCCGAAAATCAGCCAGCGCGTCTCACCGCAAACCGCGCACGGCGTGTTGCGGGTGATCGCATTCGTGCTGCTCTCGATCGGAGTGCAAATTACCTGGAACGGCGTCGAGAGCCTGATTAAGTCTGTTATGAAGTCGTAAGATTCAGCAGCAGCGCGATTATGCCGGCCGCGGCTGTGCTGGTGAAATTCACTCCGTTGTTATTGATCAGTCCGCGTCTTTCGAGCGTTGCTCCCAATAAGCTGTCAAAGATGGTGCCGAGGAACCCGGCGGCAGCAATTACTAAAAGGTGTCGGTGGGGAACCCAGCCTACAGCGGCGGCGAGGGTGGCAATCAGAAAAGCGGCCAGGGCTCCGGCGAGGGTGCCGGGAAGGCTGATGCCTCCGTCGGTGCCGACATCCACTCGCCGCAGGTTGGTGATCAGATAAGCGCGCCTGGCAAGCGCCTCGCCACATTCCGAGGAGGCGGTATCGGCGGCGGCTTCGGCCAGCGCCGCGGCAGAGGCGATGTGCAGAACGGGGATGAAAATGCCAGCTAGCGCAAAACCCGCCGCAGCGCCGACATTTGCTAATACCTGACGAGCACCGCGGCCTTTCCGGTTTTCCGCCAGGCCCATGGCGGCTTTTCGTACGTAGCCGATGCGAGTGGCGATCCACGTCAAGATGAAGACGCCAAGTAACGTAACGAAGGCTGGCGGTCCCGCCGCTACGTAAAGGAGAAATGCAAGCAATCCACCGGCGATTGCGCCATACCTGTTGACTCCTCGGCTCAGATAACCGCCAATCCCAAAGAGCCCAGTGGTGACAATTCCGATCGGAACGCGTTGCAGCACCACTCGGAATTCAGGGAGCCAGGTCGCTGGGAATGAGAAATGCGAAGCGGTCATCAACATCTGTCCAGTGTTGCGCATCGTATCAGTTGGCCCGCTGCCGATGCACACAGATGGGCCACGACTCTGGAGGATCAATGCCTGCCTCGGTTTGGACGGGATACCTGACATTCGGACTTATTTCCATGCCGGTTCGACTCTTTTCCGGCGCGCGTAGCACTCGCATTTCGTTTCACATGCTGCACCGGCCCGATCACGTTCGGGTGAAGCAGCAGCTGATTTGCCCTGAAGAGGAAAAGGTCGTCAGTCGCGACGAGATCGTGAAGGGCTACGAGTATCGCAAGGGCGAGTACGTCGTAATCGAACCGGCAGAGATCAAGAAGATCGAGCCAAAAACTGCCAAGGCCATGGAGATCCTGGAATTCGTAAAGGCCAATGAGGTGGATCCGATCTACTTCGAATCGTCGTATTACCTTGTTCCGGAAGAGCCTGGTAGGCGTCCTTACGCGCTGCTAGCTCAGGCGCTGGATGAGACGAAATATGTGGCCATTGCCAAGCTGACCATGCACAACCGGGAGTACACCGTGTTTATTCGTCCGCACGAGGACGGCCTGATGCTACATACGATGTATTACCAGGATGAGGTACGGAAGGTCGAGGAATTTGGGAAGCCAGATGTCAAGGTTGTCGAATCGGAGGTGAAAGTTGCTCACCAGCTGATCCAGGCACTCTCGGGAAAGTTTGATCCAAGCAAATATCACGACACCTTCGAAGAGAACCTGAAAGAGTTGATCAAGGCTCATCTGGAAGGGCGCAAAGTCGCGGCCGTTCCCAAGCCGAAAATGGCTCCAGTTACCGATCTGATGAGCGCTTTGAAGCAGAGTCTGGAACAGATGAAGAAGCCGCCGCAGCGAGCGGAGCGAGCGCGGGAAGCCTCCGAAATCCACGCAAAAAAGCGACCAAGCCGGAAGCGCGCAGCCTAGCAGAACCCAACAAGAATCTGCGATGCGGAGCGGGATGGCGCTATTGGACCACGACTTTTTTTGCCTGAGGGGTTCAATCTCCGCGTACGCGAGGGGATGATCCCGAACGGGCCACGCTGCCCTTCTTTGCGGGAATCCGAGTTGGCCACTACAATAGTTCTTCAACTCACTTTGTGTGATGGAGTTCAGCGGCGAAGTGCCGACACAATCTAGCTTGGTCCGTCATCGGTCATCACGTTTTGCTCTGGCAGCGGTTCTGTTGCTATCCACGATAGTTCTTTCGTCGTGCGGCGACGTCTATCGTCCGGTTGCAAATCCCATCATTCCTCCTGGCGCTAACCCGCAGCAGACTTTTTACGCAATTGTCCTGGGAGCGAACGGCCCCGCGAGCGGCAGTGCTGCCACCGTGGATGTTTCGGGCGATACCAACATTGGCAACGCCGTCCTGGGCGTGAACCCGGTACACGTCTCGTTATTTTCGATTTCGCTGGCGGTTGCGGCAAATCAGGGAAGCGACTCCCTGACTTTATATCAGCCGAATTTTCCGTCGTTAACCACGACGACCGTAACGCTTCCTGCGGGATCGGCTCCTGTATTTTCCGCGCAGAACTCGACCAATGCTTATGTGGCCGACTATGGTTTGAACCAGGTGGCCGTAATTTCGAGCACGCTGAAAGCGGCAACTGCTTTCGTAAATGTCGGAACTCATCCCGTGGGTGTGGCGATCACGCCCAATAACGCCAAGGTATTTTGCATCAACCAGGGCGATGGGACCGTCAGCGTCATTTCCACCCTGAACAACTCGGTGGTTGCGACGATCCTGGTCGGGCACAACCCGGTTCGCGGAGTGATGCGAACGGACGGCGCGTTCTACTACGTCGTAAATCAGGGTGACGGTACGGTTTCCGTTATCGACACAGGAGCGCAGGCTGTCATTGCTACGCTGCCGGTTGGAATCTCTCCTAACGGCATTTCGTATGATTCGAATTTGGCCCGGCTTTATGTGGCGAACACTGGTTCGAATTCAGTGAGCGTATTCAGCGCGAATAGCAACACCCCGGTGGCGATTGGTACGGTCACGACGGGGTCGGCGCCGATGGCAGTTACAGCTCTACACGATGGGACCAAGTTCTATGTCGCGAATTCCGCCGACAACACGGTTTCGGTTTTCAACGCGTTGAGCTTCGGTCTGATCAAGACTGTGCCGGTTGGAACGAATCCAGTTTGGATCGAGTCAGCACCCGATTCGACAAAGGTCTACACGCCAAACCAGGGGTCGGGAAACGTCAGCGTCATCAATACACAAACCGATACGGTTCCCGTGACGCTCTCGACGCCAAGTCCGAATCCGACGTTCGTTACGGTTACTCAATAAGAGTTGATTGCAAAAAGAAGCGGGACTGATGGTTGTCAGTCCCGCATTTTGCGTTTCAGGAGGCGGCAGCCGGTCAGGCTTCCGAACTTAGTCGCCGTCGTTCTTGCGGCGGCGGTTGTAGCGCATTGCGATATTCATAAAAACAGCTCCGGTTGCGGTTTCGAAGCACATCACCACCGCTTCGGTGTCTTCGCTGTTGCCAATCCCACGTGGCGCAGTGTGCACCTCCGGCGGATGCACTTTGAAATTGAATCCCTGGTCATTCAGCACGGTAACGGCGTTGCCGATTACCTGGTTGGCGAGCTCGCAGATCGCTTCCGGAACGAATTCATCCGAATCAGGATTATCGGTTCCCATTAATTTCGAAGTGATCACACGCGCAGCTTTAGGCTCGAGATCGAAGATCACGCGGCCTTCGATGTCGCCGTTGACCAGTACCATGGCCGCAATTCCTTTGCGGCGATAGGCTTCCTCTTCCATGCTGACGGCGCCGATGGTCGTGGGTTCCTGCAGAGCCTGCGCGAGCACCGCGTCGGCAGCGTTGATGAAGGGCTGAATTAGTTCCATCTTCACGGCGTCACCCCGGCGGCAGCCTCCGCCTGCGAGGCGGTAGCGGAATCTCCCAGGACATACTTCACCACTTCGTACAGAACCTCGGGCTTAACCGGCTTCTGAACGAAATGGCGCGCGCCTTTCTGAAGGGCCGCGATGATGTTCTCCTGGTAGCCAACAGACGAGACCATGACAATGCGCGCGTCCGGGCTTTGGCGGACAATGCGCTCAGCGGCCTCGATGCCTTCCATCTGCGGCATAGTGATATCCATCAGCACGATGTCGGGCTGAGTGCGGCTGTACTCGGCGATTGCGGTGCAACCGTCGCCAGCCTCACCCGCCACCTGACCGCCGAAGGACTCAATCATCTTTGCCAGGTTTTTGCGGGCAAAAATCGAGTCATCCACAACCAGGTAACGAATCGGCCGCTGATCCTTGCTTCGAACCAGTGGGGCAAACTGCTCCATAAAAACCTCACCTCCAGCTCAGTCCAGACGCTCGTCCAGACTTCGCGAAACGCAAATTTCTTATTCAGCCTCGGCCACGGCCATTACTGGACGTGGGCGCGGGGGCAACTGGCACTGCGCGAGAAGCGAATTCGCGAGTGCATCTAATGGCACAACTCTTGTCGCATAGCCACGTTCAATTGCTACCCGCGGCATACCGAATACAACGCAAGATTCTTCCGACTGCGCGATCGTAAGGCCACCTTCGGCTTTGATCGCGCCTAATCCCTCGGCGCCATCTTCGCCCATGCCGGTCATAATCATTCCGATTGCGTCTTGACCGAACGCGTGCGCCACGGAGTGAAACAGAACATCGACCGACGGCCTATGACCGTTCACACGCTCACCGTCTGCGAGAATCACCACGTTACCGAGCGGCATGCGCTTTACTTTCATGTGGCGATTGCCGGGGCAGATGAGTACTCGGCCAGCGAGCAGCATGTCGCCGGAGCGCGCCTCTTTGACTTCGAGAGCGCAGGTCTCATCCAGGCGGCGTGCAAACATCTCCGTGAAGCCTTCCGGCATGTGCTGGACAACCAAAATTGTTCCAGGAAATTCCGCCGGCAGATGCGACAGCATGTATTGCAAAGCTTGAGGCCCGCCTGTCGAGATGCCGATGGCGACGATCTTGTTCGGCGCCGACGGTCGACGAACCTTTCGTCCCTTGGCGGCGGAAGCTTTTGGCTCGGGAACCCTGACGACTTCGCAGCGCGCGGCAACTTTGATTTTCTCGATCAGTTCTTCGGCGACCGCGCTCATGTTGTTCGTCGTATCCT
This sequence comes from Terriglobia bacterium, assembly GCA_963848375.1. Classification (GTDB taxonomy): domain Bacteria; phylum Acidobacteriota; class Terriglobia; order Terriglobales; family Acidobacteriaceae; genus JAJPJE01. The sequence goes on from CAWKDK010000013.1 coordinate 152,741, forward strand.
GCGGCTTGGCAACAAAATCGAATGCGCCGAGTCCGAGCGCTTTCAAGGTAGCCGAAGCGCCGTCAGTAGTAAGCGAGCTGACCACGATAACCGGCAACTTATGCTGGCGCATGATCTTGCGCAAGGTTTCCATGCCGTCCATGCGTGGCATGTCGAGATCGAGCGTGACGACATCCGGTTTCAGGTCGGCGATTTTCTCCATGGCGAAGGTGCCGTCCATCGCAGTGCCGACGACCTGAATCGAGGTGTCCCGTTCAAGAATTTGCGGAATCAGCTTCCGCATCAACGCAGAATCATCTACCACCAGCACGCGAACTGTACCGTTTCTCATGCCGATGCCCCTACACTATTGAGATTAGTCGGCTGCAGTGAGCCAGGGCGCAGCCGCAAGCGTCCCAGGCGATCGACCACTGCCGTAAGATTCAGGATCAGAACGACCGTTCCATCACCGAGAATGGAAGCGCCGCTGACCAGTTCAGTCGAAACGAGATTGTCCTGAATTGCCTTGATGACGAGTTCTTCTTCGCCTACCAGCCTGTTTACCACCAGGCCGAACTTGCGATCTCCTAGACCGATGATCACGATAAAAAACTTGTTGGAAGTAGCCTGACTGCCGGGCACCAATTCACTGACGCGAACGAGCGTGATCAATTGTTCGCGCAGGCGCAGCACCTCGGCATTGTCGACGATGTGCACGTCCTGTTCCGTGGCACGCGTGATTTCGACGACGGAGCTTAGCGGGATGGCGAAAACGCGAGCACCAACCCGGAACAGCAGAGCCTTGATGATGGCCAGTGTCAACGGCAACGTCATACGGAACGTAGTGCCGACGCCGGGAGCGCTGTCGATGGTGACGGACCCTTTAAGCCGGGCAAGCGTGCTGCGGACCACGTCCATGCCAACACCGCGTCCGGAGATCTCGGTGATGCGCTCGGCGGTGGTTACGCCGGATTCGAACACCAGCTCCAGTTTTTCCTGCTCGCTCATGCGCGACGCTTGTTCAGGACTGATAATGGCGCGCTCAATTGCCTTGGCGACGATGTTGTCGATGTTCAGCCCGCGGCCGTCATCGGTGACTTCGAGGACCACGTGATTTGCCTGGTGATAAGCATTCAAGCGAATGATGCCTTGGGCCGGTTTTCCGGCCGCCACGCGTTCCTGCGGAGTTTCAATTCCATGGTCTGCGGCGTTACGCACCAGATGGGCGAGAGGCTCCGCCAGGGCGTCCAAAATCCCTTTGTCGAGATCGGTCTCGGCGCCGCTTACGGTCATCACGATGTCTTTGCCGCAAGCCTTGGCAGTGTCGCGCACCAGGCGAGGGAATCGCCGGAAGAGTTGATCGACCGGCACCATGCGGATCTTCATTACCGAGCGCTGCAGCGCGTTGAGGACTTGCGACTGCTGCGCCATGGTGTCCAACAGCTGCGTGCGTAGCGGATCTTTGGGAAATCGCTTTCCGAATTCTCCGATCGTCTGATACAGCATCGATTTGCCGATGATGAGTTCGCCGACCAGGTTCATGACGGTGTCGATGCGTTCAGCATCCACACGCAGAGTATCCGAACTGTTATTCGTGGCTGCCGGACGTTTAGCGGCGACAGGCTTAGTGTCGAGACTTCCGCTTGGAAGCGATGTAGGCTCGGAATCGGTTATGCCCAGCAGGTCCTGCTCGGCTTCGGACTCCTCGTCTTCTTCGTCTTCCAGGATCGCGGCAACCGGCTCCCAGAGAGACAGAGCCACCTGCGAGATGACCGCCGGGATGCGCAATCTCTGTTCGAGCGATTGCGGCGGCAGCGACGTGGCGATTGCGAACTCCATCACGTCAGGCATGGCGCCAGGAGCCGCATCTTCCGGATGCTGCGCGAGTATGGTCCCGGCCTGCTGTAGAACGTTCTGAAGTAGTTGGAGAGCTGCGCCTCGCATCGGGCACTGCGGATCAACGGAAACGCCAACGCTGTAGACGGGGCGTCCGCGATTGATGGCGTCCGTCATGCGCGCGCGGTCATATTCAGACCACTCAAACTTGGGTACGAATTGGCTGTCGTCAGCTTTTGCCGGTGACGCGAGCAGCTGAGCCACCATCTTGCGCAGGGGGTCGCCATCGGGCGGCTGCAGATTTCCGCGATACGCAGCCAACATCGCATCGAACATATCGGCGGCACTCAGCACGATTTCAGCGAGCGAGCCGCCTTTGGACGCCGCCATTTCAGGCGTGAGTACGTCTTCCAACGTGTGAGAGAGTTCGCTCAGCTCGCGATAACCGCAAGCGGCGGAGTCGCCTTTCAGGGTATGAACCGTTCTGCGGATTCCGCGCACAATTTCGGCGTCGTCCGGGTGCTGCTCAAGTTGCAGTCCCTGGTCGTTCAACGCCTGCAGCAGTTCTTGCGCGCTCTCAAAGAAGAGCTGGCGCAGTTCCGCGGCGCGTTCATCCGAGAAGAAGCTCACAACTCCACCTCGATTCGCTGATAAGCGGTGCCATTGTTCAGATGGATCATCTTGAAGCGATCTGTGAGTCCGAACAGGCTTTCCGCATGTCCGACGAAGAGATAACCGTCGGGATTCAAACAACGGTAGAACTTATCGATCAGCCGCTTCTGTTCTGCCTCGTCGAAATAGATCATCACGTTTCGGCAGAAGATGAAGTCGTTGCGTTGCGGCAGGAACTCGGTTTTCAGGTTGTGGAAGTCGAACTGGACCAGTTCCCGAACATTCTTTTTGATCTTGTAAACTTCGCTGATCTTGTCGAAGTACCGCAGGCGGTACATGTAGTCGATCGGTTCCATCTGCTGCTCGGTATAGCTGCCTTCCTGTGCAGTACGCAGCGCGGAGTAGCTGATATCGGAGGCAACGATTTCTACACGCCACGGTGGCGGGATCGTCGGCTTCGGCGTGGGCATGTCAAATGGCAGCGGGTTGCGCAAATAGTAGTACGCGAGCGCGTCGCAAATCTGCATGGCTAGCGTGTATGGCTCCTGCCCGGTGGAACAGCCTGCACTCCAAACGCGCAGAGTCCAGTCGCGGCGATCCTGTTTTTTGTGGAGCATTTCTTCCAGGATGGTCTTCTGGAACAGTTCGAGCTGCGGCTTGTTTCGAAAAAAACTGGTTTCGTTGACGGTGAGAATTTCTAGCAGTGTCGCAAGCTCGGCGCGGCCTTCACGGCTGGTGAGCAGACGATAATAGCTGTAGAAAGAATCCAGCCGGCAAGCTTTCAAACGGCGCTGTAGCCGGTCCTGTAAAAAATGGGCCCGCCGTTCGTCGAAGTACATGCCGCATTCCTGGTACACCAGGGTTTGCAGCAGTTTCATTTCTGGCTCAGTGAGCTGGACGGACGATGTCGCCATGCCTTCTCGCAATCCCTAACAATCGTTTTAATTTCGTCGCAGGCGACCAGGCTCTTTTGTGCCTGTCAGCCTGTCGGATCAGTTTGCTACTACTTCCTGTGCTTCTAAAGCGTCACCAATCTTGCGCAACTCGCCACGCGTGAGCACCTTCTGCAAGTCCACCAGAATGATCAGGCGGTTGTTCAGCTTGCCCACGCCGGTTACGTACGTGATTTCGTTTTCGGCGAATACGTTGGGAGGCGGCTCCACTTGTGATACCGGCAGCTTCATGACTTCCGAAGCCGCGTCAACGATCAATCCAACCAGCCTGCCGGTGTTCTCGACCACGATCACGCGATTCTTCTTGTGCTGTTTGATCTCTGCTCCGCCGAACCGCTTACGCAGATCGACCACCGAGATGATCTTGCCGCGCAGGTTGATGACGCCCTCGACAAATTCGGGAGTCTCCGGAACCTGCGTTATTTCCGGCACGCGCACGATTTCATGCACCAGCGAGATGGGAACTCCGTAGGTCTCGTTCCCAATCCTGAAGCCAACGATATGGAGGTCTTTCGTCATGAGAAGCCCCCTCTAGATACGAGCCATGGCATACGCGGCCTGGTCCTTGTTGGCGCCATTCCCGTTGCCGTATGCATCTCCGTTACCCGAACCCGCCGAGTAGTCGAAGTTGTTTCCATTTGGCCTGCGCGGCTGGTTCTGCGATTCCAGGGCAAAGCGATCCATGCTCTCCATCAGCATCCGCGACATCTTCGTCATTTGTTCTGCCGAAGCTGCCAGTTCGGTCGATCCGGAGGTGAACTGCTGCACCAGTTCGCGCATGCGTTCCATCGCCATCACCACCGCCTGGGCGCCTGAGGCCTGCTCTTCCACCGCGGAGTTGATTTCATGCGTGATCTCGTTCAGCCGCGTGGTGGCTTTCGCAATCTGCGAAGAACCATGCGACTGTTCGTTCGTGGCCGCGCCAATTTCCTGCGCGAATTTGAAGACTTCGGTAACGACGTTGGAAATCTTCTTCAGAGCGTTGTTGAGGTCCGTGCCGAGCGAGAGGCCTTCATTGACAATGTTCGTGCTCTTGTCCATGTTCTCGACTGCGCGGCGAGCTTCCTTCTGCATGCTCTGAATCAATTCGGAAATTTCTTTCGTCGACTGGGCTGACTTTTCCGCCAGTTTGCGGACTTCGTCTGCAACCACGGCGAAGCCTAGACCGTGCTCACCGGCGCGGGCCGCTTCGATAGCAGCGTTGAGCGCAAGCAGGTTGGTCTGTTCGGCGAGGTCGTCGATTACTTCGATGATCTTGCCAATGTCGTCAGCGCGGTGGCCGAGCACGTCGATGATTTCCGCCGAGGACTGAATGGAGTTGTTGATCCGGTTCAAACCGTCGGTGGTCTTCTGCATGGTGCCGATACCGCTCTGCACTTCTTCACGCGACCGCTGCGAAATATCGAGCAGAACTTTTGCCGTGTCAGCTACGCGCTGAATCGAAGCGACCATCTGGTCGATCGATGAGGACGTCTCGCTGACGCTGGAAGCCTGCATCTGCGTGTTCTTGACCATGTTCTGCACGTTGACGCTCATCTCGTGCATGGTGCTGGTGACCTCGTCGATGGACGACGAAGCCTGAACGCTAAGCTTGGCAGATTCTTCCGACGCCGAAGCTACCTGGCTGGCGCCGCCGGAAACCTGTGAAGCGCTGTCGCGGGTGTTGCTGACCAGAACTCGCAGACCTTCCACCATGCGCATAAAGGCAAGTGCCAGGGTGTCGCGTCCGGAGCGTGGACGAACCTGTACCGTTAAATCGCCGCGGGCGATCGCTTCGGAAACCGAGGCCATCTCGCGGAGGTAACCAACCATGTTGGCGAAACTGCGTCCGAGCTGGCCGATTTCGTCCTGACGTTGCAGGTCGATCTGGTGCTCCAGATCGCCGGAGTCGCCGATCTCGCGGGCTACGCCAATCAGGTGCTCGAGCGGTTCCGTGATGGACTTGGCAGTTCTGAAGGCGACAAAGCCGCCGAGGCCGATGGCGGCGAAGGTTCCGACAATGGCAATCGTGAGAGTGATGATTCCTGCGAAGTTATCGCTCGATCGTTCGGCTTCGAGGGCCTTGGTGTTGAGATCTTCGAGTTGATCGATCAACTGCTCAGAATTCCGTGTGAACGCCGCCGGATCCAGCTGCAGATACTGAATTTGCAGGTCGGCGACGGTCGCGTTGCCGCTATCCACTTGTTTGCGCTTCTCCAGTAAGGGACGAGCGAATCCGTTTTCCCACTGCGCTTCGCTGTCGGTCAGCTTGGCGAGAATCGAACGCTGTTGTTCGGTAGGAGACTTCGCGGACGTTTCGCGGACCAGATCCTGCAGTTTTTTGATTCCGTCGTTCATACTGGAGACTTCGCGTGAGTCTCCGCTCAGCAGGTAATTGCTGAGATACTGACGGTTCTTCATGACCTGGTTGCGAATGCTCTCATTTGATTGCGCCAGTTCCCACGCGCTCGCTGTCGAGTTACGCGCGGAATGCTCTCGCTCAACCGCGAGAATGTTAACCAGGCAGAGAACTACCAGGCCCGCCAGGATGATTCCAAAATTGATATACAGCCGCTTGCTGATCGTCATTGCCTCTCGCCTCCGCCAGGCCCGTACGCGCCGGTTCGCGCGACTCCGGGTGGCTTTGCCACTGTCTTACTGAGCGCCGGTAAACGTGAACTGCACGGTCGTAGTCGTCTCTTCCGCCGCCGGCTCGTACTTCCACTTCTTCACTGCTTCAACCGCAGGTTCGATCAACAACGGATGACCGCCTAGCGGCTTTGCACTTTTCACTGAACCATTGGTAGAAATCACTACCATCACTTTCACCGTCCCGGTCACATTCATACGTCTTGCCAGGTCGGGATATACCGGTTCGATTTTGGACCTGACCTTCCGATCTTCTTCCGACCACGCGCGGTTCGGCACTACTGCTACGCCGATCACCGTCGTCATAAGTGCGAAGACTAGAAGCCGTCGAAATGACATAGAAAGCACAGCTCCTCCTAAGCTCACACGAAGAGAGCCAACCCTTCTTGTGCAAAGCGGGTGCCAGCTTGCGTACGCAAGGATCATTAGTATTTAAGGAGACGTAAGTTGATGTTGTTAATAGGGTTACGCGCTGGATCGGAACTCAGACGGAAGCTTGGCTCGCACTGCGATCCTGCCGTTTTGTCTCATTCCGCCGTCGTCTTTTGACATTTCATCTCAAGCTGAGACTTGATCTCGCGTTACCCCTTGGGCGACCCCAAGGGTAATTACCTTGACTCAAAATGAGATTGCAGAGTACTTTGCGATTTCCGCCCCTTGACTCGCTGTTTGGGACGTTCGCGCCATGAGTGTCGGCCACCAACCCGAATTCTCGACTCCTGTATCGCTGGAACAATCACTGCAAAAGCTATTGCGGGACTTATCGGAAGCGATTGCCCGCGGTGAGGACCTGATGCAGTGCTTCACCGAGCGGGTGGGCCAATTGTTGACCGCCGAAACAGTAGTTTTGTTGCAGAAATCCGCGAACGGCTTTCAACTCAGCGCGGTTCGCTCGGTCAGCAAGGACGCCGAGGTCAAGATTATCCGGGGCTTTCAGGCTGGACGCGGTGTGCTCCTGGAGCATCTCTCGGAGCAGGCAATCGCTGCTGCAACCACCAATCTGGTTCCCATCTCGAGCCTGGAAATTCCTTCCGATTTCGTGTTTCCTTCCGGCGAACTATTGATCGTGCCCATGCGCGTGAGGCGGCAGAAGGGCGTCCTCTTAGTACACTCGCCCGCCCCCGGCCTATTTGGCGAAAAGGAAAAGAACCTTATCTCCACGATTGCGGGTTTCGCAGGATTGGCGATCGCGAATGCTGAACTGTATGCGACCGCCACCGAGCGCGCTCGCGAATTACAACAACTTCTGGAGATTACTTCCGAGTTGAGCGTTGCCGGCAACATGGACGACTTCTTCAAGAAGTTTGTGGTGCGGGCAGCAGAGTTCCTGGCGTTCAGCCGCGCGGCCATTGGATTGGTGGAAGGCAACCGCTGCGTTATTCGATGGATGGCAGAAAAGGGCGCCGCGCGCCCGCTAGATTTAGAAATACCTGAAAAGTTTTCGAAGCGTCTTCTGGCCAGTGCGGAACCAATTTTTAGCGAGGATATTGCTACTCTTCCCGATCTCGATGCGCACACCGCTGCTCAACTGAAGATGAAGCAGTTCCTGTCGGTGCCGTTACTGGACGCCGGCCGTCATCCCATCGGGCTATTGGCCGTGCTGGATCGCCGCGATGGCTCCTCGATGTCCAATGAAGATATGCGGCGTGCGAAGGCGCTTGCCGCGGAAGTATCGGTCGTCCTGGAAGCCGCACACAATCTCTACGCCTCCGAGCAGCACCGCAAGCGCTCGGAAGACCTGATGAACCTGGCTCTGGAGCTGAATTCTTCGCTTCGATTGCCCGAGTTTGTCCGCAGCTTTACCAAACGCGCCGCGGAAATGCTGGGGGCACGCATTTCGCTGCTCGCACTGGCGCAGCGGTCTTCTGTGGAAGTAGTGGTAGTGCACGACGAGATGGGCAGCGTCGATCGCGGCCTGCTGCGTCGACTGAATGTTGCGCTCACCGATCTTGCGCCGCAATCGACAGACGCCATCACTTCGGGCGCGGCGGATACTCTGATCGGCTCCGGGTTGGCAACCGCGCTAGGTTGGCGGGAGTTGACCCTGGCACGTTTGCGCGGCAGCGATGGTGAACTGATCGGAATGCTGTGCCTCGTGGATCGAACCAGCAAGTTGTCGGAGATCGATCAGAACCTGATCAATGCTCTTTCCGCGCATGCATCCGTTGCGTTGGAGAATTCGCGCTTGTTTACGCGGATGGACCAGGCGAATCGGCACTGGATAGAGATTTTCGATTCGATCACCGATTTCATCGTTGTTCACGACGAGGGCAATAACGTATTGCGGGTTAACCGCGGTCTGGCGGATTTCATCGGCGTTCGCCCTGCTGAGCTGATCGGTATCAGCATGCGCGCGCTGGTGGCGATGGCCGCCGACAACAGCTCTCTGCCTTGCCCATTTTGTCGTGTAGGACTGGATGGTGCGGACGAGTACATACATCCGGTCCTGGAACGCACCTACCTTGTTTCTACCTCGCGGATTCATGGCTCCTTAAATGAAGGCTTCCAGACCATCCACGTACTGAAGGACATCACCGACCGGCGCGAGGCTGAGCGACGGTACCGGGAACTGTTCGACACGATCCAGGAAGGTTTGTTCTTCTCCACGCCGGAAGGCCGCTTCATCGAAGTGAATGATGCGCTGGTCCGAATGCTGGGATACGAGAGCCGCGAAGAGTTGTTGCACGTCGACATCGCGACGCAACTCTACCTCTCGCCGCCGCAACGCGATCAGTTCCGCCGCGAGATGGAAAAGAGCGGGACTCTGCGCAACTTCGAAGAAACGCTGCGTCGCAAAGATGGATCGCTGATCCACACCCTGCAAAATGCGTTTGCGGTGCGTGACTCGCAAGGCAGGATCATTCAATACCGTGGATTAATCCTCGACGTCAGCGAACAGAAGGTCTTTCAATCGGAGTTGCAGCGGCAACGCGACTTCAACAGCAAGATTCTGAATGCCACGCAGAGCATGATCCTGGTTGCGGACACCGCTGGCTTGATCAGCTATGCCAACCGCCGTTGCTTTGAAGCCGGGGGCTATAAGCAGGAGCAACTATTGGGATCGCGGCTTGCCGATTTGATCCCGCCACAAAAGAGGGAAGTCTTCGTCGAGGCGCTCGACAGCACCACGCACGGTCATCAGGTCGATAACCTGGAAGTGCCCATCCTGCTCGGACGTGGCCGCGCTGCGCAATTTGCGGTGAACATGAGCCCAATGCGCGATGAGAACGGCAACGTCACCAGCATTGTGGTGGTGATGACCGATATCACCGATGCGGCCATGTTGCAGGCGAAACTGATGCACACGGAAAAGATGGCGGCCGTCGGACAGCTCGTATCCGGTGTCGCTCACGAGGTGAACAATCCGCTGACCGCCATCCTGGGATTTGCGGATCTGTTGAACGACCATCCGGATGTGCCGGAATTCGCGAAAGCTGATCTTCGCGTGATCCTTGAAGAAGCGCAGCGTACCAAGCAGATTGTGCAGAACCTGCTGAGCTTCGCGCGGCAGATGCCACCACAGCGCAAGCCGCTGCGGGTGAATGCCATCCTGCGCCAGACTCTGGCTTTGCGTTCGTACGATTTTTCCAACAACGGAGTGCAAATCGTTGAAAAGTTCCAGGCGGATTTGCCTGAGATCATCGGCGATGGCCATCAGATTCAGCAGGTGTTCCTGAACATCCTGAACAACGCTTACGACGCGGTGAATGAAAATGGCGGGCCCGGAAAAATCGAAATCGAAACTTCGCGCGGGAATGGATTTGCGGAAATCACCTTCAGTGACAACGGTCCCGGCATCACCTATCCAGAACGAATTTTCGATCCTTTCTTCACTACAAAAGAAGTAGGCAAGGGAACCGGCCTGGGACTGAGCATCTGCTACGGGATTGTGCGCGAACACGCGGGTGAGATCCTGTGCCATAACAATCCGGATGGGGCGGGAGCGGTGTTCACCGTACGGCTACCGCTGGCGCCGGAACGTGTTCCAGCACCTGCGCTGGGGGCGGTGAAATGAGTGCGAACTCTGGGAGTTCACGCCTGCCGATCCTGGTGATCGAAGACGAGCCTTCAGTGCTTTCTTTCGTCAAGACCGCATTGGAGAGGACCGGATACCCAGTGACGCCTGCGAATTGTGGAGCAGATGCGTTGAAGCTTCTGGAAGCAGGAAAGTTTATTGGGATTGTTTCCGACATGCGCACTCCCGGCGGCATCGACGGCTCGGACGTGCATGACTGGTTGGCTGCACACCGGCCGGAGATGGTTTCGCGCCTGATTTTCATAACTGGCGACATCGTGAATGAGGAAACCGCCGCCACGCTGCGGCGCACCGGCGCACCTTGTGTTGAAAAGCCATTCCGCATTTCGCAACTGCTGGATGTAGTGCGAAAGGTTCTAGGGACCCCGCAATGAGTGATGACTTCCGAGTTCGGTTTCTGATCGTGGACGACGAGCAGAGCATTCGTAAGCTCTGCATGACCATCGGCTCTTCGCTTGGGCTTCGAGTGCTCTGAGGCTGAGAGCGCAGAGGCCGCGCTGGCAATGCTGGAAACCGAGTCTCCCGACCTGGTACTGGTCGATCGCCGTTTGCCCAATATGTCGGGCGACGAGTTGTTGCGCCAGGCAAAGTCGCTACTGCCTAGGAGTGAGTTCGCTATCATCACCGGTCACGGCTCGATCGAGTCTGCGGTTGAGGCGATGAAGCTCGGCGCGTACGACTACATCACCAAGCCATTCGGGGCTGGCCAACTCAAACTACTGCTGCAGCGGATGAAGGATAAAGTCCGTCTCGTGGAGGAAAACGAATACCTGCGCCAGGTAGTCAGTAACGAGATGGAGCTGAACGTAATTGATGGCACGTCGGCAAAAATCCAGGACGTGCTGCGAATGGTCTCGCGCCTGAAAGATACTCGCACGCCAGTATTGATCGTCGGCGAGAGCGGGACGGGAAAAGAACTGGTTGCTCGAGCCATTCATTTTCGCGGATCGTGACGAAAGCGGCCGTTCGTTGCGGTAGATTGCGGATCACTCGTCCCAACATTGATCGAGAGCGAATTGTTCGGCTATGAACGAGGGGCGTTTACCGGCGCACTGAAGTCCAAAGAAGGTTTGTTCGTTTCCGCTAATGGGGGAACGATATTTCTCGACGAGATCGGCGAGCTTCCGCTGGAAATGCAGGCCAAGCTGCTGCGCGTTTTACAGGAGAAGGAGATCCGCCCGGTCGGCAGTAATCAGCGACATAAAATCGATGTGCGAGTCGTTGCTGCTACGAATCGAGACTTGGAATCCGCATATCGCGCAGGAACCTTCCGCAAAGATCTCTACTTTCGCTTGAATGTTGTGACCATCGCTTTGCCATCGCTTCGCGAGCGCCGCTCCGATATTCCTGCCCTTATCCAGGCCTTTCTCGCGCGCTACTCACCCGACGCGAAGATCACGCTGACCACAGCCGCGATGAATTCGTTACTGCAGTATGACTGGCCGGGCAATGTTCGCGAGTTGGAAAACTGCATCGAACGTGCGATCGCGTTGGGCAATCGTCAGATCGATCGATGTACAGGATTTGCCTCCCTCCATTCGTACCGTTTCCCCTGAATCCATTTCGCGGTCGGAAAGCGGATCTGCCTCCAATAATTTGGAGGACATGGAACGAGAGACAATCCGTCGCGTCTTCGAGCAGGCAAAAGGGGACAAGGTGCTGGCGGGACGGTTGCTTGGGATCAGCCGCGCTACCTTGTATCGTAAACTCAAGCGCTACAACATCGACGTACAAGAAATGAAGTCCGTTGCAACCGCAACGGCCGCACCAAATTAATTCAGCCACTTCCTTCAGAGTTCCCGAACCGTAAGCTGCTGCAGCTATCTCTGCTAATTTGGTTTGCATCCAACACTCCTCACAGCCACTTCGGGAGAATACGAGGAGAATTGAGCATGAAGAAGGTTTTCGCATTGGTAATCGCGAGTGCCCTCTCTGGATTCTGCTTTGCGCAGTCATCCAGCAGCGGTACATCGCCGGATAGTTCGCAGGCGGGGTCACAGTCGGGCAATTCGTCGACAATGTCCAGCCCTCAATCCGGAAGCACCTCAGACCAGAGTGGCCAGGGAACCACGGATCAGAGCCAGACCTCCGGCAAGAAGCATAAGAAACACAAGAACAGCAGTTCCAGCTCCAGTTCTGGCCAGAGCGGAACCGGCAGCACTTCCACGGATACTGGCACCACCGGTGCTTCCGGCAGCACTTCTGGAAACGCGGGCGGCACTTCCGGAAACACCGGCAGCAGCTCTGGAACCAGCACCACCACTCCGCCTCAGATGTAATTGAGCTAGCTCTCCTGTTAGCGAAGGTGCAGGGAAACCTGCACCTTTCTTGTTTGCGCCCGCCATGTTTAGCCGTCACAGAATTCCGTGATATCCCCCGCTAAATTCAAGATCAGGGCACCTTGGAGGTGCGGGCATGTGTCTAGCCGTTCCGGGCAAAATTCTCACGATCGACGACGCTGCAGGACTTCGCCAGGCGCGCGTTCAGTTTGGCGGGATCACTCGCGTTGCTTCGCTGGAACTCGTGCCCGAGGCCCAAGTAGGTGACTACGTGCTGGTACACGTGGGATTCGCGATCAGCCGAATCGACGAAGAAGAGGCGAGGCAAACGTTGGCCGATCTTGAGACCATGGCGCGACTGGCGGATGAGCTTGGCCCGGAAGAAGCTGGGCAAGAGGGACAGTGAAGGATGAAGTACGTTGACGAATTTCGCGATCCACGCCTCGCCCGCTCGCTGGTGGATGATATCGCGAAGCGTGTCAGCCGCCCGTGGGTGCTGATGGAAATCTGCGGCGGCCAGACGCATACGCTGGTTCGCTACGGATTCGACGAACTGCTTCCCAAGCAGATTGAGTTGGTGCATGGTCCCGGCTGCCCAGTTTGTGTAACCCCTCTTGAAATTATCGATAAGGCCATCGCGCTGGCCTCGCGCCCCGACGTAATCTTTGTATCGTATGGAGACATGCTGCGCGTGCCCGGCTCAACCACGGATCTCTTCCGGGTGAAGGCTGCTGGTGGCGATATTCGCGTCGTGTATACCCCTGTCGAGGCAATAAAGATTGCACAGGCCAATCCCACGCGCAGCGTTGTCTTCTTTGGCGTAGGATTCGAAACAACGGCTCCCGCCCACGCGATGGCGGTTCTGCAGGCAAAAAGGCTCGGAGTTTCGAACTTCTCTCTTCTCGCCTCGCATGTGCTGGTGCCGCCGGCAATCGAAACTCTGTTGGAATCGCCAAAGAATCGGGTGCAAGGGTTCATTGCGCCCGGCCATGTTTGCACTGTCGTAGGATTTCAACAATATGAAGAACTCGCGGCCCACTACCATGTACCGATCGTTGTCGGCGGATTCGAGCCAACCGACTTGCTCGAGGCAATCCGCGAATTGGTGATTCAACTGGAAGAAGGGCGCGCGGAAGTCGTGAACCAATATGCGCGATCGGTCTCGCGTGCGGGAAACCTCGCCGCGCAACATGCGGTCGAGCAGGTGTTCGAGACCTGCGATCGGCGCTGGCGCGGCATCGGCCCGATTCCGCAGAGCGGGATGAGAATCCGCGCCGAGTTCGCGCAGTATGATGCGGAGCGCGTTTTCGGACTGGAGGGCTCCGGCGCTGAAGAGCCGTCCGAGTGCATTGCCGCCGATGTGCTGATGGGTATCAGAAAGCCGATGGATTGCCCGGCCTTCGGAACTCAATGCACGCCGGAATCACCATTGGGAGCGCCTATGGTTTCGTCCGAAGGAGCCTGCGCGGCGTACTATCGATACAGGCGACACGGAGTGGAAGTGGGGGCAAAAAGTTAGCTACATGCCGAAACGGCCAGAATTCGATGGAGTTCTCACCTGCCCCCTGCCGGTCGGTACCCACGATCGCATCGTGCTGGGGCACGGCAGCGGCGGTAAACTCTCGGCCGAACTCATCGAGCAAATCTTCCTTCCGGCGTTTAGCAACTCTGCACTGAATCAGCTCAATGATCAGGCGATTGTCGATTTCCCCGGAAAGCAGCTTGCGATTACCACCGACTCCTTCGTGGTGAAGCCATTATTTTTTCCTGGCGGAGACATTGGTTCGCTGGCGGTGCATGGAACGATCAACGATCTAGCCATGGGTGGTGCGCAGCCGCTGTACATGAGCGCTGCGTTCATCCTAGAAGAAGGGCTGGAGATCGAGACGCTGCGGCGCGTGGTGCAATCGCTGCAACGCGCGGCCACCGAAGCTGGAGTGAGCATCGTGACCGGAGATACGAAGGTCGTCGAAAAGGGTCACGGCGATGGGTTGTTCATCAACACCACCGGGATCGGCACAGTGCAACGCGGGCTGACGCTTTCTGCCGATCAAGCTGTGCCGGGTGATCGCGTGATTCTCAGCGGACCGATCGGCGATCACGGCATTGCCATCCTCGCTCAGCGCGAGGGGCTTGAGTTCGAGACTACGATCCAGAGTGATTCGGCGCCCCTGCATACGCTGGTACGCGCAATGTTGAATGCGGCTCCGTTGGGCGCGATTCGTTGCATGCGCGATCCCACGCGGGGCGGCCTTTCCAGCACGACCAATGAAATAGCCGCCAAGTCCAGAGTTGGCATCACACTGGAAGAACGTTGCGTTGCCGTGCGCGAGGAAGTTCGCGGTGCATGCGAGCTTCTTGGTCTGGATCCGATGTACGTTGCGAATGAAGGCAAGTTGGTGGCAATCGTAGATCCGTGCGCGGCGGATGCAGTTCTAGCAGCGATGCATAAACATGTGTACGGCCGCGAGGCTCGCATTGTCGGAACGGTCACGGAATCTAACCCCGGGACAGTAGTGATGCGCACGGTGTTCGGCACCACGAGGATTGTAGATATGCTTCCCGGCGACCAGTTGCCAAGAATTTGTTGAGACGCGATGCACGAACTTTCGATTGCGGTGTCTATCCTCGACGCGGTTGAAGCGCAGGCGGTTCGCCGCCCAGAGGCGCGCTTCTCGAAAGTGGGTTTACGTATCGGAGAACTGTCCGGGATCGACGTCGATGCCCTGAACTTCAGCTGGCAGGCGATCACCATGGATACGGACTTCCAGAAGACCGAACTGGAAGTGGAGTTCTGTCCGAGAAAGCACCGTTGCGGACAGTGCGGCCAGGAATTCGAAGTTCACGATTACGAAACCGATTGCCCTGGCTGCAAGAACATGGCGACCACTTGTATCAGTGGCGAAGAATTAGATATTGCTTTCATGGAAGTGGAGGAGTGATGAGTACCCGAGTGCCCGTAGAAAAGAAGGTCCTGAATGAAAACCAGATTCTGGCGAACGAACTTCGCGAACGCTTTCGCGAAAACGGAGTTTTTTGCCTGAACTTGATCAGTTCGCCGGGCTCGGGCAAGACCACTCTGCTGGAAAAGACTCTGGAACGGCTCCCACGCGATACCCGCGTTGCCGTGCTTACCGGCGACATCCAGACTGAGAACGATGCCAATCGGTTGAAGCGCAGCGGCTTTCCCGTGAAGCAAATCACTACCGGCGGCACCTGCCATCTCGATGCGCGCATGATCCAAAAGCATCTGGAAGACTGGCCGCTGGAAGACATCGACATCCTTCTTATAGAGAACGTGGGAAACCTGGTGTGCCCATCGAGCTACGACCTGGGCGAAGCCGCTAAAGTGGTCCTGCTCAGCGTGACCGAGGGCGAAGACAAGCCACTGAAATATCCGTCTATCTTCTTTAAATCCGAGCTCGTGGTCATCACCAAGCTTGATCTGCTGCCGTATGTTCCTTTCGATTTGGCGAAGGCGCGTGAGAACTGCCTGCGAGTGCACCCTGAGGTCGAGATCGTGGAGGTCGCGGCCACTAAAGACGCGGGCATGGATCAGTGGATGAACTGGCTGCGCAAGCGTAAGGAAACGATGTTGAAGGGGCGCAGGGCAGTCCTAGTAAACTAGCCACTGAGCCGAATCGTCGTGCCAACCCAAGAAGAAAACGCGGAGAGCTGGAGCGCGTCCGTTCGCCGCAAGTTTCAAATCACCGGCGTGGTGCAGGGCGTTGGCTTTCGTCCTTTTATCTACCGGCTCGCGACCGAGTGCCGGCTTTCCGGATATGTCTTGAACGATTCCAGCGGAGTGGTCATCGAAGTCCAGGGACCGCGACCTCTGGTCGACGCCTTTGCCGGGCGCATTCGTCCTGAGGCGCCATCGATGTCTCGAATCGTCAGCCTGACTGCGGCTGATGTGTCGATTGATTCGCAGCCGAACGGCTTTCGTATTCTCGAAAGCCACGGGAGCGCTGAGCAGCGCGTCCTCATCTCACCCGACATTGCAACGTGTGATGATTGTCTGCGCGAAGTGCTCGATCCCAGCGATCGGCGCTACGGCTATCCGTTTATCAACTGCACCAACTGCGGTCCGCGCTTCACGATTGTTCGCGACATTCCCTATGACCGTCCGCTCACGACCATGTCTGTGTTCCCAATGTGTCCTGAGTGCGAGGGTGAATATCATGATCCGGCGAATCGCCGCTTTCATGCTCAGCCGAACGCTTGCTGGAAGTGCGGACCGCAGCTGGAGTTTCGGAATGAAGGTGGACCAGCTTCGGAGAATCCTATCTCTGACGTTGTACTCGCACTTCGAAATGGTCAGATCGCGGCGATCAAGGGTCTAGGGGGATTTCACCTCGCGGTGGATGCAACCAACTCTGCAGCCGTGGAACGTCTGCGCGCTCGCAAGCATCGCATCGAGAAGCCGTTCGCCGTGATGGTGCCCAACATCGAAACGGCTGAACGCCTGTGCGTGATGGACGACGCTGCGCGCCGCCTGCTGCTGAGCCCACAGCGTCCCATCGTACTGTTGCCGAAGCGAGAAGGTTCCGAAGTTGCCGAAGCAGTCGCTCCAGGCAATCGCGACCTTGGCATCTTTCTTCCGTATACGCCGCTGCACCACCTTCTCTTTGCCGAAGGGAACTTCACCGCGTTGGTGATGACGAGCGCCAATCTCAGCGAAGAGCCAATCTGCATTGACAATGACGAAGCCATCCGACGCCTCGCCGGAATTGCCGACTGTTTCCTGCTGCACAATCGCGAAATCCTGATCCGCAGCGACGATTCTGTGCTGCGTGTGGTCGATGGCCGCCCTCGTCAACTACGCCGTTCGCGCGGATTTGTTCCGATGCCTGTATTCGTCGATGACGAACTGCCGCCCATCCTCGCCGTCGGTGGCGAACTGAAAAATACGATCTGCTACACGCGGCGCAATACTGCATTTCTCAGCCAGCACGTGGGTGATCTGGAGAACGTCGAGAGCTACGGCTTTTTCGGCGAGACGGTACATCATCTCGGGCAGATCCTGGAGATCGAACCTGAAGCCATCGCCTACGATCTGCATCCGGGATATTTTTCAACGCAATGGGCGAAGAAGCAGACGGGAATCAGGCTCGTTGGCGTGCAACATCATCACGCGCATATTGCCAGCTGCATGGCAGAGAACCACCTCGATGGCAAAGTCATTGGCTTCGCGCTCGATGGAACCGGCTACGGAACGGACGGTCATATATGGGGCGGGGAAGTGCTGGTCGCCGATTACGGTGGCTTTGAACGCGCCGCCCACTTCGAGTACGTCGCGATGGCCGGCGGCGAAGCAGCGATTCGCGAGCCGTGGCGCATGGCGATCAGCTATCTGTGGCATCACTTCGGCCGCGATTTCATCGCGCGCGATCTCGCATTTCTTCGCGAGCGCAATCCTCGCTCCGTCGAACTCATCTGCCAGGCATTAGACAAGGAGATCAACTCGCCGCTCACGTCGAGCGCGGGTCGTCTCTTCGACGCTATCTCTGCGCTTTGCGGTGTGCGCTCCGTCGCGAACTACGAAGGTCAGGCAGCAATCGAACTGGAGATGGCGATTGATCCCGCCGGAGACGATGCTTCCTATCCATTCGAGTTCAAGGATAAGAATGAAGACGGCCGTATTCTGATCGGAACCCGTCCACTCTTCGAAGCCGTTCTCGCGGACCTTGCCGACGGAATCAACACCGGCCGAATCAGCCGACGCTTTCACAACGGAATGGCGAATACGCTCGCCGAAGTTGCACGACGCGTCCGGAAACGCGCTGGCTTGCATCGCGTGTGCTTGAGCGGTGGGACCTTTCAGAACCTGTATCTGCTGACGAAGTTCCAAGGACTTCTGCAAAACGATGGCTTCCAGGTGTTCACTCACTCCGAAGTGCCGGCTGGCGATGGTGGGCTCAGCCTGGGGCAGGCTATGATCGCGGCGCGCACGCTAGATCCCAAGTAAGCGAAGCTATCGGCGCGAGTACAGCTTCGCTACAATCATCCCGTGGAATTCATACTGACTGAAATTGAAGCTCGCGTGCTCGGCTCTCTGGCTGAAAAGGAGAGCACTACGCCCGACTACTATCCCCTGTCACTCAATGCGCTGGTCAATGCATGTAACCAGAAATCGAATCGCGATCCAGTGATGAACCTCGACGAAGGTGCTGTCCGAGATGCGCTCGAATCTCTGAACGCGAAGAATCTGGCCGGCGCGGTGAGCGGCGCCGAGAGCCGCGTGACCAAGTACGAACATCGCCTGCAGGAGGTTTTCAATTTCACCCGCGGAGAGGCCGCCGTGATCTGCGCGCTGCTGCTTCGTGGACCCCAGACTCCGGGCGAATTGCGAACGCGCAGCGAGCGAATCTTCCAATTCGCCGAACTGTCCGATGTGCAGTCCACCTTGCAGCGCCTGATGCAGAGAGAGCCAGCACTGGTGCGTGTGCTCCCGCGCCAACCAGGCACGAAAGAAGCGCGCTACATGCATCTGTTCTGTGGCGATGCGACTCCCGCGCCGGACCAGCATGCTTCGCCGGACCTGCCGATTTCGGCCACTGACGATCGTGTAGCCCAGCTGGAAAGCATCGTCACATCGCTGCAGGCTGAACTCGCCGAAGTCAAAGAGCAATTGGCAGCGTTCCGCAAGCAATTCGAATAAGACGCAGAAAAGGTCGCAGGCTATAATCACTGCCACCGATGCCTCTCACTGCCGACACAAAACTGGGGCCCTACGAAATCATCGCTCCGCTCGGTGCGGGCGGCATGGGCGAAGTGTATCGGGCGCGCGACAGCCGTCTCGATCGCACGGTTGCCATCAAAATCCTGCCAGAAGAATTTGCTGCCGATACTGAGCGGGTACGCCGTTTCGAGCAGGAATCACGCAGCGTCGCGGCGCTTAACCATCCGAACATTGTTGCCATCTACGACGTGGGCGCGCAGGACGGCGTACGTTACCTGGTTACCGAATTCCTGGAAGGGAAGACGTTGCGCGAACGGCTGCAGGAGGGATCACTCTCCGTCAACAAAGCCGTCGACTACGGTCTGCAGATTGCGCGTGGCCTGGCAGCAGCGCACGAGCGCGGCATCATCCATCGCGATCTGAAGCCGGAGAATGTTTTTATCACGCGCGATGGCCATGCCAAGCTTCTCGACTTCGGCTTGGCACGCGTGCGAGCCGTTTCCGATAGCGATAAAACGCTTGGTTCGCAAACCGTGCCTGGTATGGTGATGGGCACAGTCGGGTACATGTCGCCGGAACAGGTGCGCGGCGAGGTCGTCGACCATCGCACCGACATCTTCAGCTTCGGCGCTGTGCTCTATGAAATGCTCGATGGAAAGCGCGCCTTCACTGGCGACACCTCCGTCGAAGTGATGACCGCCATCCTGAAATCCGAACCACGGCAGTTCGATTCTGAACTGAAGGTTTCGCCAGGACTTGAGCGTATTGTTCGCCACTGCCTGGAGAAGAGTCCCAACGATCGCTTCCAGACCGCACGCGACCTGAGTTTTGCGCTAGAGGCGCTTTCGGGAACAGATTCTTCAACGGCGACTCGCGCCATGAAAATAGCCTCGCGTCCACATTGGATCGGATGGGCTCTGGGCGCGATCGCGCTACTCGCAATTGCCGCGCTGGCCTTGGTTACGTTGCGACCCAGTGCGCCGACACGCCGCATGGAGTTCGCCATACCGGTGCAAGGCGAAATCAGCTACCTGGCGCTTTCTCCCGATGGCCAGATGATCGCTTACGTTTCGCCGGACGAGAATACCGGGGCGGGAGTGCTCTACGTCCAACAGGTCGGCAGCACCACGGCCACTCGAATGAATGGTGCGGACGGCGCAACGTATCCCTTCTTATCGCCCGATCACACCTACGTAGCCTTCTTCGCTGGAGGTAAGCTGAAGAAGATGGCGATCAACGGCGGAGTTCCTCAGAATCTCGCTCAAGTCACCGATGCGCGTGGAGGAAGCTGGGGATCGAAGGACGTAATTCTCTACGCTCCGTCGTCGGGTGGTTATTTGTGGCGAGTGAATCCGGATGGGACTGGGGCCGTTCCGGTTACGGACAAGCTCTTCGACCAAACCGATTCGTCACACCGCTTCCCGGTGTTTCTTCCGGATGGTGAGCACTTTCTTTTCTGGAGCGGAAATTTCGACGAGCGCCGCGACAACCAAACTACCGGAATCTATTTCAGCTCTTTGGCTGCGAACCAGAAACAACTAGTTGTCAGGCAGCGCAGCAACATCGGATACGTAGACGGCGAGCTTTTGTACGTTAGCGATCAGAATGCGCTGCTGGCCTCGCCTCTCAATCCGAAAAATGGAAAACTTCTGGGCGAGCCGCACGTGGTAACCGGCCTGGTGGGCTACTATCCTTCTACCTACTGGAGTACATTCGCCTCGGCTACCAACGGCACGGTGGTCTACGGAAGTTTAGTCAGCGCCTCGAAGTCGCAGCTCACCTGGTACGACCGTACCGGCAAAGAATTGGGCACGGTGGGCGAACCTGGCATTCTCGCGAATCCGATGATTTCGCCCGATCAGGCCAATGTCACGGTGGATGTGGCCGATATCAAATCGAAAAACATAGATGTCTGGATCGAGGGGCTGACGCACAACTCTCTCTCACGCTTCACCTTCGATCCGGCTGAGGAAACGATTGGAGTCTGGTCGCGCGACGGCAGCACCATCGCCTGGCGCAGCGCTGGGGATGATGTCTTATCGATGAAGAAATCAGGGGGACTTGAGCCCGCCAAGGTTCTGGTGAAGGCTCCGAGCCCCGGAGATACTCTGCCGACCTGCTGGACGCCAGATGGTAAGCAGATACTTACGACGTACCAATCTGTGCGAGGTGGATCGAGCCTTGTGCTGATCTCAGTGGATGGCACGCGAACACCATTCTTGAACAGCGGCGCCAGCGAGACGAATGGGCAAATCTCACCCGATGGCAAATGGCTGATCTATGCCTCGAATGAATCCGGAGACTGGGAAATCTATGCGACCACCTTTCCCACGCCGACTGGAAAGCTGCAGGTCTCGCGTGGCGGGGGCACCGAGCCGCGCTGGCGCGGTGATGGCAAGGAGATCTTCTATCTTGCTCCGGGTAGCATGCTGACTGCGGTTTCCGTCACGGAAGGAACTGGCACATTGCTGTTCGGCACGCTGCAGCCACTCTTCCAGATGCATGGCCGGGCACCCATTTCGTCTAGCGATCTATTCACCTACGACGTCGCACGCGATGGGCGGCGTTTCCTCGTGAACCGATATTTGAAACCGACCAACGTGCAGCCGCTGAACATCATCCTGAACAGCGAAGGGCCACAGTAACTTCCGGCGGGAAAAAGCCCTGCGAATCTCGCTTCCTTCTATTAGCAACTAGCCTAGCAGTCAGAACCCATCAGCGCACCTGACCAGAGGCTAGTTAACGCCAAGTTGCCAGAATAAGAATGACCAGATGTCCGTCCACTCCTGTACTTGCTTTCCGATCGGTTTATCAAGTCCGTGCCCGGCTTTCGTGTCCACTTCGAGGAGAATCGGATTCGGTCCAGCGTTCGCTGCCTGCAGCCGCGCCGCCATCTTCTTTGCATGCATGGGGTCGACGCGCGTATCCGTATCCGCGGTCATGATGAGCGTCGCCGGATACTTCGTTCCGTCTACCACGTGGTGATATGGCGAGTATGCGTAGAGCCACTTGAACTGTTCCGCATCATCCGCCGACCCGTATTCCGGTATCCATAGCTTCGCAATCTGGAAATTCTGATAACGCAGCATGTCGAGCAACGGCACCTGGCAGACAACCGCTTTGTACAACTCGGGATGCTGGGTCAACGCTGCTCCCATCAGAAGACCGCCATTGCTGCGGCCCCGAATGCCGAGATGGTTCGAATCCGTATATTTTTGCGTGATCAGGTATTCGGCGGCGGCAGCGAAGTCGTCAAACACGTTTTGTTTGTTTCCGAGCATGCCAGCAGTGTGCCACTTCTCACCGAACTCGCTGCCCCCGCGCAAATTCGCATCAGCATAAACTCCACCGTGCTCCAGCCAGGCAAAGATTGCGCGCTCGAACGTCGGAGTCCGGCTAATATTGAATCCTCCGTATCCGGTCAGCAGCGTGGGATTCTTGCCGTTCAACACCAGTCCCTTCTTGCTGACGACAAACATGGGCACCCTCGTGCCGTCTTTCGAATTGAACCAAACCTGCTTCACGTCGTACTGATTCGAATCGATAGGAGCTTTCACCTTCGCCCACTCACTGGTTTTCTTACTCGCAACTTCGTACCGCAAAATTGTGGGTGGAACCGTGTACGATTGAAATCCGATGAACGCTTCGCTGCCAGTAGCTTCACCCTCCACGCCAGCGACTTTCCCCAGAGTCGGCAGCTTGATGTCATCCAGCAGTTTGCCGTCGAGCCCGAACATCTTCACGTGCGAGATCGCATCTTGCTCGTATTCCGCCACAATCTGCCCGCCGACAATCCGGAAATCTTTCAGTACGGCATTGCTCTCGGGGATGATTTCGCGCCAGTTGTTCCGACCCGGTTGCGCGGCATCGGTCACGAAGAGGTGAAACATCGGCGCGCCCTCATTCGTCAGGATGTACAACTTGTCACGAAAGGGCTTCGCGTCATAGAGGTGGGGTTGGCCGGCGGCGACAGCGACAGCAGCCGCCTCGCTCTTCGTGTCCTTCAGGTAGACTTCACTCTTCGACCAGCCCTGCGCGACTGTAATTGCCAACCAGCGTCCATCGCTCGAGAGTTCCAGGTTCGGCCAGTCCTCCGGGTCGCGGCCTTCACCAAACACCAGCTGATCCTTGGTCGCGTCACTCCCAAGCGCGTGATAGAACACGTGCCGGTTGTACATTTCTTGTCCGGCTGGAACTTCCCCCGGCTTGGGATAGCGCGTGTAATAGAAGCCACTCCCGTCAGGCTTCCATTGCAGACTGGCAGCGCGGGTGCGCTCGATACTGTCCTGCAGCAGGCGGCCGGTCGCAGTGTCGATCACGTGCAGGGTGCTGAGTTCTGACCCACTCGGAGAAGTTCCATAGGCAACATACTTTCCGTCATGACTTGGAAAGAACCAGTCCAGCGCGATTGTTCCGTCCGCGGCCTGCTGGTTCACGTCGACCAGGACGCGATCTTTGCTCGTTCCGCCTTCGCGAACGTACAGCACCGGCTGATTCTGCGTGCCCTCGCGCCGTGTGTAGAAATACAGACCACCGCCTGATTTGGGCGCGGTCACGTTGCCAATCTCCAGGAGTTCCTGTAGCAGCGAATGCAGTTTGTCGCGACCGGGTAGCGCGTCCAGTACGTTTCGCGTATACGCCAACTGCTCGGACACAAATTGCTGTGTAGCCGGACTGTGCGCATCCTCGAGCCAGCGATAGGGATCGGCAATTTTCACGCCGTGCACATCGTCTACTACGCTGTCGACCTGTGCCTTTGGAGGCTGCGGAGCTTTTGTGGGTGCCGGCGTATCGCCGCCGCCGCCACCGGCGAACAGAAACAGGGAAGAAAACACGAGCAGAAACAAGAACAGACCGGTCATGGAAGCGAAGCCACCTCGCATGGAAACTCTCTTAAGTAAGCGGAATTCGAGACTCTGCGCAAACCAGAAAAGGGTAACAGAGAAGAGACCTGCGATGGGACCAACG
Organism: Terriglobia bacterium; assembly: GCA_963848375.1. GTDB lineage: Bacteria > Acidobacteriota > Terriglobia > Terriglobales > Acidobacteriaceae > JAJPJE01. The sequence goes on from CAWKDK010000013.1 coordinate 176,714, forward strand.
CTGAGGCCTTCCGATCAGGGCATTGGCTGGTGGGCGAGGAAGCTGGATTCGGTAAATCAGTGAAAGAATGGCTCCTCAGGTAGGACTCGAATCCGCATGAAAACGTAACTGCAACAACTTACAGCGCAGCAGATGGCATGATGTACCTCGTTTTCGATGTAATGCATTGCGAATGGCACGGAAACGGCACGGGTCTGCGCTTCATCATGATTCTTCGGGCAGGCGTATGGCGTGTTGCGGTAACGTAATCCAATAATTCATCAGCGTTGCCCGGTAGTGATCAGGTACCCACGGTCAGAAGCGATGAGCGTCCAAGCACTGAAAAATGGCTACGCCCTTCGCGAAGGACCCGCCAAAAGACGTCAACCGCGAAATTCTAACGTTTCGCGAAGTATGGATTTTCGTTTTTCCCACCGATCCAGTAGCGGGGACCCGGCCCCAGATTTCCCGCGCGGTCTCCCGGGTTGGCGAACTGGCACTCTTGCAGCGAAAGGCATCCGCACCCGATACAATGGGTCAGCCCTGCCCGCAGACGCTCGAGCTCGGCTATCCGGTCATTGATCCGCTTCGTCCAGCTGGTAGATAGCTTCTCCCAATCGGCCCGCTCGGGTACACGGTTATCCGGAAGTTTCGCCAGTTCCTCTCCGATCTCTTCCAGGGAAAGGCCCATTTTCTGGGCGAATACGATAAATGCAACGCGGCGGAGAACCGCTCTCGAATAGCGCCGATGGCCGGAACCAGCCCGCTGCGAGTGAATAAGTCCGCGGTTCTCATAAAACCGCAGCGCAGATGATGCCACGCCGCTGCGGCGGGAGACCTCCGTAATTGTGATCAGGTCAGCCATTCGGGTATATCCAAGAAGCCTTGACTTAAAGTTAACTTTAACTTGTAGTCTGGGGCTGCGTCAAACATTCGCATCTTTCAGGGGAGGTTGGGTTGGCTGCAAACGATATTTTAAAGTCCGGGAATGCTGGGCTAACCGACAGATGGGAATCGCCACCTCGAGTGGCAATCACAGGTGGAACGTCAGGCCTGGGATTGGCCCTGGTGCGCGAATTTGCCAGAAATGGTGCACGCGTCGCCTTCGTGGCACGCAACAGAGATGGCGTGGAGCGCGTGAGGCACGAGTTACCCCAGGTGCACGGAATTGTGGGCGATGTCTCACGAAAAGAAGAAATCTATGCGATCGCAATCCAGTTGCTTTGGGCGCTCGGCGCAGTAGACGTACTGATCAACAATGCCTCGTCTCTTGGCTCCGTACCGCTGGCGCTCCTTGCAGATACCCAATGCGAAGACCTGGAGCAGGCGCTTGCAACAAATCTGCTGGGATCGTTCCGGCTCACGAAATCACTTCTTGGATCTCTAGCTGCATCTGCACGCGAGCATCGCAGCGCGTTGGTCGTGAACATTTCCAGTGACGCAGCGATCAATGCATATCCGAGGTGGGGCGCGTACGGAGTAAGCAAGGCCGCTCTTCATCATCTAAGCAAGATCTGGAACGAAGAACTGGTGTCTTCAGGTGTTCGTGTCATCTCATTTGATCCAGGCGACATGGATACGCCGCTGCATGCGCTCGCGGTTCCGGATGCGGACCGCTCGGAGTTGAAGCATCCAGAGACAGCAGCGCGAGAACTGGTGGCGCTGATCTCAAGCACTCTGTGCGAACCCGCGGAAGGTCCACCGCCGATGCAGAAGGTGAGTCGATGATTCCGGCCAGTGTACCGACTCAGCGTCCTGCGGATGCCAAGCTGCTTGTATTAGACGTGCAGGGCAGGATCACGCATCATCCACGTCACAATCTCGCCAGTCTTCTGAATGATGGAGACCTGGTAATCGCAAATGATGCTGCCACCATACCCGCCAGTCTTTTTGGAGTACACCTCGCTACGGGAGCGCCGATCGAAGTGCGTCTGGCTGGGCGCAGATCGCTGTCCGGGGAAGAAATGAACTTGTTCGATGCCGTGGTGTTCGGCGCAGGCGACTACCGCACGCTAACCGAACATCGCCCAAGTCCGCCGCCTCTACAAGCGGGCGACGTGGTGCAGCTAGGCGGCCTGCGCGCTCATATCGTCCAATTCTTGGATCACCCGCGATTCGTGCGCCTGAGCTTGGATGGCTCGGCACATGAGATCTGGGAGGCGCTGGCACATTCGGGGCGCCCGATCCAATACGCGCACGTTCCATTGCCTCTTGCGATTTGGGACAGTTGGACACCGATCTCAGGTCCACCCGTGGCGTTTGAGCCACCGTCCGCCGGATTCGTGTTGGACTGGAACATGCTGGATTCCTTCCGTTCACGCGGTGTCCGATTCGTGACCATCACTCACGCGGCTGGAATTTCATCGACCGGTGACCAGGAACTCGATCGTCGGCTCCCGCTGGATGAGCCATATCGAATTCCGGCAGCGACTGCGAAGATGATTGGAAAATGCCGAACGCGCCGCGGACGCGTGATTGCAGTTGGAACGACCGTGGTACGAGCGCTGGAACAGGCCGGTAAACCAGACGGTTCGGTACACGCAGGTATAGGAGTCGCGACCCAAAGAATTGGCGCTCACAGCCAACTCAACGTGGTCGATGCAATCGTGTCTGGAACTCATCAGCCGGGTACCAGTCACTACGAACTCTTACGGGCGTTCGTCGATGACGAGATATTGTGGCGGATGGATGTAGAACTCGAGCGTGGACAATACAAGACGCACGAGTTTGGAGATTCCATCTTTGTTAGTAACCAGAAGTCAGTGGAACCGGTTCATAAATCAGTTTTGGAAGGGCATCGCTCAGCAGTGCCTTATCGAAGCAGGCGCGGAGACGGCGGCCATTTTTGGTTCCATCGGCGCGATCCACTAATTTCATCCAAGTAGCCAATACTGCCCAGCCGTCGGAGTGAATGAAGCCACGCTCCCGAACAACATCACTGAGCCACCCGACATCAACTTTATCTGCGGTAGTCGTATTACTGCGATCGCGTGATGAGAGGACCAGTTATGGGTAAGCGCGGAAGTCTGCGGAAACGAGTACGATAAAGCCTTCGAGTTAATCGCGTCGGGTTTGTCAGGACAGTTTGTCGGAACCAACTTCCGCCCCTAGCTTTTCGACCGGATCGATGATTTCGGGCGCAATAGTGATTTAGCTTGACTGTCCCTGACTTCCTGAAAAACGCAAGTGCTGCCATGGATTTAACTACGGAGGCCCCGAAATTTCCAGCTAAAGCAGACCGGTGATTCGGAGGTGGCAAAAGTGAGACTCAGTGACAATGTGAGTTCGGTCTTAAAGCAGAAGAACCGGGACATTTGGTCGGTGGGACCTGGCCAATCGGTCTACGAGGCAATCGAAGAAATGGCCAACAAGGGAGTTGGAGCCTTGGTTGTCATTTCGGAGGACAAGGTAATCGGCATCGTCTCGGAGCGAGATTATGCCCGAAAGGTTATCCTAAAGGGGAGATCCTCAAAGGAAACCCAGGTCAAAGAGATCATGACGGCTCCAGTGATTTCCGTCACACCACAACGCACCGTCAACGAGTGCATGGCCATCATGACGGCAAAGCGCATTCGCCATCTCCCCATCATAGAAGAAGACAAACTGGTGGGAATCGTTTCGATAGGCGACCTGGTGAGATGGATAATTTCGGAGCAGGAAGAGACCATCCAGCAGCTGGAACATTATATTGGCGGCAAGTATCCGGCCTAAAGCGCCTATTAGCCTAAAGCGCAGATTTCGCGAATAAGTTCCGGGTGGCCAACGATGCGCTCGGAGCGCACACGCCTCAGTACCTAGGAATCCCTCACGGCTGCAACATGTTCGAGGCGTGCTCTTGATGGCAACAACCCAAGCTGCACTAGTTCCTCACGCAGCGAAGCCGGATCGCTAAATCGAATCGCTTGCATGCCAATCCTGCTGGCCGCTTCCACGTTGTGCTGTAGGTCATCAATGTAGATTATTTGCTCTGGGATCAGACCAAATCTTTCACAGAAGCATTGAAAGATTCGTGGATCGGGTTTAACCATGCGGACTTCGGCAGAGAGGAAGACTGCACGGAACCACTGCAGAAATTCGAATCTTCTCTGCGCAAAAGGGAAGGTTTCCGCTGACCAGTTGCTCAGGGCGTAAATGGGAACTTCCCGCTCCCGCAGCTCAGCCAAAATATCGACCGTACCCACGATCGGTCCTGCCATCATCTCATCGAAACGCTCGAACCACGCGTCGATCATTTCGCCATTACTGGAATGCTCGAGTTTCAGCGCTGCGCAGGCTTCAGAGAAAGTTCGCCCGGCATCCTGCTGTAAATTCCATTCTGTCGTGCAGATGTTCGCCAGAAAATGTTCCATGTTGGCTTCATGTTGGAACAATTTGCGATAGAGATAGCGCGGGTTCCAATCGATCAGTACGCCGCCAAGATCGAACACCGCTGCAGAACGCGAGCTGTCATGTAGTCATTTTAGCCAATGAGATAGTCCGCGAGCGGCTCACGGGCAATCCGGAAACTATTCCCGGTGGATAGGTGTCGGTAACGGAGAACATCACTCCCTATCTCAACCTGAGATACGGAGTGGTATAGAGATTTCCCAACACCTAACGCGGGAACTGGGCACCATGACTTCCTGTTTGCCGATAAGCCACGCAGAACGCGATGTGCTGGACGGCGAGACCCTCGAGGAGGGTGGTAGAGTCATCCGCGAGAGGATGATATGCGTTTCAAAACGCTAGCCCCCATCGTGTTGTTCGTCATATTGACCTTTACCTCTGGTGCGTGTGCGCAACGATCTGGGGACTCCTCTCCACGCATGGAATGACAATTCTCTAATCACCGTTCAGAAAACGGGCGGAGACCCTACTCGTCCAGGCGATGTCAAGATCGAGTTCTATGGACACGATGCATTCAAGATCACATCGCCGGCCGGTTTGACGGTTCTGACCGATCCTTGGCGAAATGATTCAACAGGCCTTTACCCAAAGTGGTTCCTGAATGAGTTTCCCGCCATCCGGGTCGATATAGTTCTTTCCACTCACGCTCATTTCGACCACGATGCTGTGGAGCGCCCGAAAGGGCTGATGGTTCTCGAACGTTTGGTTGGGCAGTTTAAGCTCGGCGATATCGAAATAACGGGCCTCGCCGACAAGCACAAATGTGAACCGGCGCCTGCTGATAAGCCGGATAGTGCTCCGCAGATCTCCACGTAGAGACTTGTCCGCCAAACAACGTGATCGGGTTCGATAACGCGATTGAGATCATTGAGACCGGGGGATTGCGGATCGCCATCTGGGGCGACAATCGTGCGAGCGCCTGATCCCTCTCTCGATCATTACTTGAAAAATGTTGACGTGCTCATTCTGCCCGTCGAGTCAATACTCACGCGCGTTGAGGTGGATGCAATCGTCGCGGAAATATGATCCAAAGACTGTAATTCCAGCCCACTATTATCTCAATGGTTTGACGACCGACGTCTCGGGTTTGGAGTCGGCCGATGGATGGGTGAATGACCAGGAGAAGGTTCATCATGCGGATGTTCGTCGCCTCGATAGTGCGGATTTGACGCTTAATGCAGCCGAGCTGAAAGGATCTCATCACAGGGTCTATTACTTCGGGAACCACTTTGAGAAGAAATAGAGATTTGATGAGCAAAAGCCGAGTTCCATCACGATCTGATTGTCTCTTGCCATCGATGTCTTGGTGACGCGCAAACCGGAAGCCATCTCTTGACGGATAGCTCTCGCGAACGGAGATTATCACTCACTAATCGGCCCGCTCGTTCCTACTGTACCGGCGGGGGTCTGCCGTTCTTACCCTGTAGGGAAGCCGACGCTGTTTCAGACTAAATATCACGAAATCGTCAAGGCTTTGTAATTCAATCGCGCATTGCGAGTTGGGTTAGCTTCTGAGGTGTCTATATGAAAGAAGTCAAATAAGTGCTGTAGGGACGTAGTTATGGCAAAAGTGATTCGGTTCTACATTCCAGAAGGATTCAAGCCGCCGGTCAAGTGGAGCGTGCTAACAGAAACCGGCAAGGTGCTGGAGTTTCGTGTCGAGGTGATGAAAAAGTCCGCATAACATCCGACATGAACGATGAGACTCAAGATCGCCGTCAACATCCGCGAGCAGACGACGCTTTAACGAAGATCGAGGATTTGACATATTCGGTTCTCAGGAAGTCGATCGCCAACGAACCGGATGCAATGCAGCACGAATCGGCACGAATCCGCGGCGGTCTTCCTCACCCTGTCTTCCTATTAGTTCCGCTCGTTGCGCTCCCGATTATCGCTATTCTGTTTGCAAGAGCGTGTCTGGTGACACCCTGGCGCTCGCCCAAGAACTAGCGGTTCCTGATAAACCCTATGGGAAGTGAGATCTTCTGCTTCGAACGGAGATTCCCGCCCTCTATCCCATCCTGACATAGGCGGTGGTATGCCGATATATCAACACCTATTCGCGTGGACGTGCTCGATTGGCACCGGCGAGCGTTAGAACGGCCATCACCGCTGCGATCAAGCCACAGTTACCAATGCCTAGCTGCCAGAAATAGAGACTCAACGACGGCTCGGGAACAATCGCAAAAAGCGGGAAAGAGACTACCCTAAAAACTAGCGCAGCGTATCTAGATGGGGACGGACCATCTGCCATTGACCAAGCGATAAAGAAGGTCACAATTGCAGCGCAGAACACAATGAACCCGACCAACAACGCGGCCCAGTATTTCCGGTTGAACATGCTTTCATTTTGCGAAGGAATAACAGACCGCGCAAGATTACTGTCGGGAACGGAGAATACCACTCTGTATCTCGGTCTGAGATTGCCGGGACTGTGCACACTGTGCAGTCAGCTTTCTTACGAGGGAAAACTTCCAGGCGACCACCGCGTGTTATTCCGGGTGCGACCTCGCCATACCATCAAGCACCGGATTCTTATCTTCTCTACGCTGACTACACCCATGACGGCTCACTCTCTTCGGTCTCGTCTGTGAGATGGACCTCGAGGGCGTCGTGATGAAGCAGAAGGGCAGCAAGTACGGTGAGTCGTGGATCAAGGTGAAGAATCGATCGTACTCACAACTCAAAGGACGCCACGAGCTGTTTTGATCGGCGGTAGCATTCTTGATTCCGAGTAGTTCTAAGGTCCGAAGTTGTGACAACACCCGCCACATTGCCCTACATCTCACGCCACAGTAGTCGGAGTCTGAGTGCAAAGGGAATTAGATGACCTCGTGACTATTCATCTTGCTGTCGTCGAACTGCTTGAAAGCAGAGTACCCGCTCCGGCAACTCGGAACCGCCTTGAGGTCTTACGAGACAAGCTAGAACGTGAGATCGCGCTCCTCCAGAACGAACCAGATGACATGGCTGCTTAGCAGACGAAGTGTTCAATCGCAGACAGTGGATGTTGATCTTGTCGGCATACTCGGCATAGTTGATCAGCACGCCGCACCGATGCAGGGTAGCACTAGGCAGCTAGTGGAGGCACATCATAGTAGGCCGATCTGCCCTCAATGCTGGCCACAAGCACGCCCTTCTTGCGTCCGATCAGATCCTTCGCCTTCAATCCTGCCACCAGATCATCGAATTGAGCCGCGTCGATGCCCAACTGGCGCGAATCTCCCCATCATTCATCTTTCCGTCCATGGCGCAGGTGAGGATCTGGTATTCCTTCAGCGACAAGCCGTGTGCAACGCAGAGAGCCTCCAGTTCGGCGTACTTCTTCTCCATGATGGTGAAGACGTCGTACGTCTTGTCGAACTTCTCCCTGCCGACCACATCGAGGCCAGCCAACTCTTCCCAAAACTCTTCCCAAAACTCTTCTCTATTCTTCATAGCGCACCCATGTGACCAAATCGGGATGGGACCGCTCTATGACCTCCCGCAGTCCCACCCAGTCGCCGGGAGAAGACGTCGCTCCCTCTGCGCGGCCTCATCTCCCCACCCGGGCATCATGAGAATCTAGCGTTCGAGTTGGGATCCCGGGTGTCTAACCCTGCCCCTTGTCGAAAGGCAGGTACGAGGATTGGGGTTTTGGTACGTCGGCAACGAGTCTGGCAACACGTCTTCGGGGTGTCAAGTCACACCTCGGAAACATTTTTCTAGTCAGGATAAAGAAATCAACAATTCCGTTCAGAGTTTGCCTGTGCACACTGTGCACTCGACTTTTTGACCGCAAGATACTTCCAGGCGACCACCGCGTATATTCCGGGTGCGACCTCGCCATACCATCAAGCACCGGATTCGCACCTTCTGTACGTCGACCACACTGATGACGGCCCACACCTCTTCGAGCTGGTCTGCGAGCATGACCTCGAGGGCGTCGTGATGAAGCAGAAGGGCAGCAAGTACGGTGAGTCGTGGATCAAGGTGAAGAATCGATCGTACTCCCAGCTCAAAGGTCGTCATGAGCTGTTCAATCGCTAGCTTCGGGTGTATTCTGCCGCCCCGATGGACGTACACCCACTCCCGCCATCCTCGCTCTCCGGGTACACCTCACCGATCCGCTTCGTCGTGTTTGTTCTGTGGGGCATTGCGTTCCTGTTATGGCGCTCTGGGCGTCGAGCCAAGCGATGACTGGGGCGGCTTCTTGATCCCCTGCAGGTCGTGAAATGAGGACAGCGCAGGTGGCTGTGGATTTCCGAGTACTCAGTTATGTGCTCTTCGCCGATGTCACCTTCGCCTTCAAAGTTTCTATGACATTGCGAGTGGTAAAGAGATTTCACAACAGGTATCGCATTTCGATGGACTTTGCGCTTCAGATGTCCGCGAGCTTTGGAACGCCCTCTTCGAGGCACAGCATCTACGAGGCACGTAGCCTGCCGAGTCCGTGCATGTTATGACCAGCACCCTTAACGGCGGCCTATCTTGTGAGGCAGGAGATAAGTGAAGCCAGCGAACACCTCCCACTTCGTGGACGTGCTCGTTAGTCCTCGGTTAAAACCTCCGTCGAGGACCAGGGACCTCTTTGCGTCGTAACTCAAGGCCCAGAGGGTGCCGATGGCATTGCTCTGAGCGAAAGGTTGTGAGAAATGCCAGATTTCTCCCGTTGCCCCGAACTTCTTTCCCAGTGGGTGCGAAATCGAGAGCGACTGCCCAAACTGCGCCCGTCGGATCGGATTCTGAACGACCTCATTAAAGAAAAGATTGGTGTCGTAGTGGAATCCCTTCACTTCCGCACTGGCAAGAAGGAGTAAGAAATTTGTGGGACTGCCGATATCGAGATCTGGCGCGTTTCCGCCATAAATCTGGTGGAAGTAGCTGATGGCAATGGTGGGCTTGGCGGCTTTGCCGTGGTAGACAATCCCTTGAATCCCGAGGGACACGCCACCCGGTTCGTTGGTCCACCGATCTTCTACGTGGGAATGGGCGTATGGCTGTGCGGCGACCAACAACTCCAGCCGGCGTGTAACGGAAAAACTCACGACACCGATGATGCTCGCCTGAGAAGAAAAGTCGGGAGATTCAGAGGCCCCTAAGAACCCGGATTCGAATTGAAAGTAACCAACCGGCGTGATCGTCGCCGGGCTGGAGACGCTTGGCCTGCCTGGATTGGGGTATGAGGAAGGCTCCGTCGGTTGCTGAGCGGTTGCGACCAGCGCGACTCCGAGAACCAACACTCCTGCCCAACAACTCATAAATCTCGCAACCTATCTCATACGGAGATACTGAGTGGTAGGGCTTCACACGCCGAGGCCACCCTAGCTGATTTGTTGATTTTAGGACAACTCCGAGCCAATGCGAGTTGGAGCGCCCCTTCCCGCATTCTCAAGCAGTATGGCAACACTGATCAGAAATACCCACAGTGGTATACCAGGGTTCTTATGCAATAGTCGCCTACCTCAAGCAATCAGCTCCGACATCCCAACACTCTCGGACTACTACTGATAAGTCGGCCAGTGTAGAGTGATCGCCAAAACGAGGCGAGACTCCCAAGAAGTCGGCTTCTGGGAAGTCTTGAGATTGCGGGCGGGTGACAGGCAAACCGAAAGCTATCTCTCAGCGGATAGATGGCGATAACGGAGAATACCACCACCTATCTCACCTTGAGATAGTGAGCGATAAGCCGATATATCAACAGTAATCGAGGTAGAATGCGTTCGCCATGAGGCGAACTCTGGGATACGTGCTGACTTCCTTTGGGCTGTTGTTCTCAATCAGCGCGTATGTTTTGCGATGGCCTTCGTTCATCACAGTGAACGGACACCAAACCGAGACGTGGATTGTTTGGTCACTTCTCGGGTTGCTCGTTGCAATTGGTGGTGCTGTCGTTGCTCGCCGCTCAGCCTGATCGTTCATGTTATGGCGACATATCGCCGACAATCAACTGAGTGCTCGTCGAATCAGGCGGTACCCAGCATAGCCGAACAGTCCAGCCACGGCGCAAGCACCTATGAACAGGAGGGTATTGGTGAGCGGATCGAGCTGTTCGTAGACCGGTGGGATCGCTCAAATCAAATCACACCCATGGTCAACGAAGTTGGAGAAACGGAAACACAATGAACAAAACTAGTAGCCCAAAAAAGGGTGCTAGTCGCTGGCGTAAGCGGTGTGCTCGGGGTTGCTGCCGCGGACGTGTGTGCCATTTCTGGTTCCATCGCAGCACGTCAACAACGTCGGAGACGCAAATATCTTGTTGTTGTTAAGAGAGCGCGAAGAGGGCGCGGGATTGGCACGTATGACAAGAGAGCATGAATAAGCCGTTCTCAAATTGTCCTGTAACGAATCTCAGTCGCAGGAATCGAATGGGAAGTGCGCGAAACAGCAACCAGCTCAATCGCCGGCCTTGGCGTGCAGCACCGGCCAGAGACATTCTCTGGAAGCGCGATAAACAGCTTACGCTTCCACTGGCCGGAGTATCTGATGGAAGCCGGCGAGGTAACGTTATACCTGTTCCTCACCTGCTTGTTTGCAGCTGCGTTACAAGGCTCTGGTTTCCCAATACGTCAGCTTATTAGTAGCGATATCGCACGTCGTGCGTTGATGGGATTGGCCGTCGGTGCAACAGTGACTGCAATTGTGATGACTCCATGGGGCAAACAGTCCGGAGGTCATTTCAATCCGGCGGTTACAGTCGCCTTCTGTCGCCTTGGTAAGGTGGCATTACCAGACACGCTGTTTTATGTTGTCGCCCAATTCTTGGGTGCGATTGCAGGTGTCTGTATTGCGAGATACCTTCTACTCGCTGCCACAGGGCGCCAGGTCGTGACATACGCGGTAACTATGCCGGGCACCGGTGGCAGCGCGATAGCTTTTATCGCTGAGTTGACGATGTCCTTTCTGCTGATGATAACCATTCTGGTTGCATCAAATCGCGAGGCGCTGGCTCGATTCACACCTTACTTTGTCGGTTTCTGGTATGCGCTCTTCATAACTTTTGAAGCCCCGTTTTCTGGAATGAGCATGAATCCCGCGAGGAGTTTCGCTCCAGCATTACATGCCGGCTACTGGCACGCACTTTGGCTCTACCTCGCTGCACCAACTCTCGGCATGCTGGTCGCTGCGGAGGTATTTCTGCGTGCTCGGGGCGGACTCCGGCCCTTCTGCGCGAAACTGCATCATGCCAATGACAAACGATGCATCTTCCAGCACGGAACCCCGTCACACCCAACCAAAACGATATGAGGAGGAACACAAGCCGCGTTCATCGCAGCTTCGCCTCCTTGAGAGCGGCGCCTTTCACATGCGCCGAAGGCAGCAAATCACGCATTTCAAAGATCGAGATCATAGGCAGCACACGGATGAACAACGCAAACGCCAGGAAGAAGAAGCCAAGGGTTCCGAAGAATGTGATGTAGTCCCACCGCGTCGGCACGTAAATGCCCCAGTTCGAGACCAGGAAGTCGTGCGACAGGCTCAGCACAACGATGACGAAGCGCTCCAACCACATAGCGATCAGCACAAACACGGACACCAGGAATAGGAGGACTGGTTTCGTCCTCACCTTCTTGATCCAGAGAACATTGACGAACCCTACGTTGATGGCAATCAGAGTCCAATAAGCCAGGGCGTAATAACCATGCTGGCGCCAGAAGAATTGCGCCTTTTCGTAGGAGTTGGTTCCGTACCAGGCGAAGAAAGCTTCCATCACGTAGCCATAAGCCACAATCAACCCGGTACCAAGCATCAGCTTCGCGCAATTCTCCAGATGCCAGTCGGTGATCATGTCCTTCAGGTTGTAGATGGAGCGGATCGGAATCGCGAGCACAAGCACCATCGCGAATCCCGAGTAGATGGCGCCGGCAACGAAGTAGGGTGGGAAGAACGTACTATGCCATCCAGGAACGATGCCGACCGTGAAGTCGAAGCTCACTACGGTATGCACGGAGAGCACGAGCGGCGTTGCCAGGCCACCTAACAGCAGGTACGCCTTTTCATAACGGTGCCAGTGGCGCGCCGAACCACGCCAGCCGAGCGCCAGCATGCCGTATGTCATCTTCGCGAAAATGTTTCGTGCGCGATCGCGCATGGTCGCGAGATCAGGCACCAGGCCGATGTACCAGTACACCAGCGAAATCGTGAAGTACGTGGAAACGGCGAACACGTCCCACACCAGCGGGCTACGGAACTGCGGCCAGTAGTTCATCGTGTTCGGATAAGGGAACAGCCAGTACGCCAGCCACGGACGGCCGAGGTGCAACACCGGGAACATACCGGCGCACATCACGGCAAATAGCGTCATCGCTTCCGCGAAGCGATTAATGGAGTTTCGCCACGATTGCCGTAACAGCAAGAGAATCGCTGAGATGAGAGTTCCGGCATGACCGATACCGACCCACCAGACGAAGTTGACAATGGCGAAGCCCCAGCCGATCGGGACGTTCACGCCCCAGATACCAACGCCCTGGTAGAACAGGTACGTGACTGCCATTCCTAATGCGCCCACCAGGAGAGCCCCAATGCCGACTACGGCGAACCACAACAACGGTGTTTGGGTCGTCAGCACGATCGAACTGATCTTGTCCGTAATCGTCCCAAAGGTGTGTCCCTGGGTGATCATCGGCGTGTTGACGGGCGCCTGGAGTTCCTGTGTCTGTCTCTCGTCCATTACAGATTCTGCTCCGGCTGGGTTTCAGGTAATTCGGGGTTCGGATTCAGAACCGCCGCCAAATATGTTGTACGCGGCCGGGTATTCAGTTATTCGCGGAGCCCTCTCTTTGCGCGAATGAGCCTCGTTTGCGAATGCGCTGAAGACGACAATCGTCATTCTCGGCAGCCGAGGCTCTGGTATGCACAACTTCAACATCCTCTCAAAATTGTTCAGGTATGCTTAACCGCTCAGGTATGCTGCTTTGCAAGCTTAGATTGTTGGATAGTGGAGACCCTGAGCGTAGCCTAGAGAGACTGGTAAAACGATCGTCTGGTTGCCCCAGCCTCATCAATTTTCGTTCTCAAGTCACCTACAAGCAAGGACCAATCCCATGCTGGGGTTTGTGCCTCGACCGGAGCTGCAATATGAACCTGACTACGGAAGTTGCGATGTGTCGAAGCTTAGGAACGTCATACCGCGCATGTCGAGAAAAACGCGGTGACGAACATTTACGACTCGGAGGAGTACGTGTTCGCAAACGGCGCATCGTGCCACGACTCCAGGAGCCTGCATATACACATGAGCCTCGGCAAAGTGTTTGGTTGCGCCACAGTTCGCACAGTGGCTTTCTGCAGTCGTAACATCCATCGCTAATATGCTGCTCAATTCACCTGCGGCAGCGTTGCCGTCGAGATAGTCATAGTGATTCATTGCCGTTCTCCAGTGGGCCCAAAACGCTCCGTCCTGATCTTATCCGGTTCGTGGCCAGATGCAGTAAGCAGGCCAGCAATACTTTCCACAAACGATGTGGAACCGCAGACGTAAGAAGTCGCGGCAAGGTTGGCGGGCCAAGTTGTGTTTGCGATCAGGGAGGCGTCGACTCGGCCTGGCGGTCGTGGCCAACCTTTCGGAGTGGCTCGTGTATACGCGTAAGTTACAGTTACAGGGCAGTCGTGACCTGATAGCGCATGCAACTCGTCCTGGTACAAAACGGCGCTTGGTTCGCGTACGGAATACAACAATCGAAATGGCGCAGTGCTGCCGCCACACCGAACGCGAGCGAATCATAGCCATGAGCGGCACGATCCCTGAGCCTCCTGCGATTAATTGGATCGGCTCAGTTTGGCATCGTGCGCCATACGAACCAACCACCGATTGGTCCTCGTAGCTCCAAACGATCGCCGACCGCAACTTCTTGCGTGAGATAGGGTGAGACTTCGCCTTCGGGGAGTCGTTCGATGGTTAGTTCAACGTGGTTCTCGGAGTTCGGCGCAGAGGCAATCGAGTACGATCTAACCGCAGAGTATCCGTCCGATGCTGTCAATCGCACATCAACGTGCTGACCAGCAACGTGACTCGGCCAATCGGGAACTTTGAGCCTGATCGTCCGTACTATCGCTGTTTCGTCATGAAGAGCAACAACGGTTCCGACACGCCACATCACTCGCCCCAATAACGCTGCTCCCGCCAGGGGTCCCCATAATTGTGGTAGCCGAGGCCTTCCCAAAAACCGGGCTTGTCTTCATGTGTCAGGGTAATGCGTCGAATCCACTTCGCGCTCTTCCACAAATAGAGATGGGGAACAAGAAGTCGCGCGGGGCCGCCGTGCTCGGGTGCAAGGTCTTCGCCGTCAAAACGAAATGCAATCCACGCCTGTTTGTTTAAGAGATCCTTCAGAGGCAAATTTGTGGTGTAGTCACCATACGAATGCACGAAAGCATAGGAGGCATCCGTTTTTACCTCTGCAAGCAGAGTATCAAGGGAGACGCCTTCCCAAGATGTGCCGAATTTTGACCATCGGGTGACGCAGTGCAGATCAACGGTGAAAGCTTCGCTACTCAATTCGCGAAACGACTTCCAATCCCATTTCCGCAAAACTCTCGAGCCGTCATCGATTGTTAATTGCCAGCTGTCGAGCGATACACGCGGTGTCGGCCCCGCGGATAGGACGGGGAAGTCGGTGGTGAGGTACTGGCCTGGCGGCAACTTTACATCGGCCGCGGCACGTCGACCGGAAAACCCTCGTGAGATGATAGCCATCAGAAATTCTCCTATCGACTGAGTTTTCATGCGCTAGCTGTCATATTGCTAGTGAAACGTCACCAGCAGAGAACGACAAATGACATCCGAGCGATCATCTGTTCCTCCTGCTTGCAGAATCGAGTCGCCGCCGATTGCCAGAGGCGGTGGCGATTCGTCTACGGGATTGTGCTCAAAAATATTCTCCGCAATAAGAGAAATCTATTGGGCGTTAGCGCATTTATAGTCGCCGGAAGGGAGAATGCGAGTACTGCTTTCGTTTATGCAGCCGTTTGCGAAGAAGCCTTGAGCTTCTCGAGCATTCGAACCAGTTCCGCAACGGACGGAGCGTGCATCTTCTCCATTGCCCGACTGCGATGAACCTTCACGGTATTTTCTGAAGTCCCGAGTTGGCCAGCGATCTGCTTATTGAGCATCCCCAATGCGACCATCGAGATTACCTCCCGCTCACGGGGGGTCAGTGACTCAAAGCGTTGTTGCAGCTCCGTTAGGCCTTTGTCGTGGTCGCGCATGCGCCTGATCTCGCTCCAGTCCAATGCGAATTGCATCGAGCAGATCCTGGTCACGGAATGGCTTAGTGAGGAATTCGACTGCCCCAGCCTTCATCGCGCGAGCACACATTGGAATGTCGCCATGACCAGTGATAAAAACTATCGGGATACGAATGTTTCTTGACGAAAGCTCGCGCTGGAAGTCGAGTCCGCTCAATCCCCGCAGTCGCACGTCCAGCACGAGGCAACTGGGCCTCTCTGGCGGTTGTCTGCGCAAGAAGGCCTCAGCTGAGTCAAAGCTATCAACCTGCAAACCCACGGTGCCAATAAGAAACTCGAGCGAGGAACGTACCGATGGATCGTCATCGACAACAAACACTATGGGTGCGCTGGTCATGAAGGAGTCCTTGCGCCTACTGGCAGCATAAAGTAGAAAACGGTGCCATATGGAGAATTAGGCTCGGCCCATAACCGCCCGCTATGAGCTTCTATAAGCGACCGACTGATAGATAACCCCATCCCCATACCGTGCGCTTTCGTTGTAAAGAACGGGGTGAAAACGCGATCTACATCTGAACCGATGCCTGTGCCCGAGTCACGGACTGCAATCAGTACGTTGCCAGATTCGGAGACTCCGGAACGCACCCAGAGCGACCGTGGTCGGTTTGTCACCGCAACCATGGCTTCGATGCTATTCATGATCAAATTCAACAGGATCTGCTGCAACTGGACGCGATCACCAGATACGCGCGGAATTGGCTCCGTCAATTGGCGGTCAATCTGGACGCGATTCTCAAATAGCTCACGAGCAGTAAGGCCAAGCACCTCCTGGATGATCTCGTTCATATCCACTAGATTCCTTTCACCAGGTGTTTTCTGAATGAAAGCGCGGATCCGAGCGATTACGGCGCTTGCGCGAGTGCCATCCGCAACCATTTCTTCGAGGCTCCGACGGAGAACTTCAGGTTTGAGGTTGCCACTGGCGAGCAGCCTCAAGCATGCGCTGCTGTTATTGGTTACGGCGGCTAACGGTTGGTTGACTTCATGCGCGATGGACGCAGCCAGTTCGCCCATGGTTGTCAGCCTGGAAACGCGCGCAAGCTCCACTTGCGTCATCTGCAACAATTGTTGCGCTCGCTTTCGTTCGAGGATTTCCGCAAGTTGTCTAGCATAGAGGTCAGTGAACCGCAATTCGCGCAGTGACGGACGGTGTGGCCTACGAAAGTGCGTGGATATCACGCCAAGTAGTTCGCGCTCTCGGGTGACTAGAGGCGTGGATTGGACCGCGCGAAACCCGGCGGATGCCGCTATCTGCCGATGCGGTGCGAACCCAGAATCGCTTTCCACATCCTCGATGATGATCCGCTCGCGGAGATTCATTGCCCGGCCACATGCGGAACCGACGTCGCTCACACTTCTAAAATATTGCAAAAACTCCTGGCGAAATCCACGCTGTGCGACAATTTCTAGCGCCCGTACCTCGGGGTCGCACAACTGAATGTTACCGAAATCTGCGTGTTGCAATGCGATTGTGGCGTCCAGAACTTCCTCAAGAATTGGTTGAAGTTCATCAATTGACAGCAGGTGCGTACTGAATTCGTGGAGACGGCTCATCGCCGTTAGTTCGGCAGCCAGTTCATCTCTCAAGTCCAATAGTTCTTTTTCTTGACGTTTACGATCAGTGATATCCGTTGCGATGCCGCCGAGTGCGTAGATTTCGCCATCGGCATTCAGGAGAGGGAATTTGTTGACTATGCTAGTGTGCGGCCCGTCTTCCTGGACAGAAATCTCCTCAAATTTCATCGGCACGGCGACCTCGAGCACCTTTCGGTCATTGGCCAGAAAAGAGGCGGCCTGTTCCCGTGGGAATATATCGTGGTCAGCCTTCCCTTTGATTTGCTCTTCGGTGACACGCAGGGCTCTTTTGAACTCCTTATTGACATATTGATAATGGCCTTGGCGATCTTTTAAGAAAACCAAGTTCGGACTATTCTCGAAAAACGTCTGCAGTCGCGTCTCGCTTTCCCGCAAACTCTCGTGCGCTCGCTTTAATGGTTCAATGTATGCATACCTTCCAGCAAATCGAACAACATTGCCTCGAGAAGAGCGACTGTGCATCGGACGTGAGCTGGAACTCGAAGGCGGGATAGTGTGGCCAGTTCCGTTTCCCCCACTTGGAGTGCGGCTGCGTACATGTCCCTGGCATGGCGCTGGCATCGAGGAAGAGTTTGTCAATAAAATCCCATCGGCCGTCGGCTGCCACAGCCGCTGCTATCTCGCGTACGTCCTGACAAAACTGCAAACCGTGACTCGTGATTGCGCTGGGCGACGTCTTCGACAATGCCAAACCAGAACGGCTCCGCGCCGTCTATTCCCGGAACGCGGACGACATTGTTACGTACCCAAACCAGCGTGCCGTCTTTGCGACAATAGCGCTTCTGGATTTGGAAGCTTTTTCGCGTGCCTTCAACGAGTTCTTTGACCAACTCCCGGTTGGCTGTTCGGTCCTCCTCGTAAGTAACCTCTAAGAAGGTCCTGTCGTAGAGTTCCGAATCCGTATAGCCCAACATGTCCTGAAACACGCGATTTGCTGCCACGATGCGACCAGCTGAATCGGCCATTACTATGCCGATTGCGGATCTCTCGAACGCAGTTCGCCACCGTTGATAGGCTTGTTCGCGAGCTGTGTTCTCTGTGCCCACGTTAGTATTCTGTTACAACTATTTGAATCTGCGCTCGGACTCGTCAGTGCAAGACACTGTTCATCGCCAGCGATGCTATAGATCAGTGTTGCATTCTGGGCAGCTGTTGGAAATATCTCTGCCGCACATGCATAGCAGACGTCCCAACGGCTGCTGTCATCTGTGAACGCAACCATTTGGTGCGAATCACCTCGATCCCGGAGTTGAATAAAGTTCATTGTCACTTGTTAGGTTGCATGGGAGAGTAGCTGACTGATTCGTGCAAGTCAGCCTTTGGGAAGCGACTCGGGAAGATCATGTACACGGCAAAACGCCCACTGCGAAATAATCGTGCCCGCAAGTTGATGCTTCAGACTGTGCTCAGCACTGAGGTGCTGGTCGGCTTGGAACAAACACCGAAGATCAAATGCAATCGCTGTGCAAATGCAGGAACAGTTCGAGGGTGCAAAACCTGCTGAGGTCAGTAAACGAAAGCACTACATCCATTACACCTTACTGCGAACACCAAGATGACGAATGCCCAATAGATTTCTCATTAACTTGGCGAATAGTTTGGAACATCTAGGGAATAACGATCGGCTACGAGCGCGCGCAACCATCCGGGTACTACCCAAGGTCGCGAAAATGCGATCCCGCGTCTAGCCTGGACCGTTCGGATGACAGGTTAACGACAAACTCGAAATTGGAGGGAACTCATGACTGAAAACGAATTGACGAGCAAGACGTATTGAACTTCGCGCTCAACCTGGAATACCTGGAGGCCGAGTTTTACACGTACGCTACCACCGGTAAGTCGATCAGGACCTTCGGTATGGGAACAAAAGGCCTTGCGAATGGAGCGAATCCTATCGACGGCGGTAATACAGTCGGAGGCAAACAGGTCACCTTTTCCGACAACGAACGTTTCCTTCACGATCTCGCGTCACAGATCGGGTCAGATGAACGCGCCCATGTAGTGCTACTCCGTGGCGCGTTGGGCTCATCTGCAGTCGCGATGCCCAACATCGATCTAGGTGCTCTTGGTTTCGGCTTCGGTAATCAGAGTGATTTTCTCCGAGTGGCACGCATCCTAGAGGATATTGGCGTAACAGCATACTCGGGCGCAGCCGGATTGCTTAAGACTCCGGACATCATTACAGCGGCCGCATGTCTTCTGGGAGCTGAGGCGGAACATGCTGCCGCGATACGAACACAAATTGCACGATTGAAAATACCTACGACAGCTTTGGACGGGGTAGACCTGATCCCCCCGCCGAGCGGACAGGCAAAGCAGTTTCTCTCCATCGACGTCAGCGATGGGCTGATTGCAAAGCGAACAGCTGGACAGGTGCTTTACCTTGCGTTTGGAAAGGCCGGCGTGAACCAAGGAGGATTCTTCCCGACTGGCCTGAACGGCACGATTAGCTCGAGCACGGAGCCCGCATCGGCGGAGAAAGTGGCCGCGTAACACTTTGCTTGCGCATTTGCACTCAAGCAATCGGCCGATCGCAAAACAAGCATTTCAGTCAGCGTTTCTTGGGATGACGCTGAGCGCCGACAGCTGTCTCCAGCACGGTCGGCCGGTTTCTCAACACCATGGGCGCCTCAGTTGAGCGACGTCCGAACCTGGGGAGAACGTATGCCGAAAGTTTCCTTTGCAGCCGATATCAAACCACTGTTCCGTGCCGATCGATATTTCGCATATGAAGAGGTACAACGTACGGTTGGACGACTACACCTACATGTCGAATGCGGACAATGCTAATAGAGTGCTTGCGAATGTCTCGCCGCACGATGGTGAGCCGCCTTCCATGCCGCCCGGTGGGCCTTATTGGACGGAGGCGCAACTCGGGTTGTTCGTCCAGTGGCAGAACGACGGAT
This sequence comes from Terriglobia bacterium, assembly GCA_963848375.1. Classification (GTDB taxonomy): domain Bacteria; phylum Acidobacteriota; class Terriglobia; order Terriglobales; family Acidobacteriaceae; genus JAJPJE01. Next base: position 196,804 of record CAWKDK010000013.1, read on the forward strand.
ATCAGCCTTAGGCCGAAGATCAGGTAACACAAGGGCGCGCTCATCGAGGAGGCAAGTCAGCGTGGCTGCTCAAGAAAGTCCGCCAGTTGGCTACAGGCCGAAGCTGTTGAACAGAGTTGAAGTTGCGGAAGGCACGATGGCCTTTCACTTCGAGAGGCCGTCGGGATTCGACTTCAAGCCCGGACAGACAGCCGACTTTACATTGATGGATCCGCCGGAAACCGATTCTGAAGGAAACAGCCGCACTTTTTCGATCGCCAGTGCTCCCTTCGAAAACGAGTTGATGTTCGTTACTCGAATGCGCGATACAGCCTTTAAGCGTTCACTGAAGGCAATCCCTCTGGGTACCGAACTGCAGATGAGCCATGCAATGGGTTCGTTCACCCTGCATAAGAATTCTGCCAAACCAGCTGTGTTTCTGGCTGGCGGAATCGGCGTCACACCGTTTTTCAGCATTGTGCGGCAGGCAGACCGTGACCGGTTATCGCACAGATTGTATTTCTTTTACTCGAACCACCGACCTGAAGATGCTCCGTTCTTAGCCGTCCTAAAGAATCTGGAAAGGACGAATCCGAATTTCCGGTTCGTCGGCACAATGACAGACATGCCGCGATCCAGGAAAGCGTGGGACGGAGAGACCGGTTTCATCAGAAAGGAAATGTTGTCGAAATACCTAAGCAACTTACAGGGACCTGTCTACTACATGGCAGGTCCGCCCGCTATGGTTGCCGCTATGAGGGAGATGCTGGTGACAGCTGGCGTCGACGAGGATGACATCAGAACGGAAGAATTCGATGGATATTGAGGCACGAGCGAAGTCGCGTCACGAACTTCGCGGCGCGCCATCATCCGCGCTTGCAGTCCCCCAACAATGCCTACATGGGTGCGCGTTTAGGGTGGCTGGAGGACTTATCGTTCTCATTTCTGCGCTGATCTCAACGCTGAGTGCACAGACTACCGAGCCTAGCGAGAATCTACCGCCGCGTGTATTGAGAACGGCGGAAATGATTGGGGTGCGTTCGCAAGTTGAAGAATTGGTACAGCTTCGCTCCGCGCCGAAACGAGATGACATCAGGGAATTGCGGCTTGCCCAGCGTCTGCAGGGAGTTGTCATTGCATCCGCCCTGGATGTGGAGAGCGTGAACGCGCGTATCGACTACGAAACGGCTCACTTGCAGGAGGTCCAGGTTTACCTATCCGGCCGTCGCGACCGAAGAGTGGACTTGCTCAACTTGGGCAATTTATTTATCGGCGGTGGAGTGGGCGCGGTTGGCAGTGGGCTGCAATTGATTTCATCGGCGGAGCATGCCGGAACTGTTGTTAGCACCTCCGCTGGTTTCGGAGGGACAGTACTCTCCGTGATTGGACTGCAACAGCAAAAAGGACAATTGCGCTCACCTGAGTACACGCCGGCGATGTTGGCAAAGCTCCTCGGGAACTCCCCTCCGGACTCGAGCGACTATCCTCAAGAAGTGTGGTTATACCTGACGACGCCGGATCCAACTTTGCCTCACGGCGGCACCGGGCAAGAACACCTGGTGTCGGAATGGAAAAGGTTTGGTCACCTGAAGGAGAAGCCCGATCCTAAGACAATGGCGGCATTGACCACCACCGGTAAGGACGGCACTAAGCTGAGTATCGAAACGATTGGTGAGCGCACAGCGATGCTGGCGGATGTGCGGGCACACGTCAGTACGATGCTCGTAGATTTGGCAGAGTTGATGATGTTTGTGGCCCAGCAAAAGTGAGAGAAAAAGGAGGCCTCCTGCTTGAGGTTGGCAGGATCCGCAACAGACCATCGTGGGAGTTCGCAACTGCCCTTCATTTTACGACAGTGACTGCGTCCGAAACCGCGAGACTCGAATGAACCAGGCTGAGATGCTGAATCCATGGAACCCGCCCTGTGATCAAGTTCACGCATTTGTTGAAGGTGAAATAAGGGGCGAAGTCAATGAGTGAGAAACACGACACAGATTTGTTCAGTCCGGCGCAATTGGATGCAAAAGGATTCCCAGCTCCAACGGAAGGCGTTATCGTGACGCACCTTTTGATCGTCACAGATCAGGACCGCTCGGTAGAGTTCTATAGTCGTGTCTTGGGTGGTCAAGTTATTCGTGAACGTGACCCAGCAGTGGTTCGCCTCAGTAACACTTGGATCGTTATCGACTCCAGGAGGAGGCCGACTGACGACAAGCCAGAAGTGATAGCAGCGCCGCCGCAGAGTTCACACGTTTTGACCAGTATTCTCAATATCCGAGTCGCGGACGTATGGTCGATCTACGGCGATTGGCAGTGCGCGAGGCGCAGAATTTCTCAGTGAGCCAAAGAATCTGGGGCAAGCGATTCGCTGTTATGTTCGAGACCCGGATGGACACCTAATAGAAGTGGGACAATCCACCGGCTTACTCGAGTCAGAAACAAACCGCAGCGTAGAAATCGGTCGACGGTCGGCGGTCCGAGATGCGTAGCTTGCGAGCGCGATGTCGGCACGATCAAAGGGTGCTGCAAGGAGTCTTCAAGCACTTGGAGGCGGTCTCTGAATACGAAATCCGTCGCCTGGGATCCGGCGGAGGTTGAACGTAGAGTGGCGCCTCCCGGCGGCTGGCACAATCCCGTGGTTACGACTATGCCGGCGCGCGAGGAAGTATTTCGGGCAGCGGGAGAACGGTGTTTTCGAAAAAGGAGAACAGACTATGATCTTTTCGACAGTACGCTTTCGCCGTAAAAACAAGGTCGCTTCGAGAGTAAGTGCGATCGGATCGCTAGTTACTCGTTACGGCCTGGTGCTCGTACTAAGCTGGATTGGAGCGATGAAGTTCACTAAGTACGAGGTGGAGAACATCCGGCCGGTTGTCGAGGGCAGCCCGTTTTTGCGCTGGATGTATACGAAGAGGAATCCGCGAACATCTGCTGCCGGCTTGGGAGTAGTCGAGCTTAGCGTAGCAAGTTTAATCGCCCTTCGGCCGTGGTATCCAAAAGCATCCGCAGTTGGCAGCGGCCTCGCAACGATGATGTTCCTGACTACACTTTCGACACTAATTACAACTCCCGGATGGGAACCAAGCCTTGGCGGATTTCCCGCGATCTCGGGACCGGCTGGACAGTTTCTGGTAAAGGACTTCGTCCTGCTTGGGGCGTCTATCCGGTCGTTGGGGGACTCCTTAGCGGCGGCAAGGCGTTAGGTTCTTAGGCTGCATCGATCTGGGAAGAATCGAGGCAAAAGCATGCGCTTTCTCTAAAGTAGATCGTTCATTCTCTTGCTGACTTCTCGTACCGGAGGATTCCCGAACAGCCGGCTGTACTCGCGGCTGAATTGCGAGCAGCTTTCATACCCAACGCGACGGCTTACCGTTGCGACGTCTTTTCGTTCGTTCCTCAGGATGCTCCGCGCCTCTTGAAGCCGAAGTTGCTTTTGATACTGGAGTGGGCTCATGCCTGTTATTCTGCGGAACCATTGACGAAAACTGGAGCCGCTCATCCCGGCCCGACGGGCCAAATCGTCAACTCGAAACGACTCGTGAAAATGCTTGCGCAGCCATACGATCGCGATGCTAATGCGTTGAGGTGGACTGTCCGCCTGCGCCATGAAGTGTAGTCCGACGCTGCCTTCTTCCAGCAGCAGGCGGAACAGGATCTCGCGTTCAATCATCGGGGCGAGCACCGGGATCTCCGCGGGAGACTGCAACAATCGGACGAGGCGCAAGAGTGCGTCGAGCAATGGGGGCGCAGTCCGAGACACATATAGACCCCGCATTGAAGCGCCGACGACGGGAGTCGGCAACCGAGCTTCCTCAATCAGCGACCTGAGGCTCGTTAGCTGGAAGCTTAGTCTCAGGCCGAGGAACGGTTTGACTTGCGTCGCTTCCAGAATGCGTGCGGAGACCGGAAGGTGAGTGGAAGCAACAAGGTGGTGACCGGAACCAACGGTATACCCGTCCCTTCCCAAGAGGAACTTTTTTTGACCTTGAGCGGCGATACAAAGCGCCGGAGAGAGGAGGATGAATTCAGGTGTTACAGCGGCCGAATGGCGGATCAGGCACAGCGACGCTATGGAAGTTTGATGATCGCCGTCACGTCTCGCGAATTGGGCGATCCGGTCCCGAAGCTCTGAAATCTGCGCCTCATCGCTTGTTCCCATGGCATTCACCTTCTCGTGTCACTCCTATTATCTCGTGGACGTTATCTAGTGGGCGGCGAGCCCTGCCACTGAACTCAACCTACAAAGGAAGGTACGGAATTCGGTAGATCAGGCATGGGGTTCGCCAGATCAGGCACGTCGTTCTCCCGACGCTTCCATCCAATTGAGCAGTTGACACGATGCAAAAAGAACACATTTTTATGAACCGCCCGGAAACGAAAGTGAAATCGACATTAGACAATTCCGAAAAGGTCTCAGTTCGCACTGAAGTTCGATGTGCTGAACTTGAGAGCACTCTAGTTGCTGGCGCTGAACGGGAGCTGCTGGCTTTTGTGTCCGCAGTGTCCGAACTGTTCGGCCCCGAGCATTCGCGGATCTCCTTCGAAAGCTGGATGCAAGAACTGGAGTCGACGGACTGGCCACCGGAACAAGAAATTCCGGATTGGCGACAGGTATCTGTCCGTGCTGCGGCTCGGGTTGCCGCCTCAACGGGATCAACAATTCAGAAGGCAAGCTAAAGGCTACGTGTCACGAAGACGCGGCACAGTCAAGGAGCAATCTGACGATCAGACACATTACCGAGGAGACAATTCCTATGAAACAGACATGGCACGGCCATTCCGCATTTCGTATCGAGGCGGGCGCGGCCAAGATTTTGATCGATCCGTTTCTGTCCGATAACCCGTCCTGGGACAAAGGATGGAGCGGCTACCTTACAGACGAGAACTCGACACAGGGAGGTGACCGATGAAGGCGATTGTGGTGACGGATCAGGCTGCGGGAACGGCCGGGATGAAGCTGGTGGAGCGGCCCGAGCCGCAGGGGGCGGCGCTCGCCAGCCTCTCGGGCGCGAACTACGGCGATGTCGTTGTTCAGGTTCATGCGTCGGGATTCACCGGGGATGAGCTGTCGTGGCCCTCGACCTGGATCGACCGCCTCGGCCGTGACCGGACGCCTTCGATCCCCGGCCACGAGCTGGCCGGAGTGGTCACCGCCCTCAGCTATGGAACGACGGGGCTGTCGGTGGGACAGCGGGTGTTCGGCCTCACGGACTGGACTCGCGACGGCACGCTGGCGGAGTATGTAGCCGTCGAGGCACGCAACCTCGCGCCGCTGCCGGGCGACGTTGACTTCACGGTGGGCGCGGCCCTCGTGATGCCGGGCCTGACCGCATGGCAGGGGCTGTTCGAGCACGGCCGCCTTCGTGCGGGGCAGAGCGTCCTCGTGCACGGTGCGGCCGGCGTAGTCGGTTCGATGGCGACCCAGCTCGCACGTGAGGCCGGCGCGTACGTCATCGGCACCGGGCGCGCTGCCGGCCGTCAGACGGCGCTCGACTTCGGCGCGCAGGAGTTCGTCGACCTCGATAACGACGCCCTAGAAGATATCGGCGGGGTCGATCTGGTTTTCGATGTCCTCGGCGGCGACATCGCGAAGCGATCTGCGGGCCTGATTCGCGCCGGAGGAACGCTGGTGACCATCACCGGCCCGACCGAGGCGCGGCCCGCTGACGGCCTGACTATCGACTTCGTCGTCGTACCCGATCGCGCCCAATTGAGTGAGCTCGTCCAGCGAGTCCGGAATGGTCGGCTGCGGACAAACATCGGCACCGTGGCTGCCCTCGACGATGCGGTCGCCGCCTTCAACCCGACCGAGCGGAGCAAGGGAAAGACGATCATCCGCGTTCGTCCGTGAGGACTCCGGGATTGCCGAACGCCAACGAAGGTGCAATTTACGCGCCGAAGGAGAGTTTAGATGTCGAACACGATTACACCGACCGTTTTCTATCGCACGCTTAACGTGGAGGGGCTGGAAATTTTTTATCGCGAAGCCGGTCCACGAGATGCTCCGACCGTTCTGCTCTTGCATGGTTTTCCGTCGTCGTCTCATATGTTCCGCAATCTGATTCCCATGCTTGCGGATAAATATCATGTCGTTGCCCCAGACTTCCCTGGATATGGCGAAAGCTCAGCACCGTCGGTCAACGATTTCGACTATTCCTACGAACGGTTAGCGACTGTGACCGAAAAATTCACCGAAAAGCTGAATCTTTCTTCCTATGCGCTATACCTCTCGGACATAGGTGCATCGATTGGCTTCCGGTTAGCTGTCATGCATCCCGAACGAGTGACCGCCTTGATCGTCCAAAATGGGGAGGCCCATTTTGAAGCCTTCGATAAGGAGTTCTCAAAGGGATTATTCGACTATTGGAAAGATCGGAGCGGAACGAACGCTCAAGTTCTACTTGACTGGCTTCTGACGATTGAAGGAACCAAGTGGCACTATCTGCATGGTGTCAGGGATCCGTCGAAGATCAGTCCTGACAATTGGGTGATCGACCAGGCTTATCAGGACCGACCGGGGAACAAGGAAATCCAGCTTTCAATCCTCTACAACGCAAAAAGGAATCTGGATGTCTATGCCGATTGGCAGGAGTATTTCCGTAAACAACAGCCCCCCATGCTGATCACCTGGGGCAAAAACGATGGAATCTTTACGGTGGAGGGTGCTGAACTCTACAAAAGGGATATCCCAAGCGCAGAGCTCCATCTTTTCGACACGGGCCATTTCGCGTTGGAAGAAGAAGTAGATCGGATTGGGTCGTTGATGCTTGAGTTTCTCGACCGAAAAATACAGCCGGTTTTCGAGGCGGCGTGAAGAACTGGTGGTCAACACTCACGATGCGTGCGTCCGCAGCCGAGTATCGGAGTTTGCATCTTCGTGCGCATGAACTTCTTCGCGACGTTCCACTTTATGACGTGTCGTCTGTGGATCTTCCTGGAGGCGGCCGCGGGCGAACCATCGCGGACATTCGTACGCTCGAATCCGCGACCCCTCCGAGCCACATCGCGACTTTCCTTTACGGCCTCCGCTATCTCTTGGGGCGGGTATTCGGTTGGGATCGAGAACTGACGCGGCCGGAAGACTCATTTCTGGAACGCCTATCGCAACGCGACCGATGCGACTCCGAAATAAAGCCAGGTACACTGGATGGACACTTTTGGGTCTTGTACCAATTTCCGGGAGAAGCGCTTCGTGAAACCCGCAACAAGACCGTCCACGGTTTCATCTGCACCGCCCTGGTGAGCAGCCCAAACGGGTACATTTTGTATTGGGGGGTCTACGTCCGCCGCGCGTCGTGGCTTACGCGACCGTACCTCGCTGCGATCGAACCATTTCGCCGCGTTCTGTATCCAGCAATGCTTCGCCGCATTCGTCGCGCGTGGATTGCTGCTTACGTCGGCATGAGCCGAAACGATACTGCCGTCTGATGGACGATTCCGCTTCAGGCAATATTTCATGCCATGAAGCAATATCGCTTAGGTGGAGGCGTATGAATTCAAAAACTTTGCAGTCCACCGAGACTTGGACAGAGATTGCCCGTTTGTTCGCACGGTTGGCTTTGGGAGCTTCCTTTCTGTCTGCGGTGGCAGATCGTTTTGGCTTATGGGGACCTCACGGGGCAAAGAACGTATCTTGGGGGAATTTTGCCAATTTTGTGGAGTACACGCGCTCCGTGACGGCCCTTCTCCCCAGTTCACTAACAGAATCTCTTGCGTGGGCTTCTACCATCGGGGAGACGCTCTTTGGGGTAATGCTAATCGTCGGCTTCAAAATACGTGTTACCTCCGTCCTCTCTGGTTTTCTGCTCTTGTCATTTGCTATAGGCATGAGTACAGGTCTCGGCGTCAAGACGCCGTTCGACTATTCGGTCTTCTCGGCGGCAGGTGCGGCATTCTTACTAGCATTCTGGGAGCCTGACAGGTTCACCTTGGACAATCTTTTGAGCCGACGAAGCTAAGCGGCACAACGCCGCATAAGACACTGAGTTCCGGTAGCGGGAATTCCACGACTGGATGCAGCGAGTTCCACGGAGTGAAGCAATCGCAAAGCATCCTTCTCCGAGACAACCTGTAGAAGCGGTTGAAGCCAGAGTCTCGTCTGCGATGGTGGGTTGGTCTTGGTTGCGTTTCTGCTGTTGTTTGCGGTCTTTGCTATCTGGTTTCCGGTCTGGATTACATGGCCAATTCATTGGTTGCGAGTCGCTGCGGTTTAGGGAAACAAAACAATGTCGCGCCTCATCTCATGAAACGTGTTCGAGTGAGTGGATCTTGTTGTGTTGCCACGTGTGATCATCGTTGGTGGCGGCTTCGGAGGACTCTCCGCGGCTCGCGCGTTGCGCGGCGCTCCGGTTCGCGTCACGCTGATTGACAAACGGAATTACAATCTCTTTCGTCCTATGCTGTACCAGGTAGCAACGGGGCTGCTTTCGGCCGATGAGGTTGCAGGGCCGTTGCGTTCCATTCTCAGTCATCAAGAAAATGTTGATGTACTGCTCGATGAAGTTACGGGTATCAGCCCGGCGCAACGCATCGTTCATCTGAAACAGAGAGATTTAACCTACGACTTCCTCATTCTGGCGACTGGCATTCAGTACAACTATTTTGGGCACGACGAATGGCGTGAGTTCGCACCGGGCCTCGAATCGCTGGGCGATGCCGATGTGATTCGAGGAAAAATCCTGCTGGCGTTCGAGCGAGCGGAAGCGACGGCTGCTGCTTCCCAAGCGCCGCAAAGTGAGGAAGTTCGTCGCCTCTTAACGTTTGCACTCGTGGGCGCTGGGACGGTCGGAGTCGAGATGGCCGGCACGCTCGCTGAAATGTCCCGCATGGCCTTGGCGCATGACTTTCGGCATATAGATCCCAAATCATCGCGCATTCTTCTGTATGAGGCTGCACCTCGCGTTCTGCCCACGTATCCGGAGAGTCTTTCCCTCAAAGCGCAGCGGCACCTGGAGAGCTTAGGCGTCGAGGTTCTCACGAACGCTCGTGTCACGAATGTGGATTCGGATGGAATTGTCGTCGGTGGACAAAAGATTCCAGCTGCGACTGTACTCTGGGGAGCTGGTGTGGTTGCCTCTCCTGTGGGGCGGTGGTTAGGTGCAGAGACCGACAAGTCGGGGAAGATCATAGTCAAACCGGACTTGTCTGTACGTGATCATCCGGAAGTTTTTGTAATTGGAGACACTGCTCATCTTATCGCTCCAGCTCGAAACTTACTTGGCATCAAATCGCGAACGCCAATGCTGGTGCCCGGAGTCGCTCAACCAGCAATACAGGAAGGCAAGTACGTTGCGGACGTGATTCGTCGTCGTGTGGCGGGGCGCGCACAACCGAAACCTTTCTGGTATTGGGACAAGGGCGATCTGGCGATCGTCGGCAGAACGTACGCCGTGGCCGACTTACGCTTCAGCCGCTTTGCGGGTTTCACTGCTTGGCTACTCTGGGCAGGCGTTCATATTTACTTTTTGATCGGATTTGCCAATCGGCTGTTTGTGCTGCTGCAGTGGGGTCTTGCTTTTCTGACAAAACGCCGGCGAGTGCGAATCCTGCCAGGGGAACCTCCTTGTGCGCCAGAACTTGATCTATCCAGCAACCGGAGAAACGCTAGGGACGCGAACGAAGACAAGAGACCTATGGCTTCCTAGCGCTTCGGTCAAGAGTGAAGGAGACAATCATGAAAATCGTAGTGATTGGAGGCACTGGGCTCATAGGATCAAAGCTCGTCACGAAACCTGGCTCAGTCAGCCCATCCCTAGTACGGAACCGCGAAGCGCAGCCTAGGTGCGGTGGTTCACCCCACTATCCCGAACGAAGTTAGCGAAGAGTTAATTATGACGATCACAAAATTAAGTTTGGTCCTGGTATGTCTCATAACCGTCACCCTGATGGCTCAGGAAGCTAGAGTGACGCAGCTCCTGTCGAAAGACCTGACGGACCTTCCCAACAAGGAAGGTCTGATGATCACAGTGGAGTATCCGCCAGGCGGCTCGGATCGTATACATCGCCACAATGCACATGTGTTTGTTTACGTCCTGGAAGGCTCGGTTGTGATGCAGGTGAAGGGCGGAAAAGAAGTCACGCTAACACCTGGTCAGAGCTTCTATGAAGGTCCCAACGATGTTCATGTCGTTAGCCGGAATGCGAGCAATGCTAAACCAGCGAAATTTGTCGTGTTCTTCGTTAAGGACAAAGGCGCTCCCGTGTTAGTGCCAGCGAAGCGATAGCGGAATGACCGGCGCAGCGGTCTCCGTTTCGCGAGCATTTCGCCTGAATATTACCGCCCAATCCAGGAGTGCTTCGGCGCGGATGGAGAGGACTACGATATAAAACCCAAAAACCGTTCTGAAGAAGGGTTGACGACGGCCGCCTTCGTTACAGACGTTATCGACAGTTATCACTGTTGAGACTCAAACGGTGGTGCCGCACTCCGTGCATGGAATTACTCCTAGCTTCTCCGAGTACTCTAGTGCAGCTATCCTGAACAGGTGTTAACCAAATAGCAGACATTACGCCGAGCGTTTGAGGGTGGACCGATAGTCAGCCACGAATTTCTGAATACCCGCCTTTGTGAGTTCGTGCGCGACATCAAAGGCTTGCCAGGGAAGATTTAGATCCAGCGCTTTATATGAGATCGCCTTCAGGGGCTTGCCGCTGGCATCAACAGCTTTGTAGCTGAACTTTGAATCCGGGAGCGGAAATCCCTTTGTAGCCCATTCCTTCAAGACCTTCGCAGGAACAGTAGCGAGCTCAACGCCCGCCGCAAACGAAGCGAGCAAGTGATCTATGTGGCGTATGCTCGCGGCCAAGACGTACACGTGCCCATCGCCGTGCCGGTACATTTGCTTGATGTCGTTTATGACGTCTATCCCATTTTCACCGTGATCGTCGAGCCTGCCGACAAACGGCGATACGTAAACCGGCGACTTTGAGCCTCTCGTCGCGGCATATACCGCAGCGGCCTGGTCTTGGGAGAAACACAGGGTCATGTTGACGCGAATTTGTTTTCGCACTGACATTTCCGCAGCCCGCAAACCTTCGTGTGTGCATGGATATTTGATGTAGGCATTCGGTATCCATGAAAACATTTCCTCGCCCTGCGTTAGCATTTCCTCGGCAGTCGTGCCGATATCTGCAAAGACTTCAATGGAAACTCCAGCACTGCCGACTAATGGCGAGATGGCCTGAACGATTTTTCTATATTCGTCTTTCTCTTCTTGCGCGCTGAGGCTGTGGCCTAAGGCAATTCGTTGCTGAATCTCGGGATTTTTCGCGATCAGACTTGGATTCGTGGTCTGACCATCGACAATTCCGATCAATTCCTTGACTCGCAGTGTTTCTTCAGGATCCCCACCATCTACGAGAATCTTTGTCGTCGGTTTGTTCGCTAACATGTCGTTAACCTCGGAAATCCCTGCCTGCTATCACAGCAGGACATCAAGGGTTGATTCATACTTCATCAGCATCCAGCAAATTCTTCCGCTCGGATGTCGTCCTCGTCGACGCTGGCTTTCACGAGCATCTCCCTCATAGCGGCAACCATCTACGGGTCCCTGTAAGTTGCCTAGATATTTCGACAGCAACTCTTTCTTGATGTAACCGGTCTCTCCGTCCCACACCTTCTTGGACCAGGACATGTCCGTCATTGTGCCGATGAACCGAAAATTCGGGTTGGTCGTTTCAATCTTCTTCAGGACGTCTAAGAACGGCGCATCCTCAGGCCGGTGGTTCGAGTAAAAGAAATACAATTTGTGCCCTTCGACTTCATGTGCGAAATGTCGATGGCACGAAACAGCGGTTTGATATATCGCTTGCAAAGGAAACCTGCGGCATACGTTCTCCATCGATAGTTTCTCTTGACTACCTTAGATGTCCTAGGCTGAGCTGGGATGTGGCCGATGAGCGGGTTTGCTTGTAGGCAGGAAGACATATAAGAGATCCAGCTACCCCCGACTTGCAAACGCCCTCCCGGGCGAGTTGAACAACTGCTTCAACTCCGCGACATGCACTTCGATCAAAGAACACTTCGAAGGAATCTCATCGCCAGCGGATGTTCGGTTCGTAAGAAATTCTCCTGCGCGCGACATCATACTCTTTTAATTCCTATCTACGGCACTGCGGCTACGATATGCCGCCCTCAGAGATGTTCCATCAACGAACCAAGGAGCCGGAGGACAAATACCTTGGAGTACCATCGCAACAGTGCGCTCACACGCAGTCATCTAGAGAATAGAATTCAGCGAATACAGAAAGGCCCTCTATGGCAACACAATCATTTGGCAGAGAACTTAGCAATCGAGAGTTCTTCATTCAGAGATGGGAGCAAGAGTATTCAGCCTTCATCAGGGTGTTCAAAGCGCTGCCGGCTGATCGTCTCGATTACCGCCCCCATCCCGCCTCGCGCTCGGCGGGAGAACTGGTCGCTCTGCTCGTGTCGGCCCAGGAGAGTTGTATTCAGCTTTGCAAAAATCGGAAAAGTCTTTATAGCGGTTTGCGCTGGCAGGAACCCGCGACTCTCGGCAATCAGGACCAGATGATCTCAGCTTACGAGCGTGCCCATAACATCCTTGCAGATCAGTTGCATTCTTTGGACGACAACAGTTGGAACCACCAAGCATGGCTGATTCAGGGCACAGACGAGATCCTCCTCAAAGACACGGTGGGTGGGCTGTTGTGGATTGCGTTGTTCGATATTGTTCACCATCGCGGACAATTGAGCACGTACATCCGACCGATGGGTGGCAAAGTCCCGAGTATTTATGGGCCTTCAGCTGATGATGCCGGTGAACGACACTAATGCGTCACATCTCTGTGGGCTAAGGCGAGGGCGAAGGTGCGACAGGGGCGGACGGATGCTGCGATTAAAGCCGCTTGGGTCTAGCTCTCTACGCGTACGCTCGATCTCAGGTTGCGGAGACTCACGATAGCCAGCGATGGTTAGAACAAGTAGGGCAGTCTCTTTTATGCTCCGCAAAAGCTCTACGAGCGGCAGTGTTATCCTCTCTCAACCGCTCTAGCTTTTGTCGAGTCTTGTGTGTTCGATCCGTGCCTATTAAGGACTCCGAGTAAGCCCCCAACGCGCGCGTAGTCGCCTCAAAGCCTCGCCTTAATTTATCCCCGGATTCGCAAGACATCGTTTCCTCGGGGCCGAACCTAACTATTATGCTACCGAAATCCTTCGTTCCGGGGTCCACGGATTGCATGTGGTGCTCTAGCCAGCATCTAACCTGCACAATGGATCTCGAACAGCGAATCCGCGAACTCTGCACAAGAGCAATACGCACGAAAGAGCCTAAACAGTTCGATGAAGTCATGGCTGAGTTGGCGGTTGCTTTACGCGAACGCACGGAGCAGAGAAAGAAGGTCTGCGACTTCCGAACGCGCCGTTCTAAACGAAAACTCCCGAGCGATAAATCCTTACCGTAGCTTTATGGGGTCACCGCAAGGATTTCCGGGAGATTTTAGTCAGCGGCCATTTCATTTGCTTCCTTGGCCATAAGCTCGGCAATGTCTTCCTGAAGGCTATCCCGAAACATTTCTAGCTGGTTGCGTGTAGTGAGTGAAATGATATTGCTATCTAGAAGGGCCACGACTGCTAAGTGCGCTTGCGCTAGATCGCTGAGTTTACTGCTCACATAAGCACCCCGAGGTTTCGGGGTTAGATGGTCAAACCGAACACAATAGTTGTGTCAGGCTTGTGACAATTTGTAACAGATCCCGAACAGCGCTACTAGGAATCTTGGCGAGAGCCAGAACAGGCAGCACAACATTGTTTATGCTCTAGAAAGGCTGTCCGAGCGACAGTATTCTCGCTTCGCAAGCGGCGTCGTTCTTTTAGGTTTATGTATGTTTGAAACCTGCCGCTAAAACGCTCTTCGTATTTCTTCCACTCGCGCGTCGTCGCTTCGAATCGCAGCCTCAGCTTGTCTCCGATTTCGCAAGCCATATAGCTAGATCCTTCGGGTTTACCTGCCTATTATGCTCCGGTCCTAAATCGCTCGAATTGTTTTTGCCCACCCTACCCCAGCACCGAAATTTGCGAGTGCCTAGAATCGCTTCTAATGCGCGACGCTCGGCAACACCATGGGCGTGGTAGCGAAATTCTATTCGCATGAATGGGCACAAGATGCGACAGGCGCGGACGGTTGCCGCAATCAAAGCGGCATGGGTGTAATCGCCTGGTTAGGCACATTCAGCTGGCGCGAGCGCGGAACGAGTTAAGAGTCTAAGAAACGGTTTTGTAGATAGACCGCCTAGTGAGCTGCTAGCGCCGCCTTCTTGGAAAGACAAGAACCTTTGTATTTCACGATCATGGCTGCCTTTATAATCGCTTCGAGGGTCGGCGGAATAACCACTGGCGTCATTGAACTGAGTTTCTGGGCGATAAAACGTGCCTGTAACGGCTTCCCTGTCATTCCGCTCTTGGTCGCTTCACCTGCAATTTTCTCGTAATCTGGAATCTCGGGCCGCAGGTCCGTCTCCCAATCTTTCTTAAAACACGAAAATGTCTCACGTATTACGACCGCTTTGGGTTTGTCGATTTTCTCACCCAGATAAGAGAGCAGTTCAACGCTGTTTGGCTCTGCGTCGCCGGCGAGATCGTAGTCGAACAAAACGTAAGTGGGCACCTTTAACTCATTGAACACCGGTAAAGTCGGTCGATTTGATCCTTGGTACCGCACTCGACCACCACCACACCAAGAGTGTCGAAATCAATACCCATCGCCGTTGCGTATATCGGCAGAGCGTACAGCTCTGTTGGACCTTCAACGAGAATGACCCTCTTGGCAAAAAAACCCTCGTTTCGAGTCGTCGTATAAACGTGGTTGTAACGTTCCCGCATGGATTGTGCAGTTACGTTCTTGAGATTGGGGTGACGAGCTTCAATGTCTTCAATCATTGCCGACATTGAGAGCTGATGGAGAGTCGCAGGTACGCCACCTGCAGCGGAATCCACCCTAACAATTTCATCAAAGTACCCCACATCTACCAAGATAGGATTGTGCGTCGTGAAGAAAACCTGATCCCCGCCATCTGCGAGCTTGCGCAGGAGCTTTCTGACAGATCGCAGCATCGGTGGATGCATGTACAGTTCCGGTTCCTCAACTCCTAGAATCAGCGCGCGGCGTTCGCCACCTAGCCTTTTCCTGATCAGTTCAGAATAAGCGCGGAGAATTGACATTATTAGCGTGCGCTGCAATCCATGACCTTTGTATTCGACCGGCCCTTTGTACCCGTCGTTTATCAATATGGTCGGCGATGTAAGCACCATCTCGACGGATGGTGCTTGGAACTGCAATTCCAAATCAACTGGCATCACTTCTCGGACGTACTGCTTAAGCCGTTCCTCAATCTCAGCGACAGTGTTGACTCGTTCCTGCCCCGCTTCCCGATTCAATCGCTTGGAAACACCTGCAAGTGCCTCGGCCATCTGAGTTTTTAGACCAGGGTCTAAGTTCTCTAGGACAGAGCGGACGATGCGTCCAAACGGGTTAGTTTTGGCCACTTTTTGCTCATCGGCTGCGTCGCGAACGGCTGGTACCAGCTCGAAATCTGGAAGGGACCCCTTCAGCACACCTCCAAAACCTCTCGGATTTTCCGCCCATGTATCCTCGTAATCGTCTGGCTGTAACTGAAGAGCGGCAAATTCGGCGGCCTTCTCCCTCCACTGGGTCACTCTTCGTTCTCCACCTAGAAACTTCGTGAACGAATGGCCTTTGAAAAGAAGTTCTTGTTTGGCCCAATTCTTAATAGATTCAGAATCAATTTTGTTCGAATTCAACCAATCTAGCTTTGGCTGCGGGCGATTAAACGACTGCTCAACTTCGGCGGCAGCAGTAGGTTCATCGCCCAGCCAATTTGCGATGCGAGCTATTTGGAGCGTCCCATCAGGCCTTGTATATCCCTTGAATGCTGCTTTCTCGCTGTCCGTTAAGTCAGCGAATATGCCCTCTACTCTCAAAGGCTGCTTGGTATCGCCCTGATGAAACCAGTCCTCGGTGATTTCGCCAGCAGCGGGATTAAACAAGAAATCAAGCGCGTGAAGGACAGTCGATTTACCAGCGCTGTTGCAGCCTACGAACGCATGTAGGCTACCGCATTCGAGGGTCACAGATTTGAAGCAACGGAAATTGACTATCTTGAGTTGCGCCAGCTTCATTCAGAATTCTCCGTGAGAAACGTTGAATTCTACTGTGTCGCATCCAGACAGAATCAGAAATCTAGTTCCTGTTTTGGGAACTAGACGGCTGTTACACACTGCGCCATCGTGAATCGCGGTGGAAATCGAGGCTAGCTAGCGCAGGTCCGGCAAATCACAGAGCCGCTCAAGCCAAGCGAGTCCTAGGTTCGGCTTTACTCGCGGCTTCTGATTCGCCAGGCCCGTACCGTGTTCGCGTGCTCACATTGCGGAGAGCAGTATTTGTACCCACCGTATGTGTACTCAATTCCGCAGTTTGGGTTCTGGCAGACCTTACACTCCGCACCGGTTACCAAATCAATCCACGCTAGTGCCGTGAGTAGCTCTCTGCCGGTGACGGGCTGAATGATTGCGCGTGCGTGCTTGCCCTGCCACTCTAGGTGAACAGGAAGGGTGTTTCCGAACTTAGTTTCAAGGGCAAATAGTTCTTTGTATCCGGGCGCGCTGTCATTGTTTGGCCCCGGCCCAAATGCCTCTCGCAGTTTCCGGCGATTGCGGCGTAGTTCCCTCCAGTACTTCTGCTCTTGGCGTAAGCTCTCAATCGTCTCAATGGATGCCCAGTGGTTTAAGTGGCGGTGGCCGAAACCACCCAGGAGTCGCAGACCGTTCAATATCAAGTCCGCGTCGTTCGCGCCAATCCCCGGCTCCAGTTCTGTGGCGGACCATACCCCAACTTCCTCATTAAGGAACCTGAACACTGACTTCTCATTTATCTCTATCTTGAAGAACTTTTGCGGATGTCTTCCGGGGCGATAACGCGAGATGCCTTCCGCTCGACGTGCCGATTTACAGCCGGGATGAAAGTCTGCTCACCATAAGTCCTCTCTTCTCGCACAGTCCAGCGAGTGGGAATCGCCCGAAAGCGCAGCTCAATTGGAATTTGTAGATGTGTATGTTTTGACGTGACGTTTTTCATACACGGCAGATACTAGCATACCCCCATGTTCGCTAAAAACACCTACGGAAGTGGGAAGCCAGCAGTGTCCTTAAGCGATTCCGACACGGACTTCTGCGAATGTGGAGGGTTCAAGAAATCAAGCCATAAGCGGTGTAAGCGGTGTCGCCAAAAAGCCTCATACAACCGACAAAAAACAGAATCAACACTTGTCCGCGTGGTACGGCTTCCGCGTAACCGCTATGCATGGGTGGATGAGCTGGCCATTCGCAAGGCGGCGGCAGCATTGATTGAGCCGAGCGGGGAACAACCTCTGCTTCCGTCCACCTTCGGGATCTGGAGTCCCATAGACGGCAAGCCAGCGGAAATCCAACAGAATGCAGACCCGCGCCCGTCCGATTTCAAAGGCACTTACAGCGAGTGGGTTGTGCGACTTGTTGAGTCATATGGAAGTGCGGCAGTGCGCGCGGGCAGATTACTTAAAGCATAGGCACGGGGATTCGTATGTGCGCATGACCGCTCTCCTAGTGGGGGACAAGACGCACGCCAAACCCAATCGAAAGGGAAATCACGTTATGAATCCGAACGAACTCAGAGCGCAACGCCACGACGAGCTGCGCCGCCGAGAAACTGATCAAAGCGGCCCGGGAAAGCGGCAAAGATTTGGTGGCCGCAAGACGTGTCCGCGAGTGCTCACGAAATGCTCATGACGCCGGAAACGTGGGCGGCTGAAGCCGTGAAGTCTGCTCTTGCTTCCCGGCGGTTGCCGCACGTGCAAATGGGCAAGCTTGGTGGGCGTCCCGGTGCGGTCACGGATGATGACGTGGAGCTTAGCTACCCGCTCCGATTCAAAACGCTGTTAGACGAAGCAAGTTATTGAGGGCCGCCCACCCATTAATCAGGGCAGAAAGGTTGTCACTATGTGGCTCAAACTTCGTTGGGCACGTTTCTTCACTCTAGCCGGTTGGAAATGGAAACTCTCACCTAGACCCGGCTTCGATTTCCAAGTCACTTTCCCGTGTGGTCACGGCGAGTGCAACGGCTCACATACGCTCATTGTCCGCGTTGTTGACAAATGTTATGACGCGCTGGCTCGCAAACATTCGGAGACGTTCGACTACGCATACGAAGAACCACACCCGGCACTTTTCGGAGACGGCCCGGCCAACACCTATTGGGAGATGGCGCACGGCGCGGGTGGGGGATGTGAAACAGTGGAAAATTGGACAAAGTGGGACGCGAAATCGTTGTGGGAGCGTGCGGCCCGTGACTAACTTCCTAGAGATTGCCCTCTCCTGCATCAACCGCGGTTGGTATGTCTTCCCATGCGTGCCCTGTGGCAAGGTTCCCGTCAAGGGTGTGTCCGGTTATCTGGACGCCTCTAACGATGAGGAACAAGTTCGGGCTTGGTGGGCGGGACACCCAACGCTAACGTTGCTATCGCCACGGGAAAGAGCGGCCTTGTAGTGGTGGACATTGACAAGGGGCTTGCCAGTGAAAAGGACCTCCGCTCCTACATGGCGGCCCGCGACATCCCGCAGACTTTCGCGGTGAGGACCGGACGCCGCCCGGACTTTGCTGTTCAGCTCTATTACTCAGGTGACGGCGTGCCAACATTCAATGGATGGATGGACGGCACACACGGCGGCGATATGCGCGGAAGCACATGGGGTCACGTTATGGCCGCCGGTTGTATTCACCCGGACAGCAAAGAGAGTTACGAGGTCTTGTGGCAAGTGCCCATTGCGGCGGTCCCCAATTGGGCGCGTGCTCTGAGACGTGCCAGAGAAAGAGCGGGACGCGCTCCAGGACCCAACCGCTCCCATTGTTGAGTGGCGGAATGACACACTCTACCGCGTTCTCTGTAAGCACCGGGCGAATGGCGCGGATGACGAGATGCTCCGGGATTTTGCGCTCCGGGCTGCCGCACGATGCCCAACCCGCTGGAAGATGATGAGGTACAGCAAATCATCACCAATGCGTGTAAACAGCCCATCGGATTGCCGGAGCCTTTTGCAGTTATCGGAGGTAAAACACAAGAGCCGGAGCCGCCCAAGGATTGGCGCGAGCGGTACGTCACCTTTGAAAAAATGCGGGACGCAAAGCCCACGTCGTTCCTGATTGACGGATTTCTTGCGCTTGATTCAATCACGGCGTTGGCCGCTCCCGTGAGCCAACGCAAAAGCCTCATTGCCCTCAATGTTGCTCATGCGTGCGTGACCGACGAGCCGCTCTTTGACTACTTCAAAGTCGTGAACAAGCCCGAGCGGGTTATTTATCTGTGCCCGGAGATGGGCCTCAGTTCGTTCTCTACGCGGCTCAAGTCAATCGGGCTGCTGGACCACGTGGGCAAGACGCTGTTCTGTCAGACGATGGACGATGAGTGCACGAGCTTTCAGAACTCAACGAAGAGTTGCCGGGCGCGGTTGTCATCATTGATACGGCTACCCGCTACATCCAGGGCGACCAGAACAATTCGGCGGAGATGTCGAAATTCGCGGAGCAGATATTTCGGATCAAACGGCTCGGCGCAACGGTGCTCTTGCTTCACCACAGCATCAAAGGCGCGGCCAATGCGCCCCTCAGCCTAGACAGCGCTATGCGCGGCTCGTCTGAGTTGGCAGCATTCGTGACAAGTTGTTGGGCCACGAAGCTGGAGGACCCAGACAAGCCGTATGCGTCCCCGTCCTTGCTCGCCAACGTCAAGCAACGGGACTTTGAGTCTAAGCCGTTGAGAGTGCGCTCGGATGAGAATTACCGGCTTCACATCGTCGGTGCGCCCGGGGACGTGGTGCAGGTGAAAAACCAGAAGGAAGAGCAAGCGGAGAAAGTTCTGGCCGCATTGCTAGATGAGGATCCAAAGATGGGTATTAACAAAATCCAGGAAGCACTCAGGGCGGCGGGATGTGGGAAAGGTGATAAGTGGGTAAAGCGGAAACGGCTGGAACTCATCCGCGCGGGGGTAACCATCACCCAGGACTAGCCCATCTCGTCATCTCCATCTCTTAGTAATAAAGAAAAGATAATAACTATCCCCTACTACGTACTTCGTACTACGTAGGTTAGTAGGTCGGGATGTAGCCGGGAATGAATACCCCATCTCGTCAGGATGCCCAACGCATGAAGGAACTTCACCACGGAGCAAGACATGAAGATGACTGACCAAGAGTTTGACCGCGCTTTCCGCAATCTGCGGGACAAGGCGCTAATCAGGGTAGCCGGAGTGGAGAACGGCGAGTTGATAATCGAAAACACACCGTCCAAGATGTCAGATGACGCCAAAGCTTACGCGGCATACCTAGACGGATTAGACCATGTGTCCCGCCCAACTAAGCCTTTTGTTTTCGAGCCGGGGGGGGTCAAATCTCTAGACCGATTCGTTAATAGAGCGCCGCAACTCCTTTTTCTACGCAACCAAATAATTTTTGAATTCGGCACTTTTCATCATTCTTAAGCACTTACGGTGTTTTTTGGCCGGTTTTGCGCATTCTTGAGCACTTCTAGGTGTTCAGAGTTGCCGGACAAGCTCAACGGCCCGCTTTGCGAGCTGTTCAATTTCGTGAAGATCGGCTGCCAATTGTCTGTCCGCATTGCGTGACCTCAGCAAGTCACACTTGAGCGCAACGGCGGTTAGAACGTTATTGAGTTCGTTCTTGGTGATTTGCTCGGGTGTGTTGAGGTCGCTCATAAGCAGAGTTTAGCAAGGCGGGTGAGGAGAGACACCCGGTTATATCGGAGCAATCATGGAAACCGAGTGGCTAACCGCAGACGAAGCCGCGCAATACTTGAAGGTCCAACCGCGCACAATTCTTAAGTGGGCAAAAGAAGGCCGTATTCCCGCTCACGCACTGTCCGGCGCAAAGCGAGTACCTGGGGTTTCTCAAATCAGAGTTGGATGCTATGCGTGCCCCGCCATCTGCTGCCGAGTTGGGAGGACTCAATGAGCAGCAGAATAAACACAGGAAGTGTTGTACAGGACAAGCGCGATAAGGTTTGGCGCTTCTATTGGTGGGAGAACGGAAAACGGCGCTCTAAAGCGTTGGGCCGGTTTCCTACCAAGTCAGCAGCGTGGAAGGCTGCCAAGCCGCTACGCGAGTCAGTAGAAAAGAATCAGCAAGTGGTTAGCAAGGTGGCACCAACCGTGACGACGCTGATCGAACAATACCGAGCGGAGAAAATGCCCACTCGCCTGGACACAAATCGGGGCTATGAATCGTGGATTCGCGTCCACATCTTGCCCAAGTGGGGGAATAAATCAATCACGGATCTGCAGGCGCGTCCCGTAGAGATGTGGCTGGAGTCACTCCCGCTAGCTCCGAAGAGCCGTACTCACATTCGCGGCATTCTCAGTTCACTGTGGAATTTTGCGATGTGGAAACAGGACATCCCAATGCAGGTCAATCCGATTAGTTTGGTGAGGGTCAAGAGCGCCTCCAAGCGATTAGGCAGCCGCGCAGTTTGACCGTGGAGCAATTCCGTCTGCTCTTGTCTCACCTGAAAGAACCATTCGGAACGATGGCGTTAGTGTGCATCTGTTTCGGACTTCGGATCTCGGAATGTCTGGCGCTTCGATGGTCAGACGTTGATTGGCTCAACGGATTCCTCAGAGTAGAGCGGGGCATCGTTGAGCAGAACGTTGATGATGTGAAAACGGATGAGTCCCGCAAGTCTCTGGCAATCGCGCCGGAGCTACTTGAACGGCTGAAAGTATGGAAGCAAGCTACCGAGTTCTCATCGGACGGAGATTGGATCTTCGCCAGTCCGCTGAAAATCGGGAGACTGCCCTACTCATACACCGGCTTTTGGCGAGAGCTAGACCGCGCATCCAAGGCAGCGGGTCTCGGGCACATCGGGACACACACATTCCGCCACTCCTATCGCATGTGGATTGATGCTATAGGGACGCCGGTTGGTGTGCAGCAACGGCTCATGCGTCACGCTGACATTCGCACAACGATGAACATTTACGGGGATGCTGCATCGGAAGACATGCGTGAGGCACACGGCAAGATTGTGCAACTCGCGTTCAATGGCATGGAAAACGGCACGGAAGATTCGTAACCTACACAAAAATTGG